>NZ_CP108067.1:6027500-7272500 GCF_036178145.1 Streptomyces sp. NBC_00273 | reverse complement strand
TGTCCCGGTGGACCGAACATCGATGCGTTGCGGGCGGTGCGGCCGCGGTAGGCGTGGGAGCCGGGGTCGCTCTCCCCTTCGTACGCCTCGACCTCCGTGATGCGCAGTTCGAGGGGGCCCTCCGTGGTGCGGCGGACGAGGGTGCGGCCGAGGAGGTCCGGGGCCACGGTGAGGACCGGGCGGTCGAAGAAAGACCTGGGCAGGGGCGTACGGTCAGGGCGCGCGCTCATCCGGTCGAGCGTAGTGGAACGCGTCCCCGTGGAACCGGGGCCTAAGGTTCCGCGTTGGTACGGGGTAGTCGCGGCGTAGTCGCCAGATCCTTCAAGGGGAGTCAGAGCATGGGGTTCAAGAAGCTGTTCGCGGCGCTGGGTGCCGGCGGTGCTTCGGTGGACACGATCATCACCGAGCCGAACGTCGTGCCGGGCGGGATCGTCCAGGGCGAGGTCCGCATCCAGGGCGGTTCCGTGGAGCAGCAGATCGAGGGGCTGTCCGTGGGCCTGCAGGCGCGGGTCGAGGTGGAGGGCGGCGACCAGGAGTACAAGCAGGACATCGTCTTCACCAAGCAGCGCCTCGGCGGTGCGTTCCAGGTGCAGCCGGGTGCCCTGCACGTGGTGCCGTTCGGGCTGGAGATCCCGTGGGAGACGCCGATCACCCACTTCGGGGGCCAGCACCTGCACGGGATGAACATCGGGGTCAGCACCGAGCTGGAGATCGCGCGCGCGGTGGACGCGGGCGACCTCGACGCGATCAACGTGCACCCGGTGCCGGCGCAGCAGGCGATCCTCGATGCCTTCCGGCAGCTCGGCTTCACGTTCCGCAGCGCGGACATGGAGCGCGGGCACATCCGTGGGACGCGTCAGTCGCTGCCCTTCTACCAGGAGATCGAGTTCCTGCCGCCGTCGCAGTACCGCGGGCTGCACCAGGTCGAGCTCACCTTCATCTCGGACGGCCGGGAGATGGACGTCGTGCTGGAGATGGACAAGAAGCCCGGTCTGTTCACCGAGGGCAGCGACACCTACCGCTGCTTCCAGGTGGGTCTGCAGTCGTACCAGGGCACGGACTGGGCGGCGTACCTGAACCAGTGGATCGCGTCGGTCGGTTCGCAGCGCAACTGGTTCTAGGCTCGGGACCGCGTCCGTACACGGCGGGCGCGGTCCGATGTCTCCCCCTTCCGGAGGTTCAGTAGTGCCAGAGCAGAGCAGGGCGCACCTTCCGCACGACTTCCACCCCGAGGTCGCGTCCTTCACCTTGACGAGCGAGGACGTCTCCCATGGAGCCGACCTGCACGCCGCCCAGGTCCTCACGGGGAAGAACGTCTCGCCGCACCTTCGCTGGGAGGGCTTTCCCGAGGGGACGAAGAGCTTCGCCGTGACCTGCTTCGACCCGGACGCGCCCACGGGCAGCGGGTTCTGGCACTGGGTCCTCTTCGACCTGCCCGTTTCGGTGACGGAGCTGCCGGCCGGGGCGGGCACCGGGGATTTCGCGGGCCTGCCGGAGGGGGCCGTGCACGCGCGGAACGACTACGGCACGAGGGACTTCGGCGGTGCGGCCCCGCCGCGCGGGGAGCGGCACCGCTACGTGTTCACCGTGTACGCGGTGGACCGGGAGCAGCTCGGCCCGGACGAGGACTCGTCGCCGGCGGTCGTCGGATTCCATCTGCGGTTCCACGCCCTGGGGCGTGCGCAGCTCGTCGCGGAGTACGAAGCGCCCGCCGCGCGCTGATCGTTTCCCGAGCGTTCGCCCGGTCCTGGTCTAAAGAAGGCCAGGACCGGGCATTTTTATTGCGTTGTCCCGCGTGGCGCGCGCGGCCAGAGTGGTTGCGGGCCCTGCCGCCAGGGTGGTCGCGGGCCTGCACACGGGAGGTGGGCGAGATGCGGGACACGCTGGTGCTGAATGCGAGCTTCGAGCCGCTGTCGACAGTGACTCTGAATCGTGCTGTGGTTCTGGTGCTCCAGGACAAGGCCGTCGTCGAACAGTCGCACCCCGAGCTGCGTGTGCGCGCGGCCACCATGGATCTTCCGATGCCCCGGGTGATCAGGCTCTGCAGGTATGTCCGGGTGCCGTTCCGAAGACATGCTCCCTGGTCGCGGAGGGGGGTGCTGGTCCGGGACCAGCACCGTTGCGCGTACTGCGGGAAGCGCGCGACGACCGTGGACCACGTGCTGCCGCGGGCCCAGGGGGGTGGCGACACCTGGCTGAACACGGTGGCGTCCTGTGCCGAGGACAACCACCGCAAGGCGGCGCGGACTCCGGAGGAGGCGGGGATGCCGCTCCTCCGGAAGCCCTACGTGCCGTCGCCGGCGGATGCGATGCTGCTGGCCCTGGGGGTGACCGGGCGGGAGGCGCTCCCGGAGTGGCTGGAGCGTTCCGCCTGAGCGGATCTCCCGCGTTCGGTGGAGGCGGTCGCGCTGGGCGGCGTAGTTCTTCTACGTCGCTCAGCTGACGAGCAGTTGGACGATGGCGAGGATGCCGACCGTCACGATGACCGCACGCAGGACGGTCGGCGAGAGGCGCCGGCCGACCTTGGCGCCGATCTGACCTCCGATCGTGGAGCCGACGGCGATGAGGACGACGGCCGTCCAGTCGAACTCGGCGACGAAGAGGAAGACGACGGCCGCGATGCCGTTCACCAGAGCGGCGATGACGTTCTTGACGGCGTTGATGCGTTGCAGGTCCTCGCGGAGCAGCAGGCCCATCAGGCCGAGGTAGAGCACGCCCTGGGCGGCGCCGAAGTAGCCTCCGTACGCGCTGGAGAGCAGCATGCCGCCGAGCAGCGCCGGTCCGCCGTCGGGGTGGCCGGTGTCGCCTCCGGCGGCTTCCTGGCGTCGGCGCAGCGCGGCGGCGAGCCGGGGCTGGAGGACGACGAGGACCAGCGCCAGGGCGATCAGAACGGGCACGATCGTGTCGAAGGACTCGGACGGCAGGGTGAGGAGCAGGAGCGCGCCCGCGAGTCCGCCGATGAGGGACACGGAGCCGAGCCGCAGGATGCGGGAGCGCTGGCCCTGGAGCTCCTTGCGGTAGCCGATGGCCCCGCTGATCGAACCGGGCACCAGGCCGAGGGTGTTGGACACGTTGGCGGTGACCGGGGGCAGTCCGGTGGCGAGCAGCACCGGGAAGGTGATCAGGGTGCCGGAGCCGACGATGGTGTTGATCGTGCCCGCGCCGATGCCGGCGGCGAAGACAGCGAGTGATTCCCAGATGGACATGGACGGTGCCATCCCCTTTGCATGAGTGAGTCGCCTCCCCGCCATGAAGGTCGAGGGGCCTCACTGATCATGCAGGAAGGGGTGGCCCGTGTCAGTCGATGGGGGGCTGTTCCCGGCGGTCCGCGCCGTCCTTGTCCCGCGCGGCCGGGATGCCGCCGCCGTCCTTGCCGGTGCCGCCCGGGTTGAAGCCCGTACCGCCGCCCATGGGGCCGAAGTTGCCCATGGCGCCGGAGAGGCCCTTGAGGGCGTCGCCGATCTCGCTCGGCACGATCCAGAGCTTGTTGGCGTCTCCTTCGGCGATCTTCGGGAGCATCTGGAGGTACTGGTAGGCGAGGAGCTTCTGGTCGGCGTCGCCGGCGTGGATGGACTCGAAGACCGTACGGATGGCCTGGGCCTCGCCCTCGGCGCGCAGCGCGGCGGCCTTGGCGTCACCTTCGGCGCGCAGGATGGAGGACTGCTTCTCACCCTCGGCGCGCAGGATCTCGGACTGCCGGACACCTTCGGCCTGGAGGATCGCGGCGCGCTTGTCGCGGTCGGCGCGCATCTGCTTCTCCATCGAGTCCTGGATGGAGGTCGGCGGCTCGATGGCCTTGAGCTCGACGCGGTTGACGCGGATGCCCCACTTGCCGGTGGCCTCGTCGAGGACGCCGCGCAGGGCCGCGTTGATCTCCTCGCGGGAGGTGAGGGTCCGCTCCAGGTCCATGCCACCGATGATGTTGCGGAGCGTGGTGACGGTGAGCTGCTCGATGGCCTGGATGTAGCTGGCCACTTCGTAGGTCGCGGCCCGGGCGTCGGTCACCTGGTAGTAGATGACGGTGTCGATGTTGACGACCAGGTTGTCCTGGGTGATGACGGGCTGCGGCGGGAACGGAACGACCTGTTCGCGGAGGTCGATCCGGTTGCGGATCGAGTCGATGAACGGGACGACGATGTTGAGGCCCGCGTTGAGGGTGCGGGTGTAGCGGCCGAACCGCTCGACGATGGCGGCGCTGGCCTGCGGGATCACCTGGATCGTCTTGACCAGTGCGATGAAGACCAGAACCACCAGAATGATCAGGACGATGATGATCGGTTGCATGCGGTTCCCCGTGCCCTTCCGGCTGTCTGTGCTGCCCCGTTGATCGGAGTCTCGCAGACCTTGGGGCCGCGAGCAGGCTGGTTGTCACATGACGACGGCGGTCGCTCCGTCGATCTCCACCACGTCGACGGACTGTCCGGGTTCGAAGCTGGTGTCCGCGTCGAGGGTGCGCGCGGACCAGACCTCGCCGGCGAGCTTGATGCGGCCGCCGCTGCCGTCGACCCGTTCCAGGACGACGGCGGATCTGCCCCTCAACGCGTCGATGCCGCTGCGGTGTTGCGGGCGCTGGGTACGGTGCCGGTTGGCGATGGGTCGGACGACGGCGATGAGCGCGACCGACACGATCACGAAGACCAGGACCTGTGCCACCACTCCCCCGCCGACGGCAGCCGTGACGGCGGCCGCGACCGCGCCGACGGCGAACATGCCGAACTCCGGCATGGCGGTCAGGACGAGGGGGATGCCCAGTCCGACCGCGCCGATGAGCCACCACACCCACGCGTCGATGTCCACATGGTCATGGTAGGTCCGGTGGGCGCGGTCGGGACAGGGTGCGGGGACCCGCAAGAGGCGTAAGGGGCGGACCTAGACGCCCCCTCAGCCGAGCGGAAGGCCCTGTGCGGTCCAGCGGTCGGTCCCGTTGCGCTCGACGACCAGCGGGAGGCCGAAGCAGAGGGAGAGGTTGCGGGAGGTCAGTTCGAGGTCGATCGGGCCCGCGGTGACGACCTTGCCCTGACGGATCATCAGGACGTGGGTGAAGCCGGGGGCGATCTCCTCGACGTGGTGCGTGACCATGACCATCGACGGGGCGAGCGGGTCGCGGGCCAGGCGGCCGAGGCGGCGTACGAGGTCCTCGCGACCGCCGAGGTCCAGACCGGCGGCGGGCTCGTCGAGGAGCAGCAGCTCGGGGTCGGTCATCAGGGCACGGGCGATCAGCGTGCGCTTGCGCTCGCCCTCGGAGAGGGTGCCGAACTTGCGGTCGAGGTACTCGGTCATGCCGAGGCGGTCGAGGAAGGCGCGGGCGCGCTGCTCGTCGACGTCCTCGTACTCCTCCTGCCAGGTCGCCGTCATGCCGTAGGCGGCGGTGAGGACGGTCTGCAGGACGGTCTGCCGCTTGGGCAGCTTGTCGGCCATCGCGATGCCGGCGACACCGATGCGGGGGCGCAGCTCGAAGACGTCCACCTTGCCGAGGGTGCTGCCGAGGATGGTGGCGGTGCCCTTGGTGGGGAAGAGGTAGCTGGAGGCGAGGTTCAGCAGTGTGGTCTTGCCGGCGCCGTTGGGGCCGAGGATCACCCAGCGCTCGCCCTCCTTCACCGACCAGGAGACCTGGTCCACCAGAGCCCGGCCCTCGCGGACCACGGATACGTCCACCAGCTCCAGAACATCGCTCATGAGCGTGTTGTCACCCCTTGCAGTCACGGTTCTCTGTGCGCCGGTAGACGCAGCCCCAGGGGAAAACCTACGCCACTCGGAGAGGGCTCCGGGGCCGGGGCCCGGTGCCGGGGCCGATCCGTAAAGTAGGGGGATGCTTTTCGAACCACGTTCAGGGCGCTTGGCCGCCTGGGGGAACGCACTGCTGGCCGGTCTGGTCTCGCCCGACGAGGCCGTGTTGTCGATCGTGGGCGAGGACGCCGTGCACCGGGTGGAGGGGCTGCCGGGCGAGACGGGCCCCGTCGGTCTCACCTTGGCGCTCGGCCGGCTGCGGGCCCTGGGGGTGACGGGGCTGCGGGTGGCGCTGCCGGCGCCGGGGCATCCGCTGGGGCTGAGCGGGCCGCCGGAGTTCAATGCGCGGGCGCTGGAGGCGGAGGAGGCCGTCGTCGCGGTGGGGGCGGCGCTGGGTCTGGTGCCGGAGGTGTCCGAGGTCGGGCCGGCCGGGGACCTCCACGTATCGGTGACCTGGCACGTACTGCCGGTACGAGAGGCTCCGCCGGCCGACGTGCCCTCGCTGAGCGAGGCGGAGCGGGAGCTGGCGGAGGCGCTGCGCGAGGCGACCGAGGTGCTGACCCGGCTGGACGTGGCGGGGTCCGGGCCGGTCGCGGAGGCCGCGCTGTCGGCGTACCGGGCGCGGGCGGAGGCCGGACGGGAGGCGCTGGCGCCGGGGTATCCGGCGCGGGCGGTGCGGGTGCTGGCGCTGGCGCAGCGGGTGGACCTGATGGTGTCGCTCGCGCACGAGAACGGGCACGGGGGCGCGGTGGCCGCCTCGGAGATGGCGGCGCGGGCGGAGGCGCTGCGGCCGGTCGAGCGGGTCGCTCGGCGGGCGCTCGTGGCGGCGTACAACTCGGCCGTTGAGGCGCGCGAGCGGGGGTGACCCTGCGCTGCGCGGGCGGCACCGGCTGCGCCGGGCTTCGTGGGGCTCCGCCCCACACCCCGCGCCCCAAACGCCGGCGGGGCTGAGTGAGGGCCGGCCGGGGCTGAGAGGGAGCCGGGCAGGGGGAAACCCCGCTTCCCAGGGAGAGGGGGGAAGCGGGGCCGGGGTGGGGCGGGTCAGGCGTTGACGCCGGTGTTGCCGAAGGCGGGGTTGAGCAGGCCGATCACGTTGACGGTGTTGCCGACCACGTTCACGGGGACGTGCACGGGGACCTGGACCTGGTTCCCGGAGGCCACGCCGGGCGAGTTCAGGGCCTCGCCCTCCGCCGACGCACCGCCGTGCGCCGAGGAGACACCGGCGCCGGCGGCGAGGAGGCCGCCCGCGATCATGGTGACGGCTGCGGCCTTCTTGAAGTTCTTCACGTTCTCGTCCTCCAGTACGTCTGCCGCGACCAGCCGTCGCGACACGCCTTGGAGAACGGCCGGCCCGCGATCGGGATACGCCATGCGGGCTACATACACCCGACCGTATGAATCTCAGTCCGGAGCGAGACGATCCGATTTACCTCTGATCACTCGGCGATCCCGTGTCTGACCGCCCACAATGCGGCCTGGGTCCGATCGGAAAGGTCCAACTTCATCAGGATGTTCGAGACGTGGGTCTTGACCGTCTTCTCGGAGAGGACCAGGGCCCGGGCGATCTCGCGGTTGGAGCGGCCGTCGGCGATCAGGCCCAGGACCTCGCGTTCGCGGTCGGTCAGCGAGCCGGGCCGGCCCGCCGGGGAACCCTGCTCCTCCTGGGAGAGCAGGGCGAGGGCCACCTCGGGCTGGAGGAGCACGTGGCCAGCGTGGACGGAGCGGATGGCTCCGGCCAGCGCCTCCGGGTCGATGTCCTTGTAGACGTATCCGGCCGCGCCGGCCCGCAGGGCGGGGACCACGGTCCGCTGCTCGGTGAAGCTGGTGACGATCAGCACGCGGGCCGGGTTCGCCAGCTCGCGCAACCTGCGCAGCGCCTCGATGCCGTCGGTGCCCGGCATCTTGATGTCCATCAGGATCACGTCGGGCCCCAGCTCCTCGGCGCGGGCGATGCCCTCTTCGCCGTCGGAGGCCTCGCCGACCACCTCGATGTCCTCCTGGACCTCCAGGAAGGTCCGCAGGCCCCGCCGGACCACCTGGTGGTCGTCGACCAGCAGTACTCGAATGCCGCTGCCGCTCCGGCCGGTGCTGTCAGCCACCGGGGACCTCCATCTCGATCGTGGTGCCCCGACCGGGCTCCGAGTGCACGGTGAGCCGGCCGCCGACGCCGCTCGCGCGGTCCCGCATGGAGACCAGGCCCAGGTGCCGGCCGGCCCTGCGGACGGTCCGGGGGTCGAAGCCCTTGCCGGTGTCGAGGACCTTGAGGACCGCGCCCCCGGCGGGCGTCCGGGCCAGGGTGACCTCGACGCGGTCGCCGTCCGAGTGGCGCAGGGCGTTGTGCAGGGCCTCCTGGGCGACGCGGAGCAGCGCTTCCTCCTGGGGCGCCGGCAGGGCCCGTACGCCGTCACAGGTGAAGGTGACGTGCGCGGTGTGGGCGCGGTCGAGCACGTGGACGTGCGTACGGAGGGTGGCGACCAGTCCGTCCTCGTCCAGGGCGGCCGGGCGCAGCTCGGTCACGGCGGCGCGCAGCTCGTCGGCGGCCTCCGCCGCCAGGGCCGCCACCTGCTGGAGCTCGTCCTTGGCCCGGGCCGGGTCCCGGTCGACCAGGGTGGCGGCGGCTTGGGCGGTGAGGCGGAGCGAGAAGAGCTTCTGGCTGACGGCGTCGTGCAGCTCGTGGGCGAGCCGGGAGCGCTCCTCGGCGATGGTGAGCTCGCGGCTGCGCTCGTAGAGGTGGGCGTTGGTCAGGGCGATCGCCGCGTGCTGGGCGAGGAGGGAGAGGAGTTCCTGGTCCTCGTCGGTGAACCCGCGGGGGCCGCGCTTGTTCGCCAGGAAGAGGGCTCCGAGGGTCTCATCGCCGTCGCGCACGGGCATGCCGAGGAAGTCGGACATCTCCGGGTGGGCGGCCGGCCAGCCCTCGAAGCGCGGGTCCTTGCGCACGTCGGCCAGGCGCTCGGGGCCTCCCTCGTGGAGCATCGCGGCGAGGATGCCGTGCTGGCGGGGCAGCGGGCCGATGCGCCGCCACTGCTCCGCGCTGATGCCGTCCACGACGAACTGGGCGAAGCCGCCGTGGTCGTCCGGGACGCCCAGGGCCGCGTACTCGGCGTCCAGGAGTTCGCGGGCGGACACGACGATCGTGCGCAGGACGTCGCGGACCTCCAGGCGGCGGCTCATGGCGAGCAGTGCGGTGCTCACGGCGGCCAGGCCGCTGGGGGGCCCGCCGTGCGGGGGGCTACCGGTCATGGGCTCACCGTACCCGCGGCTGTGACCTGCGGGATCGGGCCGTGGACGTAGGTCCAAGGGACCTGCGGGGGTGGGGCTCGTGGCCGACGCGGCGGAGGGTGGGCCGTTCCTAGGTTGGGGGCATCTGCTGATCGGGACGGAAGGCGAGGGTGCTGTCATGTCGGTGGCGATCGTGACGGGGGCGTCCAGGGGGCTGGGCCGGGCGTTGGCCGGGGAGCTGGCGGCGCGGGGCTGGGACCTGGTGCTGAGCGCACGGGGTGCGGCGGCGCTGGAGGAGACCGCGGCCGGGCCCGCCCGGGCGGCCGGGGCGCGGGTGGTGGCGGTGGCGGGGGACGTGTCCTCGGCGGCGCACCGGGCGGCGCTGGTGGCTGCGGCGCGGGAGCTGGGCGGGCTGGATCTGCTGGTGAACAACGCGGGGGTGCTCGGGGCCGAGCCGTTGGTGCCGCTGGCGGAGCACGCGCTGGACGGGCTGCGGGAGGCCTTCGAGGTCAATGTGGTGGGGCCGCTGGGGCTGGTCCAGGAGGGGCTGCCGCTGTTGCGGGCGGCGCGGGCCGGGGCGGTGCTGAACATCAGCTCGGACGCGGCGGTGGTGGCGTACGCGACGTGGGGGGCGTACGGGGCGACCAAGGCGGCGGGGGACCTGATGTCGGCCGTGCTTGCGGTGGAGGAGCCGGAGCTGCGGGTGTGGTGGGCCGATCCGGGGTCGATGCGGACGCGGATGATGGCGGCGGCCGAGCCGGACGAGGACCTGGCGGGGCTACCGGCGCCGGAGGAGGTGGCTCCGGCGCTGCTGCGGCTGGTGGAGCGGGAGCTGCCGAGCGGGCGGTACACGGCGCGGGAGCTGGCGGAGGCGGGCCCGGGAGCGGGCGTGGGAGCGGGCACGGAGGCGGGTGCGGGGGCGGGCACGGGGGGTGGGCGGTGAGCCGGTCTCGGGCCCTGCGGGAGGCAGGTCTATACATAAGGGACATACCGCCGCAATTGTTGGCACGGATCCCGGCCGAGCAGCGGGGGCCGGGGCTGGGGCGGGACGCCGTGCGGCTCCTGGTGTCCCGGGGCAGCGAGCAGGTGTCGCTGCACGCCTTCCGGGAGCTGCCGGGGCTGCTGCGGGCGGGGGACGTACTGGTGGTGAACACCTCGACCACGCTGGCGGCCGCCGTGGACGCCCGGCTGGGCGGCGAAGACCTGGTGGTGCACTTCTCGACCCGGGGCGACGGGGGATACCCCGGAACGGGGCCCCGGGGCGACCTCTGGGCGGTGGAGCTGCGCACCCCGGCCGGCGGCGGGACGACCCGACCGCGCGCCGGGGGGCCGGCCGGTGCGGTGCTGGAGCTGCCGGGCGGGCACCGCCTCACCCTGGAGGAGCCCCTGACGGCGGGCGCGGACCGGCTGTGGTGGGCGCGCCCCTCCCCCGCGCCCGGCGGGGTGCCGGCGCTGCTGCGGACGTACGGGCGGCCGATCCGGTACGCGTACACGGAGCGGGACCAGCCGATCTCGGCCTATCAGACGGTGTTCGCGGTGCCGGCCGCCGACGGGGCGGGCTCGGCGGAGATGCCGAGCGCGGGCCGGCCCTTCACGGCGGAGCTGGTGGCGCGGCTGGTGAGCCGGGGGGTGCAGTTCGCCCCGCTGGTCCTGCACACGGGGGTGGCCTCGCAGGAGGCGCACGAGCCCCCGTACCCGGAGCGGTACGGGGTGTCCGCCACGACGGCGGGTCTGGTGAACGCCGCCAGGGCCGCCGGAGGGAGGGTCATCGCGGTGGGGACCACGGCGGTACGGGCCCTGGAATCGGCCGCGGACGCATCGGGGCGGGTGCGCCCGGCCGCGGGGTGGACCGATCTGGTGGTGACTCCGGAGCGCGGGGTGCGGGTGGTGGACGGGCTGCTGACCGGGCTGCACGAGCCCGAGGCGTCCCATCTGCTGATGCTGGAGGCGGTCGCGGGGCGGGCCGCCGTACGGCTCGGGTATGCCGAGGCACTGGCCCGTCTCTGCCTCTGGCACGAGTTCGGGGACGTCCATCTGCTACTCAAGGATGAGAACCGTGACCATATGCATTGCGACAGCAACGCACGGTAAAACGGCCGCCTCCCCCATGTGACCCCGCACATAGGACCCACATCACTTACGAAGCCGCCTAGTGGACGAATAAAGACCCTGTCAGTGCTGTCCCGCCTAGCGCCGAGGCCCGAAATCGGGCCTCGGCGTCCGTGCGTGATCCACTAAGCGGCTTCGTACGTCACACCTTTGCCACAGGATTTTGCCGCCGCTAAGAATTGCTCCCGTCGCACAGCACCGCGGATCCCCGGATCCACAAAGCGCCTTCCTGCGACTCCCGCTATTCGAAGAGGTTGCCCCGCCATGTCTGCTTCCCGCACCCCCGGTCACAGTCGTCTGACGAAGGCACACAAGCTGTCCATCGCCGGTGTCGCCACGCTGAGCGCCGCCGCCGTCGCCTTCTCCCTCGTTCCGGCCGACGCCGCCGAGGCCGAGACCATCAACGCCGCCCCCGTCGCCTGGACCCAGGCCGTCAACGGCGCGCAGACGAAGGCGCTGCACGGAAACCTCTCCGCCCAGCAGGTCATCTCCCAGGCGAACGCGAAGGCCGCGGCCAAGATCAAGGCCGACGCCGACGCGAAGGCCAAGGCCGAGGCCGCCGCGAAGAAGGCGCGCGAGGCGAAGACTGCCGCGAGCCGCTCCGCCGCCCGCACCCCGGTCTTCGCGAACAACCTCGACGGCTGGATCAAGGAAGCCCTCTTCATCATGAAGAAGGAAGGCATTCCGGGCACCTACGCCGGCATCCACAAGAACGTCATGCGCGAGTCCAGCGGTAACCCGATGGCGATCAACAACTGGGACATCAACGCCCAGAACGGCATCCCCAGCAAGGGTCTGCTCCAGGTCATCTACCCGACCTTCAAGGCGTACCACGTCAAGGGCACCAAGTTCGACCAGTACGACCCGGTCGCCAACATCGTCGCCGCCTGCAACTACGCGGCCGACCGCTACGGCTCCATGGACAACGTCAACAGCGCCTACTAGGCCTCGACGCACCCAAGCCCCATGCGCCTCAGGGCGGCACCCGGACTTCCGGATGCCGCCCTGAGGCGTTTTGCCGTACGCGCGCACGTGCGTGCGCGATACGTGCGTGCGGTCGTCCCGCCCGCGTCCTACTTGCCCGCGCGCATGACCTCGGGCTCGTGGCGGCGCAGCAGGCGCTGCACCGCGAAGCCGCAGGCGATGCCGATGAGCAGCAGGATGGTGATGTTCAGGCTCCACTGGCCGATCGTGGCGTCCCAGAGCGGGTCGGTGTTGGTCGGGTTCTCCGCGTCCCACGGCGGCATGAGCTTGCCGAGGTTCAGCGTGGTGCCGGCTGCGGCGATGGCCCAGCGGGACGGCATCAGCCAGGCGAACTGCTCCAGGCCCGGGGAGTCGTAGACCTGGAAGAGGATGCCGGTGAAGACGACCTGGACGATCGCGAACATGACCAGCAGCGGCATGGTCTTCTCGGCGGTCTTCACCAGCGAGGAGATCACCAGGCCGAACATCATCGAGGTGAAGCCGAGCGCGATGACCGACAGGCAGATCTCGACGGCCGGCGGCATGATCAGGCCCTCGGCGGGCAGGTCGCGCGGGAAGAAGCCGATCGCACAGATGATCACGCCCTGGATGGCCGTGATGACACCGAGGACGATCACCTTCGACATGAGGTACGCGGACCGGTACAGGCCGGTCGCGCGTTCTCGCTCGTAGATGACCCGTTCCTTGATCAGCTCACGGACCGAGTTGGCGGCGCCCGAGAAGCACATGCCGACCGCGAGGATCAGCATGATCGTGCCGGCGTCGCCGTTGAAGCGGGACGGCGCGACGGGCGGTGCGAGGCCGAACTTCGCGGGGATCACCGTGGAGACCACGCCGAGGACGGCGGGCAGGAGCACCATCAGGGCCAAGAAGCCCACGTCCGAGGCGATCACCGAGACGTAGCGGCGGATCAGCGTCCACAGCTGCGAGCCCCAGCCCTGCGGCTTGGTCGGGCGCATCTGGGCCGGAGGCATCGCGACGGACTGCGGGGCGACCGCGTCGATGTCGGCGGCGTACAGCTGGTAGTGCTGGGAGCCCTTCCAGCGGCCGGCCCAGTCGTAGTCGCGGTAGTTCTCGAAGGCCGAGAACACGTCCGCCCACGTGGTGTAGCCGAAGAAGTTCAGCGCCTCGTCCGGCGGACCGAAGTACGCGACCGAACCGCCCGGGGCCATGACCAGCAGCTTGTCGCAGATGGCCAGCTCGGCGACCGAGTGGGTGACGACGAGGACCGTGCGGCCGTCGTCGGCGAGGCCGCGCAGCAGCTGCATGACGTCGCGGTCCATGCCCGGGTCGAGGCCCGAGGTCGGCTCGTCCAGGAAGATCAGCGACGGCTTGGTGAGCAGCTCCAGGGCCACGGACACGCGCTTGCGCTGACCGCCCGAGAGCGCGGTGATCTTCTTGTCCTTGTGGATGTCGAGCTTGAGCTCGCGCAGCACCTCGTCGATGCGGGCGGCGCGCTCGGACTCGGCGGTGTCGCCCGGGAAGCGGAGCTTGGCCGCGTACTTCAGGGCGGTGCGGACCCTCAGCTCCTTGTGCAGGATGTCGTCCTGCGGCACCAGGCCGATGCGCTGGCGGAGCTCCGCGAACTGCTTGTACAGGTTGCGGTTGTCGTAGAGGACATCGCCCTCGTTGGCCGGGCGGTAGCCGGTCAGCGCCTTGAGCAGCGTCGACTTGCCGGAGCCGGAGGGGCCGATGACGCCGATCAGCGACTTCTCGGGGACGCCGAAGGTGACGTCCTTGAGGATCTGCTTGCCGCCGTCGACCGTGACCGTGAGGTGGCGGGCCGAGAAGGAGACCTCGCCGGTGTCGACGAACTCCTCGAGGCGGTCACCGACGATCCGGAACGTCGAGTGGCCGACGCCGACGATGTCGTTCGGGCCCAGCAGGGCGGTGCCCGACTTCGCCAGCGGCTGACCGTTGACGTAGGTGCCGTTGTGGCTGCCGAGGTCGTGGATCTCGAAGCGGCCGCCGGGCATCGAGCGGAACTCGGCGTGGTGGCGGGAGACCTGGAGGTCGGAGACCACCAGCTCGTTCTCCAGCGCACGGCCGATCCGCATGACGTGGCCCAGCGAGAGCTGGTGGAACGTCGTCGGGCTGCGGTCTCCGTAGGCCGGGGCCCCGCCCTGCGCCGGGCGGGGAGCGGCAGCGCCCTGCTGGTGCGGGAGGTGGGCCTGCGGCTGCTGAGCGTGCTGCTGCTGTGCGTGCTGCTGCTGTTCCCAGGCCTGGTGCTGGGGCTGCTGCTGCGGGGCCTGGTAGGCCGGGGCCTGCGGCTGGGCGTACGCCTGTGCCGGGGCCTGCTGGGCCACGGCCGGCTGCGGCGCGGCGGCGGCGCTCAGATTCAGCCGCGGGCCGTCCGTCGCGTTGCCCAGGTGGACCGGCGTGCCGGGCACGAGCTCGGTCTGCTGGACCCTGGCCCCGTGCACGTAGGTGCCGTTGGTGCTGCCGTGGTCCTCGATGCCCCAACCCCGGCCGTTCCAGGTGATGGTGGCGTGCCGCCACGACACCCGGGCATCGTCGATCACCACGTCTCCCTGGGGGTCACGCCCCAGCGAGTACGACCTGGACGGATCGAGCGTCCAGGTCCTTCCATTCAATTCCAGTACGAGTTCCGGCACTCCAGCCCCACTTAAGTCCCCCGAGAATCCCCCATGACGTCAGGGAGTCTAGGGATGGCGAACATCCGGGGGAACTATTTCAGGCCTACAGCCGTATGTGGAATCCGGGCCTTGTCGGGGCGTCTACGCCTGCCCGTTGACGGGGGCGAAAGTCACCCGGAGAGTGAGATACGGGACTTCTCGCCCGGTGGTCCCGTCGCGTACCGCTCGGTAGGCATCGGGGGTTCACCGCATGCGCCGCATTCATTGGGGGGACGTGCTGTTGTCCGCCGTCGCCACCGTGGGCTGGTCCCTGATCGTGATGGCGGGGGTGGCCGGACTCGGGCTGCACCTGCTGGGCGCCGACGCCTCGGGGGTCTCGCTCGGCCCGATGACGGCGGCCACGGTGGTCCTCGCGGTCGGTGGAACCGTGACCCCCTCGGGTGACGTCTCGGTCTTCGGAGTCACCGGAGCGGGCGCCGAAACCTCCCTGGACGGCATGCCCTTGGGGGTGTCGTTGGCCGGGGCGCTGGTCCTGGCGTCGTTGTTCCTGCGTTCCCTCCGGGTCGGGGCGGGGCACGGGGAAACGGCGGCCAGGGTGGGGGTCCTCGGGGCGCTGTCCGTCGCGACGGCGGGCGCTCTGGCGTGGGCCGGGCACGACGTGGTCACCCTCGACGGGACGCTGCCGCTGCCGAAGACCCCCGCGAAGGTCGAGATCCCGGGGATCGGGGACATCGGCGGGCTGCTCCCGGACCGCATCGGGGACCTGATCGAGACCCGGACCCGGGTGGGGTTCTCGGTGGAGCTCGGGCCGACCCTGCTGGGCGCGGGGATGTGGGTGCTCGCCGTACTGGCGCTCGCGCTGCTGGTCTCGCGGCGCGGGCCGGTCGCGCTGGCCCGGCTGCGCCCGGCCGTCTCGGCGGTGGTGGCGATGGCGTTGGTCGCGGTGGCGGCCGGATGGGCCGCGGCCGTGTGGGCGGCGCTGGGCGACGACCAGCCGCGGCGGGTGCTGGGCGGAGCGCTGCTGGCGGCGCCGAACGGGAGCTGGCTGGGGGTGCTGCTGGGGCTGTTCGTACCGGTGCGCGGCCGGGTCACGGGGGCTCCGGCCCGGCTGCTGCCCGATCCGTTGGACGACCTGCTGGCGGTGTCCGCACGGGAGCCGGTGACGGTGGCCCGCCTCGGGGAGTACGACGAGCGGGTCTGGCTGCTGGTCGCGGGGGCGGCCCTGTTGCTGCTCTACGCGGGCGTGCTGGCGGCCGTACGGACGCCGGGGCGCGGGATCCTGGGGTGCGCGGCGCGGCTGTCGGCCGCCACCGGGGTGGCCCTGGCGGTGCTGGTGCGGCTGACCGGGTTCTCCGCGGACACGTCCCTCGCGGTGCTGGGTGTGGACGCGGTGGACGCGGGGGTGGAGCTGCGGGGGGACGTGCCGTACGCGCTGCTGCTGGGCGCGCTCTGGGGGGCGGTGGCCGGTGCGGCGGGTGCACTGCTGACCCGTCGGCGCCGGGCGGCCCTGCCGGGTCGGGCCGGTGCGCCGGGGCCCGCGCCGGGGTGGCCCGACCCCGGGGCACCGACGGCCGCGTACCCCGGGGCCGTACCGTACGGCGGGCCCGCGCGCGGTCCGCGGCCCGGAGCGGGCGGGGAGGTGGACGGCTCCTGGGACGTGACCGTGACCGGCGTCCCGCCCTGGTCACCCGGGCCGCCGAAACCGCCCCGCCGGGAGCCCTTCACTCCCCCGCCGCCGCCGGGAGCCCCGCCCCCGCCGAAGCCGCCGGGACCGCCGAGGCCGCCGAGGCCACCCGGGCCGCCGCGGTGAGGTGGGCCGGGGCTGCTGCGCGGAGCCGCCCCCCACCCGCCCTTCCACCGTTCCCCGGGGCTCCGCCCCGGACCGCCGCACCTCGATCGCCGGCGGGACCGAATTCCTCGCCGGCCACGGGGGCACGACCGTTCAAGACGTGGGACGGGGGTCCTGGGGTCCGGGTCGGGAAGATACGGTGAGGGCACCATGAGCGCATCGCAGACCTCCGACGTCCCCACCCTCCTCGTCAAGATCTTCGGCAAGGACCGTCCCGGGATCACCGCCGGGCTGTTCGACACCCTCGCCGCCTACTCCGTCGACGTCGTCGACATCGAGCAGGTCGTCACCCGTGGCCGCATCGTCCTGTGCGCCCTCGTCACCAAGCCCGCCGGCGGAGCCGAGGGCGACCTGCGGGCCACCGTCCACAGCTGGGCCGAATCCCTCAAGATGCAGGCCGAGATCCTCTCCGGTACCGGTGACAACAGGCCGCGCGGCAGCGGCCGCTCGCACGTCACCGTGCTCGGGCACCCGCTCACCGCCGAGTCCACGGCCGCGATCGCCTCCCGGATCACCGCGACCGGCGGAAACATCGACCGAATCTTCCGACTCGCCAAGTACCCGGTGACGGCGGTGGAATTCGCCGTCTCCGGTGTCGAGACGGAGCCGCTGCGCACCGCCCTGGCCACCGCCTCCGCGCACATCGGCGTGGACGTGGCCGTGGTCTCGGCCGGATTGCACCGCCGGGCCCAGCGCCTGGTCGTCATGGACGTGGACTCGACCCTCATCCAGGACGAGGTCATCGAGCTGTTCGCGGCGCACGCCGGGTGCGAGGCCGAGGTCGCCGAGGTCACCGAGCGGGCCATGCGCGGTGAGCTGGACTTCGAGCAGTCGCTGCACGCCCGGGTGGCGCTGCTCGCGGGGCTGGACGCGTCCGTCGTGGACAAGGTCCGCGCCGAGGTGCAGCTGACCCCGGGCGCGCGGACCCTGATCCGCACGCTCAAGCGGCTCGGCTACCAGGTGGGCGTGGTCTCCGGCGGCTTCACCCAGGTGACGGACGATCTGCGGGAGCGGCTGGGGCTGGACTTCGCCTCCGCCAACACCCTCGAGATCGTCGACGGGAAGCTGACGGGCAAGGTCACCGGCGAGATCGTGGACCGGGCGGGCAAGGCCCGGCTGCTGCGCCGCTTCGCAGCGGAGGCCGACGTACCGCTGTCCCAGACGGTGGCCATCGGCGATGGCGCCAACGACCTGGACATGCTGAACGCGGCCGGGCTGGGCGTGGCCTTCAACGCCAAGCCGGTGGTCCGCGAGGCCGCGCACACCGCGGTGAACGTGCCCTTCCTCGACGCGGTGCTGTACCTGCTCGGGATCACCCGTGAGGAGATCGAGGCCGCCGACCTGGCCTGACCCCGACGCACGCGAACGGGCCCCGGCAGCCGATGCGGTTGCCGGGGCCTCGCCGTCCTGGGGCCGCCGGTCAGAGGCCCTTGGGGGTCCAGTAGTCGAGCAGGGTGCCGACGCCGTGTTCCACGGACTTCCACGATCCGGTGAAGGAGACCACGGCGAGGGCCGCGGTCGGGAAGCCCGTACGGGTCATGCGCGCCAGGGTTTCGCCCTCCGCGCGTCCCGAGAGGGCGTCGGCGAGGGCGTGCATGCCGGGGTTGTGCCCGATGACGAGGAGGTCGGAGACCTCGTCGGAGGTCTCGTTGAGCAGGGCGATGAGCTCGCCCAGCGAGGCGTCGTAGAGCCGCTCCTCGTAGTGGGTCTTCGGCCGGTGCGGCATCTCCTGGACGGCGAGCTTCCAGGTCTCGCGGGTGCGGGCGGCGGTGGAGCACAGGGCCAGGTCGAAGACGATGCCGGTTTCGGCGAGCTTCAGACCGACGGCCGGCGCGTCCTTGCGGCCTCGTTCCGCGAGCGGACGATCGTGGTCGGACACCTCGGGCCAGTCGGCCTTGGCGTGCCGGAGGAGGGCGATCCTGCGGGGTGTGTCGGCGCTCATGACTCCCAGCTTCGCATGAAACGGGGCACGGGGCGCAGGGCGTTGGGGGGGCTCACGCCCGGGTGAGGGGCGCGCGGGAGGTCAGGCGACGGCGCGCAGCAGCTGCTCGGCGATCTGGACGAGGCCCGAGACCTCGCCGGTGGCCGCGTGGGCCTCGCCGGATCCGGCGAGGAGCAGCAGCAGGAGCCCGAAGGCGAGGGCGGGCAGGGCCAGTGCCCACCAGTGCAGCCGGGTGCTCGCGGCAGTGGCGCGGGCCCGGGGGCGGGTGGGGCCCGGCGGAAGGGGGCTGATCTGCATGGGGGCCGACATGGCCGCCTCCGTGGGTGTGGACCGGACTGACTCGCTGCCTACGAATCTATGGATCCGGGGTGCTGGTTCCCATCGGGGGCACACCCCACTTCACCCTGAGCCTGACCCCCTAGGGGTAGTGGGGTTAGCCCCACCCTCCCCCCTGGGGGGACGGGCTCACGGGGAGGCGATCGTGGCGATGACCGAGATGATCACGGTGACGGCGAGGAACGCGCCGAGCACGAGGCCGAGCTTCTTGCGGCCGTTCTGCGGGTTCGGTTCAAGTACGGGCGTCATGTCGGTCAGTCTCCCATGCCGCATTCGTCCTCGATCGTGCGGTCCCGTCCGGCGAGGACGCCCAGCGCGATCTGCGGTACGAGCAGTCCGGCCATCAGGGCGAGCGGCAGGTCCCAGCCTCCGCTGTGCTGGTAGAGGGCGCCGATGAGGAGGGGGCCGGGGATGGAGATGAGGTAGCCGGTGCTCTGGGCGAAGGCGGAGAGCTTGACCACGCCGGCCGGTGACTTGGCGCGCAGCCCGATGAGGGTGATGACGAGGGGGAAGGCGCAGTTGGAGATGCCGAGCAGGAGCGCCCAGGCCCAGGCTCCGGCGGCGGGGGCGAAGTAGAGGCCGAGGTAGCCGGTGAGGCCGAAGGCGCCGAGGGTGACGGCGATGGCGCCCTGGTTCTTCATCCGGGCGGCGAGGCCGGGGATGACGAAGGCGAGGGGGACGCCCATGACCATGGTGACGGCGAGGAGCACGCCGGCCGTGGAGGCGGAGACCCCGGCGTCGCGGAAGATCTGCGGGAGCCAGCCCATGGTGATGTAAGCACCGGTGGCTTGGAGGCCGAAGTAGCAGGCCAGGGCCCAGGCCGTGCGGCTGCGGACGACGCGCGGGCCGGCCCCGGAGCCGACGGGCCCGGCGGTGGCCCCGGCTCGGTCGGCGCGCCGGGTGGCACGGGCGACGGGCAGCCAGGGCAGTACGGCGAACAGGGCGAGCACGGCCCAGATCAGCAGGCCGGTGCGCCAGCTGCCGCCGAGGGCGTCGGTAAGCGGGACGGTCGCGGCGGCGGCGAGCGAGGTGCCGGCGGCCAGGGACATGGAGTACAGGCCGGTCATGGTGCCGACCCTGTCCGGGAAGTAGCGCTTGACGATCACCGGGAGCAGCACGTTGGTGAGGGCTATGCCGGCCAGCGACAGGGCGCTGGCGGCGAGGAAGCCGACGGCGCCGGTCGCGAACGGGCGGATGAGCAGGCCGGTGGCGACCGCGGCCATGCCGGCGCAGACGACGGCGGCCGGGCCGAAGCGGCGGGAGAGCCGGGGCGCGGTGACGCCGAAGACGGCGAAGCAGAGGGCGGGGACGGAGGTGATCAGTCCGGCGACGGTGCCGCTCATGCCCAGACCCGTGCGGGTCTCCTCGAAGAGGGCGCCGAGGCTGGTGATGGCGGGCCGCAGGTTGAGGGCGGCCAGCACGATTCCGACGATGAGCACCGGGCCGAGCCAGGTCGGGGCGGCCTGGTCGGGGGCGGGGAGGTGCTGGTCAGGGGCGGTGCGCACGACCGGCGGGCGGTTCATGGTCCGGAGTTCTTCGTCGGGCATTCAACCATCATAGAATCATGGGATGATTGGTTGTCCAGTCGCGCTTGAAGCCGCCCCCGAGAGGAACCCATGCCGCTGACCTCGCCCCGGCGCTCCGCGCTCGTCGATCAGGTGATCGCCCAGCTGCGGAACCAGATCACCTCCGGCGAGTGGCCGGTCGGCGCCCGCATCCCGACCGAGCCGGAGCTCGTCGAGCTGCTCGGCGTCGCCCGCAACACGGTGCGCGAGGCCGTGCGGGCGCTGGCGCACAACGGCCTCCTCGACATCCGGCAGGGCTCGGGGACGTACGTCATCGCCACCAGCGAGCTGGCCGGCGTGATGCACCGCCGCTTCGCCGGGGCCGAGCCGCGGCACATCGCCGAGCTGCGTTCGACGCTGGAGTCCTCGGCGGCCCGGCTGGCGGCGGAGCGGCGCACCGAGCGGGACCTCGTACAGCTGGACGCCCTGCTGGCGCGCCGCGAGGAGGCCTGGGCGGGCGGCGACGCGGAGGTCTTCGTGGCGGCGGACGTGAGTCTGCACATGGCGGTGGTGACCGCCTCGCACAACGACGTGCTGATCGAGCTGTACGCGGACCTCGGCGACCTGGTGGCCGACTGGCTGCGGGCGGACGTGGGGACCGAACTGCACCCTTCCGCCCACCTGGACCACGCCCGACTGATCGAGGCGATCCGGCGGGGCGACGGGGACGCGGCGGCCTCGGAGGCCGCGGGCTACCCCTTCGCCTGCCTCGGCAAGAACGCGGAGGACATGCAGGGCGAGAACACGGAGGACAGCCCGCTCACGGGCGCCGGTGGCTGACCCAGGCCGAGCGGACCTCTTTCCAGCAGCGGCCGACGAGCTCGGTCCGGCCGGCCGGGCCGACGGCCACGGCGACGCCGTCGCCGTCCACGTCCCACCAGCGGTCGCACTCGACGTGCAGCCGCACGAGGTCGGTCTCCGGGTAGGCGTTGTGGCAGTACGCCGACACCTGCGAGCCGTGGATCACGGTGTCGCAGTCGGCGCCGAAGAGCTCGCCCCCGGCGGGCCGTGCGGGCTGCGCGGGGGGTTCGGCGGGGATGTCGGCGAGCTCCACGACGGCGGGGGCCACCACCTCGGGCCCGGGTACGGGCTCCTCCCCCACGGGCTGCGCGGCGGCTCCGGGGACCAGGAGTCCGGTCAGGATCACTGTCGTGACCAGCACGGATACGGCTCGGCTCGGCCTCTCGCGCACTCCTACCTCCTCCCCGCAGGAGCCGAGAAGATCTCGGCTTGGTCAGTTTGCAGGCATTCGTCCCGGTTTTCGACTCGGGAAGATCCGGTCGGCTAGTGAACATCCGATCGAGCACACCCCCCGCGGAGTGCGCGAACGGCGACGGCCGCGCCTCCCGGAAGGGAAGCGCGGCCGTCGCCGTACGGACGTGGGAGGGCCGATCGAGGATCAGGCACCCATCGCGTGCAGGCCGCCGTCCACGTGGACGATCTCGCCGGTGGTCTTCGGGAACCAGTCCGACAGCAGGGCCACGACGCCCTTGCCGGTCGGCTCCGGGTCGCTCATGTCCCACTCCAGCATGGAACGGGAGTTCCAGACCTCGGCCAGCTCGCCGAACCCCGGGATGGACTTCGCGGCCATGGAGCCGATCGGTCCGGCCGAGACCAGGTTGCAGCGGATGTTCTCCTTGCCCAGGTCGCGGGCGAGGTAACGGCTGGTGGCTTCCAGGGCGGCCTTGGCCGGGCCCATCCAGTCGTACTGCGGCCAGGCGAACTGCGCGTCGAAGGTGAGGCCGACGATGGCCGCGCCCTCCGCCGGGAAGAGCGGCTTGCAGGCCATGGCCAGCGACTTCAGCGAGAACGCCGAAACGTGCATGGCGGTGGCCACCGACTCGAACGGCGTGTTCAGGAAGTTGCCGCCGAGGGCGTCCTGCGGCGCGAAGCCGATGGAGTGGACGACGCCGTCGAGGCCGCCGAGCTCGTCGCGGACGAGGCCCTCCAGGCGGGCCAGGTGCTCGTCGTTGGTGACGTCGAGCTCGATCACCTTGACCGGCTTCGGCAGCTTCTTCGCGATGCGCTCGGTCAGCGACGGACGCGGCCACGCGGTGAGGATGACCTCGGCGCCCTGCTCCTGAGCCAGCCGGGCCGTGTGGAAGGCGATGGACGACTCCATCAGCACACCCGTGATGAGGATGCGCTTGCCCTCGAGAATTCCGCTCATGGTGATCAGTGACCCATGCCCAATCCGCCGTCAACGGGAATGACGGCTCCGGTGATGTACGCGGCGTCGTCGGACGCCAGGAAGCGAACGGCTGCCGCGATCTCCTCGGGCTGCGCGTAACGGCCGAGCGGCACCTGGCCCACGATGCCCGCGCGCTGCTCGTCGGTGAGCACCTTCGTCATGTCGGTGTCCACGAAACCGGGGGCGACGACGTTGAAGGTGATGTTGCGGGAACCCAGCTCGCGGGCGAGGGAACGGGCGAAGCCCACCAGCGCGGCCTTGGAGGCGGCGTAGTTGGCCTGGCCGGCCGAGCCCAGGAGCCCGACGACCGAGGAGATCAGGACGACGCGGCCCTTCTTGGCCCGGAGCATGCCCCGGTTCGCGCGCTTGACCACCCGGAACGTGCCGGTGAGGTTGGTGTCGAGGACGGACGTGAAGTCCTCCTCGGACATGCGCATCAGCAGCGTGTCCTTGGTGATGCCGGCATTGGCCACGAGCACCTCGACCGCGCCGTGCGCGTCCTCGATCTCCTTGTAGGCCTGCTCCACCTGCTCGGAGTCGGTGATGTCGCACCGCACCGCCAGGACACCGAGGGAGGTGAGCGCCTCCGGCGGCTCACCCGACCGGTACGTGATCGCGACCTTGTCGCCGGCCTCCGCGAAGGCTTGGGCGATGGCGAGGCCGATGCCCCGGTTTCCTCCGGTGACGAGAACCGAGCGGCTCAACGGATCACCCTTTCGCTAGCGGTCTGAATACCAAAAACCTATAGGTCGCACCGCTCGTACGGAGAATCGACCCCCGACAGGGCCTTGCGACCGGCTCTGTCGAATCCCTACAGAAAGATGTAGGCACGAAGGCCCCGATCGCGACATGATCGGGGCGACCGGCCCCGACCACGGGAGGACTTCCGTGCCCCATTCCATCGACGCGGCCTTCACCGCGCTGCCCCTGCGGGCGCTCGCCGACGCGGCGCTCGCCCGGGCCCGCGCGCTGGGCGCCGAGCATGCCGACTTCCGGCTGGAGCGGATCCGCAGCGCCTCCTGGCGCCTGCGGGACGCCAAGCCCTCCGGCGGCTCCGACACCACCGATCTCGGGTACGCGGTCCGGGTCGTGCACGGGGGCAGCTGGGGATTCGCCTCCGGTGTGGACCTGACCATGGACGCCGCCGCCAAGGTGGCCTCGCAGGCCGTGGCCATGGCGAAGCTGTCCGCCCAGGTGATCAAGGCCGCAGGTTCGGACGAACGGGTGGAGCTCGCCGACGAGCCGGTGCACGCCGACCGGACGTGGATCTCCGCGTACGACGTGAACCCCTTCGAGGTGCCGGACGCCGAGAAGGCCGCGCTGCTGGCCGACTGGAGCTCGCGCCTGCTGGCGGCCGACGGGGTGGCCCACGTGGACGCCTCGCTGCTCGCCGTCCACGAGAACAAGTTCTACGCCGACACCGCGGGCACCTCGACCACGCAGCAGCGGGTCCGGATCCACCCGCAGCTCACCGCGGTCGCCGTGAACGCCGCGACCGGCGAGTTCGACTCGATGCGCACCATCGCCCCGCCCGCCGGCCGCGGCTGGGAGTACCTCACCGGCACCGGCTGGGACTGGAACTCCGAGCTGGAGCAGATCCCCGGCCTGCTCGCCGAGAAGATGCGGGCGCCGAGCGTCGAGGCCGGCCGGTACGACCTGGTGGTCGACCCGTCCAACCTGTGGCTCACCATCCACGAGTCCATCGGGCACGCCACCGAGCTGGACCGGGCGCTGGGCTACGAGGCGGCGTACGCGGGGACCTCCTTCGCCACCTTCGACCAGCTCGGCAAGCTCAAGTACGGCTCCCCGATCATGAACGTGACGGGTGACCGCACCGCCGAGCACGGTCTGGCCACCGTCGGCTTCGACGACGAGGGCGTCCAGGCGCAGAGCTGGGACCTGGTCAAGGACGGCACCCTGGTCGGCTACCAGCTGGACCGGCGGATCGCGAAGCTGACCGGGCTCGGGCGCTCCAACGGCTGCGCCTTCGCCGACTCCCCCGGGCACGTGCCCGTCCAGCGGATGGCGAACGTCTCCCTCCAGCCGGATCCGGGCGGTCTCTCGACCGAGGACCTGATCGGCGGGGTGGAGCGCGGGATCTACGTGGTCGGCGACCGCTCGTGGTCGATCGACATGCAGCGCTACAACTTCCAGTTCACCGGGCAGCGGTTCTTCCGGATCGAGAACGGCAAGCTGGCGGGGCAGCTGCGCGACGTCGCGTACCAGGCCACCACCACCGATTTCTGGGGCTCGATGGAGAAGGTCGGCGGCCCGCAGACCTACGTCCTGGGCGGCGCCTTCAACTGCGGCAAGGCCCAGCCGGGCCAGGTGGCGGCGGTCTCGCACGGCTGCCCGTCCGCGCTGTTCCGCGACGTGAACATCTTGAACACCACGCAGGAGGCCGGGCGATGAGCTCGTCGATTCGCATCACCAAGCCCCACGAGGTCGTCGAGCGGGCCCTGGAGCTGTCCACCGCCGACGGCTGCGTCGTCATCGCGGACGAGGGGTCGAGCGCCAATCTGCGCTGGGCGGGCAACGCCCTGACGACGAACGGCGTGACCCGCGGCCGGACCCTGACGGTCATCGCCACGGTCGACGGCAAGGAGGGCACGGCCTCGGGGGTCGTCTCGCGCTCCGCCGTGACCGCGGACGACCTGGAACCGCTGGTCCGGGCCGCCGAGGCGGCCGCCCGCGGGGCGGGCCCGGCCGAGGACGCCCAGCAGCTGGTCACCGGGATCCCGGCCTCGCCGGACTTCACCGACGCCCCGGCCGAGACGAGCTCGGCGGTCTTCGCGGACTTCGCCCCGGCCCTCGGCGAGGCCTTCGCCCGGGCCCGCGAGGGCGGTCGGGAACTATACGGCTTCGCGCACCACGAGCTGGTCTCCACGTACGTCGGCACCTCGACGGGCCTGCGGCTGCGCCACGACCAGCCGAACGGCACCCTGGAGCTCAACGCGAAGTCCCCGGACCGGCAGCGCTCCGCCTGGGCGGGCCGCTCCACCCGGGACTTCAAGGACGTGGACCCGACCGTGCTGGACGCGGAGCTCGCCGTGCGCCTCGGCTGGGCGGAGCGGAAGATCGACCTGCCCGCGGGCCGGTACGAGACGCTGCTGCCGCCGACCGCCGTGGCCGACCTGATGATCTACCAGATGTGGTCGGCGGCGGCCCGGGACGCGGTGGAGGGCCGTACGGTCTTCTCCAAGCCCGGTGGCGGCACCCGGCTCGGCGAGAAGCTGTCCGGGCTGCCGCTCTCCCTGCGCAGCGACCCGAACGCGCCCGGCCTGGAGTCCGCACCGTTCGTGATCGCGCACAGCTCCGGCGACGACGCCTCGGTGTTCGACAACGGCCTGCCGGTCCCGGCGACCGAGTGGATCGCGGACGGTCACCTGAACCGGCTGAGCACCACCCGGCACACGGCGGGCCTGACCGGGATGCAGCTCTCCCCCGGCTTCGGGAACCTGATCATGGACGCGGGCGGCGAGAAGTCGCTGGAGGAGATGGTCGCGGCCACCGAACGGGGTCTGCTGCTGACCTGCCTCTGGTACATCCGCGAGGTGGACCCGGCGACGCTGCTGCTCACGGGCCTGACCCGGGACGGCGTCTACCTGGTGGAGAACGGACAGGTGGTCGGCGAGGTCAACAACTTCCGGTTCAACGAGTCACCCGTGGACCTGCTGTCGCGGGCCTCGGAGGCCGGCCGGACCGAGAAGACCCTGCCGCGCGAGTGGAGCGACTGGTTCACCCGTGCCGCGATGCCGGCGCTGCGCATCCCGGACTTCAACATGAGTTCGGTGAGCAAGGGCGTCTGACCACCTAGAATGTGCGGGTAGACCCCTCATCCACGCCCCTACTCACTCCATCTCTCAAGGAGAGTCACGACCGTGACTGACATCGTCGACGAACTGAAGTGGCGCGGGCTCTTCGCCCAGTCCACCGACGAAGAAGCGCTGCGCAAGGCCTTCGCGGACGGTCCGGTCACCTTCTATTGCGGCTTCGACCCGACCGCGGCCTCGCTGCACGTGGGGCACCTGGTCCAGGTGCTCACCGTGCGCCGGCTCCAGCAGGCCGGCAACCGGCCGCTGGCGCTGGTCGGCGGGGCCACGGGGCAGATCGGCGACCCGCGACCGACGGCCGAGCGGACCCTGAACGACCCGGAGACCGTGGCGAACTGGGTGACCCGGCTGCGCACCCAGATCGAACCGTTCCTGTCCTTCGAGGGCGAGAACGCGGCGCTCATGGTGAACAACCTGGACTGGACGGCGGGCATGTCCGCCATCGAGTTCCTGCGGGACATCGGCAAGCACTTCCGCGTCAACAAGATGCTGACGAAGGACTCGGTCGCCAAGCGGCTGGACTCCGACCAGGGCATCAGCTACACCGAGTTCAGCTACCAGCTGCTCCAGGGCATGGACTTCCTGGAGCTGTACCGGCGCTACGGCTGCGTGCTCCAGCAGGGCGGCTCCGACCAGTGGGGCAACCTGACGGCCGGACTCGACCTGATCCACCGGGTCGAGCCGGGCGCGGTCGTGCACGCGCTGGCGACCCCGCTGATGGTCAAGGCGGACGGCACCAAGTTCGGCAAGTCCGAGAGCGGCGCCGTGTGGCTCGACCCGGAGATGACCACGCCGTACGCGTTCTACCAGTTCTGGCTGAACGTGGACGACCGGGACATCTCCACCTACATGCGGATCCTGTCCTTCAAGTCCCGCGAGGAACTGGAGGAGCTGGAGGCGCAGACCGCCGAGCGGCCGCAGGCGCGCGCCGCCCAGCGGGCGCTGGCCGAGGAGCTGACCACGCTCGTGCACGGGGCCGAGCAGTGCGCCGCCGTGATCGCCGCGTCGAAGGCACTGTTCGGTCAGGGCGATCTGGCGGAGCTGGACGAGGCCACGCTGGCCGCGGCCCTGTCCGAGCTACCGCACGCCCAGGTGGCGGAGCCCGGCCTCGTGGTGGACCTGCTCGCGGAGACCGGCCTGGTCGCGAGCAAGTCGGCTGGCCGCCGGACCGTGAAGGAGGGCGGCGCCTACGTGAACAACGCGAAGGTCACCGCCGAGGACGCGGTCCCCGCCAAGGAGGACCTGCTCCACGGGCGCTGGCTGGTGCTGCGCCGCGGCAAGAAGAACCTGGCCGCGGTGGAGGTCACCGGCGCCTGACGCGTCCGGCGCGCCGCAGGGCGCGAGTGAGCGGTGAGCACGGCAGAGCACCGCGGAGGGGCCGGTTCGGACCACTTGGTCCGGCCGGCCCCTTCGTCATGACCCGCGACGGGTCACGTCGTCTGCCGCTTGCCCTTGATCGCTCCGTACATCATCTCGCCGAGCGCGACCACGAGGACCGCTCCGGCGATCTGCAGCAGGTGCCGGGTCCAGTCGATGCCCGCGGTCTCGCCCACACCGATCCACGTGGCCACCGCATTGCCGAGGACGGCACCGACGATGCCGAAGAGGGTGGTCAGCCACAGGGGCTGGTGCTGCTTGCCCGGCAGGATGGCCTTGGCTATCAGCCCCAGCACGAAACCGACGATGATCGCCCACAACCAACCCATGTCGAGCCTCCTCCCGGCGCGTTGTGCGCACGTGCGCCCAGTGTCGGCCCATCCGGCGTACGGCGCATTTCGGACGGTGTCGTACGGGGGCCCGCTCACCTCCCGGCCCGGGGGCGGGCGTACCGTGGGAGGGACCGGGCCGCGAGCGAGTGCCCGGAGGGCGATCGGGTGGTGGAGCGTGGAGCGGACGAAGCGGCAGAAGCGGAACGGGGCCGAGGTCTTCCGGATCACGGGCGCGCGGATGGGTCTCGCCGAGGACGTGCGGGGTCGCCAGCGGCGATACGTGATCTCCATGGCGATCAGGACCCTGTCGGTCATCGCGACCGTGCTGTTGTGGAACGTGCAGCGCCCGGTGGCCATCGTGACGCTCGTGGCCGGAGCCCTGCTCCCGTACGTGGCCGTGGTCATCGCCAACGCCGGGCGCGAATCGACGCCCTCGCTGCCCTCGCACTTCGTTCCGGCCCCCGTGCGACCGGCGCTGGACGCGGGAAACCTCAAGAAAAGCTCAGATCAATCGTGAAGTTCCAGTGCACTCCAGCGGGTCCTGCGTGACATACTGCTCACGCGCTCCGCATCCCCCGTCGGAGCGACGGACCGACGCCGGGCAGCTCCCCCCGTGGCTGCTCGGCGTCGCCATTCCGTTCTAATGTGGGCCTGTGACTTCCTCCAACGCCTCCGGCTCCGACGAGAACCCCACCTGCTCCGCCAAGGGCTGTCGCGACGCGGCCGTGTGGGTCCTGGCGTGGAACAATCCGACGCTGCACACGCCGGAACGGCGCAAGACCTGGCTGGCGTGCGAGGAGCACCGCGAACACCTCTCCCAGTTCCTGGGGGTCCGCGGTTTCCTCAAGGACGTCGTGAAGCTGGACGAGTGGGTTCAGCCGGAGGCCTCGGAACGCCCGCGCTGACCCGGCCCGACCTCACCTGACCGACCTGCCCTGGTCCGGGACCCCGGTCCGGGGACCCGGGTCAGCCGCCGATCGCGGACATCGGGCGGTCGGGCTGCAGGAAGGACGGGTCGTCGAGACCGGAACCGGCCTTCTTGCCCCACATCGCGACCTTCCACAGCCGAGCGATCTCCTCGTCCGGGGCGCCCGAGCGCAGGGCCGCCCGCAGGTCGGACTCCTCGGTCGCGAACAGACACGTACGCACCTGGCCGTCGGCCGTGAGCCGCGTACGGTCGCAGGCGCCGCAGAACGGGCGGGTGACCGAGGCGATGACACCGACGGTGGCCGGGCCCCCGTCGACCACCCAGCGCTCGGCCGGGGCGGAGCCGCGCTCGGCGGCGCCTTCCTCGGTGAGCGTGAAGCGGGTGCGCAGGGACTCCAGGATGTCCCCGGCGGTGATCATGCCGTCGCGCTTCCAGCCGTGCTGGGCGTCCAGCGGCATCTGCTCGATGAAGCGGAGCTCGTACGCGTTCTCCACGGCCCAGGCCAGCAGGTCGGGGGCCTCGTCGTCATTGAGGCCGGGCATGAGTACGGCGTTGACCTTGACGGGGGTGAGGCCGGCCTCGCGGGCCGCGGCCATGCCCTCGATGACGTCCTTGTGCCGGTCGCGGCGGGTGAGGGTCTTGAAGACGTCGGGCCGCAGGGTGTCCAGCGAAACGTTCACCCGGTCCAGGCCTGCGGCCTTCAGGGCCTGCGCGGTGCGCTTCAGGCCGATACCGTTGGTGGTCAGGGACATCTTGGGGCGGGGCTCCAGGCCGGCGCACTGCTCGACGATGCCGACCAGGCCGGGCCGCAGCAGCGGCTCGCCGCCGGTGAACCGGACCTCGGTGATCCCCAGCTGTGTGACCGCGATGCGGATCAACCGGACGATCTCGTCGTCACTGAGCAGGTCCGACTTGCCGAGCCACTGCAGCCCCTCTTCGGGCATGCAGTAGGTGCAGCGCAGATTGCACCGGTCCGTCAGCGAGACGCGCAGGTCAGTGGCCACGCGGCCGTAGGTATCGAGAAGCACTGTGGGCCCCCTCCCCTGTCCGGAAGTAGAGGTACGCGCGGACATCGGATCTACTTCACGCGTTCTATTTCGAGACTACGTGACGCCCGTGTCATCCAGTGGTGCCCGAATGAACGAGACGTGACGTGGCCGCGTCGTAGGGATCTACGACGCGGCCACGCTGGGTGTTCGGACGATGTCAGTGCGCCCCTGTTCCGGTGAGGGAGCGCACCTCCAGCTCGGCGAACTTCTGGGGGTCTGCCTTCTCCTTGGAGAGGACGGTTCCCAGCCAGCCCAGCAGGAAGCCGAGGGGGATCGAGATGATCCCCGGGTTCTCCAGCGGGAACCAGAAGAAGTCCGCGTCCTTGAACATGGAGGTGGGCTTTCCGGACACCACCGGGGAGAACAGCACCAGGCCGACCGCCGAGATCAGTCCGCCGTAGATGGACCAGAGGGCGCCCTGGGTGGTGAAGCGCTTCCAGAAGAGGCTGTAGAGGATCGTCGGCAGGTTCGCGGAGGCGGCGACCGCGAAGGCGAGCGCGACCAGGCCGGCCACGTTCAGGTCGCGGGCCAGTGCGCCGAGGCCGATGGCGACGGCTCCGATGACGACGGTGGACCAGCGGGCCGCGCGCATCTCCTCCTTCTCGGTGGCCTTGCCCTTGCGGATCACGTTCACGTACAGGTCGTGCGCGAAGGACGAGGAGGAGGCGAGGGTGAGGCCCGCGACGACGGCCAGGATGGTGGCGAAGGCGACCGCGGAGATCACGGCGAGCAGGATGGCGCCACCGGTGGAGTCGGGGCCGCCGCCGACGGCCTGGGCGAGCAGGGGTGCGGCGGTGTTGCCGGCCTTGTTAGAGGCCAGGATGTCGGCCCTCTTCAGCAGGGCCGCGGCCCCGAAGCCGAGGGCGATGGTCATCAGGTAGAACGCGCCGATGATGCCGATGGCCCAGTTCACGGACTTGCGGGCGGCCTTGGCGGTGGGGACGGTGTAGAAGCGGATCAGGATGTGCGGAAGCCCTGCGGTGCCGAGGACGAGGGCGAGGCCCAGCGAGAGGAAGTCCAGCTTCGAGGTCGAGTCCTTGCCGTACTTGAGACCGGGTTCGAGGAACTTCACCCCCTGTCCGCTGTTCTCGGCGGCCTTGCCCAGCAGGTCGGAGATGTTGAAGTTGAACTTCAGCAGCACCAGGAAGGTGATCAGCAGGGCGCCCGCGATCAGCAGCACCGCCTTGATCATCTGGACCCAGGTGGTGCCCTTCATTCCGCCGATGGTCACGTAGACGATCATCAGTACGCCGACCAGCGCGACGACGGCCACCTTGCCGCCGTCGCTGGTGATGCCCAGGAGCAGCGAGACGAGCACGCCGGCGCCGGCCATCTGGGCGAGCAGGTAGAAGATCGAAACCACGATGGTGGAGGTGCCGGCGGCGGTGCGGACGGGCCGCTGGCGCATCCGGTACGCGAGGACGTCGCCCATCGTGTAGCGGCCGGAGTTGCGCAGCGGCTCGGCGACGAGCAGCAGGGCGACCAGCCAGGCGACGAGGAAGCCGATCGAGTAGAGGAAGCCGTCGTAGCCGAAGAGGGCGATGGCTCCGGCGATGCCGAGGAAGGACGCGGCGGACATGTAGTCGCCGGAGATGGCGAGGCCGTTCTGGAAACCGGTGAACTGGCGGCCGCCCGCGTAGAAGTCGGCGGCGCCCCGGGTCTGGCGGCCGGCCCAGACGGTGATGATCAGGGTGGCGACGACGAACAGCCCGAACAAGGTGATGATCAGCGGGCGGTGCTCGGAGGCTCCCGCGGCGAGCGTCGTCAGGTGGTGCGAGCCGCTCATTCGGCGGCCTCCATCCGCGCCTTGATGGCCTCGGCCTTGGGGTCGAGCTTCGCGGCGGCGTGCCGTGCGTAGAGCCACGCGATCAGGAAGGTCGTCGCGAACTGGGCGAGGCCGAGCACGAGGGCGACGTTGATGTTGCCGAAGAGCTTGGTCCCCATGAAGCCGCCCGCGTAGTTGGACAGCAGGACGTAGAGCAGGTACCAGGCGATGAAGGCCACGGTGAGCGGGAAGGCGAAGGAGCGGTAGGAGCTGCGCAGTTCGGCGAACTCCGCGCTCTGCTGGACGCTCGCGTAATCAGCTGCCGTGGGGGCCGCCGTGGGCGTTCCCGCGCTGCCGGGCGGCGGCGCTGCTTCGGTGGTCACGGGGGGATCTCCTTGTGACGCGGGTGCGGTGGGGACGACGGACAAAACAACCTCCGTGTGGGGGGACGGTGGTGCCGAGCCCCCCTGTCAACGGCACGGACGGCGCGTCGGGACGGTTCAACACCGGTTGATTCTTGGGGAACTGATTTCTCGAACTGATGGCGGAGAGGGGAACGGCGACGCTAGGTTCGCTTGTCATGAACCCGTCCGACGCGACCGCGTCCGGGCGGCTTTTTCGAAGATGACCTGGAGAACCCATGGATCAGCTGGGGTCGCGTGCGCCCAAGAAGCGCAGCCGTGCTCTCGCCGTACCCGTCGGCCTGGCGCTCACCGCCTCGCTCGCCTTCCTGCCCGCGATCTCGGCCTCGGCCGCCCCGCTGGGCAATACGGCCGACACGGCGACGGCCTCGAAGGCCGATGCCTCCGGCCCCAAGCTGTCGTACGTGGCCAACCTGAACGCGTACGCCACGGTGAAGGCGGCGAAGAAGGCCGTCGAGCGGGCCGGCGGAACGGTGGTGACGGCCTACGAGCAGATCGGGGTCGTGGTCGCACACTCCCAGAACCCGGACTTCGCCAAGCAGTTGCGCGCCCAGCGCGGCCTGTTCGTGTCGGTCGGCGCCACCCGGACGGCCCCGATGTCGGCGGCGCGGACCACCGAGGAGGGAGCGACCCAGCAGTTGGGCGCGGCGGACGCCGCCAAGGCGGCGGCAGCGGCCCAGGAGGGTCAGGAGCCGCTGGAGCCCAACCAGTGGGACCTGCGGACGATCAAGGCCGACAAGGCTCACAAGATCAACGATGGCAGCCGGAACGTCACCGTGGGCATCATCGACACGGGAGTCGACGACACCCACCCCGATCTCGCCCCGAACTTCTCCAAGGGCCAGTCGGCCAACTGCGTGGGCGGCGTCGCCGACACCACCGAGGGCGCCTGGCGCCCGTACCCCGACGGCAGCGACCACGGCACGCACGTGGCCGGCACCATCGGAGCCGCGCGCAACGGCATCGGCATCAGCGGTGTCGCGCCGGGCGTGAAGATCGCCGCGATCAAGGTGAGCGAGCCCGGGACCAGCCTCTTCTACACCGAGGCGGTCGTCTGCGGCTTCATGTTCGCCGCCGAGAAGGGGATCGAGGTGACCAACAACAGCTACTACGTCGACCCGTGGCTCTTCAACTGCAAGTCCGACGACGACCAGAAGGCGCTGGTGGAGGCCATCGGACGGGCCACCAAGTACGCCGAGCGCAAGGGCACGCTCCACATCGCCTCGGCCGGCAACTCCAACCAGGACCTGGCCGCGCCCTCCCTGGAGGACACGACCAGCCCGAACGACACCACCCCGGTGCCGCGCACCATCGACCCGAAGGTCTGCCTGGACCTGCCCACGCAGCTGCCGGGCGTGGTCACCGTCTCCGCGACCGGCGACAAGGGCCTGCGTTCGTACTACTCCAGCTACGGCCTCGGGGTCGTGGACGTCGCCGCCCCCGGCGGCGACAAGTGGCAGGTCCCGGACACCCCGGACGCCAACGGACGCGTGCTGTCGACCGTCCCGGGCGGGGGCTACGGCTACAAGCAGGGCACCTCGATGGCCGCACCGCACGTCGCGGGCGTCGCGGCGCTCCTCAAGAGCGCCCACCCGTCGGCCACGCCCTCGCAGCTCCAGGCGATGCTGAAGGCCCAGTCCACGAAGGCGGCCTGCCCGACGCAGATATACGACGCCGCGGGCACCCTGATCGACGCCACCACCTGCACGAGCAAGTGGGGCCAGACGGGCTACTACGGCTACGGCGTGATCGACGCGCTCAAGGCCGTGAAGTAACACCCGTCGGGGCGGGGCGGACGGGCCGGGCGGGGATCACCCGCCCGGCCCGTCCTCCCGTCCGTCCGTCCGTCCGGCAGGTCAGGACTTGATCATCACCTTGAGCGCGCTGCGGTCGTCCATCGCCCGGTAGCCGTCCGGGACCTCGTCCAGGGACACGGCCCGGTCGAAGACGGGCGCCGGGTCGATCGCACCGCTGAGCACGTCCTCCAGCAGCTCCGGGATGTACGCGCGGACCGGGGCCACACCGCCGCGCAGGGTGATGTTGCGGTCGAACATGACACCGAGGTCGAGGCCGGTGCCGCTGCCGTGCGGGACGCCGACGTAGCCGATGGCCCCGCCGTCGCGGGTGATGTTCACGGCGGTGCGCATCGACTGCTCGGTGCCGACGGCCTCGATGACCGCGTGCGCGCCCCGGCCGCCGAGGAGCTCGCGCACGGCCGCCTCGGCGGCCTCGCCGCGCTCGGCGACGACGTCGGTGGCCCCGAAGAGCTTGGCGATGTCCGTACGTACGGTGTGGCGGCCCAGGGCGATGATCCGCTCGGCGCCCAGGCGCTTGGCGGCGAGGACGCCGCACAGGCCGACCGCGCCGTCGCCGACGACGGCGACCGTGGAGCCCTCGCGCACGCCCGCGCCCAGCGCGGCGTGGTGGCCGGTGCCCATGACGTCGGACAGCGCGAGCAGCCCGGTCAGCAGGTGGTCGTCGGAAACGGCCTCGGCGGGCAGCTTCACCAGGGTGCCGTCGGCGTGCGGGACGCGGACGGCCTCGCCCTGGCCTCCGTCGTGGCCGACCGAGCCCCAGAAACCGCCGTGCTCGCACGAGGTGTAGAGGCCCTCGGAGCAGTACTCACAGGTGCCGTCCGACCACATGAAGGGCGCGACGACGAGGTCGCCGGCCCGCAGGCCGGACACGGCGGAGCCGGTCTCCTCGACGATGCCCAGGAACTCGTGGCCGATGCGCTGGCCGGGCTGACGCGCGGCCTCGCCGCGGTAGGCCCACAGGTCGCTGCCGCAGATACAGGCACGCAGGACGCGGACGACGGCGTCCTCGGGTCGCTGGATCGCAGCGTCGGGCACCTCCTCCACGCGTATGTCGTGCGGGGCGTGGATGACGGTGGCGCGCATGGTGGTGCAGTCCTCCGGTTCGAAATCGTTCAGTCTTGTACGACTGTGGAACCGTCCTACCGTACGCCTGCTTCCCGGGAGGTCGTGCCAGTGGCCAGCAGGTACTGGGCGGCCAGGTACGTGGCCATGATCCAGAAGTCCGGGCGGGGCAGCTGGGGCCATGCGGCGACGCCGGTGGCGATGAGGGTGTCGGAGAGCAGGAACAGCCCGCCGCCGATCCCGGCCCGCAGGCCGAGGGTGCTGGAGCGGAAGGCCATGGCGGTGAGCAGCAGGCTGTAGCCGGCCACGGGGATCCGCAGGTCGGGCGGCAGATCGGACCACAGCAGGGCGACGGTGCCGAGGAGGGCGAGCGCGTACGCGCCCCCGAGCAGCGCGTTCGCGGGTCGCTTGCCGAAGAGGACGAGGTAGCAGACGTGCCCGACGGCGAAGGAGCCCATGCCGACGAGGAAGGCGGGCTCGGCGTCGAAGAGCAGGGCCAGGTCGCCGCCCCAGCCGAACAGCAGGGCGGCGAGCAGTAGCCGGGGTGCGCCGCGGGTGGCCATGTGGGTCACGAGCAGCGGCATCAGCAGCGGCTTGGCGATGACGTGCCCGAGGTGCCAACCGGCGAGCAGCGAGCCGAGGTCGACGGCGGCGGCCACGGCGAAGGCCAGGAGGGCGATGCGGCCGATGCGCGGCCCGGGGCCGGCGGGCGCCCGGTCCGCCGCCCAGGCGGGGGCGGGTCGGCCCGGGGACGCGGCGGTGCTCACGCGGTGGTCTCCTGTACGGCCGGGGCGGCGGGGGTGGCCTGGTCGGCGGCGGTACCGGTGGCCGGAGCGGGTGCTGACGCAGACGCAGGCGCGGGTGCGGGTGCGGGCTGCCAGCCGGGGCCGCGGAAGACGTGTCCGGCCCGCTGGCGCCAACTCCCGGCGGCGCGCACGTCCCGGGCGATGGCCGCGTACTCGTGGGTGGCCACGCGCAGGGGGTTGTAGGTGCCGATGTTCTTGGTGAGCCCGTAGACGGGCTTGTCCGTCTCCCCCACCCAGGACCCGAACATCCGGTCCCAGACGATCAGGATGCCGCCGAAGTTGCGGTCCAGGTAGCCGCCCTGCGAGGCGTGGTGGACCCGGTGGTGGGAGGGGGTGTTGAAGACGTACTCGTAGGGCCGCGGCAGCTTTCCGATGCGCTCGGTGTGGACCCAGAACTGGTAGAGCAGGTTGATCCCGTAGCAGAAGGGGATCGCCGCCGGGTGCACCCCGAGGGCCACCATCGGCAGGTAGAACCACCAGGTGGTCGCGCTGGTCCAGGGCTGGCGCAGGGCGGTGGTGAGGTTGAACCGCCGGCTGCTGTGGTGGACCACGTGGCAGGCCCACAGGATGCGGATGACGTGGTGGAGGCGGTGCTGCCAGTAGTAGAGGAAGTCCTGGGCGAGCAGCATCAGCAGGGCGGTCCACCACAGGAACGGCACGCGCAGCGGGGTCAGTTCGTAGACCGCGGTGAAGACGGCGACGACCGGGATCTTCCAGAGCAGGTCGAAGCCGATGCTGCCGAGCCCCATGGTGATGCTCGTGGCGGCGTCCTTGGTGTCGTAGCCGGCGGCGTCCTCGTCGGGATGGAGCCGGTAGCTCACCACCTCGATGACGGTGAGCAGCACGAAGGCAGGTATGGACCACAGCACGACATCGGGCAGGTTCGGCATGTCCCGCACGATAGAGGCGCTCTCGGGGGTGCCGCTAGGGGTTGTTACCGATCGGTATCCATCGGTGTTACCGGCGGTTCACGAGAGGATGTCCGAACCAAGGGGAGGGCGGGGCATGAGGGGCTTGGAGACGGTTCTCTTACGGTTGACCTCGCCTCCCAGTGCTGCACACTGGGATTCTCCGTTCCTCCTCGGCTCGCGTGAGCAGCCGGGGACCACGGTGTTTCCTGGTTCCTCCCGACGGGTGTCGGGGTTGTGCGCGCTGCCTGGCTTCCGCCGGGTCTTACATGCGCTCCGCAGGTGTTTACTCGCGCCGTTACCGGCGTGAGGCCCCCGGTCCGGGGGTGGGTGGTTCTGACATCGCGAGAATGCGACGGCCCTCATCGCGGACGTTGCGTCCGGCGTTCCAGTCCCGGTCGTGCCGGGTGTCACAGTTCGGGCAGGTCCAGGTACGGACGTGGAGCGGCTTGGGCCCGTCCCTGCGCCCGCAGGCGGAACATACCTGCGAGCTGGGAAACGCCCGGTCCACCTTCGCGAATGACCGCCCGCGCCGGATCGCCTTGTACTCGCAGAACATCACGAACTGTGCCCAGCCGGCGTCGTGGACACTTTTGGCCAGCCGGGTCCGGGCCAGTCCACGCACGTTGAGGGTCTCCGTGAAGACGGCTTGGTTCTCGCTCGTCAGCTTATGGGACCACTGGTGGTGGAAGTTACGACGACTGTCCGCGACCTTCGCGTGTGCCCGGGCGACCCGTACACGGGCCTTGTCCCGGTTCTTCGATCCTTTCGCCTTGCGCGACAGCTCCCGCTGCCGCTTCTTCAGCTTCTTCTCCGGCCGCCGCAGATACTTCGGCGAGGTGAAGTCACCCGCTGGCCGAGTTCAACGACGATGCCAGCCATATGCATCTCTCGACGTATTCGGGAGGACGCTGGTCACCGGCATCGAGTGGATCTCACCGGAGCGGCTCACCTACGTGTTGAGCCGCCCCGGCACGGGGATGTCACCAGACGCGGACCGAGGCGCCCCGGGCGAACGCCGGGCTGGTGGCCCCCGGCGGGATCTCCGTCAGGGGCTGCGCGATCTCCGAGACCAGGGGGCCGTGCTTGGCGGCGACCGCGTCCAGCAGGGCGAGGTCGAAGCCGTACACGCGGGCCGCGTTGCCGCCGACCATCGCGGCGACCTCCTCGCGCGGGAGGCTCGCGTAGGCGATGCGGAGGCCTTCGCGGGAGAAGGGGGTGGTGCCCTCGTCGTGGGGGTAGTCGCTGCCCCACATGATCTTGTCGAGGCCGATCCGCTCCCGCAGCGGGACCTCGTGGGGGCGCATGAAGCTCGCTCCCACGAAACAGTTGTCCCGCCAGACCTCGCTCGGGCCCCGGCCCATCGACTCCGCGAGGCCCGCCCCGAACTTGGACTCGGCCGTGGCCGAAGCCGCGACCAGGCGGCCGTGGTAGTAGTCCAGCATCTCCAGCACGCCGGGGATCCACCCGGAGCCCTGCTCCGTCAGGACCAGCTTGAGGCCCGGGTGGCGGCGGAAGGCCCCGCCGAAGACGAGGTGCCACAGCGCGCGGTGCGAGAACCAGGTCGTCTCCACCATGAAGACGGCCCGGGCCGCCGGTTCGTCGCCGAGCGGCGGTGAGGCCGAGCCGCCGTGGTGGTTGACGGGGACGTGCAGCTCGTCGCACACCGCCCAGATGGGGTCGTAGGCGGCGGAGTACAGCTCGGGGACGGTGGAGCCGGGCGGGACGCCCGGCAGCAGGATGCCGCCCGTCAGGCCGGCCGCCTTCGTGCGGCGGATCTCCTGCACCGCCGCGTCGACGTCGTTCAGCAGGATCTGCGCCACCCCCGCCCGCCGCCCCGGCGCGTCCGCGCAGAAGTCCGCCAGCCAGCGGTTGTGGGCCTGCAGCCCCGCCCAGCGCAGCTCGTACTCGGCGGCCGTCGGGGGCTGGGCCATCAGGGAGGCCTTGGGGAAGAACGGCGGGATGGTGTTCGGGAAGAGGACTTCCGCGACGATGCCGTCCGCTTCGAGTTCGGCGAGGCGGCGCGCCGAGTTCCAGTTGCGGTCGGCGGTGTCCGCGAGGAGGTCCTCGTACGGGTTCGCGTACGTGGCGGCCCAGGCGTCGAAGTCCTCGTGGTGGCGCTTGGCCAGGTACGGCTTGTAGTCGAGCAGGTCGGCGCCCGCGTGGCAGTCCGCCGAGATCACCGTGTAGCGGTCCTCGGACGTCACGGGTTCACCCCCAGGACCGGGAAGTCGTGGTCGGTGAGCCAGTGGCGGCCCACCTCGCGGGAGCGGGCCCAGGAGGCCTCCACCGCCGCCTGGTCCGGGGACTGGCCCAGTTCCGCCGGGGTGGGGCCGATCCGGCGGGCGATCGGGGCCAGCTTCGCGGTATCGAAGCCGAAGACGTCGGCCGCCGCGAGCCCGAGCATCCGGCGGGTCTCGGCGACCGGGATGTCGTGGAAGGTGTTCTTCAGCCAGGCCCGGGTGTTCGGCCAGGTGCCCTCGGGGTGCGGGAAGTCCGAGCCCCACAGGATGTTGTCGACGCCGATCTCGTACCGCTGCGCGAGCTCCCGGCGCTTGGTGTTCGTCGCGCAGATGAACACCTGGCGGTCCAGGTACTCGCTGGGCGGCCGCTTCAGCTCCTCGAACGGCGAGAGCTTCTTGCCGCCGTGCGCGCCGAGGTAGAGCCGGTCCATGAACCACAGCTGGTTCGGCAGCCACCAGCAGCCCGCCTCTGCGACGCCGAACTTCAGGCCGGGGTGGCGTTCGAAGACCCCCGACCAGAGCAGGAACCACAGCGGGCGGGCCGGCCACCAGGTGACCTCGGAGACGAAGATGCCCAGGTGGTCGCCGTACTCGTGGCGCGGCGAGGACCCGGAGTGGGTGACGATCGGCATCTGCGCTTCGGCGGCGGCCGCCCATACGGGGTCGTAGCGGCGGTCGTGGTAGGGCGCCTTGTCCACCCACATCGCGGGGATCATCAGCGCGCCCAGCCCGGACGCCTTGGCCCGGTGGATCTCGGCGACGACCTTCTCCGGCTCGCCCGTGATGGGGAGCAGGGCGACTCCGCAGTGCCGCTCCGGGTTCTGCCCGACGAACTCCGCGAGCCAGCGGTTGTGCGCCTGCGCGCCCGCCATGCCGAGCTCGGGGTCCTGGTCGCCGGAGAGGCCGAGGCCGACGCCGAAGGGGGCGGCGGTCTGGCTGTCGACGGCGTCCGCGTCGGGGAAGACGACCTCGGCGGCCACGCCGTCGCCGTCGAGTTCCTTCAGCCGCTGCCCGGTGTCCCAGCCGCCCTTGAGGCCTTCCGCGTGGTCGTGGAACCACTTCTCGGCGAAGGCCTCGTTGCGGACGCCGAGGCGGGTGGCCTCCGCCCGGCGGGCGTCGCGTTCGCCGAGGAACTCGTCGAACTGGGGGTGGAAGCGGGAGTCCAGGTAGGGCCGGTACTGCTCGGTGGGCAGGCCCGCGTGGCAGTCGGAGGAGATGATCAGGTACGGGTCTTCGGTCCGGTCCTCGGTCGGGTTCCCGGGCCGGTCTTCGTTCGCACTCACCACAGACGCCCCTCAGTCGAGGATGAAGCTTTCCAGGTAGCCGGGGTTGGTCCGGTCGAGCATCGACTGCGACCGGGCGCGGATCTGCCGGTCGCTGTGCTCGCCGGCCGGAAGCATCCAGAAGCGGTCGGCGCGGATGCCGTCGACGACGTGCTCGGCGACCTCCTCGACCGGGGTGAACCGCACCTCGTGGCCGGCCTTCCGCATCGCCGCCTCGTACTGGTCGAGGCTGCGGTACGGAGCCTTGCGCGGGCGTTCCTTCGCGTACCGCTCGGGCCGGTTGCGGTGCGACTCCCACAGCCCGGTGCGCAGCATGTGCGGTCCGGGGAAGAGGACGGAGGCCCCGACGGGGGCGCCCTCCGCCTTGAGGTGGGCGTAGAGCGACTCGGTCATGGTGACCACGGCCGCCTTGGTGACGGCGTACACGGACGCGGTGGGCAGCGGGGCGATGCCGCCGTCGCCGGAGGAGGTGTTGACGACGTGGCCGGGGCCGCCGGCGGCGATCATGCGGGGGACGAAGGCCTGGATGCCGTGGAAGACCCCCCACACGTTCACGGAGAAGGCCCACTTCCAGTCGTTGGGCTCGTGCTCCCACATCCGGCCCTCGGCGCCGGAGCCGACGCCCGCGTTGTTGCAGACCACGTGCACGGCGCCGAAGGCCTCGTAGGCGGCGTCGGCCAGCGCGATCACGGACTCGCGGTCGCTGACGTCGACCACTCTGGCGAGCACCCGGGCCCCGTCCGCGACGAGTTCGTCGGCGGCCTTGCGCAGGGCGCCCTCCTCGACGTCGGCGAGGACCACCTTCAGTCCCTCGGCGGCGAAGCGGCGGGCCATGGCGAGGCCGATGCCGCTGGCGGCTCCGGTGACCACGGCCACCTGTCCTGGTTCGAGTCGCATGTCAGCCCCTCCCCCCTGACGATCCCTCCGGGGGTGCGTCGAGGATCTGCATGGGGTCGTCGTAGCGCTGGTGGACGTACGGGAGCAGGGCCTGGGCGCTGACCCGTTCGACGACCCGGCCCTTCTGGTCGGTGGTCTTCTCGCCGATGGTGATCTCCACGATCCGGCGGACGGGAAGGTCGGCGACCGGATCGAACATCGACTCGCGCAGCACGACGTCCCCGGTGACGTGCTCCAGCTTGCGGACCTTCTCGTTGCGCGTGCAGTGCACGAGCACCGGGTCCACGTCGAAGCCCGAACCGTCGACGGCGGGCAGGAACTTGAAGTAGAAGTCGGTCTTCTGGGTGGGCTCGGGCAGCGGCAGCGGGCGGTCCACCGCCCCGCGCACCTCGACGAAGGCGATCCCGTGCCGGGCGAGAGCGGCCCGTACGACGAGGCCGTCGCGCTCCACGGTGACCTCGCCGAGCTTCTTCGGCTCGCCGAAGACCTCGCGGCCGCCGGTCAGGGCGCGCTCCAGGGTCATCGGCATGACCAGGGGGTACCAGCCCTCGACCCCGCCGTGCTGGGCGGCGACGGCCACCGAGCCGGCGCCGAGCGGGTAGCCGGGCAGGTCGACCTTGCTGATGTTGGCCCGTAGCAGGGGTCGGTCGGCCGGTTTGAGCGGCGGCGGCAGGACCGCCGCGACCACGTCGGGGTCGCTCTCCCAGACGGCCACGACGCCGGTGGACCAGATGTCGGGGAGCTTGGAACTCTTCTCGCGCGACGCCGCGATCTCGGCCTCGGTCCGCGCTCCGTACCGTACGCGTGCCATGTCTCGCACCATCCCTCGGCTCGGGGGGAGTCGGTTCTGTAACACAGTTACACCGCCACCGATGAAGGGTAAAGACCCCTGCACGGACGAGAATTGACGATCCGACAGATTGGTGGTGGACGCCGTGGCCAGAACCACGCTCACCCGTGACGAGGTGCTGGACGCCGCCGCGTCCCTGGTCATGCAGCACGGTCCGGCCGCGCTCACCATGCGGGGGCTCGCCGCCGAGCTGGGCACCGCCGTGACGTCCATCTACTGGCACGTCGGCAACCGCGAATCGCTGCTCGACGCCCTCGTCGAGCGGACCGTGGAGGAGGTGGGGGCGATCCGGCCCACCGGCCGCACCCCCGCCGACCGGATCCTGGCGGTGGCCCGGATCCTGCGCCGCGAACTGCGGACCCGTCCGCACCTGATCGCGATGGTCCACGAACGCGGGCTCACCGAGCGGATGTTCCTGCCCGCCCAGCAGGCACTCGTCCACGAGGTGCACGCCGCCGGGCTGCGCGGCTCCCGGGCGGCGGACGCGGTCCGGGCCGTGCAGTTCCAGGTCGTCGGGTACCTGCTCGTCGAGCGCAACCGCGAACGTTCCCCCGCGCAGTCCCCGGCCGAGAGCGAGCTCTGGGACCCCGCCGCGGCTCCCCACGACCCGGCCCTCGCCCGCGCCCTGGCCCGCCCGGCGGACCCGGACCGGCTGTTCCTGCTGTCCGTACGGGCCCTGGTGCACGCCCTGCTCGCACCGGACCCGGCGGCCGGCGCGGCCCCGCCGCGATAAATCGCTTGGCGCGCTCCCGGGCCCGTGGTTGTATCTGCGCCGCGGGGGCGGCTCCGCGACGTGCTTCCTTCTCACTTCCTCAGAAACCCGTAGCGCGTCCCCTCTCCGCCACCGCCCACTCCCCCTTTCCGGTTCCGGAGGACTCCCCCCTTTGCCCGAACTGTCGACCGTCCTGTTGCGCCGTCTGCACACCGTCTACGTCGACCAGGCCGGGCCGCGCCCGGGCGATCCGTCGACGACCGAGGGCCTGACGGCCCTGGAGGCCGAACTGCTCGACCGGGGCTACGCCCTGACGGTCCCGCTGCGTTCGGCGCTCGCCTGGCTCGGACCCACCGGACTCGCCACCGCCGGCGCGCAGCTGATCCGGGACATCGACATCCTGCTGGGGGCGGACCGCACCCACATGCCGCTGTTCCGCTCGTTCCCGGCCTCGGTGCCCGACGACACCCACGCGCTGTGGATCGACCGCGTCATGACCCTGCTCCTGCAGTGGCCGGACCAGCCGTGCGTGCTGTGCGGGACCGTCGGCAGCGTCCACCCCGTCGCCCCCTGCGCCCACCTGGTCTGCCGGACCTGCTGGGACGGCGCCGACCACACCGGCTGCCCGATCTGCCACCGCCGGGTCGACACCGCCGATCCCTTCATCCGGCCGTCCCCGCCCCCGGGGGAGGTTCCCTCCGGAGGCGGCCCGCTGCGGCTGCTGGCCTTCGCCACCGACCGAGCGGCCGACTCCGTCACCGCCCTCGGCAAGCTCCTCGCCCGCCGCACCCCGCTCTCCCCGCAGGACCGGGAAGAGGCCCGGGTGCTCCTCGCCCACGTGCCGGCCGGCCTCGACTGGCTCCCGGACGCCGTACCGGTGCGGGAGACCAAGGCCCTGGTGCTGGGCACCCTGCTGCGCGAGCGCCGTACGCGGGAGGCCGTACGGACCCTGCTGCCCGAGCGGCTCACCACCGCCACCGACGTGCTGCGGCTGCTCGCCGTGTGGTCCGGCGGCGAGGCCGACCTCCTGGAGCCCCCGCGCCTGCGCTCCCTGCCGCGCCCGCTGCGGCGCGACCTGCTGGCCGTCCTGGACGGCCTCGATCCCGCCCTGCTCGTCGAGGACGTCCTGCGCCACGCGGACCTGTGGAAGCGGGCCGCCGAGATCCTGCACCCCTTCGAGCAGTACGCCCGCCACCCGCGCGCCGCTCTCGCCTTCGCCGTGCTCCGGGGCACCGACACCACCGGCACCGTCCTCGGCGCCGCACTGCTCGCCACCGCGGCCGCGCACCCGCACGCGGTGCGGGTCGACGGCTCGCGCGTCCGGGCGGCCACCTGGCTGGGGCGCGCCGAGGAGGCCCTGCGCGGCGGGGATCCGGACCGGGCCCTGGCCGTACTGGCCGAACGGCCCGGTGAGCTCGTCCGCCGCCTGGACCACCTGCTGCGGCTGTACGCGGCCGACGCCCTGCCGCCACAGGTCGCCGAGGTACTGGCGCGACGGCTGCCGAAGGCCGGGCCCGGGCCGGTGCTGTCCGCGCTCGGACGGCTGCGGATCCGCCACCTCCCCGGAACCCGACGGGTGTTCTTCCCGCGCGGACAGGTCGCGCACTCCTTCACCGTGTCGGACGACCGGGCCCCGCTGACCGAGGCGGTGACCCGTTCGGTGTGCGAGCTGTTCGAGGGCGAGGTGCTGCGCCGGCTGGCCGCGGCCGATCCGTGCGACGTGGCGGTCCTCGACTCCCGCCTCGCCCACCTCCACGTCCCCTCCGCCGAGCGGGCGGCGGCCAAGGCCCTGGTCACCGTACCCAAGGGCAGCTTCCAGGCGCTGCCGGACGGCGAGGTGCTGCGCATGTTCCTGCACTGGATGGAGCCGGCGCGCAAGCGCGTGGACCTGGACCTGTCGGTGGTGCTGTTCGACGCCGACTGGAACTACGCGGGCCTGTGCGACTTCACGAACCTCGTGTACGGCGCGCGGGCCGTCGTCCACTCCGGCGACCTCGTCTCGGCGCCGGCGCCGCACGGGGCGAGCGAGTACGTGGACATCGACCTGGACGCCCTGGCCGACTCCGGTGTGCGCTTCGCCATGCCGGTCGTCTTCAGCTACAACAACATCCCCTTCGAGCTGCTGCCCGATGCCTTCGCCGGGTTCATGGCCCTGCCCACCCGCTCCGGCCGCACCGCCCGCTACGACCCGCGGACCGTGCGCCAGCGCTACGACCTGGTCGGCAACTCCCGGATCCACGTGCCGCTCCTCGTCGACCTGGAGCGGCGCGGCTTCCTGTGGACCGACGTCCACCTGCCCGACGACGAGGGCTACCACAGCGTGTGGGCGCACCAGGAGGACCTGGCCCGGATCGGCCGCGACCTGTTCCAGTACTTCTCGACCGGCCGCACCACCCTGTGGGAGCTGGCCGCCTGGCACGCGGCCGCGCGCTGCCGCGAGGTGGCCGTGCTGCGCCGTACGCCCCGGCCTAGCGACCCCGACGAACTGTGGACCTACCGCCGGGGTTCCGGCGAGGACACCGCGGCCTTCGCCGGCCGGGTGGTCGGCCTGCGCGATCCGGACGACGTGCTGGCGTCCACGGAGGTCGACGCCCTCGCGGGCACCGCCGCTTCGGGCCGGTCGGTGTTCCTCGCACTGGTGGACGGCGAGGTCGCGCCCGCCGGCGCCAGCGGCTCCGTATACCGGCTGCTGCCGGGGCCGGTTGACGGCTGCGGCCTCGAACAGCTCGCCGCGGGCGACCTGGTCGCCGCCCTGGGTTGACGGCCGGGAAGCGCCGGCGCGGCCACGGGTGTCAGTCGGGGCCGATATCCTCTGTGACCATGCTCGACGACCGTACGACCGCAGACACGATGTGGCCGACCGCGTACCCACAGGGGTACGCGGTCGTCGACGTGGAGACCACCGGGCTCGCGCGCGACGACCGGATAGTCTCCGCCGCCGTCTACCGGCTCGACGCCCAGGGCAACGTGGAGGACCACTGGTACACGCTGGTCAATCCGCGGCGGGACCCGGGACCGGTGTGGATCCACGGGCTGACGAGCGCGATGCTCGCCGACGCCCCGCTCTTCGAGGACATCGCCGAGGAGTTCGCCGACCGGCTCGCGGACCGGGTACTGGTCGCGCACAACGCGATCTTCGACTGGCAGATGATCGCCCGGGAGTACGCGCGGGCCGCCGTGACCGCACCGGTCCGTCAGCGGCTGTGCACCATCGCCCTGTCGAAGGAACTGGACCTGCCGCTGCCCAACCACAAGTTGGAGTCGCTCGCCGCGCACTTCGGCGTGGTCCAGCAGCGCGCCCACCACGCGCTCGACGACGCCCGGGTGCTCGCGGAGGCGTTCCGCCCGTCGCTGCACGCGGCCGCGCAGGGCGGCGTACGGCTGCCCCTGCTGGAATGCCGGCCGCTGACGGAGTGGTCGGACTCCGCCGTCACCCCTCGGGTCGGGTACCAGGCCTCCTACCGGGGCGGCAGCTGGCGGCCCTCGCGCAAGCGGCCGCCGTGCCCGCACCCCAATCCGGGGCGCTTCGAGGACGGCAAGCCGCTGAAGCAGGGCATGCGGATCGCCTTCTCCGGTGACACCTCGGTGGAGCGGGAACTGTTGGAGGACCGTGCGGTCGAGGCGGGCCTGCACATCGCGACGAGCGTGTCGCGGCTCACCAGCCTCCTGGTGACCAACGACCCCGATTCGGCGACCTCCAAGACGGTCAAGGCGAAGAGCTTCGGCACGCCGGTCGTCGACGAGGCCGCCTTCACCCAGTTGCTGCGGGACGTGGCCCCGGCCGAGTCCTGAACCGGAGGGCCGGCCGTTGCGCCGGGCGGGTGCAGGCGCGGCGACTCACCCCGCTGGATCTTGTTCGGCTCCTTCCCCGTGCGCAGCATTCGGCCCATGGCACGTTGTGAGGTCTGCGGAAACGATTACGGCATGTCCTTCGAGGTGCACGCGCAGGGCGCCGTGCACGTCTTCGACTGCTTCTCCTGCGCCATCCACCGCATGGCGCCCGTCTGTGAGCACTGCCGGGTCTCGATCATCGGCCAGGGCGTCGAGGTCGCGGGCCAGTGGTTCTGCGGGGCGCACTGCGCCCGGGCGGAGGGGAAGGTGGGCATCGTCGACCGCGTCTGACTCCCCTTCCCGTACGCCATGACCCCGGACGGCCACCCGGCCGCCGGGGTCCTCCGCGCTGCGGGTACCGTCGTGGGCGTGTACCGCTTTGTGCTGACCCGGCAGTGGGTGTTCCTCACCCTGATGGCCCTCGCCCTCATCCCCGCGATGATCAAGCTGGGGTTCTGGCAGTACCACCGCCATGAGCACCGGGTCACGCAGAACCAGCTGATCGAAGCGAACCTGCGGGCGAAGCCGGTCCCCGTGACCGAAGTCACCTCCCCCGGACACCGGGTCCCCCGCGCGGACTTCTGGCGCACGGTCACCGCGACCGGTACGTACGACTCCGCGCACGAGGTCGTCGTCCGGATGCGCACCGACAGCGACGACAAGGTCGGCTTCCACGTCCTGACCCCGCTGGTCCTCTCCGACGGCCGGGTGGTCCTGGTCAACCGGGGCTGGGTGCCGGGCGGCGACGACCCCCGCGCGTACCCGCCGGTGCCGGCCGCGCCCACGGGCGAGGTCACGGTCACCGGCCGGCTGAAGGCCGACGAGACCAGCGGCGGGAGCGGCATCAAGGACCGCAAGGGCCTGCCCGACCGCCAGGTGATGCTGATCAACAGTGCTCAGCAGGCGGAGTACCTGGGCCGGACGGTCCTCGGCGGGTACCTGGAGCTCACGGATCCGGCTCCGGCGGACGGCGCCCCGGAGACCATCCCCGACCCCGACCACGACTCGATCGGCCCCCACATGGCGTACGCCGTCCAGTGGTGGTTGTTCGCCGGCGCGGTTCCGGTGGGCTGGGTGGTCCTCGTTCGGCGGGAGAAGCGCGAGCGCGAGGAAGAGGCCGCCCGGGCGGAAGCCTCCCTGCAGGAGCCGGCGACGGCGTAGCGTGTCGGCATGGATCTTGGACTGAAAGACCGCGTCTACATCGTCACCGGGGCCACGCGCGGCCTCGGCCTCGCCTCGGCCCGGGAACTGGTCGCCGACGGTGCGAAGGTGCTCCTGACCGGCCGGGACGAGAAGCGGGCGGCCGACGCCGCCGCCGAGCTCGGCCCGAACGCGGCCGGCGTGGCGGCCGACAACTCCGACCCGGAGGCGGCCGCGCGGCTCGTCGCGACCGCGCGGGAGCGCTTCGGCCGCCTCGACGGCATCCTCATCAGCGTGGGCGGCCCGGCGCCGGGCTTCGCGGCGGACAACACCGACGCGCAGTGGGAGGCGGCCTTCGATTCGGTCTTCCTGGGCGCGGTCCGCCTCGCCCGGGCGGCCGCCGCCGAGCTGGGCGAGGGCGGGGTCATCGGCTTCGTCCTGTCGGGCTCGGTCCACGAGCCGATCCCCGGCCTGGCCATCTCCAACGGCCTGCGCCCCGGCCTCGCCGGCTTCGCGAAGTCCCTCTCGCTGGAGCTCGGCCCGCGCGGGATCCGGGTGGTCGGCCTGCTTCCGGCCCGCATCGACACCGACCGCGTGCGCGAGCTCGACGCGCTGTCCGGTGACGCGGAGGCCGCGCGGGCGGGGCACGAGTCCCGCATCCCGCTGCGCCGGTACGGCGCCCCGGAGGAGTTCGGCCGCACGGCGGCCTTCCTCCTCTCCCCGGCGGCGTCGTACCTGACGGGTGTCATGCTCCCGGTCGACGGCGGCTCCCGACACGGCTTCTGACCCACCGGGAGCCCCGCGTGATCGGCAGGACGTCCGCTAGGTCACGCGCTGGGCCCGGTGGGACGTGACCTTGAGGCGGGCTTCCGCGGGGAGTTCCGGGAGGCCCGCCGAGGTCCGGGCATGGGTCAGGACCGGACCGGCCACGGCGGCCAGGGCGTCGGCGGGCACCGCGTGGGGTTCCAGTTCCAGCGCGACCCGCAGCGCGGGCGACCCGCGCCGCCCGCGCAGGGCGACCCGGCAGCCGGCGACCCCTTCCAGGGCGCCGGCCTCCGCGGCCACCGCCTCCTCCAGCGCGCGCCCGCGCAGCATCGCGAAGGCCCCGTCCCCGGTGTCCACCACCAGCGCCTGGAGTCGCGGGCGCCTGAGCTGGGACAACAGCCACCACAGCGCGAGCAGGACGCCCACCGCGAGGGCGGCGAGCACCGCCCACCACCACCAGCCGTCGGCGTGCCAGTACCGGTTCCTGGTCTGCGCGCTCAGCAGTGGCGCGTGCCGGCCGTGCAGCGGCCACCAGCCCGTCAGCACCACGGTGCCGGCCGCCACCAGGACCGCTCCGACCACCCCCAGCAGGATCCGGTTCACCGTTGCGAGCATGGCGTCACCTCCTCACCCGTACGCGCGGCTGCGGCGGGCGCGCGAGGCCCAGTTCCTCGATGCCGACGGCGAGCACCGCGTCGAGGTCGGCCCGTACGTCGTCCAGTTCGCGGAAGTGCGAGGTGGCCCGCACCCCGACGCGCGACCGGCGCACCTTGACCCGGACGGACCGCACTCCGGACACCTCCATGGCCCGGTCCCGCAGGATCTGCGCGGCGGCCTTGCGGCCGAGCCCGGCCCTCACGCCCGGCCGCTGGTCCGGGGTGCTCATCGGCAGGATCCCGCGCAACCCGGGGGCCAGGGCCAGCAGCAGGAGCACCAGCCCGACCAGGACCATGGCTCCTGCGATCAGCTGCACCCACGGGTCCGCGGGGGTGTGCGTCGCCAGCTGGTCGGCGAGGTCGCGGCGCCAGCTCATCCCGGGCCGGTCGGCCCGTACGGCGGCCAGGTCGTACAGGAACAGGACCGCCGCCCCGAGCACGACCAGGGCGGTGAGCGCGGCGGGCACCCGCCGGGCGGAGCGGAACCGGCGGGCCCGGCCGGAGCCGCGGGCCGTCACCGCAGCCGCCGGGCCCGCCCGGGGGCGGTCCGGGAGTGGCCGGAGTGCAGGTGCTCGATGTCGATGTCCACCTCGGGCACCGACATCGACGCGCACTCCTCGACCCGGAGGGCCACCTGACGGCGTACGGCCGCGCACTGGGCGGCCAGGTCGGACGGGTAGTCCAGCTCCAGGCTGACCCGGACCCGGGCGATGTCGTGGTGCACGGTGACGGTGGCGTGCGGGGGCTTGCCGGGGCTCGTGGCGAGCGCCTCCCGGGCGGCCTGGGCCGCGATCTTCGCGACGACCCGATCGGCGATGCGGGTGGCACCGCGCTCGGCGGCGGCCACCCGGGGCGGGGCGGAACGCGGCGGGCTGCTCATCGGCGCCTCACCCGCGCCGGTCGTCACGGCGGCGGAACAGGTCACCCGGTTCCAGGTCCCCGTCGAGGAACCGGCCGGCGACGAAACCGATGGCGCCGAGGGCGGCCACCAGCAGGAAGGCCCCGAAACCGCCGAAATAGCCGGCGAACGCCAGGGCCATGCCGGCGAACAGTCCGGCGATCGCCATGCTCATGCGGACTCCTCTCGGCTACTGGAGACGGGATTCCGGCTCCTCGTCGGGCTCATCGGGCAGCTTGACGTCGCTCACCGCGATGTTGACCTCGACGACCTCCAGGCCGGTCATCCGCTCGACCGCCGAGATGACGTTCTCCCGGACCGCCCGTGCCACGTCGCGGATCGAGACGCCGTAGTCCACGACGATCTCCAGGTCGAGGGCCGTCTGGGTCTCGCCGACCTCTGCCTTGACCCCTCGGCTGACCCCGGCCTTGCCGCCACCGGGCACCCGGTCGCGGACGGCGCCGAAGGTGCGGGAGAGGCCGCTGCCGCTGCCCATGGCGTGCACGCCGACCACTTCGCGGGCGGCCAGCCCGGCGATCTTCTCGACCACCCCGTCGGCGATGCTCGTTCGTCCCCGGTCCCCGGGTTCCTTGCCCTTGCCGGAGGTCACTGATGCGGATTCGGTCATCGCGTGTCCCTTCGCGTGCGTGACGGACTCACTCCGCACCACGTTAGGCGCCCGGACGCGCGGGCGCCCCGGGAGTACGCCGGTCGGCTGGCCGGCTTTCCCCGGGGCTCCGGTGTCGCGGCGGCCCTCAGTCGGAGAGACCGGCCAGGTCGCGCAGGCGGCGGGCCTGGGCCGCACGCTCGGCGGCGCGCTGCTCGTCGTAGGGGCGGGCCTGGGCGGAGCGCAGCAGCGTCTTCGTCTCGATCACGGCGTCCCGCGGCGGGGCCAGCAGGGCCGTGGTGAGGTCCTGGACGGCGGCGTCGAGCTCGTCCGCGGGGACGACGAGGTTGGCGAGGCCGACCCGCTCCGCCTCCTCGGCGTGCACGAAGCGGCCCGTCGCGCAGATCTCCAGCGCGCGGGCGTATCCGACCAGGGAGGTCAGGGGCTGGGTGCCGGCCAGGTCGGGGACCAGGCCCAGGCTGGTCTCGCGCATGGCGAACTGCACGTCGTCCGCGACCACGCGCAGGTCGCACGCGAGAGCGAGCTGGAAGCCGGCCCCGATCGCGTGCCCCTGCACGGCGGCAACGGAGATGATGTCGTTACGCCTCCACCAGGTGAACGCCTCCTGGTACTCGGCGATCGTGGAGTCGAGCAGTTCGTCCGAACCGCGTGCCAGATCGAGGAAGGACGGCTCGCCCTCGAAACCTTCGGGGGTGAACGCCTGCCGGTCGAGCCCTGCGGAGAAGGACTTGCCCTCACCGCGCAGCACGACGACCCGGACGGTGCCCGGCAACAGCCTCCCGGCCTCGGCCAAAGCCCGCCAGAGCGCGGGGGATTGGGCATTTCGCTTGGCCGGATTGGTCAGTGTCACCGTGGCGACCGTGTCGTCGACGGTAAGTCGTACGCCGTCCTTGTCGAGCAGAGCCATCTCTCGTGCCTCCGGTGTGCAGTCGGCCGCAAGCTCGGCCTAAGTGACTGCACAGTAACCACCCGGCCGACCGGAAAGCCGACCGGGGGTCACCGAAGGAACCGTCGGATCATGATGGACCTTGAAGCCGTTGGAACGTTGGAACCGATGGGACCGGGGTCAGGCCGTAGCGGCCTTCTTGCCGCGCGTCGCGCCTCCGCGACCACGCAGCGACACCCCGGACTCACTGAGCATCCGATGGACGAATCCGTAGGACCGGCCGGTCTCTTCGGCCAGCGCCCGGATACTCGCACCGGAGTCGTACTTCTTCTTCAGGTCTGCCGCGAGCTTGTCGCGCGCGGCGCCGGTTACCCGGCTGCCCTTCTTCAGAGTCTCGGCCACCCGTGCCTCCTCGTGGGAAGTGCGCTCTGGACTTCTCATGATCACCCCTCCCACGCTTCCTGGCCACCCATTCAGCAAGGTCGGTACGACGGCATTTCCCGACCGGTGGACGCACGAGCAGAACGGAATCTCCCCTTCCGCTGCATGACTTCCGTCACACTCCGCTGCCCCCGCCGGGAATCGCCAGGTCAGGGGCGCGGAAGCGGAAAACGAACAGCCCCGGTCGCGCACCTTGAGGGGTGCGACCGGGGCCGTGACACGACGCGCAACGGTACGAGACCGTCTCACTCAGATGATGGATCACCCGTGAGCCGAATGATCCATAAGGAACTGGATCAGAAGCGGAACCGGAACCGGAACCCGATCAGGCGAGGGCCACCAGGTCCCGGTAGTCCGGTCCCCACAGGTCCTCGACCCCGTCCGGGAGCAGAATGATCCGCTCCGGCTCCAGCGCCTCGACGGCGCCCTCGTCGTGCGTGACGAGGATGACCGCGCCCTTGTACGTGCGCAGCGCGCCCAGGATCTCCTCGCGGCTGGCCGGGTCGAGGTTGTTCGTGGGCTCGTCGAGGAGCAGCACGTTCGCCGAGGAGACGACCAGCGTGGCCAGGGCCAGCCGGGTCTTCTCGCCACCGGAGAGCACCCCGGCGGGCTTGTCCACGTCGTCCCCGGAGAAGAGGAAGGAGCCGAGGGTCTTGCGCACCGCGACCAGGTCCAGGTCGGGGGCCGAGGAGCGCATGTTCTCCAGGACCGTGCGCTCCGGGTCCAGGGTCTCGTGCTCCTGGGCGTAGTAGCCGAGCTTGAGGCCGTGGCCGGGCACGACCGTGCCGGTGTCCGGCTTCTCGGTGCCCGAGAGCAGGCGCAGCAGGGTGGTCTTGCCGGCGCCGTTGAGGCCGAGGATGACCACGCGGGAGCCCTTGTCGATGGCCAGGTCGACGTCGGTGAAGATCTCCAGGGAGCCGTACGACTTCGAGAGGCCCTCGGCGGTCAGCGGGGTCTTGCCGCAGGGAGCCGGGTCCGGGAAGCGCAGCTTGGCGACCTTGTCGTTGACGCGGACGGCCTCCAGGCCGGCGAGCAGCCGGTCGGCGCGCTTGGCCATGTTCTGCGCGGCGACGGTCTTGGTGGCCTTGGCGCGCATCTTGTCGGCCTGCGAGTTCAGGGCCGCGGCCTTCTTCTCGGCGTTCTGGCGCTCGCGCTTGCGGCGCTTCTCGTCGGCCTCGCGCTGCTGCTGGTAGAGCTTCCAGCCCATGTTGTAGACGTCGATCTGGGAGCGGTTGGCGTCCAGGTAGAAGACCTTGTTGACGACGGTCTCGACGAGGTCGACGTCGTGGGAGATGACGATGAAGCCACCGCGGTAGGTCTTCAGGTAGTCGCGCAGCCAGACGATGGAGTCGGCGTCCAGGTGGTTGGTGGGCTCGTCGAGGAGCAGGGTGTCGGCGTCCGAGAAGAGGATCCGGGCCAGCTCGACGCGGCGGCGCTGGCCACCGGAGAGGGTGTGCAGCGGCTGGCCGAGCACCCGGTCGGGCAGGCCCAGGGCGGCCGAGATGGTCGCGGCTTCCGCCTCGGCGGCGTACCCGCCCTTGGTCAGGAACTCCGTCTCCTGGCGCTCGTACTGCTTCATCGCCTTGTCGCGGGTGCCGCCGGTGCCGGTGGCGATGCGCTCCTCGTTGGCGCGCATCTTCTTGATCAGCACGTCGAGGCCGCGCGCGGACAGGATCCGGTCGCGGGCCAGTACGTCGAGGTCGCCGGTGCGCGGGTCCTGCGGGAGGTAGCCGACCTCGCCCGAGCGGGCGATGGAGCCGGCGGCGGGCTGGCCCTCGCCCGCGAGGCACTTGGTGAGGGTGGTCTTGCCCGCTCCGTTGCGGCCGACCAGGCCGATGCGGTCGCCCTTGGCGACGCGGAAGGAGGCGGACTCGATAAGGACGCGGGCGCCGGCGCGCAGCTCGATACCGGTGGCGGTGATCACGGAAATACTCCAGGGCGGGTCGGGACGGCGGAAGGGGGGCAGGACGCGAAGCTTCGACGCCGCTAATCCGCGAGGAGATTTGCCATGAGAGACATTCTACCGGGGTTGTGCAACTGGTTTCCGGGCGCGGGCCGGGCCGTCCGACCTGCGGGATCCGCTCCCCCGTGTCCCCCGTCCGGCTCAGTGGCCCCACGGAGCGGCCGAGGCGCAGATCAGGATGATTGGGTTGATACTCGCCGCATGGGCGGAGACGCGACCGCACCTGTTCGACACGTGGAGGGCGGTGCGGGATGCAGTTCGACGACGACGCCAGACTCGACAGCTCCGAAGTCGAGGACAGGCGCGGCGGCGGCGGCCGGATCCCGGGCGGGAAGACCACCGTCGGCGGCGGCATCGTCGGTCTCATCGCGCTGGTCATCGGGCTGCTGTTCGGGGTGGGGCCGGAGCAGCTGGGGCTCTCCTCCGGGGAGCAGGAACCGGCGCCGGTCTCCTCGTCGCTCACCGAGGTGCAGCAGGCCTGCAAGTCGGGGCGGGACGCGAACACGCGGGAGGACTGCCGGCTGCTGGCGGTCACCCGGAGCACCCAGGCCTTCTGGAAGCAGGAGTTCGCCAGGCGCGGCGGCCAGTACAGCCCGGCGACGACCGTGTTCTTCGAGAACCGGGTGAACACCGCGTGCGGGGCCGCCAGCTCCGCGGTGGGTCCCTTCTACTGTCCTGCGGACCGGAAGGTCTATCTGGACCTGGGCTTCTTCGACGAACTGCGGACGAAGTTCGGCGCGACCGGCGGCCCCTTCGCCCAGGCCTACGTCGTCGCCCACGAGTACGGGCACCACGTCCAGAACCTGACCGGAACCCTCCAGCGGGCCCAGGACGGACGGCAGGGGCCGAACAGCAACGCGGTCAAGGTCGAACTGCAGGCCGACTGCTACGCCGGGGTGTGGGCGCACAACGCGACGAACGTCGCGGACGCCTCCACCGGGCGGCCGCTGCTCAAGACCCTGACCGAGGCGGACATCAGGGACGGGCTGGACGCGGCGGCCGCGGTCGGCGACGACCGGATCCAGGAGAAGTTCCAGGGCCGGGTGTCCCCGGAGTCCTGGACCCACGGCTCGGCCCAGCAGCGGCAGCAGTGGTTCTACCAGGGCTACCGGACCGGCGACATGGCCCAGTGCAACACCTTCCGCTGACTGTCGGTGACGCCTGCCATGCTGGTGTGACGCGGGTCACCGTCACGAGAGGGAGTGATCGTCATGGCAGGCGTTCCGTCCATCTGTCCCACGCTGGTCTACCGCGACGCGAAGGCGGCCATCAGGCTGCTGACCGAGGCCTTCGGCTTCAGCCAGGTCGCCGTCTACGAGGGTGAGGACGGCTCGGTGACGCACGCCGAGCTGGCGTACGGCAACGGCATGGTGATGCTGGGCAGTTCGGGCAAGGGCGGGGTCTTCGACAAGGTCATGGAGGGCGCCGGCCCCTCGGGGGTCTACGTCGTGGTCGACGACGTGGACGCCCACCACCGGCGGGCGGTGGAGCACGGCGCGGAGATCGTGATGGAGCCCACCGACCAGGACTACGGCTCCCGCGACTACATGGCCCGCGACGCCGAGGGCAACGTCTGGAGCTTCGGGACGTACGCGCCGCAGGTCTGACCCCGCCGGCACGCCCGTCCCCGCCCTCGTTCTCCTACGGAGCCACTCGCCTGCGGAGTCACTCGCCGCCGGTGTGGACCTGGAAGGCGGCCCGGCGGACCGCTTTGGCCAGCGTCGGGTCGGGGTGGGCCGCGGCGAGCGCGACCAGCACCTGCACCGTGCGCGGATGGCCGACCGCTCGGACCTCGTCCAACAGCCGGGGGACGGTGGTCCGGACGGCGGAGTCGAGGTGGCGGGCCAGCAGCTCTGCCTCGCCGTGGTCGGCGATGGCGGCGGCGGTGTCCACCCAGAGCCAGGTCGACTCCTCGGCGGTGAGGACGTCCTGCGCCTCGTCGGGGTCGATCCCGTCGTGCTCGGCGAGCCAGAGCAGGGCGTAGGGACGCAGGGCGGGCTCGCGCACGGTGGCGCGCACCTCGGGCTCGGCGGGGGCCCCGACCACGCGCAGCGCCTCGAAGGCGAGGCCGCGCAGCAGGGCGTCCTCGCCCCGGGCGGCCTGCAGCAGCTCGGCCACGGCGTGGCCGACGGGCCGGGCGGCGAGCCAGGCCTGGTACTCGGCGCGGGCCGGGCCGGGGGTGAGCCGCGCGCAGCCGTGCAGCATGGCGGCGGCGGACTGCTCGATGTTCCCGGCGGGGCTCTGCGCCGCGACGCAGATCTGCTCCAGCTTGACCCAGACGGCCCAGCTGCCGAGCGGGGTGAGGGTGGCCCGGGCGGGACCGAGGGTGACGGCGTCCACGGCGGCGAGGCCGCCGAGCGCCCAGCGCAGCAGCCGGGCGAGCGGGACGGGGCGGGTCTCGGTGGAGCCGGCGGACGTCAGCGCCACCGCGGGCTCGGCCTCGTACGGGATCTCGCACCGCTCGTCGCGCAGTTCGGTGACGCGCTGCCCGAGCAGGTCGAGCAGGTCCGGGACGGTCACCGGGCCGGCGGACAGCTGGAGCAGGGAGAGGAGTTGGGGCATCGCCTCGACGACCTCGGCGACGGCCGAAGTGGCGATGTCGGCGGGCGCGGGATGGACCAGCGACCAAGCGTCGAAGAGGGCGACCCAGCCGCGCAGTACGGCGGTGTCGTCGCGGTCCCAGGCGCGCAGCCGCCAGCCGGGCCGGGCGTGGCCACCGTGCACCTCGACCAGTCCGGCGAGCCGGGCGCGGTCCCAGCCGACCTGGATCTGGCCGTGCGTCAGGCCCAGTTCCGCGGCGGCGCGTTCGACGTCGGCCGCGGGTAGGGCGCCCGTGGGGGCGGGCCGGCCGCCGTCTCCGGCGCCGAGGTTGCGCTCGGCCCAGCGGGTCAGGCGTACGGCGTCGGCGAGCGAGGCCCGGGCCCGGTTCGCGAGGTCGGCCGTGGCGGGTGTGCCCGCCGGGGGCCTGGGCGCGGGCCGGGTGCGTCGGTCGGTCACCGCCTTGCGGGCCGCGGCGACGGAACGCGGCGAGACGAGTCGGAGTCTGGAGTCGCGAGCCAACTGCTCATCAGGCTTTCGGGACGTCACGGAAGCAGTCTCGCCCGTCACTGGCCGAAAGCCCAAACGGAACCGTTCGTTGCCGCCCTTCACCCGCAGCGCAGACCGGGACAAGCCGCCCGTGGGGCCCTGTCCGTCACAGGGCCTTCACACGACTGCCCTGCACACGGCCCTTTGCCTAGCCCCTCGCTCGGCCCTTCGCGTAGCCCCTCGCGCGGCCCTCCGCGCAGCCCCTCGCGTAGCCCTTCGCGCGGCCCGTGGCGCACGGGCCTTCACATGAGGGGGGTGAGGAAGCGGCGCAGGGCCTCCTCGTAGCCGGCCGGGTCGGCGTTCCACATCGCGCCGTGCCCGGCCCCGCTCACGGTGCGCAGCGTGATGAGGTCGGGGCGGGCGGCGGCGAGCCTGCGCGAGGGTGCCCAGGGGGCGAGCGCGTCGTCCGGGCCGTGGAAGATCAGTACGGGGACGCGCAGCGCGCCGGGGTCGGCTCCCGCCGGCCGGCGGTCGGCGCGCAGGCCCGCGAGGCCTTCGGCGGCCCGGACCGCCAGCGGCAGCACCACGCCGGGGACGCCCCGCGCCGCGGCGAGCCCGCGCAGGGTGGCGTGCCAGTCGAGTACCGGGGAGTCCAGGACCAGCCCGGAGATCCGGTGGGCGAGCGGCGAGCGCTCGAAGGCGTGCAGGGCCATGGTGGCGCCGGTGGACCAGCCGTACAGGACCACGCGGCGGGCCCCGTAGCGCAGGGCGTAGCGGATGGCCGCGTCCAGGTCGCGCCATTCCGATTCACCGAGGTGGCCGAGGCCGTCCGGGGAGGCGGGGGCGCCCAGGTCGCCCCGGTAGCCGAGGTCCAGGACGGGCAGCTGGTGGCGGTTCAGGAAGGGCATGACCACCATCGGGTGTTCCCGGCTGCTGCCGAGCCCGTGCACGGCGATCACCCAGGTGTCCCGGGCCGCGGGCACGAACCAGGCGGGCAGGGCCCCGAGCTCCCCGGGGACGTCCACGTCGGCGTGTTCGAGCCCGAGGGCGGTGCGCGGGTTGCCGACGTACACCTGGGGCGTGAGGGAGACCCGGGTGCCGGGGTCGAGGGTGCCGTGGGTGACGGAGACGAGCTGCCGCACGACGGCGTCCGGGCCGGGGTCGGCGTCCGGGACCACGGGCCCGACGACGGCGTGCACGCCGGGTGCGACCAGGCCGTACGTGCCGGGGCGCAGGGAGGCGAGCGAGCGGGTCAGCGTGATCCGGCCGTCGGTCGTGGAGTGGACGCTGAGCTTCGGCCCGCCGGGGAGCGGGCGTCCCGGTTCGGGCCGCAGGGCCGCGTCGGCGGCGTGCCGGGCGACGGCGACGGCGGCCGCGCCGGCACCGATGAGGGTCGTCGTGACGGCCGCAGCCGTCGCTGTCGCGGTACGCACTGCTCCAGTGTCGGGTCGGGGTCTCGGGCGGGCCACCGGAGCGGATCCCTCCGCGACGGGCACAGGATGGGCGCAGGGGGAGTGATCTGGGTCTCATTCGAGGCCCGGGGGGCGGGATCGCGCGCACGGCGAACCCCCTACGGAGGGGTTCATTCACCCGGCTTTGACGTGCATTAATGGTGTTATCACCGTAAGAATCAGGACGAATGGCCCGATCGCACCCCGGGCTAGTACACCGCTCCGCCCAAGTCAGTTCATCTTCCGTTCACCCAGGTTGCCTACGGTCGCCGAGCCACTGACGTCAAACAGAAGCCTGGGTAAATGGAGCACATAACGCTTCTCCTCGGGATCGTGATCATTACCGCTCTCGTGTTCGACTTCACGAACGGTTTCCACGACACAGCCAACGCGATGGCTACCACCATCTCGACCGGCGCCCTCAAGCCCAAGACGGCGGTGGCCATGTCCGCCGTGCTCAACCTCGTCGGCGCGTTCATGTCCGTGGAGGTCGCCAAGACGATCTCCAAGGGGCTCGTCAACGAGGAGGGCATCCAGCCAGAGGTGATCTTCGCCGCCCTGGTCGGAGCGATCCTCTGGAACCTCGTCACCTGGCTGGTCGGTCTTCCCTCCAGCTCCTCGCACGCCCTGATGGGTGGCCTCATCGGTGCCGCGGTCGCCTCCGCCGGCATCGGCGCGGTCAACGGCAGCGTCGTCATCACCAAGGTCCTCATCCCCGCGATCGCCGCCCCGCTGGTGGCCGGCATCGCCGCTTACCTGGCCGCCAAGGTCACGTACAAGCTGGGGAACAAGGTCGGCGAGAAGACCTCCGCCAAGGGTTACCGCGCCGGCCAGATCGCCTCGGCCGGTCTCGTCTCCCTCGCGCACGGCACCAACGACGCGCAGAAGACGATGGGCATCATCACCCTGGCCCTCATCGCCGGCGGCGCGATCGCGCCCGACGCGAACCCGCCGGTCTGGGTCATCGTCTCCGCCGGTATGGCCATCGCGATGGGCACCTACCTGGGCGGCTGGCGCATCATCCGCACCATGGGCAGCGGCCTGACCGACCTGCACCCGCAGCAGGGCTTCGCCGCCCAGACCTCGGCCGCGTCCGTCATCCTCGCCTCGTCGAACCTGGGCTTCTCGCTCTCCACCACCCACTCGTGCTCCGGTGCGGTCATGGGTGCGGGCCTGGGCCGCAAGGGCGGTGTGGTCCGCTGGTCCACCGCGACCCGCATGTTCGTCGCCTGGGGCCTGACCCTGCCGGCCGCCGCGCTGGTCTCGGCCGGTGCCGAGCTGGTCATGCGCATCGGTGACGTCGGCATCGCCGCGGTCACGGTCTTCCTGATCGGCTCCTGCCTGGCCATCTGGCTCATCTCGCGCCGCCAGGTCGTCGACCACAACAACGTCAACGAGGTGGAGTCGGCCCGCGCCGAGGAGCCGGGTGTCGTCACCACGGCGATCGCCGCGGTCACCGTCCCGCCGACCGTCGCCGCCGCCGGCACCACCGCCGCGGCGACGACCGCCGAGGTCACGGACGAAGCCCTCAAGGCCACCATCCCGGCCGCGACGCAGACCCCGGCGGCTACGGCCACCGCGGTCTGACCGAGACAGAGACACAGAGACCCGGACATTCAGAAAGCGGCAGTATGAAGATCGACTGGGAAGCGCTCGGCTCCGTCTTCGGGGTCAGCCTCTTCGCCACCGTCGCCCTCGTGACCCTCTTCACCCTGGGCCTGGTGGGCCTGTCCAAGCACGAGACCGCCACCGAGCAGGGCGGCACCGCCACCCTCGCCCGCAGCGGCGCGTACGCCTGCTTCGCCGTCATCGCGGCGGCCGTGGGCTACGGGATCTACCTGATCGTCGCCTGATCCGCCGCCCCGCGGCCGACCGGGCGTGAAGGCTCCCTCCGGGTTTGTCCCGGAGGGAGCTTTTCGCATCCCGCGCCCCTGCCGCGCCGCAGGTCAACGGCGAGTTGACGGGCCTTCGACGTGCGTGGTGGACTGCCGGAGCCAATACGGCGGCATGGAGAGGAAGTCCGGTGCGAATCCGGCGCGGTCCCGCCACTGTCACCGGAACCGCACGCCGCGCGTGCGTCCCGGGAGCCAGGAACTCTCGCCGCCGGACACGTCGAACCAGGGCGCGGACCCTGAGTGAGGACATACCTGTCACCATGCGTGCCGATCGCGTCTTCGCGTACGGCGCCACGGCGGGCCTGATCGGCGACCGGATCCTCGGGGATCCGCGCCGAGGGCACCCCGTGGCCGCCTTCGGACGGGCCGCCGCCGCCGTCGAACGCTCCCTGTGGCGCGACGACCGCGGCCGGGGCCTCCTGCACACCCTGGTGTGCGCCGGGGGCGCGGCCGCCGTCGGAGCGCTGGGCGCCCGAGCCGTGCGATCCCGGCCCGCGGCCGCCCGTATCGCCCTGACCGCCGCCGCCACCTGGGCCGTCGTGGGCGGCACCTCCCTGGGCCGCGAGGCCCGCGCCATCGGTGGCGCGCTCGCCGCCGGGGACGTCGAGGTGGCCCGGGAGCGGCTGCCCCACCTGTGCGGACGCGACCCGCAGGCCCTGGACGGGCAGCAGATGGCCCGCGCCGTCGTGGAGTCCGTCGCCGAGAACACCTCCGACGCGGTGGTCGGGGCCCTCGTGTGGGGCGCCGTCGCCGGAGTCCCCGGACTGCTGGCCTTCCGTGCCGTGAACACCCTGGACGCGATGGTCGGCCACAAGTCCTCCCGCTACCTGCGCTACGGCTGGGCCTCCGCCCGGCTCGACGACCTGGCCGGCTGGCCGGGAGCCCGGCTGACGGCGGTCGCCGCCGTACTGGCCGGCCCCGACCGGCGGGGCGCCGTACGGGCCTGGCGCGCGGACGCCGCCGCGCACCCGAGCCCGAACGCCGGACCCGTCGAGGCCTCCTTCGCCGGGGCGCTGGGTGTCAGACTGGGCGGAACCCTCGCGTACGGCGGCCGGGTCGAGCACCGGGCCGTACTGAACGGCGGGGCGGGGCGACCGGTGGAGGTCGCGGACATCGAGCGGGCGGTACGGCTGTCGCGGCAGGTGACCTGGCTGGCCCTGGGCGCCTGCGTGGCCGCCCGGCTGCTGGTCTCCCGTACGACACGGAGAGGGCGGCGCGGATGAGCGGCGCGAAGCGCGGCGGCGGTCTGCTGGTCGCGGGCACCACGTCGGACGCGGGCAAGAGCGTGGTCACGGCGGGCATCTGCCGCTGGCTGGCCCGGCAGGGCGTGAAGGTCGCGCCCTTCAAGGCGCAGAACATGTCGCTGAACTCCTTCGTGACGCTGGAGGGCGCCGAGATCGGGCGCGCCCAGGCGATGCAGGCCCAGGCGGCCCGCGTGGAGCCGACCGCTCTGATGAACCCGGTGCTGCTCAAGCCGGGCAGTGACCGCAGCAGCCAGGTGGTGCTGCTGGGCAAGCCGGTGGGCGAGATGAGCGCCCGCGGCTACCACGGCGGGCGCCAGGAGCAGCTGCTCGGCATCGTCACGGACTGCCTGGAGCAGCTGCGGGGCACGTATGACGCCGTGATCTGCGAGGGGGCGGGAAGTCCGGCCGAGATCAACCTGCGCCGGACCGACATCGTGAACATGGGGATCGCGCGGGCCGCACGGTTCCCGGTGGTCGTGGTCGGGGACATCGACCGCGGCGGGGTCTTCGCGTCCTTCTTCGGGACGACGGCGCTGCTCTCCCCCGAGGACCAGTCCCTGATCGCGGGATACCTGGTCAACAAGTTCCGCGGCGACGTGTCGCTGCTGGAGCCGGGCATGGAGATGCTCCGCGGCCTGACGGGCCGGGCCACGTACGGGGTGCTGCCGTTCCAGCACGGCCTGGGCATCGACGAGGAGGACGGCCTGCGGGTCTCCCTGCGCGGGGCGGTGCGCGAGTCCGTGGTCGCGCCTCCGGTGGGCGAGGACGTGCTGCGGGTCGCCGTGTGCGCGGTGCCGCTGATGTCGAACTTCACGGACGTCGACGCGCTCGCGGCGGAGCCGGGGGTCGTGGTGCGGTTCGTGGACCGGGCCGAGGAACTGGCCGATGCGGACCTGGTCGTCGTACCCGGCACCCGGGGCACGGTGAAGGCCCTCCAATGGCTGCGCGAGCGCGGGCTCGCGGACGCGCTGCTGCGGCGGGCCGCCGAGGGGCGGCCGGTGCTGGGCATCTGCGGCGGGTTCCAGGCGCTGGGCGAGCGGATCTCGGACGAGGTCGAATCGAAGGCGGGCGAGGTCGACGGCCTCGGCCTGCTCCCCGTACGGGTCCGCTTCGAGCGGGAGAAGACCCTGGCACGGCCTTCCGGAACGGCTCTCGGCGAGGAGGTCGCGGGCTACGAGATCCACCACGGCGTGGCCGAGGTGCTGGGCGGCGAGGCCTTCCTGGACGGCTGCCGGGTCGGGTCGGTGTGGGGCACCCACTGGCACGGTTCGCTGGAGTCGGACGGCTTCCGCCGGGCGTTCCTGCGGGAGGTGGCCGCGGCCGCCGGCCGCCGCTTCGTCCCGGCACCGGACACCTCGTTCGCCGCGCTGCGGGAGGAGCAGCTGGACCTGCTCGGCGACCTGATCGAAGAACACGCCGATACGGACGCACTGCTGCGGCTGATCGAGGACGGCGCTCCGGCCGGCCTCCCGTTCCTCCCCCCGGGCGCACCGTGACGGGCCGGGCCCTGCGGGGCTGTCCCCCACCCCGCCCCTTCCCGAAACCGGGCTCCGCCCGGACCCGCGCCCCAATCTCCCCCGGCTACCGCTGGGAGGGGCCCCCGTGCGGGGCTGACATCGCCCTGCGGGCCGTCCGGCCGCACGGCACCAGCCACATCAAGCCCCGCCGGCGATTGAGGCGCGGGGTCTGGGGCGGAGCCCCAGCAGCAGCGCCGCACACGGCAACGGTCCGCGCCTTCCAAGGAGTGAGCAACGCATGAGCACGCCCTACCCGTTCACCGCAGTGGTCGGCCAAGCCGACCTGCGGCTGGCGCTCCTGCTCAACGCCGTGAGCCCAGCGGTCGGCGGGGTGCTCGTGCGCGGTGAGAAGGGGACCGCCAAGTCCACCGCCGTCCGCGCGCTGTCCGCGCTGCTGCCGCAGGTCGACGTCGTGTCGGGCTGCCGGTTCAGCTGCGCGCCCACCGCGCCGGATCCGGCCTGCCCGGACGGCCCGCACGAGCCCGGTCCCGGCGGTCTGCGGCCCGCCCGCATGGTGGAGCTGCCCGTCGGCGCCTCCGAGGACCGCCTCGTCGGCGCCCTCGACATCGAACGGGCCCTCGCCGAGGGCGTGAAGGCCTTCGAGCCCGGGCTGCTCGCCGACGCCCACCGCGGGATCCTCTACGTCGACGAGGTCAACCTCCTCCACGACCACCTGATCGACCTGCTGTTGGACGCCGCCGCAATGGGCGCCTCCTACGTCGAGCGCGAGGGCGTGTCCGTCCGGCACGCCGCCCGCTTCCTTCTCGTCGGCACGATGAACCCCGAGGAGGGTGAGCTGCGGCCGCAGCTCCTCGACCGGTTCGGACTCACCGTCGAGGTGGCCGCCTCCCGCGAGCCCGCCCAGCGCGTCGAGGTGGTCCGCCGCCGGCTCGCCTACGAGGACGACCCGGCGGGCTTCGCGACCCGCTGGGCCGGGGACGAGCACGAGGTCCGCGCCCGGGTGGTGGCCGCGCGGGCGCTGCTCCCGACCGTCTCGCTCGGCGACACCGCGCTCCTGCAGATCGCGGCGACCTGCGCCGGGTTCGAGGTCGACGGGATGCGCGCCGACATCGTGATGGCCCGGACCGCGACCGCGCTGGCCGCCTGGGCCGGGCGGACCGACGTGCGCAAGGAGGACGTCCGGCAGGCCGCCCTGCTGGCGCTCCCCCACCGGCGGCGCCGCAACCCGTTCGACGCGCCGGGGCTGGACGAGGACATGCTCGACCGGATCCTGGACGAGTTCCCCGACGAGGAGCCGGAGCCCGAGCCGGAGCCCGAGGGCCCCGACGACGGCGGCCCCGGGGACGGTGGTCCCGACGGCGGCCCGGGCGGCACGCCCCCGCAGGACGACGGACCCCAGGAGGACCCGGGCCCCTCGGCCGAGACTCCCGAGGCCCCCGAGGCCCCCGAAGGCGGCGAGGCGCCCGCGGAAGCACCCGAGGCCCCGCAGCCCGCCGCCCAGGAGAGCACCGGGCCCGAGCAGGCCGCGGTACGCGCCGCCGAGCCGTTCCGGACCAAGATGCTCAGCGTGCCCGGCCTCGGCGAGGGCGCGTCCGGCCGCCGCTCCCGCGCCCGTACCGCCCACGGCCGCACCACCGGCGCCCAGCGCCCGCGCGGACACCTGACGAAACTGCACCTGACCGCCACCATCCAGGCCGCCGCCCCGCACCAGAAGGCGCGCGGCCGCGACGGGCGCGGCCTCGTGATCCGCAAGGACGACCTGCGCCAGGCCACGCGGGAGGGGCGCGAGGGCAACCTCATCCTCTTCGTCGTCGACGCCTCCGGTTCCATGGCCGCCCGGCAGCGCATGAGCGCGGTCAAGGGCGCCGTGCTGTCCCTGCTCCTGGACGCCTACCAGCGCCGGGACAAGGTCGGTCTGATCACCTTCCGGGGGGCCACGGCCGACCTGGCCCTGCCGCCGACCTCCTCGGTGGACGCGGCCGCCGCCCGGTTGGAGCAGCTGCCGACGGGCGGCCGCACCCCGCTGGCCGCCGGGCTGTTGAAGGCCCACGAGGTGCTGCGGATCGAGCGGCTGCGGGATCCCTCGCGCCGGCCGCTGCTCGTGGTCGTCACCGACGGGCGGGCCACCTCGGCCGGGAACGCCGGGGGCCGTACGGACAGCAGCCCGCGGGAGCTCGCGGGGCACAGCGCACGGCTGCTGCAGGCCGGGGGCGTCGCCTCGGTGGTCGTGGACTGCGAGTCCGGGCCGGTCCGGCTGGGGCTGGCCGGCGTACTGGCCCGTGACCTCGGCGGGCCCGCCGTCACGCTCGACGGGCTGCGGGCCGACTCGCTGGCCGGGCTCGTGAAGAACGTACGTACCGCAGTGACATCCACCGCTTCACCCCACAGCAGCAACAACAGGAGGGCCGCGTAATGCCTCAGGGACAGCCGTCCGTCGTTCCGGACGACGGGCTCACGACGCGCCAGCGCCGCAACCGTCCGCTGGTCTTCGTCCACACCGGCCCCGGCAAGGGCAAGTCCACGGCGGCCTTCGGGCTGGCGCTGCGCGCCTGGAACCAGGGCTGGCCGATCGGGGTGTTCCAGTTCGTCAAGTCGGCGAAGTGGAAGGTCGGCGAGGAGAACGCGCTCAAGGTGCTCGGCGCCTCCGGCGAGGGCGGCTCCGTCGTCTGGCACAAGATGGGCGAGGGCTGGTCCTGGGTCCAGCGGGACGCGCAGCTCGACAACGAGCAGGCGGCCAAGGAGGGCTGGGAGCAGGTCAAGCGCGATCTGGCGGCCGAGACGCACAAGCTGTACGTGCTCGACGAGTTCGCCTACCCGATGCACTGGGGCTGGATCGACGTCGACGAGGTCATCGAGGTGCTGCGCAACCGTCCCGGCACGCAGCACGTGGTGATCACGGGCCGCAACGCGCCGGAGAAGCTGGTGGAGTTCGCGGACCTCGTCACCGAGATGACCAAGGTCAAGCACCCGATGGACACGGGACAGAAGGGCCAGAAGGGCATCGAGTGGTGACTTCGTACCCGTTCAACGTGCCTCGGCTGGTCATTGCCGCTCCGTCGTCCGGCAGCGGCAAGACCACCGTGGCCACGGGCCTGATGGCGGCCTTCTCGGAGCGCGGCCTCGCCGTGTCCCCGCACAAGGCCGGGCCCGACTACATCGACCCCGGCTACCACGCGCTGGCCACCGGCCGGCCGGGACGCAACCTCGACGCCTTCATGTGCGGGCCGGAGCTGGTCGCTCCGCTGTTCGCGCACGGGGCGGCCGGGTGCGATCTGGCCGTCGTCGAGGGCGTCATGGGGCTCTACGACGGCGCCGCGGGCCGGGGCGAACTGGCGTCTACGGCACAGGTCGCGAAGTTGCTGCGGGCGCCGGTGGTGCTGGTGGTCGACGCCTCCTCGCAGTCGCGTTCGGTGGCGGCGCTGGTGCACGGCTTCGCGTCCTTCGACCCGCAGGTGCGGCTGGGGGGCGTGATCTTGAACAAGGTCGGCTCCGACCGGCACGAGGTGATGCTGCGGGAGGCCCTGGAGGAGGCGGGGATGCCGGTCCTCGGTGTCCTGCGGCGGGCTCCGCAGGTGGCCACGCCCTCGCGCCACCTGGGTCTGATCCCGGTGGCCGAGCGGCACACCGACGCGCTGGCCTCGGTGGCGGCGCTGGCCGCGCAGGTCCGGGCGGGCTGCGACCTGGACGCCCTGATGGCGCTGGCCCGCACGGCCCCGCCGCTGGACTGCGAGGCGTGGTCGCCCGATCGAGCCGCTCCGGCGTTCGAGGCGCGGGAGTCCGGGGGCGGAGCCCCCGGCAGACGGCCGGTGGTCGCCGTCGCGGGCGGGCCGGCGTTCACGTTCTCGTACGCCGAGCACACCGAGCTGCTCACCGCCGCCGGAGCGGAGGTCGTCACCTTCGACCCGCTCCGGGACGAGGCGCTCCCGCCCGGCACCACCGGCCTGGTGATCGGTGGCGGCTTCCCGGAGGTGTACGCGCCCGAGCTGTCCGCCAACGAACCGTTGCGGGCGGCCGTCGCCGCCTTCGCCGCGGCCGGCGGCCCGGTCGCCGCCGAGTGCGCCGGGCTGCTGTACCTCGGCCGGTCGCTGGACGGGAAGCCCATGTGCGGGGTGCTCGACGCCGACGCGCGGATGTCGGAGCGCCTCACCCTCGGCTACCGCGAGGCGGTGGCGGTGTCCGACAGCGCGCTCGCGCCGGCCGGGACCCGGCTGCGCGGGCACGAGTTCCACCGGACGGTGATCGAGCCGGGCGCCGGGGCGGCCCCGGCGTGGGGGTTCACGCACCCGGAGCGCCGGGTCGAGGGCTTCGTGCAGCAGGGCGTGCACGCGAGCTACCTGCACACGCACTGGGCGGCGGAGCCGTCCGTCGCGCGCCGTTTCGCGGAAGCCGCGGCAGCACGACGGTGACCTCCGCCCCCGGCCGGCGCTCAGTCCGCGATGCCCACCACGAGCCAGATCCCGGCCACCCCGCCCACCGTGCACATCAGCGTGGACAGGGCGGGGTGCTTGTGGTGCGCCTCGGGCAGGATCTCGGCGGACGCGAGGTACAGCAGGACGCCTCCGAAGAAGCCGAGGTACGCGCCGAGGGGTTCCTCCGGAAGGGTGAACAGCAAGGTGGACGCCGCGCCCACGACCGGGGCGACGGCGTCCGCGAGGAGCATCATCAGGGCCTTGCGGCGGTCGTTCCCGTACAGGCTGGTGAGCGTGTAGGTGTTGAACCCGTCGGCGAAGTCGTGGGTGATGACGGCCAGCGCCACGGCCACGCCCATCCCCCCGCCGACCTGGAAGGCCGCGCCCAGGGCCACCCCGTCGGCGAGGCTGTGGCCGACCATGGCCGCGGCCGCGGTGAGTCCGACCTGGGGGACGCGGGCGCCGTCCTCGGCGCCGTGCGCGGCCTGGCGGACCGCCAACAGCCGTTCCACGACGTGCGCGACCAGGAACCCGGCCACGAAGAGCAGCAGGGCGAGCGGGACGCCGAACACCTCCTCGCCCGCCGCGTGGAGGGCCTCCGGGAGCAGGTCGAGGCCCACGACGCCGAGCATCAGCCCGCCGGCCAGGCCCAGCACGAGGTGGCGGCGGTCGGTGACGCGCTGCGCCGCCCATCCGCCCGCCAGGGTCATCAGGAACGCGCCCAGCGCCACGATCACGGCCATGCGCCCCTGAATACAGACTCCTCGGCCCGAGTGCACGTCCGCGCGCGGGTGGCGGGCGGCGGAGTGTTGACGGCCGACCGGCCGGGCATGTGCCGGTGACGGTGATGGTGACTACGGAGGGATGGCCCCCGGTGGGCGAGTACGCGACGCAGGTGGTGGTCGGGGTCGGCGGACGCGCGGGGGTTTCCGTCGCGGAGGTCTGCGCCCTGGTCGAGGAGGCGCTGCGGGGGGCCGGGCTGGCCGTGGGGGCGGTGACGGCGTTGGCCACGGTGGAGTCCAAGGCGGGCGAGGCCGGGATCACGGGCGCGGCGGAACGTTTCGGCGTGCCCCTGGTGAGCTACCCCGCCGCCCGGCTGGCCGCCATCACCGTGCCACACCCCTCGGAGGCGGCGCGCGCCGCCACCGGTACCCCCTCGGTGGCGGAGGCCGCGGCCCTCGCGGGCGGCGGGGAACTCCTCGTGCCCAAGCGGCGGTCGGTGTCGGCGACCTGCGCCGTGGCCACGGCCGCCGCGCACGACCTGCGCCACCACGGGGACGCCGAGGTGATCGACGCGGGCTCCGCACTGGTGGACCTGGCGGTCAACGTACGTGCGGACACCCCGCCGGACTGGCTCAAGCAGCGGATCGCCGCCTCGCTCGGGGACCTCGCCGCATATCCCGACGGGCGGCGCGCCCGCGCGGCGGTGGCGGCCCGGCACGAGCTGCCGGTCGAGCGGGTGCTGTTGACGGCCGGGGCCGCGGAGGCCTTCGTGCTGATCGCCCGGGCCCTGGGAGCCGTACGGCCGGTCGTGGTGCACCCGCAGTTCACCGAGCCGGAGGCGGCCCTGCGGGACGCGGGGCACCAGGTCGAGCGCGTGGTGCTGCGGGCGGAGGACGGCTTCCGGCTGGACCCGGCGGACGTGCCCGAGGACGCGGACCTGGTGGTGATCGGCAATCCGACCAACCCGACGTCCGTGCTGCACCCGGCAGGGACACTGGCGGCGCTGGCCCGGCCGGGCCGGATCCTGGTCGTGGACGAGGCGTTCATGGACGCGGTCCCGGGCGAGCGGGAGGCCCTGGCCGGACGGATGGACCTGCCGGGTCTGGTGGTGCTGCGGAGCCTGACCAAGACGTGGGGGCTGGCGGGGCTGCGGATCGGCTACGTGCTGGCCGAGCCCGAGGTGATCGCGAAACTGGCGGCCGTCCAGCCGTTGTGGCCGGTGTCGACCCCGGCGCTGGTGGCGGCCGAGGCCTGTGTGGCTCCGGCGGCGCTCGCCGAGGCGGAGGAAGCGGCCCGGCGGATCGCAGTGGACCGCGCGCACCTGCTGGCCGGGCTCGCGGAGTTCGACGAGGTGACGGTCTTCGGGGTGGCGGAGGGGCCGTTCGTCCTGATCCGGGTGACGGGCGGGGCCGAGGTCCGCACCCGGCTGCGCGCCCTCGGCTTCGCCGTCCGCCGCGGGGACACCTTCCCCGGGTTGGACCACTCCTGGCTCCGGCTGGCGGTGCGCGACCGGGCGACGACGGGCCGGCTGCTCCAGGCCCTGGACCACGCCCTCGCCCTGGCGGCGCGCTGAGCGCGGGTTGAGCGTGCGCCGGCCGCGCGCCGGCCGGACCGACCTCCACGGCCCCCGTCAGACCCGCGGTCCTTACGGTGCGCCGATGGTGTCGTCACCCCTATGGCTCCCTACGATGGCCGCGGGGGCGGGGCCGGGTGAGGATCCCCGCATCAGTGCATGACATCGGGGGTCGGGAATGAAGTCATCCGCCAAGACAGGCATGGCTCTGGCCGCGCTGGCGGTCGTGGGCGCCGGGTTCTACGCCGTACCGCAGCTGTTCGACAACGGCGCGGGGCCCGCCACGGAGCAGCGGCTCCGGGGCGAGCCGGGCCGGGGCGAGGCGGACGCGCCCGCGGGCGTCGCCGGTAAGCCGTTCGTGCTGGTGGCGACCGGCGACATCATCCCGTACCCGTCGATCGTCCAGCGGTCGGCGGACGACGCGGGAAAGGCCGGGGAGTACGACTTCCGGAAGATACTCGCCGGGGTCAAACCCCTGATATCCGCCGCTGACCTGGCGATATGCCACCACGAGATACCGTACGGGCGCCCCGGCGGCCCCTACACCGGCTATCCCACCTTCAAGGCCCCGCACCAGTTGGCGGACGCCCTCGGGGACGCCGGGTACGACAGCTGTTCCACCGCCTCGAACCACACCCTGGACGACGGCTACGAGGGCCTCGCCCGCACCCTGGAGCACCTCGACCGGGTCGGCATCCAGCACGTCGGCTCGGCCCGCAGCGCGGAGGAGGCCAAGGCCCCGGCGCTGCTCGGGGCGGGCGGGGCGAAGATCGCCCAGCTCTCCTACACGTACGGCACGAACGGCATCCCGCTTCCCCCGGGCAAGCCGTGGGCCGTCAATCTGATCGACGAGGACCGGATCCTCGCCGACGCCCGGGCGGCCCGGGCGGGGGGCGCGAACGTGGTGGTGCTCAGCGTCCACTGGGGCACCGAGTGGCAGACGGCGCCCGATGAACAGCAGAAGGCACTGGCGCAGGCGCTGACCGCCGCCCGCTCGGCCGACGGGCTCCCCGCCATCGATCTGATCATCGGCACGCACAACCACGTGCCGCAGCCCTACGAGAAGATCAACGGCACCTGGGTGGTCTTCGGCATGGGCGACCAGGTCGCCAGCTTCGTACCGACCGACAAGCTGCGCGGCAACCAGTCCTCGGTCCCCCGCTTCACCTTCTCCCCGGCGGCGGGCCATCCGGGCCGCTGGGAGGTGGTGAAGGCCGAATACCTCACGCAGTACTCGGACATGGGGCCGCCGTTCCGCGTCGTCTGCGCCTCCTGCGCCGCCTCGGACACCTCGCTCCCGGCCGCGAAGCGGAGCGAGTACGCACGGATCGACCAGCAGGTCACCGAGGCCGTGATGTCACGTGGCGCGGGCGGACAGGGCCTGGAGCACGCCACCCGCTGAGCTCGTCACCGACCGGGCACGTCTCCGGCCGACCGCGTCACCGGCCGAGCACGGCCCCCCGAGCACGTCGCGCGCCGAACCGGCCGTCGATCCCGCGGCCACCGGAGCCCGCAGGCCACCGGGGCCCGCAGGCCCCTGAGTTGCCGGGCACGCCGCCCGTCCTCGCCCGTCACCCGTTGAGCACTCCCCTCCGTGCGCTCCTCGGGGCGGGCGCGCCGGGCGGCGGCCCGGAGCTCCCGGCCGCCCTACGAGGCCCTGCCCCGCCGGGTGATCAGGAGCGCGCCCCCGCCGATGGCGAGCAGGGTCAGGGCCCCACCTGCGACGTAGGGAGTCAGTGAACCGCCGCCGGTCTCGGCGAGGTTGGCACCGGTGGTGCCCGGATTGCCGGCGGTGCCGCCGGACACGACGGAACCGGAACCGGTCCCCGTCGCCGCCTGGGGCTTGACGTCCGGGTTCGCGGGCGAGGTCGAGGGGGACTCGCAGTGCGCCTCGGCGAGCACGATCTCGCCGTCGACGTTCCCCACGTTCAGGTTCAGCGGGTTGACCGCCACCTTCAGGCGGAGCGCGGCCGCGGCGGCCGTGGTGGAGGTGGTCTCCGTAGCGGACAGTTCCAGGTCGATCTGGCCAATCCCAGGGACCTCGACCTTGGTGGGACCACCCGCCGACAGCGTGACCTTCTTGCCGAGCGCCGTCACCTTCCCGAGGGCGTTCGCGCTGGCCACCGGCTTCTTGCCCGCCTCGCAGACGACCTTGGAGGTGACCTTCTCCACCTCGATGAGGGAGAGCAGCGGCAGTCCGGGCACGTGTACGGAGGCCTTGGCGAGGTTGGCCTCCGCCTCGGCCCGGGTCTTGTCGGCGGTCGCCTTGGAGGTGGCCACGTCGGCGCGCAGCACGCTGACCGGGTTGTTCCCCTCGGCCCCGTCCACGGTGACGGTCAGCGCGGTCTTCTCGGCCGTCGCCGGGGCGCTGACCTCGTTGAGGGTCGTCTTCAGCGGAACGTGCACGGTCTTGTTGAGCAGGCCCACGTCCAGTCCGGCGCGCAGGACGACGGCGCCGGCCTTGCCCTTGCTCCCGGCCGCGCCGCCTCCCGTGGCGAAGGCGGGCGGAGCGGCGAGCAGGGCCACCGCTCCCGTGGCGAGGAGGACGGCCGCGGGCCTGCGGAAGGTATGGCTGTTCACGGTGCTGGAACCCCCGGGGAGTTGGGTGCCGTCGCGCCGCCGATGGGGGACATCGCGGGCGCCGACGGACTCGACTCCGGAATCTTTACGCACTGTGGGTGAACGAGGGCCAACCTGAGGCGAGTTCACCCCAAAGGGTGGTTTCCGGGTGCACATTCGAATCACTGCGCCCCACGAAGAACGCGAGTTCTCTCCTTTCGCGAACACCCGGCCCGGGCAGCCTCCTTCAACGACCGACGGGCCCCCGATGTCACGCGGCGTCAACCGGGCGCCACCGCGCGGCTCAGGCCCGGACCCTGCCGTTCACGACGACCCGCAGCGGCTGCGCCAGCACGCGCACGTCGGCCCGCGGGTCGGCGGCGTACACGACGAGGTCGGCGGGCGCCCCCTCGGTCAGCCCCGGCCTGCCGAGCCACTCGCGGGCCGTCCAGGTCGTCGCGGAGAGGGCGTCGATCGCCGGGATACCGGCCTTGACCAGCTCCGCGACCTCCGCCGCGACCAGACCGTGCGGCAGGGAGCCCCCCGCGTCGGTGCCGACGAAGACCTCGATGCCGGCGTCGTAGGCGGCTCGGACGGTGTCGTAACGCCTTTCGTGGAGCCGCCGCATGTGCGCCGACCAGTTCGGGAACTTCGCCTCGCCGCCCGCCGCCATCTTCGGGAAGTTCGCGATGTTCACGAGCGTCGGGACGATCGCGACCCCGCGCTCCGCGAACAGCGGGATGGTGTCCTCGGTGAGGCCGGTGGCGTGCTCGATGCAGTCGATGCCCGCCTCGACCAGGTCGCGCAGCGAGTCCTCGGCGAAGCAGTGCGCCGTGACGCGGGCGCCCAGCCGGTGCGCCTCGGCGATGGCCGCCTCGACTTCGGTGCGCGGCCAGCAGGCCGCGAGGTCCCCGACCTCGCGGTCGATCCAGTCGCCGACGAGCTTGACCCAGCCGTCGCCGCGCAGCGCCTCGCGGGCGACGTACTCGACGAGGTCGGCGGGTTCGATCTCGTGGGCGTAGTTGCGGATGTAGCGGCGGGTGCGCGCGATGTGCCGGCCGGCCCGGATGATCTTCGGCAGGTCCTCGCGGTCGTCGATCCAGCGGGTGTCGGAGGGCGAACCGGCGTCCCGGATGAGGAGGGTGCCGGCGTCGCGGTCGGTGAGGGCCTGGCGCTCGGCGGTCTCGGCGTCGACCGGGCCGTGGGCGTCCAGGCCCACGTGGCAGTGCGCGTCGACCAGTCCGGGCAGGGCCCAGCCGGTCACCGTGGTGATCTCGCGCGCGCCGGGCGGGCGCTCGTAGGAGATCCGCCCGCCGACCACCCACAGCTCGTCGCGCACCTCGTCGGGCCCGATCAGCACCCGCCCCTTGACGTGCAGCACGTCGCGCCCGTCGCGCCCGCCGTGCACATCGCCTGCATGGCCCACACCGCTCACACCGCTCACACCGCTCACATCGCTCATGGCGGCACTGTACGCACGGGCCCTGCCCCTTCAGGAGGCGGAGAGGGCGTCCAGGAGCCGGTCCACGTCCGCCTCCGTGTTGTAGAGGTGGAACGAGGCCCGCAGCAGGCCCGCGCGGGCGGACGTGACGATGCCGGCCGCCTCCAGGGCGGGCTGCCGGTCGGCGAGGCCCGGCACGGAAACGATGGCGGAGTCGCCGGGGACGGGTTCGTGGCCCAGGCTCGCGAGCCCGGCCCGGTAGCGGGCGGCCAGGGCGGTGTCGTGGGCGTGGACGGCCTCGATGCCGATCCGCTCCAGCAGGGCCAGCGCCGGCTCGGAAGCGTGGTAGGCGAGGAAGGCCGGGGACTCGTCGAACCGCCGCGCTCCGTGGGCGAGTTCCGCCATCGGCCCGTAGGTGGCGTCCCCTTCGGCCACCGCCGGAACCCATCCGGCGTGCAGCGGGGTCAGCGTGTGCTGGGCCTGCGGCGACACCGTCAGGTACGAGGCTCCGCGCACGCCGAGCAGCCATTTGAAGCCGGCGGCGACCGTGTACTCGTACGGCGAGGCGTCGAAGGGGAGCCAGCCGACCGCCTGGGTCGCGTCCACGAGCATCCGGGTCCCGTGCGCGGTCGCCGCCGCGCGCACCGCCGCCAGGTCGGCCTTGCGGCCGTCCGCGGACTGCACGACGCTCAGCGAGACCAGGGCGGTACCGGGGCCCACGGCCTCGGCGACGGCTTCGAGCGGGGCGAAGCGCACCTTGAGGTCGCCGCGCGCCACGAAGGGGTTGATCACGGAGGAGAACTCGCCCTCGGGACACAGCACTTCGGCGCCCGGCGGGAGCGAGGCGGCGACGAGGCCGACGTGGGTGGAGACGGCCGAGCCGATGGACACCCGGTCGGTGTCCACCCCGACCAGGCGGGCGAAGGCCGCCCGGGCCCCGTTCACGCGGTCGAAGTCGCCGAAGCCGGTGGGCAGCCCGGCCCCCGCCGCCTCGGCCAGCTCCCGTACGGCTGCGACGGCGGAACGCGGGACGACCCCGCACTTGGCGGTGTTGAGGTAGGTGGTGGAGTGGGCGAACTCGGCACGGGTCGCTTCGGCGAGCGGAAGATCCATGCCGTCAACTCTGCGCCAGACTCGGCCCACAGTCCATCGCCGAGTGCCCCGAGTCTCCCGAGCCCCCGGCCCGCCCCGGCCGTCCCCGGACGTCCCCGGCCCTTCCCGGGCGGTCCTTATGCCTGGGGGACCGCGCACGCGCCGTCGGGCTCGCAGGCCTCGGCGGCGGCGGCCGGTTCCTCGACCTCGCGCCCGGCCCACGCCTGCTCCAGGGCCCGGGTGAACACCTCGGCCGGCTGTCCGCCGGAGATCCCGTAGCGGCGGTCGAGGACGAAGAACGGCACGGCGTTCGCGCCCAGCTCGGCAGCCTCGCGCTCGTCGGCCCGGACCTCGTCGGCGTAGGCGGAGTCGTCGGCGAGGACGGCGCGGGCCTCGGTCCCGTCCAGTCCGGCCTCGACGGCGAGCGCGATCAGCACCTCGGGGTCGAAGACGGAGCGCTCCTCGCCGAAGTTGGCCCGGTAGGCGAGGTCGAGCAGCTCCTCCTGCCGGCCGCGGGCGGCGGCCAGGTGGAGCAGCCGGTGGATGTCGAAGGTGTTGCCGTGGTCGCGGCCCTCGGTCCGGTAGGTGAGCCCTTCCGCGCGGGCGCTGGCGGCGACGTGCTCCTCCATGCCGCGCGCCTCGTCGAGGGTGCGGCCGTACTTCTTGGCGAGCATCTCCACGACGGAAGCGGTGACGCCCTTCGCCCCGCCCGGGTCGAGCTCGAAGGACCGGAAGACGACCTCCACCTCGTCGCGGTGCGCGAACTCGGCGAGGCCCTTGGTGAAACGGGCCTTTCCGATGTAGCACCAGGGACAAGCGATGTCGCTCCAGATTTCGACGCGCATGATCCTTCTTCTCTCCGGGTTCAGGGGGAACGGTTTGCGGTTCAACCATTCACCGCCCCGTCTCATTCCCCGGACGGGGCAGATGCCTGGCCCACCTGTAGCCAGAGGGTGCGGTGGGTGCCCGAGCGCGGGGCCGACGGGTCCGCGAGCCAGCCCTGGGTGGCGTAGAAGGCCTGGGCGCGGAGGTTGTGCTCGTAGACCTCCAGGCGGACCCGGCGGATTCCGGCCCGCCGCCAGGCGTCCAGGCAGGCGGCGTGCAGGGCGGCCCCGGTGCCGCGGCGCCAGTGGCCGGGGTCGACGTGGAGCTGGGTGAGGGTGGTCTCGCCGTCCTGCGTGCGGAACGCGGCGACCCCGGTGAGCTCGCCGTCCTGCTCGGCGCAGAGCACCTCACCCTCGGCCGCGTCCCGGGCGATGGCCCGCGACCAGCCCTCGCGGGTCCGCTGGAGCTCGGCGTCGCCCAGGTGGGCCTGCTCGGGTATGTGGCCCTGGTAGTAGGTGGCGCGGGCCCGGGTGTGCAGGGCGGCGATCGCGGGGAGGTCGGCGGGGTGCGCTGCTCTGATCATGGGAGTGGGAACGCGCCGGGAGCCTCGACGGTTCCCGGCGCGTCGGCCGCGCGGCCTTCGCGGCTACTTCTTCAGCCACGCCTCCATCATCTTCTGGGCGATCGGAGCGGCCAGCTTCCCGCCGCCGATCTCGGAGCGGTCGGTGTCGGAGTTCTCGATCACCACGGCCACCGCGATCTGCTTGCCCTTCGACGTGCCGTACGAGGTGAACCAGGCCAGCGGCGCGAGGCTGTTGTTGACACCGCGCTGGGCGGTGCCGGTCTTGCCGCCCACCTCGGCGCCGGACACCTGGGCCGGCTTGCCGCCGCCCTCGGTGGCGACCGTGCGCATGGCGTCGCGGATCATCGTGGCGGTCTTCTCTCCCATGACCCGCTGGGACTTCGCGTCCTTGAAGCTCTCCAGCACGTTGCCGCCCGCGTCGGTGACCTCGGAGACCAGGTGCGGGGCGACGAGCTTGCCGCCGTTCTCGATCGCGGCCGTCACCATCGCCATCTGGAGCGGGGTGGCCTGCACGTCGAACTGGCCGATACCGGTCTGCGCGACCTGGTCGATCGACATCTTCTTCGACGGGTACTTGCTGGGCGGGTTGGTGCGCACCGGGGTGTCGATCTGCACGTTGAAACCGAGCTTCTCGGCGGTCGCCCGCATCTTGTCCTGGCCCAGCTTGGAGGCGAGCTCGGCGAAGACGTTGTTGCAGGACAGCCTCAGGGCGGTGCGCACCGAGACGTTGTTGCAGGCCGCGGAGCCCGCCTCGCTGGGCAGCGGGGTGCGGGTGCCGGGGATCGTGTACGGGTCGGCGATCCCGGTCTGCCGGTCGATGTCGGTGACGAGGCCGTTCTCGATCGCCGCGGCGAGGGTGACCAGCTTGAAGGTGGAGCCGGGCGCCTGGGGCTTGCGCAGCGCCACGTTCTCCATGGCCTTGCCCTTGTCCGCGGAGAGCTGCTCCCAAGCCTCCTTGTCGTTGGCCCCGGCGATGCTGCCCGGGTCGAAGGACGGGTTGTTCACCACGGCGAGGATCTCGCCGGTCGCGGGGTCCAGGGCCACGGCCGCGCCCTGCTTGCCCTGGAGTGCGTCGTAGGTGGCCTTCTGGACGTCCTTGTCGATGGTGGTCAGGACGTTGCCGGGGGAGGCCCGCTTGTTGGTGAGCGTGTCCATGACCGTCTTCAGCCGGCTGTCGGAGCCGTTGAGGACGTTCCGGTAAATGCCCTCCAGCAACGTGCTGCCGTAGGCCTGGGAGCTGTAGCCCGTGATGGGGGCGTAGAGGGGCCCGTCGACGTAGGTCCGCTTGTAGCCGAAGTCCTTGCCGCCCGTCTTCACCGAGCCGGTGATCGCCTCCCCGCCCACGATGATGTTGCCCAGCGGGTTCTCGTACTGCCCGATGAGGTTCCGGCGGTTGTGCTTGTCTTCTGCGAGGGCCTGGCCTTGGTATGCCTGCACCCAGGTGACGCGGACCAGCAGGGCCAGCACCAGGAGCAGACAGAAGACCGACGCACGCCTGATCGTCTTGTTCATCCCCCAGAAGGACGTCCCGGCGGTCACAGCCGTTCCGCTCTGCCCCGATTGTGGCGGGGTTCTCAGCCTTTCTTCATGATGAAGCCCCCCTCGTAGGCCGCGATGACCGCCTGGGTGCGGTCGCGGGAGCCGGTCTTGGTCAGGACCGCCCCGACATGGGTCTTGACGGTCTGCGGTCCGACGCCGAGGCGCTCGCTCATCTCCTGGTTGGACAGCCCGGTGGCCATCAGACGCAGGACGTCGGCCTCGCGCTCGGTGAGCCGGGCCACCCAGGGCGCGTCGGCGGTCGGGGAGCCGGCCGTGTGGGCGGCGACGAGGGAGCGGACGGCGGCCGGGAAGAGCAGCGAGTCGCCGCGGGCCACGAGCCGGACCGCGCCGATCAGCTCGTCGGGGTCGGCCCGTTTGAGGAGGAAGCCGGCGGCTCCCGCGCGCAGCGCGTCGTAGACGTAGGCGTCGTTCTCGAAGGTGGTGACGACCACGATCCGGGGCGGCTCGGCCATGGTGGCGACGATCTGTTCGGTGGCCCGGATGCCGTCGATCTCGGGCATCCGCACGTCCATGAGCACCACGTCGGGGGCCAGTGAGCGGACCAGCGGAACCGCCTCGGCCCCGGTGGCGGCCTCACCGACGACCTCCAGGTCGGCTTCGCCCTCCAGGATCACCCGCAGCGCGGTGCGGACCATCCGCTCGTCGTCGCAGAGCACGATGCGCAGCGGCGGCCGCGGCGCGGGCGCGGTCATCGGGCCTCCCCGGCGAGCGGGAGGACGGCCCGGAGCCGCCACCGGTCCCCGTGCGGGCCGGCCTCGACGCTGCCGCCGAGCAGCGCGGCCCGTTCCGCGGCACCGCGCAGTCCGCGGCCCCCGGTGGTACGGGTCTCCCGGTCCTCGGCGGGTACCGCCGGTGGATTGGTCATGGTGATCTCCAGTTCACGGTGTGCGGGGTCGGGGCCGGCCTGTATGCGGATCCTCAGGTCCACCGGGCCCGCGCCGTGCCGCAGGACGTTGGTGAGGCCCTCCTGGACGATCCGGTACGCCTCGCGGGAGGCGATCGCCGGGAGGGCGGTCCAGTCCCCGGCGGCTCCGGGGTCCTGGTGCGCGGTGACGGTGGTGCCGGCGACCCGGGTGCGGGCCAACAGTCCGTCCAGGTCGGCGGCGAGGGTGGGCGCGAGCGCGGCGTCCGGCCGGGCTGGGTCCCCGTCCCGCAGCAGGCCCAGTACGGCGTCGAGCTCGCCCACCGTCCGCCGCGTGGTGTCCTCGATCGCGGCCAGCGCCTCCCGTACGAAGTCGGGGTCGCGCTCCAGCATCCGCCGGGCGGCGGCGGCCTGGAGGGTGACCGCGCTCAGGGCGTGACCGACCGCGTCGTGCAGCTCCCGGGCCAGCCGGTTGCGCAGGGCCAGGTCGGCGGCCCGCTCCTCGGCCGCGGCCAGCCGGTCCGCCGCCGTGGGCCCGAGCAGGACGGGCGCCATCCTGGCCAGCAGCTCCCCGGCCCCGACCGCGCACAGGGTGAGTCCGGCCAGCAGGCAGATCCCGAGCAGGGGGGCGACGTACGGGCCGGTGTCCATGGCGAACCAGCCGTACCCCAACCGGACGTCCTGCAGCTGCCCCACGACCGGCACCGCGATCAGCATGACCGCCATGGGCGGCACCGCGAGGGTCATTCCGCTGATCAGCGCGCCGGTCCCCAGGTGCAGGGTCCACCAGGCCGAGGCCCGCGCCCGGGCGGCCCAGGAGCTGGCCGGCCCGTCGGCCAACCGCTCCCCCGGCACTTCGCACATGGCCCGCACGGCGGCCACCGACATCGGCCGGACCGGCCCGAACAGCGCCGTGACGGCGACGAGGGGCAGGCAAGCGGCGTAGGCGAGGAAGGAAAGCGGGGCGGAGTTGAGCGCATTGACCCCACCCGCGACAACACCGACCACCACCTGCGCGAGCAGGAAGTACGGCATGAGCAGGGCGCCGCCGAGGATCAGGTGCACCCAGCGCCACCGGGCCCGCGCCACCGACAGCCGGTTCACCCCGGGCGGCGGGTGCTGAGGAACCGTATGAGGACGGTGCCGGCGAGCAATCCGGTGATCATCTGACCAGCGTAGATCAACAGCGTTGCGGCGGGAGGCCCTTCGCCACCGTCCAGCTGCGGCCCCAGCGCGGCGATCATCACCCATGCCCCCCAGTTCAGCGTCGCCGCCCCGCCGATCCAGGCGAGACCCAGTGGCCACCGTGCCCCCAGCGTCCCGCCACGGGCCAGCAGCACGGCCCCCGCTCCGGCGGCGAGCACGCACGTCGCGTGGACCACGGACACCACGGCGGTGTCCGCGGAGTATGCGGCCGCCCGCTCGGAGCCCAGACCGGCGCCACCTCCTGAGGCCCAGTACACCAGCACTCCTGCCACCACCGCGCCGAAGACGGCCGCGGCTGCCGCAACCACCCCTGCGGAGGACGGCAGCCGCTCCCCCGTCACGCCCCGCCAGGCCCACCCCCAGCGCTCCCGTGCATAGGGCACGAACAGAGCGGCCAGGGCGATTCCTTGGACCGTGAACCCGGTGTAGACGACGTGGAACACCCACGGGTCCAGGAAGGGCACCCGTGCCGCCTGCACCACCGGGTCCGTCCCGAAGCCGAGGGCCCGTACGAGCAGTTGGCCCGGGAAGGCGAAGAGGATCGGGGTCAACAGCCCGGTGGCCACGAACACCGGAACGGTCAGCAGCAGGCCCGGCACCCGTATGCCCCAGGGCCTGGTGAACACGAGCACCAGCAGGATCACGCAGGCGTCCATGGCCAGCGTGACGGAATTGGCCGCCATGAAGAACGGGCCCGGATCCCGCAGCACGCTGCCCTCGGGTATGCCGAGGTGACTCCCGCACAACCAGACCGTCTTGAGCCCCAGATACGGCACGGTGGCGGTCAGGGCCACCGCCCGCAGCATCCGCTGCCCGGTCCCCGGGCGGACGGGTGACGGCCGCTTCGCTTCCGTCAGGTCACTCGGACGCATCTCTCGCGTGTTCATGATTCAACGGTCGCCGCCCCGCCGCCCCGCCACCTCCCCCTTGAAGGGGAACCACCTCCCCCACGCGGGGGAGGAACAACGCCCGCCCCGCCCGCGGCGCATCACATGCGGCGCGTGACCACCGACAACCGGTCCCGCGCCTCGAACAGCGCTGCCTTGATGACCTGCTCGTGCTCCCCCGTCAGCCGGGCCACCGGCACCGAGCAGCTCACCGCGTCCCGCGCCGGCGTCCGGTACGGCACGGCCACCCCGAAGCAGCGCAGCCCGAGCGTGTTCTCCTCCCGGTCCAGCGCGTACCCCTGCTCCCGCACCAGCGCCAGCTCCTCGATGAGGTGCTCCCGGTCGGTGATGGTGTGCTCGGTGACCGCCTCCAGCCGCCGCGGCAGCAGCGCCCGTACCTCCGCGTCCGAGTGCGTGGCGAGCAGCGCCTTGCCGAGCGCCGTCGAGTGCACGGGCAGTCGCCGCCCGACCCGGGTGAAGGGCCGCAGGTAGTGCTGGGACTGCCGGGTGGCGAGGTAGACCACGCTCGTGCCGTCGAGCCGGGCCAGGTGGATGGTCTCCGTCGTGTCGTCGGAGAGCCGGTCCAGGGTGGGCCGGGCCGCGGCGACCACCTCGTCGCCGTCGATGTACGAACTGCCGACCAGCAGGGCCCGTACGCCGATGCCGTACCGGGTGCCCGTCGCGTCCGTCTCCACCCACCCCAGGTTCACCAGCGTCCGCAGCAGCATGTACAGGCTGGACTTCGGCAGGGAGAGGTCGTTCTGGATGTCGGCCAGGCTGTGCAGCCCCGGCCGCGCCGCGAAGTGCTCCAGCAGCAGGACGGTCCGCACCGCCGATTTGACCGGCGCGGCCTGGGCGGGGATCCCCGACTCGGTCGTCGTCATACGCCTGCTTCCCCTCTGGTCGCCTCTTGTCACGCCGAGGACGCGGAAATAGAGTCCACAGCAGATGTGATCATTCATCCACCGGAACCGCGTTCAGAATACTGAACGATCCAGGAGGCAGTGGGCCATGACAACGACACCAGTCTGGAGTGTGGACCCCCGCACCGGGAAGCAGCGCGAACAGGTTGCGGTGGAAGCCACACCCGGCGAGGTGGACGAAGCCGTACGGGCCGCCCACGCCGCCCGCGGCCCGCTCGCCGACGCCACCGTGCGCGCCGCCTTCCTGCGCGCCGCCGCCGCGCTGCTGGACGAAGCCGCCGCCCACGTGATCGAGGCCGCAGACGCCGAGACCGCGCTCGGCCCGGGCCGGCTCACCGGCGAACTGGCCCGTACCACCGGCCAGCTGCGCGCCTTCGCCGACGCCGTGGACGCCGGGGCCTACCTCGACATCCGGATCGACCGCGCCGACCCCTCCCTCAGCCCGCCGCGCCCCGAACTGCGCCGCTACAAGGTCCCGCTGGGCGTGGTCGCCGTCTACGCCGCCTCCAACTTCCCGCTCGCCTTCTCCGTCCCCGGCGGGGACACCGCGAGCGCGCTCGCCGCCGGCTGCCCGGTGGTCGTCAAGGCGCACCCCGACCACCCCGCCACCTCCGAACTGTGCGCCTCGCTGCTGCGCCGGGCCGCGGTCGCCACCGGGCTCCCGGCCGAAGTCGTGAGCGTGGTCCACGGGTTCGACGCCGGTCTGGAACTGATCCGCCACCCGCTGGTGTCGGCCGCCGGATTCACCGGTTCCATCCGGGGCGGGCGGGCCCTGTTCGACGCGGCGGCCGCCCGGCCCGTGCCCATCCCCTTCCACGGCGAACTGGGCTCCCTCAACCCGGTCGTGGTCACCCCGGCCGCGGCCGCCGAACGCGCCGAGGAGATCGGCGCCGGGCTCGCGGGCTCGGTCACCCTCGGCGTCGGCCAGTTCTGCGTGAAGCCCGGCCTGGTACTGGTTCCCGAGGGCGCGGACGGCGACCGGGTCACCGGCGAACTCACCAAGGCGCTCGGGGAGACCGAGCCCGGGGTGCTGCTCGACCACCGGATGCGGGAGAACTTCGTCTCCGGGGTGCGCGAGCGGGCCGCACTGCCCGGCGTCGACGCACCCGTGACCCCGGGGTCCGGCGGCGAGCACACCGTCGGGGCGGGCTACCTGACCGTACGGGCCGGACACCTCCTGGAGGGCGGCGCGTACGACGTCCTCCTGGAGGAGTGCTTCGGTCCGGTGACCGTCGTCGTGCGGTACGCCGACCAGGGCGAGGCGGCGGCGGTCCTCGGGCTCCTCGGCGGGAACCTGAGCGCCACCCTCCAGCTGTCGGCCGCCGAGACCGAGGGCGCGCCCGGCCCGGCCGCCGAGCTGATCGGGCAGGTCACCGGGCTGGCGGGGCGGATCGTGGTCAACGGCTGGCCGACCGGGGTCGCGGTGGCCCCGGCCCAGCACCACGGCGGCCCCTACCCGGCGGCCACCTCGCACTCCACCTCGGTGGGCGGGACCGCGATCGAGCGCTGGCTGCGGCCGGTGGCCTACCAGTCCGTGCCGGACGCGCTCCTTCCGGCGGAGCTGCGCGAGGCCAACCCGCTGGGGCTGCCGCGCCAGGTCACCGGGGGCTGAGCGGGAACCGGCCGCGCCGGTGTCCCGGCGGCGGGGGGGCGTCCCGCCCGCTGCCGGGAGACCGGTCCACCGGACCACCCGTTCACCGGAACGCCGGACCGCCCGGCCACCTGACCCGCACCGCGGCCACCCCGCGCGGGGGCCGCGCCGAGAAGTTCCTGGCCGAGGTGGGGTTCGGCGACGCGCAGCTCGTGCTGGCCCGCTGGACCGACTCGTACACGTTCGGCAACGAGCGCGTCGCGCGCGGCCGCCCTCGCAATCAGCACTGAATCATCCCGAAATATCCCGCGAGGGTAAGGGAACGGCAAAGCACCTCCGGTCGTTCTCCGGGCATGACCGCTATGACCCCTGGATCCAACCTGCCGCTCAACGCCGTCCGCGTGACGGTCGACGTGGCTGCGCCGGTACGGCTCGACGTATCGGCCCTGCTCCTGACGGCGGACGGCAAGGTGCGCTCCGACGCCGACTTCATCTTCTTCAACCAGCCCTCCGGTCCCGGTGTCAGCTACCGGTCCGGCGGGGGTGCGGCACCGGACTCGATCACCGTGGACACGGCCGCGCTGCCCCCGGGCATCGAGCGGATCGTGGTCACCGCCAGCCCCGACGCCGCCGGGCAGTCCTTCCAGGGCATCGAGCCCACCGGCACCGTGCGCAACGCCGACGGCGGCGCGGTGATCGCCTCCTTCACCCCGCCGCGGCTGGGCACCGAGACCGCGCTCGTCGTCGTCGAGGTCTACCAGCGCGGCGGCGTGTGGAAGGTGCGCGCGGTCGGCCAGGGGTACGCCAACGGCCTCGCGGGCATCGCCACCGACTTCGGGGTCTCCGTGGACGAGGAGCCCGCGGCGCCCCAGGCCGTGACCCCGCCCGCGCCGCCGGCGCCCCCCGCGCCCCCGGCACCGCCCGTCTCCTACCCGGCCTCCCCCTGGCTCGGCGGCGCCACCACGCCCGCGGCTCCCGCCCCGGCCGCCCCCGCGGCGCCTCCCGCACCCGCGGCCCCCGCGCCCGGCTCCGGAAAGATCAACCTCGACAAGGGCCGGGTCAGCCTCCAGAAGAACCAGACCGTCTCCCTCGTCAAGGGCGGCCGCCCGCTGCTCTCCCAGGTCAAGATGGGGCTGGGCTGGGAGCCCGCCTTCCGCGGCAAGGACATCGACCTCGACGCCTCCGTCATCGCGTACGGCCCCCAGCGCAACCACATCGACAGCTGCTACTTCGGCAAGCTGTCCATCCTCGGCGGTGCCATCAAGCACTCCGGCGACAACCTCACCGGTGAGGGCGCGGGCGACGACGAGGTCATCGTCGTCGACCTCGGCCGGATCCCCGCCGAGGCCACCGGCCTGGTGTTCACGGTCAATTCCTTCTCCGGCCAGAAGTTCACCGAGGTGGCCAAGGCCTACTGCCGTCTCATCGACGCGGCGAGCGGCGAGGAGCTGGTGCGCTTCGACCTCACGAGCGCCGAGCCCCAGACCGGCGTGATGATGGCCAAGCTGATCAAGCAGTTCACCGGCGAGTGGGAGATGACCGCCATGGGCGACTTTGTGAAGTCGCGCACAGTGCGCGGCATGGTCAAGCCCGCCGCACAGGCACTCTGAGCAGGTGGGCGGGCACATGCGGCCACCGGTACGCGTTCCGGGTGATGGATGCCACGCGTAATCCGTGGGTGGCTGTCAGTGCCCGCCCGTAGCCTTGAAACCATGCACGAGAGACTCAACCCCGCGGGGCCCGCCCGCCCGTCCGCCGCCGAGGCGAACGAGGCGATCCGGCGCCTCGTCGAGACCCAGGTAGACGGGGAGTGGCCCTCAGAGGCATACGAGTCCCTGCTCACCGAGTGGGCCGAGGCCTCGCGCGCGGAGGTTTCCCCGGCCCCGTAGGTGTCCCATAGGCGTCACGTGCGCCGCCGCGCCGCCGACGTCAACGTCAGTGCGCGCGCCGCCACGGCCCGGTGATGGCCAGCATGATGCCCGGGTCCTGGATGTTGGCGTACAGCGTGCGCCCGTCCGGGGAGAAGCAGACACCGGTGAATTCGGAGTACTCCGGCGCCTCGGCCGACCCGTTGTTCAGCTCGTTGCGCGCCAGCGGGTAGGTGCGTCCCGACGCCGTCGCGCCGAACAGGTGCTGCAGCCCCGAGCCGTCCTCCGCAATGATCAGGCCGCCGTACGGGGACACGGTGATGTTGTCGGGGCCGTCGTAGCCGCCGTCGACCGACGGGTCCGCGTTGATCCCGATGAGGACGGTGAGCCGGACCGTGCGCCGCTTGGGGTCGTAGAACCAGACCTGACCGTCGTGGGCCGCGCCCGGGCTCTCCTCACGGGCGTAGGACGAGACGAAGTACGCGCCGCCGTCCGCCCACCACATGCCCTCCAGCTTGCGTCCGCGCGTCACCACACCGTCGGCGAACTGCTTGCGCACCGGTACGGTCCGGGCATCGCGGTCGGGGACGTCCACCCAGTCGACCCCGTACACGGTGCCGATCTTCGTTGCGCGCGAGAAGTCGTCGACGAACCGTCCGGAGCTGTCGATGCACTTGGCGGCCTGGAGCACGCCGGCGTCGGCCGCGAGCGTACGGAGCCTGCCGCGCCCGTGGTGGAAGCCGCGGGGCGGGGTCCAGCGGTAGAGCAGCCCGTTGGGGCCGGAAGCGTCCTCGGTCAGGTAGGCGTGGCCCTGGCGCGGGTCGATGACCACGGCCTCGTGGTCGTAGCGCCCGAAGGCCTTGACCGGCCGCGGGTCACGGTTGGCGCGCCGGTCGTGCGGGTCGACCTCGAAGACGTAGCCGTGGTCCTTCGTCATGCCGTTCTTGCCGGCCAGGTCCGAGTTCTCCTCGCAGGTCAGCCAGGTTCCCCAGGGGGTGGCGCCGCCCGCGCAGTTGGTCGACGTACCGGCGATGCCCACCCATTCGGCGACCTCGCCGCCGCGCCGGACCTCGACGACCGTGCAACCGCCGGCCGCGGCCGGGTCGTAGACGAGGCCCTCGGTGAGCGGGACGGGGTGGGCCCAGTTCTCCCGCTTGCCCTTGAGCTCGTGGTTGTTGACGAGGAGGGTGACCCCGCGGTGCCCCTCGAAGGCGGCGGTCCCGTCGTGGTTGGACGGGGTGGTCTCGCCGGAGTCCAGCTTGGTGACCCCGCTGTGCGTGATGACGCGGTACGTGAACCCGGCGGGCAGGGCCAGCAGTCCGGCCGGGTCCGGGACGAGCGGGCCGTAGCCGGGCTCGCAGGGCCGCCCGTGCTCGTCGCGTTCGGTGCCGTCCTCGGCGGCGAGCGCCCCCGGGGCGGTGGCGAGGGCACCGACCGTCCCGGTGAGCGCGACTCCCGCTCCGGCGATGACGGTACGAGCGGTGAAGTCTCTACGGCTGAGCGACATCGGGGCTCCTGGGGTGGGGAGGTGGTGCGCCTGTCGTGCGGTCGTCGGCGCACACGCTCTCGCCCGCACGTGAACGGCGGCTGAACTACCCACCAAGAGGAAACGACCCCTTGCCCTGCCCCGGAATGGCCAACTCCGGCCGCAGGAAAGGCGCATTGTCGCCGCCCTCCGGGCACCCGCCCGGGCGCCCGACCCGGTCTGCGGTCGGGGCCCCGGGTTCTGACAGGCTGCGCTCGTGGACGAACTCATAGGAACCCAGAAGCCGGTACGCAGGATCCTTGACCCCGACGAGGCGATCGCCGCACTGGAGCGCGCTGTTCCCGGGCTGGTGGAGCTCCGTCGGAGGGAACGGGCCGTTTTCGACTGGCACGCGGTCGAGGAAGTGCTCGGAACGGCTCTGCCGTCCGACTTCAAGGCGCTCGCCGAGTGGTATCCGGCCTTCGAACTGGACGACTTCCTGGGCCTCTCCACCCCTTTGCCCGGGGAGGAAAGCGACCGTGCCAAGGCGTGGGTCAGGGAGCTCGAAGGAGAGGGCCCCGAGCTGCGTCCCGCCGAGCTCGCCTCGACCGTCCTGATGTTCTGGGGGGACTCGAAGGAGGGTGACGATTTCTTCTGGAGTGTGCTCGGGGGCGATCCGGACCTTTGGCCCGTCACCATCAGCTCGCACAACAGCGCCTGGTGGCACTACGAGGCCGGAATGGTCCAGTTCCTGGCGGAGCTCTGCGACGGAACCCTGGATCCCTGGGCGCTCCCCCCGGTCAAGCCCGAACTCACCGGCTGGGGCGTTGCGGGCGGCGGCTGGCACACAACGGTCTGAGTCGTCCCTGCCGGACCCTGCCGGACCTTGCCGGGCGGTGCGGGCCGGGCAGGATCCGACAGCGGCGACCTGGGGGCACGGCGATCAGGCCGAGCGGCGGGAGCGGGCCTTGAACGCGGCCTTGCGGGCTTCCTTGGCCGCCTTCTTGTCCGGGTGCAGCCGGCCCATCGCCTCCAGGACGTACGCCGTCGCCGGGTGCTCCACCCGCCACACCTCCTCGAAGAAGCCCGCGTGATGAGCGGTCAGGCTCCCCATCAGGAGCGGCAGCTCCTCCGTCTCCCCATCGGCGGCGAGCTGCGCCGCGATCGTGTCCACCGTCAGCCAGAACACCATCTCCGGGTCCGGCGCCGGTACGTCGCTCACCCCGCGCTCCGCCAGCCAGACCCGGGCGAGCCCGCCGAGCTCCGGGTCGTCCAGCACCGAGCGGACCGCGGGCTCGGCCTCCGGCCCGGCAGGGGCCAGGGCCTGCTGGCACCGGAGCCGGCGCAGCGGGCCGCCCTCGTCGTCCCCGCGGGCGGCGGCCAGCAGCTCGGCGGCCGCGGCGGGCAGTTCCCGGCCGGCCAGCCACTGCTCGATCTCGGCCTGGGCGGCGTTCTCGGAGTAGAAGGAGACCGCGTCGAGGAGTGCGTCGGCGCCCTTCTCGGCCAGTTCGCCGACGGCGGGGGCATCGACCCCGGCCTCCAGCATCCGCGCCCGGATCCCGTACAGGCCGAGGGGGGTCAGGCGGACCATCCCGTAGCGGGAGACGTCCTCGTCGTCCGCGGCGCTCGCGGTCTCCGGCTCCGGAGGGGTGCCGGCCTCCGCCATGAGCTCCTCGTCGACGGGCCGGAACTCCACGAGCCCGATCGGCTCCAGCTGCCGGAACTGGTCGTCGAGGCGCATCATCGCGTCCGAGACCTGTTCCAGCACGGCATCGGTCGGCTCGCCCATGCCGTCGGGCACGACCATCGACGCGGCGAGCACCGGCAGCGGAACCGGATCGTCCGCGGCCCCGCCCTCGGTGACGGTGAGCAGGTAGAGGTTGGCGAGGACCCCGTCGAGGAAGTCCGCCTCGCGCCCCGGGTTCCAGTCCAGCCGGTCGAAGTCGATCTCGCCGCCCGCGTCGAGCGCGTCGACGAGGTCGTCCAGGTCGGGCACCGCCGCATCGGCGAGCACCGTGTCCAGCGCCGCCAGCCAGAGGTCGAGTACGTCGCCGGGCGCACCGCTCGTCACCAGTGCGAGGTCCTCACCGGGCGCGGCCGTGCCGAAGCGCGCCTCGTCGCCCTCCCCCTCCCCGCCGTCGTCCTCCGGCTCGGTCACGTCGACCAGGCCGGTGTCCACGGCCACGCGCCACGCCTGGCTCGCGTACCCGCCGGAGTCCGCGTCGGCGGCGTCGAGGCCGAGCACCGCGGCGGCCTCGGGCAGCTGGTCGGTGGCGAGCTCGCCGCCGACGCCGACGCGGGTGTCGGGTCCGGCCCAGCGGGCGAGCCGTACGGCGCGCGCGAACAGCGGGGCGCCGAGGGCGTCGCGGGCCAGCTCCGCGTCGGAGTGCAGCCGTACGGGCGGCAGCGTGGGGTGCGAGTCTGCGGACATGGGACGGTTCTCCTCGCGGACGCGGTGGGGCGGGGTGGGGCGGGGTGTGACTCGGGTTGAAACGGGGTGGGACTCGGCGTGGAACGGGGTGCGGCGGGGTGTGGCGTTGGTGACACGGGCCGCATGTCAGCCGGACCGTCATGTGCGCCCGGATTTCGATGACATGGCCGACATGACGGGCAGTGCGGGCACGCGGATGTGGCGCAGATGACAGGCGTGGCCTTCGTACGGCGCTCCAGCCTAGACGCATTTCGGGCGCGTCCGGCGAGCCATCCCCTTTGGTTCATCCCACAGTCAGCTGTCGTATTCCCTGGAGGGCTTGACAACTTTGCTGGCCACACAGGAAATTGACGCGCGTAGATGTACAGGGAGCGGCATGCCTCCCGCAGATCTCACTGCCGCACCCCCCACCTTTTCCCTCTCCCACACCGGAGTTCCCGCCCATGCGCTCCTCGCATCCCCGTTCCGCCGCCGTCGCGGCCCTCGTCGCCACCGCACTGGCCACCGGCCTGCTCGCGGGCTCCGCCGACGCGGCCGAAGGCGCCGTGTCCGCCGATCCGATACGCATCCACGACATTCAGGGCACCACCCGGATATCCCCGCTCAACGGCAAGCAGGTCACGGACGTCGAGGGCATCGTGACGGGCGTGCGCACGTACGGCTCGCGCGGCTTCTGGATCCAGGACCCGAACGCCGATGACAACGACGCCACCAGCGAGGGCGTCTTCGTCTTCACCAACGCCGTCCCGACCGTCGCCGCGGGCGACGCGGTCAAGGTCTCCGGCACCGTCGGCGAGTACATCCCCGGCGGCGTGAACTCCGGCAACCAGTCGGTGACCCAGATCTCCAAGCCGACGGTGACCGTGGTCTCCTCCGGCAACGCGCTGCCCGAGGCCACCGCGATCAACGAGTACTCGGTGCCCGCCGAGTACGCCCCGGCCGGTGACCCGGCCGCCGCCGGCAGCATCAACGGCCTGACCCTGGAGCCCTCGCGCTACGCCCTCGACCACTACGAGTCGCTGGAGGGCATGAACGTCAAGATCGGCACCTCCCGCGTGGTCGGCGCCACCGACCCGTACTCGGAGCTGTGGGTCACGGTGAAGGGCTGGGAGAACACCGCCAAGCGCGGTGGCACCATCTACGGCTCCTACGAGTCCCAGAACACCGGCCGCCTCCAGATCCAGCAGCTCGCGCCCGTCGCGCAGCAGCCCTTCCCGGTGGCCAACGTCGGCGACCGGCTGACTGGCACCACCGAAGGCCCGCTGGACTTCAACCAGTTCGGCGGCTACACGCTGGTGGCCCGCACCCTCGGCACCGTCAAGGCGGGCACCCTCGCCCCCGAGAAGACCAAGCCGCAGGCCGAGCAGGAGCTCGCGGTGGCCACGTACAACGTCGAGAACCTCGACCCGACCGACCCGCAGGAGAAGTTCGACGCGCTGGCGAAGGCGGTCGTCGAGAACCTGGCCTCCCCCGACGTCCTCGCCCTGGAGGAGATCCAGGACGACAACGGCGCCAAGAACGACGGCACCGTCTCGGCCGAGCAGACCCTCGCCAAGTTCACCGCGGCGATCTCGGCCGCCGGCGGCCCGGCCTACCAGTGGCGGACCGTCAACCCGGAGGACAAGAAGGACGGCGGCGAGCCCGGCGGCAACATCCGCCAGGTGTTCCTCTTCAACCCGGCGCGGGTCTCCTTCACCGAGCGCGCCCCGGGTGACGCGGTGACCGCGACCGGCGTGACCAAGGTGAACGGCAAGGCCGCCCTGACCCACTCCCCCGGCCGCGTCGACCCCGCCAACCCGGCGTGGGCGGACAGCCGCAAGCCGCTCGCCGGCGAGTTCGTCTTCCGCGGCAAGACGGTCTTCGTGATCGCCAACCACTTCGGCTCCAAGGGCGGCGACGAGGGCCTGACCTCGCACCACCAGCCGCCGGTCCGTTCCTCGGAGACCAAGCGACTGCTCCAGGCGCAGGCCGTGAACGGCTTCGTGAAGCAGCTCCTGGCGGAGGACAAGAACGCCAACGTCCTGGTCCTCGGTGACATCAACGACTTCGAGTTCTCGGCGACGACGGACGCGCTGGCGGACGGCGGGGCGCTGTACCCGGCGATCAAGTCGCTGCCGAAGGCGGAGCGCTACTCGTACGTCTACCAGGGCAACGCTCAGGTGCTGGACCAGATCCTGACCAGCCCGGCGATCAAGAAGTTCACGTACGACAGCGTGCACATCAACGCGGAGTTCGCGGCGCAGAACAGCGACCACGACCCGCAGGTGCTGCGCTTCCGCCCGTAACCCCTCGGGGCCCGCAGCTGTAGGGGGTCCGGCCGCCGTCCCGGCCGGGCCCCCTGCCACAATCCCGCCATGATCTTCCGTGAGGCCACCCGCCGGGACCTGCCCGCCGTACTCGCCCTGCTCGCCGACGAGGACTCGGTCGTCGACCCGGCCCAGGTCGTGATCGGCGAGGCGCACGAGCGGGCCTTCGCCGCGATCGAGGCGGACCCGCGCAACGAGATGCTGGTCCTCACGGACGGAGCGGACGGGGCGGGCGGGGCGGGCGGGGCGGGCGAGGTCGTCCTCGGCTGCCTCCAGCTCACCTACGTCCCGGGCCTGGGCCAGAACGGGCAGGAGCGGGCGCTGGTGGAAGCGGTACGGATCCGCGCGGACCGGCGGGGCGCGGGATTCGGCGCCGAACTGATGCGGCTCGCCGTCGAGAGGGCCCGCGGGCGCGGCTGCGGCCTGGTCCAGCTGACCAGCAACAAGCGTCGGACCGCCGCGCACCGGTTCTACGAGCGACTGGGCTTCGCACGCAGCCACGAGGGCTTCAAGCTGCACCTGGAGCCGTAACGGCGCCTTCTCGGACAAGCTAGGGACTTTCGGCCCTGGCGTGACGCTCGACACATCCGTATCGAATCGACCGGTTGTGGTGGTTGAGTATTTCCACGCTCGATCTTGTTACCGGCCCGTACCGACCGCACACCCGGAGGATCCTCGTGTTGCCCTCCATCTCCCTCGCCCAGCAAATCGGCCTCGCCGTCCTGCTCGTGGCCGCGATCGTCTGGCTCACCGGCCTCCGCCACATGCGGGAGGACAGCCGCTTCCCCCACTCGGGTCCCGCCGCCGAGGGCCTGCCGATGATCCCGGCCCAGCGCGGCTCCGCCGCGCACCCGATGGAGTCGGTGGAGCTGACCGAGGCGGAGAAGCAGGCCTTCGCGGGCCTGGTCCGCACGATCTCACTGACCTGACCTGACCTGGCCTGGCCTGACCGCCCGCGGCAAACGGATACGGGGGGATCATGTCCGAGTTCCTGGGGCCGCTGGAGTTGATCGGGGACCGATGGACCATCGGTGACCCGAACCGGAAGCGCCGCTCACATCTGGTCCTCACCGCCGAAGGCGTGGAGCACCACAAGGACGGTGCGGCCGAGCCGCGCGCCGTCATCCCCTGGGGCAGGTTCATGGGGCTGGGCGTGAACGCGACCACGCGGGCGTGGATGGCCACCCGTGGCGGGGGCGCGCTGGAGCTGGCCTCGACCTCCGCGCAGATCGGCGGCCGCAGCGCGTGCTCCGCGTCGGCGACCCTGCGTCACCCGTACGAGAACTGGTCGGTCAACTACACCCACCACGAGCGCGCCTACACGGGCTCCCACGTCTTCCTCCTGGGCCACCTCGTCGGGCAAGTGTCCGATGCGAAGGCGCTGCACCGCTTGGGTGATCCGCAATGGCTGGGCGCGGCGGTGGCCAAGCTGGCGCCGTTCCGCGTGCGGTGGGCCTCCACAGCAGTGCGGCACGTGCGCGAGGTCGTCGAGGGCCTCGGCACCTGACGGGCCGGCGGCCGGCGGCGGACCGGAGGAACGCGAAGAGCGCCCTCCCCGGCCGTGGGAGGGCGCTCTTCGACGTGGCAGGGCGTCAGTTGTGGCTGTGCAGGACCTCGTTCAGGCCGCCCCAGGCCGCCTTGTACGGGCGGGCCTCGACGGCGCCGGTCACCGAGTTGCGGCGGAAGAGGATGTTGTTGGCGCCGGAGAGCTCCAGGGCCTTGACGATCTGGCCGTCCGGCAGGGTCACGCGGGTGCCCGCGGTCACGTAGAGGCCGGCCTCGACGACGCACTCGTCGCCGAGCGCGATGCCCACGCCCGCCTCGGCGCCGATCAGGGTGCGCTCGCCGATCGAGATGATCTGCTTGCCGCCGCCCGAGAGGGTACCCATGGTGGAGGCGCCGCCGCCGATGTCGGAGCCGTCGCCGACCACGACGCCCGCGGAGATGCGGCCCTCGACCATGGAGGTGCCGAGGGTGCCGGCGTTGAAGTTGACGAAGCCCTCGTGCATGACGGTGGTGCCCTCGGCGAGGTGCGCACCGAGGCGGACGCGGTCCGCGTCGGCGATGCGCACGCCCTTGGGGGCGACGTAGTCCGTCATCCGCGGGAACTTGTCGATCGAGGTGACCTGGAGGTGCAGGCCCTCGGCGCGCGCGTTGAGGCGGACGGTCTCGACCTGGTCGACGGCGACCGGGCCCAGCGAGGTCCAGGCGACGTTCGTGAGCAGGCCGAAGACGCCGTCGAGGTTCTGGCCGTGCGGCTTGACCAGGCGGTGGCTGAGCAGGTGCAGGCGCAGGTACGCGTCGTGCGCGTCCAGCGGCTTGTCCTCCAGGGAGGAGATGACCGTGCGGACGGCTACGACCTCGACGCCGCGGACCGCGTCCGTGCGGATCGCCTTGGCCGCGGCAGCGCCCAGCAGCTCCACGGCCTGGTCGGCGGTGAGGCGCTCGGTGCCGGCCGGGCCGGGCTCGGCGACCAGCTCGGGGGCGGGGAACCAGGTGTCGAGGACGGTGCCGTCGGCGGTGAGGGTGGCAAGTCCGGCGGCGACGGCGCCGGTGGTACGCGTAGCAGTCATATCCGAAACCTAACCGGCGACGGCCTTCGGTTGCGAACCGGTCTCATGTGCCGGTCGCGCGGGTCGCGCCGCGTGTCGGACCTGGCGGGCGTGCGCCCCCAGCAGCGCCGCGCCCGCCCCCGCCGCCAACACCGCGCAGAGCGGCCACAGCAGCCCGGGCGCGACGGAGTACAGGGCTCCGCCGAGCGGTGGACCGACGACGACCCCGCTGACCGAGACGCCCGCGTACAGGCTCTGGAACCGCCCGATGGCGTGCTCGGGCGCCTGGTCGGCCATGTGGGCGGTGGCGGTGGTCTTGTAGAGGATCTCCCCGAGGCTCAGCAGGATCATCATGGTCACGGCGCTGGCGACCCCGGCCCCGTACACCACCAGCGCCGCGTACCCGGCCCCGACGAGCACCATCCCGGTGCCGATGACCGGCAGGGCCGGCCGCTCGCGCAGCGCGACGGCGGCGGGCAGTTCCAGCAGCAGGATCACCCCTCCGTTCAGGGCGATGACGAGCCCGAAGGCGCGCGCGTCCAGGCCGTGGTCGGCGAGGAAGACGGGGAAGGTGAAGTACTGCTGGCGGTAGACGACGTCGGTCACCAGGATCGCGCCGAGCAGCACCAGCACGGCGGGGCGGGCGCGCAGTTCGCGCCACAGGGTCCGTTCGCCGCGGCCCGGACCCCCGTCCCGGGCCGCGGCCGGTACACGGGGAGCACCGCGGGCCGGGACGACCCGCGCGGTCCAGAGGGCGAAGACGAGCGTGCCGACGCCGTCGCCGACGAAGAGCCAGTCGTAGGAGAGGCCGGTGGCGATCAGGGCGCCGAGCGGCGGTCCGAGGGTGAATCCGCCGTTGGAGGCGCAGCGTACGAGGGCGAAGGCCTGGCGGCGGGCGCCCTCCGGGACGGTGACCGCGACCAGTGCGGAGTTGGCGGCCCGGATCACGCCGGAGGCGTACTGGGCCACGGGCAGGGCCGCGTAGAGGAGCGGTAGGGGGAGCAGCGGGAGCGCCGCGAGGGTCAGGCCCCCGAGGGTGGATGCGCCGAGGAGCACCCGGCGGTGGCCGAAGCGGTCCCCGTACCAGCCGCCCGTGAAATTGCCGGCGACCAGGCCGATGCCGCCGATGCCGACGATCAGGCCCGCCTGGCTGGCGTCGAGGCCGCGCGGGCCGGTCAGGTAGAGGAAGACGAAGACGAAGGTGAAGCTGACGACGGCGTTGACGAAGACCCCCGCAGCCAGCAGCCACACGACCCTCGGTATGTCCTTGAACCCCTGCAGCACACCTGTGTCCCCCTGATCCAACGAGTGAGTTCCCTTTAGGAACTGACTATGTCAGCATGGCAGCCTTGGGTCAACGGACGAAGGAGTTCCCATGGCCCAGCGCACACACCTCGGCGACGCGGACTGCGCCATCGCCCAGGCCCTCGACGTGGTGGGCGACTGGTGGACGCTGCTGATCGTGCGCGACGCCGCGCGCGGTCTGCACCGCTTCGACGAGCTCCAGCGCGAGTTGGGGATGTCCCGCAAGGTGCTGGCGGAACGGCTGAAGCTGCTCGTCGAGGCCGGGGTGCTGTCGCGCGAGCCGTACCAGGAACGCCCGGTGCGGCACGAATACCGGCTGACCCCGCGCGGGCGGGGACTGCTGCCCGTCCTGGTGGCCCTCCAGGACTGGGGAGACACCTGGGTCCTGGGAGAGGGAGAGATGACGGCGACGACCGACGAGGCCTCGCGCGAGGCGGAACGGGTGCACGCACTGCGCGGCACGCACGTGCCGCCACTGCTACTGCCGGACCGTTTCGGCGAGCTGAGCGACCCGGTGGCGGACACCCCGTTCACGGTCCTGTACTGCTTCCCGGGCGCGTACGCGCGCGCCGAGTCCTACCCGCCCGACTGGGCCGGGATCCCCGGCGCCAGGGGCTGCACGTTCGAGTCGTGCACCTACCGCGACCAGCTCACGGAGTTCACCGCGGCCGGCGCCACCGTGCACGGGGTGTCGACCCAGCGCCCGGACGAGCAGCGGGAGTTCGCGGAGCAGGAGCGGCTGCGGTTCCCGCTCCTGTCGGACGCGGATCTGGCGCTCACCGCCGCACTGCGCCTGCCGACGTTCCGCGCGGCGGGCACGAGCCGGATCAAGCGGCTGACGCTCGTCATCGACCGCGACCGCACGGTCCGCGAGGTGATCTACCCGATCCAAGACATCGAGGCGAGCGTGCGGGCGGCCCTCGCGGCGGTACGCTCCGCGGGCTGAACGGGCCCGGCAGGCGGGCCGGTCGGGCAGCCGGAGGAGCCGCTCCCCCGCCCCTCGCGCGACCGGGCCCGCCGGCGCCCGAGGACCGGGGGCCCGCGGCGCGCGGCGGTCCGAAACGGTAGCGGCGCGCCTACGACGGCCGCAGCACCCGCCTCAGGACCTCGCGGGCGTACTCCTCGTCGTACGCGGCGTCCGTCAGCAGGACCTGCAGGCCGATCCCGTCCATGGCCGCCACCAGTGCCCGCGCGGTCATCGGGTCGGTCCGCGGGGTCAGCGCCGCCGACACCGCCTCGCACCACTGCGCCGCCACCGGCCGCAGCGCCGGGCGGCGCAGGGCCGCGAGGTAGAGCTCGTACTCCAGCTCGACCCGGCCCCGGTCCGCCGCCAGGAGCTCCCCGAGCAGGCGGGCCAGGACCGCGGCGAGGTCCGCGTCCGGGTCGGCCAGAGCGGCCGATCGCGCCACCGCCTGCGCGAAGCCCTCGTTGGCCTGGCGCAGGGCGGCGACCAGCAGGTCGTCCAGCGTCTTGAAGTGGTACGTCGTCGACCCGAGCGGCACGTCGGCCTCCGCGGCGACGCTGCGGTGGGTCAGCCCCGCGATGCCCCGCTCGCCGACCACCCGCAGCGCCGCGTCGATGATCCGCTGCCGCCGGTCCGGGTCGTAGCGCCGCACACCAGGGGTCATCAGTGGGCCCCGCCGAGATTCAGCAGGACCACGCCGCCGATCACCAGGGCGATCCCGGCGATCTTGGCGGCGGTGGCCGCCTCCCCCAGGAACACCATGCCTATGGCGGCGATCGCGGCGGTGCCGACGCCCGCCCATATCGCGTACGCCGTGCCGACCGACATCGACTTCAGCGTCTGCGCGAGCAGGGTGAAGGCGATGACGTAGCCCAGCAGGGTGCCCAGCGACGGCCACAGCTTCGTGAAGCCGTCGCTGTACTTCATGGCGGTGGTTCCGGCGACCTCTGCGGCGATGGCCGCGGCAAGCATGACGTAAGGCATGCGTACGACTGTACACAGCGATGCGTACGAACGTACACAAGCGGGCCGGAAAAGCGTCGCCATGCCCCTGACATGCTGGGATACGGTGTGCGTTCGACGGGGGAACGAGCAGACGGAGCGGATGCATGGCGCAGAACGCAGGGTGGGGATCCACGGGGGCACCGGGATGGGGAGGCCCGGGCGGCGCGCCGCAGTGGGGAGGATGGGCTCCGCCGCCACCGCCGCAGCCCGGGGTGATACCCCTGCGGCCCCTGCGCCTCGGGGACATGGTGAGCGCTTCGTTCGCCACGCTGGGCCGCCACTGGAAGCAGCTGGTCGGCGTGATGCTGGCCGTGCAGGGCATCTGCCTGCTGGTCATGGCCCTGCTGGCGGGCATCGCCGTCGCCGCGGTGTACGACCACATCGAGCCGGTCTTCGACCCGCCCTACGGACAGACCCCGTCGGCCGAGCACCTCACACCGTTCCTCGTCGCGGCCGTCACGCTGTTCGTGCTGCTGTTCGCCGTGGGGCTGCTGGGCATGGCGATGCTCACCGCCCTGTGCCCGGCGATCCTCCGCGAGGCGGTCAGGGGCCGGCCCACGACCTTCCGCGCGATGTGGCGCGAGGCCCTGCGGCGGACGCCCGCCGTCCTGGGCGCGCTGGCGCTCACGGGACTGATCGCGGGCGCCCCGGTGCTCGTGGCCCTCGCGGTGTGCATTCCGCTGGTGATCGCCTCCACCTCCGGCGACGACCCGTCGCCCGGAGCTCTGCTCCTCCTGCCCGTGTTCATGCTGCTCGCCCTCCCGGTGACCGTGTGGCTCGGCACCCGGCTCAGCCTGGCCCCCGCCGCGGCGGTCATGGAGGAGGCCGGTCCTGTCACCGCGCTGCGCCGCTCGACCGCGCTGGTCAAGGGCCAGTGGTGGCGGATCTTCGGCATCTCCCTGGTCGGCAGCATGATCGGGATGAGCATCGCCTACATGATCCAGATGCCCTTCCAGTTCATCGGCATGTTCGGGATGCTCCCGCTCATGGCCGAGGGGGGCGAGGGAGCCGCCCCGTCGGCAGGCATGGTCATCGGCCTCGTGTTCGGCTTCGTTTGCATGCTGGTCGGCGGCGGCGTGAGCCAGATGTTCCAGATCGGGTACACCCAGCTGTTCAACAATCTGCTCTACGTGGACCAGCGGATCCGGCGTGAGAACCTCGCCTCCGCCATCCTCGCCGAGGCCGCCGCGGCGACCCCCGGCACCGGACCCACGCCTGCACCCGCAGCCACGCCTGCGCCCGCGCCCACAGCAGACGCACCCGCAGACGCACGTCCGACCCCCCGGCCGGAACCTGAGACCGGCCCCCAGCCGGATCCCCGGCCGAACGGGCAGGCGGACGACTGAGCGGTCGGCCGGCCGGACCCGCCGGTCCGGCCGGCCAACACGCGAAGGGCCCCCGGCACGATGCCGGGGGCCCTTCCTCGTTCACAACGGCTCAGACGTTGAAGCCGAGCGCGCGGAGCTGCTCGCGACCGTCGTCCGTGATCTTGTCCGGGCCCCACGGCGGCATCCAGACCCAGTTGATGCGCAGTTCGCTGACGATGCCGTCCGTCGCCGACTTCGCCTGGTCCTCGATGACGTCCGTCAGCGGGCAGGCCGCCGAGGTCAGGGTCATGTCGAGGGTGGCGATGTTCGCGTCGTCGATGTGGATGCCGTAGATCAGGCCCAGGTTGACGACGTCGATGCCCAGCTCGGGGTCGACCACGTCGTAGAGGGCCTCGCGGACCTCCTCCTCGGTGGCCGGCTTGATCGACGCCTCGGGCGTCGCGTTCTCGGTCATGCCGTCTTCCTCTCCGCGCCGCCCAGAGCCTGGGCCGTCGCGTCCTTCCACGCCATCCAACTCAGCAGCGCACACTTCACACGAGCCGGGTACTTCGAGACGCCGACGAACGCGACCGCATCCTCCAGCACCTCTTCCATGGCCTCGTCGGGCTCGATCTTGCCCTTGGACTGCATCATCTCCAGGAAGACTGCCTGGATCTTCTGCGCCTCGGCCAGTTCCTTGCCCACGAGCAGCTCGTTCAGTACGGACGCGCTGGCCTGGCTGATGGAGCAGCCCTGGCCCTCGTAGGAGACGTCGGTCAGCGTCTCGCCGTCGTACTTCACGCGCAGCGTGATCTCGTCACCGCACGTCGGGTTGACGTGGTGCACCTCGGCGTCGCCGTCGCGCAGGCCACGCCCGTGCGGGTGCTTGTAGTGGTCCAGGATCAGTTCCTGGTACATCGAATCCAGCTTCACTGCGTCCTCGTCGCCTCGTCCGTCAGCCGAAGAAGTTCCGTACGTGCTCCAGCCCGTCGATCAGCGCGTCGACCTCGGCCGGAGAGGAGTACAGGTAGAAAGACGCTCGCGTCGTCGCAGGAATTCCGTAGCGCAGGCAGACGGGGCGTGCGCAGTGGTGTCCCACGCGGACCGCGATGCCCTGCTCGTCCAGTACCTGGCCGACGTCGTGCGGGTGGATGTCACCCAGGACGAAGGAGATGGCGGCGCCGCGGTCCTCGGCCGTGGTGGGGCCGATGATCCGCAGGTCGGGCACCTCCGCGAGGCGCTTGATCGCGTACTCGGTGATCGCGTGCTCGTGCGCGGCGATCTTGTCCATGCCGATCGCGGTCAGGTAGTCCACGGCCGCGCCGAGGCCGACGGCCTGGGCGATCGGGGGCGTACCCGCCTCGAACTTGTGGGGCGCAGGGGCGTAGGTCGAGGCGTGCATCGACACGGTCTCGATCATCTCGCCGCCGCCGAGGAACGGAGGCAGGTCCTCCAGGAGCTCCTGGCGGCCCCAGAGGACGCCGATGCCGGTCGGGCCGCACATCTTGTGGCCGGTGAAGGCCACGAAGTCGGCGCCGAGCGCCTGCACGTCCAGCGGCATGTGGGGGGCGGCCTGGGAGGCGTCGATCAGCACGAGGGCGCCGACGTCCTGGGCGCGCCGGACGATCGCCTCGACCGGGTTGACCGTGCCCATGATGTTGGAGACCAGCGTGAAGGAGACGATCTTCGTCTTCTCCGTGATGACCTCTTCGATGTTGGACAGGTCGAGCCGGCCGTCGTCGGTGAGGCCGAACCACTTCAGCTTCGCGCCGGTGCGCTGCGAGAGCAGCTGCCACGGCACGATGTTGGAGTGGTGCTCCATCTCCGTGATGGCGATCTCGGTCTCGCGGTCGACCCGGTAGGGCTCGTCCGCCCAGCCGAGCATGTTCGCGACCAGGTTGAGCGACTCGGAGGCGTTCTTGGTGAAGATCACCTCGTCGCGGCTCGGCGCGTTGATGAAGGCGGCGACCTTGTCGCGGGCGCCCTCGTACAGCGCCGTGGCCTCCTCGGCGAGCACGTGCACGCCACGGTGGACGTTGGCGTTGTGCTGCTCGTAGTACTCGTTCAGCGCGTCGAGCACCTGGCGCGGCTTCTGCGAGGTCGCCGCATTGTCCAGGTAAACGATCTTCTTCCCGTCGTGGACCACACGATCCAGAAGGGGGAAGTCCTTTCGGATCGCCTCGATGTCGAGGAGGCCAGGCAGCTGTGTCACGCGGTCGCGCCACCCTTCGTGCTGTACGACTCGTAGCCTTCGGCCTCCAGCTTGTCGGCGAGCTCGGCGCCACCGGACTCGGCGATGCGGCCCTCGGAGAAGACGTGGACGAAGTCGGGCTTGATGTAGCGGAGGATCCGCGTGTAGTGCGTGATCAGCAGCGTGCCGACCTCGCCGGTCGCGCGGACGCGGTTGACGCCTTCGGAGACCTGACGCAGTGCGTCGACGTCGAGGCCGGAGTCGGTCTCGTCGAGGATCGCGATCTTCGGCTTCAGGAGCTCCAGCTGCAGGATCTCGTGGCGCTTCTTCTCACCGCCGGAGAAGCCCTCGTTGACGTTGCGCTCGGCGAAGGCCGGGTCCATCTGGAGCTGCTCCATCGCGGACTTGACCTCCTTCACCCAGGTACGCAGCTTCGGCGCCTCGCCGCGGATCGCGGTGGCCGAGGTGCGCAGGAAGTTGGAGACCGAGACACCGGGGACCTCGACCGGGTACTGCATCGCGAGGAAGACGCCGGCGCGGGCGCGCTCGTCGACGGACATCTCCAGGACGTCCTCGCCGTCGAGGGTCACGGTGCCACCGGTGATGGTGTACTTCGGGTGACCGGCGAGCGAGTACGCCAGGGTGGACTTGCCGGAGCCGTTCGGACCCATGATGGCGTGCGTCTCACCCTGCTTGACGGTGAGGTCGACGCCCTTGAGGATCTCGCGGGCGCCGTTCTCGGCCTCTACGGAGACGTGCAGGTCGTGGATTTCAAGCGTTGCCATGGATACCTCAGGACTCCTGGGTGAGGGAGACGAGCACGTCGTCCCCTTCGATCTTTACGGGGTATACGGGTACGGGGCGCGTCGCGGGCAGACCCGAGGGCTTGCCGGTGCGCAGGTCGAAGGCCGACCCGTGCAGCCAGCACTCGATCATGCAGTCTTCGACCTCGCCCTCCGAGAGCGAGACGTTCGCGTGCGAGCAGATGTCGTTGATCGCGAACACCTCCCCCTCGGTGGAGACGATGGACACCGGCGTGCCGTCGAGCTCCACCCGCTTCGGGGTGTTCTCCTCCAGCTCGCTGAGCGCGCAGGCCTTGACGTAATTCATCAGACGGAACCCTGGAGCTCGGTCTCGATCTTGGCGAGCAGACGCTCCTCGATGTCGTCGACACCGATCTGCTGGACGAGCTCCGCGAAGAAGCCGCGGACGACCAGGCGGCGGGCCTCGTCGGCCGGGATGCCACGGGCCTGCAGGTAGAAGAGCTGCTCGTCGTCGAAGCGGCCGGTCGCGGAGGCGTGGCCGGCGCCGACGATCTCGCCGGTCTCGATCTCCAGGTTCGGCACCGAGTCGACCCGCGCGCCGTCCGTGAGGACGAGGTTGCGGTTCATCTCGTAGGTGTCGGTGCCCTCGGCGCTCTTCTGGATGAGCACGTCGCCGATCCAGACCGCGTGGGCGTCCTGGCCCTGGAGCGCGCCCTTGTAGACCACGTTCGACTTGCAGTGCGGGGCGTCGTGCGTGACCAGGAGGCGGTGCTCCTGGTGCTGGCCGGCGTCCGTGAAGTACAGGCCGAAGAGCTCGGCCTCGCCGCCGGGGCCGGCGTAGCTGATGCGCGGGTGGAGGCGCACGACGTCGCCGCCGAAGGTGACCACGACCGACTTGAAGGTCGCGTCGCGGCCGACCAGCGTGTTGTGCTGGGAGCAGTGGACGGCGGTGTCGTCCCAGTCCTGCACGGACACGACGGTGAGCTTGGCGCCGTCGCCGACCAGGAAGTCGACGTTGGCGGCGCGCACGCCGTCACCGGTGTGGTCGATGACGATGACGGCCTCGGCGAAGGCCTGCACGTCGAAGACGGTGTGGCCGAAGGTGGTGCCGCCCTCGCCGTGCAGCGTCACGCGCACCGGCTCGGTCAGGACCGTCTCCTTGGGCACGGTGACGACCGTGGCCTTGGCGAAGGACGAGAACGCCTGGGCGGCGATCCGGTCCACCGGGGTGCCGGCCTTGCCGATGCGCGCGTCGTCGCGCTCCACCGACTCGACCGTGACGCCCTCGGGCGCGTCGATCTGGGCCTTCATGGTGCCGTTGGCGACCGCGGTGCCGTCGTGCAGGCCCTTGAGTCGGGCGAGCGGCGTGAAGCGCCACTCCTCCTCGCGGCCGTTCGGAACCGGGAAGTCCGCCACGTCGAAGGACGGGGGCGCACTCATCCGGGTGGCGACGGTGGACTCGGCGGCCACCGCGATCGCGCCGGCGGTGGTCGAACCCGCCGGAATGTTCTGAGCCTCAGCCATGGCTGTCGTCTTGCTCACTCTCTTTAAAGAACACTGCCTACGTCAAAGGATGTGCGGCGGGGGATGCCGCGCGGCCGGCGGTCAGCCGACCGATCCCTCCATCTGCAGCTCGATCAGCCGGTTCAGCTCCAGGGCGTACTCCATGGGCAGCTCGCGCGCGATGGGCTCGACGAAGCCGCGCACGATCATGGCCATCGCCTCGAACTCCGTCATGCCGCGGCTCATCAGGTAGAAGAGCTGGTCGTCGGAGACCTTGGAGACGGTGGCCTCGTGGCCCATGGAGACGTCGTCCTCGCGGACGTCCACGTACGGGTACGTGTCCGAGCGGGAGATGGTGTCGACCAGGAGCGCGTCGCACAGCACGTTGGACTTCGAGCCGTGGGCGCCCTCGCCGATCTCGACCAGGCCTCGGTAGGAGGTGCGGCCGCCGCCCCGGGCCACCGACTTGGAGACGATGTTCGAGGAGGTGTTCGGCGCCATGTGGACCATCTTGGAGCCGGCGTCCTGGTGCTGGCCCTCGCCCGCGAAGGCGATGGACAGGGTCTCGCCCTTGGCGTGCTCGCCCATCAGGTAGACGGCCGGGTACTTCATGGTGACCTTGGAACCGATGTTGCCGTCGATCCACTCCATGGTCGCGCCCTCGTACGCCACGGCGCGCTTGGTGACCAGGTTGTAGACGTTGTTCGACCAGTTCTGGATCGTCGTGTAGCGGCAGCGGCCGCCCTTCTTGACGATGATCTCGACCACGGCGCTGTGCAGCGAGTCCGAGGAGTAGATCGGGGCGGTGCAGCCCTCGACGTAGTGGACGTAGGCGTCCTCGTCGACGATGATCAGCGTCCGCTCGAACTGGCCCATGTTCTCCGTGTTGATGCGGAAGTAGGCCTGGAGCGGGATGTCGACCTTCACGCCCTTGGGGACGTAGATGAAGGAGCCGCCGGACCACACCGCGGTGTTCAGCGACGCGAACTTGTTGTCGCCGACCGGGATGACCGTGCCGAAGTACTCCTGGAAGAGCTCCGGGTGCTCCTTGAGCGCGGTGTCCGTGTCGAGGAAGATGACGCCCTGCTCCTCCAGGTCCTCACGGATCTGGTGGTAGACGACCTCGGACTCGTACTGGGCCGCGACACCGGCGACGAGGCGCTGCTTCTCCGCCTCCGGGATGCCGAGCTTGTCGTACGTGTTCTTGATGTCCTCGGGCAGGTCCTCCCACGAAGCGGCCTGCTTCTCGGTGGAACGCACGAAGTACTTGATGTTGTCGAAGTCGATGCCCGAGAGGTCGGAACCCCAGTTCGGCATGGGCTTCTTGTCGAACAGCTTCAGGCCCTTGAGGCGGAGCTTGAGCATCCACTCCGGCTCGGACTTCTTCGCCGAGATGTCGCGGACGACCTCTTCGGACAGACCCCGCTTGGCAGCGGCACCGGCCGCGTCGGAGTCGGCCCAGCCGTATTCGTAAGTGCCCAGGCCATCGAGCTCAGGGTGAGCGATCTCCGTGGTCATGCGGGGTTCCTCCCGGCCGTACTTGCAGATACTGATGTGTCGGTCTGTTTGGTGCTCGCGCCACGCGGAATGAACGTCGTGCACACCCCGTCGCCATGGGCGATCGTGGCGAGGCGCTGCACATGGGTCCCCAGCAGACGGGAGAAGACCTCGGTCTCCGCCTCGCAAAGCTGCGGGAACTGCTCGGCGACGTGTGCGACCGGGCAGTGGTGCTGGCAGAGCTGTTCACCGCTGTGCGGACCGGGAGCGCTCTTCGCCGTAGCAGCGTACCCGTCCACGGTCAACGCCTTGGCAAGGGCCTCCGTGCGCTCCTGCGGGGCGGCGGCCTCGACGGCCTCCTTGTAGGCCCGCGCCTGCGCTTCCATCCGCGCCCTGGCGAAGGCGGCGACGGCCACCTCGCCCTGCTCGCCGCCGCCGACCGACTGCGCGATCCAGCGCAGGGCGTCCGCGGCGAGCGTGTCGTAGGACTGGTCGAAGGCGTCGCGGCCGCAGTCGGTGAGCGCGAAGACCTTGGCGGGCCGACCCCGGGTGCGCGCACCGTACACACGCTGCTCACGGGGTTCGACCACGTCGTCGGAGACGAGCGTGTCGAGGTGGCGGCGGACGGCGGCCTGGGTGAGGCCGAGACGCTGGGCGAGGTCGGCGACGGTGGACGGACCGTGGTCCAGGATCGAGCGCGCCACGCGGTTGCGGGTTGACCGCTCCCCGGTGCCGAGCTCCCCCTGGGGGGTGTCGATCTGCCGTTCGCCGTATTTCACAACGCCATTGTTGCGTAAATAACCGAGCGGCGACAAGCCGTGATGGACGCCACCCCTGGTGGCCTCCATCACTAAGGGTTACCTTATTTATCGACGGAGAGTTATTCGGATGGGGACATTCCGCTATCTTGCCGGACGCCTCCCATGAGCCCGCACACCGCTCCCACCAGCACGTCTGCGCCCGCGACGGCCCCTCGGCACCAGGAAAACAGACTTCCGGAAAAGATCACTGAAACATGTCGACGCTTACAGGACCGACCGACTGAAAAGAACCGTATTCGCGACGCGGCGTTCGAATCTCCGGAGACGAACCGGAGGCAAAGGGGCCCTGACCCCGGGACCCACGGCCCCTTCCCGGGCTCCGTAGACTCACCCCTCATGAGCAACGACCCCGCCGTGGAGATCCGCGGACTGGTGAAGCGGTACGGCACGAAGACCGCGGTGGACGGCCTGGACCTCACCGTCCGGAGCGGCTCCGTCACCGCGGTCCTCGGTCCCAACGGCGCGGGCAAGACGACCACGGTGGAGACCTGCGAGGGCTACCTCCGCCCCGACGCCGGCACCGTCCGCGTCCTCGGCCTCGACCCGGTCGCCCGGGCCGAGGCCCTGCGTCCGCGGATCGGCGTGATGCTGCAGTCCGGAGGCGTCTACTCCGGAGCCCGCGCCGTCGAGATGCTCCGCCACATGGCCAAGCTCTACTCCGACCCGCTCGACGTCGACACCCTGGTGGAACGCCTCGGACTCGGCGGTTGCGGCCGCACCCCCTACCGCCGGCTCTCCGGCGGCCAGCAGCAGCGACTGGCCCTGGCCATGGCCGTGGTGGGCCGCCCCGAGCTGGTCTTCCTCGACGAGCCCACCGCCGGCCTCGACCCGCAGGCCCGCCGCGCGACCTGGGACCTCGTACGGGAGCTGCGCACCGACGGGGTCACCGTCGTCCTCACCACCCACCACATGGACGAGGCCGAGCAGCTCGCCGACGAGGTGGCCATCGTGGACGCGGGCAAGGTCATCGTCCACGGCAGCCCCGAGCAGCTGTGCCGTGGCGGCGCCGAGAACACCCTGCGCTTCACCGGCCGCCCCTCCCTCGACCTCGCCTCGCTCCTCAAGGCGCTGCCCGACGGCACCGAGGCCGCCGAGCTCACCCCGGGCGTCTACCGGGTCACCGGCGACGTCCACCCGCAGCTGCTGGCCACCGTCGCCTCCTGGTGCGCGCAGCACGGCGTGATGCCGAGCAGCCTCACGGTCGAGCGGCACACCCTCGAGGACGTCTTCCTCGAACTGACAGGCAAGGAGCTGCGCGCATGAGCGCCGGTACGTTCACCCCCCGCCCGGGGGCCGCGCCCGTGTCCCGCATGGTCCTCGCGCAGACGGCACTGGAGACCCGGATGCTGCTGCGCAACGGGGAACAGCTGCTGCTGACCGTGATCATCCCGGCGTTGCTGCTGACCCTCTTCTCCGCCGTGGACATCATCGACACGGGCAGCGAGAAGTCCGTGGACTTCCTCGCGCCCGGGATCCTGGCGCTCGCCGTGATGTCCACCGCCTTCACCGGCCAGGCCATCGCCACCGGCTTCGACCGCCGCTACGGGGTCCTCAAGCGGCTCGGGGCCTCCCCGCTGCCGCGCTGGGCCCTGATGGCCGCCAAGACCCTGTCGGTGCTGGTCACCGAGGTACTGCAGATCGTCCTGCTGACCGTGATCGCCCTCGCGCTGGGCTGGTCCCCGCAGGGCGACCCGCTGTCGGTGGCCGCGCTGATCCTGCTGGGCACCGCCGCCTTCTCCGGTCTCGGGCTGCTGATGGCGGGCACCCTCAAGGCCGAGATGACCCTGGCCGCCGCCAACCTGGTCTTCCTGCTGCTGCTGGTCGGCGGCGGGGTGATCGTGCCGCTGGAGAAGTTCCCCGACGCCGTGCAGTCGGTACTGGCGCTGCTGCCCATCTCGGCCCTGTCCGACGGGCTGCGCGAGGTGCTCCAGCACGGGGCTTCGCTCCCGTGGGGCGACGCGGCCGTGCTGGCGGGCTGGGCCGTACTCGGTCTGGGCGCCGCCGCGCGGCTCTTCCGCTGGGAATGAAATCCTTCCCCTCGCGGCGGCGATGCCGCGAGGATGGGCCCCTCACACATGAAGCCGGGGGGCGAACATGGTGCAGCGGGACGCCGTTCTACGGCTGGACGATCAATGGGCACGGGTGCGGTCGGGGGCGGAGCACACGGAGCCCGGGGAGCGCGAACGGCTCCTCGACGAGCTCATCGGCGCACTGCGCCCGTTCACGGACGACCCGAGGTGCACGGCACTGCTCGGGCTGCGCCTCGCCGACCGGGCCGCCGCGCGGTTCGCAGCGGGAGACCGCGCCGGCGCCCTCGCCACGATCGAGGAGGGGCTGCGCAGCTCCGAGCGCGCGGCCGGGCACTCCCCCGAATTCGCCCGCTGGTACGCCCGCGGGCTGATCAACCACGGAGTCTGGCTTTCCTGGCCGCTCAGCGACGGGGCCCGGCTGCCCAAGCACCCGCTGGGCCCGGCCGCCGGCGAGGGGCCGAGCGCCATGGAGCGGGCGGCCGGTGAGCGCGCCCGCGATCTGACCCGGACCGCGGTGGAGGTGTGGGCGGGCCTGGACCAGCGGGATCCGGTCAACCGGCTGGGCCTGGCCCAGGCCAAGGTGTTCCTCGGGGACCGCCTCGCCGAGCTGGGGTTCGCCGAGGAGGCCGCGGCCTGGGCCGTGGCCGCCGAGTCCGACTTCCGGCAGCTGCTGCTCGCGGACCCGGCCGCGGAGGAGTCCGGGGAGGCCGAGGAGGCCCTCGACCACATCGGCCGCCAGCTGGAACTGCGACTGCGCTTCCTGACCTTCGGCTCGCTGGTCAGCCTGCGCACGCAGGGACTGTTGCCCGAGCGGCTGCTGCCCCGGGCCGTGGTGGCCGCCCGCATCCAGGGGGTGGTGGAGCCGGGGATCGCGACCGGGTTGGGGCTCGACGCCGAGCAGGTGCGCACGATGCTGGAGGTCACCCCCTGGCTCGCCGTGTGGCGCTTCGAGGTGCGCGGGCCCGACGGCTTGTGGAACGTACTCGAACATCCCTGGCACAGCACCACAGAAGTAAGGAACAGGACGGCCAAGGACTTAGCGGAAGAATTAGTGCGGGGGTTCGTCGCCTCGGCGGACCACCCGGGCCCCGGTGCCCATTGGCGTCTCCTCCTGTGGTGGCAGGAGGAGGGCGACCCCGCGGGGGCGAAGTACCGGCTGACCGTCGGGCCGGACGCACCCCTGCCCACCCCCTCGTGAAACTTTGCACAAGTGGTCGCCTACGATATGGGGCGTGTTGAACCCCCTCGCCCACATCGCCAGCCGCTGGACCCCGTCACCCCGGATCGTCCAGCGGGCCGCACTCACCGCGCTCGTGATGAGCGTGGCCATCGTCGTCACCGGCGGCGCGGTACGGCTGACCGGATCAGGCCTCGGCTGCGACACCTGGCCCAAGTGCACCGACGACAGCCTGATCGTGACGCAGGCGCAGGGCTTCCACGGCGCCATCGAATTCGGCAACCGGATGCTGACCTACGTGCTCAGCGCGGCCGTCGGCTGGGGAATCGTCGCCTTCCGCTCGGCCAAGCCCTGGCGGCACTCCCTGACGCAGCTCGGCTGGGTCCAGTTCGCGATCGTGATGGCGAACGCCGTGCTCGGCGGAATCACCGTCCGCACCGGACTCAACCCGTACAGCGTGGCCGGGCACTTCCTCCTCGCCACCGCGCTGATCGCCGTGACGACGGCCACCTGGCAGCGCACCCGCGAGGGCGACGGCGCCCCCCGGCCGCGCGTGCCCGGCCCCGTGCGCAAGCTGTCGTGGGCGTTGCTCGCGACCACCCTCGTCCTGATCGCGGCGGGCACCGTCGTGACCGGCGCCGGTCCGCACGCCGGTGACAGCAGCGAGATCGAGCGCATGCCCTTCGACTGGGACACCACCGTCCACGTGCACGCCGCCGCCGCCTGGCTGGTGTGCGTGCTCGGCATCGCGATGTGGCTGGTCCTGCGCGTCGTGGACGCTCCCGCCGACACCCGGGCCCGCGCCCGCGACCTGCTGATCGTGCTGCTCGCCCAGGGCGCGATCGGCTACGTGCAGTACGCCACCCAGGTCCCCGAGGTCCTGGTCGCCGCCCACATGCTCGGCTCCTGCCTGGTGTGGATCGCCGTGGTCCGGCTCGCGTTGAGCCTGCGCGAGCGGCCCGTCGAGCAGGTGGAGATCCCCGTCCAGGGCGACCCGCAGCTCTCCGCCGCCTAGGTCCTGTCCAGGCGGTAGACGCGGCGGGCGTTGCCCGCCGCGACCAGGGCGGCCACCCGTTCCGCGTCCCGCCAGGACCAGGAGCCCTCGGCGGCCCAGCCGCCCAGCACCCGGCCCAGCGCCTCGCGGAACACCAGGGCGCCCACCGCGTGCAGTTCGGGCAGCTGCCGGCCACCGCTGGAGAACAGCACCTTGCCGAACGGTGCTGCCTCCAGCAGCTCCGCCAGGACCGCCGCGGCCCGCGCCCCGGTCCGCCCGAGGGCCGCGCCCGTATCGGCGTAGACGTGCGGGAAGGCCGCCGCGAGCTGCGCGGTGCGGCGGTGGTGCGGGTATCCGCCGAGCAGCACCAGGCGCGTGCCGAGGCCCGCGGTGGCCCGTACGAACCCGGTCAGCGCGGCGGGGTCGGCCTCGTCCGTGTGCAGCTGGAGCGGTCGCCCCGACGCCACCGCGCTCCACAACAGGTGGGCCAGGAGCACGGGGTCCCGTACGGCTCCGCCCCGCGGCCGCCGGGCCAGCCACCGCCCGGCCGCCCCGCGCACCGCGCCGGGACCGGGCGGGTCGGGTTCGACGGCCGGGATGTCCCCGCGGGTGAACGCCGTGGCGCAGGTGAAGGCCACGGCCCCGGTGGCGGCGTGGTGGACGGCCTCGGCGAGATTGGCGAGGAAGGCGCCCACGGTCCCGGAGGTGTCGGCGACCTGCTCGGCCAGCAATTCCAGCCGGACCGACTCGAAGGCTTCGGCGTCCCCGGCGAGCGCCAGTTCCTTGGGCCCGGTGAGGTCTCCGGGCACCCCGGTGTCGACCAGGTAGGCGGCGACGCCGGATCCGCTCAGCAGCCGCCGGGTGGTCTCGGCCACGCCCAGCTCGCGCCGCCGCGCCAGGTAGCGGGCGGGGGTGGCGTGCGGCTCCAGTCCCAGCAGCGGCGGGCACCAGCGGCGCACCGCGAAGCCGGTCTGCGTGTCGAAGAAGGTGGTGCCCGCGGCGGGCGGGCCGGCCGAGCGCATCAGCTGGGCCTCGAAGGTGCCCAGGCCCAGCTCCGTACGGAGTACTCCGTGGCAGTACTGGTCCACCAGGGGCGGCGTTTCGATCATCCGGTCATCCCGTTGCGGACGTGAGGAAGGGGCTTCCACACGTCCTAACGGGTGAGCAGGGTGTGAGGTGTTGCTCGGGCTGTTGACCGAGACGGCACTCCCCGGTCCCCCGGCCGTTCTCCCGGGCTCAGGCCGCCGGGTTCTCGGGTCCGCCGATCTGGATGCCGGCCATCCGCGTCCACTCGTACGGGCCCGTGCGCACGCGCGCGGCGAACTCCCCGTCGAACTCGTCGTGGAGGGTCAGCCCGGCCTGCTCCGCGGCCAGCCGGGCCACCTCGAAGGTGGGGGCGACCAGGTCGCCCCAGCCGCCGTCCGTGCCCACGAGCACGATCCGGGTGCCGGCCTGGCCGATGTGGGCGAGCTGGCCCTCGGCGCCGCCGTGCTGCTTGGCGAACGCGCCGATCTGCTTGGCCAGCTTCGCGGCCTTACGGTCCTGCTTCTTGTCCGCGGCGCCTGCGGCGGCCGCCGTGTCTGCGGTGTCTCCCATGGAAGCCATGCTACCGGCGAGTAATCAACGGAGGAAGGGATCCACGGCCACCGCCACGAACAGCAGCGACACGTAGGTGATGGACCAGTGGAACAGGCGCATCTCCTTGAGCTTCGCGCCCGTGATGCCCGCCTTGGCCCGCGCGTGGAGCGCGTGCGCCTCCCACAGCCACCAGCCGCCCGAGACCAGCGCGACCGAGGTGTAGAACCAGCCGGTGTAGCCCAGCGGGGTCAGCAGCAGCGAGACCGCCACCATCACCCAGCTGTAGAGGACGATCTGGCGCGCCACGGCCCGGTTGCCCGCGACCACCGGGAGCATCGGCACACCGGCCCGCGCGTAGTCGTCCTTGACCTTCATCGACAGCGGCCAGTAGTGCGGCGGCGTCCAGAAGAAGATGACGAGGAAGAGGATGACCGCGGCCCAGGAGACCTCGTTCTTGACGGCGGACCAGCCGATGAGCACCGGCATGCAGCCCGCGATGCCGCCCCAGACGATGTTCTGGGCGGTGCGCCGCTTCAGCAGCATCGTGTAGACCACGACGTAGAAGAGGAGCGCACCGAGCGACAGCGCCGCCGACAGCCAGTTGACGAGCAGGCCGAAGAAGAGGGTGGAGACGACGGCGAGGGTGAGGCCGAAGGCCAGGCACTCCCGAGGGCTGACCATGCCGGTCACCAGCGGGCGCTGCGAGGTCCGGTCCATCAGCGCGTCGATGTCGCGGTCGATGTACATGTTCAGCGCGTTGGCGCCGCCCGCGGACAAGTAGCCGCCGAAGCAGGTCACCAGAACCAGCTGCAACGACGGAACACCCTGCTCGGCCAGGAACATCACCGGCACTGTGGTGATCAGCAGAAGTTCGATGATCCGCGGCTTGGTCAATGCCACGAAAGCCATGACGCGGGTCCCGAGCGGCCGGTGACCGGGGCTCGTCCCGAGCACCCCCGCTGGACGGGATTCGACGGCCGTCACGCACACCCCTGAGAGAGAATCCAGCAAGCTCCGACTCGGACCATTCACGACATGAAGGCCCGGTTAAGGCTTGCGCGTACCACGCCACTGTAGACGTTGCACTTACGTCGCCCCGCGCCGGGGTCGCCTCGTGTTGAGCCGATCGGACCGTGCATACATACGGGGGACGGGCCCCGCCGGACGCCGGTGCGAGGGTGAACGCGGGGCGGCGGCGCGGTGACGGACCGCCTGCACTCGAATAGCTGCACGCCGTTGCGGGGGTAGGCTCGGAATCGCCGGTGCACCGTTCGTCACCGGGATACAAACATGTGGAGAGGAGCCCTGACCCACGGTGAGCACCAAGCCGACCACCACAGAGCTCGAGTGGACCGAACTGGACCAGCGGGCCGTCGACACCGCCCGCATCCTGGCCGCTGACGCGGTCCAGAAGGTCGGAAACGGCCACCCCGGTACGGCGATGAGCCTGGCCCCCGCCGCCTACACCCTCTTCCAGAAGGTGATGCGGCACGACCCGGCGGACCCCGAGTGGGTGGGCCGCGACCGTTTCGTGCTCTCCGCGGGGCACTCGTCCCTGACCCTCTACACCCAGCTGTACCTGGGCGGGTTCGGGCTGGAGCTGGACGACCTGAAGGCGTTCCGCACCTGGGGCTCGAAGACCCCCGGCCACCCGGAGTACGGCCACACGGCCGGCGTGGAGACCACCACCGGCCCCCTCGGACAGGGCATCGCCAACGCGGTGGGCATGGCCATGGCCGCCCGCTACGAGCGCGGCCTGTTCGACCCGGAGGCCGCCCAGGGCGCCTCCCCGTTCGACCACATGGTCTACGCGATCGCGGGCGACGGCTGCCTCCAGGAGGGCATCTCCCACGAGGCGTCCGCGCTGGCCGGCCACCAGAAGCTCGGCAACCTCGTCCTGCTGTGGGACGACAACCACATCTCCATCGAGGGTGACACGGAGACGGCCGTCTCCGAAGACACCCTGAAGCGCTACGAGGCGTACGGCTGGCACGTCCAGCGCGTCGAGCAGCAGGAGAACGGCGACCTCGACCCGAAGGCCCTGTTCGCCGCCCTCCAGGCCGCCAAGGCCGAGACCGGTCGCCCGTCCTTCATCGCGGCCCGCTCGATCATCGCCTGGCCGGCCCCGCACGCCCAGAACACCGAGGCCGCCCACGGCTCGGCGCTCGGCGACGACGAGGTCGCGGCCACCAAGCGCGTCCTCGGCTTCGACCCGGAGCAGACCTTCGAGGTCTCCGACGAGGTCATCGCCCACACCCGCAAGGCCCTCGACCGCGGCCGCGAGGCCAAGGCCGAGTGGGAGAAGGAGTTCTCCGCCTGGCGCACCGCCAACCCGGAGCGCGCCGCCGAGTTCGACCGCATCAACGCCAACGAGCTGCCCGCGGGCTGGGAGGACGAGCTCCCCGTCTTCGAGGCCGGCAAGGGCGTCGCCACCCGCGCCGCCTCCGGCAAGGTCCTCGGCGCGCTCGGCGCGGTCATCCCGGAGCTGTGGGGCGGCTCGGCCGACCTGGCCGGCTCCAACAACACCACCATCGACAAGGACTCCTCGTTCCTGCCGGTGGGGAACCCGCTGCCGGAGGCCGACCCGTACGGTCGCACCATCCACTTCGGCATCCGCGAGCACGCCATGGCCGCGTCCATGAACGGCATCGCGCTGCACGGCCACACCCGCATCTACGGCGGCACCTTCCTGGTGTTCTCCGACTACATGCGCAACGCCGTCCGTCTGTCCGCGCTGATGCACCTGCCGGTGACGTACGTGTGGACGCACGACTCCATCGGTCTGGGCGAGGACGGCCCGACCCACCAGCCGGTCGAGCACCTCGCCTCGCTGCGCGCCATCCCGGGCCTGAACATCGTCCGCCCGGCCGACGCCAACGAGACCGCCATCGCCTGGCGCGAGATCCTGCGCCGCCACACCAAGGTCTTCGGCAAGGGTGCCCCGCACGGCCTCGCGCTGACCCGCCAGGGCGTGCCGACCTACGAGCGCAACGAGGACGCCGCCAAGGGCGGGTACGTCCTGTTCGAGGCCGAGGGCGGCCCGGCGCAGGTCCTCCTCATCGGTACCGGCTCCGAGGTGCACCTGGCCGTCGAGGCCCGTGAGCAGCTCCAGGCGCAGGGCGTCCCCACCCGGGTCGTCTCGATGCCGTCCGTCGAGTGGTTCGAGGAGCAGGACCAGGAGTACAAGGACAGCGTCCTGCCGCCGTCGGTGAAGGCCCGCGTCGCGGTCGAGGCGGGCATCGGCCTGACCTGGCACCGCTACGTCGGTGACGCCGGCCGGATCGTCTCGCTGGAGCACTTCGGTGCCTCGGCCGACGCGAAGGTGCTCTTCCGCGAGTTCGGCTTCACGGCCGAGAACGTGGCGGCCGCCGCCAACGAATCCCTCGAAGCCGCTGCGCGCTGACGCCGGTCCGGAACCAAGTAGGAGATGTAATCCCATGACAGACGCACTCAAGCGCCTCTCCGACGAAGGCGTCGCGATCTGGCTGGACGACCTGTCCCGCAAGCGCATCACGTCCGGCAACCTGGCCGAGCTCATCGACCAGTCGCACGTGGTCGGTGTCACCACCAACCCGGCGATCTTCCAGAAGGCCATCAGCGGCGGCGAGGGCTACGAGCAGCAGCTCACCGACCTCGCGACCCGCAAGGTCACCGTGGAAGAGGCCCTGCGCATGATCACGACGGCGGACGTCAGGGACGCCGCCGACATCCTGCGCCCGGTCTACGACCGCACCGACGGCCAGGACGGCCGGGTGTCGATCGAGGTCGACCCGCGCCTGGCGCACAACACCCCGGCGACCATCGCCGAGGCCAAGCAGCTCGCCTGGCTGGTGGACCGCCCGAACACGCTCATCAAGATCCCGGCGACCAAGGCCGGTCTGCCGGCGATCACCGAGGTCATCGGCAAGGGCATCAGCGTCAACGTCACGCTGATCTTCTCGCTGGAGCGCTACCGCGAGGTCATGGACGCGTACCTGTCGGGCCTGGAGAAGGCCAAGGCCGCCGGCCTGGACCTCTCCCTGATCCACTCGGTCGCTTCCTTCTTCGTGTCCCGCGTGGACTCGGAGATCGACAAGCGCCTGGACGCGGTCGGCACCGACGAGGCGAAGGCCCTCAAGGGCAAGGCGGCGCTCGCCAACGCCCGTCTGGCCTACGAGGCCTACGAGCAGGTCTTCGCCAGTGACCGCTGGGCCGCCCTGGAGCGTCTCGGCGCCAACAAGCAGCGCGCGCTGTGGGCCTCGACGGGCGTCAAGGACCCGTCGTACAAGGACACCCTGTACGTGGACGACCTGGTCGCCCCGAACACGGTGAACACCATGCCGGAGGCCACCCTGGAGGCCACCGCCGACCACGGGCAGATCACGGGCGACACCGTGCGCGGCACCTACGAGCAGGCGCGCGCCGAGCTCGACGCGGTCGCGAAGCTGGGCATCTCGTACGACGATGTGGTGCAGCTGCTCGAGGACGAGGGCGTCGAGAAGTTCGAGGCGTCCTGGAACGACCTGCTGAAGTCGACCGAGGCGGAGCTTGAGCGCCTCGCCCCCACGGAGGCCTGAACCCTTGTCTGTAAACGGAGCGAACCCGCTTCGTGACGCACAGGACCGGCGGCTCCCGCGCATCGCGGGGCCGTCCGGCCTGGTCATTTTCGGCGTTACGGGTGACCTGTCGCGCAAGAAGCTGATGCCTGCCGTCTACGACCTGGCCAACAGAGGCCTGCTTCCGCCGGGCTTCTCGCTGATCGGGTTCGCCCGCCGCGAGTGGCAGGACGAGGACTTCGCCCAGGTGGTCCACGACGCGGTCAAGGAGCACTCCCGGACGCCCTTCCGCGAGGAAGTGTGGCAGCAGCTCGTGCAGGGCTGCCGTTTCGTCCCGGGCGACTTCGACGACGACGCCGCCTTCGAAACGCTGAAGGCGACCATAGAAGAGCTGGACAAGGCGCAGGGCACGGGCGGCAACTTCGCCTTCTACCTGTCCGTCCCGCCGAAGTTCTTCCCCAAGGTGGTCCAGCAGCTCAAGGACCACGGGCTGGCGCAGAAGGAGGGCTCTTGGCGGCGTGCCGTCATCGAGAAGCCCTTCGGACACGACCTGAAGAGCGCCGAGGAACTCAACAAGGTCGTCCACGAGGTCTTCCCTCGCGACGAGGTCTTCCGGATCGACCACTACCTCGGCAAGGAGACCGTCCAGAACATCCTGGCGCTCCGCTTCGCCAACACGATGTTCGAGCCGATCTGGAACCGGTCGTACGTCGACCACGTGCAGATCACCATGGCCGAGGACATCGGCATCGGTGGCCGGGCCGGGTACTACGACGGAATCGGCGCCGCCCGTGACGTCATCCAGAACCACCTGCTCCAGCTGCTCGCGCTGACCGCGATGGAAGAGCCCGGCTCCTTCCACCCCAAGGCGCTGGTGGCCGAGAAGCTCAAGGTGCTCACCGCGGTGCAGCTGCCGGAGGACCTGGGCAAGCACACGGTGCGCGGCCAGTACGCGGCTGCCTGGCAGGGCGGCGAGAAGGTCGTCGGGTACCTCGAAGAGGACGGCATCGACCCCAAGTCGAAGACCGACACCTACGCGGCCATCCGCCTGGAGATCAACAACCGCCGCTGGGCGGGCGTCCCGTTCTACCTGCGGACGGGCAAGCGCCTGGGCCGCCGGGTGACCGAGATCGCGGTCGTCTTCAAGCGGGCGCCGTACCTGCCGTTCGAGTCGGGCGCGACCGAGGAGCTGGGGCAGAACGCCCTGGTCATCCGGGTCCAGCCGGACGAGGGCGTGACGGTCCGCTTCGGCTCCAAGGTTCCGGGCACCTCCATGGAGGTCCGGGACGTCACGATGGACTTCGCCTACGGCGAGTCCTTCACGGAGTCGAGCCCCGAGGCGTACGAGCGACTCATCCTCGACGTGCTCCTCGGCGACGCGAACCTCTTCCCGCGCCACCAGGAAGTCGAACTGTCCTGGAACATCCTCGACCCGATCGAGGAGTACTGGGACAAGCACGGCAAGCCCGCGCAGTACCCGTCGGGCACCTGGGGGCCGGTCGAGGCGGACGAGATGCTCGCACGAGACGGACGGAGCTGGCGCCGGCCATGAAGATCGACCTCACGGAGACCAACTCCAGCAAGATCAATGCCGCGATGGTGCAGGCACGCCGGGACATCGGCACGCCGGCCATCGGCATGGTCCTCACGCTGGTGATCGTGACCGACGAGGAGAACGCGTACGACGCGCTCAAGTCGGCGAACGACGCGTCCCACGAACACCCCTCGCGGATCGTCGTCGTCATCAAGCGGGCCAGCCGCTCGCCACGCAGCCGCCGCGACGCGCGGCTCGACGCGGAAGTCCGCGTCGGGGCGGACTCCGGCAGCGGTGAAACGGTTGTGCTCCGCCTTCACGGCGAACTGGTCGACCACGCCCAGTCGGTGGTTCTCCCGCTGCTCCTGCCGGACGCTCCGGTGGTCGTCTGGTGGCCGGACGGTGCCCCCACGGACCTGGCGGGCGATCCGCTGGGTGCGCTGGGACAGCGCCGGATCACGGACACGTACTCCTGCGAGGGCCCGATCAAGGCGCTGAGCGGCCGTGCGGGGGCGTACGCCCCCGGGGACACGGACCTGTCGTGGACCCGGATCACCCCGTGGCGCTCCATGCTGGCGGCCGCACTGGACCAGCAGGCCCTGTCGGTCGTTTCGGCGACCGTCGAGGGCGAGGACGAGAACCCGAGCTGCGAACTGCTGGCCATGTGGTTGGCGGACCGGCTCCAGGTCCCCGTCAAGCGCACGCTGTCGTCGGGCCCGGGCCTGACGGCCGTACGTCTGTCCACCAAGGACGGCGACATCGTCCTGGACCGGGCGGACGGCGCGCTGGCCACCCTGTGCATGCCGGGGCAGCCCGACCGTGCGGTGGCGCTCAAGCGCCGCGACACGGCCGAGCTCCTGGCGGAGGAGCTGCGCAGGCTGGATCCGGACAACACGTACGAGGCCTCGCTGAAGTTCGGCGTGGCGAGGCTGGAGGCGTCGCCCCCGGCGGCCGAGGCTCCGGCCGAGGCCGGTCCGGCGGAGCAGGCTTCGGAGCCGGCTCCGAAGCCCAAGAGGGCCAAGGCCAAGTAGAGGCCCCTGCGGGACCTTGCTGGGGCTCCGCCCCAGACCCCGCGCCTCAAACGCCGGCGAGGCTGTATTTCAGCCCGTCCGGCGTTTGAGGACCGGGTCCGGGCAGCGGTGCCCGTACCACCCGCACTACCAAGAAGGCGGCAGCACATGGGTATGACGACTCCCCAGGTCGTCGTCCACCGGGACAAGGAGCTGATGGCGCAGGCCACCGCGGCCCGGCTCATCACGAAGATCGTGGACGCGCAGACGGCCCGCGGCACCGCGTCCGTCGTCCTCACCGGCGGACGCAACGGCAACGGCCTGCTCGCGGCACTGGCCGCCGCCCCGGCGCGGGACGCGATCGACTGGTCCCGGCTGGACCTGTGGTGGGGTGACGAGCGGTACGTCCCCGCCGACGACCCCGAGCGCAACCACACCCAGGCCCGCGAGGCCCTCCTGGACTCGGTCCCGGTGGACCCCGCCCGGGTGCACGTGATGCCCGCCTCGGACGGCCCGTACGGCGGCGACGTGGACGCCGCGGCGGCCTCCTACGCCGCCGAGCTGGCGAAGGCGGCCGGACCGGAGGACCACGGTCCGGTCCCCCGGTTCGACGTGCTGATGCTGGGCGTCGGCCCGGACACGCACGTGGCCTCGCTGTTCCCGGAGCACCCGGCGGCCCGCGAGACCGAGCGCACGGTGGTCGGCGTGCACGGCGCCCCGAAGCCCCCGCCCACCCGGATCTCGCTCACGCTCCCGGCGATCCGGGCGGCCCGTGAGGTCTGGCTGCTGGCCGCGGGCGAGGACAAGGCCGGGGCGGTCTCCCTGGCCCTCGGCGGCGCGGGCGAGGTCCAGGCCCCGGCCGCGGCGGCGTACGGCCGCTCCCGCACCCTGTGGCTCTTGGACCGCGCGGCGGCGGCCAAGCTCCCGACCGGCATGTACCCCCCGGCCTCTTCCTGACCGGGGTCGGCCTGAACGGCGATGGGCCCGCTCCCCCGAGGGGGAGCGGGCCCATCGCCGTTCTCCGGCGTCAGCTACGGCCGCGCAGCTTCCGGTACGTGGCCACGAGTGCCTTCGTCGAGGCGTCCAGCCCCGGCACGTCGGCGCCCTCGGTCAGCGCGGGCTCGACCCGCTTGGCGAGCACCTTGCCGAGTTCGACGCCCCACTGGTCGAAGGAGTCGATGTTCCACACCGCGCCCTGGACGAACACCTTGTGCTCGTAGAGCGCGATCAGCTGGCCCAGCACCGCCGGGGAGAGCTCCCCCGCCAGGATGGTGGTCGTCGGGTGGTTCCCGTGGAAGGTCTTGTGCGGGACCAGCGACTCCGGGGCGCCTTCCGCCCGCACCTCGTCCGCCGTCTTGCCGAAGGCCAGCGCCTGGGTCTGCGCGAAGAAGTTCGCCATCAGCAGGTCGTGCTGGGCCGCCGGGGCCGCCTCCAGCTCCGCCACCGGCCGGGCGAAGCCGATGAAGTCCGCGGGGATCACCTTCGTCCCCTGGTGGATCAGCTGGTAGTAGGCGTGCTGCCCGTTGGTGCCGGGCGTGCCCCAGACCACCGGGCCCGTCTGCCACTCCACGGGATTGCCGTCGCGGTCCACGGACTTGCCGTTGGACTCCATGTCGAGCTGCTGCAAGTACGCCGTGAACCGCGAGAGGTAGTGGCTGTACGGGAGCACCGCGTGCGACTGGGCGTCGAAGAAGGCGCCGTACCAGATCCCCAACAGGCCCATCAGCAGCGGCGCGTTCTCGTGCGCGGGCGCCGTGCGGAAGTGCTCGTCCATGGCGTGGAAGCCGCCGAGCATCTCACGGAAGGCGGCCGGGCCGATCGCGATCATCAGCGAGAGGCCGATGGCGGAGTCGAAGGAGTAGCGTCCGCCGACCCAGTCCCAGAACCCGAACATGTTGGCCGGATCGATGCCGAAGTCGGTGACCTTCTCGGCGTTGGTGGACAGCGCCACGAAGTGCCGGGCCACGGCCGTCTGGTCGCCGCCCAGCCCGGCGAGCAGCCAACCGCGCGCCGAGGTGGCGTTGGTGATGGTCTCGATGGTGGTGAAGGTCTTGGAGGCGATGATGAACAGCGTCTCGGCCGGGTCCAGGTCCCGCACGGCCTCGTGCAGGTCCGCGCCGTCGACGTTGGAGACGAAACGCACCGTCAGATCGCGGTCGGTGAAGGCGCGCAGGGCCTCGTACGCCATGGCCGGACCGAGGTCGGAGCCGCCGATGCCGATGTTGACGACGTTCTTGATGCGCTGGCCGGTGAAGCCGGTCCACGCTCCCGACCTGATCCGGTCGGCGAAGTCCGCCATCTTGTCGAGGACGGCGTGCACGCCCGGGACGACGTCCTCGCCGTCGACCTCGACGACGGTGTCCGCCGGTGCGCGCAGGGCGGTGTGCAGCACCGCCCGGTCCTCGGTCGTATTGATCTTCTCGCCGCGGAACATCGCCTCGCGCAGCTCGGCCACGCCCGTTGCCTCGGCCAGCTCGCGCAGCAGCGCGAGCGTCTCGTCGGTGACGAGGTGCTTCGAGTAGTCGATGTGCAGGTCCCCGACCTGCAGGGTGTAGCCGGCGCCGCGGCCGGGATTCTGCTCGAACAGTTCCCGCAGATGCGTCTGCCCGAACTCCTCCCGGTGCTTGCCGAGGGCAAGCCACTCCGGCGTCCGGTTCAACTTCGTGCGCGTGCCTGCGTTCATCTCGGACATCAACCCACTTCTTCCGTCCTGTCGTGCCCCGCCGTTCACCAACTTAAGGGATCACAAGCGGCAGAACGCACACGAAGAGGCCCGGTGACACAGGAGAAGTTCCTGTGTCACCGGGCCTCGTGCCACATGCTTCGAGCCGTCTCAGATCTCGCCGCGGAGCTTGGCGAGCGCCTCGGCGAGGATCGCCTCGCCGTCGGCGTCCGAGCGCCGTTCCCGTACGTACGCCAGGTGCGTCTTGTACGGCTCGGTGCGCGGCGGCGCGGGCGGGTTGTCCCGGTCCTGGCCGGCCGGGAACCCGCAGCGCGGGCAGTCCCAGGTGTCCGGCACCTGCGCATCGCTGGCGAAGCTCGGCTGCGTCTCGTGCCCGTTCGAGCACCAGAAGGAGATGCGCAGGCGGGGCGCGGACTCGCCGCGCTCCGCCTCACCCATCGGCCCCGCTCCGACCCGGCTACCACGGATCGCGTTGCCACTTGCCACGGTCGTAACTCCCTGCGTGATGGTGCCGCGGAAGGTGAGTGGAATTCCGCCGCGGAGCGCCCAAGTCTACGTAAGGCCCAACGCACGTCCAGTGAGCGGAGTTACTGATTCCACGCGATGGACGCCGGCCCTCATGATAGGCCGGGCGGTGCCGACCGGACTGCCGGAATGGCCAGAACGGTCAGGTGCTCGACTTCGTCAGCAGACCGAGCGCGACGATGCACGCGAACCACAGCAGACCGACGACCACGGTGATGCGGTCCAGGTTGCGCTCCGCGACGGAGGAACCGCCGACCGACGACTGCATACCGCCGCCGAACATGTCGGAGAGGCCGCCGCCCTTGCCCTTGTGCATCAGCACGAGCAGCATCAGCAGGGCGCTGAAGACGATCAGGGCGATCGAGAACCCCATAATCACGGCTGATTCCTACTTTCTGGCTTTTTCGGGCTTTCCGGCATTGCGAGATGTGCACGGGGGCCAGGGGCTGATGCATCAGCCTCTGGCCCCCGCAAGGGTACGACGGATCCGCCCTACCGCATACTCACTGGTCGCGGAAGCGGACGATCTTGACGAACTCCTCCGCGTCCAGCGCCGCGCCGCCGATCAGGGCGCCGTCGACGTCGGGCTGGGCCATGATCGCCGCGATGTTCCCGGACTTCACGGAGCCGCCGTACTGGATGCGGACCTTGTCGGCCAGCTCCTGCGAGTACAGCTCGGCGAGGCGGCCGCGGATCGCCCCGCAGACCTCCTGGGCGTCGTCGGGGGTGGCGACCTCGCCGGTCCCGATGGCCCAGACGGGCTCGTAGGCGATCACGATGGACTCGACCTGGTCGGCCGGGACGCCTTCCAGGCCGCCGTCGAGCTGGCTCAGCGTGTAGGGGACCTGCTGGCCGGCCTTGCGGATGTCCAGGCCCTCTCCGACGCACAGGATCGGGGTGATCCCGTGCCGGAAGGCGGCCTTCACCTTGGCGTTGCAGATCTCGTCGCTCTCGCCGTGGTACTGGCGGCGCTCGCTGTGGCCGACGGCCACGAACGTGCACTTCAGCTTCGACAGCATCGGGCCGGAGATCTCACCGGTGTAGGCGCCGGAGTCGTGCGCGGAGATGTCCTGGGCGCCGTACTTGATCTTCAGCTTGTCGCCGTCGACCAGGGTCTGGACCGAGCGCAGGTCGACGAAGGGCGGCAGGACCGCGACCTCGACGGCGTCGTAGTCCTTGTCGGCGAGGGCGAAGGCGAGCTTCTGGACGTGGGCGATGGCCTCGAGGTGGTTGAGGTTCATCTTCCAGTTGCCCGCCATGAGCGGGGTGCGCGTGGTCATACGGGTTCAGCCCTCCAGGGCGGCGAGGCCGGGGAGCGTCTTGCCCTCGAGGTATTCGAGGGAGGCGCCGCCACCGGTCGAGATGTGGCCGAATGCATTCTCGTCGAAGCCCAGGATGCGGACCGCGGCGGCACTGTCGCCACCGCCGACGACGGTGAAGGCGCTGCTGTCGAGCAGGGCCTGGGCGATCGCCGTGGTGCCCCCGGCGTAGTCGGGGTGCTCGAAGACGCCCACCGGACCGTTCCAGAAGACGGTCTTGGCATCGGCGATCTTCGACGCGTACAGCTCGCGCGTCTCGGGGCCGATGTCCAGGCCCTCCTTGTCGGCGGGGATCTTGTCCGCGTCGACGGTCTCGAAGGTGGCCGGGGTCTTGCCCTTGAGGTCCGGGAACTCCGAGGAGACCAGCACGTCGACCGGGAGGACCAGCTCGACGCCGGTCTTCTCGGCGCGCTCCATGTACTCCTTGACCTTGTCCACCTGGTCCTTCTGGAGCAGGGAGATGCCGACCTCGTAGCCCTTGGCGTAGAGGAAGGTGTAGGCCATGCCGCCGCCGATGAGGATGCGGTCGGCCTTGCCGAGCAGCTCGTCGATGACGGCGAGCTTGTCGGAGACCTTGGCACCGCCGAGGACCACCACGTACGGGCGCTCGACCTCGGCGGTCAGCTTCTTCAGGACGCCGACCTCGGTGGCGATGAGGTAGCCGGCCCCGTGCGGGAGGCGGGCCGGGAGGTCGAAGACCGAGGCGTGCCCCCGGTGCACGGCGCCGAAGCCGTCGCCCACGTAGAGGTCGGCGAGCTCCGCGAGCTGGTCCGCGAAGGCGCCGCGCTCGGCGTCGTCCTTCGAGGTCTCACCGGCGTTGAAGCGCAGGTTCTCGATCACGGCGACCTGGCCGTCGGCCAGGGCCGCGACGGTCTCCTTGGCGGAGGCGCCGACGGTGTCGGTCGCGAACGCCACGTCCACACCGAGCAGTTCGCCGAGGCGCGTGGCGGCCGGGGCCAGCGAGAACGCCGGCTCGACGCCGGTGCCCTTGGGGCGACCCAGGTGCGAGGCCACGATGACGCGGGCGCCGGCTTCGGCGAGCTTCGCGATGGTGGGCTGGACGGCGCGGATGCGGCCGTCGTCGGTGATGGTGCCCTCGGCCAGCGGAACGTTCAGGTCCGCGCGGACGAAGACCCGCTTGCCCTTGACGCCTTCGGCGAGCAGTTCATCGATCGTCTTCATGTATTTCTACTCCTTTGAGCCTTCACTCGAAGGGCGAGGAAGGATAACGAGGCAAGCAACAGGGCCCGTGCGGCGCATCGTCGCGCTGCTCGGACCCTGTGCTTCACATCGTGGTGCCTTGCCCTACGTTTTTAGAGCTGACCGCCGACGAAGACGGTGAGGTCGACGAGACGGTTGGAGTAGCCCCACTCGTTGTCGTACCAGCCGACGACCTTGACCTGCGTACCGTCCTGAACCATGGTCAGGGAGGAGTCGAAGGTGCAGGACGCGGGCCAGTTCACGATGTCGGAAGAGACGATCGCGTCCTCGGTGTAGTCGAGGATGCCCTTGAGCTGCCCCTCCGAAGCCTTCTGGAAGGCCGCGTTGATCTCTTCCACCGTGGTCTCGCGGGAGAGCTCCAGCACCAGGTCGGTCACCGAGCCGGTCGGGACCGGGACGCGCATGGCGATGCCGTCCAGCTTGCCCTTGAGCTGCGGGAGGACCAGCGCGGTCGCCTTCGCGGCACCGGTGGAGGTCGGGATGATGTTCTCGGCGGCGGCGCGGGCGCGACGCAGGTCCGAGTGCGGGAAGTCCAGGATGCGCTGGTCGTTCGTGTACGCGTGGACCGTCGTCATCATGCCCTTGACGATGCCGAAGTTCTCGTCGAGGACCTTGGCCATCGGCGCCACACAGTTGGTGGTGCAGGAGGCGTTGGAGATGACGTGGTGGTTGGCCGCGTCGTACTTGTCGTGGTTGACGCCCATCACGATGGTGATGTCCTCGTCCTTGGCCGGAGCCGAGATGAGGACCTTCTTCGCGCCCGCGGCGATGTGCTTGGCGGCGTCGGCCTTCTTCGTGAAGATGCCGGTCGACTCGATGACGATGTCGGCGCCCAGCTCGCCCCAGGGGAGGTTGGCGGGGTCACGCTCTGCGAAGGTCTTGAAGGTCTGGCCACCGACGGTGATGCTGTCGTCGGTGTGGGAGACCTCGGCCTTGAGACGGCCCAGGATGGTGTCGTACTTGAGCAGATGCACCAGGGTCGCGTTGTCAGTCAGGTCGTTGACACCGACGATCTCGATGTCCGCTCCCTGCTCCAGGAGCGCCCGGAAATAGTTACGGCCAATTCGGCCAAAACCGTTGATGCCTACGCGGATCGTCACGAACCGATCTCCTCGTTGGTGCGCCGGTAAGAGCGCCGGCGAGCTGTATGGGATGTCCCCGACCGATTACGACCCTACCCCTCCGTGAGCTTTTGGGTGACATCGGTCGGGGCCTGACACTCCCCCTACTTCCCGGGGGTATTCCCGCGAGGGTCCCGTTCCGGACACTCCGGAACGGGACCTTCGAACTTCGACCCCCGTCACTCAGGGTGAGTGACGACCGGGGCTCCGATCAGCGGTGCAGTGTGCGCAGCGCCTTACCGATGAGTAGGGCACGGTCCGCCGCGGTGGGCATGTGCTCCAGGCCGAAGCCCAGCAACACCGTGTCACGCGTGGTGACCGCAGCGTAGGACTTGAACAGTTCCCCGGACCGGGCCCATTCGCCGGGAACCTCGGGACTTCCGGCCGGTGCGGTCTGTGCCGTCCAGGCTCCGAGGGACGTCTCGAATCCCTCTACGGGCTGGTCCGCGCCCTTGACGGAGAGGCGGGCCTCGTCCGCGAAGACGCCGCGGCCGCCCGAGCCCGGGTCGGTGATGTAGGAGAGCGAGAGCTCAACGCTCTTGCCGGCGTAGGCGCTCAGATCGAAGGAGACCTGCTTCCAGCCGCCGGAGGAGCCGGTGAAGCTGTTCCACGTGCCGCTGGTGCCCTGCGGGGTGCAGCCGGCGGCGCCGAGCGTGAGGTAGTGGCGCAGGAACGGGTGTCCGTTGACGAAGAACCCGGCCGCGCATTCCTCGGGGACGGCGGAGCTGCTCAGGCCGCCCGCGTCCGGCAGGGTGGTCCAGTCGTCGCCGCCGGCGGTCCGGGCCTCCAGCGCGGCGTGGTCGTAGCCCTCCTCGACGTTCCAGTTGAGCGCCAGCTTCAGCTGCGGCTGGTCGGCCGCGGTGACCCCGGTGAGGTCGATCGTGCGGACGAGGCGCTTCCAGTCGTCGTCGGCGTGCAGGGCCGCGGCCATGCCGGTGCCGGCGTAGGGGGCGTACGGGTTCACGACCCCGGTGAAGGCTCCCGCCTGGGCGCTCTTGAACTGCGGGAACTGTGCGGGCGCCAGCGTCTCGGAGGTCACGGTGTACCCGCCGGGGGCGTTCAGCGGGTTGCCCGCGGCGTCCCCGACGTTGCCCCGGGCGCCGTTCAGGGCGCCGGCGCCGGCGAAGCCGGTGGCTCCGGCGGTGCTCGTCCGGCTGTACGCACCGAGCCAGTACTGGCTGAAGTCGTTGGTCACGGCGCGGCCGACCTGGGCGTTGCCACCCGCCAGCTCGCCGGCCTCGATCAGCTTGCCGCCCTCGTTCAGGAAGTCGCGCACCGCCAATTGGGTGTCGCCGCCGGGGGTCTTGGCCCCCGTGTAGTGGACGGCCGTACCGAAGTGGGAGAGGACGCCGAGGTGGTGCGGGGCGCCCTGGACGGCGACGTCCCAGACCGCCGCGGATTTGCCGTTGGCGCGCAGGGCGTCGACGTAGGTCTGGGCGTGCTGGGCCTTGGCCCCCTCTTCCGCGATCACCAGGACGTCCGCGCGCGGCCGCTCGGCCACCGTGTACGTGAAGTGCTCGCTGGAGACCTGCTTGCCGGAGCGGTCGCGGCCGGTGAACCAGACCTCGACCTTGTCACCGGGCTTCGCGCCGTCGACCTCGGCGCGGTACTCGTCGAACCAGTTGTTGTCGTCGCCGCCGTAGACCTCGCCGCCCTTCCAGGGCCGCAGGTCCTCGTCGTGCGTGCGGCCGCCGTTGATCCGGAAGTTGAGTTCCTTGTCCTTCAGCGCCTTGCGGGCCGTGACGGAGACCGTCTGGTCCTCGCCGCGGGCGGCGTAGGACGTGGCGAAGGCGTCCACGGTGAAGTCCGCGGCGCTCAGGCCGACCGAGGAGGACGGGCGGTCCGGGTGCGCGGCGCTCTCGCCGACGGAGAGGGCGAAGGGGACGTTCTTGGCGAACTCCGCCTGGATGAGCTTCTCGTCGTCCGGGAAGTTGAAGCCGGAGGCGCAGTCCTCGGGCTGCCACTGGTCGTTCGGGTCGCTCGCCGAGGCGGTCTGGCAGGTGGTCATCTCCGGCGTGAACATCATGGTGCCGTTGACGTTGGAGGCGTGGCCGTCGGCCTCGCCGTTGGTGGTGTAGAGCTCGGAGGAGACCTGCGGGTAGTAGCCCGGGACGGCGGGGTTCTCCGGGGTGCCGGCGAGCGCCTTGTAGGCGACGTCGTCGGGGGTGGGGGTGGCGACCTGCCAGCCCACGCCGTAGAGGATCAGTTCGGCGGCGGAGTGGTAGTTGACGGCGTACTCGAAGCCGATGCGCTTCTCGAAGCGGTCGAGGGCGACGGTCTCGGGCTCGGAGGAGGCGCTCGGGCCCCGGTAGGTCTCGTTCGCCTGGGTCGGCGAGGAGCCCTCGTTGTCGTAGCCCCACTTGAAGGCGAAGTTCCGGTTGAGGTCGACCCCGTCGCCGGGGCCGGTCTTCCCGTCACCGTTGTTGTCGCGCAGGTTCTTGCGCCACAGCCGCTGGCCGTCGGCCGCGTGCGTGTAGTCGTACCCGTCCGGGTTGGCGGAGAGCAGGAACCACAGCTCGCTGGAGTCCACCAGCTTGGTGATCCGCGGGTCCTTGCCGTAGTTGTCGAGCGTGTGGTGCATCAGCCGCCGGGTCATCTCGGGGGTGATCCACTCACGGGCGTGCTGGTTGGACATGTAGAGGACCGACGGCTTGTCACCGTCCTTGGTCTTCTTGGCGTTCTTGCTGACCTTCAGGGCGAGGATGTCCTTGCCCTGGACGGTCTTGCCGATGGAGACGACCTTGGTGAGCCCCGGGTTCTCCTGCGCGGTCCGCAGGATCTCCTCCTGGAGACCGCCCTTGCCGCTGTACGGACGGAACACCCCGTCCCCGGCGGCCTTGGCACGGGCCAGGCCCTGGGCGGGGACCTTGCGCTCGGCCAGCTTGACGCCCTGGGCCGCGAGTTCCTCGGCCTGGCCGCCGCTGAGGAAGAGCTCGACGCGGGCGGTGCCGGTCTCCGGGGCCCGTTCGGTGAGCTCGTGCGCGTCCTGCCCCGCGGCGAGGACCAGCGGGACCTGCTCCCGGGTGATGTCGGCGTCGTAGACGCGTACCTCGTCGGCGCCGGATGCGGCGCCGGGTCCCGGCTGGGCCTGGGCCGCGGCGGGTAGCACGGCGAGTGTGGTTCCGAAGACGAGTGCGCTTGCGGCGAGGATCGATCTCGCGCGGTGACTCATGTGCCCCCCTGGGCGTCGTCTGCCACGAAAGCGTTCGGACGCCAGACTCAAGACCGGCCCATGCTCATGTCAATGGGGCGTGCGGCAAAGGGGCCCGCACGAGTGATCGTGCGAGCCCCTTCAGCCGTACGGGACGGACTAACCGGCCATGTTGTCGGCCATCTCTTCGCTGAGGTCGAGGTTCGACTCGGTGCCCGGGATACCGAGGTCCTGGGCCCGCTTGTCGGCCATCGCCAGCAGGCGTCGGATCCGGCCGGCGACCGCGTCCTTGGTCAGCGGCGGGTCGGCGAGCGCGCCCAGCTCCTCCAGGGAGGCCTGCTTGTGCTCCATGCGCAGCCGGCCGGCCGCGGCCAGGTGCTCGGGGACCTCCTCGCCGAGGATCTCCAGCGCGCGCTGCACGCGGGCTCCGGCGGCCACCGCGGCCCGCGCCGAGCGGCGCAGGTTGGCGTCGTCGAAGTTGGCCAGGCGGTTGGCGGTGGCGCGCACCTCGCGCCGCATCCGCCGCTCCTCCCAGGCCAGGACCGACTCGTGCGCGCCGAGCCGGGTCAGCAGCGCCCCGATCGCGTCGCCGTCGCGGACCACGACCCGGTCCACTCCGCGCACCTCGCGCGCCTTGGCCGCGATGGACAGCCTGCGGGCGGCACCCACCAGGGCCAGGGCGGCCTCCGGGCCGGGGCAGGTGACCTCCAGGGAGGAGGACCGACCCGGCTCGGTGAGCGAGCCGTGGGCCAGGAAGGCGCCGCGCCAGGCCGCCTCCGCGTCGCAGGTCGCCCCGGAGACCACCTGCGGGGGAAGCCCCCGGATGGGGCGTCCGCGGCCGTCCACGAGGCCCGTCTGGCGCGCCAGCTGGTCACCGCCGGCCACGACGCGGACCACGTAGCGGCTGCCGCGGCGCAGCCCGCCGGGGGCCATCACCACGAGGTCCGAGGAATGGCCGAAGATCTCCAGGATGTCCTTGCGCAGGCGTCTGGCGGCGATCCCCGTGTCCAGCTCCGCCTCGATGACGATGCGGCCGCTCACCAGGTGCAGCCCGCCCGCGAACCGAAGGATCGCCGAGACCTCCGCCTTCCTGCAGCAGGTCCGGGTGACGGGCAGGCGGGAGATCTCATCCTTCACCGCAGGCGTCATCGCCATGGGCCGATCCTTCCATGCATCCGAAAAATACGGTCGTACGCGGCGGCCAGCAGCTCCGGGTCGTGCTTCGGAGAACCGTCCTGCCTGGCCACGGGCGCCAGCTCGACCGCGGCACCGAACCGTTTCGCGGCATCGGCGAGGGACTCGCGGTCGGGCACGGCGGCCTCGTCGGCCAGCACCACGTCCAGGGCGAGTTTAGGGGCGTGTCGGGCCAAAACCTCCAAATGACGCTGCGGAGAGAAGCCCTCTGTTTCGCCGGGCTGCGGCGCGAGGTTCAGCGAGAGGACCCGCCGGGCCTTCGTCTCCATCAGCGCGTCCAGCAGTTCCGGCACCAGCAGGTGCGGAATGACCGACGAGAACCAGGACCCCGGACCGAGCACCACCCAGTCGGCGTCCAGGACCGCGGCCACGGCCTCCGGCACGGCCGGCGGATCGCTCGGCACCACCTGTACGGAGAGCACCTCGCCCGGGGTCAGCGCCACCGTGGCCTGCCCGCGGACGGTGTCCACGTCCTCGGGGCGGGCCGGGTCGTGCCCTCGGACCAGGGCCTGCAGCTCCAGCGGCACCGCCGACATCGGCAGGACGCGGCCGTGGGCCCCGAGCAGCTTGCCGACCAGGTCGAGGGCCTGGACGGGGTCGCCGAGCTGTTCCCACAGGGCGACGATCAGCAGGTTGCCGACGGCGTGCCCGTGGAGATCGCCCTCGGACTGGAAGCGGTGCTGGATGACCCGGGCCCAGGTCTGGCCCCAGTCGTCGTCACCGCAGAGCGCGGCCAGCGCCTTGCGCAGGTCGCCGGGCGGGAGCACGCCGAGCTCCTCCCTGAGCCGGCCGCTGGAACCGCCGTCGTCGGCCACGGTGACCACGGCGGTGAGGTCACCGGTGATCCGGCGCAGTGCGGCGAGGGAGGCCGACAGGCCCTGGCCGCCGCCGAGCGCCACCACCTTGGGCGTGGCGCCGCGCCGGCGGCCGGAGCGGCCGGAGCGGCCCGCGCCGTCCTCGCCCCGGCCCGGGGTGAGGCGGCGCAGGCGGCTCAGCCGCGGGGTCCGAGCAGTCACTCGCGCCCCATGTCCCGGTGGACTACGACGGTCTCGACTCCCTCGGAGGCGAGGCGGGCGGCGAGCTTCTCGGACATGGCCACGCTGCGGTGCTTGCCGCCCGTGCAGCCGACCGCGATGGTCACGTAGCGCTTGCCCTCGCGGCGGTAGCCGGTGGCGATGAGCTGGAGCAGCTCGGTGTAGCGGTCGAGGAACTCCTTGGCGCCGGGCTGGCTGAAGACGTACCCCGACACCTCCTCGTTGAGCCCGGTGAAGGGGCGCAGCTCCGGAACCCAGTGCGGGTTGGGGATGAAGCGGCAGTCGACGACCAGGTCGGCGTCGACGGGGAGGCCGTACTTGTAGCCGAAGGACATGACGGTGGCCCGCAGCTCGGGCTCCTCGTCCCCGGCGAACTGGGCGTCCATCTTCGCGCGCAGCTCGTGCACGTTCAGGCTGGAGGTGTCGATCACCAGGTCGGCGTCGCCGCGCAGCTCGCGCAGCAGGTCGCGCTCGGCGGCGATGCCGTCGGTGATGCGCCCGTCGCCCTGGAGCGGGTGCGGGCGGCGGACCGACTCGAAGCGGCGGACCAGCGCGTCGTCAGAGGACTCCAGGAAGACGATGCGGCGGGTGACGCCCTTGCTGTCGAGGTCGGCGAGGGACTCGCGCAGGGCGTCGAAGAACTGGCGACCTCGGACGTCGACGACGACGGCGATGCGCGCCACGTTGCCCTGGGAGCGGGCGCCGAGCTCGACCATGGTCGGGATCAGGGCCGGCGGGAGGTTGTCGACGACGAACCAGCCGAGGTCCTCCAGACACTTCGCCGCCGTACTGCGGCCGGCCCCGGACATGCCGGAGATGATCACCAGCTCGGGGATGGCCGCCTCGGCGGTCTCGCCGGGCTCCACTGTCGTGCCCGTACTCACCTGTGCTCCGTCTCGGTCGTGCGCGGTCTCGTGCTCGGTCATTGCTCGGTCCCCCGTTCGGACGATGCTCCCGCGGGCGCGGGGGTCTCATCCTCAATGATCTCTCCTGTGGCCGTATTGACGGCAGGACCAGCGGGAACCGCCTGGGCGAGGGCCGCGGCCACGGTCTCGGCCGTCTTCCGACCTATGCCCGGGACCTCGCAGATCTGGTCGATTGTCGCCTGTTTCAGCTTCTTCACCGAACCGAAGTGCTTGACCAGGGCCTGCTTGCGGCTCTCGCCGAGGCCGGGCACCTCGTCCAGCGGGCCGGATTTCAGGCGCTTGCCGCGCTTGCTGCGCTGGTACTGGATGGCGAACCGGTGGGCTTCGTCACGTACCCGCTGGAGCAGGTAGAGGCCCTCGCTGGTGCGCGGCAGCACGATCGGGTCGTCCTCGCCGGGCAGCCAGACCTCCTCCAGCCGCTTGGCGAGACCGCACACGGCGACGTCGTCGATGCCGAGCTCCTCCAGGGCCCGCTTGGCGGCGGCGACCTGCGGCTGCCCGCCGTCGACCACGACGAGCTGGGGCGGGTACGCGAACCGCTTGGGCCGCCCGTCGTCCTCGGGCACCGGTCCGGCATCGCCGTCGTCCTCGGGGGCCCACTCGCCCGTCTTGAGCTTCTCCTGGAGGTAGCGGCGGAAGCGCCGGGAGACCACCTCGTGCATGGAGCGGACGTCGTCCTGCCCCTCGAAGGACTTGATCTGGAAGCGCCGGTACTCGCTCTTGCGGGCCAGCCCGTCCTCGAAGACGACCATCGACGCGACGACGTCGTCACCTTGCAGGTGGGAGATGTCGAAGCACTCGATGCGCAGCGGGGCGCTGTCGAGGTCCAGCGCCTCGGCGATCTCCTCCAGGGCCCGGGAGCGGGTGGTGAGGTCGCTGGCGCGCTTGGTCTTGTGCAGGGCGAGGGACTGCAGCGCGTTGCGGTGGACGGTCTCCATCAGGGCCTTCTTGTCGCCGCGCTGCGGTATCCGCAGGCTGACCTGGGACCCCCGGCGCTCGGCCAGCCACTGGTTCACTGTCGGCGTGTCCTCGGGGAGGGCCGGCACCAGCACCTCCTTGGGCACGGCCTCGCCCTTCTCCTCGCCGTACAGCTGCTGGAGGGCGTGCTCGACGAGCCCGGCCGTGTCGACGGCCTCGACCTTGTCGGTGACCCAGCCGCGCTGGCCGCGGACCCGACCGCCGCGGACGTGGAAGATCTGCACCGCGGCTTCGAGCTCGTCCTCGGCCACGGCGATCAGGTCGGCGTCGGTGGCGTCGGCGAGCACCACGGCGTTCTTCTCCATCGCCCGGCGCAGCGCCCCGATGTCGTCGCGCAGCCGGGCGGCCTTCTCGTACTCCATCTCCTCGGCCGCCGCGTGCATCTCCTTCTCCAGCCGGGAGAGGTAGGTGCCGGTGCGGCCGGCCATGAAGTCGCAGAAGTCCTCGGCCAGTTCGCGGTGCTCCTCGGGGGTGACCTTGCCGACGCAGGGGGCGGAGCACTTGCCGATGTAGCCGAGCAGGCAGGGGCGGCCGATCTGGGCGGAACGCTTGAACACGCCCGCCGAGCAGGTCCGCACCGGGAACACCCGGAGCATCAGGTCGACGGTCTCGCGGATCGCCCAGGCGTGCCCGTACGGGCCGAAGTAGCGCACGCCCTTCTTCTTGGGTCCGCGCATGACCTGGACCCGCGGGTACGCCTCATTGAGGGTGACGGCGAGGGAGGGGTAGCTCTTGTCGTCCCGGTACTTGACGTTGAACCGGGGGTCGAACTCCTTGATCCACGAGTACTCCAGCTGGAGCGCCTCGACCTCGGTGGACACCACGGTCCACTCGACGGAGGCGGCCGTGGTGACCATGGTGGCGGTACGGGGGTGCAGGCCGGCGATGTCCTGGAAGTAGCTGGCCAGGCGTTGGCGCAGGCTCTTGGCCTTCCCGACGTAGATCACCCGGCGGTGCTCGTCGCGGAACTTGTAGACCCCGGGGGAGTCCGGAATCTGTCCCGGCTCGGGGCGGTAACTGGAAGGGTCGGCCATGCCAACCACCCTACTGGCGCGCACCGACAACCGACCGTACGCCTCCGACGCGGCCTGCGGATCCGGACGGCGCCCCCGCGGGCCATCCGGGCTCCGCTCTCTCAGCCCCGCCGGCGTTTGAGGCGCGGGCCCGGGCAATCCAGCCCCGCCGGCGTTTGAGGCGCGGGGTCCGGGGCGGAGCCCCGGGAAACGGCGAAAGGGCGGGGCGGGGAGAGCCGCCCGCAGGGCCCGGCCTCCGGCCGTAGCCGGACCCTGCGGGTGCGGGGGCTACCCCGCGGCTACGCCCCGGCGCCGCCGCAGGGCGAGCAGCACACCGGCCCCGCCCAGCGCGAGCGCCCCCGTGCTGCCGGCGACCGACGCCACGCCGTCCCCGGCCGAGGCCGAGGCCGACGCTTCGGCGTAGCCACCCGCCATGCCGCCCTCCGCGTACGGGGAGCCGGGGAGCTTGTCCCCGTACGCCTTGGCGACCCGCGCCCGGTAGGCGCCGAGCGTCGTGCCCCCCGCACCCACGGCGCGCACGGCGTCCTCGTCCAGCGGCAGCACCCGGCTGCCCCCGGCCACGTACCAGGCGTCGATCTGCGGCTCCCGGAACACCGTCCCCCCGGGGAGTTTCGCCGCGCCCAGCTGCGCGTAGCGGAACTCGTCGTCGCCGGTGGCGATGTTCACGACCTGCCAGCCGACCTCCGTCCGCGCGGTCCACAGCGCGGCCTGCTGCCCGTCGGAGGAGACGGCCTTGCTGGCGAGGAACTCCAGGCGGGCGACGGGTGCGCCCGCTCTGCCCGCGACGAACTCCGGGGAGAGGTGGTTGACCGGTATCGCCTCGCCCTCGATCCGGGGCTGCGCGGCCGTGCGGGAGACCTTGCCGTCCCGGGCGAAGAAGCGGGAGAGGGTGGCCAGGGTGTCGGGGGCGGTGGCCGCCTGCGCGGCGGCGGCCTTGTTCTCGGCGGTGGCGGCATGTGGCTGCGGCACCGGGCCCCCGGGAGCCGCGGTGGCCTGCGGGGCGAGGCCGAGGAGGGCGGTGGTGGCGAGGACCGCGGCTGCAGCGGCGGTGGCGGCGCGCAGGGTCATGGCGGTCACGCCCCGATCCGGTAGAGGGAGTGGGTCCAGGAGAAGGTGCTGTTGTTCACGTACCAGGCGTGCGAGGCCCAGTTGTAGCGGTCGCTGGAGGGCCAGGGGTCGCCCCAGTAGACCCAGTTGCTCGCGGCGTCGTAGCCGTAGACGACGTGCATGTGGCCGCCCCCGTTCGACCACTGGATGCGGGTCTCGATCGGCCGGTCGGCGTTGATCTCGGTCTGGACGGTGGAGTACTGGAGCCAGCCGTTGACGTACGAGCCGGGGTTGATGCCGGCCCAGCGCAGTCCGGTCTGGACGTTGCCCAGGGTGGCCTGGTTGTTGGGGCATTCGCTGCCTTGCTGGCGGCCCAAGGCGGCGTTGCAGAACTGGTTCTGGCTGTAGTTCCGGCCGAACCAGGTGGCGATGGTGTTGCCGCCGGCGGCCCAGCACCAGTTGGTCTTCGTCTGGGCCTGCATGGTGATGTTCAGGCGCTTGGCGGCGAGGGCGGAATCGGTGCCGACCTCGGCAGCGGCGGCGGTGCCGGCGCCGAGGGGCAGGGCGAACAGCAGAGCGGTGAGCACGGCGGTGAAGCAGGCGGCTGGGGAATGCCGCCGGTTTCGGTTGCGCATCGCGTTCCTCCCGGTGTGGGGTGTGGGGGGTGGAGGAGCGCGTCCGGACGCTGTTCAGGAGCATCAGGGAGTTGTCGCGATCAGGTCAACACGCTTCAATACGCGGTGACATTGCTGTGTGAACGGTGGGGCTGCGGTGTGAACGGTTACTGCCGTGTCACCTGGTCCCCCGGAGCCGCCGCCGCGATCCCCCGCGCCGGCCCGTGTGAACGTTCACGAAGGAGTCGCCGTGCGACCGACCGAGGACACGACGGAACTCGGCCAGTTGCTGCGCGGCGGCCCCTTCCACCTCGCCCTGCGCACCGCCCTCGCCGCGCGCGGTCTGCCCCTGCACCGGGTGCAGCACCGGCTCGCGACCCAGGGCATCAAGGTCGGTGTCACCAGCCTCAGTTACTGGCAGCAGGGCGCCCGGCGGCCGCGTCACCCGGAGTCGCTGCGGGCGGTCAGCGCCCTGGAGCGGATCCTGGAACTGCCCGACGGCGCCCTCCTGCGCCTGCTGGCCGCCCAGGATCCCGGGCCCGGGCCCGCGCGCCCGCCCACCCGCTCGTACCGGGCCCTGTTCAGCTTGGGCGGGACGGTGGAACAGCTGCTGGACGGGATGGACCTCCCGCCGGACGGCGGGCTGCACTCGGTCGGCCACCACGAGCGGGTCCGCATCGGACCGGCGGGCGAGCTACGGGTCCGCGAGTCGCAGCAGATCGTCCGGGCGCACCGCGACGGCGTCGACCGCTACCTGGCCGTCCACCACGGCGACCCCGGCTGCGACGTGTCCCGGATGCGCGTGACGGCGTACGAGAACTGCCGCACGGGCCGGGTGCGCTGCCACCCCGAGTCCGGGGTGGTGGTCGCCGAGCTGCTCTTCGACGCGCGGCTGCGGCGCGGGGACACCCACGTCTTCGGCTACGGGATCGAGGACGGCACCGGAGCCCGCAGCGGCGAGTACGTGCGCGGGTTCAGCTACGCCGGCGGCCAGTACATGCTCCAGGTCAGCTTCGACGAGGCGGCCCTGCCGGTGCGCTGCCGACGCTTCGCCCGGGGCGGGCCCCAGGCCCCGCGGACCGGCCTCGCGGACCTGACGCCCAGCGGCCGGCACCGGGCGGTCCACCTGGTGGAGCAGTCCGTGCGGCGCGGGATCCTCGGGATCGCCTGGGACTGGGACTGACGTCCGGGTGCGGTCGCGGGTTCGGTCGCGGTCCAGTCGCGGGTCCGGTCGCGGGCGCGGGTCAGCCCGCGACGAGCTTGCCGTTCTCGGCCCGGACCGGGACGGCGGGCAACGGGGCGCCGGCCGGGCCGCGCAGGACCTTGCCCGTGTTCACGTCGAAACGGCTGCCGTGGCAGGGGCAGTTCCCCTCGCCCTCGACGATCTTGTCCAGGACGCAGCCGGCGTGCGTGCACTGGGCACTGAAGGCCTTGTACTGGCCCTCCGCCGGGCAGCTGACGATCAGCTTGTCCTCCCGGTACAGCTTCGCGCCGCCCACGGGGACATCGGCCGCGGCGCCCAGGTCCACCGGCGCGGTGGGCGTGGCGGGGGTGTGACCGCCGCTGTTGGTTTCGGTGGAGCAGGCCGCGAGGGTCGCTCCGGCGCCCGCGGCCCCGGCGAGCGCGGCGGCGCCCTTGAGGACGGTACGGCGGGCGGGCGACTGCGGCGCGGGCATGCGGTTCTCCTGAGGTGCGGGCGCGGGGGAAGGGGTGCGGGGCGGGGCGCGGGCCGGAACCCGGCCGGGGCACCGGCCCACCCGACGATACCTCCGTCCGATGAGGTAGCTTCCCCCGCGTGATCGTCGTCGGCGGAGAAGCCCTCATCGACCTGGTGCCCGTGGCGCAGCCGCCCGGGGCGCTGCTGCCCCGGCCGGGCGGCGGACCGTACAACACCGCGCTCGCGCTCGGGCGGCTCGGCGCCGAGGTGGCCTTCTGTTCCCGGGTCTCCTCGGACGGCTTCGGGGAGGGCCTGCTGGCCGGGCTGCGGGCCGCCGGGGTGGACCTGTCGCTGGTCCAGCGCGGACCGGAGCCGACCACGCTCGCCGTGCCCTCGCTGGCCCCGGACGGCTCGGCCTCGTACGGCTTCTACGTCGAGGGCACGGCGGACCGGCTCTTCGCGCTGCCGCCCGCCCTCCCGGACCGGGTACGGGCCCTCGCGCTCGGCACCTGCTCGCTGGTCCTGGAACCGGGCGCGAGCGCGTACGAGGCCTTGCTGCGCCGGGAGTCGCGGCGCGGGGTGCTGACCCTGCTGGACCCGAACATCCGGCCGGCGCTGATCGCGGACCCGGCGGCGTACCGCGCGCGCTTCCTGGAGCGGCTGCTACCGCACACGGGCGTCCTCAAGCTGTCGGAGGAGGACGCGGCCTGGCTGGGCGGTCGGGTCGGGGACTGGCTGGCGGCCGGGCCGTCGGCGGTGGTGCTGACCCGGGGCGCGGCGGGCATGACGGCGTGGACGCGGGAGGGCGGGGAGTACTCGGCGGTGGCCCACCCGGTGGCGGTGGTGGACACGATCGGTGCGGGCGACACCGTCAACGCCGCCCTGCTGAACCGGCTCGCCGCCCGGCCGGGCGGCCCGGTGGACTGGCCGGAGGTCCTGGCCCACGCCGCCCATGCGGCGGCCCTGACCTGCACGCGGGCGGGCGCGGAGCCCCCGTACGCGGCGGAGCTCAGCGAATAGCCGCCCAGACGGTGCGGGCCACGGCCGGAGCGAACTCCTCGACCGGCTGGACCACGTGGGCCCCGGAGAAGTGCAGGAAGAAGGCCCGCTGGAAGCAGGCGCCGAGCAGCAGGGCCGCTGCGGCCCGCGGATCGGCGTCGGGCCGCAGCCGGCCGGCGTCGAGCTCGCGCCGCAGCCGGCCGGCCAGCGCGTCGAGGACCAGGTGCGGTCCGGCCCCGATCTCCTGGACGCCCTCGCGGTGGCGGGTGAGCAGGGCGGGCTCGGCGAAGAGCGAGGCGGCCATGGGCATGGCGTCGGCGTAGAAGAGCGAGGCGTGCCGAGCGATGGCGACGAGCCCCTCTTCGACCCCCTCCTCGCCCTCGTCCCCGGCCCCGCCCTCGACTCCCCGCTCCCCCGGACCGGCCTGTAGGGCGGCCATGAGCGGGCCCGCGTTGGGGGTGCGCTCCAGCAGCACGCGGACGAACAGCTCCTCCTTGTTCGCGAAGTACTTGTAGAGGGCGGCCTCCGAGCAGCCGGCCTCGCGGGCGATGGCCTTGGTGGTGGCGTTGGCCAGGCCGCTGGTGCGCATCAGCTTCTCGGCGGCATCGAGCAGCCGCTCGGGGGTGGGACGGCTTGACTTCGAGGTGAGCATTCACTCACCCTAGCGGAAGCAGGGGTGAGTAAACACTCACCCACCTCTCGGTGCGGGGGTACGACGATGAAGATCACGGTGTTCGGAGCCACGGGCGGCGTCGGCCGCGAGGTCGTCCGGCAGGCGCTCGACGCAGGGCACGAGGTGACCGCGGTGGTCCGGGACCCGGCGCGGCTGCCGGTTCCCGCGCACGAGCGGCTGCGGGTGGTCACGGTGGCCGACGTGACCGACCCGGATGCAGTGCTGGCCGTGGTCGGCGGGCAGGACGCGGTGGTCTCCGCGCTGGGCGCGACCAACAACAAGCAGGCCAGGGCGAATCCCCTCGCGGGCCCGGCCCTGGGCGCGATCGCCTCGGCCATGGACCGGGCGGGGGTACGGCCGCTGTCGGCGGTGAGCGCCGCGCCCGTCGGCCCGCTGCCGGAGGGCGAGGGGATCTTCACCCGCGTCGTGGTCTACCCGCTGTTGCGCCGACTGCTGCGCGACCTCTATGCGGACCTCGCGGACATGGAGGCGGCGATGGCCGCGAGCGGTACCCGGTGGACGGTCGTCCGGCCGCCGATGCTGCAGGACAAGCCACACACCGGCACCTACCGCCGCGCGATCGGCGCCAACGTGCGCGGCGGCCGTGTCATCCCGCGCGCGGACGTCGCGGACGCCCTCCTGGCCGCCCTGACGGATCCGGCCTGGACCGGCCGCGCGGTGGGCGTCGCCTCCTGAGCGGAGCCTGAGCGGAGCCGACGCAAGAGGGCCCGGCCATGGGCCGGACCCTCCCGTGGGGCGTGAACGCGGCTCGGCGGTTACGCCTTGCGCGCCCGGGCCGTCGTCTTCTTGGCCGGGGCCGCCTTCTTCGCGGCGACGGCCTTGGTGGCCGCCGCCTTCTTCGCCGGGGCCTTCTTCGCCGGAGCCTTCTTGGCCACCGGCCGCGCCACGGGCGCCCCGTCCGACACCCGGTCCGCGCCCAGGATGTCCCGCAGGAACTTGCCCGTGTGGCTGGCGCCCACCGAGGCCACCGCCTCCGGCGTACCTTCGGCCACCACCAGACCGCCGCCGTAGCCGCCCTCCGGGCCCATGTCGATGACCCAGTCCGCGGTCTTGATGACGTCCAGGTTGTGCTCGATGACGATCACCGAGTTCCCCTTGTCCACCAGCCCCGACAGCACCTTGATCAGCTTCGAGATGTCCTCGAAGTGCAGACCCGTGGTCGGCTCGTCCAGCACGTAGACCGTCCGGCCCGTCGACCGCTTCTGGAGCTCGGAGGCCAGCTTCACGCGCTGCGCCTCGCCGCCCGACAGGGTCGGCGCCGACTGGCCGAGGCGGACGTAGCCCAGGCCGACCTCGTTGAGCGTCTTGAGGTGACGCGCGATCGTCGGCACCGCCTCGAAGAAGCCCAGCGCTTCCTCGATCGGCATGTTCAGGACTTCCGCGATGGACTTGCCCTTGTAGTGGACCTCCAGCGTCTCCCGGTTGTACCGGTCGCCGTGGCAGACCTCGCACGGGACGTAGACGTCCGGCAGGAAGTTCATCTCGATCTTGATCGTGCCGTCGCCGGAGCAGTTCTCGCACCGGCCGCCCTTCACGTTGAAGGAGAAGCGGCCCGGCAGATAGCCGCGCACCTTCGCCTCCATGGTCTCCGCGAACAGCTTGCGGACGTGGTCGAAGACACCCGTGTAGGTGGCCGGGTTGGACCGCGGGGTGCGGCCGATCGGCGACTGGTCGACGTGCACGACCTTGTCGACGAGGTCGTCACCGTCGACCCGCGTGTGCCGTCCCGGCACCGAGCGGGCGCCGTTCAGCTCGCGCGCCAGGTGCGTGTAGAGGATGTCGTTGACCAGCGTCGACTTGCCCGAACCCGAGACACCGGTCACGGCCGTCAGCACACCCAGCGGGAAGGACACGTCGATGTCCCGCAGGTTGTTCTCCTTGGCGCCGTGGACGGTCAGCTTGCGCTCCCCGTTCACGGGCCGGCGCACGTCCGGGATCTCGATGGACTTCTTGCCCGACAGGTACTGCCCGGTCATCGACTCGGTGTTCTTCAGCAGCTCCTTGAGCGAACCGCTGTGCACCACCTTGCCGCCGTGCTCGCCCGCGCCCGGACCGATGTCCACGACCCAGTCGGCCACCTTGATGGTGTCCTCGTCGTGCTCGACCACGATGAGCGTGTTGCCCATGTCCCGCAGCCGCACCAGGGTCTCGATCAGCCGGTGGTTGTCCCGCTGGTGCAGACCGATGGAGGGCTCGTCCAGCACGTAGAGCACGCCGACCAGACCGGAGCCGATCTGGGTGGCGAGCCGGATGCGCTGCGCCTCGCCGCCCGACAGCGTGCCGGCGGCCCGGTTGAGCGAGAGGTAGTCGAGACCGACGTCCACGAGGAAGCGGAGCCGCTCGTTGACCTCCTTGAGGACCCGCTCGGCGATCTTCTTGTCGCGGGCGTCGAGGCGCATCCGCCCCAGGAAGTCCGCGCACTCGCTGATCGACATCGCGGCGACCTCGGCGATGGACTTCTCCATCACCGTCACGGCGAGCACGATCGGCTTGAGGCGGGTGCCCTCACAGGTCGGGCAGGGCACCTCGCGCATGTAGCCCTCGAAGCGCTCGCGACTGGCGTCGCTCTCCGACTCCGCGTGCCGCCGCTTGACGAACGGCACGGCGCCCTCGAAGGCCGTCGTGTACGCCCGCTCGCGTCCGTACCGGTTGCGGTAGCGGACCTCGATCTGCGTCTTGTGCCCGTACAGCAGGGCCTTCTTCGCGCGGGCGGGCAGCCCGGCCCACGCGATGTCGGTGCGGAAGCCCAGTTCCCCGGCGAGCGCGCCGATCAGCCGCTGGAAGTAGTCCTTGGTGTGGCCGAGCGACCACGGCGAGACCGCGCCCTCGTCCAGGGACTTGTCCTCGTCCGGAACGATGAGCTCCGGGTCCACCTCCATGCGCGTACCGATACCCGTGCACTCGGGACAGGCGCCGAAGGGCGAGTTGAAGGAGAAGGAGCGCGGCTCCAGCTCCTCGAAGGACAGGTCGTCGTAGGGGCAGTAGAGGTGCTCGGAGTACATCCGCTCACGCTCGGGGTCGTCCTCGGCGAGGTCGACGAAGTCCAGGATCACCATGCCGCCGGAGAGGCCGAGGGCGGTCTCCACGGAGTCGGTGAGCCGGCGCTTGGCGCTCTCCTTGACGGTGAGGCGGTCGATGACCACCTCGATGGTGTGCTTCTCCTGCTTCTTCAGCGTGGGCGGCTCGGAGAGCTGGATGGTCTCCCCGTCCACGCGCGCCCGGCTGTAGCCCTTGGTCTGTAGGTCGGAGAAGAGGTCGACGAACTCGCCCTTGCGCTCGCGCACCAGCGGCGAGAGCACCTGGAAGCGGCTGCCCTCGGGGAGCGCGAGGACCTTGTCGACGATCGCCTGCGGCGACTGGCGCGAGATGGGACGGCGGCACTCGGGGCAGTGCGGCTTGCCGATGCGGGCGAAGAGGAGGCGGAGGTAGTCGTAGACCTCGGTGATGGTGCCCACGGTCGAGCGCGGGTTGCGCGAGGTCGACTTCTGGTCGATCGAGACGGCCGGGGAGAGGCCCTCGATGAAGTCGACGTCGGGCTTGTCCATCTGCCCGAGGAACTGGCGGGCGTACGACGAGAGCGACTCGACGTAGCGGCGCTGGCCCTCGGCGAAGATCGTGTCGAAGGCCAGGGACGACTTGCCCGACCCGGAGAGTCCGGTGAAGACGATGAGTGAGTCGCGGGGCAGGTCGAGCGAGACGTTCTTCAGGTTGTGCTCGCGAGCGCCACGAACGATGAGACGGTCGGTCACGCCGGTCCGCACCTTTCTTGAGAGAGCGGGGGCACGGGCCCCCGTCCCAGGGTATGGGGGGCGCCTCTGCGATGGACTGGGTCCTTGGACTTCCGAGCGTATAGCACGCACATTCGATTTACGGCACTCCGCAGACCGCTTCACCCAATCGTGTGGCCGCGCCCGGTGAGCCACTAGGCTCGCCGTCATGACTGATCATGTGCACGACCTGCGATCTGTACGTGAAGCCACGGACCGGCTGCTGACCGCTGTCGCGAAACTGGACAACGCAGCCCTCGCCGAGGAGTCACACCTCCCGGGCTGGACCCGCGGCCACATCCTGGCCCACCTCGCACGCAACGCGGACGCGCTCGTCAACGTCTTCGAGGGACGCCCGATGTACGAGAGCGCCACCGCCCGCGACGCCGACATCGAGCGCGACGCCGGCCGCACCCTCGAAGAACACCTGACGGACCTCCGTGATTCCGCGGCCCGCTTCATGGCCACCACCGAGCCCGACCAGGACTGGTCGCGCACGGTCGAGCTGCGCAACGGCGTCACGGACCTCGCCGCCAACGTGCCCTTCCGGCGCTGGGTCGAGGTCGATCTGCACCACGTCGACCTGAACATCGGCTACGAGCTCTCCGACCTCCCGGACGAGTTCACCGAGCGCGAGATCGACTTCCTCGCCGACCGCTGGTCCGGCCGCCCCGAGGTGCCGCCGGTGGCCCTCGTCGCGACCGACGGCCGGCGCCGGCGCACCGGGTCCGCCGGGGACCCCGCCGTGACCGTCTCCGGCACCGCCGCGGGACTGCTGGCCTGGCTGGCCGGCCGCGGCGACAAGGGCGCCTCCCTGACCACCTCCGGCGGCCCCCTCCCCACGCTCCCCCCGCTCTAGGATCAAGACATGACGTACACCGGAGAGGTCAAGGTCGGCGGTCCCGCCGACGTGCACGAACTCGCGGACCTGATGATTTCCAAGGTCGCGGTGGGCCCGATGCACAACAACGCCTACCTGCTGCGCTGCCGCGCCACCGACGAGCAGCTGCTCATCGACGCCGCCGCCGAGCCGGAAGCCCTGCTCAGCCTGATCGGCGACGACGGCATCACGTCCGTGGTCACCACCCACCAGCACGGCGACCACTGGGGCGCCCTCGCGGAGGTCGTCGAGGCGACCGGCGCGCGCACCTACGCGGGCGCCTACGACGCCGAGGGCATCCCCGTGGCGACCGACGTGCTCGTCGCCGACGGGGACACCATCACCGTCGGGCGGGTCTCCCTGACCGCCCGCCACCTGGTCGGACACACCCCCGGCTCGATCGCGCTGGTCTACGACGACCCGCACGGCCACCCGCACGTGTTCACCGGCGACTGCCTCTTCCCGGGCGGCGTCGGGAACACCCACGACGACCCGAAGGCCTTCGCCAGCCTGATCGACGACGTGCAGCACAAGATCTTCGAGCAGCTGCCGGACGAGACCTGGGTCTACCCGGGCCACGGCAACGACACCACCCTCGGCGCCGAGCGTCCCCACCTGGCCGAATGGCGCGAGCGCGGCTGGTAGGCACCGCAACGCGTCAACTTCCGGGCGCGACACACTCCTTCCGGTCGCTTGCGACCGAACCCACGCCCTGAGCGGCGGGGAACGGGTAGTTGGTGCGGCATGCCACACGACCCGTCCCCGCCCCTGGCCTCCGCCGCCCCCGCCCCTTCCTCCGCACCTTCCCCCGACGTGCCGCCCGAGACCCCGTCAGCCGGGGCCGACGCCTGCGCCGGGCCCGGCATGCTGCGGCTGGCCACGGCCTCGCTCGCCGGGACCGCGATCGAGTTCTACGACTTCTTCGTGTACGGAACGGCCGCCGCCCTCGTGCTCGGCCCGCTCTTCTTCCCCTCCTTCTCCCCGCTCGCCGGCACCCTCGCCGCCTTCGGCACCTTCGGCGTCGGCTTCCTGGCCCGCCCGCTCGGCTCGGCGGCCTTCGGCCACATCGGCGACCGCTACGGCAGGCGCCCGGTGCTGCTCGCCTCCCTCCTGCTCACCGGCCTCGCCACGGTGGCCGTCGGCTGCGTGCCCTCGTACGGCTCGATCGGCATGGCCGCGCCCGTCCTCCTGCTCCTGCTGCGCTTCCTCCAGGGCCTCGGGCTGGGCGGGGAGTGGGGCGGCGCCGTCCTGCTGACCGCCGAACACGCCCCCGAGGAGCGGCGCGGGCTGTGGTCGAGCTTCCCGCAGATGGGCCCGCCGGTGGGCTTCCTGCTCGCCAACGGCCTGATGCTGGGGCTGTCCGCGTCACTGACCGACGCCCAGTTCACCGCCTGGGGGTGGCGGGTGCCGTTCTGGGCGGCCGGGGTGCTGGCGCTGGCCGGGCTGTGGCTGCGCCGCTCGGTGGAGGAGACCCCGCAGTTCCGGGCGCTCGCCGCGACGGACCGGCGCGCCGAGGCCCCGCTGGCCGAGGTCTTCCGGGGCCACTGGCGGCTGCTCCTGCTGACCGGCGGGGCGCTCGCGATCGGGTACGCCGCCTTCTACGCGGTCACCACCTGGTCCCTCGCCTACGCCACCGACCACCTCGCGGTGGGCCGCACGGCGATGCTGGCCTGCATCATGGTCGCGGTCGCGGTCATGGGCCTGGTGACCCCGCTGGCCGCGGTGCTCGGCGACCGATACGGGCGGCGGCCGCTGTGCCTGATCGGGTGCACGATCTGCGTGGTGTGGATGTTCCCGCTGGTGGCGCTGTTGCGGACGGCCGATCCGCTGCTGATGACGGTGGGCTTCGTCGGGGCGCTGGTGGGCATGGTGACGATGTTCTCGGTGGTGGCCGCGTACCTGCCCGAGCTGTACGCGCCACGGATCCGCTGCACGGGCGCGGCCGTCGGCTACAACCTGGGCGGGGTGCTGGGCGGGGCGCTGACCCCGATCGTGGCGACGGCGCTGGCGGACGGTTCCGGTCCGCCGTGGGGCGTCGCGCTGTACCTGACCGGGATCGCCCTCGTCAGCCTGGTCTGTTTCGCGGTGCTGCCGGAGACCGGTCCGGCGGCCGTGTCGAAGCGGGCGGCCGCGGGCCGGACGACGGGAACGGGGGCGACGGAAACGGGGGCGGCCGAAACGGCCGCCCCCGCGTAGGTCCTTCGATCCGGTTACGCGTCGACGTTCTCCGGGCGGGCGGCGGTCTCGGCCGCCGCCTGCTTCTTGGAGGCCATCAGGCTGGTGATCGTGGTGATGACCAGGACACCGCAGATGACGCCGAGGGAGACCGGGATCGAGATCACCGGAACGTGGACGCCGTTCTCGTGCAGGGCGTGCAGCACCAGCTTGATGCCGATGAAGCCCAGGATGATCGACAGGCCGTAGCTGAGGTGGACCAGCTTCTTCAGCAGGCCGCCGATGAGGAAGTACAGCTGGCGCAGGCCCATGAGGGCGAAGGCGTTGGCCGTGAAGACGATGTACGGGTCCTGGGTGAGGCCGAAGATCGCCGGGATGGAGTCCAGGGCGAACAGCACGTCGGTGGTGCCGATGGCGAGCATGACGACCATCAGGGGGGTCAGCACGCGCTTGCCGTTGTTGACGATGAAGAGCTTGGTGCCGTGGTACTGGTCGGCGACGCCGAACTTCTTCTCGACGGACTTGAGGAGACGGTTCTCCTCGAACTCCTCGTCGTCCTCGTCCTTGCGGGCCTCCTGGATCAGCTTCCACGCGGTGTAGATCAGGAACGCACCGAAGATGTAGAAGACCCAGGAGAAGCTGGCGATGATCGCGGCGCCGGCGGCGATGAAGACCGCGCGCAGGACCAGGGCGATCAGTACGCCGATGAGCAGCACGCGCTGCTGGAGGTGGGACGGCACCGCGAACTTCGCCATGATCAGGACGAAGACGAAGAGGTTGTCGACGCTCAGCGACTTCTCGGTGATGAAGCCCGCGAAGAACTCCTGGGACGCCTGGGGGGTGCCGAAGAACCACAGGCCGAGGCCGAAGAGTGCGGCGAGGACGATCCAGACGACCGTCCAGGTGCCGGCCTCCTTGATCGACACGTCGTGCGGCTTGCGGCCGATGAAGAAATCGGCACCGATGAGGAGGGACAGACCGAGAATGGTCGCGACCCAAAGGGCCCAGGAAACTTCCATGGTGAACACGCCTCCGGCGGATGGCTCAGCACTTCGTCAGCGTCATCGCTGCCGGAGGTCTCTTCCACCCGGACGGCCTGGAGGCCGTGGGCCGACGCCCCGGGACAGACTGCGTTCGTGTGACCGCAGTGGTCCGTATTGACGGGTACGCCGTAGCAGGAAAGCAGGAATACTCCCCTCCGCACGTACGAGCTTACCCGCCGAGGGCGGCAAAGGTAAAGGGAACACCAAAGGATGGTCACGGACGGGTAGTGCGCCGGGCCTCCGCCACCCGGTCCAGTGCCTGGTCGAGGACCCTGCTGCCCTGCGGGGGCAGGTCCGGTTCGAAGGTCCAGGCGTGATGGACCCAGGGGTCGGCGAGGTGGTTGTCGGGCACCGGCGAGAGCCGCATCAGGGAGCGCCACAGCGGATCGAGCAGCGGCCCGTAGGCCGAGGCCTCGTCACGGTCCGCGACCATCAGCAGGTGCACGCCGACCGACGCGCCCTCGTCGGCGAGGTAGCGCAGCTGGGTGACGGCGCGGTCGTCGAAGCCGTGCGGGAAGTCGTGCACGATCAGCAGCTGGTCGGCCGTGTCCACGTCCGGCGGCAGGTCCTCGGGGGCACCGGCCCGCAGTGCCATCTGTACGAGGTCCACCCGTCGGGTCAGCCGCGCCAGGGTCTGGGTGACCCCGGTGGCCCCGGCGGCGGGCGGGCCGGCCAGTACCCCGGCGCGTACGAGGGGCGCCAAGGAGGCGGATCCGGCCCCGGCCGCGTCGATGACGTGCACGGAGAACCGGTCGGCGGGGTGGACGGCGAGCAACCGGACCGCCAGGGCGACGGCCATGTCCATGGCGGCCCGGCGCAGCCGGTCGGTGTCCATGGTCATCGCGGCCTCGGAGCCGGTGCGGCCGTTGTCGATCCAGAGCCCGCGCTCCAGCGGGACCCGGGTCAGCATGGGGATGCGCAGATCGGGCCGCTCGGGCAGGTGCAGGTCCCCCAGGCGCAGGGCCAGCGGGCTCTCCTCGGGCGTGCGGTGACCGTGCCAGACGGGGTTGTCCCAGCGGGCGTACGCCGCCGGCAGCGCGGGCTCGACCACCTCCGACTCGGCGATCAGCTGGGCCAGGTCCCGGTCGAGGACGGCCTGGGCCTGGGCGACGAGCTCGTCGCGGCGGGCCCGCGCGGTGTCGCGGGCGGCGTTCCCGGAGCCGCCGAGGCGGTGGCGCGGGTCGGACAGGGCCTCGTCGAGCTCGCGGTCCATGCGGGAGTCGGCGAACTCGACGGCGCTGCGGTAGGCGGCGACCGTGCGGGCCAGGTCCTCGAACATCCCCCAGACCTGGTTGTAGAGCCGCTCCTCCATGGACCAGCCGCTGGCGTCGCCGGCGACGGGCCGCGGGTGCTGTCCGGGTTCGTCCGGTGCGGTGGCCCGCGGTGCGGGCTCGGGCGGCTCGGTGCTGGTGCGGCGGCGGCGCGGGTGGGCGTAGCTGATGGTGGGCGGGGACGTTGCGGTGTCGCCACCGGACGCGGGTCCGGGCGTACCGGCGTACGGGTGTCCGGAGACGGGGACCGGGTCCGGCGGTTCGGGGGCGGGCGCGGGGGCCTGCGCCGGGGTCTGCGGGGCGCGCAGGTCGCCGACGAGGGTCGGCATGGTCGCGAGGGTGGCGTCGGCTCCCGCGGTGCGCGGGGTCGTGCCGAGCACGGCGGCGGCCAGCTCCGCGGCGGCCGGGGCGGGCAGCCCGCCGTCGGCGAGCAGGGCGCCGAGGCCCTCGGCGTAGCCCTGGCCCACGGCGCGGACCTTCCAGGCGCCCTGGCGCCGGTACAGCTCCAGGGCGACGACGGCCGTCTCGGCGTCGAGCCCCGTCAGGGTGTAACCGGCGAGCTCGGCGCCGTCCGGGTCGGCCACGGCCACGTAGGAGGCCGGTACCGCGCCGAAGCGGACCGGGCCGCCGGGCGGGAGGACGAGCAGTACGCCGAGCCGGTGGACGTCCGCCGCGACCTCGTCGAGGTCGACGGCGAAGGTGTGCCGCTCGGCGAGTTCGCCCGAAGACTCGACGCCGGGAAGGGACCTGGCGCCCGGGTGGGCGAGCATCCCGTTGCCGGCGAACCGGCCCTGTTCGTCAGCGAGCGAGGCCAGGGCGAGCACGGGCGTGCCCGCCGAAACCCTGATCTCCACCCGGCTCTGGGACACGGGGTGGTTCTGCCCCCGGACCAGTTCGGCCGTCATCGTGCAGCCCCTCCCCCGTGCCTTCTTCTCTCGTCCGGTACTGCTACAGGTGCGGCAGGATCGCCGGCATGAGGTCCTGGAAGGTGCGGCCGTTGGCCGGGTTCCCGAGGGCCGTCATCTGCCAGCCGGCGCCCGCCCGGGACACCTTGGCCATGATCTGCGCGGTGTACTGACCGCCGCCGTCGAGGGTGTAGCGGGCCAGCTCCTGGCCGTTGGTCTCGTCGACGATGCGGCAGAACGCGTTCTGCACTTCCTGGAACGTCTGGCCGGTGAAGGAGTTCACCGTGAAGACGATCTGGTCGATGTGCACCGGCACGCGCTGGAGGTCGACGAGGATCGCCTCGTCGTCCCCGCCCTGGCCGACGCCGCCGACGAGGTTGTCACCGGTGTGGCGCACCGAGCCGTCGTCGCTCTGCAGGTGCCGGAAGAAGACCACGTCGACGGGCTGCTTGTCGGCGAAGAGCACCGCCGAGGCGTCGAGGTCGATCTCCCGCGTCCGCGAGCCGAACAGTCCGCGGCGCTTCGCCGCCTGCCAGCCGAGGCCCATCCGGACCGCGGTCAGCGTGCCTCCGTCCGCCTTCTGCAGACTGATGGCCTGACCCTTGGTCATGTTGACCGTCACGTACTGTCCCCTCTCCCTGGCCCGCCCGATGACGGGCGTGCAGCATGTACCTGCGGCTGTGACCCAACCCTACTGACCGGCCCCCGGTCAGGCGAGGCCCGCTTCCTTCATCTGCCGCAACTCCTTCTTCAGCTCGCCGACCTCGTCCCGGATCCGGGCCGCGACCTCGAACTGGAGCTCGGCGGCCGCCCCGCGCATGCGTTCGGTCATCTGCTCGATGAGTGCGGCCAGTTCGGCTGCGGGCCGGTCGGTGAGCACCTCGGCACCCGCCGCCCCCTTCGCACCCTTCGCACCCTTTCCGCCCGCCTTGCCCGCGACCGCCCGGCCGCCGAGCGCCGGCACCGGGGCCTTGGCGCCCTTGCCGTCCTTCGCCTGCCGGTATCCGGTGCCGAGGAGCTCCTCGGTGTCCAGTTCCTCGCGGGCGATGGTGGCGACGATGTCGTTGATCTTCTTGCGCAGCGGCTGCGGGTCGATCCCGTTCGCCGTGTTGTAGGCGATCTGCTTCTCGCGGCGCCGGTTCGTCTCGTCGATGGCCTTCTCCATCGCCGGCGTCATCTTGTCCGCGTACATGTGGACCTGGCCGGACACGTTGCGCGCGGCGCGGCCGATGGTCTGGATCAGGGAGGTCCCGGAGCGCAGGAAGCCCTCCTTGTCGGCGTCGAGGATCGCCACCAGGGACACCTCGGGCAGGTCGAGGCCCTCGCGCAGCAGGTTGATGCCGACCAGGACGTCGTACTCACCGGCCCGCAGCTCGCGCAGCAGCTCGATGCGGCGCAGGGTGTCCACGTCGCTGTGCAGGTACCGCACCTGGATGCCGAGCTCCAGGAAGTAGTCCGTGAGGTCCTCGGCCATCTTCTTGGTGAGGGTGGTGACGAGGATCCGCTCGTCCTTCTCGACCCGCTGCCGGATCTCGTGGACCAGGTCGTCGATCTGCCCCTCGGTGGGCTTGACCACGACCTCGGGGTCGATGAGGCCGGTGGGGCGGATGATCTGTTCGACGAAGCCGTCGCCGCGCGAGAGCTCGTACTTTCCGGGGGTCGCCGACAGGTAGACGGTCTGGCCGATGCGTTCCTGGAACTCCTCCCACTTCAGCGGCCGGTTGTCCAGGGCGGACGGCAGCCGGAACCCGTGGTCGACCAGGGTGCGCTTGCGGGAGGCGTCGCCCTCGTACATCGCGCCGATCTGCGGGACGGTGACGTGCGACTCGTCGATGACCAGGAGGAAGTCCTCCGGGAAGTAGTCGATGAGGGTGTTGGGCGCGGAGCCGCGCTCGCGGTCGTCCATGTGCAGCGAGTAGTTCTCGATGCCGGAGCAGGACCCGATCTGGCGCATCATCTCCAGGTCGTACGTGGTGCGCATGCGCAGGCGCTGCGCCTCCAGCATCTTGCCCTGCTTCTCCAGCTCGGCGAGGCGCTCGGCCAGCTCCGCCTCGATGCCGCGGACCGCCTTCTCCATGCGCTCGGGACCGGCGACGTAGTGGCTGGCCGGGAAGACGTACAGCTCGCGGTCCTCGCTGATGACCTCTCCGGTCAGCGGGTGCAGGGTGGAGAGGGCCTCGATCTCGTCGCCGAACATTTCGATGCGGACGGCCAGTTCCTCGTAGACCGGGAAGATCTCGATCGTGTCCCCGCGCACCCGGAAGGTGCCGCGGGTGAAGGCGACGTCGTTGCGCGCGTACTGGATGTCCACGAAGCGGCGCAGCAGCTGGTCCCGGTCGATCTCCTCGCCCACTTTGAGGGAGACCATCCGGTCGACGTACTCCTGCGGGGTACCGAGACCGTAGATGCAGGACACGGAGGCGACGACGATCACGTCGCGCCGGGTCAGCAGCGAGTTGGTCGCGGAGTGGCGCAGCCGCTCCACCTCCTCGTTGATCGAGGAGTCCTTCTCGATGTACGTGTCCGACTGCGGTACGTAGGCCTCGGGCTGGTAGTAGTCGTAGTACGAGACGAAGTACTCGACGGCGTTGTTCGGCAGGAGCTCGCGGAACTCGTTCGCCAGCTGGGCGGCGAGCGTCTTGTTCGGCGCCATGACCAAGGTGGGGCGCTGGAGCTTCTCGATCATCCAGGCGGTCGTCGCCGACTTGCCGGTGCCGGTCGCACCCAGCAGGACGACATCCTTCTCACCTGCACGGATGCGCTTCTCCAGCTCGGCGATGGCCGCCGGCTGGTCGCCGCTGGGCTGGTAGGGGCTGACGACCTCGAAAGGCGCCACCGTGCGTTCGATCTTCGATACGGGCCGCATGGGTCAACCGTACGACCCCCCACTGACACTCACGCGCCCCCGCGGGTCGGCGGCGCGCTCCGACCGCTCCCGGCCGCCCGGACCGCTGTCATTCGTTCTGGTCCGTTTGTCGTAGTTCGGTGGCGGCTCAGTGATCTTCAACCCCATGATCGCGGTGAAGTGCATCGCCACAACGTCTGCCGCTCCGCACCCGTCTGACGCAGGAACAGGGCTCACGACCCGAGGAGAACGCACATGTACGTCCGACCCGCCGCCGCGGCCGCCGCCGCATTCCTGGGCTTCACTCTCACTCTGCTGGGCGGGACGGCCTCGTACGCCGCCACCGGTCCCGGATCCACCACCGGCACCGGCACCGGCACCGACACCGGGATCGGCACCGGCGCCGGCCGGGCCGCGCTGGGGGGCCCTGTCGTGTACGCCCACCGGGGGGCCTCCGCGTACGCCCCGGAGAACACCCTCGACGCGATCGACCTGGCGATGCAGATGGGCTTCGACTGGGTCGAGAACGACGTGCAGCGCACCAAGGACGGCGTGCTGGTGGTCATCCACGACGACACCCTGGCCCGGACCACCGACGTCGAGCAGCGGTTCCCGGGCCGGGCGCCCTGGAAGGTCCAGGACTTCACCTGGGCCGAGATCTCCGGGCTGGACGCGGGCAGCTGGTTCGGCGACGAGTACGCGGGCGCCTCCGTGCCGAGCCTGCGGCAGTACCTCGACCGGGTACAGCGCAACCGTCAGCGGCTGCTGCTGGAGATCAAGAAGCCGGAGCTGTACCCGGGGATCGAGGAGCAGACCCTGAAGGTGCTGGACGAGGCCGGCTGGCTCGACGCGCGCCACGTCGCGCAGCGCCTGGTGGTGCAGAGCTTCAGCGCGGACTCCGTGCGCATCGTGCACGGGCTGCGCCCGGACCTGGTGACGGCCTTCCTGGGCACCCCCACCGTGGCGGACCTGCCGCGCTACGCGGAGTTCACCGACCGCATCAACCCGTGGCACACGACGATCTCGGCCGACTGGGTCTCGGCCGTGCACGACCTGCGCGGCGCCCACGGCAAGGCCATGGAGGTGGACACCTGGATCGTGGACGACGCGGCCACCGCCCGGAAGGTGGAGGCCATGGGGGTGGACGGGATCATCACCAACGCCCCGGACGTGGTCCGGGACGCGGTCGGCGGGTTCTGACCCCCGGCCCCGGTCCGGGCGGACTGGCGGACCGGCAGTCGGGCAGTCGGGCAGTCGGGCGGGCGATGTGGCCAACATCCACAACCGTCACCGCCGTGTCGGTGGGGGGTCGTACCGTGGACGCGTGGACAGCACCGAGCGGCCCCGCGGGCCGCACCTCGAATGGACCGTCGTCGCCAGCGACATCGGGCCCCTGCTCCTGGCCGCGACCCCGGAAGGTCTGGTCCGGGTCGAGTTCCATGCCGAGCCGGACCGGGTCGACAGGATGATCCGCCCGCTCGTCTCCCGGCTCGGCGCCGACGCCCGGCGTCCCGCGCCGGGCGAGGAAGCGCTGCTGGCCGAGCCGATACGCCAGCTCACCGCGTACTTCGGGGGGTCGCTGCGCCGCTTCGAGCTGCCGCTGGACTGGCGCCTGAGCTCCGGCTTCAACCGGCAGGTGCTCCAGGAGCTGGACCGCTCCGTGCCCTACGGATCGGTCGTCGGCTACGGGGAGCTGGCCGCCCGCGTCGGACAGCCCGGCGCCGCCCAGGCCGTGGGCAACGCCATGGGCTCGAACCCGCTTCCGCTGGTGGTGGCCTGCCACCGGGTCGTGGAGAACGACGGGGGCATCGGCGGATTCGGCGGTGGGGTGGAGACCAAGCGGCAGCTGCTCGCACTGGAGGGCGTGCTCCCACAGCCGCTGTTCTGAAACAGGGTCCTGACCTGCGGGCCTGCCCCGCAGACAGGACTGCGGACCGGACCGCGGAGCGGCCGGGCTCCAGCACGGTTCCGCCGGGCGGTAAGGACTGGCACACTGCGGCGGTGACTACTCCTGCCGCCGCACCCGGCCTCCCCGCGTCCCCCGCGCCCCGTGTCACGCACCCGCTCAGCCGGTGTACGCCGTGACCGCCTCGCCCGGCACCGCCCGGCCCGTGCTGCCCCTCGACCCGCCCGAGCTGGCCCGGCTGCAGCGCCGCACCTCCCGGGTCCTCATGGCCAGCCAGGTCCTCGGCGGCCTCGGCGTGCCGATCAGCATCGCCCTGGCCCCCGTACTCGCCACCGAGGTCAGCGGTACCGAGGCGCTGTCCGGCGTCGCCTCCACCGCCGCGGTGATCGGCACCGCCCTCGTCTCACTGCCGCTCGCCGCGCTGATGAACGCGCGCGGCCGTCGCCCCGGGCTGGTCCTGGCCTACGGGATCGGCGCCGCCGGAGCCGGCCTCGTCGTCCTCGCCGCCACGATCGGGAGCTTCCCGCTGCTGCTGCTCGGCATGGCCGCCTTCGGCGCCGCCTCCTCCGCCAACTTGCAGGCCCGGTTCGCCGCCGCGGACCTCGCGGCCCCGGACCGCCGCGCCCGGGCCATCTCCGTCGTGGTCTGGGCGTCGACCGTCGGCGCGGTGCTCGGGCCCAACCTGTCCGCACCGGCCAGCCACAGCTTCGCCGGTACCGCGATACCCGAGACGGCCGGCCCGTTCGTATGGGCCGCCGTCGTCTTCCTGCTCACCGGCACGTTGATCGGCGTGCTCCTGCGCCCCGACCCGCTGCTGACGGCCCGGGCGCTCGCCGCGCCCGAGGAGCAGACCCGCGAAGGGCGCTCGCTGCGGGCCGGCTTCGCCGCAGTGAAGGCCTCGCCGCGGGCCCGGCTCGCCCTGCTCACCGTCGCCGTGTCGCACACCACCATGGTCTCGATCATGGTGATGACCCCGATGGACCTGGGTCACCACGGAGCCGGCCTGGAACTCATCGGGCTGGTGATCAGCGGTCACATCGCGGGCATGTTCGCCTTCTCCCCCGTGATGGGCTGGCTCGCGGACCGGCTCGGTCGGCTCTCCGTGATCGGACTGGCCGCGGGGCTCCTGTCCGTCGCCGCGCTGCTCGCCGGAACGGCCGGGCCCAGCCACGGCCGCAGCGCGCTCGGCCTCTTCCTGCTCGGCCTCGGCTGGTCCGCCGGGATGGTGTCCGGCTCGGCCCTGCTGACGGACTCGGTGCCGCAGCCCGCGCGGGCCGCCGTACAGGGGCTGGGCGACCTCACGATGAACGCGGCCGCCGGCGTGGGCGGAGCGGCCGCCGGACTCATCATGTCCGGGGCGGGCTACGGCTGGCTGAACGCCGTCGGCGCCGCGCTGCTGTTGCCGATGGCGGCGCTCGCGCTGTTCACCGCGCGCCGCCACCCCGTGCCCGGGGCCGCACCCGCGTCCGCTCCCACGTCCGCGAAGGGCGTCAGTAGCTGATGTGGTAGGCCTTGCGCAGCGTCTCGTGCACGGTCCAGGTGGTCCGGTCGCCCTCCCGGAGCACGCAGGCGGAGCCGGGGCCGACCTCCAGGGTCTCGCCGCCCTCGACCTCGACGGTGGCGCGGCCGCTGACCACCACGAAGAGCTCGTTCGCCTCGACGTCGGTAACGACACCGGGGGTGATCTGCCAGATCCCGCGCACCTGCTTGCCGTCCGCCGACTCCCACAGGACCTTGCCCGTCACGACGGGCTCGCCGGAGACGATCTGCTCGGGGTCGAGGTCGTCCGCCTCCAGTTCGACGTCCGCGACGGAAACGGAGAAGGAGGCGGGGGCGGGGGAGTGATCACTGGTGCTCATGCCGCGCCAGCCTAGTGCGGCCCGCCGCGCGAAGCGGTGACCACAGCGTCCAGGAACGGCCCGCCGGACGAGTCATCCTGTCCAGCGCCCGCCCCCGTCACGGCCCTGCCGGGCGCCTGGCGGCGAGTACCGGCTGGTGGAAGCCGGTGTCCGCCGGTGCGTGCCAGAGCGGGTCGGCGAACCCGACCCGTCGGACGTACCCGGCCGTCTCCCCCTCCGGCAGCGCCCAGTACGTGGCGCTCGACGTCCGCGTGGTCCAGGTGTCACCGGTCGGCAGCAGCTGGAAGAGCTCCACGTCGTACCGCTCCCCGTCGGCGTGCCACTGCCACAGCTGGAAGGTGATGGTCCGCCCGTCGGGGCCGGTGCGGACGCGCGGGGCCTCGCTCTGCGGGCGGGCCCCGAGCAGTTCGCCGTACGGACGGGTGGAGAGCAGCAGCAGTCCGCCGGGCCGCAGCACCCGCCGGGTTTCGGCCAGCGCGGCGCACACGTCCTCGGCGGTGAGCAGGTGCGGCAGCGCGTTGTCGGCGCAGACCACGGCGTCGAAGGAGGCGTCCGCGAAGGGCAGGGCCCGCATGTCGGCGACGGCGACGGGGAGGGCGAACGAGCGCTGTGCGGCCTCGCGGGCGGCGCGGGCCACGGAGGCGGGGCTCAGGTCGGTCCCGGTGACCCGATGCCCCAGTGCGGCAAGGCCCAGCGACTGGGTTCCGATGCCGCAGGCGTTGTCGAGCACGGTGTGCGGTCCGGGGCCCAGCGCGGCGGTGAGCAGGGCGTCGAGGGCCCGGCCCTGGCGGGCGGTGCTCGCGTCCCAGTCGGCGTAGATGAGGTCGTAGCGGTCGGCCAGCTCGTCGTAGAAGCCGCGCGTGTCCATGGGGGAACGCTACTCGGACAGGTTGGGACGGGTGTGGCGGGAGAGCGTTTGGGGGCGCCGATCCCGTGCCATGGATGGGGACATGTCACAGCACAGAGCATCTGAGATCCCGGTCCTGTCCGCAGAGGTACGCGAGGCGCTCGCCCGGGGGGAGCCCGTGGTGGCCCTGGAGTCGACGATCATCGCGCACGGTCTGCCCCGCCCCCGCAACCTGGCAGTGGGCCTCGAACTGGAGGCCCTGGTGCGTGCGGAGGGTGCGATTCCGGCGACGATCGCGGTCCTGGACGGGGTGGCGTACGCGGGCCTGGACAAGGCGCAGTTGGAGCGGATCGCGGGCGGCGAGGGCGTGCGCAAGCTCGGCCACCGGGATCTGGCTCCCGCGCTGGCGACGGGGGCGACCGGTGCCACGACGGTGTCCGCGACGGCCTTCCTCGCCGCCCGGGCGGGCCTGCGGGTCTTCGCCACGGGCGGGCTGGGCGGCGTGCACCGGGAGTGGGCGCAGACGCAGGACGAGTCGGCGGACCTGTCGCTGCTGGCCCGGACGCGGATCACCGTGGTGTGCGCGGGGGTGAAGTCGATCCTGGACGTGCCCGGCACGTTGCAGCGGCTGGAGACGCTGGGGGTGGGGGTGCTCGGCTACGGGACGGACCGCTTCCCCGGGTTCTATCTGGCCGACTCGGGCGAGCCGGTGGACTGGACGGTGCACGGGCCCGAGGAGGTCGCCGCGGTGATGGCCGCCCAGGACGCGCTGGGCGGTGCGGACTCGGCGCTGCTGGTGGCCAATCCGGTGGCGCGGGAGGAGCAGCTGGATCCGGAGCTGCACGACCGGGTACTGGCGGAGGCGCTCGCCGAGTGCCACGAGCGCGGGATCACGGGGCAGGCGGTGACGCCGTTCCTGCTGGGGTTCTTGGCACGGGCGACGGCCGGGGCCTCGCTGGAGGCGAACCTGGCGGCGGTGCGCGGCAACGTGCGGCTCGGTGCCCGGATCGCGGGGGCCTGGGCGGCACGGGCGTGACCGGGCCGGGGGCGCTGCTCGTCGTCGGGGACGTGGTGACCGACGTGGTGGCCATACATCCGGAGCCACTTGCTCCGGCCACGGACACGGCGGCCCGCATCCGGACCCTGCCGGGCGGCGCCGGGGCCAACGCGGCCTGCTGGGCGGCCCGTACGGGGACCGCCGAGGTACGGCTCCTGGCGCGGGTGGGCGCCGAGTCGGCGCGCTGGCACGAGCGGGCACTGGTGGACGCGGGGGTGCGGCCGCGGCTGGTGGTCGACGCGCAGGAGCCGACCGGGACGGTGGTCGCGCTGGTCGGCAAGGACGCGGAGCGGACGTTCCTGACCGACAGCGGGGCCTCGCTGCGGCTGTGCCCGGCCGACTGGAACCCCTCCCTGCTGGACGGGGCGTCCCATCTCCACCTGTCCGGTTACCTGTTCTTCGCCGACAGCAGCCGGGAGCTGGCCGTGATCGCACTGCGGGCGGCCCGGACCCGGGGGGTGCAGGTGAGCGTGGACCCCGCCTCGGCCGGATTCCTGGCGGGCCTGGGGCCGCAGCGCTTCCTGGACGCCGTGGCGGGGGTGGACGTACTGCTGCCGAACGAGGACGAGGCCCGGCTGCTGGCCGGGCTGCCGGAGCCGACGGGGGTGGCCCGCGCGGCGGCGGAGCTCAGCCTGCGGGTGCCATTGGTGGTGGTGACCCGCGGCGCGGCCGGGGCGCTGATCGCCGAACGCGGCCGGGTCACCGCCGAGGTCAGGGCGGAGCCGGTCGAGGCGGTGGACTCCACGGGCGCCGGGGACGCCTTCACCGGGGGCTTCCTCGCGGCCCGGCTGGAGGGCGCGGACCCGGCCGAGGCCGCCCGCGCCGGGTGCCGGGCCGCGGCCCTGGCGGTGACCCGGCCGGGCGGGCGGCCGTAGCGGGTGCCCTGGCGGTCGGACCGGACCGGCCCGTCAGCTGCTGCGGATGCCGGTCCAGGCGGGGTGGCGGGGGTCGTCGGCCCGGACCACCGCATCGGCGGCCGACCCCGGTTCGGTGTCGGCCTCGTAGCGCGCGAAGGCGGGCAGCGTCCAGCGCGCGGACTCCTCGGTGCGGCGGGCGAGCGCGCCGGCGGAGAGCCGGATGTGGACGCTGAGGTCGAAGGGGAACCAGTGGCCCAGCAGCAGCGGGCCGTGCACGAGCAGCACGCCGCCGGGCGGGAGCGCGACGTACGGACTGCGGGTCGCCCGGTCGGTCACCGGGTCCCAGAGGTCCGGCAGCACCCGCCCGCTGCCGCCGGGGTCGGTCGGGCCGAAGACCTCCCGCCAGAGCGCGGCCGTGTCGTACCAGCCGCCGAGGTAGGAGTCCACGTCCTGCCGGCCGAACTCGAAGCGGAGGGAGGCCGGCCGTAGGAAGCCGTCGGCCGGCACCACCAGGGACGGGCGGCCGCGCAGTCGCAGCGCTTCGGCGAGCCGACCGGCGAGCACGCCGGTCTCGGCGGCGGGGGCGCCGTCGATGCCCACCCGCTGCCAACTGCCCGGCCCGGGGGCACGGCCGGGGTCGTCGAGGTGACCGGCGAGCCGCTCGGCCATCCGCTGCCATGTGATCGCTTCCCACTGCACGGGCCCATTGAAGCTCCTATTGGCTGTCAAGCAGTGGTGAGCCAGTCGCGGTAGGCGTTGGCGAGGTTGTCGTCGCGGCGGGTGCCGCGTTCGATGCATGAGATGACCGATGGCCAGACGCCGAAGTGGTGGGCGATGGCGGTGAGGGTGATGTTCTTGGCCTGGCGTGTGGGCCGCAGGTCCGCGACCTCGGGGACGGCGACCGTCGTGGTGAGGTAGCGGAACACTTCCCGGGCGATGGCCCGTTTGAGGAGGCGGATGATCTCCTTCTTGGTCCGGCCGGCCGCGGTCTGGCGGGCCACGTAGTCGCGGGTGCGCTGGTCGCTGGCCATGCGGACGAGGGCTATCCGGTAGAGGGCCGCGTTGGCGGCGCGATCGCCGCCTCGGGAGAGGCGGTGACGGTTGGTCTTCCCGCTGGAGGCAGGAACGGGGGCGACCCCGCACAGGGCCGCGAAGGAAGCTTCGGTGCGGAGACGGTCGGAGTTGCCGCCTGCGGTGATCAGGAGCTGGGCCGCGGTGTCGGGGCCGACGCCGTAGGCGCCCCGCAGGCCCGGATTGTGTTCGGTGACCACACTGTCGAGTGTTGCTGTGAGCTCGTCGTGTTCAGCGGTCAGGGCCTGGACGCGTCGGGCGAGGCTCTTCAAAGCGCTCAGCACGGCGGTGTGGACGGCGTCTGTCGTTGCCGTGAGCCGCAGTCGTGCCAGGGCATCCATGAGCGGCTTTCCCCGCAGGGCCCGATAGCGGGCGCGGATGGTTTCGGGGGCGCTGACGAGGATGTGCCCGATCTGGTTCATGGCGGCGGTGCGGGCTTTGACCGTGGACCGGGCGGCGTTGTGGAGGGCGCGTATGCCAGTGACGGTCTCGTCCTTGGGCGCGCTGGAGGCGCGTCCGGAGAGTGCGGCGCGGGCGGCGGCGTAGGCGTCGATGGGGTCGGACTTGCCGCTGCGGCGGCGTTCGGCGCGGTCGGGGCGGTTGACTTCGAGCACGCTCAGGCCATCGGCGACGGCGGCGCGGGTGAACCCGGTTCCGTAGGACGCGGTGCCTTCCACGCCGATCGCGATCACGTCCCCGTGGGCGCAGAGGAAGGCCAGGGCTGCCGTGTATCCGGCGGTGGTGGTGGGGAACTCTGCGTCGGCGAGGTGGCCGCCGTTGTCGGTGATGACCGCGACGTGGATGGTGTCGGCGTGCGAGTCCACACCGCCGAACACCCACTGGCCGCTCGTGCCCGCTGTGTCCGCTGCTGTCATGCTGGAGGTGCCTTCCTAGCCGGAGGTGACACCGGCCAGGTGGGACAGACAGGACATTGAGGGGGCTTCTGACCAAGCTCCTATCAGGTCATGTTCCACCTGGCCGGAGCCATGAAGAACGGGCCCGGCAGCCGGACGGTACAGCGGGAAGACAGCCCAGCAGGGCGTCAGTCAGTGGCAGAGCCACGACCACCGGAACCCGCTACGAGTATCAATGTCAGTGGTGGGCCTTAGCGTTTTTCACGAGGGATCACCGGCCGAAAGGGAGCCGGCGGCGCTGCCTTTGGGAAGAGGTTTGTCATGGCTCGGGAGACGACGTATCTGGAGCTGTCGCAGGACGACGGCGCGGCGCACAAGTTCTACGAGGTGACCGTCGACGGCGCGTCGGTGTCCGTGCGGTACGGGCGCATCGGCGCGGACGGCCAGCTGCAGACCTCCGCGTTCCCGAGCGCCGAGAAGGCCCGCGCGGCCGCCGCGAAGAAGATCGGGGAGAAGGTGCGCAAGGGGTACGCCCCAGCCGTGCAGGGGCAGCGCGCCGCCCGGTCGGTGACCCGCCGCCAGGTGACCTCCGCGCCCTCGACGGCGCGCGCGGTGGCTCCGGTGCTGTGGCGCTTCCGGACCGGTTCGTCGGCCTTCGGCATCCATGTGGACGAGGACCGCTGCTGGGTCGGCAACCAGGCGGGCGACGTGTACACGCTGAGCCACGGCGGCGAGGTGCTCGCCCGGTATTCGCTGCCGGACGGGGTGAAGTGCCTGGTGGCGGACGAGTTCTGGATATACGCGGGCTGTGACGACGGCACGGTGTACGACCTGTCGTCGAAGGTGCCCTTCGGGGCCTACGCGATCGCGGCGGACGTGGACATCTACTGGCTCGACATCCACGAGGGCGTGCTGAACGTCTCCGACGCGAACGGCGGCCTGACCGTCATCGACCACGAGGACGAGCACCAGTGGTCGCGGAAGTCCGGCGGGACGGGCGCCTGGATGGTCCGGGCGGACGAGCGGGCGGTCTTCCACGGGCACAGCGGCGGTGTGACGGCGTACGCGGCGGACGGCAGCGGGCAGTTGTGGCACACCAAGACCCCCGGCGGGGTGCTGTTCGGTTGGCAGGAGGACCAGGCGGTGTACGCGGGCACGGTCCGCAACACCGTGCAGCGGCTCTCGAAGGCGACGGGGGCGGTGGAGGCCTCCTACGCGTGCGATGCCGCGGTGTACTCGTGCGCGACCTCGCCCGACGGACGGCACGTCTTCGCCGGCGACTCCTCCTCCTCGGTCTACTGCTTCGACGCCGACGGCCGACGGCTGTGGAAGCTGGGGACGGGCGGCGGGTCGGCACTCTCCATGCAGTACTTGGACGAGCGGCTGTACCTCGTCACCACGGACGGGTCGCTGGTCTGCGTGGACGCGACCGAGCAGGCGATCGCGGCGGCCCAGCAGGGCTCGGTGCCCGCGCCCGTGGACGTGAAGTCGGCGGCGGCGCTGCCGGTGTTCACCCCGGCCGCGTCGGCCTCGGCGGTGGCCACGGTATCGGTGGCCGCGGCGCCGGCCGGCGGCGTGGTGGTGGAGTGCGTCCAGCAGGGCGGCCGCATGCGGGTGCAGGTGGTGTCGGAGGGCTTCGAGCCCTCGTGGAACGTCCAGTTCCCGCGCGGGATACGGGAGCCCGGCGCCCGGTACGTGGTCGAGGGGCTGCACGCCGCCTCAGGGGGCTTCTATCGGGTTCGCGGAGAGATACGTCGGCTTGTGTGAGCGACAGGCCGCCTGCGTGGCACCGGCCGGTGCCGGGGTGGGTATCGAGAAGGGCGTCCCCACCGGGAGCGCTGGGGTCACATGGAGCACGACCGGCTCGGTGCCCAGGTTGTGGCCCAGGTGGATGTGGCCTATGCCCGCGGGCTCCACGAAGGTGGTCCCGGTCGTGTGCACCACGACGGTGCGGTCGTGCAGGACCCGGGTCAGGGTCCCGGCTATGACCACCGCCTCCAGTCTGACCCGGTGGAAGTGCCAGCCGGTGCATCCGCCCGGCGGTATGACTATCTCCCGGCCAGTCGCGGCCGTGGCGACGCTCGCTCCGCCCGGACGCGCCGTCATCGTCAGCTGCCCACCCATGTGCTCCTCCTCAACGGACCTCCTGCGGTCCACCGCCCCACGGTAAAAGGGCCGAGGGGCATCCAGGAACACTCGACGGAACATCAACATGCCTTCTTCACCAGGTGATATGAGGGTCATACAGCGGTATCACCCCTCTATGAGCCTGGTGGTTTTTGAGTCGCTGAAGCAGATCCACTGCGCCGACTGCCGGCAGGGCCCGCTCCGGCACCTCGTCCGCGAGTCCGGCGTACCCCGTTGCCTGGACTGCACGGATCTCGGCCATCTCGTCTATCTCCCGCGGGGGGACACGGCGCTCACCCGCCGCTCCCGCGAGGCCAGTTCGCTCTGCGCCGTCGTCGTGCGCTTCAACAAGCGCCGGCACCGCTACGAGCGCCTGGGCCTCCTCGTCGAGGAGGCCGCGCTGGCGCGCGCGGAGCGCGCCTGCCTCGCGGACTCCGAGGCGCGGGCACGCCGCCGGGAGCGCGACCGGCGGCGCCGTTCGGCCGAGGACACCCGCTTCACGGCGGCCTTCGCCGCCGAGATCGTGCGACTGTTCCCCGGTTGTCCCGCCGACCGGGCCGTGGCGATCGCCACCCACGCCTCGCTGCGCGGCAGCGGCCGGGTGGGCCGTACCGCGGCCGGCCGTGCCCTCGACGAACTGGCGGTGTCCGTCGCGGTTCGGGCGGCGGTGCGGCACACCGACACCGAGTACGACGCCCTGCTGATGGCGGGTGTCCCCCGGTTCGCGGCCCGTGCCCGGCTGGCCCCGCGGATCGACGCCATCCTGGACGGATGGCGTACGCCGCCCTCGGGGGAGATCAGTTGAGGCGGAAGCGGCGGTAGAGGAGTACTCCGCCGAGGAGGAGCCCGCCCGCGCCGGGGACCAGGTATCCGGCGCCATCGGCCCCGGTGTGGGCGAGGGCCTCGTGCCGCGGGGCCGCGGGCCGCGGGGCCTCGGGCGGGGTGACCCGCGTGACCGGCTTGGTGGGCACGGCCGGGACGACCGGGGTCACCGGCTTCTCGACGACGGGCGGCTGGACGGGCTTGCCGCCCGTGGGCTGCTCGCCGTTGACGGACGTGTTGCCCAGCGAGGGGTTGCCGATGCTGACCACGTTCACGGAGTTGCCGCTGACGTTCAGCGGGAGGTCGACCGGAAGCTGGAGCCCGTTGCCGGAGAGCACTCCGGGAGAATCCTTTCCGCTTCCCTGGGCGTGCGCCCCGCCGCCGTTGGCGCCTGCCGGTTTCGAAGAATGCGTCGAGCTGGCGCCGGACTGCCGGCCACCACCGCTCCCCGACGATGCGTTGCTACAGCGGTTCCCGGCGGCCGGGTTGAGTAGGCCGACCACGTTCACGGTGTTCCCGCACACGTTCACCGGGAGGTTCACCGGCAGTTGTACGAGGTTTCCGGACAGCAGTCCCGGCGAGCGCTCGGCCCGGCCACCCGCGTCCGCGTCGGCGTGGGCGAGTCCGCCCACACCCGCGACCGCCAGTCCGCCTCCCGCAACCATTGCCGCGATGAAGCCATTCCGACGACTGTGACGCATCAGTTTCCCTGCCTTCCGGATGAGTTCGCGGGTAATGTCCCCGCACCGGAAACAACGCTCTGACCCCATTCGGGTTATAGAGGCAGTAGACATTTCACTCATTCGTGTACTGGGTAGTGGTCACTTCATGACCGATCGCCCGCTGCTCCTCCTCGACGTGGACGGCCCCCTCAACCCGTTCCGCTCGCCCCTCGCCGGTTTGCGCGGATACCGGAGCCACCGGATGTGGCCCGACGTCTGGCTCTCCTACCGCGACCCGGAGTCCCGCAGGGCGCGGCGCGGCGCCCGGGTGCGCCTCCACCCGTCCCACGGCGCCCGGCTGCTGGCCCTGCCGTTCGAGCTCACCTGGGCCACCGCCTGGACGCACCAGGCCAACACGATGATCTCCCCGCACATCGGACTGCCGGGTGACCTCACCGTCGTCGAGTGGCCCGAACTCTTCGCCGACGACCCCGACGGCCTCTCGTGGAAGACCCGCCACCTCCGCGACTGGGCGGCCGGCCGCCCCTTCGCCTGGGTCGACGACATGATCACCCCGCGCGACCGCGCCTGGGTCGCCGAACACCATCCGGCTCCGGCCCTCCTGCTGCGCATCCACCCGCGCCACGGCCTGCGCGACCGGGACTTCATAACCCTGACCCGCTGGGCCGCCGGGCTCAGCGCGTAGCGACCAGCCGCTCCGGCGTCCCGGTGAGCGCGCCCCGGGTGAGGAGGTCCTTGACGTCCGCTTCGAGCGCGCTGCGGATGTCGGACCCCATGCGCTTCCAGCCGAAGAGCTCCCGGGTCTGCTGGAGCAGTTCCTCCGTGGTCATCCCCGGGCATTCCAGCGCCAGCTCCCTCATCGCCAGCCGTCGCTCGGCCGGTGAAACGTGGGCGATCTTGCGCGGCTGGTCCTCCAGCGGCGTGCGGGCACCCCGCAGCGGCCGACCGGCAACGTCCGCGAAGCCGCTCTCGTACTGCGCGATCCCGGCACGCGCCAGGGCGTGCAGCACCTGCTGGGCGTTCTCCACCATCCGCCTGCCCGACTTGCCGAGCCCCCAGGCTTCCCGCGCACGCTGGACCAGGAGGTCCTGATGGATCGGCCCCTCCACCTCGATGATCCGCGCCAGCACCTTCCGCAGTACGGGCCGCGCTTCGGGGGTGTGGAACTCCGGTACGGCCCAGGCGTCCACGCGGATCTCCGCGAGCACGTACCGCGTGCTCCAGTCGCGCACCGGCGCCCGGTCCACCAGGAAGACCCGCTCCGGCTCCGGGCGGGGTGTCGGGATCCGCGTCTCGGCGGTCTCCGTCTGCGCGCCGAGCGCGCTGCGGTCGGGCGGCCGTACCGTCTCCGGTCGTGCGAAGGGGTCGGTCGCCACCGCCGCCTCGACCGCCTCCTTCAGCCGGCGCTCCGCCTCCGGACGGTTGCGGTACCAGTCGGTGCCCCAGATCCGGTGCAGCGTCCAGCCGAGGCCTTCCAGTACCTGCTGGCGCAGCCGGTCCCGGTCGCGGGCCGCACGTGACGAGTGGTACATCGCCCCGTCGCATTCGATGCCGAGCGCGAACGAGCCCTGCGCCGCCGGGTGCCGCAGGCCGAGGTCGACCCGGTAGCCCGCGACGCCCACCTGCGGCTGCACCTCGTATCCCCAGTCGCGCAGGACCGCCAGCACCGACTCTTCGAAGGGGCTGTCCGGCTCGGCGTCCGCCAGCACGGTGTCCCTGGCGAGGACCGCGGGCCCGTTCTCCGCGTACTCGAGGTAGCGCTTGAGGTGCTGCACGCTCTCGTTGGGGCCGTCCTTGAGCTGGGATCCGTGGAACGAGGCGACCACCTCCACGCGGAACCGGGCCCGGGTGACGGCGACGTTGAGGCGTCGCCAGCCGCCTTCCCTGTTGATGGGACCGAAGTTGAGCCCCAGCACCCCCCGCTCGTCCGGCCCGTAACCGAGCGACATGATCATGATGTCCCGCTCGTCGCCCTGGACCGACTCCAGGTTCTTCACGAAGAACCCGTCGAGACGGTCCTCGGTGAAGCAGTGGTCGAGGTCCGGGCGGGCCAGCCGGGCCTGCTGCACGCATTCGTCGATCGCCGTCGCCTGGGCCTGCGAGAGCGCCACCACGCCGAGGCTGCGGCCCGGCCGGGTGTCGAAGTGGTGCAGCACGCGCTGCGCCACGGCCTCCGCCTCCCGCCGGTTGTCGCGGCGCCCGCCCCTGTCGTAGCAGCCGTCCACCTTGAAGAACTCCACCCCGATGTCGGGGCCGCGTTCCAGCGCCCCCGGGAAGGTCACCATGGCGTTGCCGTAGAAGGACCGGTTGCTGAAGGTGATGAGGTCCTCGTGGCGGCTCCGGTAGTGCCAGCGCAGCGGAAGCTCGCGCATCGCTCCCGCTTTGCACGCATGGAGCAGCGATTCGAAGGCGTCGGGCAGTTCCTCGTCGTACTCATCGCCCTCGTCCCCGACGGCCGAGTCGAAGAACGAGGTGGGCGGCAGCTGCTTCTCGTCGCCGGCGACGACCAAGGAACGGCCCCGGTACACACAGTTGACCGCATCACCGGGCCTGACCTGCGAAGCCTCGTCGAAGATCACCACGTCGAAGCGGTAGTCGGCCGGAAGGTACTGGCTCACCGAGAGCGGGTTCATCATGAAGCAGGGCTTGACGGCCTGGACCACCTCCCGCGCCTTGCCGAGGAGTTCCCGCACGGCCATGTGGCGGGTCTTCTTCTCCGCCTCGCGGCGGATCAGCGAGGCGCCTCCCGCGCCGAAGGCCTTGGGCTTGCGGCTGTTGCACGACTCGATGACGGCGCCGCTCGCCGCGGCCACCAGCATCCGGTCGGCCTCGCGGAAGCTCCGTACCCGGGCGTCGAGCTCCGCGGCGCGGGCCGTGCGCAGCCTGCCGTCGGCGGCGAGCAGCGTGTCGGCCCAGAGCTGGAGCAGGGCGCGCTCCACGACCTCGGGGAAGACCTCCGCGTCGATGCCCCGCTCCGCGGCCCGGGAGACGAGGTCGTCGAGCCCGCGGCCCCTCAGCACCGAGAGTGCGCTGCGGTAGGTCTGCCACTCCCCCGGGCCCGACGGATCCGCCGCCAGGACGTCGAGGGCGCGGGCGGCCTCCTCCAGCGTGCCGCCCAGGGCCGGCAACAGCTTCAGCCGGCGCCCGTCCTCGAACATCGCCGCGAGCCGCGCCGAGGTCTCGGTCCACCGTGCTGCGCGCAGGTCCACGGCATCGCACCAGTCGGCGAGGGAACCGCGGACGGCCTGGACCTGCAGCCCGGCGTATCCGTGGTCCGTGTCCGCTCCGTGCGCGAGGCGGTCGGACACGGCGCGCCGCTCGTTGCTCTCCGCGGTGAGCTCCGCGATCCGGGCTGCGTTGGCCAGAGCCTTGTCGAGCGCCGCGAATCCGTCGGCGCCGCCGGGCAGGTAGGGGCCCAGCAGCGCCCGGTGCTCCTCGGTCAGCCCCAGCACCCGGGCGCGGGCCTGCTGCCAGGCGAGCGCCTGCGCCAGTCTGCCGGGCAGGTGCTTGTCCCAGGCCCCGGTCACCGTGAGGGCGCTCGCCGCCTCCCGGTCGGCGCGGTACTGACCCTTGAAGCGGGCGGTGAGCCCGTGGTGGTCCTCGGCGAACCGACGCACCAGATCGGCGAGGGCCCCGTAGGTCAGGACCTGCGGTCCGAACACGTCCTGCGCCGCGCCGCGCGCCGCGTCCTCCTCGCCGACGGCCTCCTTGAGCTGCTCCGCCGCGGCCTGCGCCCGGCGCAGGTTCGCCACGTCGAACCAGTGCAGCGGGGGCCGGTGCTCGGCAGCTTCCAGGTCGACGAGCTCGAACAGCGCGAGTACGGACCCGATGTCCCGCGGTTTGCCCAGGCCGAAGCCCTCGGCGAGCTGTGCGATGACGGGCGAGTGGTCCTCGAACGGCGCGTTCGTCGAACCCGAGGTGCGTACGGGCAGCCCCGCGCGGAGGTCGTCCGCGATCCGCCGGACGTCACGGACCGTCTTCGGAAGGGGTGTGTCGGCCGCCAGGGGCCTACGTTCCGCAGCCGCCCGGAGCGACTGGAGGGCATCGGCGGCATCGGCGAGCGCCGTGGTCGCCGAGCCTCCTCCCGTCGCCTCGGGGTCACGCAGCCCCCACCAGGCGAAGGAGTCGCCTTCCGCGACGGGCCGCCAGGACCGGGCGACCGAGCGGGCGGCCGTGAGCACCTCGTGCAGTGCGGCGGCGCTGAGCGTGTCGGTGACGGCGGCGGCCCCGGAGGTGAGCGTCAGCTGTGGAACCTCCTGCCGACCGAGCAGTGCGAGCCGGCCCAACACGTCGTGCAGCGTGCGGCCGAGCGGCTGCCGCTCCTCGTTCATCGCGGCGGCGTAGGCGGACAGTTCCTCGCGCAGCCGCCTGGCCTCGTCGAGCTCGTGCTCGGCGGCCCCGGAGGCCCGCACTTCGGTCGTCAGCGCCCGGTCCAGTTCCTGGGCCACGGCCTTCTTGCTGGTGTCGCTGCTGTGCAGGGCCAGGACGAAGTCCCCGAGGCCGACGTCGGTCAGTCGATTGCGCACGACGTCCAGCGCCGCGGCCTTCTCACTGACGAACAGGACGGAGCGGCCGGAGTGCATCAGGGCCGCGATCATGTTGGTGATCGTCTGGCTCTTGCCGGTGCCGGGCGGGCCGCTCATCACGAACGACCGGTTCGCCATGGCAGCCGCGATGCACTGGCGCTGCGAGGCGTCGGCGTCCAGGACCAGCGGGGTCCGCTCGGGCAGTTGGACCTCGTCGATCCGCTCGATCGCGGGCGGATCGAAACCGATGACGTCGTCCGGGAGGCCCGAGTCCGGTCCCAGCCCGATCGCCCGGATGAGCGGGCTGGCGAGGATCGCCGCCTCGTTCTCCTTGAGGTCCTGGTACATGGCCTCCTTGTGGGCGGCGAACATGGCCAGGACCACGCTGTCACGGACCACCCAGCCGGTCTGGCCCGCGACGGCCGCCCGGGCCCCGGCCAGCACGGCCGCCGCGTCGAGGCAGTCGGTGTCCGCCACGGGCGTCCAGTCGACGCCGAGCTGGGCGAGCTTCACGGCGAGCGCCGGATTGTGCACCGCGTCCTGCTCCTCGGCCTCGTGCAGCCGGATCCTTCCCGTCCGGTCCCGCACGAGCTGTACCGGAACCAGCACGAGGGGCGCCGAACTGCTCTCGTGGGCTCCCTCTTCACACCAGTCGAGCATTCCTACGCCGACCCAGAGCACCCACAACCCGAAGTCGTTGAAGGTCTGGTTCGACTTCTGGCGCAGCTGCCGCAGGGCACTGTCGAGGGCCTGCTGGGTCTGTTTCTGCGTGAGGATCCCGTTGGCCGACCGGGATCGGGCCGCCCCCCGCGGCCCCTTGTCCAGGGTGACGCCGGACGGCTCCTCCTCGGCCTCGTCCACGGGAGCGAAGTCCCACCCGCGGTGCAGCTGTTCCAGCAGGGGGCCGGCGCCGGGCGAGGCGATGTCCAACGTGGAGGACCTGGTGTGGCGGAAGTTCAGCAGCCGGTTGCGGCCGCCCAGGTCGATGAGCGACTCGCGCCAGCCGCCCAGTACGGCCCTCAACGGCTCCGACCCCGGGTCGGCACCTGCGTCGAAAGGCTCGGCGTGCGCCGTCCGGCCGTGCATCTGGGGGTACCTCCGGGGCAGAAATCGACAGGACCGGGCAGAAGAGCCCGGCCCTTATCACGTTCTGGATCACCCAATCACACCCCGGCACGCAGAACGTCCGGATCTCACGGATCAGGACGTTCGGCCCGACCCGCCCGGACCGTCCTGGAGCCGCTCATCCATCCGTGGGCCGGGTGAGAGCGGCGACGGGATCCGTGGAGGGGCGGCCCACCGGCCACCAGTCCTGGTCGCCGTGGCGGTCCTCGTAGGAGTACCAGAGGCCGTCACGGCCGAGGCGCAGCTGGCGCGTGTGGATCGTCAGGCGGTTGCGGTCGGGGCGGAAGGAACCCTCGCCGGCGGCGAGCAGGGCCGGGCGGGCCCGGTCGAAGGGGCCCGCCGGCGGATCCCAGGGCTCTTCGAGGGCGTCGAGGGCCGGACGCCCGCCCTGGCGCCAGGCCGCCGCGGCCCGGGCGAGATCGGTGGTGCTGCGGCCGGTGGCGCGGGCCAGGTCCCGGTACAGGGTGCGGGCCGCGCCCGTCAGCCCCGCCGTGGGGTGCGCGGATGCCAGCCGGACGGCGTCCTGCCACACGGTGAGCCCGGCGATCGGATCCTCGCCGGTGGCCAGCAGGGCCAGGGCGCGGGCGGCCGCGTCGGAGGCGAGCTGGTCGAGGGCCAGCGGGTCCGGCGCCGCCGGGTCGGCCGGGTAGGCGGGCGGAAGGCCCACGGCGGCGGGCACGGGCAGTGGCGCGGGCAGCGGCGGCAGGCCGGTGCGGGCGAGCGCCGCCCGGGCCGCAACCCCGGGGAAGCCGGGTGCCGTGTCCGGCTGCTCGCGCGCGGCGTGGGCGGCGTTGCGGCGGGAGAGCTCGTCGAGCAGCTCCCGCTCCCCCCGGCCGCGCAGGAGCAGCAGGACGAAGGGGTCCTCGTCCAGGAGCCGGGCCGCCCGGTAGCACAGGGCCGCCGCGTGCTTGCACGGCGGACGCCCGAAGTCCGGGCAGGAGCAGTGCGGGACCAGCTCGCCCGCGCCGGGCAGGACGGCTCCCGCGAGCGACTGCGGGACCTCCCGTTCCAGCAGGGCGGCGAGCGCCGTGGGGTCGGCCGCGACCGACTCCAGCAGTTCCTCCCACTCCGGGTCCGCGAAGGCGGGCAGGGTCAGCTCGGTGCGGTACGGCCGGGGCCGGCTGCCCCGGACGTACGCCACGATCCGACCGGGGGTGACGGTGACCGCGCTGACGCGTCCTCCGTCGGCATAGGTACGCCCCCGGGCCAGGCGCGCCGGGTCGTGGGAGACCTCCTCCAGCGCCGACACCCAGGCCCGGCCCCACCAGCTCACCGCCTCGACCCCGGCGGGCACGGTCTCGAAGGTGCGGCGGCGGTCGTCCCGCGCGGTGATCATCCGGGCCTCCGCAGGGAAACGAGGTCGGCCAGCTCGCGGTCGGTCAGCTCGCTCAGCGCCGACTCGCCGGAGCCCAGGACGGCGTCGGCCAGCGCCCGCTTCGCCTCCAGCATCTCGGCGATCCGGTCCTCTACGGTGCCTTCGGCGATGATCCGGTGGACCTGTACGGGCTGGGTCTGGCCGATGCGGTAGGCGCGGTCGGTGGCCTGTTCCTCGACGGCCGGGTTCCACCAACGGTCGAAGTGGATGACGTGCCCGGCCCGGGTGAGGTTCAGCCCGGTGCCCGCCGCCTTCAAGGACAGCAGGAAGACGGGGACCTCGCCCGCCTGGAAACGGTCGACGAGCTCCTCGCGGCGCGGCACCGGCGTCCCGCCGTGCAGCAGCTGCGAGGCGATCCCCCGGGCTTGCAAGTGCCGTTCGACGATGCGGGCCATCGTCACGTACTGGGTGAAGACCAGCACCGAGCCGCCCTCGGCCAGGATCGTGTCCAGCAGCTCGTCCAGCAGGGCGAGCTTGCCCGAGCGGTGCGGGATCCGGGGCTGCTCCTCCTTCAGGTACTGCGCGGGGTGGTTGCAGATCTGCTTGAGCGAGGCCAGCAACTTCATGATCATGCCGCGCCGTTCCATGCCCTCGCTCGACTCGATCACGGCCATCGCCTCGTCCACCGCCGCCTGGTAGAGCGAAGCCTGCTCCCGGGTGAGGGAGACCGGATGGTCGGTCTCCGTCTTCGGCGGCAGCTCGGGCGCGATGCCGGGGTCGGACTTCTTGCGGCGCAGCAGGAACGGCCGCACCAGCGCGGACAGCCGGGCGACCGCCGCCTCGTTGCCGCCGTCCTCCTCCTTCTGGTGCTCCACCGGACGGGCGTGGCGGGCCCGGAAGGCGGTGAGCGGGCCCAGCAACCCCGGCGTGGTCCAGTCGAGCAGCGCCCACAGCTCGGAGAGGTTGTTCTCCACCGGGGTTCCGGTCAGCGCCACCCGGGCCGGCGCGGGCACCGTGCGCAGTGCCTTCGCGGTCGCCGAATGCGGGTTCTTGACGTGCTGCGCCTCATCGGCGACGACCAGGCCCCAGCTCTGTTCGGCGAGCAGGGCGGCGCTGGCGCGCATCGTCCCGTACGTGGTGAGGACGAACCCGCCCGCGCAGGACGTCAGGTCCTCGATGCTGCGGCCGTTGCCGTGGAAGCGGTGCACGGGCGTGCCGGGGGCGAACTTCTCGATCTCCCGCTGCCAGTTGCCGAGGAGGGACGCGGGACACACCACGAGGGTGGGCTCCGGCCGGTCCCGGTGCAGGTGCAGCGCGATCAGCGTGACGGTCTTGCCGAGGCCCATGTCGTCGGCGAGGCAGCCGCCGAGACCGAGCGAGGTCATCAGGTCCAACCAGGCAAGGCCGCGCGCCTGGTAGTCGCGCAGGGTGGCCTTGAGGGCGGCGGGCTGCGGCAGCGGGGCCAGTTCCCCCGTCAGCCGGTCCCGCAGGGCGGCCAGCGCTCCCACCGGCACCGCCTCGACCGTCGTCCCGTCGATCTCGGCCGTCCCCGACAGTACGGTGGCCAGCGCGTCGACCGGGTCCAGGACGCCCAGCTCCCGCTTGCGCGCCTTGCGCACCAGCTCCGGATCGACCCGCACCCACTGGTCGCGCAGCCGGACGACGGGCCGGTGCGCCTGGGCCAGCGCGTCCATCTCGCCCGGGGTGAGCCGGTCGCCGCCCAGCGCCAGTTCCCAGGAGAAGGCGAAGAGGTGCTCGGCGTCGAAGAAGGCGGTCCCGTCGGTCGCCGAACCGGGGGCGGTGGAGCGTACGACGGCGGTCGCCGACAGCGTGCGGGCCAGCTCGCGCGGCCAGTGGACCAGGACCCCGGCGGCGGCCAGCCGGCTCCCGGCCACCCCCAGCAGGTCCTCCAGCTCCGGGTCGGACAGGGCCAGCGCATCGGGCACGGGCTGGTCCAGCAGGCGCAGCAGCGGCGGCCAGACCCGGGCGGCCCGGCGCATGGCGAGCACGGCGTCGATCCGGGCGCGCGGGCCGAACCCGGCCGCCGCCGTGCCCGCCCACAGCTGCCCGGCGTCGGTGACCAGGGTCGGGTCGGCGAGGCTGTGCACCTGGACGACGGCGGCTCCGGCGCGCCGGGTGTCGGCTTCCTCGGCCTCGTCGAAGAGCCGGAAGGAGGACAGGTCGAGCCGGAGCGAGATCCCGACGCCGGTGTCGGAGCCGGCCGCGACCTGCGCGGCCCAGTCCTGTATCCCCGGCACCGGCTGCGGGTCCCGCGCGGCGAACGGCCGCCCGGCGGCCACGGCCGCGGCCGGGGTGCGGGGCAGACCGTCGGCGACGGCGTCGAGGAACGCCCGGACCAGTGCCTCCGGTTCGGGCAGCTGGAGCGGACGGCGGCCGGCCAGCGGCGTCGCGTACCCCTCGTGCGGCAGCGCGGCGGCGACCGCGCGGAGGTGATCGACGTCGGCGGCGTCGAGCGGCCCGGCACGCCAGGCGTCGATGCCCTCGGGGGTGAGTCCGGGGAGGAGCCGACCACGGGCGGCGAGGGCGAGCGCCTGCCGGGCGGCGGTGCCCCAGGCGCGGGTGGCGGGATGCGCGGCGGGGCTGTGGGGCGCCTGCGCGAGCACGGGCAGGGCTGCGGTGACGGAGAAGGTCACGGCGGGCACGGTCCGGCTACGGACCCCGTCGCCGTGCGGGCGTACGACGGTGAGCGGCGCCGCCGTTCCCGCCTCGGGCAGGGCGTCCCCGTCGGGCGCCCAGAAGGCGACCCGCCCCTCGCGGGGAACGGCGGCGGGCAGGAAGACCGCGGCGTGGCGCAGCAGCGCGGTCGCCTGCGGCGGCAACGGTCGCTGCGGCTGCGGTGTCATGGTGCGTCCCCCTCCCCGTCGGTGTCCCTGCACATCTGCCGGTCCCCTCTGCCGACGAGTCTAGGCGCGACCACCGACAACGCCCTCTGACCTGCGGTTCAGCGGGCCCAGCGGCCCTGCTCCAGCGCGTACCCGTACACGGGCCGGCCGGGGGCGGCGCTCGTGCGCAGCGGCCGCCCGCCCTCGTCGATGCGGAGGGTGCCCGATCCGGACGGACCGGTCCACCGCAGGTCGAGGGACCAGTCGCAGTCGCATCCCGTGGTGGCCGCCTCCACGCGCAGGACGGCCGGTTCGGCCGCCGAGACGCGCAGGGGGAAGGACGGGGCGGGCAGCGCGTTGCCGCCGTCGTTCCCGGCGACGGGCCGGGCCAGCGGGCGCGGCGCGTCCAGATTGACGGCGAACGCGGCAGGGGTGAGCCCGCCGCCGCAGCCCTGCGACATCTGGTAGACGTTCCACGCCGGCGGCTTGCGGCGGGCGGCCACCCGTACCTCCAGATCCTCCAGGACCACGGCGCCCTCGCCCGTGCCGTGCAGGGTGACCTCCACGATCTGCGTCCCGGCGTGCACGGCGCGCTGCGCCGACGCCCAGGCGGGCGCGTCCGCCTCCACGGGCGGCGGGGGCACCGATCCCGGACCGCGCTCGGAGAGGTAGGCGTGATCGCAACCCGCGGTCCACACGTGCGACCGCACCGCCGCCTTGAGGGGTGCGACCGGGTCCCGGCCCGGGGCCGACGCCGGCGGTGAAGCGGAGGACGGGGCGGGCACCGCGGCCGTCGCCCCGGCCGACCCGGTCGCGCCGGCCGGTGGCGTCGGTTCCGGTGCGCCCGTCGATGCCGGTGCCGAGGCGGACCCCGATCCCACGAACGGCGGCGCACTCGTACCCGAACCCGAACCCGGCCCCGTGCTCCCGCCCGCGTGCGGTGCGCCCGGCCCGGGGCCGGCCGCCGCCAGCAGCGCCACCGCAACCGCACCGGCCGTCACCCCCGCGGCGGCGACCACGGCCGCCCGCCGCCGGTACCAGGCCCCTCGGGCCACCGGCTCCGGCTCGGGCTCGGGCTCGGGGTCCGGCGTCACCACCACGGTCGGCTCCGGCTCCGACTCCGACTCCGACGCCGGCACTGGCACCGGCACCGGCACCAGCCCCTCCGCGGCCGCCGCGCGCCGCCGCGCGTCCGCCAGCAGCCACGCCCGGTGCAGGTCCAGCGCCTCCTCCCGCGTTGCCCCGCAGGCCCGGGCGAAGCGGTCCACCACCGCGAACTCCGCCGGCAGCGCCTCCCCCTTGCAGTACCGGTGCAGCGTCGACGTACTCGTGTGCAACCGGCGCGCCAAGGCGCCGTAACTGAGCCCGGCACGCTCCTTCAGCTCCCGCATCAGCCGTGCGAAGTTCTCGGCCTCGCTCACGCTCTCCCCCGTTCCGCGTCCCGCGACCGCGTTCCATGCATGAGGTGTTCCCCCAGGTGACGGCGCGTACGGCCGTTCCAGCGTCCCGGATTCGCCGCGATCCGTCGCCCGCCGCGCCGTCCGGGGAACAGGCTCGTCAGGCACGCACCACCACGACGCTCACGGGGAGAACCGACCATGTTCCGACGTTCCGGCACCGCCACCGCCAGCGCGCTCACCACCGCACTCGTCGCGGCGGCGGCCGCCCTCGTCCTGACCGCCTCCGCCTCCACCTCCGCCGCGGCCGCCGCCGCGCCCGGCTTCCTGGCCGGCACCGACCTTCCGCCGCACCCCACCTCGCCCTGGTACGCCGGCGCGGTCACCGCGGGGCTGCCCGAGTCCGCGCCGTTCTGCCTGGAGGGCGTGCTCCCGGCCGCGGGCAGCTGGCACCGCGTCTTCGGCACCGAGTACGACACCGGCGCCGTGCAGGTCTCCGTACGGTCCTCCTCGCCCTCCGCGGCGGCCAGGCTCGCCGGCGTCCTGGAGCGCAAGGTCGCCGCCTGCGCCGCCGACTGGCTGCGGGCGACCCCGGGCGGCACCGCCTCCTGGCAGGACTACGGCACCCTCCCCGTCGAGGAGGGCGCGCACGTCTACGGCGTCCACACCTCGGTCCCCGAATCCGAGCCGGGCGTGCACCTGTACGGGATCGGGCGCGACGGCTCCACCGTGACCGTCGTGCAGTGGGGCGAGATGGGCGACCTGTCCCACGCCCCGGTCGCCGCCTTCAAGAAGACGACCACCAAGGCCGTGAACAAGCTCAACCCCTGACCCGGCAGGGGTGGGACCATGGACAGGAGAGGCGATGGCCATGCGTTCCGGGAATGAGCCGGTGACCGCGCGCAGTCCGCTGCGGCTGCGGTTCTGGCTGGGTGTCTGGGGTCTGGTCTGGGCTGCCGCCGGCACGGCCTTGTTCTCGCTGGTGGGCCGTCCCGGTTGGGCGGCCGCCTGCGGGGCGCTGGCGGTGGTCGTGGTCGTGGACCTGTGCATGATCGTGCGCCACATCCACCAGGGGCCCCACTACCAGCCCGGCCCGGACATCCCTCCGTACGTGCCGCCCCGCAGCCGGTGAGTCAGGCCGGGTCGGCTTCGGGCCCGCCCTCCGCGGCCGGGCCCTCGAAGCGGGCGGCCGCCAGGTAATCGGGCCGGGGGTCGAGGGCCGCGGCGAGGCGGAAGTGCCTGCGCGCCTGCTCGGGCCGGCCCGAGCGCTCGAACGTACGGGCCAGCGCGAAGTGGGCGAAGGCGTTGTCCGGCTCCCGCTCCAGCACCAGCTCGAACTCCAGCTCGGCCGGTCGCAGTTGCGCCGCCGCGAAGAAGGCCCGGGCGCGCAGCAGCCGCGCCGCCGTGTTCTCCGGGTGGGCGGCTATGACCGAGTCGAGCAGCTTGACCGCGCCGCGCGGGTCCCGGGCGGCGAGCAGCTGCTCGGCGGCCCGGTAGTCGATGACGTGGGTTTCCGGGCTGGACGGGGTGGGGCGCGTGGTTTCGGACACGTTCGAAATCCTTCCCTCTCCGGGCGCGTTCAACGCCCCCGCCCCACCCGCTATTCCATGCACACGTCAGCCGCACGCGGAAGCCCGGCGCACCGGGCGGACACATCGGGCGGACACATCGGCCGGACGCGTCAGGCGGCCCCGCCCGCCGCCCGCACCGTGAGCTCGTCCCACACCTTGCGCACCTGCGGCTCCAGCGCCTCCAGCGGCCCGTCGTTGTCGATCACGAGGGTCGCCACCGCGAGCCGCTGCTCCCGGGTCGCCTGTGCGGCCATCCGGGCCCGCGCCTCCTCCTCGGCCATCCCGCGCAGCGCGGTCAGCCGCGCCAGCTGGGTCGCCGGGGCCGCGTCCACGACCACGACCAGGTCGTAGAGGGGCGCCAGGCCGTTCTCGGCGAGCAGCGGTACGTCGTGCACCACGATCGCGTCGGCCCCCGCGGCGGCTTCCAGCTCCGCCGACCGGGCCCCCACCAGGGGATGCACGATCGCGTTGAGGGTCTGGAGCTTCGCCGGGTCCGCGAACACGATGGACCCCAGCTTCGGCCGGTCCAGCGTCCCCTCCGCCGTCAGCACCGACTCCCCGAAGGCCGCCACGACGGCCGCGAGCCCCGGCGTACCGGGCTCCACGACCTCGCGCGCGATCCGATCGGCGTCGACCACGATCGCCCCGTACCCCGCCAGCAGTCGCGAGACCTCGCTCTTGCCGGCACCGATTCCGCCCGTCAGGCCTACTTTCAGCATGCCCCGCAGCATAGGGGGCCCCGCTCGTACGTCAGTTCTCGCCCTCGCGCTCCGCCAGGAACCGCTCGAACTCGCGGCCGATCTCGTCCGCGGACGGCAGCTCCGCCGGCTCGGCGATCATGTTGCCCCGGGTCTCGGCCCCGGCGGCCGCGTCGTACTGGTGCTCCAGCCCCTGCACCAGGCTGACCAGCTCCTCGTCGCCCTCCCGGATCTGCCGGTCGATCTCCGTCTGTGTGCGGTGCGCCTCGGTGCGCAGGGCGTGCGCCACGGCCGGGAGCACCAGACCGGTCGCCGCCGTGATCGACTCCAGCACCGTCAGCGCGGCGTCCGGGTACGCCGAGCGCGCCACGTAGTGCGGCACGTGCGCGGCGACGCCCAGCACGTCGTGCCCGGCCTGGGCCAGGCGGAACTCCACCAGGGACTCCGCGCTGCCCGGTACCTGGGCCTCGTCGAAGGGGCTGCGGTGGCCCGGCATGAGGTCGGTGCGGTTGCCGTGCGGGGTGATGCCCACGGGACGGGTGTGCGGGACGCCCATCGGGATGCCGTGGAAGTTGACCGAGAGCCGCACGCCGAGGCGCTCGACGATCTGCCGGACGGCAACGGCGAAGCGCTCCCACTCCACGTCCGGCTCCGGGCCGGACAGCAGCAGGAAGGGCGCTCCGGTGGCGTCCTGGACGAGCCGGACCTCCAGCCGGGGCTCCTCGAACTCCGTCCAGTGGTCGCGCTGGAAGGTCAGCAGCGGCCGCCGGGCCCGGTAGTCCACCAGCCGGTCCGCGTCGAACCGGGCGACCACCTGGTGGGGCAGCGTGTCCAGGAGCCGCTCGACGATCTGCTCGCCGGCCTCACCCGCGTCGATGTACCCCTCGAAGTGGTACAGCATGACCAGCCCGGCCGAGTCCTGGGCGACCGCCAGGTCGGCCACCGCCAGGCCCTTGGCGTCCCATTCGTACAAACCCTGTGGATCAAGCACCGTCACCACTCCTCCTCGCCTCGTTCTCAGCCAAGAACGTCCAAGGCGGCCCGGCCATTCCCCAGTTGGCCTCATTCACAGGAACGCAACGGATCACGCGGGAGACCGGACGGGGAAACGCGGTGGGAAACGCGGTAAGGCCCGCCCCCCGAAGGGGACGGGCCTTGCCGTTCAACGCAGTTCAGCTCGGCTCACACCGGAGTGTGATGCGCGCTGCGATCAGCTCTGGCCGCCGGCCAGCTTCTCGCGGAGCGCGGCCAGGGCCTCGTCCGACGCCAGGGCGCCGGAGGTCTCGTCCGACTCCGAGGAGTACGAACCACCCGAGATGCCCGCACCGGCGTTGCCACCGGCGGCCGGGGCGGCAGCGCCCTCGGCAGCAGCGGCCTCGTCGGCCTCGCGGCTCTTGATGACCTGAGCCTGGTGCTGCTCGAAGCGCTGCTGCGCCTCGGCGTACTGGGTCTCCCAGGCCTCGCGCTGCTTGTCGAAGCCCTCGAGCCAGTCGTTGGTCTCGGGGTCGAAGCCCTCGGGGTAGATGTAGTTGCCCTGGTCGTCGTAAGACGCGGCCATGCCGTACAGGGTCGGGTCGAACTCGACCGACGCCGGGTCGGCACCGAAGGACTCGTTGGCCTGCTTCAGCGACAGCGAGATCCGGCGACGCTCGAGGTCGATGTCGATGACCTTGACGAAGATCTCGTCGTTGACCTGGACGACCTGCTCCGGGATCTCCACGTGGCGCTCGGCCAGCTCGGAGATGTGGACCAGGCCCTCGATGCCCTCGTCCACGCGGACGAACGCACCGAACGGAACCAGCTTGGTGACCTTACCCGGGACGACCTGACCGATCTGGTGGGTCCGGGCGAACTGCTGCCACGGGTCCTCCTGCGTCGCCTTCAGCGACAGGGAGACACGCTCGCGGTCCATGTCGACGTCGAGGACCTCGACGGTGACTTCCTGGCCGACCTCGACAACCTCGGACGGGTGGTCGATGTGCTTCCAAGACAGCTCGGAGACGTGGACGAGACCGTCGACGCCACCCAGGTCCACGAAGGCACCGAAGTTGACGATCGAGGAAACGACGCCGGAGCGGACCTGACCCTTCTGCAGGGTGGTGAGGAACGTCTGGCGAACCTCGGACTGGGTCTGCTCCAGCCAGGCGCGGCGGGACAGGACCACGTTGTTGCGGTTCTTGTCCAGCTCGATGATCTTCGCCTCGAGCTCCTTGCCCACGTAGGGCTGGAGGTCGCGGACACGACGCATCTCGACGAGAGAGGCCGGCAGGAAGCCGCGGAGGCCGATGTCGAGGATGAGACCACCCTTGACGACCTCGATGACGGTACCGGTGACGATGCCGTCTTCTTCCTTGATCTTCTCGATCGTGCCCCAGGCACGCTCGTACTGAGCGCGCTTCTTGGACAGGATCAGACGGCCTTCCTTGTCCTCCTTCTGGAGAACCAGGGCCTCGATCTCGTCGCCGACCTTGACGACCTCGTTCGGGTCGACGTCGTGCTTGATCGAGAGCTCACGGCTCGGGATCACGCCTTCGGTCTTGTAACCGATGTCGAGCAGGACCTCGTCCCGGTCGACCTTCACGATGACGCCGTCGACGATGTCGCCGTCGTTGAAGTACTTGATCGTCTCGTCGATCGCGGCGAGGAAGGCTTCCTCGTTACCGATGTCGTTGACCGCTACCTGCGGAGTGGTAGAGGTGGTCTCGGTGCTGCTCGTCATGTGGGAAAGGGCTCCGGTTACGGACAGAAAGTCGTAGGTACTGCTACGCCGGGAGCCCTTATCGGCATCTGCCGAAGAAGCCGGACAGCCAAGGAGACCCCCTTCCGCGAAGAGCGGTGGGGCCTCGAAAACCGAGGGGACATCAACAGATGCAAGCGCAGCCTGCTAGGTCTGAGGAGCACAGGCTCGCAGCGCAACTTGTAGCATACGGGGGCAGCCGGACAGGGTCAATGCGCGAAGGCGCACACCCCGGGCGGATCGCCGCACAACCGGCACAATTCATGGGCGGGAAGCCCCTCCTGGCGCTTCCTGCCACATTCAGAAGACATTCGCAGACTACGACGACGGGCCCCATGAACCAAGAGGACTACGCCTCCGAAGTAGCGTCCGAAGCCGATCCGGTCTCCGTGGAAGACCCCGAGGCCACACGGCGTGACGCGGGGGAAGCGGAGAGCAGCCGGGCGAGCCGCAGCTGGTGGGACCGCAACGCCGACGAGTACCAGAGCGACCACGGCGCCTTCCTCGGCGACGACCGCTTCGTGTGGGGACCCGAGGGGCTCGACGAGGCGGAGGCGGCCCTCCTCGGCCCCGCCGCCTCCCTCAGGGACAAGGACGTCCTGGAGATCGGCGCCGGCGCAGCCCAGTGCTCGCGCTGGCTGGCCGCCCAGGGCGCCCGCCCGGTCGCCCTCGACCTCTCCCACCGCCAGCTCCAGCACGCCCTGCGCATCGGCGACGACCTCCCGCTGGTCGAGGCCGACGCCGGACGGCTGCCGTTCCGCGCCGGTTCCTTCGACCTGGCCTGCTCCGCCTACGGCGCCGTCCCCTTCGTCGCCGACCCCGTCAACGTCATGCGCGAGGTGCACCGCGTGCTGCGCCCCGGCGGCCGCTGGGTCTTCTCCGTGACCCACCCCGTCCGCTGGGCCTTCCCCGACGAGCCCGGACCCGAGGGGCTGTCCGTCGCCGCCTCCTACTTCGACCGCACCGCGTACGTGGAACAGGACGAGCAGGGCCGCGCCGTGTACGTGGAGCACCACCGCACGATCGGCGACCGGGTGCGCGACGTGGTGGCGGGCGGCTTCCGCCTGCTCGACCTGGTCGAGCCCGAGTGGCCGGAGTGGAACAGCCAGGAATGGGGCGGCTGGTCCCCGCTGCGCGGCAACCTGATCCCGGGCACCGCGATCTTCGTCTGCGAGCGCGACTGACGTGATCCGTACCGCCGCCCTCGACGCCCTGCCCGTGCGGGAGGCCGTGCCCGCCCTCGTCTCGGCACTGGACGGCCACGGCACGGCGGTGCTCTGCGCCCCGCCCGGCACCGGCAAGACCACGCTGGTGCCGCTGGTGCTGGCCGGGCTGGTGGGCGGCGGCCCGCGGCGCCGGGTGGTCGTCGCCGAGCCCCGGCGGATCGCCGCCCGGGCCGCGGCGCGCCGGATGGCCTGGCTGCTGGGCGAGCAGGTCGGCGGTGCGGTCGGCTTCACCGTGCGCGGGGAACGGGTGGCGGGCCCGGACACCGTGGTGGAGGTGGTGACCACCGGAGTGCTGCTCCAGCGCCTCCAGCGCGACCAGGAGCTGACCGGGGTGGACGTGGTGGTCCTGGACGAGTGCCACGAGCGGCACCTGGACGCCGACACGGTCGCCGCCTTCCTCCTCGACGTACGGGAGACCCTGCGCCCGGAACTGCGGCTGGTGGCGGCCTCGGCGACGACGGACTCCGCCGGCTGGGCGCGCGTACTGGGCGGTGCGCCGGTGGTGGAGGCGGCGGGCGTCTCGTACCCCGTGGAGACGGTCTGGGCCCCGCCGGCCCGGCCGGTGCGGCCCCCGCACGGGATGCGGGTGGATCCGGCGCAGCTGACGCACGTGGCCTCGGTGGTGCGGCGGGCGCTGGCCGAGCGCGACGGCGACGTCCTGTGCTTCCTGCCCGGCGTCGGCGAGATCGCCCGGGTCGCCGGCCAGCTGGGCGGAGTGGACGCGGAGGTGCTCCAGATCCACGGCCGGGCCCCGGCGGCGGTCCAGGACGCGGCGCTCTCCGTCGCCGATCACCGCAGGGTGATCCTGTCCACCGCCGTGGCGGAGTCGAGCTTGACCGTCCCCGGGGTGCGCGTGGTGGTGGACTCCGGGCTGGCCCGCGAGCCCCGCGTGGACCACGCGCGGGGGCTGGGCGCACTGGCGACCGTACGGGCGTCCCGAGCGGCCGGGCGCCAGCGGGCGGGCCGGGCCGGGCGCGAGGCGCCGGGCACGGTGTACCGCTGCTGGGCCGAGGCGGAGGACGGCCGGCTGGCCGCGTTCCCGTCGCCGGAGATCCGCATCGCCGACCTGGCGCAGTTCGCCCTGCAGGCCGCCTGCTGGGGGGACCCGGACGCGACCGGGCTGGCCCTGCTGGACCCGCCGCCGGCGGGGGCCATGGCCGCGGCGCGGGAGGTGCTGGTGGCCGTCGGCGCGGTGTCCCCGGCCGGTGCGGTCACCGCGCGCGGGCAGCGGATGGCCCGGCTCGGGCTGCACCCGCGGCTGGCCCGGGCCCTGCTGGACGGCTCCGCCGCGCTCGGTGCCCGCCGGGCGGCGGAGGTGGTGGCCCTGCTGAGCGAGGAGCCGCCGCGGGAGTACGGGGACGACCTGGCCGGCGCCTGGCGGCGGGCCCGCGCCGGCGGCGACGGCTACGCGGCCCGCTGGCGCGCGGAGGCCCGCCGCCTGGAGCGTGCCGCTTCCCCCGCGGGGCGCACCGCCGAACCTCCGTACCCCCGCGCCTCGAACGCCGCCGGGGCTGAAGAATCAGCCTCGCCGGCGTTCGAGGCGCGGGGTTCGGGGCGGAGCCCCGGCAGCGGCGCTGCACCCGACGATGCCGCCGCAGGCCTGATCGCGGCCCTGGCCTTCCCCGAACGGGTGGCGAAAGCCAGGGGTGAGGGGGCCTTCCTCATGGCCAACGGCACCGCGGCCGAGCTCGGCGACGGATCGGGCCTGCGCCAAGCATCCTGGCTGGCCGTCGCCGTCGCCGACAGGCCGCCGCATTCCGCGTCCGCCCGGGTCCGCCTCGGCGCCGTCATCGACGAGGACACCGCCCGCGCCGCCGCCGCGCACCTGCTCACCGCGGGGGAAGAGGTCCGCTGGGAGGACGGCGACCTCGTCGCCCGCGCCGCCGAACGCCTCGGGGCGATCGAACTGTCCGTACGTCCGCTGCGCACCCCCGATCCGGCGCTCGTCCGGGCCGCGCTCCTCGACGGGCTGCGCGCCGAGGGGCTCGGCCTGCTGCGCTGGTCCCCGGACGCACTGACCCTCCGGGCCCGCCTCGGCTTCCTGCACCGCACGCTCGGCGGTGCCTGGCCCGACGTGGCCGAGGACCGGGCCCTGCTGGAGCGGGCCGACGACTGGCTGGAGCCCGAGCTGTCCCGGGCCCGGCGCCGCGCCGACCTCGGGCGGATCGACGCCGGGCAGGCCCTGAACCGGCTGCTGCCGTGGGCCACCGGAGAGGCCGTCCGGCTGGACGAGCTGGCTCCGGAACGCCTGGAGGTGCCCAGCGGATCCCGGATCCGGGTGGACTACTCCGCCGAGCACGGCCAGCCGGTGCTCGCGGTGAAGCTGCAGGAGCTGTTCGGGCTGGCCGAGACCCCGCGGGTGGCCGGCGTACCGGTGCTGGTGCACCTGCTGTCGCCGGCCGGCCGGCCCGCCGCCGTCACCGCCGACCTCGCCTCCTTCTGGCAGGGCGGCTACCGGGCCGTGCGCGCGGAGCTGCGCGGCCGCTACCCCAAGCACCCCTGGCCCGAGGACCCGGCCACCGCCGAGCCCACCCGGCACACCAACGCCCGGCTCAGGCGCTGACGCGGCGGCCGCGGGCCTCCAGCCACAGCGCCACGCCGAGCAGTACGAGCCCGCCGGCGGCCAGCCCGATCGGCGCGTAGGTGTGCAGCGCGAGGACCTTCGTACGGTTCGACCTGACGAGGTCGACCGTGTAGTCGGAGTAGTCCTCGCGCATGGTGACGTGTCCGGCGAACGCGGTGAGCTTGCCGTCGGGGCCGCCGGCCGCGATGCCGCCGCGCATCTCCTGCTGGATGTCCTGCTCGGCGTTGACGGGCGCGCCGGTCACCGGGTCGACCCAGAACCTCGCCTTGACCGTGTACCAGAGGGTGGTCCCGGTGGCCGCCTCGATCGTCGACGGGTCGATGCCCTCGATCGGCATCTTCTTGGGCATGGCGACCTTGGTCCACGGGACGGTCTGCTCGAAGTAGTAGACGTCCATGCCCTTGAACGTGCGCGGCCCGACGTAGTGGATCGGCGAGGAGGTGCGGGTCTGCGCGTCGAAGTAGAGGTAGTCGCGCGGCTCGGTGAAGAAGGGCCACTTGAACTCGATGCCCTCGCGCTTGACGGGGTCCCCGTCGACCATCTCCCCGGTGGCGTGGACCGGATCCTGGGTGTGCGCGTCGAAGACGTAGCGCTCGGGGATCTGGGAGACCATCTTCCCGTCCGGGCCGATGATGTAGGACAGCGTGTCCCAGACGACGACGTCCTTGCCCGCGCTCGCCTCTATCTCCTTCGACGCCTCGACGTTGCCCTTGAGGGTCTGGACGATGGTGACCTTGTCGACCTGCTTCGGCTGCATGCCGCCGGTGTAGTCGAGGAGCGTGGCGTCCTTCGCCTCCAGGACCATCTCCTGGTACTGGTTCGGCGGGATCTTGGCGAGGCGGGGGTACGCGTACCAGCGCAGCAGCGGCGCGAGGGCTGCGCAGAACACGGCGAGGGCCAGCAGGACAAGGCTCGCTCTGCGTCGCACGGCCGGGCCCTCCTCTACTTTCCGGGCGCGGGGGGCGCGGTGGTGAGCAGGGGCTTGGGTGAGGTCTCGCCTTCGGGCACCCCGAACGCCGTGACGGCGAACACGAGGGCCAGTGCGGCCGCGAGGCCGATGGCGGCGGCGACGAATGCGCGCATGCCGGGGCTCCGAAATCTGATGAGGCGTCAGAGATGGGGCACCGTAGCAACGCGGGGGCGAGATGAGAACCGTTCGGGCCGCAGATCACCACTGGGCCGCCCGGGGGGATCTCGGCGCCCGCCGGCACGCCCGCCCCCGCGTTGCACACGGCGGGACGCCCACCCCGTGGAACACTGATCATCAACGGAACGTAATCAAACGATTACACGCGATGATCGGAGAAGTGATGCAGAGACGTCGACTCAAGGCCGCGGCCCTGGTTGTGCCGGTCGTGGCCGCGCTCAGTCTCGGCAACCCCGCGGACGCGACCTCCCTGGCAGCCATTCCGTGCGACGTCACCGCACTCAACAACGCGATCGACGCCGCGAACAACAACACCGGACCGCACACCATCCGGCTCGCACCCAAATGCGTCTACAACGTCCTCACTCCCGCGTCGACCGGCGGTCTCGGCCCCAACGCCCTGCCCAGGATCACGGGCACCGTCACGCTGCTGGGAGACAAGACCACCATCCGACGGGATCCCGACGCGACCGAGGGCTTCCGCATCGCGCAGATCGACGGCCCCGGCGGGCGCCTGACCGTCGAGGGCGTCACCGCGACCGGCGGCGGCTATCTCGACTACGCCGGCACCTACCTGCCCACGGACGGCGGGACGCTCATCCTCAAGCACAGCACCGTGACCAACAGCACGGCGAACCAGGGGGGCGCCATCTACGTGAACCAGAGCAGCACCCTTGAGATGTACGACAGCGTCGTGCGGGACAGCGCGGCCCAGCGGGGTGGTGCCATCTACAACGGGCCGGGAAGCACCACCCTGCTGCAGAAGACCAAAGTGGTGCGGAACCAGGCCACGGAGCTGGGGGGCGGCCTCTTCACCGCCGGGGTCTCCATGACCATCAAGAACTCGCACATCGACGGCAACCGCGCCTACCAGCAGGGCGGCGGAATCTACAACGACCGCTCTCCGCTGGACATCTCCTCGACGACCATCGCGGACAACCGCGCGGGCCAAACGGGTGGCGGCATCACCAATGACGGCACCACCACGCTGACGGACACAAAGGTGCGGCACAACATCGCGCTCAACGGCGGCGGCGTCTGGCAAGGGCCCAATGCCAGCGCCCTGACCCTCGTCAGGAGCCGGATCTTCGAGAACACGCCCAACAACTGCCGGCCCGTCGGGGCGGTTCCCGGCTGCACGGACTGACCCGGGCTCGATCCGCGAGCCGGCCTGATCGGCCGGACACCCCTTAGGTGTGCTGCCCCGGGGTCGGCCGGGGCACCGCCGGAGTGGAGGACGGGGACACGGTGGGCTTCGGCGTGCGTGACGAGCTCGGCGTCGGGCTGGACGTCGGGGTCGGCGTGGGAGTGGGCGTCGGGGTCGGTGAGGGCTTCGGGTCCGGCTTGGGCGTAGGCGTCGGGGTCGGCGTAGGCGTCGGCTTCGGATCCGGCGTTGGGGTCGGGGTCGGCGTGGGCGTCGGCGTGGGCTTCGGGTCCGGCGTGGGGGTCGGCGTAGGCGTCGGCTTCGGGTCCGGCGTAGGCGTCGGGGTCGGCTTCGGCGTGGGTGTCGGGGCCGGGGTCGGCGTGGGTGTCGGCTTCGGGGTGGGGCTCGAGGGCTGCGTCGCGGGTGCGCCCGATCCCGTACCGGGCCGGTCCGGGACCTCGTGCGTCCCCTTCAGGTAGTACGTGAACCAGGACCGCACCGTGCGCAGGTACTCCGTGGAGCGGTTGTAGGAGAGCACGGCCCGGTCCAGGTCCGCGTCCACCCGCAGGTCACGACTGCCCGCGCACAGGTAACGGGCGGCCGCCAGGGCCGCGTCGTGCACGTTGTTCGGGTTGCGCCGGCCGTCGCCGTCCGCGTCCTGGCCCCACGCCGCCCACGTGGAGGGGATGAACTGCATCGGCCCGACCGCCCGGTCGTAGCGGGAGTCCCCGTCGTAGGCTCCGCCGTCCGTGTCCGAGATGTTCGCGAAGCCGTTGCCGTCGAGCACCGGCCCCAGGATCGGCCGCAGCATGGTCCCGGCCGCGTCGACCTGCCCGCCGCGCGCCTGCCCGGACTCCACCTTGCCGATCGCCGCGAGGAGTTGCCAGCGCAGTCCGCAACCCGGGTCGCTCCGCCCGACCTTCTGCTCCGCGCCCAGGTACGCCGCGAGCACGCTCGCCGGAATCCCCTGCGCCCCTTCCGCCGGCCCGGTCACGACCGACGCCGGTGCGGCCTGCGGGCCCGTCGGCGCCTGCGCCGGCGGCTGCTGCGGCGCCGCCCCCTCCTCCGGCAGCAGCACGTCCGGTGGCTGCGGGCTCACCAGCGGCGGGAGTTCGGTGAAGTACGCGGAGTCGCCGCCGGCCGTGTCCGCGGCCGGTTGCGGCTGCGGTTGCGACTGCGCGGCGGACTCCCCGGCGGCGGAGAGCCGGTCGGTGCTCCCGCCCACCGGGCCCTGGGACGCCGTCACCGCGGCGACCACCAGAGCGGAGACCAAGGCGGCCGTCGTTCCCCTGCGCAGCCTGCGTCCGATTATTCGAGCCGACATGAGCCGGACCCCTCCCCCTCGACGTCCGCGTGACCCTACGTCAACTCCCTGCACACAGCACGCAAGGAGGGCGGGAATTCACCACATCCCCACGTCCCGAAGCAGGTCACGCATACTGTCTGGACCCTTCGGGAGCATTGGCCCGAAGTAAGGAACGCCCACGGGAAGTCTCAGGAGAGGTGCCATGCCGTTCACTCTCAGCCACGCGGCCGCCGTACTTCCGGCCATCCGTCGGACCGGGCGTGCGCGGGGCCCCCTCGTCGCCTCGGCGCTCGTCCTCGGGTCGTTCGCGCCGGACACCTTCTACTTCACGGACGCGGTCGTCGAGGGCGTCCTGACCTACGGGGCCTTCACGCACTCGCTGCCGGGCGTGCTCACGCTGGACGCCCTGCTGACGGCCGTCCTGGTGGGCTTCTGGCTCCTGTTGCGCGAGCCGCTGATCGCACTCCTGCCGCGCGGCTGGCGGGGCAGGGCGCACGCCTTCGTGCGGGGCGAGGCGTGGCGTGAGCGTCCCCGGCCGGCCGCGCTCGTCGGCTGGTTCTACGTCTCGGCGGCCCTCGGGTCCCTCACCCACGTGGCGTGGGACAGCTTCACGCACAACGACCGCTGGGGCACGAACGCACTGCCCGATCTCGCCGAGCCGCTCGCCTACGGTCTGCCGGGCTACTCCTTCCTCCAGTACGGCACTTCGGCCGTCGCCGCATGCGCCCTGCTCTGGTTCACGGTGACCGCCCTGCGCCGGCTTCCCGCCCTCCCGGCCCCCGCGTCCGTGCCGGTGCTCTCCCGCGCGGAGCTCTGGGGTGCGCTCGCCCTGCTCGTGGTGTGCGTGGCGGCCGGGGTCACCCGGCGCGTGCTGCGCTTCTTCGACTTCTTCGACCGGATCCGTACGCCGCTCGACATCATCCCGACCGTCTGCTTCGGCGCGGGCGGCGGACTGACCGTGGCGCTGCTGGTCTACGGGGTCCTCGTGCGGCTGCGGCACCGCCGCGACCGGACCGGGCGCCCCGCCGACGAGGAAACGCGGACGCCCGTCCCCACCGCCTGAGCAGCGGGGACGGGCGCCGGGGTGGGCCGTACGGCGATCAGTGCGCGGCGGACTCCCAGTCCGGGCCGACGCCCACCGACACGTCCAGCGGGGCCCGGAGCTCGACGGCGGCGCCCATCTCGCGCCGCACCAACTCCTCGACCTGCTCGCGCTCGCCCGGGGCGATCTCCAGCACGATTTCGTCGTGGACCTGGAGCAGCATCCGCGAGTGCAGACCGGCCCCGACGATCGCCTTGTCCACGCGCAGCATCGCGACCTTGACGATGTCGGCGGCGGTGCCCTGGATGGGGGCGTTGAGCGCCATCCGCTCGGCGGCCTCGCGGCGCTGGCGGTTGTCGCTGTTGAGGTCGGGCAGGTACCGGCGGCGGCCGAAGATCGTCGCCGTGTATCCGGTGGCACGGGCCTCGTCGACGACCCGGCCGAGGTAGTCGCGGACCCCGCCGAACCGCTCGAAGAAGGTCTCCATCAGGCCGCGCGCCTCGGCGGGCTCGATGTTCAGCTGCTGGGCGAGGCCGAACGCGGAGAGACCGTAGGCGAGTCCGTACGACATGGCCTTGATCTTGCGGCGCATCTCGGCGTCGACCTCGGACCGCTCCACCCCGAACACCTGGGAAGCGACGGTGGTGTGCAGGTCCTCGCCGGTCGCGAACGCCTCGATCAGGCCCTCGTCCTCGGAGAGGTGGGCCATGACGCGCAGCTCGATCTGGCTGTAGTCGGCCGTCATCAGGGACTCGAAGCCCTCGCCGACGACGAAGCCGCGGCGGATGGCACGGCCTTCGTCGGTGCGCACCGGCACGTTCTGCAGGTTGGGGTCGGTGGAGGACAGCCGGCCGGTCGCGGCGACGGTCTGGCTGAAGCTGGTGTGCACCCGGCCGTCGGCGGCGATGGTCTTGACCAGGCCCTCGACGGTGACGCGCAGCTTGGCCTGCTCCCGGTGCCGCAGCATGATCACCGGGAGTTCGTGGTCGGTCTGCGTGGCCAGCCAGGCCAGTGCGTCCGCGTCCGTGGTGTAGCCGGTCTTGGTCTTCTTCGTCTTCGGCAGGTCCAACTCGCCGAAGAAGACCTCCTGGAGCTGCTTGGGCGACCCGAGGTTGAACTCGTGGCCGACGGTGGCGTGCGCTTCCTTGACGGCCTGCTGCACGGCTCCGGCGAACTGCTGCTCCATGGCCTCCAGGTGGTCGCGGTCGGCGGCGATGCCGGAGCGCTCCATCCGGGCGAGGAGTTCGGAGGTGGGCAGCTCCATGTCGTGGAGCAGCTCCGCGGCGCCGACCTCGGCGAGCTTGTCGGTGAAGGCGTCGCCCAGGTCCAGGACCGCGCGGGCCTGCGCCATCAGGGCCTCGGCCTCGGCGGTCTCGTCGGCGCCGAAGGCCAGCTGCCCGTCGGCGGCGGCGGGCGCCAGCTCACGGTGCAGGTACTCCATGGACAGGGCGTCCAGGGCGAAGGACCGGCGGCCCGGCTTGACCAGGTAGGCGGCGAGCGCGGTGTCCATGGAGACGCCGGCGAGCGTCCAGCCGTGCTCGGGGAAGACCCGCATCAGACCCTTGGCGTTGTGCACGACCTTGGGCTTCGTCGCGTCGGCGGCCCAGGCCGCGAAGGCCCGCTCGTCCGCCTCGTCCAGCTCGGCGGGCGTGAACCAGGCGGCGGCGCCACCGGCCGCGGCCAGCGCGATCTCGGTGACGTTGCCCTGGCCCAGCGCCCAGCTGTCGACCGTCGCGAGGCCCAGCGGGCCGCCCGCGTGGCTCTCCAGCCACGGCGCGAGCTCGCCGGTTCCCAGCACGGACGCGTCCAGTTCCACGCCGGCCGCCGGAGCCGGGGCCTCCTCCACGACAGCGCCCGGGTCCACGGCGAGCAGCCGCTCGCGCAGCGAGGCGTTGCGGATCTCCAGCACGTCCAGCACGCCGAGCATCGCGGTCCGGTCGTAGGGGGCGCGGACCAGGTCGGCCGGGGTCTTGGGCAGCTCGACGTCCTTGACCATCTCGGTCAGGACCCGGTTGAGCTTGACGGCCTCCAGGTGGTCCCGGAAGTTCTGCCCGGCCTTGCCCTTGACCTCCTCGGCACGCTCCACGAGCTCCGCGAACGACCCGAACTGGGTGATCCACTTGGCTGCGGTCTTCTCACCGACGCCCGGGATGCCCGGCAGGTTGTCGGACGGGTCGCCGCGCAGCGCCGCGAAGTCCGGGTACTGCTGCGGGGTGAGGCCGTACTTCTCCTCGACCTTCTCGGGGGTGAACCGGGTGAGCTCGGAGACGCCCTTGGTCGGGTAGAGCACGGTGGTGCGCTCGGAGACGAGCTGGAAGGAGTCCCGGTCGCCGGTGACGATCAGCACGTCGAAGCCGGCCGCCTCCGCCTGCGTCGCCAGCGTCGCGATCACGTCGTCGGCCTCGAAGCCGTCGACCGCGAACCGCGGCACGTGCATCGTGTCGAGCAGCTCGCCGATCAGCTCGACCTGCCCCTTGAACTCGTCGGGGGTCTTGGAGCGGTTCGCCTTGTACTCGGGGAACTCCGTCGAACGCCACGTCTTGCGGGAGACGTCGAACGCCACCGCGAAGTGCGTAGGGGCCTCGTCGCGCAGCGTGTTCGCCAGCATCGACGCGAAACCGTAGATGGCGTTGGTCGGCTGCCCCGTCGCGGTCGTGAAGTTCTCCGCGGGCAGCGCGAAGAACGCCCGGTAGGCCAGGGAGTGCCCGTCCATGAGCATCAGGCGGGGGCGGTCCCCCGCGGTCGTCTGGTCCGTCTTCTTCGATGCTGAATCTGCCACGCACCGATCCTAGGCGCCCCCACCGACAATTCCGGCCCCGTCACCTCCCCCGGCGCATCCTCACCAGCGGACGCCCCCGGCGCACCCGACCGAGGCGCGTTGCACACCGGACCGCCCTCCCCTGATTCCGTGGTCCGTGCAAGGATCTGCGGACGCGGCCACACGTGCTGCATACGTACGTACGCTCGAAGGGGAGCGCGATGGCGACCAAGCCGCCCACAGGCGATCCAGTACAGGACGCACCTCAGGTCACACCGCCCAAGCACGCGGCCGCAGGGCTGCCGGCGATCGGCCACACCCTGCGGATCGCCCAGCAGCAGATGGGCGTGGCCCGCACCGCCCGCACCCTCCTCAAGGTCAACCAGAAGGACGGCTTCGACTGCCCGGGCTGCGCCTGGCCCGAGGGCGACAGGCGGCACACGGCCGAGTTCTGCGAGAACGGCGCCAAGGCCGTCGCGGAGGAGGCCACGCTGCGCCGGGTCACCCCCGAGTTCTTCGCCGCGCACCCGCTGGCCGACCTCGCCACGCGTTCCGGCTACTGGCTGGGCCAGCAGGGCCGCATCACGCAGCCCGTGCTCCTGGAGACCGGGGCCGCGCCCGGCGACGACCGCTACGAGCCGGTCAGCTGGGAGCGGGCCTTCGCGATCATCGCCGAGGAGCTGACCGCCCTCGACTCCCCCGACGAGGCCCTCTTCTACACCTCGGGCCGCACCAGCAACGAGGCCGCGTTCCTCTTCCAGCTCTTCGCCCGCGAGTTCGGCACCAACAACCTGCCCGACTGCTCCAACATGTGCCACGAGTCCTCGGGCTCCGCACTGACCGAGACCATCGGCATCGGCAAGGGCAGCGTCTCCCTCGAAGACCTCCACCAGGCCGACCTGATCATCGTCGCCGGACAGAACCCGGGCACCAACCACCCGCGCATGCTCTCCGCCCTGGAGAAGGCCAAGACGTCCGGCGCGAAGATCATCTCGGTGAACCCGCTGCCCGAGGCCGGCACGGAACGGTTCAAGAACCCGCAGACCCCCATCGGCATGTTCAAGGGCACCGCCCTCACCGACCTCTTCCTGCAGATCCGCATCGGCGGCGACCAGGCCCTCTTCCGCCTCCTCAACAAGCTCGTCATCGAGACGGAGGGCGCCACCGACGAGGCCTTCATAAGCGAGCACACCCACGGCTACGAGGAACTCGCGGCCGCCGCGAAGGAAGCCGACTGGGAGGAGACCCTCACCGCGACGGGCCTGACCCGCCCCGAGATCGAGCAGGCCCTGGCCATGGTCCTGGCCTCGAAGCGCACCATCGTCTGCTGGGCCATGGGCCTCACCCAGCACAAGCACGCCGTCGCCACCATCCGCGAGGTCGTCAACCTCCTCCTGCTGCGCGGCAACATCGGCCGCCCCGGCGCCGGCGTCTGCCCCGTCCGCGGCCACTCCAACGTGCAGGGCGACCGCACCATGGGCATCTTCGAACGCCCCGCGCCCGCCTTCCTCGACGCCCTCGACCGCGAGTTCCAGATCACCTCGCCGCGCGGGCACGGCTACGACGTGGTCCGCTCCATCCAGGCCCTGCGCGACGGCAAGGCCAAGGTCCTCTTCGCGATGGGCGGCAACTTCGTCGGCGCCACCCCCGACACCGAGGTCACCGAGGCCGCCATCCGGAGGGCCTCCCTCACCGTGCACGTCTCCACCAAGCTCAACCGCTCCCACGCGGTCACCGGCCGGCGGGCCCTGATCCTGCCCACCCTCGGCCGTACCGACAAGGACGTACAGGCGAGCGGCAAGCAGTTCGTGACCGTCGAGGACTCCATGGGCATGGTCCACGCCTCCCGCGGCAACCTCGCCCCCGCCTCCCCGCACCTGCTGTCCGAGCCCGCGATCGTGGCCCGCATGGCGCGCGCGGTCCTCGGCACGGCCTCCGCCACCCCGTGGGAGGAGTTCGAGCGCGACTACGCCTCGATCCGCGAGCGGATCTCCCGCGTGATCCCCGGCTTCGAGGACTTCAACGCCCGCGTCGCCCAGCCCGGCGGCTTCCAGCTCCCGCACGCCCCGCGCGACGAGCGCCGCTTCCCGACGAAGACCGGCAAGGCCAATTTCACCGCCGCGCCCGTGGAATACCCGCGGGTCCCGGCAGGACGGCTGCTCCTCCAGACCCTGCGCAGCCACGACCAGTACAACACCACGATCTACGGCCTCGACGACCGCTACCGCGGCATCACCGGCGGCCGCCGCGTGGTCATGGTGAACCCGGCCGACGCGGCCGAGCTGGGCCTGGCCGACGGTTCGTACACGGACCTGGTGGGCGAGTGGAAGGACGGCGTGGAGCGGCGCGCGCCCGGCTTCCGCATCGTGCACTACCCCACCGCCCGCGGCTGCGCGGCCGCCTACTACCCGGAGACCAACGTGTTGGTCCCGCTGGACTCGACCGCGGACACCAGCAACACCCCGGCCAGCAAGTCCGTCGTCGTGCGCTTCGAACCGGCCTGATAGAACGACCTCAGGACAAGATGGTTAACGAGCGTTGACGAACGGAGCCTGACCATGGGTGAGCAGCACGCAGTGAAGTTCCCGCAGGAGGTCCTCGACGAGTACGCGGCCCTGGGCATCGACCTGCCCGCGCTGTTCTCGGCCGGAGACCTCGGCGAGCGCATGGACATCCGCATCCTGGAGGCCTCGGCCGACCGCGTCGTCGGCACCATGCCCGTCAAGGGCAACACCCAGCCCTACGGACTGCTGCACGGCGGGGCCTCCGCCGTACTGGCCGAGACCCTCGGCTCGATCGGCGCCATGATGCACGGCGGCATCACCAAGATCGCCGTCGGCGTGGACCTGAACTGCACCCACCACCGGGGCGCCCGCTCCGGCATCGTCACCGGCGTCGCCACCCCGGTGCACCGCGGCCGCTCGACCACCACCTTCGAGATCGTCATCACCGACGAGCAGGACAAGCGGATCTGCACCGCCCGCCTGACCTGCCTGCTGCGCGACGCCGACCAGGTGGCCGCGGGGGCCTGACCCGGCCGGCCCGGGTTGCCGTGACGCAGGACCGCCCGGGCCCCGGGGCTCAGGCGGTTCCTTCCCGGGCGGGATGCAGGCGCCAGCGCAGTTCCTTCACCGCGTCCGCCGCCTCCCGGCGCACCCCCGGATCGGGGTGGCGCAGGAATCGCTCGACGGCCGGGAGCGCCGCCCGGTCGCCCGTGGCACCGAGGACGCCCAGGACGTACTCCAGCAGGAGGGGTTCCATGCCGTCCGCCGCTGCGAGCGGCGCGACCACCAGGTAGGGGAGCTCGTAGGGCGTGGTGGCCGTGCAGACGGCGTGCAGCGCGGATTCCCGCAGCCCGTAGCTCTCGCCGGAGAGCGCGACCGCGACGAGGCGTTCGACGACCCGTACCGCGTCGCCCTGCGCCAGCAGGCCCGTCTCCAGGACGTCACCGACGACTTCGAGGCAGCTGTCCCGACGCCCCGCATCGGGGGCGTCCAGCTCCTGCCAGGCCCACTCGATCCATGCCATCGGGCTCTTGGGTCCGGTCATGGCCAGAGCATAGGAGACGTCGGCCGGCCGCCCGGCCGGGGCGGACCCGGCCCCCGCCCGTCCCCGTTCCTCCGGCCCGCCCGGCCCCACCGGCCCGCCCCTGGCCCGTTCCCGGACGGCACCGCACCCGCCAACCGCCCGGAATCCGCCAGTCCGCACGCTTGGCGGTGACATCTGTTGTGTCACCGATGGTCACCCCCTACCGTCCCCCCATGGGGACCATGCCACGCACGGCCCGGTACGCCGCCCACACCCTCCTCGCGGCGCTCGCCCTGACCGGATGCTCATCCTCCGCGCCACCTTCCGCGGCAGGTTCCGCGAGCCCCTCCAACCCCGCTCCTCCCTCGCCCGTACAGGTGTGCACGAGTCTCGTGTCCTACTGGGCGAAGGAGACCCTTCTGGGCACGAAATGGTCCGGTCTCGACTGGGAGCAGAAGGGCCTGTCCAACGCCCAGTACGAGATCCACGAGGCCGCCGTGGCCGCAGGGCGCGCCGAGGAGCGAACTGCCGGGCGGGCCAAGGCACTTGAGCTGATCGACCGGTTCGTTGCGCAACGCTGCGCCGACGAGGGCGGCGCGACGCGCAGTTCGGAGAACTGGCGCCCGCCGACGTGACCGAGGTCACCGCATTCCCGAGCGCACTGTCCGGCTTCCGGGCACATGCCCCCGCGGGAACGAACCGCAGGTGAAGGGCCGTACCGCCACCCGAACAAGATCCATTCGGATTCGAAAGTGCCCTCTTGACCGTCACCCTGTGTAATGCACACGAGGGTCGGAATCCGCCTTTTCCCTTAAGAAAGACCACTCGGAGGATTCCTTTGGACACGCGCAGCCACATTCGGCTGAAAATGATCTAAGACAGGTGCATGAAGGCCTCAAGCCCCTTAGGGGAACAGGCATTTCTCAGGATGCGGACACCCCCCAAGGTAAGAAAACGTCCGATTTGTCCACACTCCCGCTACACATTCTTGGCCTTGGCATAACAAGAGCGTCACATCCTCCTTTCCCTGCTCCCCGTGCTCGCCACCTCGGGCCTAGAGTCACGGCCAGTCACCGCGCCGCAGGGCGCAATCAGCACGGCCGTGGACCTCCCAGTGCGGCCCGGCGACCTAACGGCACCTCTCCTCGAGAGAGCCGCGCCAGGGAAAGGAAGAATCGTGCGACACCGTTCTTTGCTCGTCCTCACCACCGTGATCACCACGGGAGCACTGACCCTCACCGCTTGCGGATCGCGCGACGGAGACTCCAAGGACAACGGCGGCGGCAAGAAGACCACCGTCGTCATCGGTGTGGACGCCCCGCTCACGGGCTCGCTCTCCGCGCTCGGTCAGGGCATCAAGAACTCCGTCGACCTCGCGGCCAAGACGGCCAACAAGAACAACGAGGTCCCGGGCATCGAGTTCAAGGTCGAGGCCCTCGACGACCAGGCGGTCCCCGCCTCCGGCCAGGCCAACGCCACCAAGCTCGTCGGCAACAAGGACGTCCTCGGCGTCGTCGGCCCGCTGAACTCCGGCGTCGCCCAGCAGATGCAGGGCGTCTTCGGCTCCGCCAACCTGGCGCAGGTCTCCCCCGCCAACACCAACCCCGCGCTCAGCCAGGGCGACAACTGGGGCAAGGGCGAGTTCAAGCGCGGCTTCAAGACCTACTTCCGCACCGCCGCCACCGACGTGGTCCAGGGCAAGTTCGCCGCCCAGTACCTCTTCAAGGACGCCGGCAAGAAGAAGGTCTTCATCGTCGACGACAAGCAGACCTACGGCGCCGGCCTCGCCGCGATCTTCGCCGACGAGTTCAAGAAGCTCGGCGGCGAGGTCGTCGGCACCGACCACGTCACCGTGAAGGAGACCGACTTCTCCTCCACCGCCGACAAGGTCAAGTCCTCCGGCGCCGACTCCGTCTACTTCGGCGGCCAGTACCCCGAGGGCGGCCTGCTCGCCGACCAGATCAAGAAGACCGGCGCGGTCGTCCCCCTCATGGGCGGCGACGGCATCCAGGACCCGGCCTTCATCAGCGCCTCCGGTGAGGCCAACGAGGGCGACCTCGCCACCTCCATCGGCTACCCGGTCGAGAAGCTGGACACCGCCAAGAAGTTCATCGAGGACTACAAGGCCGAGGGTTACAAGGACCCGTACGCCGCCTACGGTGGCTACTCCTACGACGCCGGCTGGGCCGTCATCCAGGCCGTCAAGGCCGTCGCCGCCGCCAACAGCGGCAAGCTGCCCACCGACGCCCGCGCCAAGGTCGTCGAGGCGCTCGGCAAGGTCTCCTTCGAGGGCGTGACCGGCAAGGTCGCCTTCGACGAGTACGGCGACACCACCAACAAGCAGCTCACCGTCTACAAGGTCGAGGGCGGCAAGTGGGTCGACGTCAAGAGCGACACCTTCAACCAGTAAGCCAGTAATCCCCAGCAACACCCGCACCACCTGAACCAACGCCGCGCGAGGGCGCAAACAGCGCCCTCGCGCGGAGTCTTATCCGACACGCTCATCGGAGGCCCTGCGGTGCACGAACTGCCGCAACAGCTGGCCAACGGCCTGGCCCTCGGTGCTCTCTATGGTCTCATCGCCATCGGGTACACCATGGTCTACGGCATCGTCCAGCTCATCAACTTCGCCCACGGCGAGATCTTCATGATCGGCGGCTTCGGCGCGCTCAGCGCCTACGCCATCCTCCCGACCGGCACCTCCCTGCTGATCGCGATACCCGTCATGATCGTCGGAGGTGCCGCCACCTCCGTCGCCGTGGCCTGCGCAGCCGAACGCTTCGCCTACCGCCCACTGCGCAGCGCCCCCCGGCTCGCACCCCTCATCACCGCAATCGGCCTCTCGATCGCGCTCCAGCAGCTCGTCTGGCAGTTCTACCCGGACGCCAAGAAGGCCGTCAGCTTCCCTGAGTTCAAGGGCGCCGCCTTCAAGATCACCGACAGCCTCGCCATCCAGCGCGCGGACCTCTTCGTCCTCATCCTCGCCCCGCTCTGCATGCTCGCCCTCGGCGTCTTCGTCCAGAAGAGCCGCAGCGGCCGCGCCATGCAGGCCACCGCGCAGGACCCCGACACCGCGAAGCTGATGGGCATCAACACCGACCGCATCATCGTCATGGCCTTCGCCATCGGTGCCGCGTTCGCCGCCGTCGCCGCCGTCGCCTACGGCCTCGACAAGGGCCAGATCAACTTCGAGATGGGCTTCATCCTCGGCCTCAAGGCCTTCACCGCAGCCGTCCTCGGCGGCATCGGCAACATCTACGGAGCCATGGTCGGCGGCGTCGTCCTCGGCCTCGCCGAAGCCCTGTCGATCGCCTACATCGAAGACATCCCCGGCATGTCGCAGCTCGGCGGTGGCGCCTGGTCCAACGTCTGGGCCTTCGTACTCCTCATCGTCGTCCTCCTCGTGCGGCCACAAGGCCTGCTCGGCGAGCGCGTCGCGGATCGGGCGTGAGAACCATGACCACCAACACCACCCCGCAGACCGCCGACACGGTGAAGCAGGGCCCCGCGCCCGCCACCCTCCTCTACGCGGTCATCGCCGGCAGCCTCCTCGCCGCCGTCAGCGCCTTCCTCGCGTGGACCTGGACCGCCGAATTCCCCGGCGACCTGACCTACTACGGCAGCCCCGCCGACCTCCAGTACGTCACCCTCGCCGGATCCGCCCTCACCCTCGCCTACGCGCTCTCCGCGCTCGGCGTCAAGGGCTTCCGCTGGCTCGCCCCCAACGGCACCCGCAAGGCACTCGAGTTCCTCGCCATCGGCAACTTCCTCGCCACCGGATTCACGGTCGTCTCCATCACCGTCGTCCTCGGCGGAGTCGTCAACCTGGAACCCGGCGCCTACGTCGCCCTCGTCGGCTCCCTCATCGCGGCCCTCGCCGCGTACAAGCTCCCCGACGACACCCGCAAGGCGGCCCCCGCCAAGCAGCTGCCCTCCTGGGCCGAAATCCTCATCATCACCGGCGTCTTCGCCATCGGCCTCTTCGTCATCACCTTCGGCATCGACACCGATGACAAGGAACCGCAGCTCTTCGTCGCCTACCTGCTCACCGTCGGCTTCGCAGCCCTCGCCCTCCTCAAGGCCGGTCTCTTCGACCGCCTCGGGCTCCTCACCGCCAAGTACCGCCAGGTCACCCTGATCGGCACCGCGGCCGCCGCGATCGCCTTCCCGTTCATCCAGCAGAGCGGCGACACCTACACGCTCATCGCGGTCAACATCCTGATCTTCGCGACCGTCGCCCTCGGCCTCAACGTCGTCGTCGGCCTCGCCGGCCTCCTCGACCTCGGCTACGTCGCCTTCCTCGGCGTCGGCGCCTACGCCGCCGCCCTGGTCTCCGGAAGCACCGCATCCGCCTTCGGCATCCACCTGCCCTTCTGGGCAGCGGTCATCGTCGGCGCCCTCGCCTCGCTCATCTTCGGCGTGGTCATCGGAGCCCCGACCCTGCGCCTGCGCGGCGACTACCTCGCCATCGTCACCCTCGGCTTCGGAGAAATCTTCCGCATCGCCATGGGCAACCTCGACGGCACCTCCGGCCCCGACATCACCAACGGCCCCAACGGCATCCCCAACATCCCCCACCTCGAACTCTTCGGGTGGAACTTCGGGGAATCCCACGTGGTCGGCGGCATCACCCTCGGCGCCTACGCCAACTACTACTTCCTGATGCTGCTCGTCATGGCCCTGGTCGTCGTGGTCTTCGCCCGCGCCGGAAGCAGCCGCATCGGCCGCGCCTGGGTCGCCATCCGCGAGGACGAGACCGCCGCCGAAGCCATGGGCATCAACGGCTTCAAGGTCAAGCTCATCGCCTTCGCCCTCGGCGCCACCCTCGCCGGCCTCGCCGGCACCGTCCAGGCACACGTCAACAGCACGGTCGTCCCCGAGAACTACGTCTTCGCCGGGCCCGTCCCGCCGAACTCCGCGTTCCTCCTCGCCGCCGTCATCCTCGGCGGCATGGGCACCATCCGCGGCCCCATCCTCGGCGCCGCACTGCTCTTCCTGATCCCCGCGAAGCTGGCCTTCCTCCAGGACTACCAGCTCCTCGCGTTCGGCATCGCCCTCATCCTGCTCATGCGCTTCCGCCCCGAAGGCCTCATCGCCAACAAGCGCGCGCAGCTCGAGTTCCACGACGACACCGCTGACCAGGCCCCCACGGACCTGGCCACCGCCAAGGCGGGGGCGTGAACAACATGACGACCACCACGGACACCACCACCAAGACCACGGTTCTCGAAGCCAAGGGCGTCACCATGCGCTTCGGCGGCCTCACCGCCGTCAAGGGCGTCGACCTCCAGGTCAACTCGGGCGAGATCGTCGGACTCATCGGCCCCAACGGCGCCGGCAAGACCACCTTCTTCAACTGCCTCACCGGGCTGTACGTCCCCACCGAGGGATCCGTCAGCTACAAGGGCACCGTCCTGCCTCCCAAGCCCCACAAGGTCACCGAGGCCGGCATCGCCCGCACCTTCCAGAACATCCGGCTCTTCCACAACATGACCGTGCTGGAGAACGTCCTCGTCGGACGCCACACCCGCACAAAGGAAGGCCTCTGGTCCGCACTGCTGCGCGGCCCCGGCTTCAAGAAGGCCGAAGCCGCCAGCGAAGCGCGCGCCATGGAACTCCTCGAGTTCATCGGCCTGGAGAACAAGGCCCAGCACCTGGCCAAGAACCTCCCCTACGGCGAGCAGCGCAAGCTGGAAATCGCCCGCGCCCTCGCCAGCGACCCCGGCCTCATCCTCCTGGACGAGCCCACCGCCGGCATGAACCCGCAGGAAACCCGCGCTGCCGAAGAACTCATCTTCGCCATCCGCGACATGGGCATCGCCGTCCTCGTCATCGAGCACGACATGCGCTTCATCTTCAACCTCTGCGACCGCGTCGCCTGCCTCGTCCAGGGCGAAAAGCTCATCGAAGGCACCGCGTCCGAGGTCCAGGGCGACGAGCGCGTCATCGCCGCCTACCTCGGCGAGCCCTTCGAGGGCGACCCGGGCGCCGCCGGCGACGCCGCGGTCGAGGCAGCCGAAGCCGCCGCCGAAGCCGCAGCACCGGCCGCGGTTGAGGTCGAGGCTGAGGCCGAGGCCGAGGTTGAGGCTGAGGCTGAGGTCGAGGCCGAGACGGAGGCCACCGAGGCCGACGCCGCGCCCGAAGCGGAGGCGGAGGCGGACGCCGACGGCGACACCGACGCCCCGGCCGACACCGACTCGGACAGCACCACCAGCACCACCAGCACGGAAGGAGAGGCCAAGTGACCGCACTGCTCAAGGTCGAAGACCTCAAGGTCGCCTACGGCAAGATCGAAGCCGTCAAGGGAATCTCCTTCGAAGTCAACGAAGGCGAAATCGTCTGCCTCGTCGGCACCAACGGCGCCGGCAAGACGACCACCCTGCGCACCCTCTCCGGGCTCATCAAGCCCAAGAGCGGCACCATCACCTTCGACGGCCAGCCCCTGGCCGCCGTCCCCGCCCACAAGATCGTCTCCCTGGGCCTCGCCCACTCCCCCGAGGGACGCCACATCTTCCCCCGGCTGACGATCGCCGAAAACCTCCAGCTCGGCGCCTTCCTGCGCACCGACAAGGAGGGCATCGAGCAGGACGTCCAGCGCGCCTACGAGATGTTCCCCATCCTGGGCGAGCGTCGCAAGCAGGCCGCCGGCACCCTCTCGGGCGGTGAGCAGCAGATGCTCGCCATGGGCCGCGCGCTCATGTCCCGTCCCAAGCTCCTGATGCTGGACGAGCCCTCCATGGGCCTGTCGCCGCTGATGATGCAGAAGATCATGGCGACCATCAAGGACCTCAAGGCCACCGGCATGACCATCCTGCTCGTCGAGCAGAACGCCCAGGCGGCGCTCTCGCTCTCCGACAGCGCGCACGTGATGGAGATCGGCAAGATCGTTCTCTCCGGCACCGGCCGCGACCTCCTCCACAACGAGGACGTCCGCAAGGCCTACCTCGGCGAGGACTGACACGACGTGTGAGGCCCGCCTCCCCTCGGGGGGAGGCGGGCCTCACGCATGTCCGGGGGCGGCTACTTGCCGCTCTCCTTCTTCTTCGCCTCGGCGTCCTCGATGACCACCTCGGCGACCTGCTGCATGGACATCCGGCGGTCCATCGACGACTTCTGGATCCAGCGGAAGGCGGCGGGCTCCGTCAGCCCGTACTGGGTCTGCAGGATGCTCTTCGCCCGGTCCACCAGCTTGCGGGTCTCCAGCCGCTGCGAGAGGTCGGCGACCTCCTGCTCCAGCGCGCGCAGCTCCGCGAAGCGGGAGACGGCCATCTCGATGGCGGGCACCACGTCGCTCTTGCTGAACGGCTTCACGAGGTACGCCATGGCCCCGGCGTCCCGGGCCCGCTCGACGAGGTCGCGCTGCGAGAACGCGGTGAGCATCAGGACGGGCGCGATGGACTCCTCCGCGATCTTCTCGGCCGCGGAGATCCCGTCCAGGACGGGCATCTTCACGTCGAGGATGACCAGGTCGGGACGGTGCTCGCGCGCGAGCTCGACGGCCGTCTGGCCGTCGCCGGCCTCGCCGACGACGGAGTAGCCCTCTTCTTCGAGCATCTCTTTGAGATCGAGACGGATGAGCGCCTCGTCCTCGGCGATGACGACCCGGGTCGTCAGCGGCGGAACGTGCGACTGGTCGGCGTCGGGCGTGGGCGTCGACTCGTGCTCGGCGGTCACGAAGGCTCCTCGGTGCAAGGCGATTAAGCTCCCACGAGCCTACCTAGCTCCTGTATGTTTGTGACACGGAGGGTCTTAGGTATCCTTCGTTTCGAAGGAGCCCCGGTAGCCCAGCGGTAGAGGCGATGGATTCAAAACCCATTCAGCGTCGGTTCGAATCCGACTCGGGGCACTTCTCCTTCTATTTCAAGGTCGCCGAGCCAATTTTGCGATCTTCACTCGTCACGGTGAACGAAGCTTCGAATCACGACCAACCGGACGATTAGCAGCGATGCTCCTGCTTCGTGGAGCACAATCCCGCGATACGCGAAGAAGCAGTTCTACTGTTACGCCGAGGCGTGACCAATCGAGACGTGGCCGAAAACCTCGGCGTGCCCCGCGGCACTGTCGGCTGGTGGCGGTACCAGGACCGGAAGCACCGCGGCGAGACCTATGAGCCGCCCACCGACTGCCCGAGGTGCACCGGCCTTGACTTCGAACGACCCGTCTACGCCTATCTCCTCGGCCTCTATCTCGGCGACGGCCACATCATCTCGAAGTACAAGCAGCACCACCTCTCCATCTTCTGCGACGCCACTTGGGCCGGCCTCATCGACGCCGCCGAGGAAGCCATGCACCTCGTGATGCGGATGCCTCGCGTAAGCCGTCGGCAGCGACAGGGATGCGTCGAGGTGCAGTCCCACTCAACCCACTGGACATGCCTGTTCCCGCAGCACGGGCCCGGGAAGAAGCACGAGCGGCGGATCATCCTTGAGGGCTGGCAGCAGGAGATCGTGGACGCCCATCCGTGGGACTTCCTGCGGGGGCTGATCCACTCCGACGGGTGTCGGATCACCAACTGGACCGTCCGCAACGACAAGCGCTACGAGTACCCGCGGTACTTCTTCACCAACAAGTCGGACGACATCCGGAAGCTCTGTACCGACACGCTCACCAAGGTCGGGGTCCAGTGGACCGTGCTGGCCCGGGGCAGCGATCCGTTCAACGTGTCCGTCGCGCGGAAGGACTCCGTCGCCCTCATGGACGCCCACATCGGGCCGAAGCACTAGCGAGGGCCCGCCCGGCGGACCAGGCCGGTCGGGAAAACGCCTCGACACCGGTCGTGGTCATCGGGGACGCTTCGCGCGATGACCAGAATCGACGACACGCCGCCCGCGTGGGACGAGCGCACCCAGCTCACCACGTTCCTCGACTACGCCCGTGACACCGCCCGCGCCAAGTGCGACGGCGTCTCCGCGGAGAACGCCCGCAAGGCGCTCCTGCCGGGCTCACCGCTGATGACGATGAGCGGTTTGATCAACCACCTCCGCTGGGTCGAGCACTACTGGTTCCAGGTGGTCTTCCTCGGCGAGGAGGACCAGGGCCCCTGGAGGGACGAGGACCCCGACCGCGAGATGCGCATCGCCGTCGACTTCCCGCTCGCGCAGTTGCTCGACGAGTACGCAGAACAGAGCGCCGGATACCGCGAGCTGGTCGCCCGGAGCGGCCTGGAGGACCGGGCGCAGCGGGCGGTCCGTGACGGCCTCCACGTTGACCTGCGCTGGATCCTCCTTCACCTCACGGAGGAGACGGCCCGCCACAACGGTCACTTGGACATCCTGCGCGAGATGCTCGACGGTACGACCGGCGACTAGTAGGTCCGGGGCGGGCCGGATTGGCCCTGGGTGTCGGCTGGAGAGGGTGGCCGCATGTCGTACGTGCTTCCGCCCCTGGTCACCGAGGCGGCGGCGCTGTCCGTGGCGGGGGTTCCGGTTCGGCGGTTCGAGATGGGTCCGGCGTTGATCGGGGTGGGGCCGGAGGCGACCGTGGTCGTGGTCGCGCCCGGGGACGATCCCGGGGCCAGCGGGGTGCAGGATTCCACCCAGGTGCTGCTCCGCGGGGACAGGGTTCCGGAGCTCCACTCGCGGTTCGACTTCCATGACTCCCCGCCCGTCCATGTCTTCGCCCGCTTGGAGCAGGGCCACCTGCCGCTCCGATGAGCCGCGGGATGTTGGACGCCGTCCGGCCGGTTCCGGCGCCCGGGCCGGTGCCGGTGGTGGACCGGGTGGACGACGTGGAGGGGGTCCGGTCCGGGCCCTGGAGTCGTTCGTCGTCGGCTGGTTCCCTGCCGAGGGCGAGGGTGAGGCCGACGAGGCGGGGTCGACGGTGGAACCGGGTGACCTGCCGGAGGCGTTGGCTTCCTTCCACCGACTGGCCCGCCTGCGTCCGGCGATCCACCGGTTCCACGATCCCGTGCTGAGGCGGCCCGATCGTGCTGCCGGGCCGCTCGGCGACCTTCTGCATGCCGGTCGTGAGCGTCGACGGGTTGTGGAGCGTGTTGCGTCCGGTGCCCTTGGGTCCGTTCCTCCCGACCTACTCGGCCGAAAGGTTCTTCGTGGCTCCGGGCTTGCTGGCCGTGATCAGTGCTGATGAGGACGAGGCGGTCGCGTGTTTCGGCGCTCTGCACCGTGCGGCCCTCACGCCGCTGCTGGCGCACGGGTTTCGCTGGTCCCGCTTCGACGGGTGAGGTGCGTGTCCTAGGCGGGGAGGTCGCCGTTTCCGCCGAGGTTGGCGACCAGGCGGCGGAGGGTGTCGATCGTGGCCGCGTATGCGGCGTCGTCGATGCCGACCCGCATCGCTGCGTGGACCTTCGCGTTGCGGTCGTGGGCGCGGCGGCGGCCGGCTTCTCCGGCTTCGGTGAGGGTGAGGTGGTCGTCGGCTTCGGTGAGCCAGCCGCGGGTGGTGAGGTCGGCGTAGAGGGCCTCGAAGTCGGTGTGCTGGTCGTCGAAGGGGGCGAGCTTCGCGGTGAGGGCCTTGCGGGTCCATGTGCCGGGGGCGCCGGCTATGTGGTTCAGGGTCCACCAGTGGGGTTGGGTGAGGTGTTCCTCGGCGAGGGCGGTGCGGAGGCCGCCGATGACGAGGTGTGCGGCTTCGCGGGTCCAGTAGCCGATGGGCTGGGCGGCAAGCTGCTGCTGTGTGTATTCCTTGGTGGTCATGTGGCGACCGTATGACCTCAGGTTTGGTTGAGGTCAAGCGATGGTCGTGCTGGTCCGACGAGGGAGTGCGCGATGAGTGAGAAGGCCCGGCGGTTGTTCGGTGCGCTCGACCTGGATGAGGACGGGGAGCTGGCGCGGGCGGAGGTGATCTCGGCTCTGCGGTCGAAGGGGCCGGCTCTGGCGGCGCGGGGGGATCTGCCGTTCTGGGGTGTGGGGGATGCGGAGGCGTCGTCTGCGTTGTTCGATGAGGCTGATGCGGACGGGGACGCGGTGTTGTCGTTCGAGGAGTTCGCGGCCGTGGTGGATCGGCGGTTCGGCTGGTAGTGCGGGTGACCGCGTCGGGCGCGGCGCCCGACGCGGTGTGGTGCGTGCGTCAGTGGACCGCGTCGCCGATGTGGTGGATGCGGACGAGGTTGGTGGAGCCGGTGACGCCGGGGGGTGAGCCGGCGGTGATGACGACGGTGTCGCCGGGTACGCAGCGGCCGATGCGCAGGAGTTCTTCTTCGACCTGGGCGACCATGGCGTCGGTGGAGCCGACGTGGGGGCCGAGGAAGGTTTCGACGCCCCAGGTGAGGTTGAGTTGGGAGCGGGTGGCGGGGTCGGGGGTGAAGGCGAGGAGGGGGATGGGTGAGCGGTAGCGGGAAAGTCGGCGGACGGTGTCGCCGCTCTGGGTGAAGGCGACGAGGAATTTGGCGTCGAGGAAGTCGCCCATTTCGGCGGCTGCGCGGGCGACGGCTCCGCCTTGGGTGCGGGGTTTGTTGCGGTCGGTGAGCGGGGGGAGGCCCTTGGCGAGGATGTCTTCTTCGGCGGCTTCGACGATGCGGGACATGGTGCGGACGGTTTCGATGGGGTATTTGCCGACGCTGGTTTCGCCGGAGAGCATGACGGCGTCGGTGCCGTCGATGATGGCGTTGGCGACGTCGCTGGCTTCGGCGCGGGTGGGGCGGGAGTTGTCGATCATCGAGTCGAGCATTTGGGTGGCGACGATGACGGGTTTGGCGTTGCGCTTGGCGAGTTTGATGGCGCGCTTTTGGACGATGGGGACTTGTTCGAGGGGCATTTCGACGCCGAGGTCGCCGCGGGCGACCATGATGCCGTCGAAGGCGGCGACGATGTCGTCGATGTTTTCGACGGCTTGAGGCTTTTCGATCTTGGCGATGACGGGGAGGCGTCGGCCTTCTTCGTCCATGATGCGGTGGACGTCTTCGATGTCGCGGCCGCTGCGGACGAAGGAGAGGGCGATGACGTCGGCGCCGGTGCGCAGGGCCCAGCGGAGGTCTTCGATGTCCTTTTCGGAGAGGGCCGGGACGGAGACGGCTACGCCGGGGAGGTTGAGGCCTTTGTGGTCGGAGACCATGCCGCCTTCGATGACGCGGGTGTGGACGCGCGGGCCGTCGACTGCGGTGACTTCGAGGGTGACGCGGCCGTCGTCGACGAGGATGAGTTCGCCGGTGGTGACGTCGGTGGCGAGGCCTTTGTAGGTGGTGCCGCAGGTGTGGCGGTCGCCTTGGTGGTCTTCGACGGTGATGGTGAATTCGTCGCCGCGTTCAAGGAGTACGGGGCCTTCGTGGAAGCGGCCGAGTCGGATCTTCGGGCCTTGAAGGTCGGCGAGGATGCCGACGCTGCGGCCGGTCTCGTCGGAGGCCTTGCGTACGCGCTGGTAGCGCTCCTCGTGTTCGGCGGTGGTGCCGTGGCTGAGGTTGAGTCGGGCGATGTCCATTCCGGCTTCGACCAGTGCTTTGATCTGGTCGTATGAGTCGGTTGCGGGGCCCAGGGTACATACGATTTTCGCTCGGCGCATGAGGCGAGCGTATTCCCCTACCTGCGGGTAGGTAATCGCTTCCGGGTGTCCAATCAACAACCGTTGGGCAAAAGGTTGTTGACAAGTGTTGAATGTGCATGGAGGTGCTCTGATGAGCACCCCCACGGGTGACATTTGTGGGTTCTTCAGAGTTGCGGAGGGGTCATGGTGAAGCGGGCGTTCACCTGTGCGTAGACGGTCTGGCGCTGGGGTTCGAGGTCGAGGGGCGGGGGGCCGGCGTCTTCGGCGGCGCTGAAGGCCATGGTGCGCATGCCGCCGCCGGGGGCGGCGGCGAAGGGGGCGGCGTTCTCGGCGCCGAGGTCGGCGAGTTCGACGAGGGCGGCGAGGTTCGCACCGAGGGCTTCGGCGTATTCGCGGGCGCGTTGAACGGCTTCGAGCACGGCTTGGCGGCGGGCTTGGCCGTGGGCGGGTGAGGTGGGGCGCAGGGCCCACCAGGGGCCGTCGATCTGGGTGAGTTCGAGGTCGGCGAGGCGGGTGGTGAGTTCGCCGAGGGTGGTGAAGTCGCTGAGTTCGGCGGTGATGTGGACGCGGCCGTGGTAGGCGCGGATGCGTTCGGCGCGGCCGTGGCGGGTGAGTTCGGGCGTGATGGAGAAGGTGCCGGTTTCGAGCTTTTCGACGGGGTCGCCGTAGCTCTTGATGAGGTCGAGGGCGGCGTTGTTGCGGCGGGTGAGGTCGTCGAGTGCGGTGCGGCGGTCGGTGCCGCGGGCGCTGACGGTGATTCCGATGCGGGCGATCTCGGGGTCGACTTCGATGCGGGCTTCGCCGCGGACTGCTACGCGGGGTACTTCGGGGGTTCCGTAGGGCTGGTGCGATGCGTCCTGGGTCATGGTTTCACTGTCGCACTGTCGCTCGTTCGGGTGCGGTCATCGGATCGAAACCTGGTGGGGGTGTTGCGGCTTGTTACTGGTGGGTCAGAATCTACGCGCGTTGTTCAGGCCTCAAAAGGGAGATGGCATGGCGTTCGACCGTAGGACTTTCCTGGGTAGCACGGCGGCGACGGGTGCGGCCGTGGCGTTGGCGGGGGCCACGAGCTCCCCGGCCGCGGCGGCCGTTCAGGAGGTGCAGGGGTCCGGGTCCGGGTCCGGTGCGCGGACGTACGCGTTCACGGTGATGGGTACGACCGACTTGCACGGGAACGTCTTCAACTGGGACTACTTCACGGACAAGGAGTTCGACGACAAGGCGCACAACGACGTCGGTCTGGCGAAGATTTCGACGTTGGTGGAGCAGGTGCGGGCGGAGAAGGGGCGGCGCAACACGCTGCTGATCGACGCGGGTGACACGATCCAGGGTACGCAGCTTTCGTACTACTACGCGAAGGTGGATCCGATCACCGCACGGCGGGGTCCGGTGCACCCGATGGCGCAGGCGATGAACGCGATCGGTTATGACGCGGCGGCGCTCGGGAACCACGAGTTCAATTACGGCATACCGGTGCTGCGGAAGTTCGAGGAGCAGTGTCGTTTCCCGCTGCTGGGGGCGAACGCGCTGGATGCGAAGACGCTGCGGCCGGCGTTCGCGCCGTACAGCATGCACAAGTTGCGCACGCCGTGCGGGCGGGACGTGAAGGTGGCGGTGCTGGGGCTGACGAACCCGGGGATCGCGTTGTGGGACAAGGCGAACGTGCAGGGGAAGATGACGTTCCCGGGGCTGGAGGAGCAGGCGGCGAAGTACGTGCCGAAGCTGCGGTCGATGGGTGCGGACGTGGTGATCGTGTCGGCGCACTCGGGGTCGAGCGGTACGTCGTCGTACGGTGACCAGTTGCCGTACGTCGAGAACGCGGCGGCGCTGGTGGCCGAGCAGGTGCCGGGGATCGACGCGATCCTGGTGGGGCACGCGCACACGGAGATCCCGGAGTACCGGGTGAAGAACAAGGCGACCGGCAAGGACGTGGTGCTGTCGGAGCCGCTGAAGTGGGGGCAGCGGCTGACGTTGTTCGACTTCGAGCTGACGTGGGTGAAGGGCCGTTGGTCGGTGGCGAAGGTCGCGGCGAAGGTGCTGAACTCGAACACGGTGGCGGAGGACCCGAAGATCACGGGGTTGCTGTCGGACGAGCACCGCAAGGTCGTGGCGTACGTGAACCAGGTGATCGGTACGTCGACGCAGGCGATGTCGTCGGCGGAGGGGCCGGTCAAGGACGTCGCGATCATCGATCTGATCAACCACGTGCAGGCGGAGACGGTGAAGGGGGCGCTGGCCGGTTCGCAGTGGGCGGCGCTGCCGGTGTTGTCGCAGGCGTCGTGCTTCTCGCGGACGGCGGCGATCCCGTCGGGTCAGGTGACGATCAAGGATGCGGCGGGTCTGTATCCGTTCGAGAACACGATGGAGGCGCGGCTGCTGACGGGTGCGCAGGTGAAGGACTATCTGGAGTACTCGGCGCGGTACTACGTGCAGACGGCGCCGGGTGCTCCGGTGGATCCGGCGAAGCTGACGAACGCCGAGGGCGTCCCGGACTACAACTACGACGCGGTGTACGGGCTGGTGTACGACATCGACATCGCGCAGCCGGTGGGTTCGCGGATCACGGGGTTGTCGTTCCAGGGGAAGCCGGTGGATCCGGCGGCGCAGTTCGTGCTGGCGGTGAACAACTACCGGGCTTCGGGTGGCGGTAACTTCCCGCACGTTCCGCAGGCGAAGCAGGTGTGGGCGAACTCGGACGAGATCCGCAACACGATCATCCAGTGGGTGAAGGCGAAGGGGACCGTCGATCCGGCGCAGTTCGCTTCGGTGGACTGGCGTCTGACGCGGGCCGGGGTCGCGGTGTTCTAGTCGGGGCGGGGCGGGGTGGCCGGCCGTGGTGTGCTGCGGCCGGCCATCCCGCTTCTGGTGCGGCTCCGGTCAGCCTTCTGCGCCGGCGCGGCGCATCCGGGCGGCGAGGAGCAGTCCTGCGCCGGCGACGAGCGCGGTGCCCGCGCCCCCGGCGATCAGGGTGGTGTGGTCGCCCGCGCCGGTGGTGGCGAGGGGGGCGCTGGTGTGGCCCTGGGCGGTGACGGTGGTGTTGCCGGAGCTGGTGGTCGTGCCTCCGGTGCCCGTGCCGGTGCCGTTGCCCTTGTCGTCGTTGACCTTGCCGTCGCCGTCCTTGCCGGTGGCGGGCTTGTCCTTGTCCTTGGCTGCCTGGTCCTTGGCGGCCTGGTCCTTGGCGCGGGCCTCGTGCTGGCCCGTCTTGAGGAACTGGGTCCGGTCGGCGGGGGTGCCGGCGAGTGCGGCGCGGCCCGCCTTGATGAGTTCGGGGCCGCCGCCGTCGATGGTCCGGGCGATGGCGACGCGGTTGTCCTGGTCGCGCAGCTCGTGCTGGGTCACTTCCAGGAAGTGGCGCAGCTCGGCCGGGGTGGGCGAGCCGTTCATCAGCTTGGTGATGGCCTCGCTGAGGACCGGGCCGTCCCAGCCTTCGTCGATGCGGGCCAGTTCGACCAGGTCGTCCTGGGCCTGGGCGAGGTGGCGGCCGGTCTTCAGGAACTCCGCGCGGTCGGCGGGGGTGCCCTGCAGGGCCTTGTTGCCGGCTTCCTTGACGGCGGTGCCGCCGGTGTCGATCAGCCGGGAGATTTCGACCTTGTTGTTGTCGTCGCCGCGCAGTTCGTGCTGGGTGACGTCGTAGAAGTGGCGCAGCTTTTCGATGTCGTCGCCGCTGCTGAGGACCTTGTTGATGCCTGCCTTCAGGCCGGGTCCTGCGTCCGGGAGGAGGCGGAGGATCGCGATGCGGTAGTCGTCCATGCGGATGTCGTGCTGGTCGACTTCGATGAACTTGCGCATGGCCTTCGGGCCGTCGGCGATGGCCTTGCGGCCGGCTTCCTTCATGAACTCGCTGGCCATCGGGTGGGCGATGATCGCGAGGATGGTCTTGCGGTCCTCTTCGGCCTGGTTGGGCACGGCTTGGTTGGGCACGGTCCGGTCGGGCACGGCTTGGTCGGGCACGGCCTGGTCGGGCGTGGTCGGTGCCGGCTGGTTGCCGACGGCCGGGGCGTCGGTGCCGGCGGCGAACGCCGGTGACGCGATGAGGACGGCCGGAGCAAGGGCAGCAGTGGTCACGGCTGCGGCGATCCGGGAAAACTTCACAGACAAAACCCCCTGGAAACGTTTCTTCGACAGAAGAGACGTTCGACCGGTGGGGATAGTTGTACCGGTAATGTTCCCGCCCCTCGGGGGCGGCCCCGGGGCGTGGGGGCGGGGTCTCGATCACCTGACGGCAGGACCTCTCAGGGGTGGTCGACGAGGGGGCGGAGTTCGCCCGCCGGGCGGGGGCGGGCGGGTTCGCGCTGCTCGAGGCCGAAGGTCGTGAAGGCGGTGCGGGCCGGCTGGGGGTAGGGCTCCTTGCCGGTGAGGGTGTTGAGGATGGCGGCGCTGCGCCAGGCGGCGAGGCCGAGGTCGGGGGCGCCGACGCCGTGGGAGTGGCGTTCGCCGTTCTGGACGAAGATGCTGCCGGTGACGGTGGGGTCGAGGATCATCCGGTAGCGGTCGTCGATGCGGGGGCGGCCGGAGGAGTCCTTGCGCAGGTACGGGTCGAGGCCTGCGAGGAGGCTGCTGAGCGGTCGCTCCTGGTATCCGGTGGCGAGGATGACGGCGTCGGTGGTGAGGCGGGAGCGGGTGCCCTGCTCGATGTGCTCGAGGTGGAGTTCGACCTTGGTGGTGGCGACGCGTCCGGCGGTGCGGACGCTGACTCCGGGGGTGAGGACGGCGTCGGGCCAGCCTCCGTGGAGGGTGCGGCGGTAGAGCTCCGCGTGGATGGCGGCGATGGTGTCGGCGTCGATGCCCTTGTGGAGTTGCCATTGGGTGGGGACGAGCTGGTCGCGTACGGGTTCGGGGAGGGAGTGGAAGTAGCGGGTGTAGTCGGGGGTGAAGTGTTCGAGGCCGAGCTTGGAGTACTCCATGGGGGCGAACGAGGGGGTGCGGGCGAGCCAGGTGAGGCGTTCGCGGCCGGCGGGGCGGGCGCGGAGGAGGTCGAGGAAGACTTCGGCGCCGGACTGGCCCGATCCGATGACGGTGACGTGTTCGGCGCCGAGGATGCGCTGGCGGTTGTCGAGGTAGTCGGCGGAGTGGATGACGGGGACGGTGGGGGCGTCGGCGAGGGGGCGCAGGGGTTCGGGGACGTAGGGGGCGGTGCCGATGCCGAGGGCGAGGTTGCGGGTGTGGGTGCGGCCGAGGGCTTCGGCTTCGCCGGTGGCGTCGAGTTGGGTGAAGTCGACTTCGAAGAGGTCGCGTTCGGGGTTCCAGCGGACGGCGTCGACCTGGTGGCCGAAGTGGAGTCCGGGGAGGCGGCCGGCGACCCAGCGGCAGTAGGCGTCGTATTCGGCGCGGTGGATGTGGAACTGCTCGGCGAAGTAGAAGGGGAAGAGCCGTTCCTTGTGCTTGAGGTAGCTGAGGAAGCTCCAGGGGCTGGCCGGGTCGGCGAGGGTGACCAGGTCGGCGAGGAAGGGGACCTGGAGGGTGGCTCCTTCGATGAGGAGTCCGGGGTGCCAGCGGAAGTCGTGGCGCTGGTCGTAGAAGGCGGTGGCGAGTTCGCCGATCCCTTGTTGGGGCAGGCCGTGGGCGAGGGCTGCGAGGGACAGGTTGAAGGGGCCGATCCCGATTCCGACGAGGTCGTGGGGGGCGTCGAGCTGGGCGGTCATCGGTGGGTGCTGCCTTCCAGGAGGGAGATGAGGGTGTCCAGGTCCCCCGCTGTGGTGTGCGGGTTGAGCAGGGTGGCTTTGAGCCAGAGGCGGCCGTCGGCGTGGGTGCGGCCGAGGACGGCGCGGCCTTGGTGCAGGAGGGTGCGGCGCAGGGTGGCGAGGTGGTCGTCGTCGGCGTGGGTGGGCCGGAAGAGGACGGTGGTGAGGGTGGGGGGTGCGTGGAGTTCGAAGCCGGGGTGGGCGTCGAGGAGTCGGGCGAGGTGGTGCGCGGTGTCGACGGTGCGGTCGATGAGTGCGGCGAGGCCGTCGCGGCCGAGGGCGCGGAGGGTGGTGGCGATCTTGAGGGCGTCGGGGCGGCGGGTGGTGCGCAGGGAGCGGCCGAGGAGGTCGGGTAGGCCCGCTTCGGTGTCGTCGGTGGCGTTGAGGTAGTCGGCCTGGTGGGCGAGGGGGGCCAGGAGGGCGGTGTCGGGGACGGCGAGGAGGCCTGCGGCGACGGGCTGCCAGCCGAGTTTGTGCAGGTCGATGGTGAGGGAGTGGGCGCGGCCGAGTCCGGCGAGTCGGTCGCGGTGACGGGGGCTGAGGGCGAGGAGGCCGCCGTATGCGGCGTCGATGTGGAGGTCGGCGCCGTAGCGGTCGCAGAGGTCGGCGATGGGGTGGATCGGGTCGATGAGGCCTGCGTCGGTGGTGCCGGCGGTGGCGGTGACGAGGGTGGGGCCGGGGGTGGTGGCGAGGGCTTCGGCGAGGCGGGCGGGGTCGATGGTGCCGGTGGGGGTGGGGAGTTCGGTGGCCGTGGGCAGGCCGAGGAGCCAGGCGGCGCGGGGGACGGAGTGGTGGGCGTTGGCTCCGTGGAGGACGGTGAGGGCGGGGCCGTGGCGTTCGCGGGCGAGGAGGACGGCGAGTTGGTTGGCTTCGGTGCCGCCGGTGGTGACGAGGGCGTCGGCGTGGGGGGTGTCGTAGAACTCGGCGGCGAGCGTGCGGGTGAGGAGGGCTTCGACGGTGGAGGCGGCGGGGGCCTGGTCCCAGGAGTCGAGGGAGGGGTTCAGGGCGGAGGCGGCGAGGTCGGCGGCGACGGCGACGGCGAGCGGGGGGCAGTGCAGGTGGGCTGCGCAGAGGGGGTCGGCGGGGTCGGCGGCGCCGGCGGCGAGGGCGTGTACGAGGGTGCGGAGGGCTTCGTGGGCGCCGGTGCCGTGGGCGGGGAGTACGCCGGTGTCGCCGAGGGCGGCGTGGACGCGGGCGGTGACGGTGTCGGGGCCGCCGGCGGGGAGGGGGCCGCCGCGGTCGTGGGCGCCGGTGGTGAGGGCGTCGAGGACGGTGTCGAGGAGGGGGCGCAGGGCGGTGGGCCCGTCGGGGCCTCCGGCGAGCGGGGGTGTTGCGCGTTGGCCGGGCGGCGCGGTCATCGGGGTCCTCCGGGGCTGGCCGGGTGCGGGGCGGGCGGGGCGGGCACCGCACCCGGCCGGTACAACGATCAGACCCGAATGGGGTAACCGCCAGGGTTTGTCCGGAGTCGAGAGCCGGCATCCCTGCCGGTCCCCTGCCGGGGGCTCAGCGGGCCGGATCCGCGTCGGTGGCCGGTGCCGGGCGCGGCCGAGGGCCGGGGCCGGGCACAACCGAAGGCCAGGGCCGGGCACTACCGAGGCTGGGACCAGGCGCAGCCGAGGGCCAGGGCCGGATTCCGGGTCGGAGGCGGGGGCCGGGTCGGAGGCCGGGGCCAGGCGCAGCCGAGGGCAGGACCGGGCACGGCCAGGGGCCGCAGCCCGGCACGGCCGAGGGCCGGTACCGGTACCGGAGTCGCTGCCCCCGGCGGTGGCGGAGCCGGCCGGAGGCCGGTGCCGGATCCGTGTCGGGGGCCGGTGCCAGGCACGGCCAGGGGCCGGGACCGGGCACAGCCGAGGGCCAGGACCATGCTCGGCCAGGAACCAGGGCCGCCGGGGGGCCAGGACCGGGCGCGGCCAGGAGCAGCAGCCAGGCACGGCCGAGGGCCAGGATCGGGCGCGGCCGAGGGCCAGGGCCGGGGCCGGGTCGGAGGCCGGGGCCCGGCGCAGCCGAGGGCCTGGGCCAGGGCAGCCGAGGGCAGGACCGGGCACGGCCAGGGGCCGCAGCCCGGCACGGTCGAGGGCCGGTACCGGTACCGGAGCCGGAGCCCCCAGCGGTGGCGGAGCCGGCCGGAGGCCGGAGGCCGGTGCCGAGCTCGGCCCGGAGCCGGGATCGGGCACGGCCGAGGGCCAGGCACGGCCGGGGCCGGAACCGCGTCGGAGGCCGGGGCCGGGGGCCAGAGCCGGGCACGGCCAGGGGCCGGAGCCAGGCACTGCCTGGAGCCGGGAACGGGGGCCGCCGAGGGCCAGGGCCGGGCTCGGTCGGGAGCTGCAGCCAGGCACGGCCAAGGGCCAGGGGCGGATCCCCGTCGGGAGCCGGGACCAGGCACGGCCCGGGGCCGGGGCCGGATCGTCGGCCCCGCCCCCGGGCCTCCGGCTCCTGGCTCCCGGCCCCGCGTCCCGCGTCCCGGCTAGCTCTCGGCAGAGGGGCGGCGGACCTTGAGGGCGCGGGCTAGGTCGTCGAGTTGGTCGACCAGCTTGCGGCGCAGGAGGGGGATGATGTCCGGGTTCGTGAGGCAGGTGTGGCCGGCCCGGAGGTTGGATTCGTCGATGGCGTACACGGGGAACGCCCAGCGGCCGGCGGCCTCGCCGATGGCCGGACCGCGGCGGGCGCCGAGGGCGACGGCCTCCGGGTAGTAGCGGGTGACGTACGGCGTGAGCAGTTCGGCCTGTTCGGGCTGCCAGAAGCCCTGGGCGGTGGCGCTGAAGAGGTAGTTGGACAGGCTGTCGTCGTGGAAGAGGCGGTCCCAGGCGGCGGCCTTGGCCTCGGCCGTGGGGAGGGCGGCGCGGCAGCGGGCGGCGCCTTCCTGGCCGGTGGCGCTGGTGTCGGCGGCGAGGGCGGCGTCGATCTCGGCTTCCCCGACGGCGCCGAGGACGGCGAGGCGGCCGAGGATGCGCCAGCGCAGTTCGGGGTCGAGTGCGGGGCCGCCGGGGACGGTGTCGTCGGCGAGCCAGGCGGCGATGGTGTCGGGCTGGGTGGCGCTGTCGACGAGGGTGCGTACGGCGGTCAGCCGCATGCCGGGCTCGGAGCCGTCCTCGGTGCGTCGCAGCAGGTCGCGGGCGATGGTGGTGAGGGTGGCGAGGGCGGCGGTCCGCTCCTCGGGGGCGACGTAGCGTACGGCGACCTGGGTGTGGGCGAAGGCGAGGACGCCCTGGACGATGGCCAGGTCGTCCTCCTCGGGCAGGTGCGCGGAGGCGGTCGTGAGGTAGTCGTGGGGGTCGAGTTCGCCGTCGCGGACCATGTCCCGCAGGGAGTTCCAGACGACGGCGCGGGTGAGGGCCTCGGGGATGCCGGAGAGGCCGCGCAGGACCGTTTCGACGGAGGTTTCGTCGAGGCGGACCTTGGCGTAGGTGAGGTCGACGTCGTTGAGGAGGAGCAGGGCGGGGCGGGGTCCGGCCGCGGAGATGACCTCGTCGGAGGGGACGTCGAGGTCGAGGAGTTCGCGCAGTTCGAGGAAGCGGCCGTCGACGGGGTCGCGGTCGTAGACGCCGACGGCGATGTGGTGGGGGCGGCTGCCGCGGCGGTCGACGGCGAGGGTCCAGCCGGCGGCGGTGTCGGGGCGGCCCTCGGACTCTTCGATGCGGGGGGTGAGGGTGTCGATGCCGGTGGTGCGCAGCCAGATGTCGGCCCAGGCCCGGACGTCGCGTTCGGTGTGGGCGGCGAGGGAGTCGATGAAGTCGGCGAGGGAGGCGTTGGCGAACTTGTGGCGGGCGAAGTGGGTGTTGATGCCGGCCAGGAAGTCCTTCTCGCCGAGCCAGGCGACGAGTTGGCGCAGGGCGGAGGCGCCCTTGGCGTAGGAGATGCCGTCGAAGTTGAGGAGGGCGGAGGCGGTGTCGGGGACGTCTTCGGGGGCGGGGGCGACGGGGTGGGTGGAGGGTCGCTGGTCTGCGTCGTAGCCCCAGGGCTTGCGGGTGACGCCGAAGTCGGTCCAGGTGTCGGTGAAGCGGGTGGCTTCGGTGAGGGTCTGGTAGCCCATGTATTCGGCGAAGGATTCGTTGAGCCAGATGTCGTCGAACCAGGCGAGGGTGACGAGGTCGCCGAACCACATGTGGGCCATCTCGTGGGCGATGACCATGGCGCGGGACTGGCGTTCGGTGTCGGTGACGGCGGAGCGGAAGATGAACTCGTCGCGGAAGGTGACGAGTCCGGGGTTCTCCATGGCGCCGGCGTTGAACTCGGGTACGAAGGCCTGGTCGTAGGAGTCGAAGGGGTAGGGCTCGGTGAACTTCTCCTGGTACCGGTCGTAGCAGGCCTTGGTGATGGAGAGGATCTCTTCGGCGTCGACGTCCATGTGGGGTGCGAGGGACTGGCGGCAGTGGATGCCGAAGGGCAGTCCGGCGTGTTCGGTGCGGATGCTGTGCCAGGGGCCGGCGGCGACGGCGGCGAGGTAGGTGGAGATGAGGGGGGTGGGGGCGGACTGCCAGATGGCTGCGCCGCTGTTGTCGGGGGCGGCGGCGGTGCGGGTGGTGATGCCGTTGGCGAGGACGGTCCAGTGGGCGGGGGCGGTGACGGTGAATTCGAAGACGGCCTTGAGGTCGGGCTGGTCGAAGGCCGGGAAGACCCGCTGGACGTCGTCCAGGAACATCTGGCTGTAGACGTACGTCTGGTCGTCGGCGGGGTCGGTGAAGCGGTGCAGGCCCTCGCCGGTGCGCGAGTAGCGCATGCGGGTGTCGAGGCGCAGCTCGTGGGGGCCTTCGCTGAGGCCGGTGAGGGGGAGGCGGTCGTCGGCGAGGGTGGCCGGGTCGAGGGGGTTGCCGTCGAGGGTGGCCGAGCGCAGCTCGACGGGCTTCAGCTCGATGAAGGTGTCCCCGGCGGTGCGTGCGGTGAACCGGACGACGGTGGTGGAGTCGAAGGTCTCGTCGTCGCCGGTGAGGTCGAGGGTGACGGCGTAGTGCTGGACGTCGAGGAGCTGGGCTCGGAGCTGCGCTTCGTTGCGCGTCAGTGCGGACATGGGGCCCATGCTGCCCCAGTGGGCGGCCGGACCCCCTGCTTCTACTCTTCGCCCGCAGCGATCGTCTCGTGGTGGCGGATGACCTCGGCGATGATGAAGTTGAGGAGCTTCTCGGCGAAGGCGGGGTCGAGTTTGGCGTTCTCGGCGAGCTGGCGCAGGCGGGCGATCTGGCTGGCTTCGCGGCTCGGGTCGGCGGGGGGCAGTTGGTGCCTGGCCTTGAGGTGGCCGACCTGCTGGGTGCACTTGAAGCGTTCGGCGAGCATGTGGACGACGGCGGCGTCGATGTTGTCGATGCTGTCGCGCAGGCGGGCGAGTTCGGCGGTGACGCTCTCGTCGATGCCTGCGGCGTCGTCGGCCGCGCCCGTGCTGGTGCCGGTGCCGGCGCCGTTGTCGAGGTCGCTGATGTTCATGGTTCCCGAGAATACGTGGCGACGGCCGTCGGTTCCTCGGGCAATCGGCCTGTGAGACGACGGCCATACTCTTGCCAGAGTGGAAAGTACTCGCCATAGTGGAAATCGACTAGGAACGATCATCCGTGTGCGAGCGAGGGGGAACCATGCAGGAGACGGAGAAGGCGGTCGGGGCGTTGGGACGGGCGGCCGGTCTGGAGCGGGCGGCGCGGCAGCGCAGCGGCTGGTACGCGCGCTACCTGTGGGTGTTCGCGGCCGGGCAGCTGGTCCTCGTACCGATCGCCGTGCTGTGGCACGGGCCGGTCTCGGCGGTGGTGTTCGCGGTGACCAATGGGCTGCTGGTGACCGGGCTGAGCGTGTACGCGGTGCGGCAGCGCGTGATGCGGCGGGGGTTCGGCGTGAAGCACGGGATGATGATGGTGGCCTGGACGGTGGTGTTCTGCCTGACGATCACGGTCGGCACGGCGGTGTTCGGCCACGGCGTGCCGTTCGCGGCGGCGGCCGCGCTGGCGTGTGCGGTGCCGCCGGCCGTCGGGGCCTGGACCGAGATGCGGGGTGCGGTATGACGGACGAGCCGGTCGTGGACACCGGGGCGGACGTGAAGCGGGGCGGGCATCCGCGGCACGACCTCGCGCCGCTGCTCAACGCCCCCGTACGGCTTTCGGTGGTGGCGGCGCTGGCTCCGCTGGACAAGGCCGAGTTCGCTTTCGTACGGGACCTGGTCGAGGTCTCGGACTCGGTGCTGTCGAAACAGGTGGCGGCGCTGGAGGAGGCGGGCTGGGTGAAGGTCCAGAAGGGCCGGGTCGGGCGGCGCCCGCGCACCTGGGTCTCGCTGACCGCCGAGGGTCGGGCGGTCTACCAGCGGCACCTGGCCGCGCTGCGGGCCATCGCGCTGGGCTAGCTAGACCGTGTCCGGCGGAACGTAAACGCAGCCGGATCGAGGCGAGGGTGGCGGCGCCGTGGGCCGTCGGGGCGTACGCCTTCCCCCGGCACCCGCGGCAGGCCCTTCCGCGCACCGGCGGCGTGCTGACGGGCGCGGCAGGACGCGGAGTCCACGCTCGCCCACCCCATGATCCACCGGGCAGGACCCGGCGGCTCACCGGCCGGACAGGACGATCTAGGGTGTGCCGATGCAGCCCTTCACGCCGCCGCAGATACCGGCGAACGACCTCCGGCCCGGCCGTCATTGGTACGCCACGGCAGCCTCGATCGCCGCCGTACTCATCCTGCTGGGTGCGGCCATCGGCGCGTACCGGTTCAACAGCGCGATCGACTCGGTGGACACCGGCCATCCGTTCGCCGACGGCGACACCGTCACCCTCCGGCTCGAGCCGGGGAGCGGAAAGACGATCTGGATCAGGGACCAGGAATTCGGCCCGTCGGCCGCCCCGGAGTGCAGCATCACCGGGCCGGGCGACCCCGGTCTTTCCGATCCGGGAACCGACGTGTTCCTCACCCGTGCCGAGACCTGGAATCCGCTCCACACCATCGACGTGTCACGGGCGGGCGACTACGAGGTCACCTGCTCGTCCTCCGCACCCTCCAAGTACGCCATCGGGGACTCCGGAGGCGTCTTCGCGTTTGCAGGCTGGCTGCTGCTGGCCGCCCTTCTGCCGATGCTCGGAATCGGCATCTGCGCCGTCGTCGTCCTCGTCACCGCCTTGCGCCGCAGGGGCCATCGCAGGAGGCTGCTCGCCGAACGCTACGGCTCCGGTGGCGGCCGCCCCGTAGAGCACGACTCGCATCTGCCGTGACTGAGCCGAAGACCCGCCGGCCGGCCCCTGGCTAGGCGAGCAGCGGGACGGCGGTGACGAGCCAGGCCGCCCTCGGGTGGGGTGGGAGGTCGCGTTCCCGCGCGGTCAGCGGCTCCGTGGGGCGGCGGGCCCGGGAGGCCGGGGTGCGCGGGGCCCTCTCGCGCAGGAGGCGGACCGTGGTGGCGGGCGGGACGAAGGGGGTTTCCGACGGCTGCCGCCGGGACCGCTTCAACCAGCACGGCCGGGCTGGCGTCCTCCAGGAGGAAGCCGGACGCTCCGCCGTGGAGCGCCGCGTGGACGTGCTCGTCGAGGTCGAAGGCGGTGACGATGACGATGTGCGGTGTGTCGGCGGTGGCGGGGTCGCCGGAGAGGCGGCGGGTGGCTTCGAGGCCGTCGAGCCCCGGCCCGCGGACGTCGAGGAGGAAGACGTCCGGCCGGTGTTCGACGACGTCGGCGACGTCGGCGACGTCGGCGACGACCTCGATGTCCGGCTGGCTTTCGGGGATCATCCGGAAGCCGGCCCCGACCATGTCCTGGTCGTCCGCGATGACCGTTCTGATCGTCATCCGCCACCCGCTGCCGCCACCGGTCGCTTCCCATGGGGCCGGGGTGCGGTTCGGCCCGCAGCCGCGCGGTGGGGCGCTACGGCCCAGCCCTTCCGGCCGGTGCGTGACCGGCCGGAAGGGCTGGCGGGACGAGCGAGAGGAGCTGGAGGAGCTACATGCTTGCCGCGGCGCTCTTGATCGCGGCGGCGAAGGTGGAGACCTCGGTGTAGACGCCGGGGTAGTTCGGCCGGGCACAGCCTTCGCCCCAGCTGACGATGCCGACCTGGATCCAGGCGTTGTTGTTGTCGCGGCGGAACATGGGGCCGCCGGAGTCGCCCTGGCAGGTGTCGACGCCGCCCTGGGGCAGGCCGGCGCAGATCTCCTCGCCGGGAACGAGGTCGCTGCCGTACGAGTTCTGGCAGCTGGCGTCGGAGACGAAGGGGACGTTGGCCTTCAGGAGGTAGCGCTGCTGGCCGCCGCCCTCGCGGGCTGCTCCCCAGCCGGCGACGGTGAAGGTGCCGCTGTCGTAGGCCTTGGTGTCGGCGATCTTGAGGGTGGGCAGGTTGATGGGCTTGGCGAGCTTGATGAGGGCCCAGTCCTTGCCCTTGCCGTTGTAGCCGGGGGCCTGGAGGACCTTGGTGGACTTGACCTTGATGGCGCTGGAGCTGTTGAGGTCGACGACTCCGGCGGTGGCGGTGATGGAGGTGTTGTTGCCGGAGCCGCTCACACAGTGGGCGGCGGTGAGGACGATCTGCTGGGTGTAGAGGGCTCCACCGCAGCCCATGGAGAGGCGCACCATGAAGGGGAACTCGCCCTGGGCGGCGCGGGTGCCGCCGACGACGGGTGCCGGGCCGGCGTTGGCGGTGCCGGGCTGGAGGCTGACGGCGGCGAGGGCGACCGCGCCGACGGCGAGGGTGCGCTTCATCAACTGCACAAGGGTGGTCACAGTCAACACACTGCCTTTCGTGGGGGGTTGGGCTGTGCGTGCGCGTCATCGGGTGAATGACGGGTCCATGACACATCAGGCGTGTGGCGGACATCAAGAAGGCAATTTCGGCCAACACCCGCCCCAGCGGAAGAGATTGCGGTAAAGGAGGCTCGATGACGGACAACAGGGGGCCGGGCAGCCCCGTCGAGCACGGATTTCCGCACCTGGCAACCGTGCGCGCCTCGATCACCGCGCTCTTCCGCCGGCTAACGGCCGACGGGATCCGGGCCTACGACACGAGCTTCGCCCCCGCCGACGCCGCCTTCGACACCACCGACGACCTCCACCTGGGCGCACAGCGGGTGGCCGCCGCGACGGTGCGCGCGCTGCGGCTGCCCGACGCGCGCATGGTGGTCTCCTTCCGGGCGATGGAGCAGGCCGCCGCCGTGGAACTGACCTCGGGTCCCGAGTACTTCGTCGAGGTCAACGACCGCTTCCGCACCCACCGCCGCGACCTGGCGGCCGCCCTCGCGCACGAGGTGGCCCACGTCCTCCTGCACCGCTTGGACCTGCACTTCCCCGGCACTGCGGAGAACGAGATCCTCACCGACACCGCCGCCGCGTACCTGGGGGCGGGCTGGCTGCTCCTGGACGCGTACCGCGAGGACGCGCTGACCCACCAGCGGTTCGGCTATCTCACGCCGGAGGAGTTCGGCTACGTCCTCGCCAAGCGCGCCGCACTGTTCGGCGAGGACCCCGCCCCCTGGTTCACCAGCCCCCAGGCGTACGAGGCCTACGTGCGCGGCCGCGCGCTGGCCGAGCGCGACCACCGCCGGGCCCCGCTGACGGCCGCCGGGCCGCTGGCGCGGCGGCGGTACGCGAAGGCGCGGCGGGCCGGGGCCGGCCCCGCAGACGGCCCCTCGGACGGCCCGGCCGACGGCTCCACGTACCGCTTCGAACCGGAGGGGGCCAACTCCGGGTTGCGGGTGAGCTTCCCGTGTCCGGTGTGCGCGCAGCGGCTGCGGGTGCCGGTGCGCGGGCGACTGCGGGCCCGGTGCGGGCTGTGCCGCACCGTCCTCGACTGCACCACGTAGATCATTCACCGCGCAGCCACAAAAAGTTTCCTACCGGCCAGTAGACATGGGGTCAGTTCTCGCCAACTCTGGTCACGTACATGCCAACTCGTGACCGAGGAGCGCCCCCCATGCGCAGCACCCGCCGCACCCGTACGCCCCGTACCGCCGCCGTCGGCGTGGCCGCGGCCGCCGCCGTCCTGACGCTGGTTCCGGCCACCGCCGCACAGGCCGCACCCGTCCCGGCACCGGCTCCCGTGTCCGCGCCCGCGTCCGCGCCCGCGGCTCCGGCCGCCTCCGCGCCCGGCGGCAACGCCGCGATCCTCGGCATCGACTACGCCACCTGGCAGCGGGACGTCGCCGCAGTGATCGACGCGGCCCGGCCCGCCATCGAGGCGCGCATCGCCGCCTCGCCCGCCGGTGAGAAGCCCGCCCTCGTCCTCGACATCGACAACACCTCGCTGGAGACGGACTTCCACTGGTTCTGGACCTTCCCGACCCCCGCGATCGCCAAGGTCCGCGCGCTGACCCAGTACGCGCACGACCGCGGCGTCGCGATCTTCTTCGTCACCGCCCGCCCCGGGATCATCCACTCCCTCACCGAGCGCAACCTCAAGGCCGTGGGCTACCCGGTCTCGGGGCTCTACGTCCGTGACCTGCCCGACCTGTTCGAGCAGGTCAGCGCCTACAAGACGGGCAAGCGGGCGGAGATCGAGGCACGCGGCTACACGATCATCGCCAACATCGGCAACAGTCCGACCGACCTCGTCGGCGGTCACGCGGAGCGCACCGTCAAGCTGCCGGACTACAACGGCAAGCTCTCCTGACCTGACCTGACCTGACCTGACCCGACCCGCCCGGGCCGACCCGGCGGCGGGCCGTGCGAGCCCTTGGATCGGCCCGCCGTCCTCGCGGAGCACCCGGCCGTCCCCGTCCGTGACCGGGCCGCCCTCGGTGCCGATGTCCCCCGGGGACGATGCCGGGCGGCAGCGCCCCGGGGGCAGAGGCCGAGGCCGTGGTGGCGGCGCCATGGGTGTCCGCAGTTCTGAAGGAGCTCCGGAGAGCTCCGGAAAGAGCTCTCCGGAGGCGGGGTTCAGTGTGCGAAGAAGTCCGCGGCGAGACGGTTGAAGTCGTCGAAGGCCTCGGTCTGCGCCCAGTGGCCGCAGCGCGGGAAGACGTGCAGGCGGGCGTCGGGGATGGCCTTGAGGGCGAGCAGCGCGCCGTCGAGGGGGTTGACCCGGTCCTCACGGCCCCAGGTGAGCAGGGTGGGGTGGCCGATGCGGTGGGCCTCGCGCCACAGCAGGGTGTCCTGCTGCCAGGCGGGGTTGGCGAAGGAGGCGCCCATGCGGGCGCCTCCGACCCGGGCGTCCGGATCCATGGCCTGCGTGTAGCGCTCCTCGACGAGTGCGTCGGTGACGAGCGAGGGGTCGTGGACGAGCGTGGTGAGGAAGGCGCGCATCTGCTCGCGGGTGGGTTCGGCGGCCGCGGCGAACGCGAAGAGGCGCCGGATGCCTTCGGTGGGGTCGGCCGAGAAGAGATTGACCGAAATGCCACCGGGGCTCATGAGCAGCAGCTTGTCCACCTTGTCCGGGTGGTTCAGCGACATCCGGACGGCGGCGCCTCCGCCGAGGGAGTTGCCGATGAAGTGGGCTTTCCCGATGCCGAGTTCGTCCATGAGGGCGGCGGTCGCGGCGGCGCTGAAGCTGAAGTAGTCGCGGTCGGGTTCGGGCTTGTCGGAGCGGCCGTAGCAGGGCTGGTCGATGAGCAGGGTACGGAACCGCTCGGCGAAGAAGGGCAGGTTGGGGCCGAAGTTGGACCAGGCGGAGGCGCCGGGTCCGCCGCCGTGGAGCAGGATGAGGACGGGGGCGTCGGGGTGGTCCGGGCCCGCCTCGTGGAAGTGGAGGTTGAGGCTTCCGGCCTTGGCCGTGCGCGAGGTGCTCTCGTAAGTGATCATCACGACATCGTGTCCTGGATGTCGAGGCCGAGCGCACCCTGGCCGAAAAGGACCAGGGCCCGCCGGGGCCACGACCGGGAGGAGAGCTTCCGCGGCATCTGCTGCGTGGCGGCGTCCCTGCGAGGCGCGGGCCGGGCCGTCCGGGCGTCGGCCGTCCGGGCGTCGGCCGTCCGGGCGTCGGCCGTCCGGCCCCGGGAACCGCGGCCGGCGGTCCCCGAACAGGAAATGGACAACATGATGGGCTGATTGCGGTTCAGCGGGTGGATGTAGCGGGTAGTCATATCCCACCGCAAGAAACGAAGACCCGGTCCCGACCCCTCGCCAGGGGGCCGGGCCCGCTTCGTTTACGGGTCCAGGACGAGTGGCCCCACCGGCTCCACCGTGCCGGAGCAGCGGGCCCGTTCGGCGGCCAGGACCGTCAGGTGGCTGGTGAGCGACTCCCTCGGGCCGGACCTGACCAGGCCGGGGTCACCGGTGGCGATGGCGGCGACGAAGGCGTCCATGAGGCCGGCGTCGCCGCCGCCGTGGCCGCCCGCGGCGTCCATCGGCCCGCCCGCGCCGATGGCCACCTGCTCCGCGGTGCGGGTCAGGAAGTCGTAGACCGTGATGGTGCGGCCGTCGCCCCGCAGTTCGCCGCGGGTTCCGAAGATCCGGGTGTGGCGGTCCGCCTGCTCGGTGAAGGCGGTCATGGTGAAGGTGGCCGTCGCCCCCGAGTCGAATTCCATGGCCACCACCTGGTGGTCGACGACGTCGTTGTCGCAGGCGTACACGCACCGCCCGTAGGGCCCCTCCCGCAGCGCGGTCTCCAGGGCCCGCGGGGTGAACTCGTCGATCAGCACGCTCAGCGGCCAGCGGTGGCGGCCGTCGGCCAGCCTGTCGCCGTACTCGCGTGCCGCGGAGTACGGGCAGTCCGGCTCGACCGCGCAGTCCAGGCAGCGGTCCGCCGCACCCGGCGGCCTGTTCTCGGGCCGGAAGTGCGAGAGGCGGCCGAAGCTGGAGACCCGTACGGGAGGGCGCCCCAGCACGTACTGGAGCCAGTCCAGGTCGTGGCAGGACTTGGCCATCAGCATGGTCGTCGCCTCGTCGGCGCGCCGCCAGTTGCCCCGTACGAACGAGTGGGCCTGGTGCCAGAAGCCGACCGGCTCCAGGTGCTGGACGCTCACGATGTCGCCGATGCGGCCGGAGTCGACGACGTCCTTGAGGGTCCGCGTGTAGGGCGTGTAGCGCAGGACGTGCCCGACGGAGAGGATGACGCCGGCCCGCTCGACGGCGTCGACGATGCGCCGGCACTCGTCTTCCGTGAGGGCCATCGGCTTCTCCAGCATGATGTGGTAGCCGAGCGCGGCGAATGCGAGGACCGGCTCCAGGTGGTCGCGGTCCAGGGTGCAGACGAGCACCGCGTCCGCGATCCGGCCGAGGGCGGCCAGCTCCCGCCAGTCGCCGAGCACGTGGCGGGGGTCGATGCGGTGGGCGGCGGCGAGCCGCTCCCGGCGGGGCGCGCGCGGTTCGGCGACCGCGACCACCCGGGCCCGGTCCGGATGGGCCAGGGCCCATCCGGCGTGGCCGCTCCCCCGGTCGCCCGCCCCGACGACGGCGAGCGTGATGGTGTCGGACATGGGCCCAGCCCCGCTTCCCGAACCGATTGCCGTGCGCAGCAAGCGCTTCCCCCGGAGAAGCTAGCCGCCGCGCGTCCTGCCGGACACCCCCCCTTCACCCGTACGTGATCCGCACGGTGGCGCCGAGCGGGAGGGCCTGGCAGGCCGGGACGTGGCCCTCGGCCAGGTCCGTCTCGTCGAGGACCTCGTTACGGGTCATCTCCGCCTCGCCCTCGACGACCCGGCAGCAGCAGGCACTGCGGGCGCCCTCCCGGCAGGAGTACGGGGCCAGCAGGCCCGCGGCGAGCAGCGCGTCGAGCAGCGGGGTGCCGGGGCGGTGTCCGTGAAGACGTCGACGCCCAGCGAGAAGTACCGCTCGCGGTGGATCGCGCGTGGCGCGGCCCCAGCCCGTCAGGCGCCCGCGCTGGGCGGGGCCGCGACGTTCAGCTGCCAGGAGACGCCGAAGCGGTCGTTCACCCAGCCGAACCGGTGGCTGAACCCGTACGAGCCCAGGGGCATCAGCTCGGTGCCCTGCTCGGCGAGGGCTCCGTAGAGGCGTTCGATCTCGGCCTCGTCCTCGCACTGGACGTACAGCGACACCGCGGGCGTGAAGCCGAACGCGTGCTGGGCCGGGCTGTCGATGCACATGAACTGCTGTCCGGCCAAGGAGAAGGTCGCGTGGCGCACGGTTCCCTCGGGCCCGGCTCCGGGTCCGGTCTCGTCGGGGCCGTAGCGGCTGATGGCGACCACCTCCGCGTCGTCGAACAGCGAGAGGTAGAAGGTCATCGCCTCCTCCGCCCGCCCCTCGAACATCAGGAACGTGGTGATCTTCTGCGGGGTCGGCGTGACGGCCATCATCGGTTCGTGTCCCTTCGGCTCTTGTCCCGGACCAGGAACCTTAGCCTCCGACCCCGCCGCCGGGACCGGACCGGAGCCGCTACCGCGCGCCGTACACCGGCAGCGGGGCCTGCGCCGCCGCGAGGAGTTCCAAGGCGGCCCCGCCCGCCTCCGCCGGGGTCCAGCGCGCGCCCCGGTCCGCCGTGGGTCCCGGCCGCCAGCCCTCCATCACCGTGATCCGGCCGCCCTCGGTCTCGAAGACCCGGCCCGTGACCCCCGCCGAAGCGTCCGCCCCCAGCCACACCACCAGCGGGGAGACGTTCTCCGGGGCCATCGCGTCGAAGCCGCCCGCCCCGGGGGCGGCCATGGTCTCGGCGAAGGCCCGCTCCGTCATCCGGGTCCGCGCCGCCGGGGCGATCGCGTTGACCTGGACCCCGTAGGGGCCCATCTCCTGCGCCGCGACGGTCGTGAGGGCGAGGATCCCCGCCTTGGCCGCGCTGTAGTTGCCCTGGCCGACCGAGCCCAGCAGTCCGGCCCCGGAGGAGGTGTTGACCACCCGGGCGACCACGGGCCGGCCCGCCTTCGCCTCCGCCCGCCACCACGCGGCCGCCGACCGCAGCGGTAGGAAGTGGCCCTTGAGGTGGACCCGCATGACCGCGTCCCAGTCGTCCTCGTCCAGGTTGACCAGCATCCGGTCCCGCAGGAAGCCCGCGTTGTTGACGAGGGTGTCCAGGCGCCCGAAGGTGTCCACGGCCGTCGCCACCAGCGAGGCCGCGCCCTTCGACGTAGCGACGTCCCCGCCGTGCGCGACCGCCTCGCCGCCCAGCGCCTCGATCTCGGCGACCACCCGGGCCGCCGGGCCGTCCGGCCCCGGCAGCCCGTCGAGTCCGACCCCGAGGTCGTTGACGACGACCTTCGCCCCTTCCGCCGCGAAGGCCAGCGCATGGGCGCGCCCCAGCCCCCGCCCCGCGCCCGTCACGATCACGACCCGGCCTTCACACAGTCCCGCCATCTCAGTCCTCCTTGTTGACAGTTGCCGCATCCAAGAACGCCGGGCGCTCGCCGCCCCCGTGCACGAGCAGGCTCGCCCCGCTCACGTACGCCGCCCGGTCCGAGGCCAGGAACACCGCGGCCGCCCCCACGTCCGAGGGGTCCGCGAGGCGTCCCAGCGGGACGGTGGCGCCGACCGCGGCGATGCCGGTCTCGTCGCCGTAGTGCAGGTGGGCCAGTTCGGTCCGCACCATGCCGAGGACCAGGGAGTTGACCCGCACTTCGGGGGCCCATTCGACGGCCATGGACCGGGCCAGGTTCTCCAGCCCCGCCTTGGCGGCGCCGTACGCGGCCGTCCCGGGCGAGGGGCGGGTCCCGCTGACGCTGCCGATCATGACCACCGAGCCCCGTGCCTCCCGCAGCCAGGGGTGCGCCGCGAGCGAGGCGGTCATCGGCGCGAGCAGGTTGAGCTCGACGACGCGCGCGTGGCGTTGTGCCTCGCCCTCGCCCAGCAGCCGGTACGGGGTGCCGCCCGCGTTGTTGACCAGGCAGTCCAGTCGCCCGTACCGGCCCGCGACCGCGCCGAAGAACTCGTGCACGGCGGCGGGATCGCGCAGGTCGACCGGGGTGAAGGCGGCCGTCCGGCCGTCCGCCTCCACCGCCTCCTGCGGGGGCCGCCGGGCGCAGACGACCACGTCCGCGCCGGCCGCGAGGAACGACCGGGCGATCCCGGCGCCGACGCCCCGGGTTCCTCCGGTGACGACGACGACCCTCCCGTCGAGCTCCATGGGCTGCTACCTTCCTCACCTAACAAATGTTTGGTGGAAAGGTAGCTGATCCGCTCATGGGTGTCTCCACCTCCAGCCCCGACAAGGGCATCGCACTCGTCACAGTCGACTTCCCACCCGTCAACGCGCTCCCGGTGCGGGGCTGGTACGACCTCGCCGACGCGCTGCGGGCGGCCGGTCGCGACCCCGAGGTCCGGTGCGTCGTCCTCGCCGCCGAGGGCCGCGGCTTCAACGCCGGCGTCGACATCAAGGAGATGCAGCGCGACACCGGGCACACCGCGCTCGTCGGCGCCAACCGGGGCTGCTACGAGGCCTTCGCCGCCGTGTACGAGTGCGAGGTGCCGGTCGTCGCGGCCGTGCACGGGTTCTGTCTGGGCGGCGGCATCGGGCTCGTCGGCAACGCCGACGCGATCGTCGCCTCCGAGGACGCCGCCTTCGGACTGCCCGAGCTGGACCGGGGCGCGCTCGGAGCCGCCACCCACCTGGCGCGGCTGGTCCCGCAGCACCTGATGCGCGCGCTGTACTACACCTCGCGCACCGCGACCGCCGCCGAGCTGCACGCCCACGGCTCGGTCTGGAAGGTGGTCCCGCGCCCGGAGCTGCGCGCCGCCGCCCTGGAACTGGCCGCCGAGATCGCGAAGAAGGACGGCCATCTGATCCGGCTCGCCAAGGCGGCCATCAACGGGATCGACCCCGTGGACGTGCGCCGCAGCTACCGCTTCGAGCAGGGCTTCACCTTCGAGGCCAACCTCAGCGGGGTGGCCGACCGGGTCCGCGACACCTTCGGGAAGGGAGAACGCGCATGACCGACAGGACGGGCGGGGCGGACAAGGTACTGACCCCCGAGGAGGTGGTCGGGCAGCTGCACAGCGGGATGACCATCGGCATCGGCGGCTGGGGGTCCCGGCGCAAGCCCATGGCCCTGGTGCGCGCACTGCTCCGGTCCGAGATCACCGATCTCACCGTGATCTCCTACGGCGGCCCCGACGTCGGCCTGCTGGCCGCCGCCGGCCGGATCCGCAGACTGGTCGCCCCCTTCGCCACCCTCGACTCCATCCCGCTGGAGCCGCACTTCCGGGCCGCCCGCGAGCGCGCCGCCTTCACCCTCACCGAGCTCGACGAAGCCATGTTCATGTGGGGCCTGCACGCCGCCGCCAACCGGCTCCCCTTCCTCCCCGTCCGCGCGGGCCTCGGCTCGGACGTGATGCGGGTCAACCCGGAGCTGCGCACGGTCACCTCCCCCTACGAGGACGGCGAGGAGCTCGTCGCCGTCCCCGCCCTGCGCATGGACGCCGCCCTGGTCCACCTCAACCGCGCCGACCGCCTCGGCAACGCCCAGTACCTGGGCCCGGACCCGTACTTCGACGACCTCTTCTGCGAGGCCGCCGACGCCGCCTACGTCTCCTGCGAGCAGCTCGTGGAGACCGCCGAGCTCGCCAAGGCCGGCCCTCCGCAGTCCCTCCTCGTCAGCCGGCACTCCGTGACCGGGGTCGTGGAGACCCCGAACGGCGCGCACTTCACCTCCTGCGTCCCCGACTACGGCCGTGACGAGCCCTTCCAGAAGCTCTACGCGACCACCCCCTGGCCCGAGTTCTCGGCCCGTTTCCTCTCCGGGGCGGGCGAGCACGACTACCAGTCCGCCGTACGGACCTGGCACGAGGAGCAGCAGCCGTGACCACCACGCCGACCACCGCGACCGTCACCCGTGCCGAGTACTGCGTGATCGCCTGCGCCGAGGCCTGGCGCGACAACGGCGAGGTGCTCGCCAGCCCGATGGGTCTGATCCCCTCCTTCGGGGCCCGGCTCGCGAAGCGGACCTTCTCCCCCGACCTGTTGCTGACCGACGGCGAGGCGATGCTCGTCGGGCTCGACGGCACGGCCGAGGGCTGGCTCCCGTACCGGCGCCACCTGACCATGGTCACCGGCGGCCGGCGGCACGTGATGATGGGCGCCAGCCAGATCGACCGCTTCGGCAACCAGAACATCTCCTGCATCGGCGACTGGGAACGGCCGGCACGCCAGCTCCTCGGGGTGCGCGGCGCTCCCGTCAACACCCTGAACAATCCGGTGAGCTACTGGATCCCCAAGCACTCCACCCGGGTCTTCGTGGAGCGCGTGGACCTGGTCAGCGGCGTCGGCTACGACCGCGCGGAGGCGGCCGGGGTGACCCGCTTCCACCGCCTCCCCCGGGTGGTCAGCGATCTCGGGGTCTTCGACTTCGGCGGCCCCGGCCACGCGATGCGGCTGGTCTCCGTGCACCCCGGGGTCACCGTCGGGGAGGTCCGGGCGGCCACCGGGTTCGAGCTGACCGTCGCCGAGGAGGTCCCGTACACGCGGGAGCCGACGCCCGACGAGCTGCGGCTGATCCGCGAGGTGATCGACCCCGAGGGGTTGCGCGAGCGCGAAGTGCGGGGCTGATCCGATGGAGACGGCATTCACCGAGCTGGTCGGCGTGGAGCACCCCGTCGTGCAGACGGGCATGGGCTGGGTGGCCGGCCCCCGTCTGGTGTCGGGCGCGGCGAACGCGGGGGCGCTGGGCATCCTGGCCTCGGCCACGATGACGCTGGACCAGCTGCGTTCGGCGGTCCGCGAGGTCAAGTCCCGCATCCCGGAGGGGACCCCCTTCGGGGTCAACCTGCGGGCGGACGCCGGGGACGCGGCCGAGCGCGCCCGACTGATCGTCGACGAGGGGGTGCGGGTCGCCTCGTTCGCACTGGCGCCCTCCAAGGAGCTGATCGCGCGGCTCAAGGACGCGGGCGTGGTCGTCATCCCGTCGATCGGGGCCCGGCGGCACGCCGAGAAGGTGGCCGCGTGGGGCGCCGACGCGGTGATCGTGCAGGGCGGCGAGGGCGGCGGTCACACGGGGGACGTGGCCACGACGGTGTTGTTGCCGCAGGTCGTGGACGCCGTGGACATCCCGGTGATCGCGGCGGGCGGCTTCAGCGACGGGCGCGGCCTGGTCGCGGCGCTGTCGTACGGGGCGTCGGGCATCGCCATGGGCACGCGGTTCCTGCTGACCTCGGACTCCACCGTTCCGGACGCCGTGAAGGCCGAGTACCTGAAGGCCACGGTCAAGGACGTCACCGTCACCACGGCCGTCGACGGGCTGCCGCACCGCATGCTCCGTACGGAGCTGGTCGACTCCCTGGAGCGGGCGGGCCGCACCCGGGCGCTGGTCCGGGCGGTCCGGCACGCGGCCGCCTTCCGGAAGCTGTCCGGGCTGAGCTGGCCGCAGATGGTCCGCGACGGCCTCGCGATGAAACACGGCAAGGACCTGTCCTGGAGCCAGGTCCTGCTCGCCGCGAACACCCCGATGCTCCTCAAGGCGTCCATGGTCGAGGGCCGTACGGACCTCGGCGTCATGGCATCGGGCCAGGTCGCGGGGGTGATCGACGACCTTCCGTCCTGTGCGGAGCTCGTCTCCCGCGTCATGGCCGAAGCACAACAGGCACTGGAATCACTCGAAGCACTGCACTCGCTCCGCACCCTGCCACCACCAGGGTGATCCCCCTTCTCCGTCACAGGAGTCGCCCCCATGAGCCGTGCCCGCATCCGCCTGGTGACCGCGGCGACCGCCGCCGCTCTCGCCATCGGGACCCTGCCCGCCGCCGCGTACGCGGCGGCGGCGCCCGGAGCCGGGGTCAGCGCCCGGCACCACCAGCAGCAGGCCGAAACGATTCGTCAGATCCCCCTCCAGGGCGCCGTCAACCTCCGGGACATCGGCGGCTACCGCACCTGGACCGGCGGCCAGGTCCGCCAGGGGCTGGTCTACCGCTCCGACGCACTGAGCAAGCTGACCGATGCCGACGTCACCACCGTCTCCGGTCTCGGCCTCACGAAGGTCGTCGATTTCCGCATTCCCATGGAGCTCCAGTACGACGGCGCCGACCGGCTGCCCCCTGGGCTCTCCCCCACCTCGCGCCCCGTCAGTGACCTCGGCCTCTACGGAACCCTCGTCGGCGCGATCGGCAGCGGCGATCCCGTCGTCCAGGAGCAGATGCTCGGCGGCGGCCGCGCCGAGGCCTACATGCGGGACATCTACCGCACCTTCGTGAGCAGCCCCGAGAACCGGGCGCAGTTCGCGGCGACCCTGCGGGAGATCGCCGACGGCCGGCAGGGCCCGGTCCTGTACCACTGCACGTCCGGCAAGGACCGGACCGGCTGGATGAGTTACGTCCTGCTGCGCGCCCTCGCCGTCCCCGAGGACACCGCCGAGGGCGACTACCTGGCGTCGAACACCTTCCGCGCCGCCTACGACGCCCGGGTGCGGGCGGGCCTCAAGCAGTCGGGCCGGATGCAGAACCCGGACCTGCTGATCCCGCTCCAGGAGGTCCGCCAGGACTACCTGGACTCGGCGACGGCGCAACTGGAGGCGGACTACGGGAGCTTCTACGGCTACCTGACGCAGGGCCTCGGCCTGGACCTGCGGACGCTGGCGAAGCTGCAGGCCAAGATGGTCCGGTAGCGGATACGGCTACGCCGGGCAGCGCGCGGTGCGCTGCCCGGCGTAGCCGTGCGTACGTGTGTGTTTGAACAGGGGCTAGGTCCTGTCGTCAAAGTGGCGTCGGCCGAGTCCGCGGCGTCCGGTGCCGTGCATGGCAAGGCGGAGGGGCGCCCGTGTACTGGACGTACTCGGGTGCCCCGACAACGCGGCCAGGTGCGGTGCCGGGCGTCGCGGGCCCGACGGGACTTTGACGACAGGGCCTAGGCGTCAGACCGCTCGGCGGCGGCCCTGGCCCCCGGAGCCGACCCGGCTGCGTGCGGAAGCCGCGGCCGCGCCACCACCGGCGCCGCCCGTCCCGCGCCGGCTGCGCTCGCCGGAGCCACCGGCCGCCGCGCCGCCGCCCTGGCCGCCGCGCCGGGCCTGGCCCGAACCGGAGGCCGCCGGGGCCTGCCCGGAGGCGCCCCCGCCGGAACGACGGCTACGACCGCCGGCCGCCGGAGCACCGCCCGTGGCGGCACCGGTGCGCGGCCCGCCGCCCGAGCGGCGGCGCGAGCCGGAGCCCGAACCGGAGCCGGAGCGCGGCTTGGGCGCGGTCGGCTGCGGAACCTCCAGCACGACCGGGATGCCCGAGGGCTCCTTGGCGCCGGTCAGCCGGGCCAGTTCCTCGTCGGAGGACTTGATCTGCGCGGTGCGCGGGGAGATCCCGGCGTCCGACATCAGCCGGGTCATGTCCCGCTTCTGGTCGGGGAGGACCAGGGTGACGACGCTGCCGGACTCACCGGCACGGGCGGTACGGCCGCCGCGGTGCAGGTAGTCCTTGTGGTCGGTGGGCGGGTCCACGTTGACGACGAGGTCGAGGTCGTCGATGTGGATGCCGCGGGCCGCGACGTTGGTGGCGACCAGCGCGGTGACCTCGCCCGTCTTGAACCAGTCGAGGGTGCGGTTGCGCTGCGGCTGGGAGCGGCCGCCGTGCAGGCCGGAGGCGCGCACGCCGTCGGCGAGGAGCTTCTTGACCATGCGGTCGACCCCGCGCTTGGTGTCGACGAACATGATCACCCGGCCGTCACGAGCGGCTATGCGCGTCGCCACGGCCTTCTTGTCGGTCTCGTCCATGACGTACAGGACGTGGTGCTCCATGGTGGTGACCGCACCGGCCGACGGGTCGACGGAGTGGCCGACCGGGTCGGTCAGGAACATCTTGACGAGCTTGTCGATGTTCTTGTCCAGCGTCGCCGAGAACAGCATCCGCTGGCCGCCGGCCTCGACCTGCTTGAGCAGTGCCGTGACCTGCGGCATGAAGCCCATGTCGGTCATCTGGTCGGCCTCGTCGAGGACCGTGATCGAGACCTGCGAGAGGTCGGCGTCACCGCGGTCGATGAGGTCCTTCAGGCGGCCGGGGGTGGCGACGAGCACCTCGGCGCCGCGGCGCAGGGCGCCCGACTGCCGGTTGATCGACATGCCGCCGACGACGGTCGCGATGCGCAGGTTGACGGCCGTGGCGTACGGGGCCAGGGCGTCGGTGACCTGCTGAGCGAGCTCACGGGTCGGTACGAGGACCAGCGCGAGCGGCGCCTTCGGCTGCGCGCGGCGGCCGGCGGTACGGGCCAGCAGCGCCAGGCCGAAGGCCAGCGTCTTGCCGGAACCGGTGCGGCCGCGGCCGAGCAGGTCACGGCCGGCGAGGGAGTTCGGCAGCGTCGCGGCCTGGATCGGGAACGGCTCGGTGACGCCCTGGGCGGCGAGGGTCTTCAGCAGCGCCTCGGGCATGTCCATGTCGCCGAACGACTCGACCGGCGGCAGCGCCGGGGCGATCGGCTCGGGCATGGTGAATTCCTGGGGCCGGGCGACGGGCGCGGACTTCTGCCGTCCCGCGCCAGACTTCGGACGCCCCTGGGCCGCACCTCGACCCCGGGTGGGGCGGCGGCTGGGTCGTGCGGAGCTGGAGCTGGTCATGCGAGAAAGCCCTCCTGAAACCGGCAGGTAAAACAAAGGTCGAGACAGCAGACAAGCCGGGGCCCGCACCTCGCGGTGCGGACCCCGGCATGCTGAAGAACTTAGGCGGGGATGATGTTCTCCGCCTGGGGGCCCTTCTGGCCCTGGGTGACGTCGAAGGACACGCGCTGGCCCTCCTGGAGCTCACGGAAGCCCTGGGTGGCGATGTTCGAGTAGTGCGCGAAGACGTCCGGGCCGCCACCGTCCTGCTCGATGAAGCCGAAGCCCTTTTCCGAGTTGAACCACTTCACGGTGCCAAGTGCCATTTTAAATCTCCTGAATAGGCGGCAAAGGGCCCCATCCGGAGATTCCGGCAAAACAATAAAAGCGCCTGCGGAGCATTCCCGTCAGGCGCACATAAAGTTCATGGGTACCACAACTGCAACGAGCTCTAAGCTAGCACACCTCGCTGCGGGGAGTCCCGGGGCGAGGGGTGTGACCTGCGCCCTCCAGCCCGCCGACCTGCGGTGTACCGACCGGCCCGGTGGGGCGGCCAGCGGGCCGGAGCCCCCGTCCCCCTTGGGTCGTGGCCGGTCCCGGGCCTTCCGGACGCCCACCCCGACCCTGCGGCCCGCCTCCGCCCTCGGCGAAAAGATTCATCCGCACGGGTCGTACCGGGCGGGGGGTACGCGCGGGCCGGTACGGGGGCGGAAGTACCTGGCGGCTGCCCGCCCCGGCTGGTTTGATCATGAGATGGCAGCGATCAAAGAGCCCTGGGGGCTCAGTGTGCTCGGCGCGGGCAGCGTGTCCGCCGAACCCCGACTCGCCCACGTGGACCTGGCGGTCGACCTCATCGCCCCGACGCCGAAGGCGGCCTTCGCCGAGGCGGGCGCGGCGGTCACCCGGCTGCGGGAGGTCCTGCGCGAGCACGGCATACCGGACTCGGACGTGTCCGGGTCACGGCTCCAGCTCACCTCGCAGTACAACGGCTACGGCGCGGACAAGACCTTCCACGGCTACGGCTGCGTGGCCACGTACACCGTGCGGACGGAGGCGCTGGCCCAGCTGGAGCTCCTGATCGAGGACGCGGTCACGGCCGGCGCGAACCGCGTCGACTCCGTGCGGTTCGAGGTGGAGGACAAGCCCGCCATGCGGGACGAGGCCCGGCGCCGGGCGGTGGCGGCCGCCCGGCGCAAGGCCGAGGTGTACGCGCAGGCGTGCGGGGTGCGGCTGGGGCCGGTCATCCACATCGAGGACGTCGACCCGGAGTCGATGGGCGGCTACAGCCACGGCCGCCGCAGGGGCGGGGACCCGGAGGACGACGGCGCCCTCACCCCGGGCTCGGTACGCGTCGAAGCGGCCGTCCTCCTCGGCTTCGCCCTGCTCCCGGAGTGACCGGGAGGCCTACAGCCGCTCGATGATCGTCACGTTGGCCTGGCCGCCGCCCTCGCACATGGTCTGGAGGCCGAAGCGGCCGCCGGTGCGTTCCAGTTCGTGCAGGAGCGTGGTCATCAGCTTGACCCCGGTCGCCCCCAGCGGGTGGCCGAGCGCGATCGCGCCGCCGTTGACGTTGACCCGCTCCGGGTCGGCCCCGGTCTCCTTCAGCCAGGCCAGCACCACCGGGGCGAACGCCTCGTTGATCTCCACCAGGTCGATGTCGGCCAGCGACATGCCGGTCTTCTTCAGCGCGTACGCCGTGGCGGGGATCGGCGCGGACAGCATGCGGATGGGGTCCTCGCCCCGTACCGAGAGGTGGTGGATGCGGGCGCGCGGCCGCAGGCCGTGTTCCCGCACCGCCCGTTCGGAAGCGATCAGCATGGCCGCCGCCCCGTCCGAGACCTGGGAGGAGACGGCTGCCGTGATGGTGCCGCCCTCGACCACCGGCTTCAGGGTGGCCATCTTCTCCAGGGTCGTGTCCCGGCGCGGGCCCTCGTCCACGCTCACCTCCCCGTACGCCACCGTCTCGCGCGCGAAGCGGCCCTCGTCGATGGCCCGGACCGCCCGCCGGTGGGAGCGCAGGGCGAACTCCTCCATGTCCTGCCGGGTGATCCCCCACTTCTGCGCGATCAGCTGGGCGCCGTGGAACTGGTTCACCGGGGCGTCCCCGTACCGGGCCCGCCAGCCCGCCGAGCCCGCGTACGGCCCCTCGTCAAGGCCCAGCGGCTCCGCCGCCTGCCGCGACGCGAAGGCGATCGGGATCATCGACATGTTCTGGGTGCCGCCCGCGACCACGAGGTCCTGGGTGCCGGACAGGACGCCCTGCGCCGCGAAGTGCACGGCTTGCTGCGAGGACCCGCACTGGCGGTCGACGGTGACCCCGGGCACCTCCTCGGGCAGGCCGGCCGCCAGCCAAGCCGTCCGGGCGATGTCCCCGGCCTGCGGCCCCACCGTGTCGAGGCAGCCGAACACCACGTCCTCCACGGCTGCCGGGTCCACCCCGGACCGCTCGACCAGTGCCTTCAGGACGTGTGCGCCCAGGTCGGCCGGGTGGACGGCGGACAGGCCGCCGTTGCGCCGCCCCACGGGGGTGCGTACCGCATCGACTACGTAGGCCTCGGGCATCGGGACTCCTCAGACGGTCGGGTCGGTCGGGTCGGTCAGGTGGGGCGCAGTGCGATCCCGTCCAGCACCATCGACAGGTACTGGCGGGCGATCTCCTCGGGGCTGTGCTGTCCGCCCGGCCGGTACCAGGAGGCCGCCACCCACACCGTGTCGCGCACGAAGCGGTAGGTGAGGCGGATGTCGAGGTCGGCGCGGAAGACCTTGGCCGCGACCCCCCGCTCCAGGGTCCCGAGCCAGGCCTTCTCGAACTTCTGCTGCGAGTCGGACAGGTAGTGGAAGCGGGGCTGCGCGGAGAGGGTGCGGGATTCCTTCTGGTAGATGGCGACGGCGGCGCGGTGCCGGTCGATCTCCCGGAAGGACTCGGTGACGAGGGCCTCGATGGTCTGCCTGGGGTCGAGACCTGCGGCGAGGACGGTGTCGTAGCCGTCCCACAGTTCGGTCAGGAAGGCCGAGAGGATCTCGTCGAGCATCGATTCCTTGGAATCGAAGTGGTAGTAGAGGCTGCCGGCGAGCATGCCGGCGGCGTCGGCGATCTTGCGGACGGTGGTGGCGTTGTAGCCCTGCGCGGCGAAGACCTCGGCGGCGGTGTCGAGGAGTTCACGACGCCGTTCGGGGGAGGCCGTCACCTGCGGCTTCTTCTTGGTCGTCGGCGCTGTCGGCTTGTTCGTTGGCACGCGTCCATTCTCAGCCAACGCACCCCCTAGGCGTGCTGGCTGCTGACGGACACCGTCTCGCCGGTCATGTACGACGAGTAGGCGCTGGCCAGGAAGACGATGACGTTGGCGACCTCCCAGGGTTCGGCGTACCGGCCGAAGGCCTCGCGGGCGGTGAGTTCGGCCAGGAGCTCCTCGCTGGTGACCTTCACCAGGTGCGGGTGCATGGCCAGGCTCGGGGCGACCGCGTTGACGCGTACGCCGAACTCCGCGGCTTCCAGGGCCGCGCAGCGGGTCAGGGCCATCACTCCGGCCTTGGCGGCGGCGTAGTGGGCCTGGCCGGTCTGGGCGCGCCAGCCGATGACGGAGGCGTTGTTGACGATCACTCCGCCGCCGCCGGAGGCCTTGAGGGCGCGCAGGGCGGCGCGGGTGCAGCGGAAGGTTCCGTTCAGGGTGACGTCGAGGACGCGGGACCACTGGGTGTCGGTCATGTCGACGAGGGCGGCGGTGCCGCCGAGGCCGGCGTTGTTGACGACGACGTCGAGGCGGCCGTGGGTGTGCTCGGCGAGGTCGAAGAGGGCCTGGACCTGGTCCTCGTCGGTGACGTCGCAGGGCAGGGAGGTGACGCGGTCCGCACCGAACTCGGCGGCGAGCGCCTCCTCGGTCTCCTTCAGGCGGCGGGCGTGGGCGTCGCCGATGACGATGCGGGCGCCCTCCTCCAGGAGGCGGCGGGCGGTGGCTCCGCCGATCCCGGCCCCGGCGGCGGCGGTGACGACGGCGGTGCGGTCCTTCAGCAGTCCGTGCCCGGCGACGTAGTCGGGGGTGGCGGTCACGCCCGTACCTCCTTGGGAAGGCCGAGGATCCGCTCGGCGATGAGGGTGCGCTGGATCTCGTCGTGCGCGCCGTCGGCGAGGAGCGAGGGGGCGGCGTCGGTGCGGGCGTACTCCTCGTGGAAGGCGATCTGCTCGGCGGGGGTCGCGCCGCGGCCGCCGTGCTCGACGGGCCAGCCGATGCAGGTCCAACCGTGGGCCGCCATGTGACGCTCCCCGGCGAGGCGTTCGGCGAAGGCCTCGTGTTCCCGGCCGGGGCCGCCGCGGCCCTTGAGGGCGGCGAACTCGCCCGTGAGGTGGACCCGTAGCCACCCCCGGACCTCGGTGCGGAACTCCTCGACGCTGCTCATGGCCGTACGTTAACCTACCAAACACTTGTTAGGGAAGCTCGCTCGTGAAGGATGGACGCCGCATGCCCGACGACGCACCCGTGCTCTACGAGCGCCGCGGCCCGGTCGCGTACGTGACCATGAACCGCCCCCGCTACCGCAACGCGCAGAACAGCGCGATGACGTACGCGCTGGACGACGCCTTCTACCGGGCCGCCGAGGACCTCCAGGGCCTGCACACCGGCATGGACTCGGTGTTCGGCCTGCACCACCTGGCGCGCGCGCACAACGCGGAGACCGCCGCGGACTCGCTCGGCGGCGTGAGCACGGCCGCCCTGAAGGAGGCGAACACCTGATGGAACTCGCGCACACGGCGGACGTGGAGGCCTTCCGGGCCGAGGCCCGCACCTGGCTCCGCGCCCACGTCCCGGCCCGGCCCCTGCCCTCCCTGGAGACGGCCGAGGGCTTCGCGGCGCACCGGGAGTGGGAGGCGGTGCTGCACGCGGACCGCTGGTCGGTGGTCTCGTGGCCCGAGGAGTACGGGGGCCGGGGCGTGGACATCGTCAAGTGGTTGGTCTTCGAGGAGGAGTACTGGGCCGCGGGCGCGCCCGGCCGGGTCTCGCAGAACGGCATCAACCTCCTCGCCCCCACCCTCTTCGACCACGCGAGCCCGCAGCAGCGGGCGCGGGTGCTGCCGTCGATGGCGAGCGGCGAGGTGATCTGGGCGCAGGCCTGGTCGGAGCCCGAGTCGGGGTCCGACCTGGCGTCGCTGACGTCGCGGGCGGTCCGCACGGAGGGCGGCTGGCTGCTGACGGGGCAGAAGACCTGGTCCTCGCGGGCGGCCTTCGCGGACCGTGCCTTCGGGATCTTCCGCACCGACCCGGACGCCCCCAAACCCCACCAGGGGCTGACGTACCTGATGTTCGACCTGCGGGCGCCGGGGGTGACGGTGCGGCCCATCGGCCGGCTCGACGGCAAGCCCGCCTTCGCGGAGCTCTTCCTGGACCAGGTCTTCGCACCGGACGAGGACGTGATCGGGGAGCCGGGGCAGGGTTGGCGGATCGCCATGTCGACGACGGGCAACGAGCGCGGGCTGACCCTGCGCTCCCCCGGCCGGTTCCTGGCCGCGGCGGACCGGCTGGTCGGGCTGTGGCGCACGCACGGGGACCCGTCCGACACCGCGCTGCGCGACCGGGTGGCGGACGCGGTGGTGGGGGCGCGCGCGTACGAGCTGTTCACCTGGGCGAACGCCTCCCGCTTCGCGGCGGGCGGCACGATCGGCGCCGAGTCCAGCCTGAACAAGGTGTTCTGGTCGCAGTACGACATCGCCCTGCACGAGACGGCGCTGGACCTGCTGGGCGCGGACGCGGAGCTCGCGGAGGGCGAGTGGGCCGAGCCGTGGGTCTTCTCCCTGGCCGGGCCGATCTACGCGGGGACGAACGAGATCCAGCGCGACATCATCGCCGAGCGGCTGCTCGGCCTCCCGAAGGGCCGCCGCTGATGCGCTTCCTGCTGACCGACGAGCAGTCGGACTTCGCCCGTACGCTGCGCTCCCTGCTGGGCTCGGCGCAGGTCCCGGCGGCGGTACGGGCCTGGGCGGACGGCGACGCCGCGCCCGGGCGGGCCCTGTGGTCCCGGCTCGCGGGGACGGGCCTGTTCGCGCTGGCCGTCCCGGAGGCGTACGAGGGGGCCGGCCTGCTCCCGCTGGAGCTGTCGCTCGGCTTCGTGGAGCTGGGCCGGGCCGGGGTGCCGGGGCCCGTGGTGGAGAGCGCCGCGGCGTCGGTGCTGCTGGCGGAGCTGGCGGACGAGGCGCTCGCCAAACGGTTCCTGCCGGGGCTGGCGCAGGGCGAGACCTCCGCCACGCTGACCCTGCCGGACGGGAGCCCGTACGCGCTGGACGCGGACGCGGCGACGTACTGCTTCACGGTGTCGGGGGCGGGCGAACTGCGATGGCGGGGCGGTCCGCGCGAACCGGTCCGGTCGACGGACCCCGCGCGCCGGCTGTCCCTCCCGCCGGCCGGCGGGGACGACGGGGGTGAACTGCTGGCGGCGGGCCCGGCGGTGACCCGGGCGGCCGAGGCGGCCGGCCGCTGGGCCCGGCTGCTGACGGCCGCCCAGTGCCTGGGCGTCGGCGAGGCGCTGCTGGCCAGGACGGTGGAGTACGCGAAGCAGCGCACGCAGTTCGGCACGCCGATCGGCGGCTTCCAGGCGGTGAAGCACCGGCTGGCGGACACCCTGCTCGACCTGGAGTTCGCCCGCCCGCTGGTGTGGGCGGCGGCGCTGTCGCCGGGCCCGGGCGAGGTGGCGGCGGCGAAGCTGGCGGCGGGCGAGGCGTCGTACCGGGCGGCGATGACGGCGCTCCAGCTCCACGGTGCGGTGGGCTACACCGAGGAGCTGGACCTGTCCCTGTGGCTGCGCAAGGCCCGACCGCTGCGGGACGCCTGGGGAACGCCGTCGGCCTGCCGGGCCGAGGTCCTGCGGTCCCTCACACCACCGCGACGCTGAGGTTCACGACGTACTGCTCCTCGACGGTGCCGTCCGGGAAGAGCGCGCTCAGCAGCTCCCGCTCCCCCGCGAAGTACTCGCGGGTGCGGGCCTCGCCCAGGACCAGGAAGGCGGAGTGGCTGGCGAGGTTGGCGAGGTGGTCGTCCAACGTGATGCGCCGGGTCCACGTCACCGAACGGCTGGTGAACTCGCCGAGCCCTTCGGGCAGGATGCGGCGGGTCTCCCCCTTGACCTCGAAGAAGACCCGGAGCCGCTCCTCCTGTTCGGCGATCCACGGCACGGTGGCGTCCGTGTCGTTCCACCAGAGCGCGAGCGCACCGCCGGGCCGCAGCACCCGGCGGGCCTCGGGCACGGAGCGGACCGGGTCGGTCCAGTGCCAGGCCTGGGCGTAGGTGAGCAGGTCGAACGCGCCGGTGGCCAGCGGCAGCCGGTCCCCGTCGCCGCGCACGATCGGGATCCCGGGGTACGTGCGGCGGAACTCGGCGGCCATTCCGTCCCCGGGCTCCACGGCGAGGACCTCGGCCCCGCGCTCGTGCAGGAGCGCGGTGGCGATCCCGGTCCCGGCTCCTACGTCGGCCACCCGGGCCCCGGCGAGCGGCCGCCCGGTGAGGGACTCGACGGCGTCGAAGAGGGCTGGGGGGTAGCTGGGGCGGTGGGCCGCGTACGAAGCGGCCGCTGCGTCGAAGGAACGGGCACGTGTGGTCATGCGTCCATTGTTTTCGATCACACAATCGGTAACAAGATCGGGGTACTTGCACCATGCGAAGGACGATGACCGGCGTGACCGCGCTGACCGCGTGCGCAGCGGCGGCCGCACTGCTCACCGGCTGCGGGAGCGCGGAACCGAAGCCGAAGCCGGCCGGGGAGGGCGCGCCGGCGGCTTCGACGAGCGCCCCGTCCGCCCCCGCCAAGGCCGGTGGCGCCACTCACGAGGTGACCCTGGAGGTCGGCGGCACCGGAAAGACGGCGGTCATGTACAACGGCATCGGCAGCGGATTCGAGCAGCAGACCCTGCCGTGGTCGAAGAGCGGCACCGCGGAACTCACCGCCGCGGAACAGAAGGTGGGCTACCTCGTGAGCGTGGTCCCGGGCACGATCAACGGCGCCGACGGCACGCTGCAGCAGGCCCCGTGCGTCATCAAGGTCGACGGGAAGAAGGTCGCGGAGAGCGACGGCGTCACGACCGTGAAGGGCTGCTCCTACACGATCAAGTAGGCGGCACGCGTTCGGCGGTCCAGGCTGTACGGCTTTGCCGTACAGCCTGGACCGGAACTCAATTGTTCACGTCAACGATGACCTTTTCCGTCTCGCCGACCTACCAGCCCCAGCCCCAGTCCCAGTAGCCGTGACAGTGGCTGTGGTGATGGTGGCCGTGGTGGCGGTGGTGGTAACCGTGGCCGTGCCCATGCCCGTGGCCGCCGTGTTCGACCGCCATCGTCGTGGTTGCGGTGCTGACGTTCGGCGTCGCGGCGAATGCGCTGGAAGGCAGCAGTGCACCCGCTGCGGCCAGGGCGGACGCGGCCGTAAGGACGGCGAGACGCCGAGTGACGAATGCGTGAGTCATGAGGATTCACCTCCGGTGAGAAAGGGCCACGTCGCCAGATCCGTTCCGGACGGCGCGGGTGGGTCACCTGCTCTGCGTGATCCCATGCCTCAATTAGGCCCAGGGTGAACAAATGCTTCACGTCCCGAGATTTCGGGACTTGACACATGGCGGCGGTCACGAATTCGTCGGGCGAAGTGGCCGTCGAGCCGGATGGCCGGAGGTCCTGATCGCCGGGAAGTTCCTTAGCGGCGGGGACGCAGGGAGAGCCGGCCGACGAGGGCGGTCTGGAGGAGGAGCAGGGTTCCGGTGGCGGCCGCCGGCCAGAGCGGGCGGGCCGGGCGGCCGCCCACGGTCCAGGCCGGGCCGTCGGGGTCCACCGTCACGGTGAGCCGGGCGCCGACCGGGAGGTCCTTCTCCACCGGGCCGGGCAGGTCCCGGCCGGCTTCCGTGCGCAGCCGTAGCGACGGGGCCGAGGTCGAGCCGTCCTGCGCCGCGGTCCGCTCGGCGACGACCGCCCGCTCCTCCCGGCCGCGGTCGTGCAGGGTGTGCCGGTCCCAGGTGGTCCCGCCGGCCACCGCGACGCCGACGGCGAGGAGTGCGACGCAGGTACGGGCGACGAACTCCGCGCCGGTGCCGTGCGGTACGGCCGCGCCGACGACGAAGACGGCCAACAGGACCGGGATCCAGGCTCCCCCGGGTCCCCGGAGCAGCCAGATCGCACCGGACTCCACCGCCAGGAGGAGGCCGATGCGCAAGGCCGCGCCCGACAGTCTCCGTATCAGTTCAGCCATGGACACATCATGCCTGGGTCATGCCCGGGAGGTCGGCGGCCCCGCCCTTCCCGCCCCCGCCACCCAGGCCGCGGCCGCCCGGAGCGCGGCGGCGCCCGCCGGCAGGGGCAGGCCCAGGAAGCCGTGGAAGACCCCCGGGTGGAGCTGGATCGTGCAGTCGACGCCGGCCGCCGCCAGCCGGCGGGCGTACGCGAGGCCCTCGTCGCGCAGCACGTCGCAGTCGGCGAGGACGATCAGGGCGGGCGGCAGGCCCGACAGGTCGGGGGCGCGCAGCGGCGAGACGTGCGGGTGCTCCGGGTCGCCGCCGTAGCTGTCCCAGTACCAGGCCATGTGGGCGGCGGTGTGGAAGTAGCCCTCCGCGTACCTCTCCACGGAGGCGGAGTCCATCCGGGCGTCCAGCGGCGGATAGAACAGCACCTGTCCCGCTACGAGTTCGGGCGCGCGCAGGGCCGTCACGGCCGCGAGGTTGCCGCCGCTGGAATCCCCCGCCAGCACCACCCGGCCGGGGTCGCAGCCGAGCGCGCGGGACCGCTCCCGCGCCCAGAGCAGGACCGTCAGCGCATCGTCCGGCGCCGCCGGCCAGGGGTGTTCCGGGGCCAGCCGGTAGTCCGCCGAGACGACCACCGCGCCAGCGGCCACAGCCAGGGAGCGGCAGGTCGCGTCGTGGGTGTCCGGGCCGCACATCACCCAGCCGCCGCCGTGCAGGAAGACGACCAGGGGGCGGTCGGACCGGCCGGGCGCGGGGTCGTAGACGCGGACCGGGACCCCGCCCGCGACGGCGTCGGACACCGAGGCCACGGCCGGACCCTCGCGGCCGGACCCGGACGCCGCGGCCGCCCGGAGGGCGTCGACGTCGCCCGGCCCCGGGAAGCCGGCGGTCATCGCGTCGCACAGCCGCCGGGCCTGCGGTGAGAGGGGATCGGGTGCACGGAGGTCGCTCATGCCGTCGTCATCCCCCCGTCCACGGTGAACTCGCTGCCCGTCACGTACGAGGACGCGTCCGAGCAGAGGAAGAGGACCAGCTCCCCGACCTCCTCCGGGCGGCCGATGCGCCCCAGTGGCACGTGCGACCAGTCCCGGCCCGCCACCGCCCCGGCCACCATCGGGGTGTCGATGGCCCCCGGGTGCACCGAGTTGACCCGGATCCGGTCCCCGGCGAGGTCGAGCGCCGCCGACCGGGTCAGTCCGCGCAGTCCGAACTTGGTGGATCCGTAGGCGGCGTGGCCCGGTATCCCGACCAGTCCGGCGGTGGAGGAGATGTTGACGATCGAGCCGCCCCCGCCCGCCCGCAGCACCGGCGCGACCGCCTGGATGCCGAGGAACGGGCCGAGCAGGTTGACCCGCAGGAGCGCTTCGAAGTCCTCCAGCCGTTGCCGTTCCACGTGGGCGGTGCGCCACAGGGCCGCGTTGTTGACCAGCGCCGAGACCGCGCCGAAGGCGCCGACCGACCGCTCCACCACCTTCGCCCAGCTCGCCGCGTCGGCCACGTCGTGGCGGACGTACAGTCCTTGGTCCCCGAGTTCGGCGGCCACCGCCCGCCCCTCGTCCTCCCGTATGTCGGTGACGACCACCCGGGCCCCCGCCGCCGCGCACAGCCGGGCCTCGGCGGCGCCCTGGCCGCGCCCGGCGCCGGTGATCACGACGACCTTCCCGTCGAGCTGCTCCCCCACGGCTCAGCCCTCCAGCGCGCGGAAGTGCGGGATGACCTTCTCGCCCCACTGGCGGATGGTCTCCATGCACGCCTCCTGGGGGACGGTGCCCATCTGGATCAGGCACATCACCTCGTCGACGCCGATCTCGCGGAGCTGCTCGACGTAGGCGATGGCGCTCTCGGCGCTGCCGTACGCGTGCTCGGCGTTGTAGGTGCCGGTGTCGACGGGGCGGGCGGGGATGTTCGCCCCGTTCAGCTTGGCGACGAGCTCCTCCCGGCCCTTGGCCAGGGCCGCCACGTGGTCCTCTTCCTCCGCGCACTCGGTCGGCTCGGGGCCGTTCCCGTACCAGTGCGCGATGGACTCGGCGAAGAAGCGCTGCCCGCGCGTGCCCAGCCGCAGGGCCCGCTCGGCGTCGTCGAGGACGATGGTCGGGCAGAGGGCGGAGAGGTGGTCGTTGACCACGGTGGAGACCAGGCGCTCGCCGCTGCGCGTCGCGATGGCCTCGTCGTAGACCTTGCGCATGGCGCGGACGTCGTCGGCGCCGGCGAAGCCCATCACCAGGGCCCCGATGCCGAGCTCGGCGGCCAGCTTGAGGGTGTCGTGCTTGGAGCAGGCCATGAACAGCGGCGGGTGCGGGTCCTGGACGGGGCGGGGCAGGATCGCGCCGGGGCCGATGTCGAGGGAGCCGTGCCATTCGAAGGTCCCCTCCTTCCAGGCCGAGGAGAAGATCCGCAGGGCCTCCTCCATCTGCGGGTAGGTGTCCTCGGGCCTGACCCCGTACATGGACATCTCCTGGCGGGTGGCGCCGCGCCCGGCGCCGATGTCGACGCGGCCTCCGCAGAGCACGTCGAGCATGGCGGCGCGCTCGGCGACGCGCACCGGGTGCTGGTAGCCGAAGGGCATGGTGACGACGCCGTGGCCGATCCTGATCCGGCGCGTGCGGGCGGCCACCCAGGTCAGGAAGATCTCGGAGGCGCTCATGTGCGCGTACTGGGTCAGGGAGTGGTGCTCGACGGCCCAGATCCGGTCGAAGCCCATCTCCTCGGCGTAGACGGCCTGCTCGACGCAGTCGTGGATGACCTGGCGTTCGCGTTCGGGGGTGGGGTCGACGAGCTGCGCCTCGAAGATCATCGAGAACTTCACGGTGAGGTCCCTCCGTCCAGCGTTTCGAACAATTATTTCTAATAGGAATATTTCTAGCAGGCATATCTTGCAGGGGGAAGGGCGCCGTGAGGCCGGTCGTAGACTGCGCTGCGTGGCAGACGAGACGAACAAGCGCGCGCTCCCCGCGACCAGCTGGGCGGTGCTCGGGCTGCTCTCCTTCGGAGAGGAGCTCTCCGGTTACGACCTGAAGAAGTGGTCGGACGGGTCGCTGCGGTTCTTCTACTGGAGCCCGTCGTTCAGCCAGATCTACAGCGAGCTCAAGCGCCTGGAGAAGGCGGGCTACGCGTCCTCGCGGATGGTCGCCCAGGACACCGGAACGCGCGACAAGCGGGTCTACCGGATCACGGACGAGGGCATGGCGGCCGTACGGGAGTGGGCCCGCGAGGCCCCCGTCGACCCGCCCGTCCTCAAGCACGGGCCGATGCTGCGCCTGTGGCTGGGCCACCTGCTGGAACCGGAGCAGATGCGCGAAGTCCTCGTCCAGCACCAGGAGTTCGCGGAGAAGATGCACCGTCGCGCGATGGCCGACGTGGAGGGCTCGAAGGACGAGAGCGCCTGGGCGTACCCGACCCTCACGCTCAAGTGGGCCGAGCGGTACTACGCCTCCGAGCGCGACCTCGCGGCGCGCATGCTCGAAGACATCAACGAGCTCGCCGAGCGCGAAGGCCGCGGCAAGCTGCCGTAGGAGCGCCGGAAGTACAGCAGCGGCGGCCCGTCGCGGTACGCGGCCGCTGCGTACGGGGAGCGCGAGGCACTCGCCGACGGCGAGGCCCGCTGGGCCTTCGTACGACTGGCCGCCGAGATCGCGGCGGCCGCCCGCGCCGCCATCGCCCACGGGATCCGGCCCGGGGACCGGGTGGCGCTCTGGGCCCCCGACAGCCGCGGGTGGATCGCCTGCGCACTCGGCGCCGTCGGCGCGGAAGTGGAGACGGCCCGGGCGCTCGCCCGCGCGGCGGCTGCCGCCAGGGCTCCGCCCTCCTGCTCGGCGCGCCGGCCGCGCACCGGGCGCGGCTGGCGGCCGATCTGGGTTTCACCACGGCGGACTGACGGGCCGGCGCACTGCCGTACGCTCGCCCCATGACGGGCAGTGCGATCAACCTCCGCAAGGTCGAGGAGACGGCTCCGGCGCTCGTGAGCCTCTACAAGAGCGCCGGGGTCTCCTTGCGCAAGTACGGCCTGGAGGGCGGCCGGGCCGCCGTCTACCTGGTGCTGGACTACTCCGGGTCGATGCGCCCCTATTACGCGAACGGCAGCATGCAGGCCCTCGCGGATCAGGTGTTGGGGTTGTCCGCCCACTTGGACGACGACGGCCGCGTGCCGGTGGTCTTCTTCTCCACCGAGGTCGACGCGGTGGAGGAGATCTCCCTGGCCGGGCACGAGGGCCGGGTCACCGAGATCGCCTCGCGGCTGGGCCACATGGGCAAGACGGCTTACCACGCGGCGATGGACGCGGTCATCGACCATTACCTGGACTCGGGGGCGACGGCGCCCGCCCTGGTCGTCTTCCAGACCGACGGCGGCCCGATCAACAAGCTCGCGGCCGAGCGGTACCTGTGCAAGGCGGCCCGGCTGCCGCTCTTCTGGCAGTTCGTCGGCTTCGGCAACACCCGCAGCACGCAGTTCGACTTCCTGCGCCGGCTGGACGAGCTGCCTGTCCCGGCGATGCGGGTCGTGGACAACGCGGGCTACTTCCACGCGGGGCAGGACCCCCGCAGCGTGCCGGACGGCGAACTCTACGACCGCCTGCTCGGTGAGTTCCCTGAATGGTTGGCGGCAGCGCGCAGTGCGGGCATCGTGCGCGCCTGACCTGCGCCCGCCGGTGCCCGCGCTTTGATGGACGTATGACGCATACCAGCTGGGCAGTCTTCGAGAAGGCGGAACCGGAGTTCGCTGCGGCCGTCCAGGCCCGCTTCGCGCAGTACCCCCACCACGTCCTGGCCACCCTCCGCAAGGACGGCTCGCCCCGGGCGACCGGGCTGAACGTCGACATCCGGGGCGGGGAGCTGTGGCTCGGCATGATGTTCGGCTCGATGAAGGCCAGGGACCTCCAGCACGACCCCCGATTCGCCCTGCACAGCAACCCGGGCGCGGGCGAGGAGATGCCCCACGGGGACGTACGGATCTCGGGGCGCGCGCTGGAGCTCGTGGACCCGCCCGAACTGCACCGGTACGCGGAGGAGACCGAGACCCCGCACCCCTTCCACCTCTTCCACGCCGATCTGACGGAGGTCGTCCACGTCCGCGTGCAGGGCGACGAGCTGGTGGTGCGGTCGTGGACCCCGGAGCACGGCCTGCGCACCCTGCGCCGGGGCGACGACGACGAACCACCGCGCGAGGACTAGCCGAGCCGGGGCAGGCCGCCGATCGGGCCGAGGGCGGCGGGGTTCACGTCCAGCCAGCTGCGGTCGATGTTGAGGGTGATCCCGCCGTAGGTCGCGTCGTGGTCGCCGCGGAACTGGTGGGCCCGGCGCGGGCCGGCCCACTTCGCGGTGCCTTTCTTCAGGCCCATGTCGGCGTCGGAGACGGAGGCCGAGAGGTTCCAGCGGGCGGCCCAGAGCACGTCCGGCATGGCCCGGGGCGCCTGGTGGTAGTGGGCGCTCAGCGCCTTGACCCCGGAGCTCACCGAGACGTAGGCGGCGGAGCGGAAGCCCAGCTCGTGCAGCCGGTCCGTCCAGGCGGTCAGGTAGGCCACGACCGGGGCGTCCCAGGTGGCGCGGTCCGTGTAGTTCTCCAGGTCGTTGTAGAGCACCGTGCCCGCGGCCAGGCCCAGTGACCGGGCCGCCTCCGCCGCGCCCTCGGCGGCCTCCCGGCCCTGCCCGTTGGCCTCGGAGGGGTCGGTGGACAGCCCGGTGGCGGCGTTGTGCCAGGGCTGCGGGCCCACCCAGATCGGCATCAGGTGCCAGCCCGCGGCGGCCTGCCGCTCCACCCAGCGGGCCGTGAGCCGCGGCTGGGCGCAGGCCCGGGCCCGGCCGCCGACGTAGACGCCGATCGCGCCGAAGGGGGAATCGGCCCGCCAGGTGTCCATGGCCTTCTGGGTGGGGGCGGTACAGGCGTCGAAGCCCTCGCCCTTGAAGGGCTCCTGGGTGCTACGGGGCCCCGGGGCGGGGGACGGCACGGGGGCCGGGGCGGGAGCCGGGGCGGGCGGCGGCGCCACGGCGCGGGCCTGTGCCAGGACCGTGCGCACGGCGTCGGGCGCGGCCCCGTAGGAGACGGTGGCCATGACGGCGGAGCGGCGCAGGGCGTACCGCAGCTCGTTGCTGTCGGAGCGGGGCGGGACCTCGCGCAGCACGTTCCATGAGTCGACGGCGACGGTCGGGATGTCGGCGCGCTCCGGGGCCCCGTCGAGGGGTTCGAGGTGCAGGGTGTCGGCGCGGTCGGCGACGGCCCGGCCGGTGCACTCGGCCTGGGTGCCGGCGTGGCCGAGGTACAGGGTGGGCAGGTCGAGGCGCAGGCACGCGTCGGGGTTCCGGTCGAGGTCGACGACCCGCCAGTCGGCCGGGAGGGCGACGCGCAGACCGCGGTAGTCGACGGTCCGGGTCCGGCCGTCGTCGGCGCCGGCGGAAGGCTGGACGGGGAGCAGCAGCGCGGCGCCGAGCAGGCCGCTCAGTAGCATTCGGATGGGGGCCATGATCCAGATGGGTACCAGACGGCGGGGCTCCTCAACTGTGCGGCGAGGCCGCGCAGATGCTCCGTCCGGCCTAGGGGGCGTCGCCGGTCCTCACGGGCCCGGCCGGGTCGGTCGGGAGGATTCGTTCCTTCCCTCCGTACGCCCGGCGCGCCCGTCAGGAGCTTCCCCCGCCCTCCCCCGTCGGGTCACCCGCACGAGCGAATCGGGCCCGGCCCCGTCGGTCGGTACGCCACCGGCCGGGGGGCCGCGCCCGCCGCTCTCAGCTGCCCGTCCGCACCGACGGCCCGGTGGAGATCAACTCCTTCAGCACGTGGTCCAGTTCGGTGGCCCGTACGCCGAGCAGGCGCTCGGTGTCGGAGGCGTCGAGGCGCAGCTCGCCGTCGTACTGGTAGGCCATCTCCGGCATCTCGGCCATCACCGGGTCCGCCGCGGCCGCCGCGTCGAGTTCCTCCTGCGTCGTGGTCCTGAGCCTCGGGCTCGGCGCGCCGGCGACCTCGGCCAGCCGCCCCATCAGCTCCCTCGGGGACAGTTCGGAGGTGGAGGGCACGTGCCAGGCGCGGCCCCAGCAGTCGTCCCGCCCGCCGACCGCGATCAGGGTCCGCGCGACGTCCTCCGTGTAGGACCAGGCGTGCGGCGCGTCGAGGCCGACCGGCAGTACGGCCTCCTCGCCGGCCAGTACGGCGGGCACGGCCAGGAGGGGGAAGAGTCCGAGGACGTTCGCCCCGAGGAAGTCGCCGGCGCGCACCTCGGCGACCCGGACCCGCCCGGCCCGGTGCGCGGCCAGCGCCTCCTCCCACATGGCGGCGCGCACCCGACCCTTGTCGGAGTTGGGCCTCATGGGCAGGTCGGGCGTGAGGGGGCCGTCGACGGCTCCGTACCCGTACACGTTGCCCAGCATCACGTAGTCGGTGCCGGTCCGCCCGGCGGCGGCGAGCAGCGAGGCGGCGAGGGGCGGGAAGGCGGTCCGCCAGTCCTGGTAGGCGGGCGCGGCCGCGTTGTAGAGGGTCCGGGCGCCGTGCAGCAGCTCGACGAGCCGGTCGGTGTCGGTGATGTCCGCGGCGACCCGCTCGACGAGCGGAAGATCGGGCCCGCCGCCGCTGCGGGTGACGACGCGGACCTGCTCGCCTGATGCGGCGAGCAGACGGGCGGTGGCGGTGCCGATCGCACCGGCGCCCGTGATGACGTGCAGGGCCATGGCTGTACTCCTGAACTGGGACTGCGAGTTGCTGTTGTTGACAGGTCAACCCTCGCCCCGGGCCCGGCCGTACAGTAGTGGCTGGAATGCCAGCAATCCGGAGATTCGAGCCATGCCGATCACTCGCCCGCACCGCGTCGCGGTCATCGCGTGCCCGCCGGTCACCACCTTCGACCTGTCGATCCCGGGGGTGGTGTTCGGCGCGACGGCCCTCGGCGGGCAGCCTGCGTACGAGGTGACGGTCTGCACGCTCGTCCCCGGCGTGGTGCAGGCGCGGTACGGCACGGACGTCGTGGTGCCGGACGGCCTGGAGGCGGTGGAGCGGGCCGACACGGTGATGATCACGGGGACGGCCGACCGGGAGGGCCCCGACCCCCGGGTGCTTGACGCCCTGCGGGCCGCCGCCGCACGGGGCGCTCGCATCGCCTCCATCTGCACGGGTGCCTTCGTCCTCGCGCAGGCGGGTCTCCTGGAGGGCCGCCGGGCCACGACCTTCTGGTCGGCGTCCGCGGAGTTCGGGCGGCTCTTCCCCGAGGTCGAGCTCGTGCCCGCCGTGCTGTTCGTCGAGGACGGCAGGGTGCTGACGTCGGCGGGCATGTCGGCCGGGATCGACCTGTGCCTGCACCTGGTGCGCCGCGACTACGGCGCCGCCGTCGCGAACGCCACGGCCCGTCTGGTCGTGGCGGCCCCCGTACGGCCGGGCGGCCAGGCCCAGTTCATCGAGACCCCGCTGCCGCCGGAGCGCGGCACCTCCCTGGTGGCCACCCGCGCCTGGGCGCTGGCCCGCCTGCACGAGCCGACGACCCTGGCCGAGCTGGCCCGGCACGCGGGCACGAGCACCCGCACCCTGACCCGCCGCTTCCGCGCCGAAACGGGCCTCAGCCCCCTCCAGTGGCTGCTGCACCAGCGTCTGGACCGCGCCTGCGAGATCCTGGAGACCACCACCCTCCCGATGGACCAGGTGGCCGCCCGCAGCGGACTCGGCACGGCGGACTCCCTCCGCACCCACCTGACCCGCCACACGGGCCTGACCCCGAGCACGTACCGTGCCACGGCGCGGGCTCGACGGCCGTAGAGTCGAGGGGGGCGGCCGAAGCCAGTTGCGTTGGCTTCGGCCGCCCCGTTCTCCTCGTGCCGTTCCTCCTCGTGCCGGTCAGGCCGCCCGGCGGCGCAGCCACCAGGCGCAGAACCCGGCCAGCAGTCCGGAGAGCGCGAGGAAGATCCCGGTCTCGATCCACTGGAAGGTCCAGTAGCGGTCGGCGGGCTGGTAGTCGACCTCTATGTGGCCCTTCGAGGTGGCGAAGCATTCGAAGGGGTCCGCCTTGGGCTCCGCGCAGCCCTCGGCACCGCGGACCTCCTTGCCGGAGGCGTCGAGCACCGCACCGAGGTCGGACACGACCCAGACGCCCGGCCTGAGCACCCCGATCCGCAGGTGGGCGTCGTTTCCGGAACCCTTCAGCTGGATGTGGTTCGCGTTCCAGCCGTCCTTCATCGCACCGGACTCCTCGCCGCCGCCGACCGGCGCCATGACGAGGGAGCTGAGCGCGACATCGGTGTGTTCCGGCGCCACGAAGTGCGGGCGGATCGCGAAGGGTACGAAGATCTGCACCGCGAGGAAGGCGGCGAGGGTCGCGGCCATCGCGGGTACGGTGCGCCGGATCAGGAGTCCGGCCGAGGCGCCGAGGGTGAAGGCGAACGCCGCGTAGCCGAGGGGGACGACCCCGCGGCCGCTGAACATCAGGGCGGTGAACCGGTCCAGGTTGACCCGGTCGATGGGGCCGGCCCACCAGGTCACCAGGAGGCTGAGCACCCCGGTGACGGCGACGGCGATCAGGCCGACGGCCCCGAGCTTGACCAGGAGCCAGCGGCCGCGGGAGATGCTCTGGTTCCAGATGAGCCGGTGGGTGCCGGTCTCCAGTTCACGGGCGATCAGCGGGGCGCCCCAGAAGATCCCGATGATGCCGGGTGTGGCGAGCAGCAGGCTCGTGACGTAGTAGGTCAGGGTCTGGTACTCGACGACGAGGGCGTTCTTCGCCGGTTCGCAGTCGCTGCCGCAGCCGGCGACGGTGCTGTCGTAGACCTCGCGCATCTGGAGGCCGGTGACGACGAGGAATATCGCGATCGCGGCGAGGACGGCGAGCGCGGCGAGGGTCTGGACGCGGTACTGGCGCCAGGTCAGCCAGATCATCGCTGGTTCTCCCGGGTGGGTCGGGGGCCGGGCCCGGCCGTGGCCCGGCTCATGTAGGTGAGGACGAGGTCCTCCAGGTTGAGCGGCTCCAGGACCCAGGAGGGATCCTGGACCGCCTTGTCGGAGCGCACGATGAAGGTGCTCTGCCGCTCGGTGCGGGTCTCCTGGATGACCTGCATGCCCGGGGGCAGGGTGGCCGCCTCGCGGCGGGCGGTGGTGAGCCGGAAGTGGGTGGCGAGCAGGTCGTCGACGTCGCCCGCGACCTGGACCCGGGAGGCGACCAGCGAGATCAGGTGGTCGCAGACCCGTTCCAGGTCGGACACCAGGTGCGAGGAGAGCACGACGGTGGTGCCGTGTTCGGCGACGACCTCCATCAGGCTCTGCAGGAACTCCCGGCGGGCCAGCGGGTCCAGGGCGGCGACGGGCTCGTCGAGGATCAGCAGCTCGGGCCGTTTGGCGACGGCGAGGGTCAGGGCCACCTGGGCGCGCTGGCCGCCGGAGAGCTTGCCCGCCTTCTGGGCGGGGTCCAGGCCGAGCTGCCGGATCCGGTCTCCCGCCAGCTGGGCGTCCCAGCCCGGGTTGAGCCGGGCGCCCAGCTTCAGGTGGTCGGCGATGGACAGTCCGGCGTAGGTGGGCGTGTCCTGGGCGACGAACCCGACCTTGGCGAGCTGCTCGGGCCCGGACGCGGGCCGGCCGCCGAGCACCTCGATGGTGCCGGAGGTCGGGCCGATCAGCCCGCAGGCCAGCTGCAACAGGGTGGACTTGCCGGCCCCGTTGGGCCCGACCAGGCCGACGACCCGCCCGGACGGCACGCTCAGGGTGCAGTCGCTCAGCGCCTCTTTGCGGCCGTACCGCTTGCCCAGCGCACGGGCTTCCAATACTGCGGGTATTGCGGTCATTTCTCCTCTTCGGTGTGCGGGTCCGTACCGGTGCGGGCTCGGAAGGTGCTCAGGAACAGGGCCTCGATGCTCTCCTCGCCCAGCCCGGCGGCCCGCGCCTTGTCGAGCCACTGCTGCAACTCCCGGCGCAGCGGCTCGTGCTCGGAGAGCGAGTCGTCGCTGAGCGTGCCGGAGATGAAGGTGCCGACCCCGGGCTTCTTGGAGACCAGGCCCTCGTACTCGAGCTCCCGGTAGGCCTTGAGCACGGTGTTCGGGTTGATCGCCACACCGGCCGCGACGTCCTTGACGGTCGGCAGCCGGTCCCCCTCGGACAGCAGCCCGAGCCGCAGGGCCTGACGCACCTGGTGGACGAGCTGCATGTACGGAGCGACGCCGGACCGGGCATCGAGGTGAAACTCGATCACTGTCCTCCTCTATTCATCTAGCTTCCTAGCACTATAGGACTATGCATATGCGGTGACTGTCAACCGCCCTTCGAGTGAGCGAAGTTGCCCGACCCTCGAGCTATTCGTTCTTGCTAAGTACCAGTAGTCAGCGTTACGTTGTACCGGTACTCAGCAACACCGAATAGCTCAGGGAGGAGGTGTTCCATGCCCAAGCTGCTGACGGAAATGCTCAAGGGCACGCTGGAGGGCATCGTCCTCGCGACCCTGTCCGGCCGGCCCGCGTACGGCTACGAGATCACGGCATGGCTGCGGGAGCAGGGGTTCTCCGACATCGCCGAAGGGACCGTCTACGCGCTGCTCATCAGGGTCGAGAAGCGCGGTCTCGTCGACGTGGAGAAGGTCCCTTCCGAGAAGGGGCCGCCGCGCAAGGTGTACTCCCTCAACGCCGAGGGGCGGGAGTACCTCGAAGAGTTCTGGAGGACCTGGAGCTTCCTCACGGAACGACTGGACCAGCTCCGCGAAGGGGGTAAGTAACCATGTCCGAGGACGAGCAGAGCGGTTTCCTCGCGAAGGTGATCGGACCGAAGAAGCGCTGGAGGGCGTACAAGGCGCGAGTCAAGGAGCTCCCCGAGAGCCGGCGCGCGGCGGTCGAGGCGATCGAGCGGTACCTGATGCACTTCGTGCCGACCGACGGCGACAGCAACGCGTCGATGTTCGAAGACCTCGCCGACCTCTTCGAGCAGGCCGCGGCGGACGGCACGCCGATGCGCGAGATCGTCGGGGAGGACCCGGTGGAGTTCGCCGACGCGTTCGCCCAGAACTACGCGGAGGGCGGCTACGTCCCCGCCCGCGCGAAGAAGCAACTCACGGAAGCCCTCGCCCGCGCCGAGGAGGCCGAAGTCACGGCCGGGGACACGGCCGGGGACACGGCCGGGGGCACGGCCGGGGGCACGGCCGGGGGCACGGCCGGGGGCACGGCCGGGGGCACGGCATGACGGCGTTATGGACCGGCATGGTGCCGGTCGACGACACGGCCCTGGCCGCCACCGACACCGGCGGCCCCGGCACACCCGTGGTCTACCTCAACGGCCACTTCGCCACCCAGGGGTACTGGCGGCGGGTCATCGCCGACCTGGGGCCCCGGTGGCGGCACATCACCTACGACGAGCGGGCCCGCGGCAGGAAGTCGAAGCGCTCGACCGACTACTCCTTCGAGGCGGCCGTCCGGGACGTCGACGCCGTACTCGCGGCCAGGGGCGTGGACCGGGCGCTGGTGGTGGGCTGGTCCTACGGGGCGTTCGTCGGGGCCCACTGGGCGAGCCGCAATCCGGACCGCGCCCTGGGCGCGGTCCTGGTGGACGGCGCGCAGCCGTACGACTGGCTCACCGAGGAGATGGAACAGGGGATCCGCACGTTCTTCAAGCGGATGGGCTGGCTGATGCCACTGCTGCGTCCGACGGGCCTGACCCCGCGGATGACCGCCGACGAGATGGCGACCAGCAACATCGAGGTCGGCCGGCTCGCCCGCGAGCGCGAACTGGGCCCCGTACTGGACGCCATCACCGTCCCGGTGCGGTACGTACTGGCTTCGGGAACGTCCTTCGGGAGCAAGGGCGACGAGCAGGAACGCATCCGCGCGGGCCTCGACCCGGTGTTCGCGCGCAAGCCGAACATCCAGCTCAGCGCGAAGGTGCCCAGCAACCACGGCGCGATCCTGAGGAGGGACGCCCCGGCCGTCGCCACAGCCGTCCGCGAGGTCGCCGCCCTCGCCGACGGCGCCCCGTACGGCCCGGAACGCACATACCGTGGCGGGCATGGAGTGGACCAGTAAGTCGCTGCCGTATCTGACCGCGCGCCCGCCCGGCGCGGCGGACGCCTGGACGGAGGAGGCCGCGGAGGCCGGGCGGCGGGGCAGTCAGCGCATCCTGCACGCGGGAGAAGCTGCAGCCCCCGCCGCCGTCGCCGCCATGCTCGGCCTGGCGGCCGGAAGTACGGTCGTGGTGCGCCGCAGGGTCATCGAACTCGATGGCGAGCCGACGGAGTTGACGGACACCTACTATCCGCCGGACATCGCCGCGGGAACCCCGCTGGCCGGCACGGCGAAGATCCGCGGCGGCGCCGTGACGCTGCTGGCCGCCCTCGGGCACATCGGGGTCCGGGTCGTCGAGGACGTGACGGCGTCGATGCCGCTGGACGAGGAGCGCGAGCAACTGCGCCTCGGCGCGGGCGAACCGGTGCTCCGCCTGGCCCGCACCACCTACGACGCGGCGGACCGCCCCGTCCAGGCGGACGTGATGCTCATGCCGGCCGGTCGCCAGCAGCTGCGCTACGAGATCAAGCTCGACCCTTCACGGCCCGGATGAACGGCGCCCACGCGGCGGCCGGGAATACCAGCACCGGGCCGGTGCCCGCAAGCTTGGTGTCGCGGACGGGGACGACGCCGGGGAGGTCGTCGGAGACCTCGACACACTCGCCGCCCTCCCCATTGGTGTAGGAGGACGTCCGCCAGGACAGGCCGTTCACGTCTACGCGCATCTTGCGTGCTCCTCCGCCACTGACTCGATCAAGGCCAGGGATGCCTCCGGCGACAGCGCGGCGGCCCTAGCAAGATCGTAAGACCTCCAGTGACGCCGAACCAGTGCCGGACAGTCGAGCAACTGTCCTGCGTGCGGGCCCTCTGTGTAAGCCGCGTCGGGTGCATCGGCGAACTGCATGATGCGCACATACGCCCCCAGAGCGCCGTGGGCACCCGCCGCAAATGGCACCACCTGGACGGTGATCCGATGCGCGCGAACGCAGGAGGAGACGTGCCGCAGCTGGGCAGCCATCACAGCGTGCCCGCCGACTGCCGTACGCAGTACGGCTTCATGCAGAACAACCCACAATTCGGGGGTATCTGGGTCGTCAAGAATTCGGGCACGCTCCATGCGAGCCGCGATCAGGGAATCGACACGGTCCGCCGGACCGGTGGGACTAGCGGCCCGAATCACGGCGCGCGCATAGTCCGCTGTCTGGAGCAGCCCGGGAACCAACGTGGGACCGTAGTCGAAGATGGCCGTCGCCAAACGTTCCAGCTCGGCCGCCTCGGCGAAGTACTCGACATGCTTGGACTTGAACGCCTTGGCCAGGCGAGTGAAGTAGTCCCCGGTGCCGAACACCTTGTCGATCAGCTCCGCGATCTCCGGCCGGAGCCGCCGCGTGCCGCACTCCATCTGCCCGACATACGTGCCGCTCGTGAAGATCCGTTCGCCCAGACCTTCCTGGCTCAGCCCGGCCGCTTCTCGGTGGCGTCGCAGCTCCTCGCGGGCGAACTCCTCCGGCGTCTGCGCCCCGTTCAGATCCTTCTGCTTGGCCACGAGCCAACTCCCCGCTTCCGCACTGCCCTTGTTCCGCGAAAAAGCGTAGACCCCACCAAGTCGGCGAAACCTCGGAACGGATTGATATGACTACCCAACGCCACAGGCCACTGTCAGTGCCGCTGGTTAACGTGATCGGTGTCAGTCGGAACCGAAGACACCACGGGGGACCACATGAAGCAGGCACACGGGCGCGGCAAGGCCGCCGCGATCGCCGCACTGGCCGCGGCACTCACGCTGACGGTTGCGGCCGGCACGGCCCAGGCCTCGGCGGGGGGCGAGATCGTCGGCTATCCGGGGCCCGACGGGCTGATCTGGATACCCGAGCAGGCCGGCTCCAGCGGCTTCGTCACGGGCGGCCTCTCGTCCCGGCTGGACACGTTCATCACCTTCGGCTGCGCGGGCGGCGGCAGCATAGAGGTGGCCTTCCACCTCGACGAGCACCCGGACCGCGACCCGGCCCCCTTCACGGTCGACTGCCCCGAGACCGACCCGGCGCGCGTCACCGTCCCCCTCGGCGCCGGCCTCCAGGGCGGCTTCGGGGCCTGGGTGACCGCCTCGACCCCGTCCACCCGCTGGGGCGCCACGGTCGTCCAGCCCGAGTAGCCCCGAACACGCCACAGCGCCCGCCACCCCTGGTCGGGGACGTGGCGGGCGCTGTGTCGGGAGCTCCACACGTCATTGTGCGGACCGTATGAGGGGTCCCGCCCCTTCGCGGGGCGGGGTGCTTCCGGTACTACACCGTCAGCGAGCGGTCCGTCGGCTTGACCGGGTACGGGAGGGCGCTGCTGCCGGTCAGGAAGCGGTCCACGCCGCGGGCGGCCGAGCGGCCCTCCGCGATGGCCCAGACGATGAGCGACTGGCCGCGGCCCGCGTCGCCGGCGACGAAGACGCCGTCCACGTTGGTCGCGTAGGAGGCGTCGCGGTCGATGTTGCCGCGGGCGTCCATCTCCAGGCCGAACTGCTGGGTCAGGCCGTTCGCCTGGTCGGTGCCCGTGAAGCCCATCGCCAGGGTGACCAGCTGCGCGGGGAGGACGCGCTCGGTGCCGGGCTTCTGGACGAGCTTGCCGTCCTCGAAGGCGACCTCGACCAGGTGGAGGGCCTGGACGTTGCCGTCCTCGTCGCCCTCGAAGTGGGTGGTGGAGACGGAGTAGACCCGCTCGCCGCCCTCCTCGTGGGCCGAGGTGACCTTGTAGAGCATCGGGAAGGTCGGCCAGGGCTGGTTGGCGTTTCGGTCCTCGCCCGGCTTGGGCATGATCTCCAGCTGCGTGACCGAGGCCGCGCCCTGGCGGTGGGCGGTGCCCACGCAGTCCGCGCCGGTGTCGCCGCCGCCGATGACGATCACGTGCTTGCCCTCGGCTGTGATGGGGGGCGCCATGAAGTCGCCCTCCTGGACCTTGTTGGCGAGCGGCAGGTACTCCATCGCGAAGTGGATGCCGTTCAGCTCGCGGCCCGGGACCGGCAGGTCGCGGGAGACGGTCGCGCCCGCGGCGATGACCACCGCGTCGAACCGCTTGCGCAGGTCGGTGGCGGTGATGTCGCGGCCGACCTCGATGCCGGTGCGGAACTTGGTGCCCTCCGCGCGCATCTGCTCGATGCGGCGGTTGATGTGCACCTTCTCCATCTTGAACTCGGGGATGCCGTAGCGCAGCAGGCCGCCGATGCGGTCCGCGCGCTCGTACACGACCACGGTGTGGCCGGCCCGGGTCAGCTGCTGGGCGGCGGCGAGACCCGCCGGGCCCGAGCCGATGACGGCGGCCGTCTTGCCGGACAGCCGTTCCGGGGCCTGCGGGGTGACGTCGCCGTTGTCCCACGCCTTGTCGATGATCGAGACTTCGACGTTCTTGATGGTCACGGCCGGCTGGTTGATGCCGAGCACGCACGCCGACTCGCAGGGGGCCGGGCACAGCCGCCCGGTGAACTCCGGGAAGTTGTTCGTCGCGTGCAGGCGCTCCGACGCTGCGGTCCAGTCCTCGCGGTACGAGAAGTCGTTCCACTCCGGGATCAGGTTCCCGAGCGGGCACCCGTTGTGGCAGAACGGGATGCCGCAGTCCATGCAGCGGCCGGCCTGCTTGCTGATGATCGGCAGCAGCGAGCCCGGGACGTAGACCTCGTTCCAGTCCTTCAGCCGGTCGGCGACGGGACGGGTACAGGCGGTCTCGCGCGGGGTGGTGAGGAAGCCCTTCGGGTCAGCCATGGGTCGCCGCCTCCATCATCTTCTCCGTGGTCTCGGATTCCGAGAGTCCGGCGAGCTCAGCGGCGTCCTTGGCGGCGAGCACTGCCTTGTACGTGGTGGGGATGATCTTGCTGAAGCGGTCCACCGCGACGGACCAGTCAGCCAGGAGCTTCGCGGCCACGGTCGAGCCGGTCTCCTCCTCGTGGCGGCGCACCACATCGTGCAGCCACTGCTTGTCGGTGTCGGACAGGGCCTCGACGGCGCCCGCGTTGCCGACGTTGACGTTGTGCGGGTCGAGGTCGATGACGTACGCGACGCCGCCCGACATGCCGGCCGCGAAGTTGCGGCCCGTCTCGCCCAGGACGACCGCCCGGCCACCGGTCATGTACTCGCAGCCGTGGTCGCCCACGCCCTCCGAGACGACCAGCGCGCCCGAGTTGCGGACGCAGAAGCGCTCGCCGGTGCGGCCGCGCAGGAACATCTCGCCACCGGTGGCTCCGTAGCCGATCGTGTTGCCCGCGATCGTGGAGTACTCGGCGAGGTGGTCGGCGGCGCGGTCCGGGCGGACCACGATGCGGCCGCCGGAGAGGCCCTTGCCGACGTAGTCGTTGGCGTCGCCCTCCAGGCGGAGGGTGACGCCCTTCGGCACGAAGGCGCCGAAGGACTGGCCGGCGCTGCCGGTGAACGTCAGGTCGATGGTGTTGTCGGGCAGGCCCGCGCCACCGAACTTCTTGGTGACGTGGTGGCCGAGCATCGTGCCGACGGTCCGGTTGATGTTGCGGATCGCGACCTGGGCGCGGACCGGCTGGGCCGCCTCGGCGGTCTCGGCGTTCAGCGCGTCGGCGGCGAGCTCGATCAGCTCGTTGTCGAGGGCCTTCTCCAGACCGTGGTCCTGCTCGATCAGGGCGTGGCGGACCGCGCCCTCGGGCAGCTCCGGCACGTAGAAGAGCGGCTCCAGGTCGAGACCCTGCGCCTTCCAGTGCGTGACGGCCTGGGTGGTGTCGAGGACCTCGGCGTGGCCGACGGCCTCCTCGATCGTGCGGAAGCCCAGCTCGGCGAGGATCTCGCGCACCTCCTCCGCGATGTACTCGAAGAAGTTGACGACGAACTCGGGCTTGCCGGAGAAGCGGTCGCGCAGGACCGGGTTCTGGGTGGCGATGCCGACCGGGCAGGTGTCCAGGTGGCAGACGCGCATCATGATGCAGCCGGAGACGACGAGCGGCGCGGTCGCGAAACCGAACTCCTCGGCGCCGAGCAGCGCGGCGATGACCACGTCGCGGCCGGTCTTGAGCTGGCCGTCGGTCTGGACGACGATCCGGTCGCGCAGCCCGTTGAGCAGCAGGGTCTGCTGGGTCTCGGCGAGGCCGAGCTCCCAGGGGCCGCCCGCGTGCTTGAGCGAGGTGAGCGGGGAGGCGCCCGTTCCGCCGTCGTGGCCGGAGATGAGGACGACGTCCGCGTGGGCCTTGGAGACACCGGCGGCGACCGTACCCACGCCGACCTCGGAGACCAGCTTCACGTGGATGCGGGCGACCGGGTTGGCGTTCTTGAGGTCGTGGATCAGCTGAGCCAGGTCCTCGATGGAGTAGATGTCGTGGTGCGGCGGCGGGGAGATCAGGCCGACGCCCGGGGTGGAGTGGCGGGTCTTGGCGACCCACGGGTACACCTTGTGGCCGGGCAGCTGGCCGCCCTCGCCGGGCTTGGCGCCCTGCGCCATCTTGATCTGGATGTCGTCCGCGTTGACCAGGTACTCGCTCGTCACGCCGAAGCGGCCGGAGGCGACCTGCTTGATGGACGAGCGGCGCGCCGGGTCGTACAGGCGGTCCGGGTCCTCGCCGCCCTCACCGGTGTTGGACTTGGCGCCCAACTGGTTCATGGCGATGGCGAGGGTCTCGTGCGCCTCCTTGGAGATGGAGCCGTACGACATGGCGCCGGTGGAGAAGCGCTTGACGATGTCCTCGACCGACTCGACCTCGTCGATGGAGATGGCTTCGCGGTCGGAGCTGAAGCCGAACAGGCCGCGGAGCGTCATCAGGCGCTCGGACTGCTCGTTCACCCGGGCCGTGTACTGCTTGAAGATGTCGTACCGGCGGTTGCGGGTGGCGTGCTGGAGGCGGAAGACCGTCTCCGGGTCGAACAGGTGCGGCTCGCCCTCGCGGCGCCACTGGTACTCGCCGCCGATCTCCAGCGCGCGGTGCGTGGCCGCGATGCCGGAGACGGGGTACGCCTTGGCGTGGCGCGCGGCCACCTCCTTGGCGATGACGTCCAGGCCGGCGCCGCCGATCTTGGTGGCGGTGCCGTTGAAGTAGGTCTCGACGAACCCGTCGTTCAGGCCGACGGCCTCGAAGACCTGGGCGCCGCGGTAGGAGGCGACGGTGGAGATGCCCATCTTGGACATGACCTTCAGGACGCCCTTGCCGAGCGCGTAGATCAGGTTCTTGATGGCCTGCTCCGGCTCCAGGCCGGACAGGAAGGTACCGGCGCGCAGCAGGTCCTCGACGGACTCCATGGCCAGGTACGGGTTGACTGCGGCGGCGCCGTAGCCGATGAGCAGGGCGACGTGGTGGACCTCGCGGACGTCACCGGCCTCGACCAGCAGACCCACCTGGGTGCGCTGCTTGGTGGCGATGAGGTGGTGGTGCACGGCGGAGGTGAGCAGCAGCGACGGGATCGGCGCGTGCTCGGCGTCCGAGTGGCGGTCCGAGAGGACGATGAGGCGGGCGCCGTTGGCGATGGCCGCGTCGGCCTCGGCGCGGATCTCCTCGATGCGGGCGGCCAGGGCCTCGCCGCCGCCGGAGACCCGGTAGAGGCCGGAGAGCGTGGCGGCCTTCATGCCGGGCATGTCGCCGTCGGCGTTGATGTGGATGAGCTTGGCCAGCTCGTCGTTGTCGATCACCGGGAACGTCAGGGTGACGCTGCGACAGGACGCGGCGGTCGGCTCCAGCAGGTTGGACTGCGGGCCGATCGAGGAGAGCAGCGAGGTGACGAGCTCCTCGCGGATGGCGTCCAGCGGCGGGTTGGTGACCTGCGCGAACAGCTGGGTGAAGTAGTCGAAGAGCAGCCGGGGGCGCTCGGACAGGGCCGCGATCGGAGAGTCCGTACCCATGGAGCCGAGCGGCTCGCCGCCGGTACGGGCCATGGGCGCGAGGATGACGCGCAGCTCTTCCTCGGTGTAGCCGAAGGTCTGCTGGCGGCGGGTGACCGAGGCGTGGGTGTGCACGATGTGCTCGCGCTCGGGCAGGTCCGACAGCTCGATCTCGCCGGTCTCCAGCCACTCCGCGTAGGGGGCGGCGGCGGCCAGCTCGTTCTTGATCTCGTCGTCCTCGATGATCCGCTTCTGGGCGGTGTCGACGAGGAACATCTTGCCGGGCTGCAGGCGGCCCTTGCGGACGACCTTGGCCGGGTCGATGTCGAGCACGCCGACCTCGGAGCCGAGGACGACGAGGCCGTCGTCGGTGACCCAGTAGCGGCCGGGGCGCAGGCCGTTGCGGTCCAGGACCGCGCCGACCTGGGTGCCGTCGGTGAAGGTGACGCAGGCCGGGCCGTCCCAGGGCTCCATCATCGTGGAGTGGTACTGGTAGAACGCGCGGCGGGCCGGGTCCATGGAGGTGTGGTTCTCCCACGCCTCCGGGATCATCATCAGCACGCTGTGCGGGAGGGAGCGGCCGCCGAGGTGGAGCAGCTCCAGGACCTCGTCGAAGGAGGCCGAGTCGGAGGCGTCCGGGGTGCAGATCGGGAAGATCCGGTCCAGCACGCCGTCGCCGAAGGCTTCGGAGGCCAGCTGGGACTCGCGGGCCTTCATCCAGTTGCGGTTGCCCTTGACCGTGTTGATCTCGCCGTTGTGCGCGACGAAGCGGTACGGGTGGGCGAGCGGCCACGACGGGAAGGTGTTCGTGGAGAAGCGCGAGTGGACCAGGGCGACGGCCGAGGCGAAGCGGCGGTCGGAGAGGTCCGGGAAGAAGGGCTCCAGCTGTCCGGTGGTCAGCATGCCCTTGTAGACGATGGTGCGGGCGGAGAGCGACGGGAAGTAGACGCCGGCCTCGCGCTCGGCGCGCTTGCGCAGCACGAAGGCCTTGCGGTCCAGCTCGATGCCCGTCGTCCCGTTGGAAACGAAGAGCTGCGAGAAGGCCGGCATGGTGGCGCGGGCGCCGTTGCCGAGGAGGTCCGGGGTGACCGGGACCTCGCGCCAGCCGAGGACCGTGAGGTTCTCCTCGGCGGCGATGGCCTCGATCTGCTCCACGGCGACGGCCTGTGCGGTGCCGTCGGCGGGGAGGAAGGCGATGCCGACGGCGTAGCCGCCGGCCTCGGGGAGCTCGAAGCCGGCCACCTCGCGCAGGAACGCGTCGGGGACCTGGCTGAGGATTCCGGCGCCGTCGCCCGAGTCCGGCTCGGAGCCGGTCGCGCCGCGGTGCTCGAGGTTCCGCAATACGGTCAGGGCCTGCTCAACGAGTGTGTGGGTGGCCTCGCCGGTGAGGTTCGCCACGAATCCGACGCCACAGGCGTCCTTCTCGTTGCGCGGGTCGTACATGCCCTGCTGGGCGGGGCGACCGTCCATGGGCGACCAGGCGGTGGTGCTGGAGCCGGTCGCGGAGTGCGTGGATGCGGAACGCATCGGCTCTCCCGTCGTCGTCGTGGCATATGTGCATAGCCGAGGGACGACGTTGGCCCTCTGCGAAATTTCGTGCAGATTACATGATGACGACAATCCCGAGAAGCGGATACGTCATTCCAGCATGCGGACTGCACGAGGCAGAAAGAGGGGACTTTCGCGGCGCTCTACGGAGGTGTCGCGCGAGGCGGAGGTCCCGGTGCAGGGCGGGCATCGTTGCCCGGAGCCCTGGTCTGATTCCCGGCGGACACGGATTCGAAACCGCCGAGTAACGGACTACTTATGTTGCGTACTGCATAGTGTCTCACTCCAGCCGCGGTCAGCCTATGGCTCCACCGATCCAGGTTCCCAGGATGTACGTCACACCGGCGGCCGCGCCACCCAGGGCCAGCTGGCGCACGCCGCTGTACCACCAGGACCGGGCGGTGACCCGGGAGACGACCGCACCGCAGGCGAAGAGCCCGGCCAGCGCGAGCAGCACCGCGGGCCACAGGGCCGTGGCGCCGAGCAGGTACGGCAGGACCGGGAGCAGCGCGCCCAGCGCGAACGAACCGAACGACGAGACCGCGGCGACCAGCGGCGAGGGCAGGTCGTCGGGGTCGATCCCGAGCTCCTCGCGGGCGTGGATCTCCAGCGCCTGCTCGGGATCGCGCGACAGCTGCATGGCCACCTCGCGGGCGAGCGGCGGCTCGACGCCGCGGGAGACGTAGAGCTCGGCGAGCTCCTCCATCTCGTCGACCGGGTGCTTGCGCAACTGCTGCCGCTCCACGTCCAGTTCGGCGAGGACCAGTTCGCGCTGCGAGGCGACGGAGGTGTACTCGCCGGCCGCCATCGAGAAGGCGCCGGCCGCGAGGCCCGCCAGCCCGGTGATGACGACGGTCTGCGGGGCGACGGCGCCGCCGGCCACGCCGGTCATCAGGGCGAGGTTCGAGACGAGCCCGTCCATGGCACCGAAGACGGCCGGCCTCAGCCATCCACCGTTGACGTCGCGGTGGGTGTGGTTGTCGCGGTGCGCGGTGTGCAGCGGTGCTTCGATGTCGATGATGGACATGCGTGGAATCTCCCCAAATGTGCGAACGGGCGCCATGACGCGCCCCGCTCCCCCTGAACACCTCGAAACTACGCACGATTTCTGCTGCCCGCCAGCAAGGAAGGCCGTACTTACCTGGGCTTTTGCGGGTCGGCGACCGGGTGACGGGGGTGTTCGCGGGGTGTTTCGCGACGAGCGACAAACCACATGCCATGGCACAAATCCCCCAAGGGCTCATGATGAGCCCCATCCGATGTGGGAGAGGCGCGCCATGGAGCCGATGAAGCTGATTGCATGCAATCCGCAGGTCCTCCTCGAACGGGCCAGGGGCGCTCTTCTCGGACTCGCCGTGGGCGATGCGCTGGGCGCCCCCGCGGAGAACATGAAGCCGTCGCAGATCCGGGCGAAGTGGGGCCGCATCGAGGGATTCGTGTCGGAGGACCCGGCGGGCACGGACGACACCGAGTACGCGATCTTCTCGGGGCTGTTGCTGGCCCGCCACGGCTCGGCGCTCACCGTCTCCCACGTGGAACGGGCCTGGCACCACTGGATCGCCGACCTCGACGAGGGCCCCTTCCGGGGCGCCGGGTTCTCCGAGCGCGGCACCCTGGAGAACCTCCGCCGGGGCCTGGCCGCGCCCATCTCCGCGCAGCACCGGCACGCGTGGTCGGACGGCCTGGCCATGCGGGCCGCGCCGTTCGGCGTCTTCGCCGCGGGCCGGCCCGCGGAAGCGGCCCGGCTCGTCGCCATCGACGGCTCGGTCAGCCACGACGGGGAGGGCATCTACGGCGGCCAGGCGGTCGCGGCGGGCGTGGCCGCGGCCATGGCCGGCGGCTCCCCCGCCTCGGCGATCTCCGCGGCGCTGTCCGTCATCCCGTCCGACTCCTGGACGGCCCGCTCCCTGCGCCGGGCGGTCACCGCCGCCCCGCGCGGCGAACGGGCGGTGCGCTCGGCGGTGGTCATCGGCGGCTACCCGTGGACCGACCTGGCCCCGGAGGCGGTGGGCCTGGCCTTCGGAGCCTTCGCCGCCTGCCGGGGGGACTTCCCGTCCTCCGTCCTCACCGCCGTGAACATGGGCCGCGACGCCGACACCACCGCGGCGGTGGCGGGCGCCCTGGCCGGCGCACTGTCGGGCGCCGGCGCGATCCCCGCCGCCTGGGCCTCGGCCATCGGCCCGGTCCGCGGCAGCTGTCTCCCCTCGATGCGGGGCTACCACGTCCTGGACATCGCGGACCTCCTCACCCCGGAATGCGAGGCCGTCCGATGACCTCCACCCCGGACGACCAGACGCTGGCGCTGCCCCCGGCGACCCCGACCCCGGCCGGTCAGGCCCGGGCCGAGGCACCGCCACTTCGGCTGCCGGGTCCGGCCCCGACCCCGGCGGAACCGGGGTCCGAGTGCCTGCCCTCGACCGAGCGCGGCCCCGGGAGCCCGCCCCCGCGCGGCGAGTCTCGAGCCGGCACGCTGCCGCAGCCCCTGCCCCTGCCCCTGGGTACGGGCCCGGCCGAACGGGAGCTCGCGGGCCCGGCTCCGGGGGCGGGCCCGGGAGCGGGCCCGCCCCCAGCAACGCCTCGGCCCGGGGGCGTGCCACCGGGTGGGCGGGGGCCCGTAGGTCTGGCCGCGGGCAGGGGGGAGCTCGTGGGAGCGGCGGGGGCGCGGGTCGTGGTGCGGGCCGGGCAGACGGCCCCGCAACGTCCCGCCGAGCCCCCCGCAAGGGCCCGGCCGATCGAGGGCCTCCTCCTCGGGCTCGCCGCAGGCGACGCGGCCGGGTGGCCCGCCGCCCGCCACCGCGCCAGCCGGATGCCCGAGTGGACCCGCCGCCTGACCCGCGAGCTCGACACCTTCGCCGAGCAGAACGCGACCACCACCCTCCCCGTCCCCATCGCCCTCAACCAGCCCCCCGAACCCCTCCGCCTCGGCCCCTCCGACGACGCCGAATGGGCCGCCTTCGTCGCCGAGTCCGTGCTCACCGCCGCCGGCGTCCTCCTCAGCGACCTCAGCAGATCGAGGAGGATGCGCGCCGCCATCGACCTCGCGTGGAACGCCCTGGCCTCCGAAGTCGCCGCGGCAGCGGAACGCGCGCCCGAGGTCGAGTCCGCCGTCCTGCCCCTCCGCGCCCGGATCTCCGTCCGCGCCGGCCTCGGCAACCTCGCCACCGGCCTGCGCCCGCCCGCCACCGGCCACGACAACCCGCACTACTTCGACGACGCGGCCTGCGTCCGCGCCTGCGTCCTCGCCGTCGTGCATCCCGGCGACGCCCGCGCCGCGGCCGACCTCGCCGAGTTCGACGCCCGCTACACCCAGGACGGCGACGGGGTGCACGGCGCCCGTGCCATGGCCGCCGCCATCGCCACCGCCTTGAGCGCCACCGGCGCCGACGACGCCGTCGACGCCGCCGTGGACGCCGCCCTCGCCCAGCTCCCCGAGGCCACCGAGATCGGCCGCAACGCCCGGCACGCCGTCCGCCTCGCCCGTACCCACAAGGACGGCGGCGCCTTCGCGATCGTCCCCACCCTCGAACACGAGATCGTCGACCACGTCTACAGCTACGGGATCGCCGCCGCCGAGACCGTCCCCGTGGCCCTCGCCCTCGCCACCGCCGCCCGCGGCAGGATGACCGAGGCCGTCCCGGCCGCCGCCTGCCTGTCCCGCGTAGCGGACTCCGCCCCCGCCCTGGCCGGCGCGCTGACCGGCGTCCTCGGCGGCGGCGACTCGATCCCCGCCGCCTGGCGCGAGGCCTGCCGCACCCTCTCCGGCTGCGCCCTCCCCCGCCTCGCCGGCACCGACCTCGTGGAACTCGCCGCGCTCCTCGCGGCCACGGAACTCACCTCACCCAAGGGATGATTCGGACATGACGCTCACGTTGGAGGACCGGGCCCGCGGCGCTCTCGTCGGAGCCGCCGTCGGCGACGCGCTCGGCGGCCCGGTGGAGGGCTGGACTCCGGACCAGATCGTGGAACGGCACGGCGGCCGCGTGCACGGCATCGTCGGCCCCTGGCACGAGGACTGGCGCACGGCCCGCCCCATCGCCCCGTACCACAAGGGCGACGGGCACGTCACGGACGACACCCTGATGACGCACGCGCTGGTACGGGTGTACGAGGCCGTACGGGACCACCTCGACGCCTACGCGATCGCCGATCACCTGGTCCCCGACCTGATGTCCACGCCCCGCTGGATCCCGGAACTGGAGGCCGAGGCCCTGCCGTTGCAGCGGATCTTCCTCGCCGAGAAGTGGATCGTGACCCGGCTGCACTACGCGCACGTCGACCCCCGCGAGGCCGGCAGCGGGAACATCGTCAACTGCGGCGCGGCGATGTACATGGCCCCGGTGGGCATCGCCAACGCGGGCAATCCGGCGGGCGCGTACGCGGAGGCGCTGGACGTCGCCGGTGCGCACCAGTCCTCGTACGGGCGGGAGGCGGCGGGCGTGTTCGCGGCGGCGGTGGCGGCCGCGTGCGTGCCGGGGGCGACGGCCGCGTCGGTGGTGGACGCGGCCCTGTCCCTGGCCAAGGACGGCACGCGCGAAGCGATCGCGGCCGTCCGCGAAGTGGCCTCCGGCCACCGGGACTTCGAGTCGGCGCTGGCCCCGCTGCGGGCGGCGGTGACCCCGTACGACTCGGTCGGACCGGACTACCGCAGCCCGTCGCTCGACGCCCGCCGTCCCTCCCGCCTCCATGCCATCGAGGAACTCCCGGTCGCGCTCGGGATGCTGCTCGTCGCGGACGGACGGTACGAGACCGCGGTCCTGGGTGCGGTCAACTACGGCCGGGACTGCGACTCCATCGCCACCATGGCGGGGGCGATCGCCGGGGCCCTGGGCGGCGAAGCCGCGGTCCCGGCCGCCTGGGCCAAGCAGGTCGCCGAGGCCAGCCGACTCGACCTGCACGCCCCGGCCGACGCGCTGGCCGCGGTGGCCCGGGAGATCTTCGCCCTCGACCGCTCCCGCCGCCGCTCCCACGAGGCGGCCTTCGCCGCGATCGCAGACCCCCGATGACCACCTGCGACCGCAGCCCCGCCGACCGGCCCGTCCGGCTGACCTGGGCCCAGCCCGAGGACCTGGTCGGGCACGAGCTGCGCCAGGCCGCGGAGGACGGCCGGAACCCGGCCGCCGCCCTCCGCGCCTGGCTCGCGGCGGGCGGCAACCCGGCCCCCGACCGCGCCGGCGCCTCCCCCGCCCCGGCCCCACCGGAACTGCGCGCCCTCGCCACCCGCCTCCTCGACGACCTGGCGCAGCTCCCGCCCAGCTCCGCAGCCGACGAGCCCCGGTCCTGGCCGGCCATCCGAGCCACCTGGCCACCTGCCGCGGCCGCGGAAGCCCCCCGACCACCCGCCGAACTCCCGACCCCGACTCCACGGCCCGACCCCGGTGCCACAGCCCGCATCACCGTGCCCGACCCGGCCCCGAAACCCGACGACATGCACGCGGCCCGACCTCTCGGGCCCGCCACACCCGCCCCCGCGCCGCCCCGCGCAGCGGAACCACCACCACCGCTGGCAGTCGGCGCCCAGGCCCGGACCCACGCAGCAGGAGCGCCGCCCGCAGGGGAGGAACACACGCGGCCCACCACCCCCGGAGCTGCCCCGACCCGCACAGCGAGCAGTCGGCCCGATCGGGATCCCGAACGCCCGACGGCACAGCCACACACCTGCCCCGACGGCCGAACCCACGAACCGCAGCCGGGCAGCAGGAACGCGGCTCCGCCCGCGTACCCGGCTGCGGGCGGCGGGGACCGGAGCCCCGCCCCGGACCCCGGACCGCCTCCCGCCGCTCCCGGCCCCGCGCCGATGCCCGCAGCGGGGCGGCCACGGCCCGCGGACCGCGCCCGCGTCCGGTCCCACCCGGAGCAGGCGCCCACGAGCACGGGACCGGTCCCCGGCCGCATCCCACCCCGCGCAGCAGGGACACCGCCCGCAGGGCGGGAACACGTGCGGACCGCCGCGCCCGCAGCCGCGCCACCCCGCACGGCGCAACCGCCCGGCACGGCGCCGGAACCCTTGCTGCGGACCGGGCCGGAGGCCACCCGGCTGGAAGCCGCCTGGCTCGGGCGGGCCGTCGGGTGCCTGCTCGGGAAGCCCGTCGAGAAGCTGCCCCTGGAGGGGATCCGGGCGCTCGCCCGCGCCGCCGGCAACTGGCCGCTGGACGACTGGTTCAGCGAACGCGGCGTCCCGCCGGAGGTCCTGGCCGCGTACCCCTGGAACCGCCGCTCCGCCCCCACCTCCCTCGCCGAGAACATCGACGGCATGCCCGAGGACGACGACCTCAACTACCCCCTCCTCGGCCTGCTCCTCCTCCAGCGCCACGGCAAGGGCTTCACCACCGCCGACGTGGCCCGCCTGTGGCTCGACGAGCTGCCGGCCGGGCGGACCTTCACCGCCGAGCGCATCGCCTACCGCAATCTCCTCCTCGGCCTGGAGCCGCCCGTCACCGCCACCCACCACAACCCCTTCCGCGAGTGGATCGGCGCCCTCATCCGCGCCGACGTCCACGGCTGGACCAATCCGGGCGATCCGGCCGCCGCCGCGGCCCAGGCCTACCGGGACGCCGCCCTGACCCACACCGGCAACGGCGTCTACGCCGCCCTCTTCGTCGCGGCCGCCACCGCCACCGCCGCCACCGGCCGGTCGGACGTCCACATCGCGCTCCGGACCGGGCTGGCCTTCGTACCGCCCCGCTCGCGCCTCGCCGAGGCCGTCCGCTTCGGGATCCGGGCGGCCGGGCAGGAGGCGGACTTCGACCGCGTCGTCGACCGACTGCACGCCCGCTACGGGCACTACCACTGGGTCCATGCCGTCCCCAACACCGCGCTGATCGCCGCCGCCCTCACCCACGCCGACGGGGACTTCTCCCGCTCCGTCTGCCGCGCCGTGTCCGGCGGCTGGGACACCGACTCCAACGGCGCCACCGCCGGCGCCCTCGCCGGGCTGCTCGCCGGCTCCCCGGACGCGCTCCCGCACCGCTGGACCGCACCCCTCAAGAACCGTCTCGCCACCACCGTCCCCGGCTTCGACGGCATCGGCTTCGACACCCTCGCCCACCTCACCGCACAGGAGGCAGCACGCTCATGACGGCCATCGCCGTGCTCGGCAGTACGAACATGGACCTCGTCGCCTACGTCGCCAAGGCCCCCCGCCTCGGGGAGACCGTCACCGGCCGGGCCTTCCGCACGGTCCCCGGCGGCAAGGGCGCCAACCAGGCCGTCGCCGCCGCCCGCTCCGGCGGGGAGGTGGTGATGATCGGTGCGGTCGGGGCCGACGAGTTCGGCGTACGGCTGCGCTCCGCGCTCACCGCGGCCCGGGTCGATACCGCGGCCCTGCGCACCGTCGAGGGCGCCAGCGGCACCGCCCACATCACGGTGGACGACGAGGGCGGCAACAGCATCGTCGTCGTCCCCGGTGCGAACGCCGCCGTCACCGGCCTGGAGACGGGGGACGAGGCCCGGATCGCCGCCGCCGGATCCCTGCTCCTCCAGCTCGAACTGCCCCTCTCCGCCGTCCTCGCCGGGGCCCGCGCCGCCCGCGCGCACGGCGTCCGTACGGTGCTCACCCCGGCCCCCGCCCAGTCGCTGCCCGCCGATCTGCTCGCCGCCACCGACCTCCTCGTCCCGAACGAGCACGAGGCGGCCGCCCTCACCGGCCTCACCGACCCGCTCCGGGCCGCCGAGGCCCTACTGGCCGAGGTGCCCGAGGTGGTGATCACCCTCGGGGCGGCCGGGGCGCTGTACGCCGCCCGCGGCAGGGAGCCGCTGACCGTGCCCGCGCCCCGGGTGCGGGCCATGGACACGACCGCCGCCGGGGACACCTTCGTCGGCGCCCTCGCCGTGGCCCTGGGCGAGCGCCGGCCGATGCCCGAGGCCCTGCGCTGGGCTTCGGCGGCGGCCGCGCTCTCCGTCCAGCGCCCGGGAGCCCAGGACTCGATGCCGACCCGCGCCGAGACCGACGCCTTCGCCGCGGCGCAGCGCGGAGCCGCCTCGTGACCACCACCGGGCCGCTGGCGGGGCTCCGCGTGCTCGACCTGGCCACCCTCTTCGCCGGGCCGCTGACCGCCACCCTGCTCGGCGACTTCGGCGCCGAGGTCGTCAAGGTCGAGCACCCCGGACGCCCCGACCCCTCGCGCGGCCACGGCCCCGCCAAGAACGGGATCGGCCTGTGGTGGAAGCTCCTCGGCCGGAACAAGCGGACGATGACCCTCGACCTGTCCACCCCGGGCGGCCGGGACACCCTGCTGCGCCTCGCCGCCACCGCCGACGTGGTCATCGAGAACTTCCGCCCCGGCACCTTGGAGAAGTGGGGGCTGGGCTGGCCCGAGCTGTCCGCAGCCAACCCGCGCCTGGTCCTGGCGCGCGTCACGGCCTTCGGCCAGCACGGCCCGTACGCCCACCGTCCTGGCTTCGGAACGCTCGCCGAGGCGATGAGCGGCTTCGCCGCGATCACCGGGGATCCGGACGGGCCGCCGACCCTGCCGCCCTTCGGACTCGCCGACTCGATCGCCGCGCTGACCTGCGCGTACGCCGTGATGACCGCCCTCGCCGGGCGGGAGCGCACCGGGTACGGTCAGGTCGTGGACCTGGCGATCGTCGAGCCGATCCTCACGGTGCTCGGCCCGCACCCCCTCTGGTACGACCAGCTCGGCTACGTCCAGCCGCGCACCGGCAACCGTTCCGCGAACAACGCCCCCCGCAACACCTACCGCAGTGCCGACGGGCGGTGGCTGGCGGTCTCCGCCTCCGCGCAGTCCATCGCCGAGCGGGTCGTGCGGCTGGTGGGCCGGCCCGAGCTGATCGCCGAGCCCTGGTTCGCGACCGGCGCCGGGCGGGCCCGGCACGCGGACGTGCTCGACGACGCCGTCGGCGGCTGGATCGCCCGGCACAAGGCCGAGGAGGTGGTCGCCGCGTTCGAGGACGCCGAGGCGGCCGTCGCCCAGGTCTACGACGTGCGGGACGTGATGGCCGACCCGCAGTTCGCGGCCCTGGACACGGTCACCGAGGTCGAGGACCCGGAGCTGGGCCCGCTCCGCATGCAGAACGTCCTCTTCCGGCTCTCCGAGACCCCCGGCGGGATCCGCTGGGCGGGCCGCCCGCACGGCGCGGACACCGACGAGGTCCTGACCGAGCTCGGACTGACCGAGGCCGAGATCACCGCACTGCGGACCGAGGGAGCCCTGTGATCCTGACCTGGCTGTACGCGCCCGGCGACCGCCCGGAGGTGGTCGCCAAGGCCCTCGCCTGCGGGGCGGACGCCGTCATCGTCGACCTGGAGGACGCGGTACCGGCCTCGCGCAAGGAGTACGCCCGCGCCGCGACCGCCGAGCTGCTCGCCGAGCGGCCCCCGCTCCCCGTCCACGTCCGCGTCAACGCCCTGGACTCCCCCTGGGGCGGTGCCGACCTGAGTGCGCTGGGCGGGCTGCACGGCCTCGCGGGGCTGCGGCTGCCCAAGATCAGCGCCCCCGGGCAGATCACGGCCGTCGCCGACCGCACCGGCGGGGTGAGCCTGTACGCCCTGCTCGAATCGGCCGTGGGGGTGGAGCGCGCGTACGAGATCGCCCGCGCGCACCCCGCCCTGCGCGGGCTCTCCCTCGGCGAGGCGGACCTGCGGGCCGATCTGGCCGTCAGCGCGGAGCCGGGCCTGGACTGGTGCCGCTCCCGGGTGGTGGTCGCGGCCCGGGCCGCGGGGCTCGCGCCCCCGGCGCAGTCGGTGTTCCCGGACATCCGGGACCTGGAGTCGCTGGCGGTCTCGTGCGCCCGCGGGCGCTCCCTGGGCTTCCTCGGCCGGGCGGCGATCCATCCGCGCCAGCTCCCGGTGATCGAGCGGGCCTACCTCCCGGAGCCCGGGGAGGTCGACGCCGCCGTGGAAGTGCTGAGCGCGGCCCGCGCCGCCCCGGGGGCGCTGGCCCTGCCGGACGGCCGGTTCGTGGATCCGGCGGTCGTGGCGGCGGCGCACCGCACCCTTGCGCTCGCCGCGCGCGAGGCCGCCCGCTGACCCCGCCCGCCGCCTCCCGGGCTGCGCCCGTGCCCCGCGCGGCACCCGCCGATACCGCGCGCGGCGCCGTGTCCCGGGGCTCCGCCCCAACCCCCGCGCCTCAAACGCCGGCGGGGCTGGACGGGATGCCGACAGGGCTGCATTCGGCCCGGCTCGGGGAACGCGAAGGGGGTGCCGCGGTGTGGGCGGCACCCCCTTCGTGGACCGGTCAGGTCAGCGCTTGCCCGCCTCCGGGGCCTTGGCCTCGGCCTTGGCCTCGGCCCCGGCCTCGGCGGGAGCGTCCTTCGTGAGGACGGGTGCCACGGCCTTGGTGGGCTCGGCGGCGTCCGCGTCGGCCGGAGCCGCGGCGTCGCCGTCCTTGCCGCCGGAGGTGTCCGGCTCGACGACCGACTCGCGGCCCGGCCGCAGCTTCGCCGACAGCACCAGGTAGACGACCGCGAGGACGAAGACGACGATCGAGGTCCAGACGTTCAGCCGGACGCCCAGGATGTGGTGCGCCTCGTCGACGCGCATGTACTCGATCCAGCCGCGGCCGACGCAGTACGCGGCGACGTACAGGGCGAAGGCCCGTCCGTGGCCGAGCGTGAAGCGGCGGTCGGCCCACAGGACCAGCAGCGCGACGCCGATGCACCACAGCGACTCGTACAGGAAGGTCGGGTGGTAGGTCCCGGCGTCCCGGTTCGGGCCCGCGCTGATCTCCACGGCCCACGGGAGGTCGGTGGCCCGGCCGTACAGCTCCTGGTTGAACCAGTTGCCCCAGCGTCCGCAGGCCTGGGCCAGCGCGATGCCGGGGGCCAGGGCGTCGGCCCAGGCCGGCAGCGGGATCCCGCGCAGGCGACAGCCGATCCAGGCGCCCACCGCGCCGAGCGCGATGGCGCCCCAGATGCCGAGTCCGCCTTCCCAGATCTTGAAGGCGTCGACCCAGTTGCGGCCCGCGCCGAAGTAGAGCTGGTAGTCGGTGATCACGTGGTAGAGGCGCCCACCGACCAGGCCGAAGGGCACGGCCCACACGGCGATGTCCGCGACCGTGCCCGGCTTTCCGCCGCGCGCGATCCATCGCTTGTTGCCGAGCCAGACGGCGACGAAGACGCCGATGATGATGCAGAACGCGTAGCCGCGGAGCGGGATCGGTCCGAGATGGATCACGCCGGTCGACGGACTGGGGATGTAAGCAAGGTCCATGGCAGACATGACGCTACCTTGCCGGGCGGTGCGCACCGCAACCCGCCCGGCAAGACGAAACCAAATCCAGACCTGGAACGGGCCGCGGTCAGTCCTGCGGGGACCCGCTGGAGGAGCCGTTGGAGGTCCCGCCGGTGGACCGGTTCGAAGACCCGTCGGACGACCCGCCCGATCCCGTACCCGATCCCGTACGCGAGGCCGACGGCGATGCCTTGGCCCCGGTCTTCGCCCCGGATCCGGGGGTCGCGCTGCTCGACGGTGAGGCCTTCCCGGCCCCCGCCCCGGCGCCGGCTCCGGCGGCCGCGCCCCCCGAGCCCTTGGCTGCGGCTTCCACCTGTTCCTTCAGCTTCTGCGGGGTCACCTGGTTGGCCTGGTCGGACAGGATGTCCTTGCCGTTGAGCAGCACGGTCGGGGTGCCCCGGAACTGTCCGGTGGTGAAGGCGGCGTCCGACTTGGCCACCCAGCTGTTGTGCGTGCCGTCCTCGACGCACGAGCGGAACTCGGGGGTGTCCAGCCCGTCGACCTTGCCCGCCAGTTCCAGCAGCTTGGCGTTCTTGCCGAAGGCGTCGTCGATCTCCTGCGGCTGGTTCTGGAAGAGGAGGTCGTGGTACTCGGTGAACTTGCCGGCGTCCTGCGCGCAGGCGGCCGCGTTGGCCGCCTTCAGCGAGCCGCTGCCGCCCATCCTCCGGTCGATGAGCGTCACCAGGTGGTAGTCGACCTTGAGCAGCCCCTTGGCCTCCAGGTCGTGGATGACGTCGCGGTAGTTGTCCTCGAAGAACTTGCAGGAGGGGCAGCGGAAGTCCTCCCACACGGTGAGGGAGGACTTCGCCTCGGGCTTGCCCGCCTGGATGGCGAGGGCGTCCTTCCCGGTGGCGCCGGAGGGGGCGACCACCGGGCCCGCCTTGGCGGAGCCGTCCTTGCCGGTGTTGGCGGCGATCACGCCGACGACGGTCGCCAGGCCGAGGACGCCGACCACCGCCGCCGCCACGACGAGGGTCCGCCGGCGCTTGTCCCGGGTCTTCTGCCGCTCGCGCTCCACGAGGAGTCGTTCCCTGGCCGATCGTTTCGTCGCATCGCGGTTCGCACCGTCGTTCTTCTCGCTCACGTTCCGCCAAACGAGGCAGGGAGGCACTCGCGTGCCTCCCTGCCCGCACTTCCACCCGATCGGACTACTGGGGGCACCTCCCAGCGTTGGCTGGGGCCCGATCAGACGTCCGTGGCCGTCATCGAACGCGCGTCAGCTCCGGCGCACGCCTTCCGCGAGCTCGCCGGCGAGCGCCCGTACGGCGTCCAGTCCGGCCGGCAGGTCCGGCGCGTCCAGGAGCAGCTTCACGAAGGCCGAGCCGACGATCACGCCGTCGGCGAAGCCCGCGACCTCCTTGGCCTGTACGGCGTTGGAGACGCCGAGCCCCACGCAGACCGGGAGCTCGGTGGTGGCGCGGGTGCGCCGGACCAGGTCCTGGGCCTGGTTGCCGACGGACTCGCGGGTGCCGGTGACTCCCATGAGGGAGGCTGCGTAGACGAAGCCGGAGCCGGCCGCCGTGATGGTGGCCAGGCGGGCGTCCTTGCTGCTGGGAGCCACGACGAAGACGGTCGCCAGACCGTGCTTGTCCGCGTGCTCGCGCCACAGTGCGGACTCCTGCACCGGCAGGTCGGGCAGGATGCAGCCGGCACCGCCCGCCGCTGCCAGCTCGGCAGTGAACCGCTCGACGCCGTAGCGGTCGATGGGGTTCCAGTAGGTCATCACCAGGACCGGGGCCCCGGTCGCCTCGTGCGCCTCGCGGACCGTGCGGATCACGTCGGCGATCTTGACGCCCCCGCGCAGGGCGATGTCGTCGGCGGTCTGGATGATCGCGCCGTCCAGCACCGGGTCGCTGTGCGGGAGGCCGATCTCGACCACGTCCGCCCCGCCCTCGATGACGGCCTTGACCGCCTCGATGGCGCCGTCGACCGTCGGGAAGCCCGCCGGCAGGTAGGCGACGAGGGCCGCGCGGTCCTCGGACTTCGCCTTGGCGAGGGTGTCGCTCAGCAGCTGGAGGTTTCCGGTGCTCACTTGTTCTCCCCCTCGCCGTCGTACAGCCCGAAGTAGCGGGCCGCCGTGTCCATGTCCTTGTCGCCGCGACCGGACAGGTTGACGACCAGCAGGCCGTCCTTGCCCAGCTCCTTGCCCAGGTCGAGGGCGCCCGCGAGGGCGTGCGCCGACTCGATCGCCGGGATGATCCCCTCGGTGCGCGAGAGCAGGCGCAGGGCCTGCATCGCCGCGTCGTCGGTGACCGCGCGGTACTCGCCGCGGCCGGAGTCCTTGAGGTAGGAGTGCTCGGGGCCGATGCCCGGGTAGTCCAGGCCGGCCGAGATGGAGTACGGCTCGGTGATCTGGCCCTCCTCGTCCTGGAGGACGTAGGAGCGGGAGCCGTGCAGGATCCCGGGCTCGCCGGCGGTCAGCGTCGCCGCGTGCTCGCCGGTCTCGACGCCGTGCCCGGCGGGCTCGAAGCCGACCAGGCGGACGTCGGCGTCCGGGATGAAGGCGTGGAAGAGGCCGATGGCGTTGGAGCCGCCGCCGACGCAGGCCGCGACGGCGTCCGGCAGGCGGCCGGCGCGCTCCAGGATCTGGCGGCGGGCCTCGACGCCGATGACCCGGTGGAAGTCGCGGACCATGGCCGGGAAGGGGTGGGGGCCGGCGACCGTGCCGAAGAGGTAGTGGGTCCGGTCCACGTTGGCGACCCAGTCGCGGAACGCCTCGTTGATCGCGTCCTTGAGCGTCCGGGAACCGGACTTCACGGCGATGACCTCGGCGCCCAGCATGCGCATGCGGGCGACGTTGAGGGCCTGGCGCTGGGTGTCGATCTCGCCCATGTAGATGGTGCAGTCGAGGCCGAAGAGCGCGCAGGCGGTGGCGGTGGCCACGCCGTGCTGCCCGGCGCCGGTCTCGGCGATGACGCGGGTCTTGCCCATGCGCTTGGTGAGGAGCGCCTGGCCCAGCACGTTGTTGATCTTGTGCGAGCCAGTGTGGTTCAGGTCCTCGCGCTTGAGGAAGATCCGGGCGCCGCCGGCGTGCTCGGCGAAGCGGGGCACCTCGGTGAGGGCGCTCGGGCGGCCGGTGTAGTTGACCATGAGGTCGTTGAGCTCGGCCGCGAAGGACGGGTCGCCCTTGGCCTTCTCGTACTCGACGGCGACCTCGTCCACGGCGGCGACGAGCGCCTCCGGGATGAACTTGCCGCCGAAGTCACCGAAGTAGCCCTCGGCGTTGGGAACGTGACCCTCCGGGTCCGGAATGAAGAACTCGCTGGACATGTCCAGTGCTCCTACGGGTGCGAGATGCGGCGGGGTGGATTCACCGTATTGCGCCGCCCGCCCGTGCCGCGGACACCCCGCTGGGGGATGTCGTGCGTACGGTGCGGGGCGGCCCGCGTCCGGAGCCGGCGGCCCGGGACGGCAGGCCGTACGGAAGCTGCGCGCGGCGCGGTACGTCTCGCGTACCGGGCCGCGGCGGCCCTCGTTACAGCGCGCCTCCGCGGCGCCATCGCATGCCGTTGACCTGACCGGGCTCGGAGCCGATCACGTACCGGACCCGCCGCCCGTGCACGCGCCGGGCCGGGGCGCGGCAGCCGCGGGGGCGGCAGCCGCGCGCCAGGGGCGCGTGCGCCGTCGGCACGCCGTCCGGGCGGGAGCCCGGCCGGGTGCGGACGCAGGAGCGGTCGTGGGTCATGGGTGCGGGTCAGCTCCGCCCGTGGCGCAGGGCGGGGTGGGCGCCGGCGGCGACGAGGTCGGCCACGGCCGCCTTCGGGTCGCGGCCGGTCACCAAGGACTCCCCGACGAGGACGGCGTCGGCGCCCTCGTTGGCGTAGGCGATCAGGTCGTGCGGGCCACGGATGCCGGACTCGGCGATCTTGACGATGTGGTCCGGGATCTCGCCGACGACGCGCTCGAAGGTGGAGCGGTCGACCTTGAGGTCCTTGAGGTTGCGGGCGTTGACGCCGATGATCTTGGCACCGGCGGCGACCGCACGCTCCACTTCCTCCTCGTCGTGGACCTCGACGAGCGGGGTGAGACCGATGGACTCGGCCCGCTCGATGAGGGAGACGAGGGCCTCCTGTTCCAGGGCCGCGACGATCAGCAGGGCGAGGTCGGCGCCGTAGGCGCGGGCCTCCCAGAGCTGGTACGCCGTGACGATGAAGTCCTTGCGCAGGATCGGGATGTCCACGCGGGCGCGGACGGCCTCCAGGTCGGCCAGCGAGCCGCCGAATCGGCGCTGCTCGGTGAGGACGGAGATGACCGCCGCACCGCCAGCCTCGTAGTCAGCGGCGAGCCCGGCCGGATCGGCGATGGCGGCCAGCGCGCCCTTGGAAGGGCTGGAGCGCTTGACCTCGCAGATCACCTTGACGCTGTCGCCGCGCAGGGCAGCGACGCCGTCCTTGGCCTGGGGCGCCTTGGCGGCACGCTCCTTGAGCTCGTCGAGGCTCACGCGGGCCTGCCGTTCGGCAAGGTCTTCGCGGACCCCTTCGATGATCTCGTCGAGCACACTCACGCGAGCGGCCCCCTTCCGGGTCGATGACGGTCGGCCGCCTTGCAGACGAGTACAACAGCAAGGTCGGCATTCAAATGGTATCCGTAGGAGGCGTTGCCCTCCGCACTCGGTTGACGTCGTCCCAGTAACTGGACATTCGGAATCCGTGCTTCATAGGGCCTGGCCAGGGGGCTCAGGGCGCCAGCGCGGAGCCGAAAGAGAAATTTCGAACAAGGGCGAAGACCAGCGCCAGTGCACCCAGCGCCCACCAGTGCTTCGGACGCAGCACGATCCTCGGGGTCGGCCCGCCGCGGAACGCGCGGACCAGCCACAGGGCCATGAAGGCGGCGAAGACGAAGTAGCCCGCGACCGCGAGCGCGTTCGCCCCGAGCGCGGTGACCAGATCGCCGTTCGCGAAGGCGTGCGCGCTGCGCAGCCCGCCGCAGCCCGGGCACAGGGCGCCCGTCAGCCGGAACAGCGGGCACACCGGGTAGTGGCCGGGCTCGTTGGGGTCCACCGCGCCCACGTACGCGAAGGCGGCGGTGACCCCGGCCAGGTAGGACAGCGGGACGGCGAGCCGCCGTACCCGGGACGGGGACGGCCGCCCGGCGGGCCGCCCCGGCTCCGCGGGCACGGGCGCCGGTGACGGCGGGGCATCGGGGGTACGAGAGGCGTCCACCTGCTGATTCTCTCCGCTCATGACAAAAGGCGCAGCCCGGCGGGGCCGCGCCTTTCGGCTGCGTTGCGTGGGACCGCGTCGCTGCGGACCGCGTCGCTCGCTCGCTCAGACCTTGGCGGGAACCTTGGACGCGGCGATGACCTCGGCGAGGTCCTTGTGCGCGGCCTTCGGCGCGCCCATGCCCGCGGCCTTCATCCCCAGGCCGACGACACCGCCGAGCGCGACGACGACGAGTCCGGCCCAGAAGCCGAGCGGGTTCGCGAGCACCATGAAGGCGCCGGAGATGCAGAAACCGATGAAGGCGATGATGACACCGGTCCAGGCGGCCGGGGTGTGTCCGTGGCTAGTGCCCGCCATGAGTTGCTCCTCGTTGCTCTGTCGCGCTGCTGTGTCGAACGTGCGGTCTGTGTCGGACGTTCGGCGACCATTGTCCCGCACCGGGCGGCTTCGCCGTCCAGGGGGGGTCGGGTCTGTGGGCCCGGTCTGTGGGCCCGGTCAGTGGGCCCGGTCGGCGCCCGGGTCGGTGGTCGGGTCCTCGCCGCGGTCCAGAGCCTTCCACAGATCTTCCGGCCGGTCCGGATCAACCGCCGCGACAGTCCGGGCGCGCGGGCTGCCGTCACGCTCGTAGCGGCCTCCCATGGAGGGCCAGCTCCGGCCGAAGCGCAGGGCCAACACACCGGCCGCCAGGATCAGGACCGCGCCGGCGGCCGTGACGTAGGGCCAGGTCGTCTGGGTGAGCCCGGCCACGTGCGCGGCGCTGTCGGCGGTCGTGCGGGCGGCCTGCGCGTCCAGGGCGCTGCGGCCGTCGGCGCCGAAAACGGCCGACAGGGTCGCGCCCAGGCCGCTGAGCGCGAGCAGCCCCGACACCAGCAGCCGGCTCCGGCCGCGTACGGCGAAGACGGCGACCAGTGCGGCGAGGCCCACGATGGCCAGCGCCGCGGGGAGGCCGGTGACGGCCCGCCCGTCGGCGGCCAGCTGGAGCGAGTCGCTGCCGATGGCGGCGGTGCCCCGGGCCCAGGTCCGGCCGGAGGCGAGCAGGACGACGGTGGCGCCGAGGGCGCCGAGCAGCAGGGCGACGGCCACGCTGCGGCGGCCGCCGCGGCCGTCGGGAGCCTCGGGCTCGGACTGGGCGTCGGCGTCGTTTCGGGGCGGGGGTACGGCACTCACGTACCCCACTATCCCCTACGCCCTCAGGAGCCGTGGAGGCGGTTCGCCGCTCCCACCGCGCGCAGCACGGCGGCCGCCTTGTTGCGGCACTCGTTGTCCTCCAGCTCGGGCACCGAGTCCGCGACGACACCGGCTCCGGCCTGCACGTACGCCGTGCCGTCGCGCAGCAGCGCGGTGCGGATGGCAATCGCCGTGTCGGAGTCCCCGGCGAAGTCCAGGTAGCCCACGCAGCCGCCGTAGAGACCGCGGCGGGAGGGCTCCAGCTCCTCGATGATCTGCATGGCGCGCGGCTTGGGCGCCCCGGAGAGGGTGCCGGCCGGGAAGCAGGCGGTGAGCACGTCGAAGGCGGTCTTCCCCTCGGCCACGCGCCCCGTCACGGTGGAGACGATGTGCATGACGTGGGAGTAGCGCTCGATCGACATGAAGTCGACGACCTCCACCGATCCCGGCTCGCAGACCCGGCCGAGGTCGTTGCGGCCCAGGTCGACGAGCATCAGGTGCTCGGCCCGCTCCTTGGGGTCGGCCATCAGTTCGTCGGCGAGGTCGTTGTCCTCCTGCGGGGTCGCGCCCCGGTGGCGGGTGCCGGCGATGGGGTGGACCATGGCCCGCCCGTCCTCGACCTTGACCAGCGCCTCGGGGCTGGAGCCGACCACGTCGAAGCCGTTCTCGAAGCGGAAGAGGTACATGTACGGGGACGGGTTGGTGGCCCGCAGCACCCGGTAGACGTCCAGGGCGGAGGCCCGGCACTCGGTCTCGAACCGCTGCGAGGGCACCACCTGGAAGGCTTCGCCGGCCCGGATGCGTTCCTTGATGTCCTCGACGGCCGCCTGGTACTTCTCGCCGCCCCACAGGGCCGAGAACTCGGGCAGCTCGGAGGCGGGCAGCACGGCCGGCACGTAGGGGGCGGGCCGCGCGAGGTCGGCCTCCATCGCGTCGAGGCGGGCCACGGCGTCCGCGTACGCCTCGTCGACCCCGGAATCGAGGTCGTTGTGGTTGATGGCGTTGGCGATGAGCTGGACGGTGCCGTCCCAGTGGTCCATGACCGCCAGGTCGGAGGTGAGCAGCATGGTCAGCTCGGGCAGCTCCAGGTCGTCGGCGGTGTGCTCGCCGATGCGCTCCAGGCGGCGGACGATGTCGTAGCCGAGGTAGCCGACCATGCCGCCGGTGAAGGGCGGCATGCCGCCCGCGAGGTCGCGGGGGGTGTGCAGGGCCTCGACGGTGGCGCGCAGGGCGTCGAGGGGGTCGCCGTCGGTGGGTACCCCGACGGGCGGGGTGCCGATCCAGTGCGCGCGGCCGTCCCGGGCGGTCAGGGTGGCGTCGCTACGGACCCCGATGAAGGAGTACCGGGACCAAGAGCGGCCGTTCTCGGCGGACTCCAGGAGGAAGGTGCCGGGGCGTTCGGCTGCCAGCTTGCGGTAGAGCCCGACGGGGGTGTCCCCGTCAGCCAGCAGCTTGCGGCTCACGGGGATGACGCGGCGGTCGGCCGCGAGCTTGCGGAACGTCTCAAGATCCATTTCGGGGACCCTACCTAGTCGGCTGCGCGGAGGAGGACATCTTCGTCGAAACAGGTGCGCGCCCCGGTGTGGCAGGCCGCTCCGACCTGGTCGACCTGGACGAGCACGGTGTCGGCGTCGCAGTCGAGCGCGACGGACTTCACGTGCTGGAAGTGGCCGGAAGTGTCCCCCTTCACCCAGTACTCCTGGCGGCTGCGGGACCAGTAGGTGCAGCGTCCGGTGGTCAGGGTGCGGTGCAGGGCCTCGTCGTCCATCCAGCCGAGCATGAGCACCTCACCGGTGTCGTACTGCTGGGCGATGGCCGGGACCAGCCCGTCCGCGGAACGCTTGAGGCGTGCGGCGATGGCGGGGTCGAGGTTGCCGGAGCGGGGGGACGTACTCATGTGGACATTGTGCCGGGCCGGGGCGGGGGTAATGATCCGCGTCCGCCTGATGAACGGGTGCTGGGCGGGTTCCCGCCGTAGGCTGGCCCGCATGTCTACCCATGCGAAGCGTGAACGCCTGCTCCTGGCGGACCTGTTGGAGGCGGCCGGTCCGGAGGGCCCCACGCTGTGCGCCGGCTGGACCTGTCGGGACCTGGCCGCGCACGTGGTGGTCCGCGAGCGGCGGCCCGACGCGGCGGGCGGCCTGCTGCTGAACGTGCTGAAGGCCCGCCTGGACAAGGCGATGGAGGAGTACACGGCCAAGCCGTACGAGGAACTGATCCAGCTGATCAGGACCGGCCCGCCGAGGATGTCGGTGTACGCGCTGAAGCAGATCGACGAGGCGGCGAACGCGGTCGAGTTCTACGTCCACGCGGAGGACGTCCGCCGGGCGCAGCCGGACTGGTCCCCGCGGGAGCTGGACCCGGTCTTCTCGGACGCGCTGTGGTCCCGGCTGGAGAAGCTGGCACGCCTGACGGGCCGCCGCTCGCCGGTGGGCCTGGTGCTGAGGCGTCCGGACGGGCGGACGGTGGTGGCGCACAAGGGTGCGCCGGTGGTGACGGTGACCGGCGAACCGGGGGAGCTGACGCTGTTCTGCTTCGGCCGGCAGGCGTCTGCGTCGGTGGCGCTGGACGGCGAGAAGGAGGCCGTGGCCAAGCTGACGGTGGCCGAACTGGGCATCTGACCCGGCGGGCCGTCCTCCTGGGGCGGAGCCCCAGGAGGACGGCCCGCACCCGGAGGACGACCCGCACCACCCGGCCAGGGCAAGGTCAGCGGACCGGGTGGCCCGCTTCGCGGAGGGCGGACTTGACCTCCGAGATGCGCAGGTCGCCGAAGTGGAAGACCGACGCCGCCAGGACCGCATCGGCACCCGCCTCGATCGCCGGGGCGAAATCGGCGAGGCGGCCCGCGCCGCCCGAGGCGATCACCGGGACCGTGACGTGCCGCCGCACCGCCGCGATCATCTCGATGTCGTAGCCGTCCTTGGTGCCGTCCGCGTCCATCGAGTTGAGCAGGATCTCGCCCGCGCCCAGTTCGGCCGCCCGGTGCGCCCACTCGACCGCGTCGATGCCGGTGCCCTGCCGACCGCCGTGCGTGGTGACCTCGAAGGTCCCGGCGGCGGTGCGGCGCGCGTCCACGGACAGGACGAGGACCTGCCGGCCGAAGCGCTCCGCGATCTCCTGGATCAGCTCGGGGCGGACGATGGCGGCGGTGTTCACGCCGACCTTGTCCGCTCCCGCCCGCAACAGCTTGTCGACGTCGTCGGCCGTGCGGACGCCGCCGCCCACCGTGAGCGGGATGAAGACCTGCTCCGCGGTGCGGCGCACCACGTCGTACGTGGTCTCGCGGTTCCCGGAGGACGCGGTGATGTCGAGGAAGGTCAGCTCGTCGGCGCCCTCGGCGTCGTACAGCTTGGCCATCTCCACCGGGTCACCCGCGTCGCGCAGGTTCTGGAAGTTGACGCCCTTGACGACCCGGCCGTTGTCCACGTCCAGGCAGGGGATCACGCGTACGGCGAGGGTCATTCCGCCACCGCCTTGAACGCCTCGACCTCCACCTCGACGACCATGCTGGGGTCGACGAAGCCGGAGACGATGAGCATCGTCGCGGCCGGGCGGACCGCGTCGAAGAGTTCCTTGTGGGCGCGGCCCACCTCGTCCACGTCCCGGGCGTGCGTCAGGTACATGCGGGTGCGCACGACGTCCTCGGGGCCGAGGCCGGCCTGGGCGAGGGCCTTGAAGGCGACGCCGAAGGCGGCGACGGTCTGGTCGTACGGGCCGCCCGCGTCGGCCGCGGTGCAGCCGGAGACGAGCACGAGCCCGTTCGGCAGCTGCACGGCGCGGGAGTAGGCGATGACGTCCTCGTAGGGGCCGCCGGAGGAGATGCGGCGTACGGCGTCGGAACTCATGCGGAGACCACCTTCAGGGCTTCTTCCAGGGTGAAGGCCTTGGCGTACAGGGCCTTGCCGACGATCGCGCCCTCGACGCCCAGCGGGACCAGTTCGGACAGCGCCCGCAGGTCGTCGAGCGAGGAGATGCCGCCGGAGGCGACGACGGGCCGGTCGGTGGCGGCGCAGACGTTCTTCAGCAGCTCCAGGTTGGGGCCGGTCAGCGTGCCGTCCTTGCCGATGTCGGTGACGACGTACCGGGCGCAGCCCTCGGAGTCCAGGCGGGCGAGGGTCTCGTAGAGGTCGCCGCCCTCGCTGGTCCAGCCGCGGCCCTTGAGGGTGGTGCCGCGTACGTCGAGGCCGATCGCGATCTTGTCGCCGTGCTCGGCGATGGCCTTGGCGGCCCACTCGGGGGTCTCCAGGGCGGCGGTGCCCAGGTTGACGCGGGTGCAGCCGGTGGCGAGGGCCGCGGCGAGCGAGGCGTCGTCGCGGATGCCGCCGGAGAGCTCGACCTTGATGTCCATGGCGCGGGTGATCTCGGCGACCAGGGCGCGGTTGTCGCCGGTGCCGAAGGCGGCGTCCAGGTCGACCAGGTGCAGCCATTCGGCGCCGGAGCGCTGCCAGGCGAGGGCCGCGTCCAGCGGGGAGCCGTAGGAGGTCTCGCTGCCGGAGACCCCGTGCACGAGGCGGACGGCCTGTCCGTCGCGGACGTCGACCGCGGGCAGGAGTTCGAGCGTGGGTGCGGTCATCACAGGGTCTCGATCCAGTTGGTGAGGAGCTGGGCGCCGGCGTCGCCGGACTTCTCGGGGTGGAACTGCGTGGCCCACAGGGCCCGGTTCTCCACCGCCGCCACGAAGCGCTCGCCGTGGGTGGCCCAGGTGACCTTGGGGGCGCGGATCAGCGGGTTGGTGATTTCGAGGGTCCAGTCGCGCGCCGCGTAGGAGTGCACGAAGTAGAACCGGGCGTCGGCGTCCAGGCCCTTGAAGGCCTGGCTGTCGGCGGGTGCCTCGACGGTGTTCCAGCCCATGTGGGGGACGATCGGGGCCTTGAGCGGGCCGACCGTGCCGGGCCACTCGTCGAGGCCCTCGGTCTCGACGCCGTGCTCGATGCCGCGCTCGAAGAGGATCTGCATGCCGACGCAGATGCCCATGACCGGGCGGCCGCCGGAGAGCCGGCGCCCGATGATCCAGTCACCGCGGGCGTCCTTGAGGCCCTGCATGCAGGCGGAGAAGGCGCCTACGCCGGGGACGAGGAGTCCGTCGGCGTCCATGGCCTTGTCGTAGTCGCGGGTGATCTCGACGTTCGCGCCGACGCGGGCGAGGGCCCGCTCGGCGGAGCGGACGTTTCCGAAGCCGTAGTCGAAGACGACGACGTTCTTGGTGGGGCGGACAGCGCTCATTCCCAAATTCCCTGGATTCGCAGGACTCCGGCGGCCAGACACATCGCGGAGGCCAGAGCGAGCAGAATGACGACCGACTTGGGCATCTTCTGCTTCTGGAAGGAGTAGACGCCCCCGGCCAGGAACAGGCCGAGGACGATCAGGATGGTGTTCAGGCCGTTCACGGCTAGAGGGCGCCCTTCGTGGAGGGCAGGATGCCGGCCGCGCGCGGGTCGAACTCGGCGGCGTAGCGCAGCGCCCGGGCGAGGGCCTTGAACTGGCACTCCACGATGTGGTGGGCGTTGCGGCCGTACGGGACGTGGATGTGCAGGGCGATCTGGGCCTGCGCGACGAAGGACTCGAAGATGTGCCGGGTCATCGTCGTGTCGTACGTGCCGATCATCGGCGCCATGTTCTCGGGCTCGGTGTGCACGAGGTAGGGGCGGCCGGACAGGTCGACGGTCACCTGGGCGAGGGACTCGTCGAGCGGCACGGTGCAGTTGCCGAAGCGGTAGATGCCGACCTTGTCGCCGAGGGCCTGCTTGAAGGCGGCGCCCAGCGCGAGCGCGCTGTCCTCGATGGTGTGGTGGCTGTCGATGTGCAGGTCGCCCTCGGTCTTGACGGTGAGGTCGAAGAGGCCGTGGCGGCCGAGCTGGTCGAGCATGTGGTCGTAGAAGCCCACGCCCGTCGAGACGTCGACCTGGCCGGTACCGTCGAGGTTTATCTCGACGACGACCGAGGTCTCCTTGGTGGTCCGTTCGACCCGTCCGATGCGGCTCATGCGTGCTGCTCCTTGTTCAGTGCGCGAACCGCTTCCAGGAACGCGTCGTTCTCCGCCGGGGTGCCCGCGGTGACCCGCAGCCATCCCGGTACGCCGTTGTCCCGGACCAGGACGCCCTGGTCGAGGATCTTCTGCCAGGCGGTGTGCGAGTCCTCGAACTTCCCGAACTGGATGAAGTTCGCGTCGGAATCGGTGACCTCGAAGCCGATGGCCCGCAGTTCGGCGACCAGGCGGTCGCGCTCGGCCTTGAGCTGCTCGACGTAGCCGAGCAGGGTGTCGGTGTGTTCCAGGGCGGCCAGTGCGGTGGCCTGGGTGACGGCCGACAGGTGGTACGGCAGGCGCACCAGCTGGACGGCGTCGACGACGGCGGGGTGCGCCGCCAGGTAGCCCAGGCGCAGACCGGCGGCGCCGAAGGCCTTGGACATGGTCCGGGAGACCACCAAGCATGGGCGACCCTCGATGAGGGGCAGCAGCGAGTCGCGGTGGCTGAACTCCACGTACGCCTCGTCGACGATCACCAGGGAGGCCGAACCTCGATCGGCACGCGCCGCCTGCGCGGCCTCGTAGAGGGCGAGGACCGTCTCGGCCTCGACCGCGGTGCCCGTGGGGTTGTTGGGCGAGGTGATGAAGACGACGTCGGGTGCGTTCTCGGTGATCGCCTGCTCGGCCGCCTCCACGTCGATCGTGAAGTCCTCGCGGCGCGGGCCGGAGATCCACCCGGTGCCGGTGCCGCGGGAGATCAGCGCGTGCATCGAGTAGGAGGGCTCGAAGCCGAGCGCGGTGCGGCCGGGTCCGCCGAAGGTCTGCAGCAGCTGCTGGATGACCTCGTTGGAGCCGTTGGCGGCCCAGACGTTCTCCCGCGCGACCGGGTGCTTGCCGGTACGGGTGAGGTAGGCGGCCAGCTCGGTGCGCAGCTCGACCGCGTCCCGGTCGGGGTAGCGGTTGAGGGTGCGGGCCGCCTCGGAGACGCGCTCGGCGATGCGCCGCACGAGCTCCTCGGGCAGCTCGTACGGGTTCTCGTTGGTGTTCAGCTGGACGGGCACGTCGAGCTGCGGGGCGCCGTACGGGCTCTTGCCGCGCAGCTCGTCCCGGATGGGCAGGTCGTCGATGCCGAAGCTCACGGGGTGGGGACCTTCCATCCGAAGCGCGCCTTCAGGGCGGCGCCGTGCGCGGGCAGGTCCTCGGCCTCGGCCAGCGTCACCACGTGGTGGGTGACCTCGGCGAGGGCGTCGCGCGTGTAGTCGACGATGTGGATGCCGCGCAGGAAGGACTGCACGGACAGGCCGGAGGAGTGGCAGGCGCAGCCGCCGGTGGGCAGCACGTGGTTCGAGCCGGCGCAGTAGTCGCCGAGGGAGACCGGGGCCCACGGGCCGACGAAGATCGCGCCGGCGTTGCGGACGCGGGCGGCCCAGGCGGCGGCGTCGGCGGTCTGGATCTCCAGGTGTTCGGCGCCGTACGCGTCGACGACCTTGAGGCCGTCCTCCAGGCTGTCGACCAGCACGATCGCGGACTGCTTGCCGGCGAGGGCGGGCTTGATCCGGTCCTCGACGTGCTTGGTCGCGGCGACCTGCGGCTCCAGCTCCTTCTCGACGGCGTCCGCGAGCTCCGCGGAGTCCGTGACGAGCACGGCGGCGGCCAGCGGGTCGTGCTCGGCCTGGCTGATCAGGTCGGCGGCGACGTGCACCGGGTCGGCCGTGGAGTCGGCGAGGACGGCGATCTCGGTCGGGCCGGCCTCGGTGTCGATGCCGATCTTCCCGGTGAAGTAGCGCTTGGCGGCGGCGACCCAGATGTTGCCGGGGCCGGTCACCATGTTGGAGGGGAGGCAGTCCTCGGTCCCGTACGCGAACATCGCCACGGCCTGCGCACCGCCCACCGCGTACACCTCGTCCACGCCGAGCAGCGCGCACGCGGCGAGGATCGTCGGGTGCGGCAGGCCGCCGAACTCCTTCTGCGGCGGGGACGCGAGCGCGATCGACTCGACGCCCGCCTCCTGGGCCGGCACGACGTTCATGACGACGGAGGACGGGTACACCGAGCGGCCGCCCGGGGCGTACAGCCCCACGCGCTCGACCGGAACCCACTTCTCGGTCACGGTGCCGCCGGGGACCACCTGGGTGGTGTGCTCGGTGCGGCGCTGGCCCCGGTGCACGATCCGGGCGCGCCGGATCGACTCCTCCAGGGCGGCGCGGACGGCCGGGTCCAGCTCTTCCAGGGCGGCCTTGATGGCCTCCGCGGGTACCCGGACCTGCGAGAGCTCGACCCCGTCGAACTTCTGCGCGTACTCGATCAGCGCCGCCGTGCCACGATGATGGACGTCCTCGCAGATGGGCCGCACCTTCTCCAGGGCGGCCGCTACGTCGAACTCGGCACGGGGCAGCAGGGAGCGCAGGGCGCCGCCCTCGGGGAGGGCGTCACCGCGCAGGTCGATACGAGAGATCACCTCACAATTCTCTCAGACCGCTTCGCGCCACCGTTCGCCCGTATCACTGGCTGATACGGGCCACGGATGTCACAGGCGCCCGATAGCGTTCCCCTACACGTAACTGACAGCGGAGGGGGGCCGCCGTGACCGAGGCGCGCACGGACGAGGAACCGGCGGATCTCACCGCTTCCGAACGCCGCATGTGGGACGCGTACCGCACGGGCAGCATCTGCGATCTCAGCGCCCGCGCCGCCGACCGCGACGATCCGCACGCCGAGCACGTCTGGGGGCCCGAGCGCAGTGTCCGCGCCCGGGTGGTCGCCCGGCTGCTGCTGCACGGTCCGCCGCCCGTGCCGGGCCGGGTGGCCTCGCTCAAGCTGCGCGGGGTGCGGATCAGCGGGCGGCTGGAACTGTCCGGTGGCGCGGTCGCCCCGTACGTGGAGCTCCAGTCCTGCCGCTTCGACAGCGAGATCCAGCTGTCCGAGGCCCGCTTCGGCACGCTGCGCCTGATCAACTGCGCGATACCCCGGCTGGAGGCGGCCCGGCTGCACACCGAGGGCGATCTGCACCTGCCGCGCTGCCGGGTGGCGCGCGGGATCCGGCTGACCGACGCGCAGATCGGCACCGACCTGCTGGTCAGCCAGGCCGTGGTGCAGCGGGACAACAAGGGCCGGGCGATCGCCGCGGACGGGATGTCGGTGGCGCAGGACTTACAGGGGGAGCTGCTGGAGACGTACGGGGAGGTGAGCCTGCGCGGCGCCAAGGTCGGCGTGTCGATGAACCTGCGCGGGGCCCGCCTGCGCAACCCGCAGGGGCGGTTCGCACTGAACGCCCCGCAGCTGACCGTCGAGCGGACCCTGTACCTGACCTCCATCGCGCTGGACTACGCGGCGTACGGGGGCTCCTCCACTCCCCCGTACGGGCTGGGGCCGACGCCCACCCGGGGCCGGCGGGCCCAGCACTTCGAGTGCCGGGGCGGGCTGCGGCTGGACGACGGCCGCTTCGGCGACGCCATCGACTTCTACGGGGCGCGGTTCACGCTCACCCCCGAGCAGGAGATATCCCTGCGCCGGATCCAGACCCCCGAGTTCCGGTTCGTCGGCGAGCGGCCGGAGCAGGGCCGGGTGGTGGTGTCCGGGGCCAAGGTGGTGAAGCTGGTCGACACCTCCACGAGCTGGCCGGGCCCGGGCGGGCTGTCCATCGAGGGGTTCGTCTACGAGAACCTCGCGCCCCGCGGGCACTTCCCGCTCTCCCGCCGCCTGGAGTGGGTGGCGGCGGCCACTCCCGAGTACTCGCCGGAGCCGTACGAGCGGCTGGCCGCCGTACTGCGGGCGAGCGGCGAGGACCAGGACGCCCGCGAGGTGCTGCTGGCCAAGCAGCGGCGGCGCCGGGCCACGCTGCCGCTCGGGCCGAAGGCGTGGGGGTACCTCCAGGACTGGACGGTGGTCTACGGCTACCGGCCGGGCCGGGCCGCCCTGTGGATGGCGGTGCTGTGGGCGGCGGGGGCGCTGCTGTTCTCCCAGCTCCACCCGCCGGCGATCAAGGAGGACGAGCATCCGCAGTGGAGCGCCGCCCTGTACGCGCTGGATCTGCTGCTCCCGGTGATCGACCTCGGTCAGCAGGGTCAGTGGAAGCTGGAGGGCGGCTGGCAGTGGGGGGCGGCGGGCCTGGTCGTCATGGGCTGGATCCTGGCCACGACGGTGGCGGCGGGGGCTTCCCGGCTCCTGCGGCGGGGGTGACGGCGGCGGGGGTCGTCCGGCGGATGGGGCACGTGACGCCGTCCGCCCCTCAAACGCCGGACACCCTCGGTGGCCCGGGCGATTACCCTGTGCGTCGTGACCACCGTTCGCCTGCCCCTCTTCCCGCTGAATTCGGTGCTGTTCCCGGGACTCGTCCTGCCGCTGAACATCTTCGAGGAGCGTTATCGCGCCATGATGCGCGAGCTGCTGAAGACGGGCGAGGACGAGCCGCGCCGTTTCGCGGTCGTCGCGATCCGCGACGGCCGGGAGGTCGCGCCGACCGCGCCCGGCCTGCCGGACCAGACGTCCCTGCCCGAGCGGGGCCCGGCGGCGGGCTTCGGCCCCGACCCGATCCAGGCCTTCCACCGAGTGGGTTGCATCGCCGACGCGGCGACCGTCCGGGAGCGGGAGGACGGCAGCTTCGAGGTCCTGGCGACCGGTACGACGCGGGTCCGGCTGATCTCGGTCGACGCCTCGGGCCCCTTCCTGACGGCGGAGCTGGAAGAGCTCCCGGAGGACGCGGGCGACGGCGCGGGCGTCCTGGCCGAGGGCGTGCTGCGGGCCTTCCGCAACTACCAGAAGCGGCTGGCCGGGGCCCGCGAGCGGTCCCTGACGGGCGCGGAGCTCCCCGACGAGCCCTCGGTGGTCTCCTACCTGGTGGCAGCGGCGGCGGTGCTGGACATCCCGGCGAAGCAGCGGCTGCTCCAGGCCCCGGACACCGCGACCCGGCTGGCGGAGGAGCTGAAGCTGCTGCGTACGGAGACGGCGGTGATCCGTCACCTGCCGTCCCTGCCGGCGGTGGACCTGACCCGTGCCCCGACGAGCCCGAACTGAGTACACACCGATGGCGAAGAAGTCCAAGCAGGCGGCGGGCACCCCGGCGATCGTCGCCCTGACGGCAGCGGGCGTGCCGTTCACCACGCACGCGTACGAGCACGACCCGGCCCATCCCTCGTACGGGGAGGAGGCGGCGCAGGCGCTCGGCGTCTCGCCCGCCCAGGTCTTCAAGACCCTGGTCGCGGACGTGGACGGGGTCCTGACGGTGGCGGTGGTCCCGGTCTCCGGGTCACTGGACCTGAAGGCCCTGGCGACGGCGGTCGGCGGCAAGCGTGCGGCGATGGCCGACCCGTCCCTGGCGGAGCGCACCACGGGCTACGTCCTCGGCGGCATCTCCCCGCTGGGGCAGCGCAAGCGCCTGCGCACGGTGATCGACGCCTCTGCCTCGGCGCACCCCACGATCTGCTGCTCGGCGGGCCGCCGCGGCCTGGAGATCGAACTCTCCCCGTCGGACCTGACCACCCTCACCTCGGCCACCCTGGCCCCGATCGCCCGTCAGAACTAGCCCCACCAGCGCCTGAGGCGCGGGGTCCGGAACGGAGCCCGCCTCTCCCAGCCCCGCCGGCGCCTGAGGCGCGGGGTCCGGGGCGGAGCCCCGGGAAAACGGTGAAAGGGCGGGGCGGGGACCAGCTCCGCGCAGCGGCCCGCCCGCACCACCCCGGCGGGGTCAGGCGCGGGGGGCCTCCGGCGCCGACGGAGCGGCATCGGCGGGCGGCGTCGCCGACGTCGGTGCCTGGTAGAACCCCGACCGGCCGAACACGGGCTCGGGATCCGGATCCCGCGGCGTCCACAACGCGGTCAGCCCCAGGTGCACCACCACGGCGGTCATCGGCCACACCAACAGCGCCCCGTGCGCGAGCAACTCCAGCGGCGCGTCGAACGGAACCCCCTTGCCCGCCTGCTTCGCGGCCGCGACCAGGTCCGACGACGGTCCCAGCCACAGCCCGAACCGCCACCCCACCACCGCTCCGAAGCAGGCCCCGACCGCCAGCCCGATCACCAGCGGCACACCGCCGGCCCGGCGCCACAGGAAGGTGCCGACGGCGGTGAGCGCGCCCAGCCCCAGCGACAGCAGGAAGAAGGTGCCGTCGGAGGCGATCCGCGCCTCGCTCTCGCTGTTGCGCAGGAACACGGCCTCCCCGTTGGAGACGTACTGCACCCGGGGGGCGAGCCACAGCCACAGCAGGCCGAGGAGCAGTCCGGCCGCCCCGACGAGCAGGGCGACGACGGCCCCGTCCCGGACGTCCTCCGGGGTGATCGCCCCGGAGGCGGCTCCCGGCTTCTCGGTCGGGAGCGACGGCGGGTCGAGGGGGGACTGCGGGGTCACGGCTTCGGTCACCCCCACATCGTGCCAGGTGCGCTCGGCCGCGGCGTCGGCGGACCGTGTCAGCGGACGGCCGCCCGGCGGTACGCCCAGGTCGCGACGGTGAGCGAGAGGACCCCGACGGCCCCGCACACGCCCAGGTCGAAGGCGACGGCGGCCCAGTCCGGTTCCGGGGCGAAGGTACGGGCGAACGCCTCGACGCCGTACGTGGACGGCAGCAGGTCCCGGGCCCACACGATCAGCTCCGGCATCCGCTCCGGCGGCAGCACCCCGAGCAGCAGCGCCGCCGACATGCCGAGCTGCCCCGCGAGGGTGGCCAGCTCCTGCCGCGGTGCCAGCAGTCCCAGCGCCGCGCCGAGCCCGGCCAGCGCGGCCCCGGCCAGCGGTACCACCGCGGCCAGGATCCACAGCCCGCTCATCGGCAGCCCGAACAGCAGGCAGCCGAAGACGGCGGTGACCAGGGTGCCCGGCAGCGTGAAGGAGGCGTACGCGGCGGCCGCGCCCAGCACCACCGATGCGGGCGGCACGGGCAGGGTGGCGTAGTGGTCGAGCCCGCCGCCGGCCCGCAGCTGTCCGAAGTACTGGGCGAGCAGGTTCAGGGCGACGAAGGCGACGACGAGCACCGAGGAGCCGGCGACGACGGCGCGGGCCTCCGAGCCCCCGTCGACCACGCCCCGCATCAGGATCATGATCCCGACGGACTGGAAGGTGGCGACGAACAGCAGCGGGATCCGGGCCACCCGGGCCCGGGACAGCTGGGCCCGGTAGACGGCGGCCAGGGCGGGGAAGAACCGCGCGCCGGGCGCCAGCGGCGCGGGCTGCGGCGCCCGTGCAGGCCCGTCAGAGGCGCCCGCGGGCGCGGTGCCCACAGCGGGTGCGGGCACGGCTTCGGGCGCGAGCACGGCCCGGCCGGCCCCCGTGGAACGGTCGCTCACGACTTCACCAGCCCCTTCGTCTTGCCGCCGAGGGCCAGGTACACGTCTTCCAGGCTGGGGGTCGCCAGGGTGAAGTCGTCGAGCGCCGCGAAGGCCGGGCCCCCGGTGACCGAGGCCACCGCCGCCCTCGCCTCGTCCGGCGCCAGCCGGAGCACCCAGCGGCGCCCGGACCGGGCGGCCCGGGTGCGCAGCCGGGCGACCTCCGGGACGTCCAGCGGAGCGCCCTCGCGCCAGACCAGCTCCAGCCGGACCTCGCCCGAGACCGTGGCCTTCAGTCCGGCCGGGGTGTCGCAGGCGATGACCTTGCCCTGGTCGATGACGGCGACCCGGTCGAGGACGGTCTCGGCCTCGATGACGTTGTGGGTGACGAGCAGGACCGTCGCGCCGTGCTGCGCGCGCCGCCGGTCGACGGCGGACCACACGGCCCGCCGGGCGACCGGGTCCATGCCGGTGGTGGGCTCGTCGAGGACCAGTACGGGCCGCTCCCCCACCAGCGCGGTGGCGAAGCAGGCGAGGCGGCGCTGGCCGCCGGAGAGTTTCTTCAGGGGCCGTCCGGCGATCGGGGTCAGCCCGAGCTCCTCCAGTACGGCGTCGCGCGCGGCTCGGGCGGCGCGGACGCCCTGCCCGCGCAGCCGCGCGGTGGTCTCGGCGGCCAGCCCCACGGTGAGCTCGTCCAGGGCGGTGGACTCCTGCCCCAGGTAGGCGAGCAGCCGGGAGGCCCGCTCGGGGTGGCCCACGAGGTCGTGGCCGAGCAGGGTCACCGAGCCGGAGTCCGGTCGCATCAGGCCGGTGAGCTGGCGGACCAGCGTGGACTTGCCGGCGCCGTTGGGGCCGAGCAGGCCGAAGATCTCGCCGCGCCGGACGTCCAGGCAGATCCCGTCGTTGGCTCGGGTCTCGGGCAGGGCGGGAGCCCCGCGCCGGCCGCGTACCGCGGGATACGTCTTGACCAGGTCACGCACCGCGAAGATGACGTCAGGCGCCGCTCCCGCGGCCGCCGCCGTGCCTTCTCGCGCCTGTGCTGTGCCCGTACTCACGAGGGAGCAGCCTACGGGGTTCCCGGCCCTACTCGGCCGTCGGGGTCAGCGGGGCCGCGAGCTCGCCGGGGCCGGATCCGGGCTCGGAGGCCGGTCCGGCGGCCACGTGTTCGGCGGCGGCGCGGACGTCGATCTCCCGCCAGAACCCCGCGCGGATGGCGTACCGATCGTGCTCGTCGATCTGGTCGTCCTTGTGGGCGAGCAGCCCGAACCGGGCTGCGTAGCGCAGCAGTTCGCCGTCGATCCGGTGCGGGATCCGCGGGTACATCGTGGCCAGCTTCTGCAGGTGCACGGTCTCCGGGAGCCGCTCCATCCAGCGCCGGGCGAACACCTGTCCCACCTCGAACGGGTCCCCGCCGACGGTGGTGATGTCCTCCTCGCGGTCCGCCCAGCGCTGTTCGGCGCTGGTGAGCTGGGCGAGGGTGGGCAGCGAGGCGGTCTCGGCGGGCTCGCCCAGCGGCCCGGCCCGGTCGATCCAGCCCTTGTCGGAGGACCAGCGCAGGGCGCTGGCGGGGGCGTGGGCGCCGCTCGGCCCGGTCTGCGGGTGGCCCTGCTGGCCGGTGGCGCGCAGCGCACCGGCCAGGTCCTTGGGGGTGGGCACCGGCTTGCCCCCGGGGGTGGTGGGCGCCGGTACGGGGGCCCCGTCGCGGCCCTCCGACCCGGTGGCGGCGGCGCCGTTGCGGGCGGCCTCGGCGAGCGCCGCTTCGGGCAGCGGGGCCGAGAGGATGGCGGCGATGTCGGGGCGCGGTGCGGGCGGCGGGGAGCACAGTCCGGTGAGGTCCTTGGCGCGGACGGCCCGGGTGATCCAGGCCCGGTCCAGGACCCGGCGTTCGTCGGCCTCGGCGACGAGGTCCTCGGACTGGTTGTAGTCCCCGTCGGCGGCCTGGACGGCCCACAGGTGGACGGCGACCCCGTGTTCCTTGGCGGACATCAGGCCGGGCAGCAGGTCTCCGTCGCCGGTGACCAGGACCACGTCGGAGCAGGCCCGGTTGCGGGCGAGCTCGGTGAGTTCGGCGTGCATGGCGGCGTCGACGCCCTTCTGCGCCCAGCGGCCGTCGCTGCGGGTCAGGGCGCCGAGCCGGACGGTGACGCGGGGCATGACGCGCAGCCGCCGGTGTTCGGGCTGGGGCACCCGGTCGGGCGCTCCGTCGAACCAGTAGATGCGCAGCAGGGGCTGTTCGGTGTCGGCCTCGGCCCGCTCGCGCAGGCCCTGGATGAGGGCGGCATGGTCGATGGTGATCCGGGAGCGGGAGGGCTCCCCGGCGAGAAGGCTGGCGGCGGCACCCAGCAGGTAGCCGGCATCCACCAGGACGACGCAGCGGTCCACGCGTTCCACCCTCTTCCCTGGGGGTCCTCTGTGCTTTGCGGCGGTTCCCCGAGTCTGCCCGACCCCAAGGGTGTTGAAGGCCGGAACTCGATCATCGGCGTGGCGGATCTCACGGTCGACGGTGCGAGAGGCATCGGCTACGCGCAGTAATGATCCAAAATGCGCCGTTTCTGGCGTTGTGTGAGTGTGAAGGCGGTCCTGGCCCCTAGACCCTCACGGAGGCTCCACCATGGCCAAGAACAAGAACCAGAAGCAGCCCGCCAAGCAGCAGCCCCGGTCGGGGCAGGATCCGACCAAGGGCGCCTCGGAGACCGAGTCGATGCCCTCCTCCTCGGCGCCGAGCCCGATGGACATGGCGCACAAGCGCAAGGAGAAGAAGTTCGGCCACAACTGACGGCCGTACTCGCACGCGGAAGGGCCCGCCCGGTGTCACCGGGCGGGCCCTTCCGCGCGTACCGCCGGGGGCGCTATCCGGCCAGGCAGGACGGTCCGAGGAGCACCTTGAGGTCACCGAAGAGCGCCGGGTCGGGCTGGACGCGGTGCCTGTCGAGGCGGAGCACGGTGGTGGTCCGCGGCCCCTGGAGCTTGATCCGCACCTCGGTGTTGCCCTTGTGGTGGCGCAGGATCTCGCCCAGACGGGTCACCATCGGCGGCGTGACCTTGACGGTGGGGATGGTGAGGACCACCGGGGCGTTGGTGCCGGCCGAGGAGAGGTCGGGGACCATCATCTCCATGGCGACCAGGCGGGGGACGTCCTCGCGCTTGTCGAGGCGGCCCTTGACGAAGACCACGGTGTCCTCGACCAGCTGGGTGGAGACGAGCTGGTAGGTCGCCGGGAAGAACATGCATTCGATGGAGCCGGCCAGGTCCTCGACGGTGGCGATGGCCCAGGCGTTGCCCTGCTTGGTCATCTTGCGCTGGAGGCCCGAGATGATGCCGCCGATGGTGACGACGGCGCCGTCGGAGTGCTCGCCGCCGGTCAGCTGGGAGATGCCGGCGTCCGTCTTGTCGGAGAGCACGTGTTCCAGGCCGAAGAGCGGGTGGTCGGAGACGTAGAGGCCGAGCATCTCGCGCTCCTGGGCGAGCAGGTAGGACTTCTCCCACTCGACGTCGGAGAACTCCACGTCGAGGCCGAAGCCGGGCTCGTCGCTCGCGTTCTCGTCACCCATCCCGCCGAACAGGTCGAACTGTCCCTCGGCCTCCTTGCGCTTGACCGCGACCACGTTGTCGATCATCGACTCGTGGTGCGCGACCAGGCCCTTGCGGGTGTGGCCCATCTCGTCGTACGCGCCGGCCTTGATCAGCGACTCGACGGTGCGCTTGTTGCAGACGACGGCCTCGACCTTGTCCAGGAAGTCGGGGAAGGAGGAGAACTTCCCCTTGGCCTTCCGCGTCCTGATGATCGACTCGACCACGTTGGTGCCGACGTTGCGCACCGCGGTGAGGCCGAAGAGGATCACGTCGTCGCCCTGGGCCGCGAAGTTCGGCTCGGACTCGTTGACGTTCGGCGGCAGGACCTTGATGCCCATCCGGCGGCACTCGTTCAGGTAGATCGCGGACTTGTCCTTGTCGTCCTTGACCGAGGTGAGCAGGCCGGCCATGTACTCGGCCGGGAAGTTCGCCTTGAGGTAGGCGGTCCAGTAGGAGACCAGGCCGTACGCGGCCGAGTGCGCCTTGTTGAAGGCGTAGCCGGCGAAGGGGACCAGGACGTCCCACAGGGCCTTGATCGCCTGGTCGCTGAAGCCCTTCTTCTTGGCCCCCTCCTCGAAGATGACGAAGTTCTTCGCCAGCTCCTCGGGCTTCTTCTTGCCCATCACGCGGCGCAGGATGTCGGCCTCGCCGAGCGAGTACCCGGCGATGATCTGAGCGGCCTTCTGCACCTGCTCCTGGTAGACGATCAGGCCGTAGGTGACCGCGAGCACCTCTTCGAGGGGGCCCTCCAGCTCCGGGTGGATCGGGGTGATCTCCTGCTGCTTGTTCTTGCGCAGGGCGTAGTTCGTGTGCGAGTTCATGCCCATCGGGCCCGGCCGGTACAGGGCCGACACGGCGGAGATGTCTTCGAAGTTGTCGGGCTTCATCAGGCGCAGCAGGGAGCGCATGGGCCCGCCGTCGAACTGGAACACGCCGAGGGTGTCACCGCGGCCGAGCAGCTCGAAGGTCTTGGGGTCGTCGAGCGGGAGGGCCAGGAGATCGATGTCGATCCCCTTGTTGGCCTTCACCATCTTGACGGCGTCGTCCATGATCGTGAGGTTGCGCAGGCCGAGGAAGTCCATCTTCAGCAGGCCGAGCGACTCGCAGCTCGGGTAGTCCCACTGGGTGATGGTGACGCCGTCGGTGTGCCGCACCCAGACGGGTACGTGGTCGGTGATGGTCTCGCTGGACATGATCACGCCGGCGGCGTGCACGCCCATCTGGCGGACCAGGCCCTCCACACCACGGGCGGTGTCGATGACCTTCTTCACGTCCGGCTCGTTCTCGTACATCCCGCGGATCTCGCCGGCCTCGCCGTAGCGGGGGTGCTGCGGGTCGAGGATGCCGGAGAGCGGAATGCCCTTGCCGAGGACGTCGGCGGGCATGGCCTTGGTCAGCCGGTCGCCCATGGCGTACGGGTAGCCCAGGACGCGCGCCGAGTCCTTGATCGCGTTCTTGGCCTTGATGGTGCCGTAGGTGCCGATCATGGCGACCTTGTCGGCGCCGTACTTGTCGGTCACGTACCGGATCACTTCGACGCGCCGACGCTCGTCGAAGTCGATGTCGACGTCGGGCATGGAGACGCGCTCGGGGTTCAGGAAGCGCTCGAAGATCAGGCCGTGCGTGAGCGGGTCGAGGTCGGTGATGCCCATGGCGTACGCGACGATCGAACCGGCCGCGGAGCCTCGGCCCGGACCCACCGCGATGCCCTGGTTCTTGGCCCACATGATGAAGTCGGCGACCACGAGGAAGTAGCCGGGGAAGCCCATCGAGATGATCGTGTCCATCTCGTACTCGGCCTGCTGCATCCGGTCCTCCGGGATGCCTCCGGGGTAGCGGCGGTGCATGCCGCGCATGGTCTCCTCGCGGAACCAGCTGACCTCGGTGTGGCCGTCCGGGATGTCGAACTTCGGCATCAGGTTCCGGAACTTGAACATGCCCTCGGTGTCGATCTGGTCGGCGACCAGCCGCGTGTTGGCGCAGCCCTCCTGCCAGGCGTCCGAGGAGTCGATCGCGTACATCTCGTCGGTCGACTTCAGGTAGTAGCCGGTGCCGTCGAAGCGGAAGCGGTCCGGGTCCGAGAGGTTCTTGCCGGTCTGGATGCAGAGCAGCGCGTCGTGGGCGCCGGCCTCGCTCGCGTACGTGTAGTGGGAGTCGTTCGTCACCAGCGGCGGGATGCCGAGCTTCTTGCCGATCTCCAGGAGCCCGTCGCGGACCCGGCGCTCGATCTCGATGCCGTGGTCCATCAGCTCCAGGAAGTAGCGCCCCTCGCCGAAGATGTCCTTGTAGTCGGAGGCGGCCTGCACGGCCTCGTCGAACTGGCCGAGCCGCAGCCTGGTCTGCACCTCGCCGGACGGGCAGCCGGTGGAGGCGATCAGGCCCTCGGACCACTTGGAGATGGTCTCCTTGTCCATCCGCGGCCACTTCGTGAGCCAGCCCTCGGCGTACGCGTCGGAGGACAGCCGGAAGATGTTGTGCAGACCGGTGGCGTTCGACGCCCAGATCGTCTTGTGGGTGTAACCGCCGGAACCGGAGACGTCGTCGCGCTTCTGGTGCGGCTGGCCCCACTGGATGCGCCGCTTGTTGCGCCGGGACTCGGGGGCGACGTACGCCTCGATGCCGATGATCGGCGTGATGCCGGCCTTCTGCGCGGTGTGGAAGAAGTCATAGGCGCCGTGCAGATTGCCGTGGTCGGACATGGCGATGTGCGTCATGCCCATCTCGTTGCAGGCGTTGAACATGTCCTTCAGCCGCGCGGCACCGTCCAGCAGCGAGTACTGGGTGTGGACGTGCAGGTGCGTGAACGGCGGCTTTGTCACGGCGCGGGTCCTCCGGGGGCGGGGGGCGAGGGGGCAGCTTCGAATCCTACGTCGGCCGGGTGACAGATCGCGGGCACTGACCGGTACGGTCGGGCGTTGCAGAACCAGGAGGGCCGATCCGGCGTCCAGTCGGTCGGAACCTGAAACAGCCCGTGCACCAGGAGGAACCCGCCATGGCGGTCCCCGAGACGACCGACGAGCAGCGCGCCGAGCAGATCCTCGACGTGTTCGACACCGCGTTCGGTGAGCTGCTCGCCGCCGACCCCGCTGCCTTCCAGGTCAAATTCCGCAAGATGGCGGCTTCGGCCTTCGCCTTCTACCGGGGTACCGCCTGCCTCTTCTACTCCGACCTGGAGCGGGACCGGCACGGCGGCCCCTACCTGGACGAGCGGACGGGCCGGGTGTGGATCCACGGAGACCTGCACGCCGAGAACTTCGGCACGTACATGGACTCCAACGGTCGGCTGGTCTTCAACGTCAACGACTTCGACGAGGCCTACGTCGGCCCCTTCACCTGGGACCTGAAGCGGTTCGCCGCCTCCGTCGCCCTGATCGGCTACACCAAGGCGCTCAGCGACGACCAGATAAGCGAGCTGGTGCGGATCTACGCGGGCGCCTACCGGGAGCGGATCCACCGGCTGGCCGCGGGGGCGAAGAACGAGGAGGTGCCCTCCTTCACCCTGGACACCGCCGAGGGCCCGCTGCTGGACGCGCTGCGCTCGGCCCGCTCCCGGACCCGCTTCTCGCTGCTGGACTCCATGACGGAGATACGGGACTACGAGCGCCGCTTCACCTCCGGCGGGGGCTCCATCGAGCTGGACGCCGCCACCCGGTACAAGGTGCTGGCCGCCTTCGACGGGTACCTGGAGACCCTCCCCGACGAGTCCCTCGTGCGCCCGGACTCCTACCGGGTCAAGGACGTGGTGGGGCGCCGGGGCGTCGGCATCGGCTCGGCGGGCCTGCCCTCCTACAACATCCTGCTGGAGGGGCACAGCGACGCCCTGGAGAACGACGTCGTGATCTACCTCAAGCAGGCGCAGACGCCGGCGGCCTCCCGGCACATCACGGACCGGGCGGTGCGGGAGTACTTCCAGCACGAGGGGCACCGCACGGTCATCTCGCAGCGCGCCCTGCAGGCGCACGCCGACCCGTGGCTGGGCTGGACGGAACTGGACGGGGCCGGGCAGCTGGTGGCGGAGGTCTCCCCGTACGCGGTGGACCTGGACTGGTCGGACCTGGACGACCCGGAGGAGATCGCGGCCGTCGTCGCCGATCTCGGCCGGGCGACCGCGACCATGCACGCGTCCGCCGACGAGGCCGAGAGCGGGCAGTCCCTGGTGCCCTTCTCCACCGAGCGGGCCATCGACGCGGCGATCGCGGCGGACGAGGGGGGGTTCGCGGAGCTGCTCGTGGACTTCGCCCACGCGTACGGGGCCCGGGCGCGCGCCGACCACCAGATCTTCGTGGACCTCTTCCGTAACGGGCGTCTCACTCCCTGAGCCGCTCGTTCCACAGGAACGCATGGCACACTCGCGAGGATGGACATTTCCGGGACGGGACTCAGGGGGCTGCGGGCCGCGCTGTTCAGCGCGCTCGTCGTACTGCTCTCCTCGGGCTCGCACGTCCTGATGTCCCAGGTCCCGCTGCCGCGCACGCTGGTGGCCGGGGCCTTCGCGGGTGTGTTCGCGATCGCCTACGCGCTCGCGGGCCGCGAACGGGGCTTCGGCCCCATCGCCGGGCTGCTCGTACCGCTGGAGTTGGCCGCCGACACCGTCTTCACCACCGGACAGCACCTCTGTTACGGCCCGGCCGGCGGACCCGTCGCGGGCCCGCTGCGCGCCATGGGCCTGGACGCCCTGTGCGGCGGCACGCCGGTGGGCGGGCCGCTGACCGAGGTGACCGGGCCGGCCGATGCGGCCGCGCTGCTGTCCTCACCGGGGCCGTACACGCCCTGGCTGCTGCTCGGCGCCCATGTCTCGGTCGGACTGCTGGCCGCCGCCTGGTTGCGCCACGGCGAGCGGGCACTGGGCCGGCTGCTGCGGGCGGTGGCCGCCTTCGCGTTCCGGCCGCTGCTGCTGGCGGCGGCTTCGGTCGCGGCGGCCCGCCGGCCGGCGCGGGCGCTGCTGCGGTCGGTCCGTCCGGCCGCCGGGGCCCGCACCCGCTTCCCGGCACACTCCGTGGGACGGCGGGGACCCCCCGTGCTCGGCGCGCTCGCCCGCGCCTGACGCACGTACGGCAGTCCCTTCCACACGTCACACCCCACGGAGATCACGATGAGTTCACGCAACAGCCAGGCGAACAAGGCGGCGGCCCGCGAGCGTCTGCGCGCCGAGCGCGAGGCCCAGGCCAAGAGGGACAAGGTGCGCCGCCAGGTGATCGTGGCGGGCGCGGTGGTCGCAGCCCTCGGCCTGGTCGGCGCCATCGGCTACGCGATCGTGCAGTCGAACCAGCCCGGCCACTGGGAGCAGGCCGCCAAGGCCGAGCTGGTCAAGCCGAAGAACACCGAGGGCGAGGACGGCACCACGGTCGTCATCGGCAAGCCCGAGGCCAAGAAGACCCTGGAGCTGTACGAGGACTCGCGCTGCCCGGCCTGCGCCGCCTTCGAGCAGGCGGCCGGCGAGCAGGTCAAGAAGGACGTGGACGCGGGCAAGTACAAGCTCCAGTACATCGGCGCCACCTTCATCGACAACGCCGTCAAGGGCGAGGGCTCGAAGAACGCGCTGAGCGCCCTGGGCGCGGCGCTGAACGTCAGCCCGCAGGCCTTCCTCGACTACAAGGCCGCGCTGTACTCCAAGGACCTGCACCCCGAGGAGAGCGTCGACAGCTTCGCCAAGGACGACTACCTGCTGAAGGTCGCGGACACGGTCCCGGCGCTCAAGGGCAACGCCGAGTTCAAGAAGGCCGTCGAGGACGGTACGTACGACCGCTGGGCGCTGGAGATGTCGAAGTCCTTCGACAAGTCCGGGGTGAAGGGCACGCCGACCCTGAAGATGGACGGCAAGAAGATCGAGACCCCGCAGACGGCGGAACTGTTCACGGCGGCGATCGACAAGGCCCTGCAGGGCTGATCCCGGGGCAATCCGGAAATCACCGTCCGGATGGCCGCCTCGAAGGGCGGGTGAACTCCCAGAGTTCGCCCGCCCTTTGCATGCACGCACCTGTTCGAGCGGGTGTACCCGTCGGTAATATGATCATCCGTGACCAGTCATCTCACCTCCTCCCAGTCTGCGGCAACTCCCCGCCGCCGCACGGTCGTTCTGGCCGCCGCGGCCACTGCCGCACTGGCCCCCCTCACCTCACTGGGCGCCTCGGTCGCCCATGCGGCGGGCACCGCGCCCGCCTTCCTCCACGGCGTCGCCTCGGGCGACCCGCTGCCCGACGGGGTCCTGCTCTGGACCCGCGTCACCCCGACCCCCGAGGCCGTCCCCGGCTCCGGGCTCGGCCCGGCCACCCAGGTGAACTGGGAAGTGGCGGCCGACAAGGGCTTCTCCCGCATCGTCGGCTCCGGCACCGTCACCGCGAGCGCCGCCACCGACCACACGGTCAAGGTGGACGTGCGCGGGCTGCAGCCGCAGACGCCGTACTGGTACCGGTTCACCGCCGGCGGCACCTCCTCCCCCGTCGGGCGCACCCTGACCACCCCGGCCCACGAGGCGACGACCGAGGGGGTCCGCTTCGGCGTGGTCTCCTGCGCCAACTGGGAGTCCGGCTACTTCTCCGCCTACCGCCACCTGGCGGCCCGCACGGACCTGCACGCGATCCTGCACCTGGGTGACTACATCTACGAGTACCAGTCCGGGGGATATCCGGAGGCGAAGTACGTCGTACGCCCGCACGAGCCGAAGCACGAGATCGTCTCGCTCGCCGACTACCGCACGCGCCACGGCAAGTACAAGACGGACGCCGACCTCCAGGCCCTGCACCACGCACACCCGATCATCGCCATCTGGGACGACCACGAGTTCGCCAACGACGCCTGGGCCGGCGGCGCCGAGAACCACACCCCGGGGGCCGAGGGCGAGTGGGCGGCCCGCGCCGCCGCCGCCAAGCAGGCGTACTTCGAGTGGATGCCCGTGCGCGCCTCCATCGCGGGCACCGTCTACCGCCGGCTGCGCTTCGGCACCCTCGCCGACCTGCACCTGCTGGACCTGCGCTCCTTCCGCTCGCAGCAGACCAAGGTCGGCAGCGGCTCGGTGGACGACCCGGAGCGCACCATCACCGGGCGCGCCCAGCTGGACTGGCTCAAGTCGGGCCTCGCGGGCTCGGAGGCGACCTGGAAGCTGGTCGGCACCTCGGTGATGATCTCGCCGGTGGCCTTCGGCTCGCTCCCCGCGCACCTGCTGAAGCCGCTCACCAAGCTGCTCGGCCTGCCCGAGGGCGGCATCGCGATCAGCGCGGACCAGTGGGACGGCTACACGGACGACCGCAAGGAGCTGCTGGGACACCTGAAGGACCGGGGCATCAAGAACACCGTGTTCCTGACCGGTGACATCCACATGGCCTGGGCGAACGAGGTCCCGATGAACATGGCCACGTACCCGGGCTCGGGCACGGCGGCGACCGAGTTCGTGGTCACCTCGGTGACCTCCGACAACCTCGACGACATTCTGCACGTCCTGCCGGACACCCTCTCGCTGGTCGCCGAGTCGGCCATCAAGGCCGCCAACTGGCACGTGAAGTGGCTCGACATGGACGCGCACGGCTACGGCGTGCTGGACGTGACGGCGGAGCGCTCGCAGATGGACTACTACGTGGTGTCCGACAAGCGGCAGCCGGGTGCCACATCCGCGTGGAGCCGGTCGTACCGGACGCTGAACGGGACCCAGAAGGTGGAACGGGTGCACCAGCCCGTCCGCTGATCGACCGTCAATTCTCTTGCCACATGGGGCGTCTGGTACATACCAGGCGCCCCATGTGCGTCAGAAGCAACAAATCTTTTACGTAAGCCACTTGACCTGAATATGTCATGCACACATAAGCTTCGCGCCAGCTGAAGAAGATCTTCAGGCCACCACCCCCCACCCACCCCCCACCACACCCCCCACGCGAGGAGCACACGTGCGCGCAGTTGCCCGCATATCCCCCCTTCTCCGCCGCCGCCTGATGGGCACGGCAGTTCTGGCCGGAACCCTGGCCTTCACCCCGCTCGCGGCCCCCACCACGCTCGCGGCATCCAAGTCCCCCGCCGAGGTCTGCGCCGACCGGCCCGCCGCCTCCGGCGCCGCGAACGCCCGCGTCGCCCGCGCCCACGACGAGCACGCGGACGAGCCCAACGCGATCAGCGACGCGCAGGCGAAGGCCATGGACACCGACCTCCAGGCCAAGCTGGACAAAGCCCTCAAGAACCAGCCGCAGCGCAGCCTGGCGGCCGCCGAGGCCGTCGTGAACATTCCCGTGTACTTCCACGTCGTGCACTCCGGCACCACCGGAAAGCTGACGGCCACGGACGTCAGCAAGCAGCTCGCGGTCCTCAACGCGGCCTACGGCGGCCAGGGCACCGGCAACGTCAACACGAACTTCCAGTTCACCCTGGCGGCCACCGACTACACGGACAACGCCACCTGGTACAACCTGGCTTCCGGCTCCCAGGCCGAGAAGGACATGAAGAACACCCTGCGCAAGGGCGGCCCGGGCGCGCTCAACCTCTACACCGCCAAGCTCTCCGGCGGCCTGCTCGGTTGGGCGACCTTCCCGACGTCCTACGCCTCCAGCCCGAAGATGGACGGCGTGGTCGTGCTCGACAGCTCGCTGCCGGGCGGCTCCTCGGCCAACTACAACGAGGGTGACACCGCCACCCACGAGGTCGGCCACTGGCTGGGGCTGTACCACACCTTCCAGGGCGGCTGTAACGGCAACGGCGACTACGTCTCCGACACCCCGGCCGAGAAGAGCGCCGCGTACGAGTGCCCGACCGGGCGCGACAGCTGCACGAGCAAGCCGGGCGCGGACCCGATCCGCAACTTCATGGACTACACGTACGACTCCTGCATGTACCAGTTCACCGCCGGCCAGGTCGCTCGCATGTCGAGCAGCTGGACCGCGTACCGCGCGGGCTGACCTCCCGACGACGAGGGCCCGGTCCGGCATCCGCCGGGCCGGGCCCTTCCGCCTTCGCGCCGCGCGCCTACAGGCTGCCCAAGAAGCCGATGGCGACCTTCCAGAGCTGCTCGGCGGCCTCGGCGTCGTAGTCGTCCAGCTCCGGGTCGGTGAACAGGTGCCCGGCACCCGGGTAGCTGTGGACCTCCACGTCGGCTCCCGCGCGCTGCATCCGCAGGTACCAGGCCGTCAGCCAGTCGTGCGGCTCGAAGGGATCCGGGTCCGCGATGTGCAGCTGCACGGGCAGCTCGTCCACCGAGGCGTCGTCCTCCAGGTCCGCGGTCCCGTGCAGGAGCAGCAGCCCGCGCGCCTTCTCGTCGGCCATCGCCAAGTGCTGGGCGAGCGAACCGCCGAAGGAGAAGCCCGCGTAGACCAGTCCCTGGTCCGAGTAGGGGGCGGAGGCCAGCACCGCGCGCTTCAGCAGTTCGTCACGGCCGATCTCGTCCTGGTGGGCCATGCCCTCCTCGACGGTCCCGAAGGTGCGTCCCTCGAAGAGATCCGGCACCTGGACCTGGTGCCCGGCCGCGCGCAGCCGGTCGGCCGCCGCGTGCACCGCGGGCCGCAGCCCGTACGTCGAATGGAAAAGCATGATGTTCATGCCTCCATCGTGCCAGCCGCCGGGGACACGGGGCCCGCGGACCGCTTCCCGCTACGTTCGTACCCATGGAGATGGAGAACGTCCTGCGCCCCGTCACGGTCATCGGCGGCGCACTGGTCGCCACCCTGATCGCGGGCTGGCTGCTCGACCTGCTGCTGCGCCGGGCCGACGCCCGGCACACCGAGACCCCCCTGTGGGGCCTTCTGCGCCGCTGCCGGCTGCCCTTCCAGGTCGTCCTGTGCACCTCGCTGCTCAGGGCCTCCTACCGGTGGGCCGGAATCCTGCCCGACCACGCCTTCGGCGTCGGCCGGTTCCTCACCCTGGTCCTGATCGCCTCCGCGGCCTGGCTCGCGGTGCGCATCGCGACGGCCGTGGTCGACTCGACGTACGCGCGCTACGCGGCGGCGACCGAGGACGAGGCCCGGGTGCGCCGGGTCCGCACCCAGGTCACGCTGATCCACCGGGTGGTCACGGCGGTGCTGGTCGTGGTCGCCGCGGCGGCGATGCTGCTGACCTTCCCCCCGATGCGTGCGCTCGGCGCCTCGCTGCTGGCTTCCGCGGGCGTCCTCGGCATCGTGGCGGGCATCGCCGCCCAAGCCTCGTTGAGCAACCTCTTCGCCGGCCTCCAGATCGCCTTCGGCGACACCGTCCGCATCGGCGACACGGTGGTGGTCGACGAGGAGTGGGGCCGGGTCGAGGAGATCACCCTGACCTTCCTGACGGTCCGCACCTGGGACGAGCGGCGCATCACGATGCCCGTGTCCTACTTCACGAGCAAGCCCTACGAGAACTGGTCGCGCGGCGGCGCGCAGATGACCGGCACGGTCTTCTGGCACCTGGACCACGGCGCGCCGATCGACCTGATGCGGGAGCGGCTCCAGCACGTCCTGACGGAAATCCCGGAGTGGGACGGCCGCGGCGGCGGGCTGGCCGTGACGGACACCACACCGCACACGGTCCAGGTCCGCGCCGTGGTCACGGCGAAGGACGCCGACGACCTCTGGACGCTGCGCTGCGCGGTCCGCGAGCGCCTGATCACCTGGCTGGTGGCCGAGCACCCGTACGCCCTCCCCCGCATCGCCACGACCCCGGCCGCGGAGCGGCCCTAGGGGGCGGCGGGGAGGAGCGCGGCCGCACACTCCTCGGCGAGGTCCTCGGCGTGCGGCGGCAGCGTGCCGCCGCCGCGCAGGTGCCGGCGGACGACCGAGAGCGGGAGGTCCATCAGGGCCAGGGCGACACGGTCCCGGTCCTGGGGCTCGGTCGCGCCGAGGGCGGCGGCGACGGCGGCGATGGCCGCGAACACCCGCTCGTTGCCCGAGTCGGCCCGGCCGATGTGCTCCTGCGACCAGCCGGCGCGACCGAACTCCCACGGGCCGTACAGCAGGAGGGCGGCCTCCTCGGGATGGGCGCGGCTCCACCCCACCACGTGCCGGGCGGCCGCGCGGGCGGCCCGGCGGGGGTCGGCGTCGCCGTGCAGTCGGGCGAAGTAGCCCTCCTGGAACCGCTCGACGCTGCGCAGCCACACCTCGGCGAGCAGGGCGCTGCGCCCGGCGAAACGGTGGTACATGGAGCCGCTGGGCGCGCCGATCGCCTGGGCGACGGCGGACACGGTCACGCCGCCCGGCCCGGCGGAGGCGGCCAGCCGGACGGCGGCGTCGAGGATCTGGTCGGTGTCGAAGCGGGGTGGTCTCGCCATGAATCAGAGAGTACCCTCCAGATTATTAGAGGAGCCTCTCTAATAATGCGAAGGGGAGGACCGTCCATGGGCGTCTACAACTTGCACGAACGCGTGATCGCGGCGAAGGAGAGCGAGGTCGGCGCGCTCATCGACACGCTGTCCAGCGGCGAGGACGACCGGCTGTGGCCCCACCACCTGTGGGAGGAGATGGAGCTCGACCGCCCCCTCGGGGTCGGAGCGGCGGGCGGACACGGGCCGGTGCGCTACACGGTCGCCGCCTATGTGCCGGGGACCTGGGTGCGGTTCGCCTTCACCGGCCCCGGGGGATTCCGCGGCTTCCACGAGTACGCCGCGCTGCCCGTCGACGCCGAGCACACCGTGCTGCGGCACACCATCGCGATGAACCTCAGCGGCCTCAGCCGCATCACCTGGCCGCTGGCCATCCGCGCGATGCACGACGCGGTCCTGGAGGACAGCCTGGACCGCGCCGAACTGGCCTGCACGGGCACCCTCGCCCGCCCGGCCCGCTGGTCCCCGTACGTCCGCTTCCTCCGCGGACTGGAACGCCTCGTGACCGGGCCGGCCGGGGCGCGTGAGGAGCATCACCCCAGCCCCGCCGGCGATTGAGGCGCGGAGTCCGTGGCCGAGCCCCGGTCCCGGAGCCACGCCGGTGTCCGGGGCCCGGTGTTCACGGCGGGGCCCCCGCTCAAGGGGCCCGCAGGCTGCGCACGTCGAGATGCCGCAGCACCCGGTCCACGATCTCCGGGTCGGAGCCGGGCTCACTGCGGGCGGCCAGGACCTCGTGGCGGGCGGCCGACATCATCTCCCGCTGGATCCGCTGGACGTGGTGGAGCCGCTCCACGCGCTTCGCGTACGCCTCGCGCCGCTCCTCGTCCACCATGTCGGGGCTGATCCGGGCCCCCACGTCGTAGGCGCGCCGGTACAGCTGCTCGACCAGGTCCTCCGGAAGGTCCTCCACCTCCTCGATCTCCTTCAGCCGCCGCTTCGCCGCCTTGGCCGCGCGGATCGCCAGCTGCCGCTCCGCGTCCCGCTCGGCGTCCGTGTCGGCCTCCACACCGAGCCGCCGTACGAGCCACGGGAGGGTCAGCCCCTGGCACACCAGGGTCGTCATGATCACCGCGAAGGCGATGAAGATGATCTGGTCCCGCCCGGGAAAGGGCTCACCGGCGTCCGTCCGCAGCGGAATGGCCAGCGCCAGGGCCACCGAGGCCACCCCGCGCATCCCGGCCCACCACATCACCACGCTCTCCCGCCAGCTCAGCGGGATCTCCTCGTCGTAGTCGCGCCGCTGGTGCAGCCGCTGGGCGAGCCAGCCGGCCGGCAGCAGCCACACCAGCCGCACGCCGACCACCACCGCGACCACGATCGCCGCCCACCCGGCCATCTCCCACACCCGGTCCTCGGCCGTGCCGAAGACGTTGTGCAGCTCCAGCCCGATCAGACCGAAGGCCACGCCGGTGACCAGCATGTCGACGACCTCCCAAAAGGTGTGCCCGGCGAGGCGCCCCAGCACGTCGTCGGCGTCGCTCGCGTACTCGGCGAGGAACAGGGCCGTCGTCAGCACGGCCAGCACCCCCGAGCCCTGGAGCTCCTCGGCCACCACGTACGCGACGAACGGCACCAGCAGCGTCAGCCCGATCTGCAGGGTGGCGTCGCCGAGGCCCCCCATGAGCCGGTTGGCGATCCAGCCGAGCGCGAGCCCGACGGCCACGGCCACCACGGCGGAGAGCACGAACTCCCCCAGCGCCTGCGGCCAGGAGAAACTGCCGCTCACGACGGCGGCGACGGCCACGTGGTACAGCACGATCGCGGTCACGTCGTTGAAGAGCCCCTCGCCCTCCAGGATCGACACCATCCGGCGGGGCAGCCCGAGCGATCCGGCGACGGCGGTGGCGGCCACCGGGTCGGGCGGGGCGACGAGCGCGCCGAGGGCCAGGGCGGCGGCGATCGGCAGCCCGGGCACGACGGCGTTGGCGACGGCGGCCACGGCTCCGGTGGTGACGAACACGAGGGCCACGGCCAGCAGGAGGATGGGCCGGACGTTGGCGGCGAACTGCCGCCAGGACGTGCGCTGCACGGAGGCGTAGAGCAGCGGCGGCAGCACCAGGGGCAGGATGAACTCGGGCGGGATCTCGACGTTCGGTACGGCCGGCACCAGCGCGAGGACCACCCCGCCGATGGTCATCAGGATGGGCGCGGGCAGTCCGAGCCGGTCCCCGAGCGGGACCGTGACCACGGCTCCGAGCAGGAGCACGAACAGCAGAGCAAGCTGATCCACTCCCCCACCCTGCCAGTCCGCTGCGCTTGGCTCGTGCGGTGACGGGGCCGCGGCTCCGTGTCGGGCTCCGCCCGAACCCCGACGGCGCTCCGCGCCCGCGCCTCAATCGCCGGCGGGGCTGAAAGATCCAGCCCCGCCGGCGTTTGAGGCGCGGGGGTTCGGGGGCGGAGCCCCGGTGCTTCAGCCTCGCCGGCGATTGAGGCGCCGGGCAGGGCCTGCGGCTACGGCTACGGCAGGGGGCGGCGCATCGCGCGGTGCGGGATGCCTGCGTCCTGGAACTCCGGGCCGTAGGCCACGTAACCGAGCCGCTCGTAGAAGCCCAGCGCATGCGTCTGCGCGCCCAGGTCGACCGCCGCCAGGCCCCGACGGGCCGCTTCCGCCTCGATCGCGCGGACCAGCGCCACACCGACGCCCAACCCGCGCGCGGTCTTCCGGACGGCCAGCCGTCCCAGCGAGCCCACGCCCTGCGCGCCGCCGGTCTTCGCCAGCGCCGCGTCCCCGTGCAGCAGCCGCCCGGTGCCCAGCGGCACCCCGTCCGCGCCCACGGCCAGGACGTGCACCGCGTCCGCGTCGTACGCGTCGTACTCGATCGACTCCGGTACCGACTGCTCGACCACGAAGACCTCGGACCGCACCGCGAAGCAGGACTTCAGGTCCTCCTCCGAGGCGGCGACCCGCACCTCGACCGCGCCCTCGACCGGCGAGGTCACTCGCTCTCCGCCCGGATCACGTCCAGCGCGTGCTGCAGGTCCGCCGGGTAGGTGCTCTCGAACTCGACCCACTGCCCGTCCGACGGGTGCTCGAAGCCGAGGCGCACCGCGTGCAGCCACTGCCGGGTGAGGCCGAGCCGCTTGGCGACGGTCGGGTCGGCGCCGTAGGTCAGGTCGCCGACGCAGGGGTGCCGGTGCGCGGACATGTGCACGCGGATCTGGTGCGTGCGCCCGGTCTCCAGCTTGATGTCGAGCAGCGAGGCGGCGCGGAAGGCCTCGATCAGGTCGTAGTGGGTGACGGACGCCTTGCCTTCCTGGATCACCGCCCACTTGTAGTCCGCGCTGGGGTGGCGGCCGATCGGCGCGTCGATCGTGCCGCTCATCGGGTCCGGGTGGCCCTGCACCAGCGCGTGGTAGCGCTTGTCCACGATCCGCTCGCGGAACTGGTTCTTGAGCGAGGTGTAGGCGCGCTCCGACTTCGCGACGGCCATCAGGCCGGACGTGCCGACGTCGAGGCGGTGCACGATGCCCTGGCGCTCGGACGCACCGGAGGTGGAGATGCGGTAGCCGGCCGCGGCGAGGCCACCGATGACGGTGGTGCCGGTCCAGCCGGGGCTCGGGTGGGCGGCGACGCCCACCGGCTTCATGATGACGACGATGTCGTCGTCGTCATGGATGATCTCCATGCCGGGGACGGGCTCGGCCACGACCTCGACGGGCCGCGGCGGCGCGGGCATCTCGACTTCGAGCCAGGCGCCACCGTGCACGCGCTCGGACTTCCCGACGACGTTGCCGTCGACCGTCACCTTTCCCGCAGCCGCGATTTCGGCCGCCTTCGTCCGGGAGAAACCGAACATACGGGCGATGGCGGCGTCGACGCGCTCGCCCTCGAGGCCATCGGGAACGGGCAGGGTGCGGATCTCGGGAATCGTACTCACCCGTCGAGTATGCAGGACGGGGCGGACGAGCCGGCCCGCGATCAGTCCTTGTGGACGGTCCCGTCCGGGTCCAGACCCTTGAAGGACAGCAGGACGATCAGGATGCCGCCGCACACGATCGCCGAGTCCGCGAGGTTGAAGACGGCGAAGTGGGCGGGCGCGATGAAGTCGACGACCGCGCCCCGGAACACGCCCGGCGAACGGAAGATCCGGTCGGTCAGGTTGCCCAGTGCACCGCCCAGCAGCAGGCCCAGGGCGATCGCCCACGGCAGGCTGTAGAGCTTGCGGGCCAGCCGCACGATCACCACGATCACCGAGGCCGCGATGCAGGTGAAGATGATGGTGAAGGCCTCACCGAAACCGAAGGCGGCGCCCGGGTTGCGGACCGCCTCGAACTTCAGCAGGTCACCGATGATCTCGATCGGCGGCTGGTGCTCCAGCTTCGCCACGACCAGCATCTTGCTGCCGAGGTCGAGCAGGTAGGCGAGCACCGCCACGACGAGCAGAGCCGTGATCCGACGGCGCCCCTTGGGCCCGGCGGACTCCGGCTGGGTGTCGTCCCCGACCTCCGGCGTACCGATGATGCGCTCCGCCTCTGCCACGTGAGTCCCTCGAACTAGCTCGAACCAGGCTCCTCCTGGACCCTGACGAAACACGAGGGTACGTCAGGGCCCCCGCACGCCGCCCGCCCCACCTCTCCCCCTAGGCCGTCTCTTTCAGATCTTGCCGGGGCCGCGACGCCCGACAAGATCCGAAAGAGGCGACCTAGTGCCGCCGTTCCTGCTTCTGCTTGCAGTCCACGCACAGGGTGGCCCGCGGGAAGGCCTGCATCCTGGCCTTCCCGATGGGCTGCCCGCAGTTCTCGCAGAGGCCGTACGTGCCCGCCTCCAGCCGTTCCAGGGCCCGCTCGGTCTGCTCCAGCATCGAGGTGGCGTTCGCCGCGAGGGCCAGCTCGGACTCGCGGGTGATGTTCTTGGTGCCCGTGTCGGCCTGGTCGTCGCCCGCGCCGTCCCCGGAGTCCCGCATCAGACCGGAGATCGCCGCCTCCGAGGCGTCCAGCTCGGCCCGCAGCCGCAGCACCTCCGTCAGGAGCTCCGCACGGGCGTCCTCGACCTCCTTGGGGGTCCAGGGGTCCTCCCCGGGCCGTACGGCGAGCTCGCCGGGGGCCAGGGCCGCCGTGGCCCGTGCCTTGGGGAGCCCGCTGGTGGCGGCCGCGGCCGTCTTCCTCGCCGTACCTGCGCTCTTCTTGGCAACCACTTTTCGGACTCCCGTCTTCTTCGCGGCATGTGCCGCCCCCTCGGCCGCGGCCTTCTTGGCCGTGGCCGTCCGCTTCTCGACGGCGGTCGTCTTCTTGACAGCGGTCGTCTTCTCGACGGCGGTCGCCTTCCCGTCCGGAGCGAGCGCGCCGGCAGCGGTCCTTCGGGCAGCGGTCGCCTTCTTGGCGGGAGCCGCGTCCTCGGACACCGCCGCCTTCCCGGCGGCCTTCCCGACGGCCTTCTTGGCAGTACTCCCGGCGGTCTTCTTCGCCACCATGGCCGCGGCCCCTTCACATACTGTGATCTTTGCTCGCGAATCGTGCCGGAACGATAAATCGACACCGGCCCCGCGGCAACGGGGCACGCATCCATCGAGGTCAACCTGCATCCGTTGTGCCCATCAGGAGCCCCGGTAATCCGCCACTCCCGCCCCACCCGAGTCGGAAGCGGCGGCGCAGGCCCATTCGGGTCACTCCGGGGGCGCGCCTGGGTCGCCCGCGGACCCTTCCCGGGACCCCGCCACGCCGGGCCGGCGGCCCGCGCACGGGGCCCCGTAAACCGGTCTGCCGTGCGGCCCCCGGGCCCGTACACTGGGCCCAGCGAAAGGCATGGACGGGGACGAGTAGCGTCGTACGCAGCCAGGAGCGACCCGGGGACGGTGAGAGCCCGGGGGCGAGCGCGATGTGAAGGATCACCCCTGAGCCGCCGGAAGAAAGCCCGCACGGGATCCCCGTACGGCGAGTAGAACCGGCTTCGCACCCCAATGAGGGGGCCACCGGATCCGTCCGGCGGCCAAGGAGGGTGGTACCGCGGGAGCAGCAGTGCTCTCGTCCCTCCGGACGGAATTGACACCCCGCCGGAGGAAGAGTTCAGCCTCATGACCACACCGCCGCAGTACCGCCCGGTACCCGCCCAGGTCGACCTGCCTGCCCTTGAGCACGCCGTCCTCGACTTCTGGCGCGAGAGCAAGACCTTCGCCAAGACCCTGGAGCAGTCCGAGGGCCGCCCCGAATGGGTCTTCTACGAGGGCCCGCCCACCGCGAACGGCATGCCCGGCGCGCACCACATCGAGGCCCGCGTCTTCAAGGACGTCTTCCCCCGGTTCCGCACCATGCGCGGCTACCACGTGGCCCGCAAGGCCGGCTGGGACTGCCACGGCCTGCCCGTCGAGCTCGCCGTCGAGAAGGAGCTGGGCTTCAACGGCAAGCAGGACATCGAGGCGTACGGCATCGCCGAGTTCAACGCCAAGTGCCGCGAGTCCGTGACCCGCCACACCGACGCGTTCACCGAGCTCACGACCCGGATGGGCTACTGGGTCGACCTGGACGACGCCTACCGGACCATGGACCCCGAGTACGTCGAGTCCGTGTGGTGGTCGCTCAAGGAGATCTTCAACAAGGGCCTGCTCACCCAGGACCACCGCGTCGCCCCCTGGTGCCCCCGCTGCGGCACCGGCCTCTCGGACCACGAGCTGGCCCAGGGCTACGAGACGGTCGTGGACCCCTCGGTCTACGTACGCTTCCCGCTGACCTCCGGCCCGCTCGCGGGCGAGGCGGCGCTGCTGGTCTGGACGACCACCCCGTGGACCCTGGTGTCGAACACCGCCGTGGCCGCGCACCCCGAGGTCACGTACGTCGTCGTCCGCCGTACCGGCGGCGAGGACTCAGAGAAGCTGGTCGTCGCCCAGCCGCTGCTGGAGAAGTCCCTGGGCGAGGGCTGGGAGGCCACCGGCCAGACCTTCACGGGCAAGGAGATGGAGCGCTGGACGTACGAGCGTCCGTTCTCCCTCGTCGAGTTCCCCGAGCCCGCCCACTACGTCGTGAACGCCGAGTACGTCACGACCGAGGACGGCACCGGTCTGGTCCACCAGTCCCCCGCCTTCGGCGCCGACGACCTCGCGGTCTGCCGCGCGTACGGCCTGCCCGTCGTGAACCCGGTCCGCCCCGACGGCACCTTCGAGGAGGATGTGCCGCTGGTCGGCGGCGTCTTCTTCAAGAAGGCCGACGAGAAGCTGACCGCCGACCTCGACGCGCGCGGCCTGCTCTTCAAGCACATCGCCTACGAGCACAGCTACCCGCACTGCTGGCGCTGCCACACGGCCCTGCTCTACTACGCGCAGCCGTCCTGGTACATCCGCACCACCGCCGTCAAGGACGCGATGCTGCGGGAGAACGAGAAGACGAACTGGTTCCCCGACTCGGTCAAGCAGGGCCGCTTCGGCGACTGGCTGAACAACAACATCGACTGGGCGCTGTCCCGCAACCGGTACTGGGGCACCCCGCTGCCGATCTGGCGCTGTGAGGAGAACCACCTCACCTGCGTGGGCTCGCGCACGGAGCTGAGCGAGCTGACGGGCACGGACGTCTCCGGCCTGGACCCGCACCGCCCGTACATCGACGAGGTGACCTTCACCTGCACGCACGAGGGCTGCTCGCTCGAAGCGGTCCGCGTGCCGGAGGTCATCGACGCCTGGTACGACTCGGGCTCGATGCCGTTCGCGCAGTGGGGCTACCCGCACAAGAACAAGGAGATCTTCGAGAAGCGCTATCCGGCGCAGTTCATCTCGGAGGCCATCGACCAGACGCGCGGCTGGTTCTACACGCTGATGGCGGTCGGCACCCTCGTCTTCGACAAGTCCTCCTACGAGAACGTGGTCTGCCTCGGTCACATCCTCGCCGAGGACGGCCGCAAGATGTCCAAGCACCTGGGCAACACCCTGGAGCCGATCGCGCTCATGGACCAGCACGGCGCGGACGCGGTGCGCTGGTTCATGGCGGCCGGCGGCTCCCCGTGGGCGGCGCGGCGCGTGGGCCACGGCACGATCCAGGAGGTCGTCCGCAAGACGCTCCTCACGTACTGGAACACGGTCGCCTTCCAGGCCCTGTACGCCCGCACGTCGAACTGGGCTCCGTCCGCCGCCGACCCGGCCCCGGCCGACCGCACGGTCCTCGACCGGTGGCTGCTCTCGGAGCTCCACGCGCTCGTCGCCGAGGTCACCGAGGCGATGGAGTCGTACGACACCCAGCGCGCGGGCAAGCTCCTCTCCGCGTTCGTGGACGACCTGTCCAACTGGTACGTCCGCCGCTCGCGCCGCCGCTTCTGGCAGGGCGACGCGGCCGCGCTGCGGACCCTCCACGACGTGGTCGAGACCGTGACGCGCCTGCTCGCCCCGCTGACCCCGTTCATCACGGAGCGGGTCTGGCAGGACATGGTCGTCCCGGTGACCCCGGACGCCCCGGAGTCGGTCCACCTCTCCACCTGGCCGGTCGCGGACACCACGGCGATCGACCCGGCGCTGTCCCAGCAGATGCAGCTGGTCCGCCGCCTGGTGGAGCTGGGCCGGGCGACGCGTGCCGAGTCGGGCGTCAAGACCCGCCAGCCCCTGTCCCGGGCCCTGGTCGGAGCGGTGGGCTTCGACGCGCTCTCCCCCGAGCTGCAGTCCCAGATCACGGAGGAGCTGAACGTCTCCTCCCTGGCCTCCCTGTCGGAGGTCGGCGGGTCCCTGGTCGACACGACGGCGAAGGCGAACTTCCGGGCGCTGGGCAAGCGCTTCGGCAAGGACGTCCAGGACGTCGCCAAGGCCGTGGCCGCGGCCGATGCGGCGGCGCTGTCCCTGGCCCTGCGGGCCGGCTCGGCGGTGATCTCGCTGAACGGTGAGGAGATCTCCCTCTCGCCGGAGGAGGTCATCATCACGGAGACCCCGCGCGAGGGCTGGTCGGTGGCGTCCGACTCGGGCGCGACGGTCGCCCTGGACCTGGAGATCACCCCGGAGCTGCGGCTGGCGGGCCTGGCCCGTGACGCGATCCGCCTGATCCAGGAGGCCCGGAAGAACTCCGGCCTCGACGTGGCGGACCGCATCGCGCTCCGCTGGTCCTCCGCGGACCCGGAGGTCGTGACGGCCCTGACGGACCACGCCGGCCTCATCGCGGACGAAGTGCTCGCCACGGACTTCGCGTCCGGCGAGGCCGACGGCACGTACGGTGACCCGTTCACGGACGAGCCCCTCGGCCTGACGTTCCGCCTCCGCAAGGCGTAGCCCCGCCCCGAGCGGCCCGTTCCCTCCCGGGGGGACGGGCCGCTTTCGTCTGCCCCGCCGTGTCCTGGGGCTCCGCCCCAGACCCCGCGCCTCAAACGCCGGAGGGGCTGAATTCCCAGCCTCGCCGGCGTTTGAGGCGCGGGGTTCGGGGCGGAGCCCCGGATCTTTCAGCCTCGCCGGCGATTGAGGCGCAGGGCAGCGAAACGGGCCGGGCCCGGTGCCCCCGAAGGGGAACCGGGCCCGGCCCGTAGAGCGCGGCTGCCGACCGCAGAACGCCGGCGGCGCCTAGTTGTCGTCCTCGTCGATCAGGAAGCCCCGCATCGGCGACGGCGCCTGCATCGGCTGCGGCGCAGCCGGCCGGACCGGAGCCATCGGCTGGGTCATCGCCGGGGACATCTGCTGCTGGTTGCCGCCGTAGGACGGGGCACCCATCGGGGAGGGACCGCCCATGGGGGACGGGCCACCCATCGAGGGACCGCCCATGGAGTGGCCCATCGCACCGGCCGGAGCCATCGAGGGCGACGGCGACGGCGGCAGCGCGGGACCGGCCGGGTTCCGCGGCGGGGCCAGCGAGTCGTCCGCCTGGGTCTCCAGCTGGCGCAGCTGCGACTCCAGGTAGGACTTCAGACGCGTACGGTACTCGCGCTCGAAGCCCCGCAGGTCCTCGACCTTGCGCTCCAGCGTGGCGCGGGCGGACTCCAGGGAGCCCATCGCGACGCGGTGCTTCTCCTGCGCGTCCCGCTCCAGCGCATCGGCCTTGGCGCGGGCGTCCCGCTCCAGGCCCTCGGCGCGCGACCGGGCCTCGCCGACGATCTTGTTGGCCTCGGAGCGGGCCTCCGCGATCGCCTGGTCGGCGGTCTGCTGCGCCAGCGACAGGACACGGGCGGCGCTGTCGCCACCGGGGCCCTGCTGCGGGAGCTGCGGCTGCTGCATCTGCTGCATCTGCTGCCCCATCGGCTGCATCTGCTGGCCCATCGGCTGCATCTGCTGGCCCATGGGCTGCATCTGCTGGCCGAGCGGGTTCTGGCCGCCCATCGACTGCTGCTGCATGCCCTGGGGGCCGCCCATGGGCTGCTGCTGCATGCCCTGGGGTCCACCCATGGGGTGCTGCTGCATGGGACCGCCCATGGGGCCGCCCATCGGGCCGGGGCCCTGCTGGCCCTGGCCGCCGGGGCCCGGCGGAAGCTGCGGCTGGCCACCCGGGAGCTGCGGCGGGCCGCCCTGGAGCTGCGGCGGGCCCATCTGCGGCTGCTGCTGCTGCGGCGGGCCGGATATGGCCGCGGGCACGGGGGCGCCGGGGCCTCGCTGGTCCTGGGGTTCGGCCTTGCGCATGCCCTGCTGCTGCTGGTTCTGCGCGGCGGCACGCGTGGCGGCGGCCAGCTTGGCGCGCAGGTCCTCGTTCTCGCGCAGCAGGCGCGTCAGTTCGGACTCGACCTCGTCGAGGAAGGCATCGACCTCGTCCTCGTCATAGCCTTCTCGGAGGCGGACGGTCGTGAACTGCTTGTTCCGCACGTCCTCGGGAGTCAGCGGCATGTCTTCTTCACCTCTACGTAGTCGTCGGCAGTCGGCAAGACCGTATCGGGACTGTCCCCGCGCCCGCGGGGAAGCACATCGTTCACAAGCCGCTCGCAGCGGTGCGCACGAAACTGATGAGGATGTAAACGATGATCATCAGAACGAAGAAGGACAGGTCGAGTGCCACGCCCCCGAGACGCAACGGCGGAATGACCCGCCGAAGAAGCTTGAGCGGTGGATCGGTGACGCTGTAGGTGGCCTCCAGTACGACCACCATCGCCTTGCCGGGTGTCCAGGAACGTGCGAACTGGAACACGTAGTCCATGACCAGGCGGAAGATCAGCACGACGAGGAAGCACCCCAAGGCGAAGTAGATCACTTGCAGTGCGACACCCATTCCGTGCTTCCCTCTCCCCTGCTCCCGCTGTGTTCCCGGCCCCGTGTCTGACGGATCGGTCTAGCTTTGGTTGAAGAACCCGCCCTCCGCGATGCGGGCCTTGTCCTCCGCCGTGACATCGACGTTAGCAGGCGACAGCAGGAACACCTTCTGTGTCACGCGTTCAATGCTGCCGTGCAGACCGAAGACGAGTCCGGCGGCGAAGTCCACGAGACGCTTCGCATCCGTGTCGTCCATCTCCGTGAGATTCATGATCACCGGAGTGCCCTCACGGAAGTGTTCCCCGATGGTACGGGCCTCGTTGTAGGTCCGGGGGTGCAGCGTCGTGATGCGGTACGGCTCCCGCTCGGAGACGACCTTGGGCATGATCACGGGGGCGTTCTTCTCCAGGTTCGTACGATCAGGTGTGATGGATGCCACGGGGGCGATTCGCGCAGGACGTCCGCTTTCCACCGGAATTGGGATAGGTTCGCGCTGCGCCGGAGGCTGTGGTGCTCGTACCGGTTCGTCCGATACGGGCGCTTGGTGCACGGGCTGCTGTCGGCGATCCCGCTCCCGAGCCCGCTCCATCTCCGGCTCGGGCTCGAACTCGTCGTCGGGGTCGTACCCCGGGTTGTCGTACCGGTCGTCCTCCACGAGGCCGAGGTAGACCGCCATCTTGCGCATCGCGCCGGCCATTCTCCGAGTCCTCCGCTCTGTGGTGGATCGCCCTGTCGCAGGTGCCGCCGTGTCACGAATGTCACCAACTGCCCGCGATCCACTAGGTCTGCCCGCTCATCAGCGGGAATGACCATATTTTCTGCTGTGGTCCGACTTTCTTCGCGACGTTACCCGAGCCGGGGTCTCGCGCCGAGTACCGCAGTGCCGACGCGTACATGTGTCGCACCGGCCGCCACGGCCTGTTCCAGGTCTGCGCTCATCCCGGCCGACACCATCGTGGCAGCCGGATGGTCCACGCGCATGCGGGATGACAATTCCATCAGCCCCTCGAAGGCGGCCCGTTCGCGGCCCGCGTACTGGCCGGAAAGCGGAGCGACCGTCATCAGGCCGTCGATGCGCAGTCCCGGGGCCCCGGCGACGAGGTCCGCCAACTCCGCGAGCTGTTCCGGCGCCGCGCCGCCGCGGGCCCCGCGCTCCCCCGACTCCGCGTCGAGGGCGATCTGCACGAGGCAACCGAGCTCCCGACCCGCGTTCACCGCGGCCGCCGAGAGGGCGGTCACGAGCTTCGGCCGGTCGACCGACTGCACGACGTGCGCGTATCCCGCCACGGAACGGACTTTGTTCGTCTGCAACTGACCGACGAAGTGCCAGCTGAGCGGCAGATCCGCGCAGGCCGCGGCCTTGGGGGCGGCATCCTGGTCACGATTTTCCGCAACATGACGGACGCCCAGGTCCGCCAGCAGTCGTACGTCGCTCGCGGGGTAGGTCTTGGTGACCACGATGAGCGTCACCTCTTCCCGTCCCCGCCCCGCCGCCGCGCACGCGGACGAGATGCGTTCCTCCACCCGCGCCAGGTTCTCGGCGAGCTCCGACTTACGATCCGTCATTCTTCTTTTCCCCCGGCGGTCCGGGGGTCGTCCCCCCGGAAAGCTCCGTCAACCAGACATATCCGGCCAGGCGTCCGGTCACCCGGTCGCGGCGGTACGAGAAGTGGTCCCGCGACTCCAGTGTGCAGACCGGGGAACGGCCACTGTTCACCACCCCCGCCTCGGCGAGCTGGGCGTGCACCCCGGCGACCACGTCGACGGCCGGTGTCCCCCAGCTCGTCTCGGCCCGGGCGGCGGGGACGACGTCCGCCACCGCCTCCCGCATCTCGGCCGGCACCTCGTAGCAGTGTCCGCAGACGGCCGGTCCGGTCCGGGCGACGATCCGCCCGGGATCGGCCCCGAGGGCGACCATCGCCTCGACGGCGGCGGGCACCACCCCGGCGACCAGTCCCGGCCGCCCGGCGTGGGCGGCCGCCACGACCCCGGCGACCGGGTCCGCCAGCAGGACCGGCGTGCAGTCGGCGGTGAGCACCGCGAGGGCGAGCCCCCGACGGGCGGTCACCACCGCGTCCACCGCCGGGACCTCGGCGTCCGCACCCCAGGGCCCGTCCACCACGGCCACGTCCCGGCCGTGCACCTGGTTCATCCAGACCACCCGGTCCGGCGCCAGGCCCAGGGACTTCGCCGCCCGTGCCCGGTTCGCGAGAACGGCGGCCGGGTCGTCTCCGACCGCGCCGCCGAGATTGAGCTCCTCGTACGGAACGGCGCTCACTCCGCCCCACCGGTCGGTGAAGGCGAAGTGGGCGCCGCCCACGTGATGCTGCTCTGGTGTCACTTCAAGAAGTCCGGAACATCCAGCTCTTCGGCCGGGCTGTCCTGGTACGGCCGGGCCGTGGGGACCTGCGGCGCGGGGGCCTGGACCTCGACCGGAGCCGGCTCGACCGGAGCCGGGGGCTCCTCGCGCGGGGTGACCGATCCGAGGCCGCCGAAGGCCGGGCGGACCGGCTCGGCGGCGCGGACCGGAGCCGGGGCCGGCTCCTCGCGCTTGGTGGACGCGGCGCCGATGACGTTGTCCCGGCGGGCCGGGGGCTGTCCGCCGTCGAACCCGGCCGCGATGACGGTGACCCGTACCTCGTCGCCGAGCGCGTCGTCGATGACGGCGCCGAAGATGATGTTGGCCTCGGGGTGCGCGGCCTCGCTGACCAGCTGCGCGGCCTCGTTGATCTCGAAGAGACCGAGGTCCGAGCCACCGGAGATGGAGAGCAGCACGCCACGGGCGCCGTCGATGGACGCCTCCAGGAGCGGCGAGGAGATCGCCATCTCGGCGGCGGCCACGGCGCGGTCGTCGCCGCGGGCCGAGCCGATGCCCATCAGGGCCGAGCCGGCCTCGGACATCACGGACTTGACGTCGGCGAAGTCGAGGTTGATCAGACCCGGGGTGGTGATGAGGTCGGTGATGCCCTGGACGCCCGAGAGCAGGACCTGGTCGGCCGACTTGAAGGCGTCGAGCACGCTGACCTGGCGGTCCGAGATGGACAGCAGTCGGTCGTTGGGGATGACGATGAGGGTGTCGACCTCTTCGCGGAGCTCGGCGATGCCGTCCTCCGCCTGGTTCGCGCGGCGCCGGCCCTCGAAGGTGAACGGTCGGGTGACCACACCGATCGTCAGGGCGCCCAGCGAGCGCGCGATGTTGGCGACGACAGGTGCGCCGCCGGTGCCGGTGCCGCCGCCCTCACCGGCGGTGACGAAGACCATGTCGGCCCCCTTGAGGACCTCCTCGATCTCCTCGCGGTGGTCCTCTGCCGCCTTGCGACCGACGGCCGGGTTGGCGCCGGCGCCGAGGCCACGGGTGAGTTCCCGGCCGACGTCGAGCTTGACGTCGGCGTCGCTCATCAACAGCGCCTGGGCGTCCGTGTTGATGGCGATGAACTCGACGCCCTTGAGACCGACCTCGATCATTCGGTTGATGGCATTGACACCACCGCCGCCGACACCGATGACCTTGATGACTGCGAGGTAGTTCTGCGGTGCTGCCACGTCGAAGGCCTCTCGCCTCGAGTTACGTGTCGCCGCCTCGCGGGCCTGCGTTGCGACGACTGATGCCGAAATAGGGACGGTCCGAACGCGCCGACCCGAACCCTCACCCTGAAGTTTAGGGTTAGGGGTGTGCCTGTTCCTCGGACTCTTCCGAACAGGACACTAAGTCGACAAGTAGCGCGTGTTCAACGAACACGCCGAACCTCCCGTTTTTCTTTTCACCCTATGTGATCACCCGTATCGCTGGCCAACCAGGGTGCGCCGCTGTTGGACCGGACGTCAACTCCCGGACGCAGCAGGGGCGGTGGGGACGCTCACGTCGAAGCGGGCGGCCTTGGGAGCGGCTTTCAACAAAGCGTTCAATGCACGTCCCTTCGCATCGCTCTGTTCACCGCTCCCCCACGTCACAGACCGGCCCCCGGTGAGCTCCAGAACGACCGAATCGTAGGAACCCACCTTGACCTGCACGGTTTCCTTGGCGATCGGCTCCGGGAGGGCGCCCGCGACGAGTACGGCCTCGTGCAGCAGCCGTTCCTCGTCGAAGCGGCGGGCGCTCGGCGATCGACCGGCGTTCAATTCGAGGACCGGAACACCCGCGGGTGCTTTCGGAACCGTGTCGAATCGCACACCCGATGCGTCCACTTCCACGAAGTTGGCGTCCTTTTTGATGAGCAGGACGGGTTTGCGTTCCGTTACTTTCAGACCGATGCCGTGCGGCCAGGCCCGCACCACGTCGACCGAATCGATGCGGGGCAGCCGGCCGCGGACCCGGCCCTCGATCTCCTCGGTGTCGACGCCCACCAGGGGCGCGCCGACCGGGACGGCCGCGGCGCCGAGGACCTGCTCGGAGGTGAGCACGTCCATGCCGGTGGCGGTGACCTTCTCCACGCGGAGCCAGGACGAGCCGTAGAGCACCCAGGTGCCGCCCGCGACGAGGACCACCGCGGCGGCCAGGGAGGCCAACACGGGGCCCCGGCGCAGGCGTGCGCCGGGGCCCCGGGGGCCGGCCCCCCGAGCCGACTTCGGGGCCTTCGGGGCCTTGGGAGGCTTCGGCGGCTTGGGAGCGCCGGTGCCCTTGCGGGCAGTCGGGCCGGACCGATCAGAAAACGGTGTTCCGCGCCGCGCGGTCGTCCCTCCGGCCACTCCCTGCCTCCTGCGTCTCGCTACCCGCCTCAGCGGGATCTGTGGGCCGCGATCGCCTCGTAGACCATGCCGACCAGGAGCTCGTCGGCGTCCCGGCGGCCGAACTCACCGGCGGCCCGGGACATCTCGTACAGGCGGTGCGGGTCGGACAGCACCGGGAGGACCTGGCTGAGCACCCAGTCGGGCGTCAGCTCCGCGTCGTCCACGAGCAGGCCGCCGCCGGCCTTGACCACCGGCTGGGCGTTGAGCCGCTGTTCACCGTTGCCGATCGGCAACGGGACGTAGGCGGCGGGGAGCCCGACGGCGGAGAGTTCGGCGACGGTCATCGCTCCCGCGCGGCACAGCATCATGTCGGCGGCGGCGTACGCGAGATCCATCCGGTCCACGTACGGTACCGGCACATACGGCGGCATCCCGGGCATGTTGTCGACACGCGGCAGTTCGTTCTTCGGCCCGACGGCGTGCAGGATCTGGATCCCGGAGCGCTGGAGGGTCGACGCGACCTGCTGGATCGTCTCGTTGAGGCGACGGGCGCCCTGCGAGCCGCCGGAGACCAGCAGCGTGGGCAGGTTGGGGTCCAGGCCGAAGGCGGCGCGCGCCTCCGGGCGGACCGCGGCCCGGTCCAGGGTGGAGATGGAGCGGCGCAGCGGGATGCCCACGTAGCGGGCGCCGCGCAGCTTGCTGTCGGGGGTGGAGACCGCGACGGCGTGCGCGTACCGGGAGCCGATCTTATTGGCCAGTCCGGGCCTGGCGTTGGCCTCGTGGACGATGATCGGCACCCCGAGGCGCTTGGCCGCGAGGTAGCCGGGCAGGGCCACGTAGCCGCCGAAGCCGACGACGCAGTCGGCCTTGGTGCGGATCAGGATCTCCTCCGCGGCCTTGATGGTGCCGCGCAGCCGTCCCGGGACGGTGATCAGTTCCGGGGTCGGCTTGCGGGGCAGCGGAACGGCCGGGATCAGGCCCAGCTCGTAGCCGCGTTCCGGCACCAGGCGGGTTTCCAGTCCGCGCTCCGTGCCGAGGGCGGTGATGCCCACTGAAGGGTCCTGCCTGCGCAGGGCGTCCGCGAGGGCGAGCGCCGGCTCGATGTGGCCGGCGGTCCCCCCACCGGCGAGTACGACATGCACCGAATTTCACCGCTCTCCGGACGGACGCTTCTTGACGCGCCGTCTCATCGACTTCCATCTCACCCCGGTCCGCCACCAGCCGGTCTTCGGCTGTCGCATCGCGAGGGCCGCGCGCGCCGCCGGCTCCTCACGCGCGAAGGCGATGAGCAGTCCGACCGCGAACATGGTCGGCAGCAGGGCTGACCCTCCGTAGGAGAACAGCGGGAGCGGGACTCCGGCGATCGGCAGCAGGCCGAGCACCGCACCGATGTTGATCACGGCCTGGGCCGTGATCCAGGTGGTCACGCCTCCCGCGGCAAACCGTACGAAGGAATCCTCCGTGCGTCCGGCCACGCGGATACCCGCATAGCCTAGAGCCGCGAACAGGGCGAGCACCGACAGCGTCCCCGCCAGACCCAGTTCCTCCCCGGTGATGGCGAAGATGAAGTCGGTGTGGGCTTCGGGTAGTTGCCCCCATTTTTCCACACTTGCACCCAGGCCGGAACCGAACCATCCACCTGAGGCGAGGGCGTAGATCCCGTGAACGGCCTGCCAGCAAAGGTCGTTCTTGCCCGGTTCTGTCGCCCCCAGGCATTCCAGCCGGTCCATCCGGTGCGGGCTCGTCTTGATGAGCAGTGCGACGATCGCACCCGCGAAGCCGAGCACCCCGACGAACATCCGGGTCGGGGCCCCGGCCAGCCAGAGCAGACCGAACAGGATGGCGCCGAGGATCATCGCGGTGCCCATGTCCCCGCCCAGCATGATCAGCCCGAGCAGCAGGAAGGCCACCGGGACCAGCGGCACCAACAGGTGCTTCCACTGGCTCAGCAGCCCCTTGTCGCCCTTGCGCGCCAGCAGGTCGGCGCCCCACAGGATCAGGGCCAGTTTGCCGAACTCACTGGGCTGGAGCATGAACGGACCGCCAAGGGAGATCCAATTCTGGTTGCCGTTGATCGAGACGCCTATCCCCGGGACCTGGACCAGGACCATCAGGAAGAGCGTGCCGGCGAGCACCGGGTACGAGAGCGCCCGGTGCAGTTTGACCGGCATCCGGGAGGCGGCCATCAAGAGTGCGCCACCGATGAGGGCGGCCAGGAACTGCTTCTTGAAGAAGTACGCGTCGCCGAGGCCGAGCTGGAGGGCCTTGATCATCGAGGCCGAGTACACCATCACCAGGCCGAGCACGGTGATGAGCAGGGAACTGCCGAAGATCAGGTAATAGGCGGTGAGCGGGCGGTCCCAGGCCTTCTGCAACTGCCGCTGCGTACGCCGCAGCCGGGCCAGCGGCCCGCGCCCGGCGGGCCGCTTCGAACGCACCGCAGGGCGTTTGCGGCCCTGCGCCTTCACGGCGGACGGCCGCCGCCCCGGCAGCATCTGCTTGGCCGGCATCTGTGATCTTCCCCTCCACTCGTACGAGGCGAGCTGCCGGCCGGAGGGAACCTGTCCCGGAGCCCCCGGCCTAGGCCGTGTCCGCAGCGTTCTCGGCGGCCAGTTCGCGCACCGCGTCGGCGAATGCGTCCCCACGCTTGTTGTAGTTCGCGAACATGTCCATCGAGGCGCAGGCAGGTGCCAGCAGGACCGTGTCGCCGGGCTCGGCGAGCGCGGCGGCTTCCCGGACCGCTGCGAGCATCGCCCCAGTGTCGGTCCGTTCGAGGTCGACGACCGGGACCTCGGGGGCGTGTCGCGCCAGCGCCTCGGCGATGAGCGCCCGGTCGGCGCCGATCAGCACGGCGCCGCGCAGCCGCTTCGCGGCGTTCTGCACGAGCTCGTCGAAGGTCGCGCCCTTGGCGAGGCCGCCGGCGATCCAGACGACCGGCTCGAAGGCCGCGAGCGAGGCCTCGGCCGCGTGCGTGTTGGTGGCCTTGGAGTCGTCGATGTAGGTGACCGAGTCGACCTCGTCCACGTACGCGACGCGGTGGGCGTCGGGGCGGAAGTCGCGCAGCCCGTCGCGGACGGCGCGCGGCTCCACGCCGAAGGCGCGGGCCAGGGCCGCGGCGGCGAGCGCGTTGGCGATGTTGTGCGGGGCCGGCGGGTTGACGTCCGTGACCTCGGCGAGCTCCTGGGCGTTCTTCTGCCGGTTCTCCACGAAGGCCCGGTCGACGAGGATGCCGTCGACGACGCCGAGCATGGAGGGGCCGGGGGCGCCGAGGGTGAAGCCGATCGCGCGGCAGCCCTCTTCGACGTCGGCCTCCACGACCAGGTTCTCGGTGGCCGGGTCGGCGACGTTGTAGACGCAGGCGACCGTGTTGCCCTCGTAGATCCGGCCCTTGTCGGCGGCGTACGCCTGCATCGAGCCGTGCCAGTCGAGGTGGTCGGGGGCCAGGTTCAGCACGGCCGCCGAGTGGACGCGCAGCGAGGGCGCCCAGTGCAGCTGGTAGCTGGAGAGTTCGACGGCGAGCACGTCGTACTCCTGCTCGCCGAGCACCACGTCGATGATCGGGGTGCCGATGTTGCCGACGGCGGCGGTGCGCAGGCCCGCGGCCTTCAGGATCGACGCCAGCATCTGGGTGGTGGTGGTCTTGCCGTTGGTGCCGGTGATGGCGAGCCAGGGGGCCGGGGCCCTGCGGGGCGCCGCGGCCCCGTCCTCGCCGGACCGTGCGGCGCGGCGCTCCTGGCCGACCTCGCGCAGCAGCCAGGCGATCTCCACGTCCCCGACCACGTCCACGCCGGCTTCGGCCGCGGCCTCGAACAGCGGGCTGTCGGGTTTCCAGCCGGGCGAGGTGACGACCAGTTCGGTGCCCTCGGGCAGGACCTCGCCCGCGTGCCCGCCGTCCGCGAGGCGGCCGAGGCGGACGGTGATGCCCTCCGACTCGAGCTCGGCGGCCCGGACGCGGTGCGCGTCACCGTCACCGTTGTCGACGACGGTCACCACTGCGCCGAGGCCGGCCAGGGCGCGGGCGGCACTGATGCCGCTCACGCCGAGACCGGCGACGGTGATGTTCTTGTCCTGCCAGGACGTCACTTGTCGGCTGCCCATCCCGCGTAGAAGAGACCGAGACCAACGATCACGCACATGCCCTGGATGATCCAGAAGCGGACCACGACCAGTACCTCGGACCAGCCCTTGAGCTCGAAGTGGTGCTGCAGTGGTGCCATCCGGAAGACCCGCTTGCCGGTCATCTTGAAGGAACCGACCTGGATGACGACCGACATCGTGATGAGCACGAAGAGGCCGCCGAGGAGCGCCATCAGGAACTCCGTGCGGGAGCAGATGGCGAGGCCCGCGAGCGCGCCGCCGAGGGCGAGCGAGCCGGTGTCACCCATGAAGATCTTGGCGGGCGAGGTGTTCCACCACAGGAAGCCGAAGCAGGCGCCCATGAGGGCGGAGGCGACGACCGCGAGGTCGAGCGGGTCGCGCACCTCGAAGCAGGCGTTCGGGTTGGTGAGGTCCCCGGCCCTGGCGCAGGACTCCTGGAACTGCCAGACACCGATGAAGGTGTAGGCGCCGAAGACCATCACGGCGGCGCCGGTCGCGAGACCGTCCAGACCGTCGGTGAGGTTCACGCCGTTGGACATCGCCAGGATCATGAACAGCGCCCACACCACGAACAGCACCGGACCTATCGACCAGCCGAAGTCCGTGACGAACGACAGCTTGGTGGAGGCCGGGGTCAGCCCGCGGGAGTCCTTGAACTGGAGGGCCAGCACCGCGAAGGCGATGCCGACGATCAGCTGGCCGGACATCTTCGCCTTGGCCCGCAGGCCCAGCGAACGCCGCTTGACGATCTTGATGTAGTCGTCCAGGTACCCGACGAGGCCCATGCCGGCCATCAGGAACAGGACGAGCAGGCCCGAGAAGCTCGGCTCCTCACCGGTGAGGACCTTCGTCAGGGCGTACGCGATGAGCGTCGCCAGGATGAAGGAGATGCCGCCCATGGTGGGCGTGCCCTTCTTCCCGGCGTGGCCGCGGGGGCCGTCGTCGCGGATGAACTGGCCGTAGCCCTTGCGGGCGAGCAGCTTGATCAGCAGCGGGGTGCCGATGACGGTGAGGAACATGCCGATGACACCGGCGAACAGGATCTGCCTCATCGGTCGGCGACCTCGCCCTCGACAGTGCTGTCGAGAAGGCCCTGGGCCACCCGCTCCAGACCGGCCGACCTGGAAGCCTTCACCAGCACGACGTCACCCGGGCGCAGTTCACTGCGCAACAGGTCGACCGCCGCCTGCGCGTCGGACACGAGCACCGACTCCTCACCCCACGAACCCTCGTTATATGCGCCCAGTTGCAGCCAGGAGGCTTCCCTGCCCCCGACTGCGACGAGCTTGCTCACGTTGAGCCGGACGACAAGTCGTCCGACCGCGTCGTGCTCGGCGAGAGCGTCGTCTCCGAGCTCGGCCATCGGGCCGAGCACCGCCCACGTGCGTCCCCCGTTCGCCTTGCCGGCCCCGCCCATCGCGGCGAGCGCGCGGAGTGCGGCCCGCATGGACTCGGGATTCGCGTTGTAGGCGTCGTTGACGATCGTCACACCGTCCGCCCGCTCGGTGACCTCCATCCGCCACCGGGACAGCGTGCCCGCACCGGAGAGCGCGGTGGCGATCTCCTGCACGGACATGCCCAGTACATGGGCGACGGCGGCCGCGGCGAGCGCGTTCGACACGTGGTGCTCACCGTACAGCCGCAAGGTCACGTCGCTGCACCCGGTCGGTGTGTGCAGTGTGAAGGAAGCCTGCCCCCTGTCCGTCATGCGGACTTCGGTGGCCCGGATTTCGGCGTCCTCGGCCTCACCGAACAGCACCGTACGGGCCTTCGTGCGCCCGGCCATTTCACGAACCAGCAGGTCATCGGCGTTGAGCACGGCGACGCCGCCCTCCGCCTCGGTCGGCAGGGCCTCGACCAGCTCCCCCTTGGCCTGCGCGATCTGCTCACGGCCGCCGAACTCGCCGATGTGGGCGGTGCCGACGTTGAGGACCAGACCGATCCGCGGGGGCGTCAGTCCGGTGAGGTAGCGGATGTGGCCGATGCCGCGGGCGCCCATCTCCAGGACCAGGTGCTGGGTGTCCTCGGTGACGCGCAGCGTCGTGATCGGCAGGCCGATCTCGTTGTTCAGGTTTCCGGGGGTCCACACCGTCGGCGCGTGGTGCTGGAGCACCTGCGCGATCAGGTCCTTGGTGGAGGTCTTGCCGGCGGATCCGGTGAGGGCCACGACATCGGTGCCCAGGCGGGTGACCACGGCCCGGGCGAGTGCTCCGAGGGCGGCCACCACGTCGGGGACCACGATGGCCGGTACGCCGACGGGCCGGGTCGCGAGGACGGCCACGGCGCCCTCGGACACCGCGCGCTGCGCGTAGTCGTGACCGTCGACCCGCTCGCCGACGAAGGCGGCGAACAGGCTGCCCGGCCCGACCTCGCGGGAGTCGTAGACCACGGGACCGGTGACCTGGAGGGACGGATCCGGTATGTCGTGGGGGCGCCCGCCGGTGATGTCGGCGATCTCGGCGAGGGAAAGGGCGATCACTGGTTCACCTCGGCCTGTCGGACCTGAGTCGTTTCATCGAGCACGGCCGTCCGGTCGAGCACGGCTTGGTGCTCGATCGCGGCGCGGAGCACCGTGCGGTCGTCGAAGGGGCGTACGACACCGGCGGTGTCCTGGCCCTGCTCGTGGCCCTTGCCGGCCACCAGCACGGTGTCGCCGGGTCGGGCACGGGCGACGGCGGCCGCGATGGCCGCGGCCCGGTCGGCGTCGACGAGGACGGTGCCCCGCTCGGCGGGCGGCACGGACACGGCGCCCTCGAACATCGCGGCGAGGATCGCAAGCGGGTCCTCGGAACGCGGGTTGTCGGAGGTCAGAACGGCGACGTCGGCGAACCGGGCGGCCGCGGCCCCCATCGGGCCGCGCTTGGTGGTGTCGCGGTCCCCTCCGCAGCCGAGCACGATGTGCAGCTCGCCGGTGGTGACCTCGCGCAGCGCGCGCAGCACCGATTCCACGGCGTCCGTCTTGTGCGCGTAGTCGACGACGGCGAGGTACGGCTGTCCCGCGTCCACCCGCTCCAGCCGGCCGGGGACCCCGGGGACCGCGGCGACGCCGTCGGCGGCGGTCTGCGGGTCGAGGCCGGCGGCGGCGAGCGTGACGATCGCGGCGACGGTGTTGGCGACGTTGAACGGGCCGGGCAGCGGGGCCTTGGCGCGCACGCGCTGTCCCTCGGGGCCGACCAGCGTCAGCGTGGAGTCCATGTGGCCGGTGACGACGTCCTCGGCGCGCCAGTCGGCGGCCGGGTCGCCCGCGGCGGAGAAGGTGACGACGGGGACGGTGGCCTCCTTGGCCAGGCGGCGGCCGTACTCGTCGTCGAGGTTGACCACGCCCAGGCGGGCCCGGCGGGCCGTGAAGAGCCCCGCCTTGGCCTGGAAGTAGTCCTCCATGTCGGAGTGGAACTCCATGTGCTCCGGGCTCAGGTTGTTGAAGACGGCGACGTCGAAGACGCAGCCGTCGACCCGACCGAGCACCAGGGCGTGGCTGGAGACCTCCATGGCCACGGCCTCGACCCCGCGTTCGCGCATGACCGCGAAGAGGGCCTGGAGGTCGGTGGCCTCGGGGGTGGTCCGCTCGGACTTGATGCGCTCGTCGCCGATGCGCATCTCGACGGTGCCGACCAGTCCGGTGCTACGGCCCGCCGCGCGCAGGCCGCCCTCGACGAGGTACGCCGTGGTGGTCTTGCCGGAGGTGCCGGTGATCCCGATCTGGAGCAGGCCCTCACCGGGGCGCCCGTAGATCGCGGCGGCGAGCTCTCCCATCCGGCCGCGCGGGTCGTCGACGGTCAGGACCGGCAGGCCGGTTGCCGCGGCGCGCTCCGCCCCCGCGGGGTCGGTCAGCACGGCGGCGGCGCCGAGGCCGGCCGCCTGGGCGGCGAAGTCGGCGCCGTGCGTCCTGGCTCCCGGCAGGGCGGCGTACAGGTCACCGGGGCGGACCGCACGGGAGTCGTGCGTGATGCCGGTGATCTGCGCCGCGCCGGGCGCCGGGATGCCCAGCAGGGCGGCCAGCTCGCCCAGCGGGCTCGGGCTGGCGGACGCGGGCCGGGGCGCTCCCGGCGGCGTTGCCGGGGCCTTCTCGGTCTTTCTGGGCTGATCAGCGTGGGACACGGCGGTGAGCGTACCGGGCGCAGCGGGCCGCCCGCGAAGTGAGGCCCCGGCCTCGGCTTCGGCGGTCGTCGGGTTCCCGGGTTTCGGGGTGATGGTTGTCACTGATGGTGCCTCACGCTTTTCTGGCGGGCCTGGCCTGGCTGTGGGTCATTGACCGGGCTGCGGACTGGGCTGCGGGGCGGGCTGCGCGGCGGGCTGAGGAGCGGCGTCGTAGGTGACGGGGAGCCCGGCGGGCGCGGTTCCCGTGGGGGCCACCTGGAGGGTCTTGAGCGCGAACTCCATGACCTTCTTATAGATGGGGCCGCAGATCTGGCCGCCGAAGTAGCTGCCCTTCGTGGGGTTCTGGATGGCGCAGTAGACGGTGATGCGCGGGTTGTCCGCGGGGGCGAATCCCGCGAAGGACGCGGTGTAGCCCTTGTAGCGGCCGGTGGCCGGATCCACCCGGTTGGAGGTGCCGGTCTTGCCGCCGACCCGGTAGCCGGGGATCTTCGCCTTGGTTCCCGTGCCCTCCTGGTCGTCGACCACGGATTCGAGCATCTCGGCGAGGGTCTTGGCGGTCTCCTGGCTGATCACGCGGTCCTGCTCGGGGGCCGGGGCCGGGGTGAAGCGGCCGTCGGGGCCCTTGGTGCCGCGCACCAGGGTCGGCTCGATGCGGACGCCGCCGTTGGCGATGGTCGAGTAGACGGAGGCCGCCTGCATGGCGTTGAGCGAGAGGCCCTGGCCGAAGGGGATCGTGTACTGCTGGGAGGTGGACCAGTCCTTGGGGGCGGCGAGGATGCCGCGGGACTCGCCGGGGTAGTTCAGGCCGGTGGGCCGGCCGATGCCGAACTTGGTCAGGTACGAGTGCAGGACCTCGTTGGCCTCGGGCTGGGTGGGTCCGAGCTGGCCGGTGGCCAGGATGGTGCCGATGTTGGAGGACTTGGCGAGGACCCCGTTGAGGGTCAGGTACCAGGTCGGGTGGTCGATGTCGTCCTTGAAGAGCCGGTCGCCGCGGTGCAGCCGGTTGGGGACCTCGACACGGGTCTCCGGGGTGGCCTTCTTCTCCTCCAGCACGGCGGCCATCGACATGACCTTGGCCGTGGAGCCGGGCTCGTACACGTCCTGGAGCGCGGCGTTACCCATGGCGGCGGAGCGGGCCCGGGTCAGGTCGTTGGGGTCGAAGCCCGGGGCGTTGGCCATGGCCAGTACCTCGCCGGTGCGGGTGTCCTGGACGATGACGTAGCCGCGGTCGGCCTCTGACTTCTGGACCTGCTCGGCGATGGCGCTCTGCGCCGCCCACTGGATGTCCCGGTCGATGGTCAGCTGGATGTCCTCGCCGGGGACGGCGGGCTTCTCGTTGGAGTCGGCGGTGGGGACCTGGCGGCCGCCGGACTGGGCGTAGGTGATCTCGCCGTCCTTGCCGGACAGCTTCTTGTCGAGGGAGGACTCCAGGCCGCCGGCGCCCTTGCCCTCGGCGTTGACGTAACCCAGTATCCCGGCGGCGAGGTCGCCGTTCGGGTACACGCGCTTGCTGCTGGTCTCCTTGAACACGCCGGCGAGGACGTTGGCGCCGGGGCCGTTGGCCCGCTTGTCGGCCGCCGCCTTGTCCGCGAAGACCCGCTTGAGGTCCTTGATCTGGTTCCAGACCTGGGGGGTCTGGCGCTGGGCGAGGACGACGTACCGGGAGTTCTTGGTGCTCAGCCGCTCGGTGAGCTCCTTGGCGTCCTTGCCGAGGATGGGCGCGAGGAGGGCGGCGGCCTGCTGCGGGGCGTCCGGGGCCTTGCTGTCCTGCGGGGTGAACATCTTCGGGTCGGCGGTGATGTCGTACGCGTCGACGCTGGTGGCGAGGGCCACGCCCCGCCGGTCGGTGATCTCGCCGCGCTCGGCGGCGAGCTTGACGCTGGTGTAGCGGTTCTTGGAGGCCTCGGCGGAGAACGTCGCGGCGTCGACGGCCTGGACCTGGAGCAGGCGGACCACGAAGGCCAGCATGACGAGGGTCAGGCCGACGCCGACCAGGCGCAGCCGGGGCCGCGGGCTGCCGAGTCGGATCGTGTGCGGGGTGCGGGGGCCCATCGGCCGCCGGGTCGCCGGGCGCGAGGCCGGGCGGCCGTTCGCCCGGGGCCGGTCGCCGGGCCGGGGCGGCCTGGCCGGTCCGGGCACCCGCCGCCGGGGCGGCTCCTGCGGGCTCACGCGGTCACCGCCGCGGCGATGCCGGGGCTCCGCCCCGGACCCCGCTCCTCAAACGCCGGAGGGGCTGGATGGGAACGGTGGATCACGACGTCACCTTCCGGGGGTCTGGTTGGGCTGCGGGGATCCACCGGCCGCGGAGGGCGCCGGCTGGCCCGCGGCCGGCGCCGACGGCGCCGCTGCGCCCGAGGGGCCGTTCTGCGGCGCGGCCGGAGCGCTCGGGGACGGGGTCGGCGACGGCGGGGCCTCGGCAGGCGCGGCGCTGCCCGCGACCTTGCCGTCCGGGCCGATGAAGACCGGGCTGCCGCCGGGGACCAGGCCCAGCTCGTGCGCCCGGCGCTGGAGCGCGTCGGGCGCGGAGTGGGCGTCGACGTCGCGCTGCAGCGCCTGCTCCTCGTCGGTGAGGGCGGTTGTCTCCTTCCTCAGCTTGCTGAGCTGGAAGGAGCCTTCGTTCAGTGCCGAGTTCAGCAGCAGCAGGCTGATCAGACCGCCGCCGAGCAGGGCCACGACCAGCAGGACGAACGGCATCCGGGCCGCCTGTCCGCCGGGACGCGGGCGGGCCGGGCGGCCGCCGAGCGCCCGGCCGAGGCGGGCCGCCTGCCCGCGGGTCAGCGTGGCGACCTTCCCGGCCTTGGTCACAGTCGCGCCTCCCGGATGCGTTCGACGCCGCGGAACCTGGCCGGGGCTGCCCGCCGGTTCTCGGCGATCTCCTCCTCGGTGGGCAGCTCGGCGCCGCGCGTGAGCAGTTTCAGCTTCGGTTGGTACTTCTCCGGCACCACCGGCAGGCCGGGCGGGGCCGTCGAGGTCGCGCCGGCCGCGAAGACCTGCTTGACCAGGCGGTCCTCCAGCGAGTGGTAGGAGAGCACCGCGATCCGGCCGCCGACCGCGATCCGGTCCACCGCCGCCGGAATGGCCCGCTCCAGCCCGGAGAGCTCCCCGTTGACCTCGATCCGCAGTGCCTGGAAGGTCCGCTTCGCCGGGTTGCCGCCGGTCCGCTTGGCGGCCTGCGGAAGGGAGTCGCGGATCAGTTCGACCAGCCGGGCGCTGTTGGCGAAGGGCTCCTTCTCCCGCTCCCGGACGATCGCCGAGACGATCCGCTTGGCCTGCTTCTCCTCGCCGTACTGGCGCAGGATCCGCACCAGCTCGCCCGGCGCGTAGGTGTTGAGCACCTCGGCGGCGCTGATGCCGGTCGTCTGGTCCATGCGCATGTCCAGTGGCGCGTCCTGGGCGTACGCGAACCCGCGGTCGGCCTCGTCCAGTTGCATGGAGGAGACGCCCAGGTCGAAGAGGATGCCCTGGACGGCCGGGATGCCCAGCCCGTCCAGGACCTCGGCGAGGTCGGCGTAGATCGCGTGGACGAGGGTGGCCCGGTCGCCGAAGGGCGCGAGCCGCTCGCCGGAGAGCCGCAGGGCCTCCTTGTCGCGGTCGAGGCCGATGAGGTGGGCCTCGGGGAACCGGGTCAGCAGGGCCTCGCTGTGGCCGCCGAGGCCGAGGGTGCAGTCGACGACGACGGCCCCGGGCCTCTCCAGTGCCGGGGCCAACAGGTCCAGGCACCGCTGGAGCATCACCGGGACGTGTCGGGACTCGCTAGTCAAAGCGCCCTCTCAGATAACGGCGCGGCAGGCGTACGCACCACCGGGTCCCCGCATCCGCGACCGGCGCCGGAAAGGTGGCGCCGGCCGGCCGGTGAGCGGGAGAGGGCCGGGCCGTACGTACGCGCCGCGCACGCGGAGTGTTCATCGGGGGCCGGGCGGCCGGTCAGGGCCGGGCTCCGGCCGGTTCGCGTCACTTTAGTGCAACGGTCGCCGCGGTCAACGAACCGCCCCGCGCGGCGTGCACGGCTCTCGACGCGAACCGACAAATGCCGCGAATCACCTGAACAGCCGCCTCACGCCCACCCCTGTGGGTTAGCTCACAACAAGCCTCGTTGGCGTTCTTTGTCCGCTCTCACGCGGGGCCATGACCCGCCGTGACCACTACCGTCGTACCCATGACGACTTCCGCATCCCTGCCTGCCGAGTCCCCGTCCGAGGCATCCGTCGGCGGATCCGTCACCGACCGACTGGTCGAGGCGAATCAGCGGTACGCCGCGCAGTTCTCCGACCCCGGCATGGACGCCCGCCCCGTCCTCAAGGTCGCCGTCGTGGCCTGCATGGACGCCCGCCTCGACCTGCACAAGGCCCTCGGGCTGGAACTCGGCGACTGTCACACGATCCGCAACGCGGGCGGTGTGGTCACCGACGACACGATCCGCTCCCTCACCATCAGCCAGCGGGCCCTGGGCACCCGCGCGGTGATACTCATCCACCACACCGGCTGCGGCCTCGAGAACCTGACCGAGGACTTCCGGCACGAGCTGGAGGACGAGGTCGGCCAGCGTCCCGCCTGGGCCGTCGAGGCCTTCCGGGACGTCGACCAGGACGTTCGCCAGTCCATGCAGCGGGTCCGCACGAACCCCTTCCTGCCCCACAAGGACGATGTGCGAGGCTTCGTCTTCGATGTGCACACCGGGCTCCTGCGGGAGATCGATCCCAGCTCTTGAGTGACACGAGGCCGTAACGCCGTCAAGAATGCGGGAGGGCACCACCCGGGATCCCCCGGGACCGGTGTCCGTGTTTCGGGGTGGGCCGGTTCAAACGCCAAGGGCGTCGGCCCTGGAAAAAGGGCCGAGGAGAACCAAGGTGACGACGTACGACGACCGAGCGAGCCTCGCGGATCTGACCAGCACGGTGGAGCGGGTGCGCCAGTCGGTCGAGAGCGTGATCGAAGGCAAGCCCGAGGTCGTCCGCCTCGCGCTGACCGTGCTCCTCGCCGAGGGCCACCTGCTGATCGAGGACGTGCCCGGCGTCGGCAAGACGATGCTCGCCAAGACGCTCGCCAAGTCCATCGACTGCTCGGTCCAGCGCATCCAGTTCACGCCGGACCTGCTGCCCTCCGACATCACCGGCGTCAGCATCTACGACCAGCAGCGCCGCGAGTTCGAGTTCAAGCCGGGCGCGATCTTCGCACAGATCGTCATCGGCGACGAGATCAACCGCGCCTCGCCGAAGACCCAGTCCGCGCTGCTGGAGTCGATGGAGGAGCGCCAGGTCACCATCGACGGCACGACCTACACGCTGCCCAGCCCCTTCATGGTCGTCGCCACCCAGAACCCGGTGGAGATGGAGGGCACGTACCCGCTGCCCGAGGCCCAGCGCGACCGCTTCATGGCCCGCGTCTCCGTCGGCTACCCCAGCCCCGAGGCCGAGCTCCAGATGCTCGACGTGCACGGCGGGGTCTCCCCGCTCGACGACCTGACGTCCGTCGCGCACGCCCACGAGATCGTCAAGCTGATCGAAGCGGTCCGCGAGGTGTACGTGGCCGAGCCCGTCCGGCGCTACGTCGTCGACCTGGTCTCCGCCACCCGCACCCACCCCGACCTGCGGCTCGGTGCCTCGCCCCGGGCCACCCTGCACCTGCTGCGCGCCGTGAAGGCCTCCGCCGCGCTCGCCGGCCGGGAGTACGTCCTGCCCGACGACGTCCAGGCCCTGGCCGCCCCGATCCTCGCGCACCGGCTGCTGCCCACCGCGCAGGCCCAGCTCAACCGCCGCACCGCCGAGCAGGTCGTCGGCGAGATCCTGCAGCGCACCCCCGTCCCGGCCGCGCACGCCCGCGGCGAGATGCCGCCCGGCGCGGGCATCCGGGGCTTCTGATGAGCGCCGGTGCCCCGCGCGGCGCCGGTGGCCCGGGGGACGGCGGCGGACTGCGCGCGTCGCTGTCCGGGCTGACCACCCGCGGCCGCTCGTTCCTGGCCGCCGGGATAGCCGCCGCCGCCTGTGCGTATGTCCTGGGCCAGGGCGAACTGCTGCGGGTCGGCATGCTGCTCGCCCTCCTGCCGCTGATCTGCGTCTACGCCCTCCACCGCACCCGCTTCCGGGTCTCCGGCAGCCGCCGGCTCAGCCCGGGGCGGGTCCCCGCGGGCGGCGAGGCCCGCGTGCAGCTGCGCATGGACAACGTCTCCCGGCTGCCCACCGGCCTGCTGATGCTCCAGGACCGGGTGCCCTACGTACTGGGCCCGCGCCCGCGGTTCGTCCTGGACCGGGTCGAGCCCGGCGGCCGCCGCGAGGTGTCCTACCGGGTCCGCTCCGACCTGCGCGGCCGCTATCCGCTCGGCCCGCTCCAGCTGCGCCTGTCCGACCCCTTCGGGCTGGTCGAGCTGACCCGTTCCTTCAGCACCTACGACACCCTCACCGTCATCCCGCGCACCGAGCCCCTGCCGCCCATCCGCCTGGCCGGCGAGTCCAACGGCTACGGCGACGGCAGCCGCCGCTCCCTCGCACTGGCCGGCGACGACGACGTGATCCCCCGCGGCTACCGGCGCGGCGACGACCTGCGCCGGGTGCACTGGCGCTCGACCGCCCGCTACGGCGAGCTGATGGTGCGCCGCGAGGAGCAGCCGCAGCGCAGCCGGGCCACCGTCCTGTTGGACACCCGGCGCCTGGCCTTCGACGGCGCCGGCCCCGACTCCGCCTTCGAGTGGGCCGTCTCGGCGGCCGCCTCCAGCCTGGTGCACGTCCTGGAGCAGGGCTTCTCCACACGGCTGCTCACCGACACCGGCGACGCGGTGCCCGGTGCGGGCGGCGGCGGATTCTCCTCCGGCGGGCAGGAGTCCGCGGAGGCCGCCGGGCTGATGATGGACACCCTCGCGGTCGTCGGGCACTCCGACGGCGCCGGGCTCTCCCGCGCCTACGACGCGGTGCGCGCCGGTGGCAGCGGCGGCTTCGGCGGAACCGGCGGTGACGGGCTCCTCGTCGCCTTCTTCGGCGACCTGGACGACGTACAGACGGAACTGGCCGCCCAGATGCGCCAGCGCACCTCGGGTGCGGTGGCCTTCGTACTGGACTCCGCGAGCTGGGGCGGACAGCCCGCTCCGGGGCACGCCGTGCCCCCGCTGGAGGAGCGGCTGCGCAGGCTGCGCGACGCGGGCTGGACGGCACTGGCCGCCCCGCCCGGGGTCGCCTTCGGCGAACTGTGGCGCCAGGCCGGGGCCGAGCGCTTCGGTACGGGAACCTCCGGAGGTCGGGAATGAGCGGGCGCGCGAAACTGACGCTGTTCGCAGCACTGGCGACGCTGCTCACCTCGTGGTCGCTGAACCCGCTGGTGGACTCCCAGGCCTGGCTGCTGCAGGCGGCGCTGCTGCTCGCCCTGCAGAGCGCGGTGGGCGCCGGAGCCCGGCGGGTGCCGCTGGCCCGGACGCTGACCGTCGCCGCGCAGGCGCTGGTGTCGCTGCTGGTGCTCGCGTTCCTCTACGCCGGCAAGGGCGAGTCCCACGGGGACGGGCCGCTGGCCTACCTGGTGACGGACTTCGGCGCGCTGTTCGGTCAGGGCGTCCGGGACGTGGGCGAGTTCGCGATCCCGGCTCCGCTGACGGACGGCATCAAGCTGCTGCTGGTGTCCGGCGTGCTGCTGATCGGGCTGCTGGTGGACACCCTGGCGGTGACCCTGCGCACGGCCGCCGCGGCCGGGCTGCCGCTGCTGGCGCTGTACTCGGTGGCCTCGGGCCTGGCGGGCGGCGGGGACGCCTCCTGGTTCTCCTTCCTGCTCGCGGGCTGCGGCTACCTGATGTTGCTGCTGTCCGAGGGCCGTGACCGGCTCGCCCAGTGGGGCCGCGTCTTCGGCGCGGTCCCGCGCCGGGGCGCCGCCGACTCCGGCCTCGGCAACGGGGCGGGCGGGCAGGCGACGGCGCCCGTGAAGTTCGGGCGGCGGATCGGCGCGGTGACCCTGGGCCTGGCGCTGGCGGTGCCGGCCGTACTGCCCTCGCTCGGCGGCGGGCTGCTGGGCGGCACGCAGGAGGCCGAGGAGAGCGGCGGCTCGGGCGGGACGATCTCGGCGGTCAACCCGCTGGTCTCCCTGCAGAGCAACCTGAACGCGCAGGACAACCGCGTGATCCTCAAGTACCGGACGAACAGCCCGCAGCAGGGCGACCAGTACCTGCGGATCGTGGCTCTGGACGAGTTCAACGGCGTCAAGTGGGAGGCTTCCGGGCGGGCCCTGATCGACGTGCCCGAGGAGCTGCCGGCGCCGCCGGGGCTCCGCGCCCCGGTCAGCGGCACCGCGGTCGAGGTCACCACCAGCATCACGGCGGCGGACTACTTCACCCAGCGCTACCTCCCCATGCCGTATCCGGCGACGTCGGTGAACATCGGCGGCAAGTGGCGGTTCGAGCCGGTCGGCCGGACCCTGGTCGGCGACCAACTGGGCCGGGACCGGTTCCAGAACGTCCAGGGCGCCCAGTACACGGTGCGCAGCCTGCTGCTGAAGCCGACGGCCCAGCAGCTCCAGAAGGCCCCGGAGCCCGACCCGGCGATCCGGGAGGAGTACACGAAGCTCCCGGACAACCTGCCGCCGGTGGTCGCAGAGAGGGCCCGTCAGGTGACGCAGGGGGCGAAGGACGATTACACGCGGGCCGTGAAGCTGCAGGACTACTTCGCTGTGAACGGCGGCTTCCGCTACAACACGAAGACGGCCTCGGGCACGGGTCCGCAGGCGGTCGCCCGGTTCCTCGAAGACAAGGAGGGCTTCTGCGTCCACTTCGCCTTCTCGATGGCGGCGATGTCCCGCTCGCTGGGCATCCCGGCCCGCGTCGCGGTGGGCTTCACGCCCGGCGAGAAGCAGTCGGACGGCAACGTGAACGTGTCGATGCGGGACGCGCACGCCTGGCCCGAGCTGTACTTCGAGGGCGTGGGCTGGACCCGTTTCGAGCCGACGCCCCGCTCCGGCATCAACATTCCGGACTACTCGCGGGCACAGACGCCGGCCACCCAGCCGTCGGCGCCGGCGCCGCTGCCCTCGCAGAGCGCGGCACAGCCGTCGGCGGCGCCCTCGACGACCCCCGAGTGCCCGCCGGCCCTGAAGAAGCTCGGCGAGTGCGGCGCGGCGGCGCCCGCGCAGAACGCGGGTGACGGCGGCGGGCCGTCGGTGACGACGGTCCTCGGCTGGGCGGCGCTCGCGGTGGCGGTGCTGGGCGCGCCCCTGCTCCCGCTGCTGTGGCGGACCCGGCTGCGGGCCCGGCGCCTGGCGACCGGGAAGGTCCTGACGGCCTGGCGGGAACTGGGCGACACCGCCTGGGACGCGGGTGTGGTCCCGGACGGGGCGCTGTCCCCGCGCCGGACGGCGAGCCGGATCGTGGACCTGGGCCGTCTGGAGCCGGAACCCGCGGCGGCCGTGCACCGGGTCGCCGGTGCGGTGGAACGGACCCTGTACGCGCCCCCCGGCGCGGAGGTGTCGTACCCGGAGCTGGCGGAGGACGTGCTGTTGGCCCGTACGGGCCTGCTGGCGTCCGCGGACCGGCTTCCCCGGCTGCGCGCCCTGCTGCTGCCGCGCTCGGCGGCCCGCATCTCCTGGGCCCTGGCGGCCCGTTGGTCCGCGGTCACCTCGGCGGTATCGGCCCGCCTGACCGCCGCCCGCCTCCGGCTCCCGCTGAGGGGCCGCGGCTGAGGGCCACTTCCCGGGGCTCCGCCCCAGAGACCCGGCGCCTCAATCGCCGGCGGGGCTGGATATTCCAGCCCCGCCGGCGATTGAGGCGCGGGGTCCGGGGCGGAGCCCCGGGAACGGCGGCGCGGGCCAACGCTCGAACCGCCGAACCCGCGGACGCGAAACGGCGGACGCGAAACGGCGAGGCTCGATCCCCCCGAGCCCCGCCGTTTCACGTATCGATTCACCGGGTCGCCGATCCCCCGTCGTCCCCCGTCCCGGTCACGGAAGGAGGCACCCGGTCCGCTCCGCAGCCCCGTGTCGGCGGTGCGGACCGGGTCTCCTGTCCGTTGCTCCCAGTCTGGCGTCCGCGCAGGTGGGAGCCATCCGCGCCCGTACTCATTTCCGCGCCTAGGTACGGATACTCAGCCGTCGCGGCCGGCCCCACCAGTTCTACGGGGCGGCGCGCCCGCGCGGCACCGCCGACTGGGGGGTGCCGCGCGGATCAGCGGTTTCCGCTGACCCGGCCCCGCAGCAGCAGCGACAGCGCCGAGTGCACGTCGTCCAGGGACCGCTCGCTCTGGAAGGACTGCCAGTCCAGGGCGGCCACCAGCACCATCCCGACCATCGCGGCCGCCGTGAGCGGCACGTCGATCTCGGCGCTCAGCTCACCGCGTTCGACGCCCTCGCGCAGCACCTTCTCCACGACGGCCACCGCCTCTTGGCGGACCACCATCAGCGTGGACTGCCACGCGCGGTTGGTGCGCCACAACTCGGCGACGTACAGCTGGGTGAAGGCCGGGTACCGGTCGATGAAGACGAGCCCGGCCCGGATCATGGCGTCGAGCGCCTCGACGCGGCTGCCGCCGCGGGCCTCCGTCTCCTCCGCCGCGGTCCGCAGGGAGGCCGTCAGCAGGCCGACGCCGTGCCGCAGCAGCTCCTCGAACAGCTCGTTCTTGCTGGCGAAGTTGTAGTAGACGGTGCCCTTCGCGACGCCCGCCCGCTCGGCGATCTCATCGACCGTGGTCGCGGAGAAGCCCTGTTCGGCGATCAGGGTGACGGCCGCTTCGTAGAGCTTCTGCCGCGTGATCGCACGACGGCCCCCGCCGGTGCCCGTACCGGTGCTGCTGCTTTCCATGGCGCTGATTGTCACAGGTCAACACGTCCCTACAGGCTCAGTTCCGGGTGCAGTCGGTCCATGGTCCACACCTGCTTGCCGCGGGCGGCGAGCGCGGTGAGGGCCAGGGCGCCGGCGGTGAAGGCCAGCAGCACCGCGCCGCCCTGCCAGACCGGGGCGAGGTCGCCACCGGTGATGAGGCGGCGCAGGCTCTCGACGATGTACGACATCGGCAGGTACGGGTGGATCCAGTTGAAGAAGTCCGGGCTGGTCTGGACGGGATAGGTGCCGCCCGCCGAGGTCAGCTGGAGCATCAGGACGGCCAGCACCAGGATGCGGCCGGCGGCGCCGAACTTGGCGTTGAGCCACTGGACGATCGCCGCGAAGCAGCCGGTGACCAGCATCAGGAAGCCGATGGTGAGGGCCGGGTGGGCCATCTTCAGGCCGAGGCCGGGCGCCCAGTGCAGTACGGACATCAGCAGGGCGACCTGCGCGGTGCCGAGGCCCGCCACGGGCAGCCAGCCGGCGAGGGCGACCCGCCAGGGCGAGGCGCCGGCGGCCAGGGCCCGCCGGTTCAGCGGGGCGATCAGCATGTAGGCGACCATCGCGCCGACCCAGAGGGAGAGCGGGATGAAGTAGGGGGCGAAGCCGGTGCCGTAGTTGGGCGCCTTGTGCAGGGACTGGTTGGCGAGCTGGATCGGGTCGGCCATGACCTGGGTGCGCTGGTCGCGCTGCTGCTGGTCGTAGTCGGGGATCTTCCCGGCCCCGTCGTGCAGGCCGCCGGCGAGCTCGCCGGTGCCGTCGACGAGCTTGTACATGCCGCCGTCGAGCTGGTGGGCGCCGTCGCCGAGCTTGCCGACGCCGTCGGTGAGGGCGCCGGAGCCGGTGGTGGCGGTGCCGATGCCGGTGTGCAGCTGGGCCATGCCGGCGGACACCTTGTGGGCACCGTCGTTGAGGGCGTTGACCTTGGCGACGGCCGCTTCGAGGTCGCCCTGGAGCTGCGGGGCCTTGTCGACGAGCACGCGGGCCTTGTTCTCCAGGTCGGTGAGCTGGGTGCGGAGCTTGGTGACGTCACCGTTCGCGTTCTTGGCCAGGACGCTGACGTCCCCGCTGAGCTCCGCGGCCTCGGCCGTGCTGTCCCTGACCGTCTTCAGGTCGGGGCAGGAGACCAGGTGCGGTTCGCCGCCGGGGGTCACGCAGTGCTTGGTGTAGACGGTGTCGGCGACGGTGGCCGCCTTCTTGGCGGCAGCGGCGGCGGCCGGGGCCTTCTCGACGAACTTGTCGAGGTGGTTGCGGACGACCTTCGCGCTGTCGGCGACCAGCTCGGCGGTGTCGGCGAGGTTCTTGGGGTCCTTGACGAAGGGGCGGGCCTTGTCCGCGGCCCCGTTGACCTTGTTGGCCAGCGCCTGGGTGCCGTCCGCGATGTCCTTGGAGCCGGACTCCAGCTTGCCGGCCGCCGTGTTCAGCTTCTGCAGACCGCTGTTGAGCTCGCCGGACTTCTCCTGCGCCGTGTCGAGGCCGTCGGCGAGCTCCTTGGCGCCCTCCTGGGCCTTGCCCGCGCCGTCCTTGAGCTTGTCGGCCCCGTCGGCCGCCTCGGCGGTCTTGTCGTGCAGGTCGGAGAAGTTGACGAAGATCTTGTCGAGGAAGCCGCGGGAAGCGTTGGCGGACGCCGCGGAGCGGACCTCGGCGAAGACGGAGCGCGAGATCGAGCCGACGATGTAGTTGTTGGCGTCGTTCGTGCGGACCTGGAGCGCCCCGGTGGTGGGGTCGTCGCCGGAGCTGGAGGCGATCTTCGCGCTGAAGTCCTCGGGCAGGGTCAGGGTCAGGTAGTACGTACCGTCCTCCAGGCCCTTGGCCGCCTCGTCGGCGCTCGCATAGCGCCAGTCGAAGGACTTCTTGCTGGCGTGCAGCTTCTCGGCGATCTCGGTGCCGACGTCGACGCGCTTGCCGTCGACGGTCGTGCCCTTGTCGTCGTTGACGATGGCGACGGGCACCTGGTCGAGCCGCTTGTACGGGTCCCAGAAGGACCACAGGTACAGGGCTCCGTAGAGCAGCGGCAGCAGGAGCAGCGCGACGAGAGCGGCCCGGGGCAGCTTCCCCCGCCCGAACCGCTTCAGCTCAAGCGCGGCCAGCTTCGGCGAGCGCATCGTCCGCCCCCTTCGTGTCGTCGTTCTCGGAGTCGTTCGTCGTGTCGTTCGTCGTGTCGTTCTCGCCGTCGTCCTCGGTGGGGCCGCCGGCGTCGGCGGCGCTCTCCGCGACGGCCGGCGCGGCCGGCGCGGCCGGCTCCTTCGGGGAGGTCCGCAGGACGACCGCGTCGGCGGGCGCTTCGCTGCACACCGCGAGGACGGTGATCCCGCGGGCGGCGACCGAGCGGAGCAGGTCCCAGGCCTCGGCGCGCTCCGTGTCCGACAGCTTGAGGTCGAGGTCGTCGAGGGCCAACAGCCCCGGGGAGCCCAGCAGCGCGATGGCGACGGACAGTCGTACGGACTCCAGGCGTTCCAGGTCCCGTACGGAGGTCCGCCCGCCCTTGGGCAGCGTGGCGAGGTCCAGTCCGGCGGCCTCCAGGGCGGCGGCGATCCGTGCCTCGGCGACGGCGCGGCGCTCGGCCCGGGGCCGCAGCATGGCGCGGACCGGAGCACCGTAGTGGCGCTGGAGCAGGGCGCCCTCGCGCAGCTGTTCCGCGACGGTGAGGGCCTGGTCGAGCTCGTTGACCCCGGAGACCGGGCCGAGTGCGGCGATCCGGCGGACCGCCGTCATCCGCTTCGGCAGCCGGTGGCCGCCGACCTCGGCGTGGCCCCGGGTGGGCTTCATCCGCCCGGTGAGGGCGAGGAGCAGGCAGGTGCGACCGCTGCCGGAGGGGCCTTCGACCGCGATGAGCGAGCCTGGCGCCGCGTCGATGCCGACTCCCTGGAAGGCCCAGCCGCGCGGGCCCTTGAGTCCGAAGTCCTCGGCCTTGACGGCCGCGCCGTGCGGGCTGTCCACGCCGTCCCCCTTCTTTTGAACTGACCGGTCAGTTCAAAAACTAGCATCCTTCTTCGCACCAGGTGCGCAGGAGGGGTGAGTTGCCCGGTTCGTGACCGTAAAAGCCCAGGTCAGCGCAATTGTCAGTGGGGTCCGTCACGATGGTGGTAACGCATCGACAGATCGACAGGAGGTTCGTCATGGCCACACCGTCCCCGTCCCCTGTCCACCCCGTCCTTCGGAAGTCGACGGCCCCACCGGCCGCCCTCGACCTGCTCGCCAAGGCCCACAGCGGGCTGGCCGAGGCCGCCCGGCTGACCCGCCCCAACGAGCGCTACGCCACCGCCCACCTCGCCGCGCTGCGCACCGCCGCGGCCGTGCTCGCCGCGCGCGCCCGGCCCGAACCGGCGAACCCGCGGCGGCGGCCCCGGATCCGCAGCGCGTGGGAGGTGCTGCCCGAGATAGCGCCGGAGCTGGCCGAGTGGAGCGCGCTCTTCGCCTCGGGCGCCGCGCGCCGGGCCAGGGCCGAGGCGGGAATAGCGGACGCGGCGAGCTGCCGGGACGCGGACGATCTGGTGCGGGCGGCCTCGATGTTCCTTCGCCTGGTGGAGCGGATGCTCTCCGTCCGGGCAGCGCCCCAGCCCCTGGAGAAGACCCTGCCGCAACCACGTCCGGAGCATCCGGACGCGGGATGAGCTGCCCGGCGACGGAAGGCAATAGGGTGGGCCAGGACCGCTCACCCTTTACCGCGCCGAGGAGCCATCAGCCGTGTCGGACACTTCCCGCCCCCGTGCCTCCCTCCGCACCGCCGTGGTGTGGGAGGTCCTCAAGGAGGCGCTCGACCGCCGGGTGAAGGCGACCGGTCGGGATGTCCTGGATGTGCTCGACACCGGTGGCGGCACCGGCAAGTTCGCCGTGCCGGTGGCCCGTCTGGGCCACCGGGTCACCGTGGTGGACCCCAGCCCGAACGCACTGTTCGGGCTGGAGCGCCGGGTGGCCGAGGCCGGTGTCGCCGACCTCGTGCGCGGCGTCCAGGGCGACGCCCAGGGTCTGTTGGACGTCGTCGAGCAGGACGCCTACGACGTGGTGCTCTGCCACGGCGTGCTGGAGTACGTGGACGACCCCGCGGAGGGCGTGGCCAACACGGTGGCCGCACTGCGGGCCGGCGGCACGCTCAGCCTGCTGGCCGCCGGTCTCGGCGGGGCCGTGCTGGCCCGCGCCCTGGCCGGGCACTTCACGGAGGCCCGTACCGCCCTCACGGACCCGGCCGGCCGCTGGGGCTCCGGCGACCCGGTGCCGCGCCGCTTCACCGCCGAGCAGCTCTCCGAGCTGGTCGGGGGCGCCGGCCTCGCGGTCGGCGCGGTGCACGGCGTGCGGATCTTCGCCGACCTCGTGCCCGGGGTCCTGGTGGACACCGAGCCCGGCGCCGTGGAGGCGCTGCTGCGTCTCGAGGAGGCCGCGGCCGAGCTGCCCGCCTTCCACGCGGTCGCCACACAGCTGCACGTCCTGGGTGAGAAGCCGGCCTGAACTGCGATCTTCCGCGCAGAGTCGGCCACACACCCTCCGATCGGCCGGTCGGCCCCGTATGATCAGGTGCAAGACCGGCATGGTGGACGGACCATTGGGGAATAAGGGCCTCAGTGACCGCCCCCGCGGCGGTACGGTTTTCACGCAGTGCTTTTACCGGCTGCATCATTTCTGGGCCGTGTCCAATTGGAACGTGGCGTAGAGGGCGGGTGTCACGGGGGCGATTCCCCGCCTATCCTGAAGGGGACCCCTGGTCGCTACCCCCGCGACCGACGGATGAGGAGGACTCCCGTGCCGCTCTCGGAGCACGAGCAGCGAATGCTCGAGCAGATGGAGCGAGCGCTGTACGCCGAAGATCCCAAGTTCGCGACAGCGCTTGAGGGAAGCGGACTGCGTACGTACACCCGGCGACGGGTCTACCAGGCAGTCGCAGGCATTGTGGTGGGTATCGCGCTCCTCATGACCGGTGTGATCATTCCGAACGTGCTCTGGATCAGCGTGGTGGGTTTCCTCGTCATGCTGGGATGTACGGTCCTGGTGGTCACCGGTTGGCGCAAGGCACCCAAGCCTGGCGAGCAGCCCGTCTCCGGAAGTGCTGGTGGTTCGGCCCACGGCCGGAACCGGCAGCGTCGGTCGATGATGACCCGCATCGAGGAACGGTGGCAGCGCCGCCGTGACGAGCAGGGGCAGTAGCCCCCGACAACGTGGGTGAGGGGATGGCCGCCGTGCGGCCGTCCCCTCACTTTTCTGCGTTCCCGTACGGCATGATGATCCGATGAGTGTGCTCCCCCTGGTCTTCACCAGCGGCTGGGCCAGTGGGATCAACGCTTACGCCGTGGTCCTCCTGCTCGGCATCTTCGGCCGCACCGGCCTGACCGACGACGTTCCCGCCGCCCTGCAGCGCACGGACGTGCTGATCGTCGCGGCGGTGCTGTTCCTGTGCGAGGCGATCGCCGACAAGGTCCCGTACATGGACTCGATATGGGACACCGTCCATACCGTGATCCGCCCGGTGTCCGGCGCGGTGATCGGTGCGCTGCTGGCCGGGCAGACCGGTTCGCTCCCCGAGATCACCGCCGCCGCGGTCGGCGGCTCCACGGCTCTGGCCAGCCATTTCGTCAAGGCCGGCACCCGGATGGCGATCAACACCTCGCCCGAGCCCTTCACCAACGTGGGGATGAGCATCGCCGAGGACCTCGGCGTGGCCGGGCTCGTCACGTTCGCGATGTTCAATCCCGAGGCCGCCGCGATCATCGCTGCCGTGCTGCTGGCCGTCGGACTGGCGATACTGGTCTTCCTGTGGAGTCGGATCCGCCGCTTCCTGCGCCGTCGTGCCCAGCGCCGCGAGGAGAAGCGGTTGGCCGCCGGGGCCCGCGAGACCACCGGGGCCCCACCCCGCTGATCACGGGGTCGCCAGGGGGGTCGATAGGCTCGGCCGCATGGCACGAATTGCAGTGATCGGCGCCGGCATGGGCGCGATGGCCACGGCGGCCCGGCTGGCCGTGGCGGGGCACCAGGTGACGGTGTACGAACGCGGGACGACCTACGGCGGAGCCGTGGGCCGGTACGAGCGCGAGGGCTTCGCCTTCGACACCGGGCCCGGGCTGCTGCACCTGCCGGCCGTCTACCGCGACCTCTTCGTGAAGACCGGCAAGCGGCCGCTGGAGGCCTGCGTCGACATGGTCCAGGTGGACCCGGCCGTCCGGCACGTCCTCCCCCGCCACGGCATCGACGTCACCCTCCCCGGCGCCTCCCACGGCGGTGTCGCCGCCGCCCTGGAATCCGCCTTCGGCCCGGGCGCGGGCGAGCGCTGGAACGCCGTCCTGGGCCGTGCCCGCGACGCCTGGGACGCCACCCGGCGCCCGCTGCTGGAGGAGCCGCTGCGGCCCGGCGCCCGGCAGGGCCTGGGCAGCGACCCGTATCCGGCCGTGCGCCGCAGCGGTTTGCTGCGCCGCCGTACGCCGACCCTCGCCGAGGTGGCCGACCGGGAGCTGGGCGGCGCCCTCGCGGAGCTGCTGACCGGCCTGGTGCGCTCGTACGGGATCGACCCCGCCACCGCCCCCGCTTCGGCGGCCGTGCTCCCGTACATGGAGCAGACCTTCGGCAGCTGGTACGTGCGCGGCGGGATGCGGGCCCTGGCCGCCGCCCTCTACGAGCGCTGCCTGGAACGCAAGGTCGCCTTCGTCTTCGGGGCGGAGGTCCGGGAGGTCCTGGTCACGGACGGCCGGGCGGCCGGTCTGCGGCTGACCGACGGCAGTGAGGCGGCCGCCGACACCGTCGTGTGCGGGATCGACCCCCGGCAGCTGCCGGCCGGTTCGTTGCCGTGGCCGCCGGAAGCGGTTCCCGCCCGCGGGGACGGCGTACCGGGGCGGATCACGCTCCTGCTCGCGCTGCGCGGCTCCCGCCCCGCCACCGCCGTGCACCGCACCCTGGTCCACGCCTCCGGGGCGCAGGTCACCGTCATGCGCCCGGACGACCCGGCCACCCGGCCCGACGAGGAGCACGAGGCGGTCACCGTGAGCGCCGTGCCCGGGCCCGGGACCTCGGACCCCGCAGAGCTGCTGAACCTCGCGGAGACGGCCGTACAGGGGTTGCGGGAGCGGCTGTTGTGGCACGAGGTGCGCACCCCGGCCGACATCGAGGCGGCGACGGGGGCGCTGGGCGGCGCGGTGCCCCCGCCCGCCCTCGCGGGGGCCGGGGGCCGGCTGCTCCAGCCGGCCAACACCACGGCCGTGCCCGGGCTGTACCTGGCGGGCGGCTGGGCCCACCCCGGCGGCGGGCTGGCGCACGCCGGGATGACCGGGGCCCTGGTGGCCGGACTGATCGTGGAGGGCGCGGAGTTCCGCGGCTCCCAGTGAGCCGTCAGTAGCGGTACTGCTCGTACCCGCCCTGCTGCGGGTACGGGTACTGCTGCGGCTGCTCTTCCTGGCCCTCCGTCGGGTAGGACTGGCCGGCCCCGTCGGTGGACCGCTGCTGCGGGACCCAGACCCCGCCGGGCGGGGTGTCCGTGGAGTACTGCTGCTGCCCGTAGTCGGCGTACGCGGTGTAGTCGTACGGCTGGGGCGGGGCCATGCCGCCGCCGGTGCCGATGTACGGGTCCGAGTAGGCGGCGTAGACCTGCTGCTGGTCGCCCGTCGGGTAGCCGCCCGAGTAGTCGTAGCCGCCCTGGTTCTGCTGGTCGTAGTACGCCGCGTACTGGTGGGAGTCCTGCTCGGCCGTGGTGAACGGCGAGGCGAAGGCCGCCGTCCGGTCGACCTCGGGCGCGAGACTCTGTATCCCGTAGGACCCGGATTCCTCGGGGACCGGCTCCGGGCTGTAGACCGCCGGGGGCGCGTCCCGGAACGACCGCTCCTCGGCGGCCTCGTCCCCGGCACCGGCAACGTCGGCGTCGTCGTACTGGAGCGCGGTGACCCGGAGGGCCGGCTCCTGCTTGGCGCCCGAAGCCCGGCGGCGCCGGGTCTGTCGTACGGGCTCCCCGCCGCGGCGCAGCGCCCAGCCGGCGACGAAGCCCTTGCGGAAGGAGAGCGTCACCAGGGTCTGCCCCACGGCGAACGCCAACGCGCCGGCGCCGATCACCGGCACCGACGGCAGTATGACCCCGGCGACCACGCCGAGGAAGCCGGCGAAGGCGAGCAGGCGCCAGCGCAGCCGGGCCTTGTACTGCATCAGGACCTCGGCAAGCAGCCACAGCGCGACGAATCCGAACGCGATGTAGAGGACCGTCATTCCCATGCGTGGCCCCTCTCGGTACGGCCGCCGGCGCGGGAACGGGAGGCGGCCGCTCAGGCCCGCTGGTGCAGGCCCAGGTTCTCGTAGATTTCGAGAGTCGCCGTGGAATTGTTGAGCGTGATGAAGTGCAGCCCCGGGACACCCTCGGACAGCAGTCGCGCGCAGAACTCCGTGGCGAACTCGATGCCAATGGAGCGTACAGCGGCCGGGTCGTCCTTGACGGCGAGCATGCGCTCTTTCACGTCCGCGGGGAAGACCGCGTTGCTGAGTTGGGGCAGTCGGTCGAGCTGCTTGATGCCCACAACAGGCATGACCTCGGGGATGATCGGGGTCTCGCAGCCCGCTTTCTCGACGCTGTCGCGCAGCCGCAGATAATTCTCCGGATCGAAGAACATCTGGGTGATCGCGTAGTCGGCACCGGCGTGGCACTTGTCCACGAAGTGCCGGATGTCCGTGTCCCAGTCCGTCGAACGCGGGTGCATCTCGGGGAAGGCCGCGACGCCGACGCAGAAGTCGCCGGACTCCTTGACCAGCTGGACCAGGTCGGCCGCGTAGTGCACGCCCTCGGGGTGCGCCACCCACGCGCCCATCGGGTCGCCCGGCGGATCTCCGCGCACGACGAGCATGTTCCGGATCCCGGCGTCCGCGAACTGCCCGATGACGTTGCGCAGCTCGGCGACCGAGTGGTCCACGGCGGTGAGGTGCGCGACGGGGGTGAGGGTGGTGTCCGCGGCGATCTCCTGGGTGGCCTTGACGGTGCCGCCGCGGGTGGAACCACCGGCTCCGTAGGTCACGGAAACGAAACTGGGGGATACCGCCTCGACCCGGCGCAGGGCGTTCCAGAGGTTGCGTTCGCCCTTCTCCGTCTTCGGGGCCCAGAACTCGAAGGAGTACGAGCGCCCGGACGCGAGGAGGTCGCGGACCGTGTGCGCACGATCCGACCAGGTGGAAGCGGTACCAGAGGCCATGTGGGCAGGTTAGACGCGGCCCGGCGGACACCGAAGCCTTGTCCACCTTTTGGACACGTTTTTGGACACTTGAGGGTCCGGCTCTGGCCGGAAAGCGTCCGTACGGGGTAACGCGACCGCCCGCGGTCCGGGCGGACCGGATTCAGCCGAGGCGGGCCCGGACCCGCTTGGCGAGCTCCGCGGCGGCCGCACCGGGGTCGGTGGCCTCGGTGAGGGCGCGGACGACCACGATGCGGGTGGCGCCGGCGTCCAGCACCTCGTCCAGGTTCGAGCCGTCGATGCCGCCGATGGCGAACCAGGGGCGGTCCTGCTCCAGGGAGGCGGCGTAACGGACCAGGTCCAGGCCCGGGGCGTGGCGGCCGGGCTTGGTGGGCGTGGGCCAGCAGGGGCCGGTGCAGAAGTAGTCCACGCCGGCTTCGGCGACGGCCGCGTCGACCTCGCCCTCGGCGTGGCAGGAGCGGCCGATCAGCACCCGCTGGCCGAGGACGGCGCGCGCCGCGGGGACGGGGATGTCGCCCTGGCCGAGGTGCAGGACGTCGGAGCCGATGGCGTGGGCGACGTCGGCCCGGTCGTTCACGGCGAGGAGCTTGCCGTGGCGGCGGGCGGCGTCGGCGAAGACCTGGAGGTGTTCGAGTTCCTCCCCCGCCTCCATGCCCTTGTCCCGGAGCTGGACGATGTCCACGCCCGAGGACAGGACGGCGTCGAGGAACTCGGGGAGGTCACCCTGGCGCTTGCGGGCGTCCGTGCAGAGGTAGAGCCGGGCGTCGGACAGCTGCATGGGTGTACCCCCCGTGATGGAAGCGGTGTACGGGCCGCGGCCCGTACACCGCTGTGGAGCGAAAGGCGATCAGGTCAGAGGGCGAGCGCCTGAGCGCGGCGCTTCACCTCCGTGCCGCGATTCTCGCTCAGCGCCTGCACGGGGGTGCCGGGCAGGGTCGGATCCTCGGTGAAGAGCCATTCCAGGATCTCCTCCTCGGTGAAACGGTCGTCGCGCAGCACGGTCAGCAGGCCGACCAGGCCCTTGACGACCTTGTCGCCGTCGATGAAGGGGGCCGGAACCTGGAGGGAGCGGTTCTCGCCGCGGCGGACGGCGATGAGCTGTCCTTCCTTGACCATCTGGCGGACCCGGGTCACCTCGATGTTCAGCATCTCCGCGATGTCGGGGAGGTAGAGCCAGGAGGGGACAAGGGCATCGATCTTTGCGTCAATCTCGGTCACAGGAACAAGCCTGCCATCTCGGCTCGGCCGCCGGTACCTGGGCGACCCCGTCCGGGTCGCGGTCCACGCCGGGGCTCCGCCCCGAACCCCGCGCCTCAAACGCCGGCGAGGCTGGACCCTCGAGCCCGGCGGCCGTCAGGCCGTGGCCGATTTCAGCGGGGTGCCTGGGTCGGAGACCTTGGCGGGGTCGACGGGGACGCCCGTCTCGATGAGCTTGCGGCCCTGCGCCAGGTCGCGCGGACGGCCCACGGCCAGGACGGCGACCAGCGCCCCGTCGCGCAGCCAGCACACCGACCAGGCGGGGTCGGCCGGGTCCCCCCGCAGGAGCAGGGTGTCGGCCCCGCCGTGGTGGCCGGCGTACTGCACGAAGCGCCCGAACTGCTCCGACCAGAAGTACGGCACCGGGTCGTAGACCTGGGCCGGCTCCCCGGCCAGGATGTTCGCCGCGACCGTCTTCGGCCCCTGGAGCGCGTTGTCCCAGTGGTGCACGAGCAGCCGCGTCCCGTACCGCCCGGACGGGAAGGAGGCGCAGTCGCCGACCGCGTACACCCCGGGCAGCGAGGTCCGCAGGTACGCGTCTGCGGTGACCGAGCCGTCGGGGCCGCGCTCCACGCCGGTCCCGTCCAGCCATCCGGTGGCGGGGCGGGCGCCGATGCCCACCACCACCGCGCCGGCGGGCAGGGTCCGCCCGTCCCCCAGCAGGACCCGCCCCTCCTCGATCCCCGCGACCTTCGCCCCGGTGATCAGCTCCGCGCCCGCCTCCTGGTACCAGCGCGCCATCGGCTCCGTGACCTCGGCGGGCAGCGCCCCCGCCAGCACCCGGTCCGCCGCCTCGACCACGGTGACCTCGCAGCCCGCCTCCCGGGCGGCAGTGGCGAACTCGGCGCCGATCCAGCCCGCCCCGACGACCACGGCCCGGGGCGACGCGGCCAGCACCGGGCGCAGCCGGGCCGCGTCGTCCAGCGTGCGCAGCAGGTGGACGCCCGGGACGCCTTCGGTCCCGGGGAGGGTCAGCGGCTGCGCGCCGGTCGCCAGCACGAGGACCCCGTACGGGACCGGTCCCGCCTCGGTGTCCAGCTCGTGGACGGCGGCACGCAGTCCGGTGACCTCGACGCCGAGCCTGAGGTCGATGTCGAGGCCTTCGAAGTCCACGTCGAAGGCGGAGTCCTCGGCCTTGCCGAGGAGGACCGCCTTGGACAGCGGGGGCCGGTCGTAGGGCTGGTGGGGTTCGGCTCCCAGCAGGGTCACGGGGCCGGTGAAGCCCTGTTCGCGCAGGGCCACGGCGGTCTGCACCCCGGCCATTCCGGCGCCGACGATCACGACGCCGCGCTGATTCTGTTCCGTCTGCTCGCTCACGTCGCCACCCTAATCACCTGACGCTCCGTCAGGAATAGGTGCAGCCTTACCCGCCATCCACCGCCGGGTTAGTCTGGCCACCGTACCTATCGCGGGAGTCCGGCGCACCGGGCTGAGAGGGAGGCTGGCCGGCCTCCGACCGTACGAACCTGATCCGGGTCATGCCGGCGAAGGGAGGGGCTGGACGCCCATGCACGCATCCCGAACACCTCGGAAGGGATCCGACGTCCTCGTCATCGGGGGCGGAATCATCGGCCTGGTCACCGCCTGGCGGACCGCCGCGCGCGGACTGCGCACCGTACTCGCCGACCCCTCACCCGGTGGCGGCGCCGCCCAGGTCGCGGCCGGCATGCTCGCCCCCGTCACCGAACTGCACTACGGCGAGGAAGCCCTGCTGGGGCTCGGCCTCGCCTCCGCCGCGCGCTACCCGCAGTTCGCCGCCGAGCTCGCCGAAGCCAGCGGCGGCATGGACATCGGCTACCGCGCCTGCGGCACCCTCGCCGTCGCCCTCGACGCCGACGACCGCCTCCACCTGCGCGAACTGCACGCCCTCCAGCGCCGCTGCGGCCTGGAGTCCGAGTGGCTCACCGGACGCGAGTGCCGCCGCCTGGAGCCCATGCTCGCCCCGGGCGTACGCGGCGGCCTGCGCGTCGACGGCGACCACCAGGTCGACCCCCGCCGGCTCGCGGCCGCCCTGCTGGCCGCCTGCGAACGCGCCGGCGTGACCATCCACCGGGCCGGCGCCGAGCGGCTCCTCACCACCACCGACCGGGCGACCGGCGCCCTCCTCGACGACGGCACGGAGCTGCTCGCCGGCCAGGTGGTCCTCGCCGCGGGCTCGCTCACCGGCCGGCTGGCGGGCGTACCGCCGGAGGTCGTGGCCCCCGTACGGCCGGTCAAGGGGCAGGTCCTGCGGCTCACGGTGCCGGCGACGTACGCGCCGTTCCTGTCGCGGACCGTACGGGCCGTCGTCCGCGGCAGCCACGTCTACCTGGTGCCGCGCGAGAACGGCGAGCTCGTCATCGGCGCCACCAGCGAGGAACTCGGCTGGGACACCACCGTCACCGCGGGCGGGGTCTACGAACTCCTGCGCGACGCCCACGAGCTGGTCCCCGGCATCACCGAACTCCCGCTCACCGAGACCCGGGCGGGGCTGCGCCCCGGATCCCCCGACAACGCCCCGCTGCTCGGCCCGACCGAGCTGCCGGGCCTGCACCTGGCCACCGGGCACTACCGCAACGGGGTGCTGCTGACCCCGCTCACCGGCGAGGTCCTCGCCGAGCTGCTGGCCACCGGCGAACTGCCGGAGATCGCGCGCCCCTTCACCCCCCGCCGGTTCTCCGCCGCACGTCAGGAGACGTACGCATGACCATCTCCGTCAACGGCGAACCGCGCGAGGTCGCGGTCGGCGCCACCCTCGACACGGTGGTCGCCACCCTGACCAACGCCCCCTCGGGCGTCGCCGCCGCTCTCAACGAGACCGTGGTCCCGCGCGGGCAGTGGCCGGCCACCGTCGTGGGCGACGGCGACCGGGTCGAGATCCTGACCGCGGTACAGGGGGGCTGACCGACGTGGCGGACGACCTCTTCACCCTCGGCGGCCGGACCTTCGCCTCCCGCCTGATCATGGGCACGGGCGGGGCCCCGAGCCTGGACGTGCTGGAACGCGCCCTCGTCGCGTCCGGCACCGAACTCACCACGGTCGCGATGCGGCGGCTGGACCCCACGGTCCAGGGCTCCGTCCTGTCCGTACTGACCAAGCTCGGCATCTCGGTCCTCCCCAACACGGCGGGCTGCTTCACGGCGGGCGAGGCCGTCCTCACGGCCCGCCTGGCCCGGGAAGCGCTCGGCACGGACTGGATCAAGCTGGAGGTGGTCGCGGACGAACGGACCCTCCTGCCCGACGGCGTCGAGCTGCTGGACGCCGCCGAGATCCTGGTGGACGAGGGCTTCACGGTCCTCCCGTACACCAATGACGACCCGGTGCTCGCGCGGAAGCTGGAGGACGTGGGCTGCGCGGCGATCATGCCGCTCGGGTCCCCCATCGGGTCCGGCATGGGCATCCGCAACCCGCACAACTTCGAGCTGATCGCGGAGCGCGCGTCGGTCCCGGTCATCCTGGACGCGGGCGCGGGCACGGCCTCCGACGCGGCCCTGGCAATGGAACTGGGCTGCGCGGCGGTGATGCTCGCCTCGGCGGTGACCCGGGCACAGGAACCGGTCCTCATGGCGTCGGCCATGCGCGACGCCGTCTCGGCGGGCCGCCTCGCCTTCCGCGCGGGCCGCATCCCCCAACGCCGCTTCGCCGAAGCCTCCTCCCCCGCGGAGGGCCGCGCCGCCCTGGACCCGGAGCGCCCGGCGTTCTGAGGGCGCGTACGGGTTCACGCGCGTGCGGGGGCGGTCCCGCCCCCGCCCAGCGTCACAGCTGGGCTGCAAGGCGACCCACCCAGGACGGTCGACGCGCGGCGGCTCGTAGAATCGGCGGGTGGATACGACCCTGGATGACCCCCTCGTCGGGCGCGTGCTCGACGGCCGCTACCGCATCGACGCCCGCATCGCGGCCGGCGGCATGGCCACGGTCTACCGGGCCGTCGACACCCGCCTCGACCGCGTGCTCGCCCTGAAGGTGATGCACCCGGCCCTCGCCGCCGACGCCGCCTTCGTCGACCGGTTCATCCGCGAGGCGAAGTCCGTCGCCCGGCTCGCGCACCCGAACGTGGTCGCCGTCTTCGACCAGGGCACGGACGGACCGTACGTGTACCTGGCCATGGAGTACGTCTCCGGCTGCACCCTGCGCGACGTGCTCCGCGAGCGCGGCGCGCTCCAGCCCCGGGCCGCCCTCGACGTCCTCGAGCCGGTCCTCGCCGCCCTCGGCGCCGCCCACCGGGCCGGCTTCGTCCACCGCGACATGAAGCCCGAGAACGTGCTCATCGGGGACGACGGCCGGGTGAAGGTCGCGGACTTCGGACTGGTCCGGTCGGTCGACTCGGTGACCAACACCACCGGCGCCGTCCTCGGCACCGTCTCCTACCTGGCCCCCGAGCAGATCGAGAACGGCGTCGCCGACACCCGCGTCGACGTCTACGCCTGCGGCGTCGTCCTCTACGAGATGCTCACCGGCTCCAAGCCCCACACCGGCGGCACCCCCGCACAGGTGCTCTACCAGCACCTGCACGAGGACGTCCCGCCCCCGTCTGCCGTGGTCCCGGGGCTCGCCGTCGGGCTCGACGAGCTGGTCGCGCAGGCCGCCGCCCGCAATCCCGAGCTGCGTCCCTACGACGCGGCCGCCCTGCTCGGCCTGACCCGTGAGGCCCGGGCGCTGCTCAGCGACGCCGAGCTGGACGCCGTACCCCCGCAGGCGCGCGCCGAGGAGCGCTCGTCCGCCGAGGACCGTACGGGTGTGATCCCGCGCCCGGTGGCCGCGCAGCAGCCCGTGCAGCACACCTCCCGCCTGGAGATGCCCGCCTCGCCGCCCGCTCCGCCCGCACACCGGCCGGCGGCGCCCGCGCGGCGGCCCCGTCGCGGGGTGCTGCTCGTCATCGCGGGCGTGCTGCTCGCGCTCGGGCTCGGGGTCGGCGTCTGGTACATCAACTCCGGGCAGTTCACCAAGGTCCCCAACCTGCTCGGCAAGACCGAGGCGGAGGCCCGCTCCCGGCTGTCCGGGGCCGGGCTCGGGGTGAAGGGGGTGGACCGGAAGTTCAGCGACGCCTTCGACCGCGGGACCGTGATGAAGACCGATCCCCCGGGCGGCGGGCGGATCCGCGGCAACGACGCGGTGACCCTCACCATCTCCCGCGGCCCCGAGCTCGTGGTCGTGCCCAACCTGAAGGGCCGGCCCCTGGAGGAGGCCAAGGCCGAGCTGGCGCAGTCCGGGCTGGCGCCCGGCATGGTGACGCAGGCCTTCAGCCAGGACGTCGCCCAGGGTTCGGTGATCAGCACCAATCCGGCGGGCGGCGAGAAGCGGGCCCCCGACACGGCGGTCTCGCTCGTCGTCAGCAAGGGCCGCCCGGTGTCGGTCCCGAGCGTGACCGGGGTCCCCGTCGACCAGGCGACGGCGGCCCTGGAGGCCCTGGGCCTCAAGGTCGCGACGGCTCCCGAGCAGGTCAACGCCCCCTTCGCGGCCGGTACGGTCGCCAACCAGTCGATCGGCGCCGGCACCCAGGCCGCGGCCGGAGACACGGTCACGCTGACCGTGTCCCAGGGTCCCCGGCAGGTCCCGGTCCCGAACGTGACCGGCCAGGACGTGGACGCGGCCCGCAAGGCGCTGGAGGCCGCCGGCTTCAAGGTGAAGGTGGACCGGCCGCTGATCTCCTTCAGCAACACCGTCGACACCCAGTCGGTGGCGGCCGGGCAGACCGCCCCCGAGGGCAGCACGATCACCATCAAGACCAAGGGGCTGTAAGCCGTGGTGATGCGCAATCCAGTGGGCGGGCACGTCCCCGTGGCCGGGGGGCTCGCCTCGGTCGGCCTGACCTACGCCCGGGAGATGGGGGCGGAGGCCGTCCAGGTCTTCGTCGCCAATCCGCGCGGCTGGGCCACCCCGGTCGGCAATCCGGCCCAGGACGAACGGTTCCGGGCGGAGCGCGAGGCCGGGTCCATCCCGGCGTACGTGCACGCCCCGTACCTGATCAACTTCGGCTCGCACACCGCGGCGACCGTGGAGAGGTCGGTGGAGTCGCTGCGCCATTCACTGCGCCGCGGCCGGGAGATCGGTGCGCTCGGGGTGGTCGTGCACACCGGATCGGCGACCGGAGGGCGCCCGCGGGAGGCGGCGTACGCGCAGGTCAGGGAGCACATGCTGCCGCTGCTGGACGAGCTGACGCAGGACGACGACCCGTTCTTGCTGTTGGAGTCCACGGCCGGGCAGGGCTCCTCGCTGTGCTCGCTCGCCGAGGACTTCGGGCCGTACTTCGACGCGCTGGACCACCATCCGAAGCTGGGGATCTGCCTGGACACCTGCCACGTCTTCGCGGCGGGTCACGACCTGGCGGAACCGGGCGGGACGAAGGTGATGCTGGACCTGCTGGTCGACACCGTGGGCGAGGGCCGGCTGAAGCTGGTCCACGCGAACGACTCCAAGGAGGGCGTCGGCGCCCACAAGGACCGGCACGCGAACATCGGCCAGGGGCACATCGGCCGGGACGCCTTCGCCGAGCTGATCACGCACCCCGCGATGGACGGCGTGCCGCTGATCATCGAGACGCCCGGGGGCAAGGAAGGGCACGCGGCGGACGTCGCGCTGCTGAAGGAGCTGCGCGGCCCGCAGTGATCCGCCGATTCCTTGAGGAATACCCTTGGGGGGTATACGGTTCCGCCATGTCGACGGGACCGCTACCCGGCCTTCCCACGAGGGGATTGTCATGGAGCACATGCACGAAGGGCACGAGGCGCACACGGGCCACGAGGGGCACCACGACGACGGGACCGCGCAGTCGCACGAGCACCACGCACCCGCGCACGGCGCCGGCGGCCCGGTCACCTGGGGCACGGCAGCCCGGGCCACCCTGCACTGCCTCACCGGGTGCGCCATCGGCGAGGTGCTCGGCATGGTCATCGGTACCGCGCTGGGCTGGGGGAACGTCCCGACGATGATCCTGGCGATCGCCCTCGCGTTCTTCTTCGGCTACGCCCTCACCCTGCGCGGGGTCCTCGCCGCCGGCGTCGACCTCCGTACGGCCGTCCGGGTGGCGCTGGCCGCGGACACCCTTTCGATCGCCGTCATGGAGCTGATCGACAACGGAGTGATCGCGCTGTGGCCGGGCGCGATGGACGCGCACCTGTCGGAACCGCTGTTCTGGATCGTCCTGGCGATCTCGCTGGCGGCCGCCTTCGTGATCACGACCCCCGTCAACAAGTGGATGATCGGCCGCGGCAAGGGTCACGCGGTCGTGCACCAGTACCACCACTGAGCGGGCACCACCGAGCGCGGGGCGGCGCCCCTACAGTTCGGGGCCCTCCCCGGGCTCCTCCTGGTACGAGTAGCGCTGCTCGCGCCACGGGTCGCCGATGTTGTGGTAGCCGCGCTCCTCCCAGAAGCCGCGGCGGTCGGCGGTCATGTACTCGATGCCGCGGACCCACTTGGGGCCCTTCCAGGCGTACAGGTGCGGGACCACCAGCCGTACCGGGAAACCGTGCTCGGCGGTGAGCAGTTCACCGCCCTCGTGGGTGGCGAAGACGGTCCGGTCGGAGGCGAAGTCGGCCAGTCGCAGGTTGGAACTGAAGCCGTACTCGGCCCACACCATCACATGCGTGACCTGGGGGGCGGGGGGAGCCAGGGCGAGGACCTCACGGGCGAGCACACCGCCCCATTCGGCGCCCTGCATGCTGAACTTCGTGACGCAGTGCAGATCGGCCACGACGGAGTCGAACGGCAGGGCCGTGAACTCCTCGTGGTTCCAGCAGTGCTTGTCCCCGTCGGCCGTCGCGCCGAAGACGCGGAACTCCCAGCGGTCCGGCTTGAACTTGGGTACGGGCCCGTAGTGGGTGACCGGCCAGCCCCTCTGCAGCCGCTGCCCCGGTGGAAGCTCCAACTGCTCTGCTCCCGGAGATTCCCGGCTTTCCGGCTGACCCATGACTCCATGGTGACAGACTGGGCAGGGTGGTCATGACCAGGTCTTGGCCGATTCGGGCAAGTCACGGTAACTCCCACTAAGGAGGCACTTACTGGACGGTCCCCTGCGGCGGTGCAAGGATGCGCGCAACTGCCCCGTCACATAGCTGACATTGCCTGGAAGGAGCCTCTGCGATGCAGGGCGACCCCGAGGTCCTTGAGTTTCTGAACGAGCAGCTGACCGGCGAGCTGACGGCCATCAACCAGTACTGGCTGCACTACCGCATCCAGGACAACAAGGGCTGGACGAAGCTCGCCAAGTACACGCGTGAAGAGTCCATCGACGAGATGAAGCACGCGGACAAGATCACCGAGCGCATCCTGATGCTCGATGGCCTGCCGAACTACCAGCGCCTCTTCCACGTGCGCGTCGGGCAGACGCTCACGGAGATGTTCCAGGCGGACCGCCAGGTCGAGGTCGAGGCCATCGACCGGCTCAAGCGGGGCATCGAGGTCATGCGCGGCAAGGGTGACATCACCTCGGCCCGGCTCTTCGAGGAGATCCTGGAGGACGAGGAGCACCACATCGACTACCTCGACACCCAGCTGGAGCTCATCGAGTCCTTGGGCGAGCCGCTCTACATCGCGCAGCTGATCGAGCAGCCGAGCTAACGGGCCGATCGAGCCCTAGGCCGCTTCCGCCAGCTCCGCCGAACGGGCCGAACCCGGCTCCGCGGCGAGCACGGCCGCACCCTGGCCCTTCTCCAGCAGCTCCCGGCGGGGGCAGGCTCCACGGCCGAGGATGCCCTGGATGGTGCGCACGCACGACCCGCAGTCGGTGCCGGCCTTGGTGACCGAGGCGATCTGGCGCGGGGTGCAGGCCCCGGCAGCCGCGTGCTCCTTGACCTGCTTGTCGGTGACACCGAAGCAAGAGCAGACGTACACGCGGTTCACCTCCCAGGGCGGAATGGTTCAACGGTTCAGCGATGCGGCGAGCCATCCCCATTTCGGTGAGGCTTACCTAACCGTACCCAAAGTTAGGGTCGCCTAAAAGCCCTGGATACGACAGTGGGGCGCGGATCACATCGATCCGCGCCCCACTGTCGTACGAAGGTACTGACTGATCCCTACTGGTCGCGGTACATCTCGGCGACGAGGAACGCCAGGTCCAGGGACTGGCTGCGGTTGAGCCGCGGGTCGCAGGCCGTCTCGTAGCGCTGGTGCAGGTCGTCGACGAAGATCTCGTCGCCGCCGCCCACGCACTCGGTGACGTCGTCACCGGTGAGCTCGACGTGGATGCCGCCCGGGTGGGTGCCGAGGGCCTTGTGGACCTCGAAGAAGCCCTTGACCTCGTCGAGCACGTCGTCGAAACGGCGCGTCTTGTGGCCGGAGGCCGCCTCGAAGGTGTTGCCGTGCATCGGGTCGGTGACCCAGGCGACGATCGCACCGGAGGCGGTGACCTTCTCGACCAGCTCGGGGAGCTTGTCGCGGACCTTGTCGGCGCCCATGCGGACGACGAAGGTCAGCCGGCCCGGCTCGCGCTCGGGGTCCAGGCGGTCGATGTACGTCAGCGCCTCGTCCACCGTGGTGGTCGGGCCGAGCTTGATGCCGATCGGGTTGGCGATCTGCGAGCAGAACTCGATGTGCGCGTGGTCCAGCTGGCGGGTGCGCTCACCGATCCAGACCATGTGGCCGGAGGTGTCGTACAGCTTGCCGGTGCGCGAGTCGGTGCGGGTCAGCGCACCCTCGTAGTCGAGCAGCAGCGCCTCGTGGGAGGCGTAGAACTCGACGGCCTTGAACTCGGCCGGGTCGGTGCCGCACGCCTTCATGAAGTTCAGCGCGTTGTCGATCTCCCGCGCGAGCTGCTCGTAGCGCTGACCGGACGGGCTGGACTTCACGAAGTCCTGGTTCCAGGCGTGCACCTGGCGCAGGTCGGCGTAACCACCGGTGGTGAAGGCGCGCACCAGGTTGAGCGTCGAGGCGGACGCGTTGTACATGCGCTTCAGCCGCTCGGGGTCCGGGATCCGGGCCTCTTCGGTGAAGGCGAAGCCGTTGACGGAGTCGCCGCGGTAGGTCGGCAGGGTGACGCCGTCGCGGGTCTCGGTGTCCTTGGAGCGCGGCTTGGAGTACTGGCCCGCGATGCGGCCGACCTTGACGACGGGCACGGAGGCCGCGTAGGTCAGGACGGCGCTCATCTGGAGCAGCGTCTTCAGCTTGGCGCGGATGTGGTCGGCGGAGACGCCGTCGAAGGCCTCGGCGCAGTCGCCGCCCTGGAGCAGGAACGCCTCGCCCTTGGCGACGGCTCCCAGACGGGCACGCAGCTGGTCGCATTCACCCGCGAAAACGAGGGGAGGATACGACTCGAGGTCCGCGACGACAGCGCGCAGAGCCTCGGCATCGGGGTACGAAGGCTGCTGCGCCGCGGGAAGGTCTCGCCAGGTCGCCTTGGCGGCGGGGGCTTGGGTTTCAGCGTTCACGGTCACCTCGTACACATTACGGCGTCACAGGCCGCGTCCGGCCCCCCGCCCACAACGTGAGACGAACCAGCTCAAAGGTCGCGGGCACCCGATGGAACGGAATCCATGGTTCAGCTCGCGTCGTGAGACAGATCCTGCCCCGCGGGGGCGGTGTGGGCTAAGGTGCCCACCATGTACGCGCACTCGAACCAGAACTGGTGGTGGACCGCTCCCGGCGGCCCACTTCTCGCGCGTACCTGAAGACACGCACGACGCGAAGGCCGCCCCGAGGGGCGGCCTTCCGCGTTTTCGACCACGTCGTCGGATCCCAGGAGCCGCTCCTCCCACCGGAAGGACGCTCCGCCCCATGAATCCCAGCCGACCCGACCGACTGAGCCGACTGCTCGACCCCGCCTGCCCGCCGTTCGCCCTGCTGCGCCGCCGGACCCCCGGCCGCGACCACGACACCGTCGAGGTGCTGATCGGGCAGGTGGGCGAGGTCGAACGCCTCGCCGACCTGCCCGTCGGCGAGCTGCCCGCCCTCGCCCTCGTCCCCTTCCGGCAGATCCGGGAGCGCGGCTTCGACGTGCGCGACGACGGCACTCCGCTGAGCGTGCTGGTCGCCGAGGAGGCGTACGAGATCCCGCTCGCCGAGGCGCTGGCCGCGCTGCCGAGCCACCCGGTGCGGGTCGACGACGGCGGCTTCGACGTCCCCGACGAGGAGTACGCGGCCACCGTCCGGCGGGTCATCGAGGACGAGATCGGCCGCGGCGAGGGCGCGAACTTCGTGATCCGGCGCACCTACGAGGGCCGCATCGACGGCTTCGACCGCGCCGACGCGCTCGCGCTGTTCCGGCGGCTGCTGGAGGGCGAGCGGGGCGCGTACTGGACGTACGTCGTCCACACCGGGGAGCGGACCCTCGTCGGGGCCAGCCCCGAGGTGCACGTGCGGATGTCCGGCAGGACGGTCGTGATGAACCCGATCAGCGGCACCTACCGCTATCCGGCCGGGGGGCCGACGGCCGACTCCCTCCTCGCCTTCCTCGGCGACCGCAAGGAGACCGAGGAACTGTCGATGGTGGTCGACGAGGAACTGAAGATGATGTGCACGGTCGGCGACATGGGCGGGGTCGTCGTCGGACCGCGGCTGAAGGAGATGTCCCACCTCGCGCACACCGAGTACGAGCTGCGCGGCCGGTCCTCGCTGGACGTGCGGGAGGTACTGCGCGAAACCATGTTCGCGGCGACGGTCACCGGATCCCCCGTGCAGAACGCCTGCCGCGTCATCGAGCGGTACGAAGCGGGCGGGCGCGGCTACTACGCGGGCGCGCTGGCCCTGCTGGGCCGGGACCCCGCGGGGGCGCAGACCCTCGACTCCCCCATCCTGATCCGCACCGCCGACATCGCGGCGGACGGCACGCTGCGGGTGCCGGTGGGCGCCACGCTGGTCCGGCACTCGGATCCGGCGGGCGAGGTGGCGGAGACCCATGCGAAGGCGGCGGGGGTGCTGGCGGCGCTCGGGGTGCGGCCGGCCGCACCGCGCCGGGCCTTCGAAGGGGCCCGGCTGGCCGACGACCCGCGGGTGCGGGCGGCCCTCGCGGCGCGCCGCGAGGACCTGGCACCGTTCTGGCTCCGGATGCAGGAGCGGCCGGCCGCCCCGGCGGGCCATGCGCTGGTGGTGGACGGCGAGGACACCTTCACGGCGATGCTGGCGCACGTCTTGCGGGTGGCCGGGCTGGAGGTGACCGTACGCCGCTACGACGATCCGGGGCTGCGGGCGGCGGCCCTGGCCTGGGCGGGCCCGATCGTCCTGGGCCCCGGCCCGGGCGATCCGGCCGACGCCGCTGACCCCAAGATGCGGATGCTGCGCGCGCTGACGGCCGACCTGCTGGCCGGGCACCGCCACGGCCTGGTCGGGGTCTGCCTGGGCCACGAGCTGCTGGCGGCCGAGCTGGGCCTGCCGCTGGTCCGCAAGACGGAGCCGGCACAGGGGGCGCAGACCCGGATCGATCTGTTCGGGGCCGAGGAGGTGGTCGGCTTCTACAACACGTACACCGCGCGCTGCGACGACGTCCTGGCCGGCCGGCTGGCCGCCGAGGGGGTCGAGGTCGCCCGCGACGCCGGGACGGGCGAGGTGCACGCCCTGCGGTCCCCGGCCGGGGGCTTCGCGGGGGTGCAGTTCCACCCGGAGTCGGTCCTCACCCTGCGCGGCGCGGACCTGCTGCGCGAGCTCCTCACGGGGATCACGGCCGGGGTGGCGGCCTAGGCTCCCCCGCCCGTGGCGGCTCCCGTGCCGGGCGCGGGGGTCGTCGCCGCCGTCCGGCGGGCCAGGACGGACCGGATCCCCTGCCAGGACAGGACCACCAGCAGCACCGGGGCCCCGACCACCAGGACGGGGAGCGCGCCGAGCGCCAGTCCGACGGACAGCACCACGCCCACGGCGTGGTCGGCGACCTCCAGCCACGGACCGGTCCGCCGACCGGGCTCGGCCCGGCGCGCCAGGTGCGCGGCGCGGTAGACGAACAGCAGTTGTACGGCGGCGAAGACGAAGGAGGTCCAGCGGATCCAGTCAGGTATGTCCACGGTGTGAAGGTAGGCCCGCCGCCGCCCTCCGTCATGGACGGTGGATGAACGCGGGCGGAAATCCCGGGGCGCGTCCGAAACGCCCCCTACTCGGGCGGGACCAGGGTGTTCTCGGAGCGGCGGCCCGCCAGGTAGTCCGCCACGTTGGCGACGGTGGTGTCGATGATCTGGCCCACCGCGTCCGTCGTGTAGTACGCCTGGTGGGAGGTCACGACGACGTGCGGGAAGGTGACGAGGCGGGCCAGGGTGTCGTCCTCGACGGTCTCCAGCGACTTGTCCATGAAGAAGACGCCGGCCTCCGCCTCGTACACGTCCAGGCCGACGCCCTCGAAGCGGCCCGCCCTGAGCTCGTCGACCAGTGCCTCGGTGTCGATCAGCCCGCCGCGGCTGGAGTTCACCAGGATCGCGTCGTCCCGCATCCGCCGCAGCGCGGCCGCGTCGATGAGGTGCCGGGTGGAGTCCAGCAGCGGCACGTGCAGGCTGATCAGGTCCGAGGAGGCGAGCAGCTCGTCCTTGTCCACGTAGGTCATGCCGAGCTCCAGGCACGCCGGGTTCTGCACCACGTCCCAGCCCAGCAGGCGCATGCCGAAGCCGTGCGCGATCCGGGTGAACGCCGCTCCGATCTTGCCGGTGCCGAGCACGCCGACCGTGCGGCCGTGGAAGTCCCGGCCCATCAGCCCGTTCAGCCGGAAGTCGAAGTCCCGGGTCCGGGTCGTCGCCCGGACGAGCCGCCGGTTCACGGCCATCGCCAGGGCCCAGGCGAACTCGGCGACCGAGTAGGGCGAGTAGTACGAGACCCGGCTGACCGTCATGCCGAGGCGCCGGGCCTCGTCCAGGTCGATGTTGTTGAAGCCGGTGGACCGCTGGGTGATCATCTTCGTCCCGCCCGCGGCCAGCATCCTCAGCACCCGGCCGCTCAGGTCGGCGTTGACGCTGGAGGAGACGATCTCGTACCCGGCGGCGATCGGCGCGGTGTCCTCCTCCAGGAAGACTTCGAGGCAGCGGACCTCGTGCGTTCCCGCGAAGGCCTGCTCCAGGAGCGGCTTCTCGTCGGCGGTCACACCGAATGCCAGGATCTCCACGCCCGCTCCCGCACCTCGACGCCATGGGCCGTTCGTCACGATACGGCCCATGGTGTCGGGTCGCCGCTCAGCCGAAGAAGACCCCGGCCTCCTGGTACAGCGCGGGATCCACCGTCTTCAGCTTCGACGTCGCCTCCGCGATCGGCACCCGGACGATGTCCGTCCCCTTGAGCGCGACCATCTTCCCGAAGTCCCTGTCGAGCACCGCGTCGATCGCGTGCAGCCCGAACCGGGTCGCGAGCCACCGGTCGAAGGCGCTCGGCGTGCCGCCCCGCTGGATGTGCCCGAGCACCGTCGTACGGGCCTCCTTGCCGGTCCGCGCCTCGATCTCCTTGGCCAGCCACTCGCCCACGCCCGACAGCCGGACGTGGCCGAAGGAGTCCAGGGAGCCGTCCTTCAGCACCATCTCCCCGTCCTTGGGCATGGCGCCCTCGGCGACCACCACGATCGGCGCGTAGCTCGCCTTGAACCGGGAGGTCACCCAGGCGCAGACCTCGTCCATGTCGAAGCGCTGCTCCGGGATGAGGATGACGTTGGCGCCGCCCGCGAGGCCCGAGTGCAGGGCGATCCAGCCGGCGTGCCGGCCCATGACCTCGACGACCAGGACCCGCATGTGGGACTCGGCCGTGGTGTGCAGCCGGTCGATGGCCTCGGTCGCGATGCCGACGGCGGTGTCGAAGCCGAAGGTGTAGTCGGTGGCCGACAGGTCGTTGTCGATGGTCTTGGGCACGCCGACGCAGGGGATGCCGTACTCCTCGTACAACCGGGCCGCGACCCCGAGGGTGTCCTCGCCGCCGATCGCGATGAGCGCGTCCACCTCGTACTTCGCGAGGTTCTCCTTGATGTCGCGCACGCCGTTCTCCGTCTTGAACGGATTGGTGCGCGAGGAGCCGAGGATGGTGCCGCCGCGGGGCAGGATGCCGCGGACGGCGGGGATGTCGAGGGGGACGGTCCGCCCCTCGACCGCGCCCCGCCAGCCGTCCTTGAACCCGATGAACCCGCAGCCGTACTCCTGCTCGCCCTTGCGGACGACGGCCCTGATCACCGCGTTGAGCCCGGGGCAGTCGCCGCCGCCGGTCAGCACTCCGACCTTCATGGAATCTCCAATCGCCATGACGGTCACGCTAGTGGTGACCCACGTCACAGCAAGGGGCTTGGAGAGGGCGATTCCGGTGGAATCGTGAGGCGTTGCGTACGCCCGTTCACTCGTACGAGGACGTAAGTACGATCGACGGGCGGTGCAGACGCTCGGCGGCCCGGTCTACGCGTCGTCGAGGCCGCGCTCTATGGCGTACCGGACGAGCTCCACCCGGTTGTGCAACTGCAGCTTGCCCAGGGTGTTCTGGACGTGGTTCTGCACGGTGCGGTGGGAGATGACCAGACGCTCGGCGATCTGCTTGTACGACAGCCCCTTGGCCACGAGCCGCAGCACCTCGGTCTCGCGGTCGGTCAGTTGCGGGGCCTTCGGCTCGTCGGAGGTGGCCGGCAGCGGGTCGGTGGCCAGGCGCCGGTACTCGCCGAGCACCAGCCCGGCCAGGCCCGGGGTGAAGACCGGGTCGCCGGCCGCGGTACGGCGGACGGCGTCGATGAGCTCCTGGGCGCCGGCGGACTTCAACAGGTAGCCGGTCGCGCCGGACTTCACCGCCTCCAGGACGTCCGCGTGCTCACCGCTGGCCGACAGGACCAGGACCCGCAGGGCCGGGTTGGTACCGACCAGTTCCTTGCAGACCTGCACGCCCGGCATGCCGGGCAGGTTGAGGTCGAGGACCAACACGTCGGGGGTGACGGCGTGGGCCCGGCGGACCGCCTCGGGGCCGTCGCCGGCGGTGGCGACGACGTCGAAGCCCGCGGCGGCCAGGTCGCGGGCGACCGCGTCCCGCCACATGGGGTGGTCGTCGACGACCATCACCCTTATCTCGTGCAGCTCGTTCGGCCTGTTCGGGTCGTTCACGTCGGTGCGCTCGCTCATCTCTTGTCCGTCCTCGCCCTGGGTACCTTCAGTTCCACTTCGGTGCCCTGCCCGGGAACGGACACCAGATCGGCGCTGCCGCCGAGATCGCGCAGCCTGCCGCGGATGGACAGGGCCACCCCCATCCGGCCCTCGCCCGCCGCCTGGTCCAGCCGGCCCGCCGGAATGCCGGGGCCGTCGTCGCGAACGGTCACGATCACCTCGTCGCCCCAGTCCTCGACGAGGATCCAGGCCCGCGCCCCTTCCCCGGCGTGCTTGCGCACGTTGTCCAGGGCGGCGCCGACCGCCGCGGCCAGTTCCTTCGCGGCGGGCACCGGCAGCGGCACCGGGGTGCCCGGCTCGGCGAAGCTCACGCGGGACCCGGCGTGCGGGGCGAGGAGCGTGCGCAGGTCCAGTTCGCCGTCCTCGGCGCCCGGATCGTCCACCTCGTACGTGTCCACCAGTGCACCCTGCGACTCGTCGCGGGAGACCCGGGAGGGCCGTACCAGCCCGCTGGAGACCAACGTGCGCAGCGCCACCTCCTGCTCCCCCGCCATCCGGCCGAGCTCCTCCGCCTCGCCGCCCAGCTCGCTGCCGCGCCGCTGGACCATGGCGAGGACCTGGAGGACCCCGTCGTGGATGTCGCGGGCGAGGCGCTCGCGCTCGCGGGTGGCGGCCTCGATCTCCAGGGCGCGGGCGAGGGTGTTCTCACTGGCCCGGGCGACCTCGACCACGTAGCCGATGGCCACGGAGGCGACCCAGACGAGCAGGACGTTGTGCAGGGTGTCCTGGGTGGGCTGGCCGGTGTGGATGGCGAGGTTGGCGGCGGCCACGAAGGTGGAGGCGAAGCAGGCCCAGCGCCAGCCGCCCTTGATGGCGTAGGCGAGGACCGCGCCCGCCGTCCAGATGGTGGGGAGGGTGCTGCCGCCCTCGGCGATCCGCGCCTGGGTGTCGGCGACCGGGGTGAGCACGATCCCGACGACCGCGACGGTGAGGTCGGCGACGAGGAAACGCTTGGTACAGCTGGCCGCGTTCGCCACCTTGCGGGAGGTGGCGAGGGTCCAGACGGCGAGGAAGGCGAGGTAGCCGACCGCGACCCCGGGGCGGGGGAACTCCTTGTACGCGGCGGCGAACAGCAGCGCCGCATAGACCGTGGTCAGCAGCCGGTACGCGGTCAGGGCGCGCCAGAGCGGCTGCTCGACCGACATCCGTACGACACGTTCGCGTTTCGCCATCTCCCCCACCCCTCGCGGGCGGTACCGCCCACGCGCAGCTACTCCGACGTGCCGTCGGCCTTCTCGCCCTTGTCGCCCTTCTCCGCCTTGGCGGCCTTTTCGGCCTTCTCGGCGTCGGCGATCTGGCGCTTGGCCGCCGTCGCGTAGATGTCGACGTACTCCTGGCCGGAGAGCTTCATGATCTCGTACATGACCTCGTCGGTCACCGAGCGCAGGATGAAGCGGTCGTTGTCCATGCCGTGGTAGCGGCTGAAGTCCAGCGGCTTGCCGATCCGGATCCCCGGGCGCATCAGCTTGGGGACCACCTTGCCGGGCGGCTGGATCTTCTCCGTGTCGATCATCGCTACGGGGATCACGGGCGCACCGGTGGCCAGGGCGACGCGGGCCAGTCCGCCGGGCTTGCCGCGGTAGAGGCGTCCGTCGGGTGAACGCGTGCCCTCGGGGTAAATACCGAACAGCTCTCCGCGCTCGATGACCTGGATGCCGCTCTGGATCGCGGCCTCGCCGGCCCCGCGGGCGCCGGAGCGGTCCACCGGGAGCTGGCCGACGCCCTTGAAGAAGGCGGCCGTCAGCTTGCCCTTGACCCCGGGAGAGGTGAAGTACTCCGCCTTGGCGATGAAGGTGACCTTCCGGTCCAGCACCGCCGGCAGGAAGAAGGAGTCGGAGAAGGACAGGTGGTTGCTCGCGAGGATCGCCGGCCCCTCCGCGGGAATGTTCTCGAGGCCCTCCACCCACGGCCTGAAAGCGAGTTTCAGTGAACCGCCGATGGAGAACTTCATTGCGCCGTAGATCAACTCGAAAGCCTTCCTGTGTCTGTCGAACAGACCATATCCCGTGCCTACACCGGCAGGGGCCCGACGACCCTGGCCGGTGCCACCCCGGTCGCGTACGGTGAAGTCACACAGAGCAACGCACCCACCCGACGTACATCATGATCAAGGAGACCCTGGTGCCCGTCCTCCCTGGAGCCGAGCCGTTCCGCCACGAGGGCGGAGAGGTCGGCGTCCTCCTCTGCCACGGCTTCACCGGTTCCCCGCAGTCCCTGCGCCCCTGGGCCGAGTATCTCGCCGGGCGGGGGCTCACCGTGTCGCTTCCGCTGCTGCCCGGACACGGGACGCGCTGGCAGGACATGCAGCTCACGGGCTGGCAGGACTGGTACGCCGAGGTAGACCGCGCCCTGCGGGAACTGCTGGACCGGTGCGAGCAGGTGTTCGTCTTCGGGCTGTCGATGGGCGGAGCGCTGACCCTGCGGCTGGCGGCCAAGCACGGGGACGCCATCAGCGGCATCGTCCTCGTCAACCCGGCCAACAAGGTGCACGACCCGCTGGCCGTGACCCTGCCGGTGACCAAGCACCTCATCCGGTCGACGCCGGGCATCGCCAGCGACATCGCGAAGCCGGGCTCGGAGGAGGTCGGCTACGACCGGGTCCCGACCCGGGCCGCGCACTCGCTGAAGAAGTTCCTCCAGCTCGTGGACGCCGAGCTGCCGCAGGTGACGCAGCCGATGCTGCTGCTGCACAGCCCGCAGGACCATGTCGTACCGCCGGTCGACTCCGCCCGGGTGCTGGCCCGGGTCTCCTCGACGGACGTCACCGAGACCCTGCTGGAACAGAGTTACCACGTCGCGACGTTGGACCATGACGCGGAGCGGATCTTCGCGGACAGCTATGCGTTCATCGGCCGCCTGGCGGAGAGCGTGGGTAGGGAGGGGGCGGAGGCCGGTGGCTGAGCACGAGGAGCAGTCGGGCGGGGTTCCGCCGCTGGACGAGGAAGCGGCGTGGGCGGCGATCGTCGCCGGGTACGGGCAGGAGCCGCCGGACCCGCCGGGGGCCCGGCCGTTCAGACCGATCGAGAACCTCCTCCTGCCGGAGGAGGACGTCAAGCCGCTGCCCGCGGAGTCCGGACCGGACGCGAAGGCCGATCCGAAACCGGAAGCGAAGCCGGACGCGAAGCCGGAGGCGAAGCCAGACCCGGAACCGGGTCCTCCGGCGGCGCTGGGCAGCTCCGTGCTCTTCGCCCCGGGCGTGGGCATGGCGGGTCCCCGGGACCATTCGCCGGCGGAGCCGCAGGACGATGACCTGACCGCGGCGGAGGAGGGCCACTTCGTCCCCCCGGAGCCGGAGCTCCCGCAGGCGGACACGACGTCGAAGTTCGCGTGGCTCGCGGTCGTCGGCGGCCCGGTACTGCTGCTGCTCGCGGTGCTCCTGCAGTGGGAGATGACCTGGTGGCTGACGACGCTGGGCATCGGCGGCTTCCTGGGCGGCTTCGCCACGCTGGTCGCACGCATGGCGACCGGCGACGACGATGACGACGACGACCCGGGCCGCGGCGCGGTCGTCTGACCCCGAAGCTTCCTGGGGCTCCGCCCCGGACCCCGCGCCTCGATCTCCCCCGGCTACCGCTGGGAGGTGCCCCTGGCGGGGCTGAAATGTAGCCTCGCCGGCGATTGAGGCGGGGGGGCCGGGGGCGGCACCCCCGGCTAGGGCGCGGCTGCCAAACGGAGGGCCGCCAGCACCGGCAGGTGGTCCGTCGCCGTGCGCAGATCGGTGGTCGAGAGTCCCGGCAGCCCCGAAGGGACGCCGCAGGCCAGCACCTCCACCCCCTTCGTGGCGAACACGGCGTCGATCCGGCGGTCCGGCGCCGCCGCCGGGAAGGTCGGTTCGCCGCCCCACGGGGCCACCGCCCGGCAGTCCTGGAGCTCGGCGGCCAGCCGCCCGTACGCCGGCCCGTCCGGGCCCTCGTTCAGGTCGCCCGCGGCGATCGCGTGGGGCACGTCCATGGCCGCCAGCCGGTCCAGCAGCAGCTCCGCGTGGGCCCGGCGCTCCGCGGCCTGGAGCGAGAGGTGCAGGGAGGCCAGGCCCACCCGCACGCCCCCGACCCGGACCACCGCCGTGGCGAAGCCCCTGCGGTGCAGGCCGGGGGTGCGCGGCAGCAGGACGTCCTCCGTGCGCTCCACGAAGACCCGTAGCGAGCACAGCAGCAGCGGCCCGGCCGCCGTCGCGCCCCCGCCCAGCACCACCAGGTCGCACTTGGCGGCCAGCCGCGCCGCGTGTTTGCGCCATCGGAAGAACCGGGGGGCCTCCTGCACGAGGACGAGGTCGGGCTCGCACGCCCGGATGACCCGGGCCAGCGCCTCCTCGTCGTCGCGCAGGGAGCGGATGTTGTAGCTGAGTACCCGGATCACGGCAGAACCGTCGGGCTCCGTACGAGACTTCGGCAGCTGGTCCATGCCCCGCAAGATACGCAGCCGCCCGCCGCTCCCCCAAGGGGCGCGGCGGGCGGTACGCATGGAAATGAGGGTGGAGCGGGCTCAGCCCTGGCGGGCCAGGTCGGCCGCGCCGACGAGCCCGGCCTTGCCGCCCAGTTGCGCGGCGAGGACCTGCGCGTGCGGACGCCAGGCGCCGCCGACCAGCCAGCGCTTGAAGGACTTGCGGATCGGGTCGAGGACGAGGTCGCCCTCGTCCGAGACCCCGCCGCCGACGATGAAGGCGGACGGGTCGAACAGCGAGGCCAGGTCGGCCAGCCCGGCGCCGGCCCAGCGGGCCAGTTCGCGGAAGGCGTCGATGGCCACCAGGTCGCCCTGCCGGGCGGCCTCGCTGATGTGCTTGCCCTCGATGCCCTCGGCGGTGCCGTCGCCGAGCGAGAGCAGGATCGCCGCGTTCTCGGGGGTGGCGTTGGCGCGCTGCTTCGCGTACCGGACGAGGGCGCGCCCGGAGGCGTACTGCTCCCAGCAGCCCTGGCTGCCGCAGCCGCACAGCAGGCCGTCCGGGACGACCCGGATGTGCCCGAACTCGGCCGCGACGCCGAAGCGGCCGCGCCGCAGCTTGTTGCCGATGATGATGCCGCCGCCCAGGCCGGTGCCGAGCGTGATGCAGATGACGTCGTCGTGGCCCTGACCGGCGCCGAAGCGGTACTCGCCCCAGGCCGCGCAGTTCGCGTCGTTCTCGACGACGACGGGCAGGCCGATGCGCTGCTCGACCTTGTCCTTCAGCGGCTCGTGCCGCCAGTTGATGTTGGGCGCGAAGAGCACGGTCGCGCGCTTGTCGTCCACGTAGCCGGCGGCGCCGATGCCGACGGCCTCGATGCTGTGGTTGCTGCTGACCTCGGAGACGGCGGCGCAGATGGCCTCCGTCACTCCGTCCGCGGTCGGCGGGGTGGGCACCTTGTACGTCTCAAGGATCGTGCCCTCTTCGTCGACCACGCCGGCCGCGATCTTCGTGCCGCCGATGTCGACGCCGATGGTGAGTCCCATTAGTCCCTCGGTTTCCGGTCAAACCCCGCCACCGCCAACGGTACCCGAGGCTTCCGGGGGATCAGTCGAGATCGATCCGCTCGGAGGGGCCGTCGTCGGGGCCGTCGTCCCGGGGGTCGCGGTCGTGGGACGCCTGCCGGGGGGCCGGGGGTTCGCCCCGCGTCCAGCGGCGCTCGTGGCCCTCGACGGCCGAGCGGTAGGCGGCGAGGAGTTCGGATCCGGCGGCCGCGAGGTGGTCGAAGACCTCCGGGTTGCGCTCGATGACGGGCTTGGCGGCGGTCTTGGCCTGGTCGACGAACTGGCGCACCGCACCCTGCGCGGCCACGCCGAGCAGCGGGTTGTTCAGCCCGGACACCTTGTCGGCGACGGCTTCGAAGAGCTTGAAGAGCTCCTCGGCGGCGGTGCCGGTGCCGCCGGCCGCGGCCTGCTCCTGTCCGCGCAGGCGCTCCTTCTCGGCGGCGAGGTCCTCGGCGCAGGCCTTGGCCCACGCGTCGTCGTCGGTGGGACGGTCGGTGGCCTCGCTCATGGCGGACTCTCTCCTGCGGCGGCTGCTGGACGTGCGGTACGGACTACCTTCGACGGTACCCGAACGGGGGTAAGGGGTTCATCGCGTGCGGGGCCACAGTCCCGGGTCGGGGGTGAACCGGACGCGGAGCTCCCCCTCGACGAGGGCGGCGCCGGAGACGGTGCAACGGCGCAGCGCCGCGGGGAGCGGAACGATCCTGCGGTGGGGGCCGGCGGTGAGCAGCAGCTCGTCGCCGCGGCGGACGAGGTCGAGGTCGCTCTTGTGCGCGCCGGGCAGCGGTACCACCCAGACGAGCACCCCGTCCTCGGCGAGGTGGTCCTCGACGGCCCAGGCGCGGCGGGGTGCGGGCGCCTCGGGCACGAGGGCGTCGGCGGCGGCGAGCAGCTCCAGGTCCTGCGGGCCGCGCGGGTCGCGGCCGAGGTGGGCGAGCGCCACCACCGGGAGCTCGGCGGCCCACTCGGCGGCGTACTTCTGCTGCTGGGCGGCGAGCCCGGCGAGCCAGGGGTCGGCGGATTCCGCCGGCACGGTGCGGTTGGCGACGAGGGCGGAGACGGGCAGCGGCTGCAGGGCGAGTCCGAGCCGGCCGAGGCGCAGCGCGTCGGCGGCGGCCGGGCCGGGCTCGGCGACCAGCCGCAGCTCGGTGGTGTCGGCCTCGACGACGGCCTGGACGGCGGCCAGCTCCTCGTCCCAGCGGGCGGCGGTCTCGTAGAGCCACTGCGCGGGCATGGGTACGCCGGCCAGCTGGGCCAGTACCGGGCGCAGGGCGCGGGCGGCCTGCCGCTCGGCGGGCAGCAGCCGGGCGAGGTAGCGGCGCAGCTGGGCGGGGAGGGCCAGGGTGGCCACGGCCTGCTGGAGCGGCGGCATGTCGACGACGACGAGGTCGGTGTCGGGCGCGGCGGCGGCCCGTCGCAGGGCGCGGAGCAGGGCGAACTCCTCGGCGCCGGGCAGTTCGGTGATCTCCTCGGCGCCCAGCGGCCGGGCCCCGACCATGCCGAGCAGGGCGGATCCGCGCTGCTGGAGGGCGACGAGCTCGTCGCGGAACTCCTCGCCGGAGTCCACCCGGGCCACCCGCAGCCCGGGGGCGGCCGGGTCGCCGACCAGGGCGGTGAGGGGGTCTCCGACGTCGCCGGAGAGCAGCAGTACCCGCCGCCCGTCGCGGGCCGCGGCGAGGGCGGTGGCCGCCGCCACGGTGGTCCGCCCGGCCCCGCCGGGGCCGGTGATCAGCAAGGTGTGCATGGTGCGGGTGCTCCGGTGTGCCGAAAGCGGGAAGCGGGAAGCGGGATCAGACGGTTTCGACGCGCTTCTTCAGGCCCGCGAGCGCGCGGTCGATGATGACCTTCTCGGCCTTGCGCTTAATCATGCCGAGCATGGGGATCTTGACGTCGACGGTCAGCTGGTAGGTGACCTCGGTGCGCTTGCCGCCGTCGACGGGGGTCAGCCGGTAGGAGCCGTCCAGCTGGCGCAGCATCTGGGACTTGTCCAGGGTCCAGCTGACCTCGTCGGTGCCCTTCCAGCTGTAGGCGAGGGTGTGGTCGTCCTTGATCGCGCCCGCGTCGAGCAGCAGGCGGACCTTCTCGGCGCGCCCCTCGGCATCGGTGGCCAGCACCTCGGCCTCCTTCACCTCGCCGGTCCACTCGGGGTACCGGGCGAAGTCGGCGATCACGGCCATCACGTCGGTGGGCGCAGCCTCGATCGTGATGCTTGAGCTGGTGTGTTCCGCCATCGCGGTCGCTCCTCCGGGCTGGGGGTGGTACCTCCCAGCGGCCGCTGGGCAAGTTCGAGGACGTGTGCGGCCTGTGGCCGCCGCGTGAAGGCTACCGCGCGTGTGGACGTCGCCACTCCAGCGCCTCCCGCACCCTGCGGGAGCCCGCCGCGAAGCGGCCGGATCCCTACCATTCGAGGACCCAGGGCCGGCCGGTGGCCGCGAAGTGGCCCACGTTCACGCACTCGGTGCTCCCGATGCGCATGCGGCGGGCGAGCGGCTGGTGGACGTGTCCGAAGAGGGCGTACCGGGGGCGGGTGCGGCGGATCGCGGCGAGCAGGGCCTCGCTGCCGCGTTCGAAGCGGCGGGCGACGGTGTCGTAGCAGAGCTCGGGCACTTCCGGCGGGATGTGCGAGCAGAGCACGTCCACCTCGCCGAGGGCCTCCACCTTGGCGGCGTACTCCTCCGGGTCCACCTCGTACGGGGTGCGCATCGGGGAGGGCAGTCCGCCGCCGACGAAGCCGAAGACGCGGCCGCCGATCTCCACCCGCTGGCCGTCGAGCACCGTGAGGCCGTGGCGGTCGGCGTACTCGGGCCACAGACCCGGGATGTCGACGTTGCCGTAGGTGGCGTACGTGGGGGTGGGGAAGGCGGCGAACATCTGCGCGTACTGGCGGCGCACGGCGCCCTCGATGAGGGTGTCCCGGTCCAGGCCGGCCCACAGCTCCCGGCCGAAGGCGCGGGCCTCGTCGAAGCGGCGCGCGGTGCGCAGCTCGACGATCCGGTCGGCGTTCTCGACGCCGAACAGGTCGGGGAAGATCCCGCGCGAGTGGTCGGCGTAGTCGAGGAAGAGCACGAGGTCACCGAGGCAGACGAGGGCGTCGGCGCCGTCGCCCGCCCGGGTGAGGGCCTCGGTGTTGCCGTGCACGTCGCTCACGACGTGGACCCGGGTGCGGCCTGCCCCGCGCCCCGCCCCGCGGTCTGCCCCACGGCCTGATCCGCTCGTGCCGAACTGCTGTCCCCGCATGCCTCCAGCCATGCGGCCAACCCTAGAGCTGCCTGGTGGCGGCGGGTAGAGGGGGTGGGAGAGGCGGCCGGACCTGCGGTTACTTCCGAGTCGCAGGCGGGGTCGACTACTGTCGGCACGTTGGGGCGAGGCGGGGTAAGTACAGAATGTGACGCACGGAACATCTGGCCGGTTCCCCCTATCGGGAACCCACTACCGGTGGGTAACGTCCGGTCGGTCCACATGGTGGCGATGGCGCCCAGAGGAGCAGCAGTCTTGCGCGAGTTCAGCCTTCCGGCCCTGTACGAGGTCCCGTCGGACGGGAACCTGACGGATCTCATCCGCCGCAACGCCGCTCAGCATCCAGACACCGCCGTCATGAGCCGCAAGGTCGACGGCCGGTGGCAGGACGTGACCGCGACGGAGTTCCTCGCCGAGGTCCGGGCCGCGGCCAAGGGCCTCATCGCGGCCGGCATCCGGCCCGGCGACCGGGTCGCCCTCATCTCCCGCACCCGCTACGAGTGGGTGCTGTTCGACTTCGCGATCTGGAGCGCGGGCGGCGTCACCGTCCCCGTGTACGAGACCAGCTCCCCCGAGCAGGTCCAGTGGATCCTCGGTGACTCCGGCGCCGTCGCCGTCATCGTGGAGAGCCCGGCGCACAGCGCGGCCGTGGCCTCGCTGCGCGACCGGCTGCCGGAGCTGCGCGAGGTCTGGGAGATCGAGCAGGGCGCGCTGGAGGCGCTGAAGGCCGCCGGCGCGGAGATCTCCGACGCCGAGGTCGAGGAGCGCAGCAGCCTCGCCAACGCCGACGACCCGGCCACCATCGTCTACACCTCGGGCACCACCGGCCGCCCCAAGGGCTGTGTGCTGACCCACCGCAACTTCTTCGCCGAGTGCGGCAACGTGGTGGAGCGCCTCAGCCCGCTCTTCCGCACCGGCGACTGTTCGGTCCTGCTCTTCCTCCCGGCCGCGCACGTCTTCGGGCGCCTGGTGGAGGTGGCGGCCGTGCTGGCGCCGATCCGCCTGGGCTGCGTACCGGACATCAAGAACCTGACGGACGAGCTCCAGTCCTTCCGGCCCACCTTGATCCTCGGTGTCCCGCGCGTCTTCGAGAAGGTCTACAACTCGGCGCGCGCCAAGGCCCAGGCCGACGGCAAGGGCAAGATCTTCGACGCCGCGGCCGACACCGCGATCGCCTACAGCCGCGCGCTGGACGCCCCGGGCGGCCCGTCCTTCGGGCTGCGCCTGAAGCACAAGCTGTTCTCCAAGCTGGTCTACAGCAAGCTGCACACGGTCCTCGGCGGGCGCGGCGAGTACGCGATCTCCGGCGGCGCCCCGCTGGGCGAGCGGCTCGGCCACTTCTTCCGCGGCATCGGCTTCACGGTGCTGGAGGGCTACGGCCTCACCGAGTCCTGTGCGGCCACGGCCTTCAACCCGTGGGACAAGACGAAGATCGGTACGGTCGGCCAGCCGCTGCCCGGCTCGGTGGTGCGCATCGCGGACGACGGCGAGGTGCTGCTGCACGGCGAGCACATCTTCAAGGAGTACTGGAAGAACGAGACGGCGACCGCCGAGGCGCTGACCGACGGCTGGTTCCACACCGGCGACGTCGGCACCCTCGACGAGGACGGCTACCTCGCGATCACCGGCCGCAAGAAGGAACTCATCGTCACGGCGGGCGGCAAGAACGTCGCGCCGGCCGTCATCGAGGACCGGATCCGTGCGCACGCGCTGATCGCGGAGTGCATGGTGGTGGGCGACGCACGGCCCTTCGTGGCGGCGCTGGTCACCATCGACGAGGAGTTCCTCGGCCGGTGGGCCGCGGAGAACGGCAAGCCGGCCGGTGTGACGGCGGCGGAACTGCGCGAGGACGCGGAGCTGATCGCCGCCGTCCAGAAGGCCGTGGATGACGGCAACGCTGCGGTTTCCAAGGCGGAATCGGTGCGGAAATTCCGCATTCTTCCCTCCCAGTTCACGGAGGAGTCGGGTCACATCACGCCGTCGCTGAAGCTGAAGCGCAACGTGGTGGCCAAGGACTTCGCGGACGAGATCGAGGCGCTCTACCGCGGCTAGTCCGCCGCTTGTCTACCGGGGGTCCTCGGCGAGGATCCGGGCCATGTTCCGCTCCGCGAGGGCGGTGATGGTCAGGAACGGGTTCACGCCGAGCGATCCGGGGACCAGGGAGCCGTCGACCACGTACAGCCCCTGGTAGCCCTTCGCCCGCCCGTACCCGTCGGTGGCGTCCCCGAGGACGCAGCCGCCGAGCGGGTGGTAGGTGAAGTTGTCGGCGAAGGCCTTGTTGTCGCCGAAGAGGTCGTACCGGTACATCGTGAAGTTCCGCCAGTTGATGCGGTCGAAGAGGTTCTTCGCCGCATTGACCGAGGGCGTGTTCTGGTCCCGCCGCCAGTTGAGCCGGGCCGAGTCGGTGGCGGCGTCGTAGGTGAAGTGCCCGCGCTCCCGGTTCTTGGTGATGGCCAGGTACATCGAGATCCAGTGCTCGATGCCCATGGGGAGCGGGGCGATCTCGGCGAAGACCGGGTTCGAGGCGTTGTCCCAGTCGTCGATGCCCATCGCGGGCATGGTGGCCTGGTTGCAGCCGACCGTGTCCCACAGGTGGTTGGCGCGGGCGGTCATGACGTTGCCGTTGGGGCCCCAGCCGAGCCCGACCTCGTCGCTGAGCGCGGGCAGCGTCCCCTTCTCGCGGGCCCGTAGCAGGATCTCGGTGGTCCCCAGGCTCCCGGCCCCGAGGAAGAGCTGTTTGCAGCCGAGTTCGCGTACCTGGGTGACCCGTCCGGTGACATCGCTGGTCCGTACCGTCAGGACGTATCCCCCGGCCGGGTCGGGCCGTACGCCGACCACGCGCTGCATGGTCTCGATGGTGACGTTGCCGGTGCCGATGGCGGCGGCGAGGTAGGTCTTGTCGACGCTCTTCTTGCCGTGGTTGTTGCCGTAGATGACCTCGCCGGCGAGGGCCGAGCGGGGGGCGGTGCCGGCCGCCTCGCGCTTCATGTGCTCGAAGTCGTAGACGTTGGGGACGAAGACGGTCTTCAGGCCGGTGTTCTGGGCGTGCTTGCGGGAGATCCGGGCGAAGCGGTACCACTCGGTGGATTCGAACCAGGCCGGGTCGATGTCGTTCACCCCGAGCATGGCGCGGGCACGGGGGTAGTAGGTGCCGTACATCTCGTCGGCGTCGACCTGGGGCAGCACCTCGGAGAAGTACGAGCGGCGGGGCGTCGGGGCCATGCCGCCGTTGACGAGCGATCCGCCGCCGACCCCCCGGCCGACGTAGACGGACATGTCGCCGTAGTTCACGCGGTCGAGGACGCCGGGGTAGGGGCTGATGTCGCGGTTGACCACGTCGAGCCAGAGGAACTGGGCGAGCGGGGCCTCGGTGCGGTTGCGGAACCACATGGAGCGCTGGTCGGGCGCGGAGGTGGAGGGGAAGACCTTGCCGTCGGCCCCGGGGGTGTCCCAGAGCCGGCCCATCTCCAGTACGACGGTGCGTACGCCCGCCTGCCCGAGCCGCAGGGCGGCGACGGCGGAGCCGTAGCCGGAGCCGACGACGATGGCGGGGGCGTACTGGGCTGCGGCGGGCTCCACGGCCGCGGCGGAGGCCGCCCCGATCCGGGTGAAGCCGAGCGCGGCGGCGGTCGAGAGGGCGCCGAGTCCCAGTAGTTGACGGCGCGTCAGGTTGGATGTCATGGCCGCATCATGGGCGGAATCCAGCCGTCCGCCCAGACGCGGCATTGACAGACATCTGAGGAACAGTCAGGCATGGCTACGCGGCCCGTCGCCAGCGGCTCCGCCGCCGGGGCTCCGCCCCCGAACCCCGCTCCTCAAACTCCCCCAGCTACCGCTGGGAGGTGCCCCCTGGCGGGGCTGGACTTTGCCGGCGCGGGCCGACAGTTCCAGCCCCGCCAGGCGAACGGCAGCAGCCGAATTCAGCCCCGCCGGCGTTTGGGGCGCGGGGGTCCGGGGGCAGGGCCCCCGGCAGCGGCGCCGCGCCGCACCGCACCGGCTACAGCAGCTCGCGCAGGCGTTCCGCCAGGAGGTCCCAGCGCCATTTCTCCTCGACCCATTCGCGGCCCCGCTCGCCCATCCGGCGGCGCAGGTCCGGATCCTTCAGCAGGGTGACGATCCGGTCCGCCGCGTCCTCGGGGGATCCGCCCCGCACGACCCAGCCCGTCTCGCCGTCCAGCACCGCGTCCGGCGCCCCGCCCGAGTCGCCCGCGATCACCGGCAGGCCCGTGGCCGAGGCCTCCAGGTAGACGATGCCGAGCCCCTCCACGTCCAGCCCGCCCCGGCGGGTCCGGCAGGGCATGGCGAAGACGTCACCCGCGCCGTAGTGGGCCGCGAGTTCCGACCACGGGACGGCTCCGGTGAAGACGACGGAGTCCGAGACCCCGGTGGAGACGGCCAGCTCCCGCAGGTCCGCCTCGTAGGGCCCGCCGCCCACGATCAGCAGTACCGCGTCCGGCACCGCCGCCAGGATCCGCGGCATCGCCTCGATCAGCGTGTCCTGCCCCTTGCGCGGCACCAGCCGGGAGACGCAGACGACCACCGGCCGGTCCGTCAGCCCGAGCCGGGCCCGGACCTCGGCCCCGCCCGATCCGGGGTGGAAGGTCTTCTCGTCCACCCCCGGCGGGAGTTGCACCATCCGGGCCGCCGCCCGGTCCGTCACCGCCGAGGCGATCCGCGAGCGCGTGTACTCCCCCAGGTAGGTCAGCGTGTCCGTGCCCTCGCCGATCCGGCGCAGCAACTGCCGCGCGGCCGGCAGCTGGGCCCAGCCCGCCTCGTGTCCGTGGGTGGTCGCCACGATCCGCCGCGCGCCCGCCCGCCGCAGCGCGGGGCCCATCAGCCCGAGCGGGGCCGCCGCCCCGAACCACACGGACTCGCAGCCGTGTTCGCGCAGCAGGCCCACCGCCCGCCGCGTGACGCGCGGGGTCGGCAGCAGCATCGTCGTACGGTCGCGGACCACCTGGAACGGCTGCTCCGCGTCGAAGGCCGCGGTGGCCTCGCGGCCCTCCGCGCTGTGCTTCCAGGTGGAGGCGTAGACGACGATCCGGTCGGGATCCAGCCGTAGTGCCATGTTGTGCAGGAAGGCCTGGATGCCGCCCGGTCGCGGCGGGAAGTCGTTGGTCACGATCAGCGTCTTGTGCATCGCTGCCAACGTACCGGACGCCCTCAGCGGAACTCCGCCCGCAGGGCCTCCTGCCAGTCCTTCGCCCATGCGTCCGGGTCCGTTCCGAGGGCGCCCCGCACCGCCACCGGCCACGGTTCGCGCCCCGCCCTCCCGTACAGGTCCACGAGCGCCGCCTCGCCCCATCTCCCCGCGATCAGCCTGCAGGCCAGCCAGGCGCCCTCGTACGCCCGGGCCAGCGCCTCCGGGTCGCCGCCGAAGGCGAAGTCCTCCGCCCGGGGCAGCTCGCCGGGCACCTCGCCCCGCCGTACGGCCCGGGCCAGCGCCGGGGCGGCCTGCTCCGCAGTGGCCGGGGTGCCGCGGTAGGCGGCCCAGTCCGCGAAGCCCTCGGAGAGCCACAGCGGGGTGGTGGCGGTGGTCGCCGCCCGGGTGGCCACATGGGTGACCTCGTGGGTCAGGATGACCCCGCGGCCCGCAGGGCTGAGCTCCGCCCACCCCTGCGGGTTCACGACGACCCGGTCGGCGGGGGCGGGGGCCGCGCCCACCCGGCCCGTCGTGACGGCCCCCATGCCCCGGTACTCGGCCGCAGGACGGCCCAGCAGCTCCGCCATCCGCTCCAGGGACCCGGGGACCAGTACCACGGCCCGGCCCGCCCAGGGCTGCGGCCAGGCGGCGCCCGCCGCGGGCACCGCCCGGTCGGCCTCGGCCGCGATCGCGGACAGCGTCCCCGCCTCCTGACCCACGCCCAGCACCAGCGAGTGCGTCCCGCGGACCACCGACACCGGGCCCTGGTCCCACAGCTGCGGCAACGCGCCCGGCGCGGCCCGGTCCCCGGTGACCAGCCACCGCCCGCCGTCCCGGGTCAGGCGCACTTCGCGCGCCGAGCCGGCCGCGGCCGCGTCGTAGCCGGTCAGCCGGTAGTGCAGCTCCGCCCGGACGGTGGCCCCGGCGCCCTCCCGCCGGACCGCGGAGACCTCGTACGCCCAGCCCTCCAGCGGGATCCCGGCGAGCCGCTCGGGCGGCGTCCGCGACCAGGCGGCGACGGCCTCCCGGATGTCCCGCTCGGCGCCGTCGCGCGGAGCGGGCGCGCCGCACCCGGCGAGCAGCGCGCTCAGCAGGAGCGGCAGCACGCGTGCGAGGGACCGGCGGACGGGGGGCATCCGACGATCGTACGCACGGGTGCGGTCAGGGGCGTCTTGCCGATCAGGCCGGGCTCGCCCGACAAGACACCCCCTAGGGCCGGGTCACCGAGGAGACGGGCATCATCCCGACGGGGTCGTAGCGCACCCGGGCCCCGGGGTACGGGGCGTGCACCACCTGGCCGTTGCCGACGTACATGCCGACGTGGCTGGCGTCCGAGCGGTACGTCACCAGGTCGCCCGGGCGGGCCTGCGACAGCGGCACCCGCCGGCCGGCGTGCCGCTGGGCCTGCGAGGTGCGCGGCAGCGAGACCCCGGCCTGCCGGTACGACCAGACCATCAGCCCGGAGCAGTCGAAGCCGCTGGGGCCGGTGGAGCCCCACACGTACGGCCGGCCGACCGCGGCCCGGGCCGCCCTCACGGCGGCCTCGGCGCGTCCCGAGGAGGGGCCGAGGGAGCCCGGCTCGGGCAGCCCTTCGGGGCGGCCCCCCGAGCGCGAGGAGCGTTCGTAGTCGGCCCGCTCGCCGGAGGGCATGGCGTTGAGCAGGCGCCGGGCGGCCGCGAGCTTCGCGGTGACGGAGCTCTTGTACCGGGCCACGTCGGAACGCAGGGCGTCGAGTTCGGCGAGTTTGCGGGAGGCCTCCTGGCGCTCCTGACCGAGTTCGCGCTGCTCTTCGCGGAGTTCGTCGAGCTGGCGGGCCTGGCGGCCGGTCAGCCGGTCGAGGGCGGCGGCCCGCTCCAGGTACGCGTCGGGGTCCTCGGCCAGCATCAGCCCGACGGCGGGATCGATCCCGCCGCTGCGGTACTGGGCCCCGGCGAAGGTGCCGAGGACGCCCCGCAGGCTGTTGATGCGCTCCTGGCCGCGGGCCACCGCGTCCTGGGCCCGGTTGACCTCGACGCGGAGCCGGTCGGCCTTCTCACCCGCCTCGTTGAAGCGCTCGGTGGCCTGCTCGGCCTCCTCGAAGAGGCGGTCGACCTGGGCGCTGATGCCCGTTCTCGCCCCGCCGCCGGGTTCGTACGGGAAGCCGGGGGCCGCGTTCGCGGGTACGCCCGTCATGGCGACCGCGGCGGTGGCCGCGGCGGCGGCGGTGAGGACGGTGATCTTCGTGTTCCGGTCGAGGCTGCCGAGCCCGGCCCGGCGATGGGACGCCACGTGGAACCGCTCCCTTCCGCTGTGCGGGGCCCGGGTCCGCCCCCCGTGGGCGGCCGTGTACCGGGTTCCGCGGTGGCAGACAGTAGCGGCGCGACCACGCACCGGCCAACGACCGTCGGCGGGCACACATGCCGACGCCCCGCAGGAGACGCAGGTCACCGGCGGGGCGTGTGGTCAGAGGGAAGCCTTGGAATTCGCCCGGATGGGCGGCGTACGGGGCGTCCCGGACCGCGGGGCGGAGCGGATCAGCCGACGCGGACGCCGAACTGGAACGGCATGTTGTCCATGGACTCGTACTTGATGCCGCTGCGCGGGTTCGAGGCGTGCAGCGTCATGTTGTTGCCGGCGTAGAGGCCGACGTGGTGCAGGTCGTCGTAGAAGAAGACCAGGTCACCGGGCTGGAGCTGGCTGCGGCCGATGCGGGTGCCGTCGTTCACCTGGGTGAAGGTGACGCGGCTGATGTTGACGCCGGCCTGCTTGTAGGCCCACTGCGTCAGCCCGGAGCAGTCGTAGACCGTGGGGCCGGTGCCGCCGGACTGGTAGGTGAAGCCCAGCTTCGTCTTGGCGGCTTCGAGGGCGGCTCCGGCGCGGCCGGAGGCCTTGACGTTGCCGAGGTCGACGCGCTGGCCGTCGGCGCGGCTGGCGCGCGTGTCCTCGTCCTTGATCGCCGCGCGCTCCTGGGCGGTCAGGGTGTTGAGGAGGGCCTGGGCCGCGGCGAGCTTCTCGGTGGAGACCTTCTTCTTCTCGCCGAGCTCCTTGCGGGTGGCGTCGAGGTCGGCGAGCTTGCCGGCGGCCTCCTGGCGCTGCTGCGCGAGGGTGCGCTGCTTGTCCTGGATCCGCTGGACCCCCTCGACCTGCTTGGCGCTCAGGTGCTCGAGGGAGGAGGCCTTGTCGAGGTAGCTGTCGGGGTCTTCGGAGAGGAGGAGCGCGAGGGAGGGATCGATGCCGCCGCTGCGGTACTGGGCGCTGGCCATCGAACCGAGCGTGCTGCGGAGGTCGTTGAGCTCGCCCTGGCCGCGCGCGACCTGGTCCTGCAGCTGGCCTATCTCCTTCTCCAGCTTGTCCTGGCGCTCCTTGGCCCCGTTGAACTTCTCGGTGGCCTGCTCCGCCTCTTCGTAGAGCGCGTCGACCTGGCTCTTGACCTCGTCCTTGCTCGGCTTCGCCGGCGCGGCGGAGGCGCTCTGCGCGGTGAGGGCGACGGCCGCGGCCGCGACCGAGGTGAGCACGGTCACACGAGCGCGGTTCGGCTGCTTGGGTCGACGGTGGGACGCCACGAAGGCGAGCTCCTTCTTCCTGGGAGCCGCCGAAGAACGCAACTCGGCAGCACCTTCGCTGCCACCCCGAATGAGTGATCTACCGCACGAAGGTTTGAGCAGACCCTAGTGACCCATCTGTGATCAGTTCAAATCCTGCCGGGCAAAAACTCATCCCTCGACCAGGTTCTTTACCTACAGCGCACGCTCCGTGCAGGTCACTTGACGGTCCGTCCCCCGCGAGTCCCATCAATTCGGGCATTGCGGCGAGGAGTTACGAAACGCGCGAAAGCCGCTTCAGCAACAATGCGGACGTCACGGGCCGCGCACCCGCCTTGGCCACCCCGTCGGCGACCTCCCGGTCCGTGGAGACCACGACCACCGGCCGGCCGGGCGGCTCCGCACGCACCAACTGGCGGATCAGCTCGTCCGCCGTCACCCCGGCCTTGGAGAACAGCACCCGCACCCCGCGCGGCGGCGCGAGCAGCACCGGGGCCGCCAGTTCCGCCCCGTCGAAGACGCAGGTCATCTCCGCACCCGTCTGCGCGGCCAGCATCGACAACCCGCCCAGCAACCGCAGCCGCTGCTTCTCCAGCGGCATCGTCGGGTACCCCGTCTTGGTCACGTTGTAGCCGTCGACCACCAGATGCGCCTGGGGCAGCGCCAACAACTGGTCCAGCAGAGCCGGATCGGTCTCCGAGAGGGCCCGCGCCGCGATGTCCTTCGGCGTCATCCGGCCCGGCTCCACCGCCTCCACCGTGTCGGCCGGCCGCGTCGAGACCGGCGGCAGGGCCAGCTCCCGGCGCAGCCCCTGGGCCGCGTCCAGCACGGTGTCCAGCAGCAGCCGCAGCCGCATGTCCTCGATGCTGCGCCCCTCGCGGGTGGCCCGGCGCGAGGTCTCCAGCGCCGCCTCCACCTCCGCGAGACGGGCCTTGAGCCGCCGGGTCTCGCTCTCGGCAGCGGCCACCCGAGCAGCCGCGTCGCCGCGGATCCCGTCGATCTCCGCATTCACCTTGCGCAGGGCGGCGTCACCCCGCTTGACGTCGCTCAGGGCGCTGCGCAGCTTGCGCTGAAGCGATTCCGCTTCCTTGCGGGCCGCGTCCAGTTCGACCCGGACCTGCTCCCCGCCCGTGCGCTGCAGCTCCCGTGCGTGGGCCAGCTCGTCGCGCAACCGTTCCAGCTCGCGCCGGGTCTCCTCGCCGACCCGCTCGGCGTCGGCGCGCTGCGCCTCCTCGCCCGCGGCGGCCACCAGCTTGACCCAGCCGGCCGGCCGCAGGACGAAGGCGGCGGCCGCCACGTCCAGCGGATCCGCGGCGGCCGGGGGTGCGCCGGCCTCCAGCGCGGCGGCCAGATCGGCCTGCGCCTCGCGCAGCTTCTCGGCGACCCTGCTCCGGAACACGGCGTCGGTCTCGACCGCCGCGGCCATGGCGTTGCCCGCGAACTTGGCGCGCCGGGTCGGGGTGAACCGGGCATACTGGCGCAGCTGCGCCGGGAGGTCCGCGACCGTCAGCGCGCCGAAGGCGTCCGAGACGAGCGCGACGACCCGGCGCCGCACGCCTTCCGGCAGCGGGTGGTCGAGCGCCTCGGCGGCGTCGCCGGCCGCGTCGGCCGGCTCAGCGCCGCTTGCTGGCTCCACAATCCGTCACCCCTACCGTGATCTTCCTGTGGGTGCGTCTCCGTCAGGAGTCCGCGCCCGGCCTGTCCACGAGTTCGATCTGGTCCACCGCGTTGCACCAGCGGCAGCGGACCGACTCGATGGTCTCATTGACCACCTCGCGTTCCTCGACCTTGGGCTCCCCGGCGAGGTCCAGGTGGACGTACTCGACGACCTTCGACGAACGGGTCACGTCGAAGCGCGTGAGGTTGCCGCACAGGGTGCAGCGCCACCGGGTGGTGTCGGTCGGCAGGGGAACCGTCATCAGGCCGCTCTCTCCTTCGTAGCTGATTCAATTAAAGCCGCCCGCGCCGCCGTATGCGTCGTCCTGCGGACCGCAGCTCGTAACCCTACGGCCTGCCACCGCTTCAGGTGGGTCCCCTTACGTCATGCTCTGTCACATGATCGTAAAGTGGCGGGCCGTTCGCGAGGCCGCCCGGGGACCGGTGGTCACCCATGCGCTGATCGCGGGCTGCGCCGTGGTGTTCGTACTCGGCCCGGCCTCGGGGCTCAACCCGGCCTACGGGACCGGGGAAGAGCTGCTGTCCGCCGGGACCGCCTACTTCCGGCGCTGGGGCGTGGTCCCCGACGAGCTCTTCACGGGCAGCCCGCGCGCCTGGCTGACCCCGCTGACCGCGCTGTTCGTCCACGGCAGCTGGCTGCATCTGCTCGGGAACATGCTCTTCCTGTACGTTTTCGGCGCGATGGCGGAGGAACGGATGGGCCGCCCGGCGTTCCTCGTCTTCTACCTCTGTGCGGGGTACCTGGCGATGGCGGCGTACGCGGCGGCCAACGCGGGCTCCCCGCAGACGCTGGTCGGGGCCTCCGGTGCCATCTCGGCCGTGCTGGGCGCCTTCCTCTTCCTGCTCCCGCGGGCGCGGGTGACGAGCCTGTTCCCGTTCCTCTTCTTCCTGCCGCTGCGGTTCCCGGCGTGGATGGTGCTGCTCTTCTGGTTCGCCCTCCAATGGGTGGCGGCGCAGCGGGCCGGCAGCGGGCCGGGGGTCGCCTATCTGGCCCATCTGGTGGGCTTCTCGCTCGGCTTCCTCTACGCGTGGGCGCGCTATCGGGGTACGACTAGAGTGAGGCGACCAGCGACGGCCACCGAGGGAGACAGCCAGCCGTGATCACCGCGATCGTGCTCATCAAGACCAGCGTGGACCGGATCCCCGAGATCGCCGAGTCCATCGCCGCCCTCGAGAACGTCAGCGAGGTCTACTCCGTCACGGGGACGTACGACCTGATCGCGCTGGTCCGCGTGGCCCGCCACGAGAACCTGGCCGACATCATCCCCGGCCGCATCAGCAAGATCCCCGGCGTCGAGGCGACGGACACCCACGTGGCCTTCCGCACGTACTCCCAGCACGACCTGGAAGCGGCGTTCGCGATCGGTCTCGACGCGTAACGCCTCCGGCGCGGTCTGCGGTACGGTCCGGGCCGCGCCCCTCGGCGGGTACCCGGCCCCCACCGGGCTCCGCCCGGACCCGCGCCTCAAACGCCGGCGGGGCTGAGAGTGCGGGGCACCGCCCCACCCTTTGAAGCCCCGCTGGCGATTGAGGCGAAACCACCTCGGCAGAAGGATCCGCGCCACCGAGCCCCACACCGCCGAGCCGGCCGCAGGTCAAAGCGGCGGCAGCAGTTCGTCCGCACGCGGTTGGCGGTGTTCCGCCAGCCAGAACACGTAGCCGCGGAGATGGTCCGCGAGGCCGTCGTCGATGTACGCCACGTACGCCCTGGCACCACCGGCCGCCTCGCGCTCCTCCGCCCGGGCCGAGGCCGACCAGCTCCGGTCCAGGCCCACGGCCCACTCGCGGACCCGGCCCCGGTCCCGCCACCACTCCCGTACCAGCTCCGGCGTCCACCGCTCGTCCCCGTCGCACGCGAAACCGGCCATCGGGTCCTGCCAGGCCGCGGCCATGACCCGGTGCGTCTCCTCGGGCGTGCGCGGCTGGCGGTAGACGAACTCCAGGCCGAACTCGTCGTCGTACAGGATGTGGTCCGGTGCGACCCCCCGGCCCACCCAGCAGGTGTCGGTCGCCGCCCCGTAGAACGGCCCAGGTACGTTGCGCCAGTTGCGCTCCCGCCACGCCTCGGGCCGGGTGTCCCACGAGTCGTTGTACGCGGGCACCCACTCGGCGAGGCCCGGCAGCGGCTCGCCCTCCGCGCAGGCCCGGACGGTCGGTAGCGGATCCCAGTAGCTCATGATCCTTACGGTGTCACACCGCCGGCACGCAGCGGCCCTCCTCCGTGCGGTACTGCCACTTGGCTCCGGAGGTGACCAGTTCCTTCACGGCGCCGACGAAGCGGTCGACGTGCTCGTCGGGGGTGCCGGCGCCGAAGCTGACGCGGATGGCGTTGAGGGAGCGCTCGCCCGGGGCGGCCTCCGGTGCTCCGCATTCGCCCTGGGCCTGCGGCTCGCTGCCCAGCAGGGTGCGGACCAGCGGGTGGGCGCAGAACAGCCCGTCGCGTACGCCGATCCCGTACTCGGCGGACAGCGCGGCGGCGAAGTGGGAGCTGTTCCAGCCGTCCACCACGAAGGAGATGACGCCGACCCGCGGGGCGTCGTCCCCGAAGAGGGAGAGGATCCGGACCTCCGGGACCTGCGCCAGGCCTTCCCGGACCTTCGCGATGAGGTGCTGCTCGCGGGCGACGAGGTTCTCGAAGCCGGCCTCCGTCAGGGCCTTGCAGGCCGAGGCGATGGAGTAGACGCCGATGACGTTCGGGGAGCCGGCCTCGTGGCGGGCCGCGGTGGTGTGCCACTCGACGTCCACGCCGCCGTCCTCGCGCCGGGCCACCTTGCGGGAGGCGCCGCCGCCCGCGAGGTACGGGTCGGCCTGCTGGAGCCAGTCGGCGCGCCCGGCGAGCACGCCCGAGCCGAAGGGCGCGTAGAGCTTGTGCCCGGAGAAGGCGACCCAGTCGACGTCCAGCTCCTGTACGGAGACGGGGTGGTGCGGGGCCAGTTGGGCGGCGTCCAGCACGATGCGCGCGCCGTGGGCGTGCGCGGCGGCGGCGAGTTCCTTGACCGGCCACAGCTCGCCGGTGACGTTGGAGGCTCCGGTGACGCAGACCAGCGCGGGGCCGTAGGGGTCGCGGTCGGCCAGCGCGCGCTCCAGGGTGGCGACGGCCTCGGCCGGGGTGCGCGGCGCGTTGAGATAGGTGACCCGGGCGTTCGTCCACGGCAGCAGCGAGGCGTGGTGCTCGGTCTCGAAGACGAACACCTGGCAGTCGGCGGGGAGTACGGCGGCGAGCAGGTTCAGCGAGTCGGTGGTGGACCGGGTGAAGACGACCTGGTCGGTGGGGCGGCAGTCGAGGAACTCGGCGACGGTGACCCGGCTCTGCTCGAAGAGGTCGGTGGAGAGCTGCGAGAGGTAACCGGCGCCGCGGTGCACGCTGCCGTAGTACGGGGCGTACGCGGCCACGTCGTCCCAGACCCGCTGCAGGGCGGGGGCGCTGGCCGCGTAGTCGAGGGCCGCGTAGGTGACCTCGCCGCCGGTGACGAGGGGGACGGTGACGTCCCGGCCGAGGACCGCGAGCGGCTCGGCACAGGCGGGGTCGACGGTGGCTGCGGCGGCGGTGGCGGGGGCGGCGGCGTTCAGGGATGCGGACATGGCGGTATCTCCCGGCAGGCAGGGCTGAATGGCTTCGGTGTGCCCGTACGCGGGTACGGCGCTGCGGCCGTCCGGGGTACGGGGAGGGTCCTCGGAGCGCACGGGGCGGGGGTACACGGAAGTGACCCTGGTCCGAGGGGTGAAGTAGGGGCGGAGTCGCCCTATCGCATTCGCTTGCTCACGGAAAAAGCTCCTCGAGAAGACCAGGACCCCTGGTGTCGAGGGATCCGCGCTTGCCGTAGGCCTTGTTGCCTACGACCTGGTCATCACCCGGGGCACCCCGCCACGGAAGGAGGGTTGCCGGACAGCAAGCCGGGGCCTAAACGCTGTCACTCGTGACCTGTTCAGCATCCTGCCACATGATCGCGCGTACGCAAGACCCCGGTCCGCATCGTGGACCGGGGTCTTCGCTTCCGCGCCGTTCTCGTCCCGCTACGCGTTGCTGGCCGTCACCCAGCGCTCGAGGGCGGCCCGGGCCGCACCCGAGTCGATGGACTCCGCCGCACGGGCGATGCCGGAGGTGATCTGCTCCTCCAGGGTGCCCGGGCCGGGGTCGAGGGCCACCAGGGCGGCCGCCGAGTTCAGCAGGACGGCGTCGCGGACCGGGCCGGTCTCGCCGGCCAGCAGGCGGCGGGCCACGTCCGCGTTGTACGAGGGGTCCCCGCCGGCCAGGGCGGAGACGTCGACCAGGGAGATGCCCACGTCACGGGGGTCGAAGGCCCGCTCGGAGACCTTGCCGTCGCGGACCCACCAGATGCGCGAGGTCGACGTCGTGGTCAGTTCGTCCAGGCCGTCGTCGCCCCGGAAGACCAGGGCGGAGGAGCCCCGCGCGGCGAGCACGCCGGCGATGATCGGGGCCATCCGGGGATCGGCCACGCCGGTCGCCTGGGCGCGCACCCGGGCCGGGTTGGTCAGCGGGCCCAGCGCGTTGAAGAAGGTCCGGATGCCCAGTTCCTTGCGGGCCGCGGCCACATGGCGCAGTGCCGGGTGGAACTTCACGGCGAAGCAGAAGGTGATGCCGGCCTCCTCGGCGACCTCCACGACCCGCTCCCGGCTCAGCTGGAGGTTCACCCCGAGCTTCTCCAGGACGTCCGAGGACCCGCTCGCGGAGGACGCGGCCCGGTTGCCGTGCTTGACGACCTTGGCGCCGGTACCGGCCACCACGATCGCCGACATCGTGGAGATGTTCACCGTTTTGGCCCCGTCGCCGCCGGTGCCGACGATGTCCACCGTACGGCCCGGCACCTCGATCAGGTTGGCGTGCGCGTACATCGCCCGTACGAGGCCGTTGATCTCCTCGACCGTCTCCCCCTTGGCCCGCAGCGCGACCGTGAAGCCGGCGATCTGGGCGTCGGTGGCCTCCCCCCGCATGATCCGGTCCATGGCCCAGGCGGTGTCCTCCGCGCGCAGGTCCTGGCCCGTCAGCAGAGCGTCGAGAACGCCCGGCCAGCCACGGGCCGCCACGCTGTCGCCGCCTGCCGGGGTCGCAACGTTCATGGTCCGCTCCTGCTGTCGGTGGGCCGCCCCCATTTTCCGGCGCCCACGTCTGATCGGTCAGGGTTCAGCCTATCCAGCCCCGGTTACGGCAAAGAGCCCCGTCCAGACACTGGACGGGGCTCTCGCCGTGGCGACACCAGGACTGACCGAAATCAGTCCCTCATGCGTTCATGCGGGGATCAGTGGTGGCCGTGGCCGGACTGGATCTCCTTGTATTCCTCCACCGTGGGCTTCGGAATCTGGTTGTTCTCGCCGTAGAGGCCCTTGCTGAGCTTCGCGCGCAGCTTCTCGGTGGCCTTCACCTTGCGCTCGACACCGTTCTCGTCGACCGTCGGGCCGATCTCGTACGGCTTGTACTGCTCGTGCGCGGTGAGCTTGTGCAGCTGGCCCGCCGGGAGCGGCTCGTGGACCTCGACGAACTCACCGTGCGGCAGACGCTTGATGATGCCGGTCTCGCGACCGTGCAGCACCTTGTCGTGGTCCCGGCGCTGGAGGCCGAGGCAGATCCGCTTGGTGACGATGAAGGCGAGGACCGGGACGACGAAGAAGCCGATCCGGACGAACCAGGTGATCGAGTTGATCGACAGGTGGAAGTACTGGGCGAACATGTCGTTGCCACCGCCGATGAGGAGCACGATGTACTCCGCGATCCAGGCGACACCGAAGGCCGTACGGGTCGGGACGTTGCGCGGGCGGTCCAGGATGTGGTGCTCGCGCTTGTCCCCGGTGACCCAGGACTCGATGAACGGCCAGACGGCGATCGCGCCGAGCACCAGCGGGAAGAGCAGCAGCGGGATGAACACGCCCAGGACGAGCGTGTGGCCCCACATGTTGATCTCCCAGCCGGGCATGGCTCGGATCAGGCCTTCCGGCATACCCATGTACCAGTCGGGCTGCGCGCCGGTGGACACGTGGTCCGGGCGGTACGGGCCGAGCGCCCAGATCGGGTTGATCGTGGCGACGGCCGCGACGGCCGCGATGACACCGAAGACCAGGAAGAAGAAGCCTCCGGCCTTGGCCATGTAGACCGGCAGCAGCGGCATGCCGACGACGTTGTCGTTCGTCTTGCCGGGACCCGCGAACTGGGTGTGCTTGTGGTAGAAGACCAGGATCAGGTGGGCCACGAGCAGGCCCATCATGATGCCGGGCAGTAGCAGGATGTGCACCGAGTAGAACCGCGCGACGAAGTCGCCGCCCGGGAACTCCCCGCCGAACAGGAACATCGACAGGTACGTGCCGACGACCGGGACGGACAGGATGGCGCCCTGCATGAAGCGGACACCGGTACCCGAGAGCAGGTCGTCCGGCAGCGAGTAACCGGTGAAGCCGGTGAACATGCCGAGGACCAGCAGCAGGAAGCCGAAGATCCAGTTGACCTCACGCGGCTTGCGGAACGCGCCGGTGAAGAAGACGCGCATCATGTGCACGACCATGGCCGCGACGAAGATCAGCGCTGCCCAGTGGTGGATCTGACGGATCAGCAGGCCACCGCGGACGTCGAAGCTGATGTCGAGCGTCGAGGCGAATGCCTCGGACATCATGACGCCCTGCATCGGCACGTACGAGCCGTGGTACACGACCTCGTTCATGCTCGGGTGGAAGAACAGCGTCAGGTACACACCCGTGAGGATGATGATGATGAAGCTGTAGAGGCAGATCTCACCCAGCATGAAGGACCAGTGGTCCGGGAAGATCTTGCGCATGTTGGCCTTGGCCAGGCCGTAGATGCCCAGGCGGCCGTCCGCCCAGTCCGCTACGCGCTCGCCGGCCGGCGCTTTGCGCTCGTTGTTGACGCTGGTGCTCATCCGCGCTCCCAGAATGCAGGACCGACGGGCTCTTCGAAGTCGCCGAGCGCTTCGAGGAAGCCTTCGTCATTCACGCCGATCCGCAGCTGCGGAAGCGCGTGACCGGCCGGGCCGAAGATGACACGGGCGCCGTCGGAGAGGTCGAAGGTGGACTGGTGGCACGGGCAGAGCACGTGGTGCGTCTGCTGCTCGTACAGGCTGATCGGGCAGCCGACGTGGGTGCAGATCTTGGAGTAGGCCACGATCCCGTCGTGGGACCACTCCAGTTCCTTCTTGTCCTTGATGTCGTCCGGCTGGATACGGACGATCATCAGGGCGGCCTTGGCGATCTGGACCTGGAAGTCGTGCTGCTCCTCCTCCAGGCCTTCCGGCCTGGCGAAGGTCAGCGACCCGACGTACACGTCCTCGGGACGCAGCGGCTCGTTCGTGTTGTCGTTGATGAGCAGCTTGCCCTTGGCCCACACGGTCTTGCGCAGCTTGTCCTCGGGCAGCGGGCCCAGGTCGCGCAGCAGCATGACGCCGGCGAGCGGCACCATGGCCATCGCGCCCAGCAGCGTGTTGCGGATCAGGGGCCGGCGACCGATGCCGGACTCGTTCGCGCCGTCGGCGAAGTCCTGCAGGACCTGCGCCTTGACCTCCGGCGGAGCGGCGATCTCGTGGCGCTCGGCGGCGACCTCGACGTCGGACATCAGGGTGCGGGCCCAGTGGACCGCGCCCGCGCCGATGCAGAAGAGGGCCACGCCCAGGGTCATGCCCAGGGAGAAGTTGAGCGCGCTGACCTTCCCGATGGGGAAGATGTAGACGATCTTGTCGACCGGGAAGATCACGTAGGACGCGATGAAGGCGATCGTCGCCAGCATCGACAGCGTGAAGAGCATCGCGACGGTGCGCTCGGAGCGCTTCGCCGCCCGCTCGTCGATGTCCTGGATGCGCGGCTTGTGGACCGGCAGGCCCGGGTCGGCGAACGGGTCGTCCGCGACCGCTACGCCGTGGTGGGCGTCGCCCTGCTCACTCGGCAGGTGCTTGTCTTCGGGAATCTCTTGGCTACTCATGACTTCTTGGCCTTAGCGGTGTGGGCCGCGACCCAGACGGCGACAGCGATCAGCGCACCCAGGGCGAAGATCCAGCCGAACAGACCCTCGGAGACGGGGCCGAGGCCACCGAGCTTCAGGCCGCCGGGGCTGGTCGACTTCTCGCCGTTCACGTTCTGGAGGTACGCGATGATGTCCTTCTTCTGCTTCTCCGGCATGGTGCTGTCGGGGAAGGAGGGCATGTTCTGCGGGCCGGTCTGCATGGCCTCGTAGATGTGCTTCGGCGAGACGTCCTCAAGGTTGGGGGCGTACTTGCCGTTCGTCAGCGCGCCGCCTTCGCCGGTGAAGTTGTGGCACTGCGCGCAGTTGTTGCGGAAGAGCTCACCACCGTTGGCGATGTCGGCGCCCGCCGGGTCGTACTGCTTCGCGGTCGGCGTGATCGGACCGGCGCCGAGGGACGCGATGTACGCGGCCAGCTGGTCGATCTGCGCCTGGTCGTAGATGACGGGCTTCTTCGGCACCTGGGCGCCGGGCTGCTGGGCGGGCATGCGGCCCGTGCTCACCTGGAAGTCGACGGCCGCGGAGCCGACGCCGACCAGGCTCGGGCCGTCAGAGGAACCCTGACCGCCGGTTCCGTGGCAGCTTGCGCAACCCACGGCGTAGAGCTTCTTGCCCTCCTCGATGGCGAGGGACTGGGCGGTTTCATCGGCCTGCGCCTTGCCCGCGGGGGCGAAGGCGGCGTACAGCCCCCCAGTGGCCGCCAGCGCGAGGAGTAGAACGACGACCGCCGCCAGCGGATGGCGTCGTCGTGCGGAGAGCTTTTTCACGGATTACCCCGGTGTCAGGATCTTCTGCGTCGGTGTGTCTGGATGGAATGCCGGGTCTCGCCCGGTGACGTGTTCGCTACTTGATCAGGTAGATCGTCGCGAAGAGGCCGATCCAGACGACGTCGACGAAGTGCCAGTAGTAGGACACGACGATGGCCGACGTGGCCTGTTCGTGGGTGAACCTCTTGGCCGCGTACGTCCGGCCGAGGACCAGCAGGAAGGCGATGAGACCGCCCGTCACGTGCAGACCGTGGAAGCCGGTGGTCAGGTAGAACACCGAGCCGTAGGGGTCTGACGAGAGGGACAGGCCCTCATGCTTGACCAGCTCGGTGTACTCGAACACCTGGCCGCCAATGAAGATCGCACCCATGACGAACGTGATGATGAACCACGTCCGGAGCTTCTTCACGTCACCGCGCTCGGCGGCGAATACGCCGAGCTGGCAGGTGAGCGAGGAAAGCACCAGGATCGTCGTGTTCGTCGCCGAGAAGGGCAGATTCAGGGCCGAGGCCTGCTCTGTCCAGAACTCGGGACCCATCACGGATCGCAGGGTGAAGTACATCGCGAAGAGGGCCGCGAAGAACATCAGCTCGGAACTCAACCAGATGATGGTTCCGACGCTGACGAGGTTCGGCCGGTTGACCGTCGGGTGCGCGTGCCCGGTATCTACTGTCGTTGCTGTCGCCACGACCGACATTATGTCGGTCGCTTATCCCGCCCTCACCCCGGGGGGTGCCGTTCGGAGTGTCAGGGGCGTGTGCAAGGCCCGAACGGCCCATCAGATGAGCCCTCAGCGCGGTCACCTGCGACATGTTCGAACCGATGTTGACCGCGCACCGGGAGGAGTAGCATCCCGCGCAACATCAACGTGATTCACGGCCACGTGGAGGAACGAAATGCGGGCGACTGCGCGGGTTCTGGTCTACAGCGATGACGCGGGCACCCGGGAGCAGGTGCGGCTGGCGGCAGGACGCAGGCCCGCCGCGGACCTGCCGCCGGTGGAGTTCCTGGAGTGCGCGACGCTGCCGGCGGTCCTGACGGAGCTGGACGCGGGCGGCATCGACGTGTGCGTGCTGGACGGCGAGGCGGTTCCGGCCGGGGGCATGGGCGTGTGCCGACAGATCAAGGACGAGATCTTCCGGTGTCCGCCGGTGCTGTTGCTGATGGGGCGCCCCCAGGACGCCTGGCTGGCCACGTGGAGCCGCGCGGACGCCGCCGTGACCCTTCCGGTGGACCCGGTGCAGTTCGCGGACACCCTGGCGGGCCTCCTGAGGACCCGTCTGTCCCTGGACGCCTGATACGACCCCCTGAGCGCCCGTGTGCGCCCCTTGGGGGCCGTACGGGTGAACGGGCCGGGAATTCTCCCCCCGGACGCCGTCCGGGGGGAGGGGCCGGCCCGGGACCGCCTAGACGCTGGGGCGCAGGCGGGCCTGGTCGACCGGACTGCGGCCCTCCTGGGTGCCCTTGAGCAGGGCGCTGCCCTGGCGCCAGTCCTTCCAGTCCATGTTCCAGTCGCCGAAGCCGTTGCCGAAGACGTCCATGTCGTCGCCGATGCTGTTGATCACCTGGACGACGTCGCCCTCGGTGATGTTCTCGTAGAACCAGGCGGCGTTGCCGGTGCTCATGCCCGTGCAGCCGTGGCTGACGTTCTCGTAGCCCTGGGAGCCGACGGACCACGGTGCGGCGTGGACGTATTCACCACTCCAGGTGACGCGGGTGGCGTAGTAGACGGGCAGGTTGTAGTACTCGCTGCCGCCGATGCCGACGGTGTCGCCGCGCATCTGTACGAAGTACTGCTTGCCCAGCACCACCTTGATGCCGTTGCGGGTGGAGAAGCCGGGCTTTCCGGTGGTCACCGGAATGGTGTTGATCACTTCTCCGTTGCGCTTGAACGTGAGGTAGTGCGAGGAGGCGTCGGTGGTGACCTCGACCCGGTCCCCGATCTCCAGCTTCAGCGGCTTGGCGACGGCCCCGTGGAGCTCGTCGGTGATCCGGACGCCCTCCAGGTTGCTCCGTACGGAGACGGCGGAGTTGGCTGGCCAGTAGTCCTTGGGCCGGTAGTGGAGGTTCTTGTCGTCCACCCAGTGCCAGGCGCCCTCGACGCCGGGCGGGGCGTCGACGACGAGGCCCCGTTCCACGATGGCGCGGGCGGCCTTGTCCTTGACCGGCTCGCTGAGTTCGGCGGTGATGGGCTGCCCGACGCCGTACTTGCCCGCGTCCGGGCCGAACTCGACCTTCAGGATCCCCTTGGACGGGGTGGTGTCGAAGGTGAGCGTGCGCTGCCCGGGGGCGCCCCGCTCGTCCTCGGTGCTCACGGTGACCGTGTAGCGGACGCCTGAGGCCATCGGGGTCGTGCTGTGCCAGCGGTCCCCCTTGGCGCTCAGTTCGCCCGCCAGGCGGCGGCCGTGGGTGTCCACGGCCAGCACGTCGGTGATCCGGCCGCCGCCGCTCTTGGCGGTGATTTCGAGGGGCCGGTCGGGGTCCACGGGGCGGCTGTCGGCGCGCTGGTTGAAGGCGACCTGATCGCCCGCGTCGTACGGGCGGGCTGACAGCGGGTTCTTGTCGCCGGACCCGCATGCGGTGGCGCCGGCCCCGAGGGACGCGACCAGCAGGGAGCAGCTGAGTACCGTCCAAAGACGCGGTGAGTGCTTCATGGAGCCAACGCTATGAAGATATGACAATTACGGCGCGCGGGGTGACTGCAAACGAGGGGCCCGGGCTCCTCCTGAAGGAGGTGCCCGGGCCCCAAGTGCGTCGCGGCGCGGCCGCGAAGGTGTTGCTACTGGTTCTGGTTCTCACCGCGGTAGTACTCGTACACCCAGCCCCACAGGCCGATCATGATGATCGGGGCCGAGAAGTACATGAGCCACCAGCCGAAGATGACGCCCATGAACGCGAGCGCACCGCCGATGCCGAGCGAGAGCGGCTGCCAGCTGTGCGGGGAGAAGAACCCCAGCTCGCCCGCCTCGTCGGCGACGTCGGCCTCCAGGTTGTCCTGGGCCATCTCGTCGACGCGCTTGGCCGTGAAGGCCAGGTAGTAGCCGATCATGACGCTCAGGCCGAAGGCCAGGAAGAGCGCGGTGGTACCGACGGGCTCCTTCGACCACACGCCGTACACGACGGCCATGATCAGGATGAAGAAGGAGAGCCAGAGGAACATCTTGCCCTGGATCTTCACTTGTCGGCCTCCTTGCCGCCGGTGACGGCCTGGGCGGCGACGCTGTGGTCCTCGAGGTGGTCGAGGGCCGCGATCTCAGGGTGGTGCAGGTCGAACGCCGGGGACTCGGAACGGATCCGCGGCAGGGTGAGGAAGTTGTGCCGCGGCGGCGGGCAGGACGTCGCCCACTCGAGCGAACGGCCGTAACCCCACGGGTCGTCGACCTCGATCTTCTTGCCGTACTTGGCGGTCTTCCAGACGTTGTACATGAACGGCAGCATCGACAGGCCGAGCACGAACGAGCTGATCGTCGAGATCGTGTTCAGCGCGGTGAAACCGTCGGCGGCGAGGTAGTCCGCGTAACGACGCGGCATGCCCTCGGCACCGAGCCAGTGCTGCACCAGGAAGGTGCCGTGGAAGCCGACGAACAGCGTCCAGAACGTCATCTTGCCGAGACGCTCGTCCAGCATCTTGCCCGTGAACTTCGGCCACCAGAAGTGGAATCCGGCGAACATCGCGAACACCACGGTGCCGAAGACGACGTAGTGGAAGTGCGCGACGACGAAGTACGAGTCGGAGACGTGGAAGTCCATCGGGGGCGAGGCCAGGATGACGCCGGTCAGACCACCGAAGGTGAAGGTGACCAGGAAGCCGATCGTCCAGAGCATCGGGGTCTCGAAGGACAGCGAGCCCTTCCACATGGTGCCGATCCAGTTGAAGAACTTCACACCGGTCGGTACCGCGATCAGGAAGGTCATGAAGGAGAAGAACGGCAGCAGCACACCACCGGTGACGTACATGTGGTGGGCCCACACGGTCACGGAGAGACCGGCGATCGCGATCGTCGCGGCGATCAGGCCGATGTAGCCGAACATCGGCTTGCGGCTGAAGACCGGAATGATCTCGGAGACGATTCCGAAGAATGGCAGCGCGATGATGTACACCTCTGGGTGCCCGAAGAACCAGAAGAGGTGCTGCCATAGCAATGCGCCGCCGTTGGCGGAATCGAATACGTGCGCACCGAACTTGCGGTCGGCCTCCAGCGCGAAGAGCGCGGCGGCCAGCACCGGGAAGGCGAGCAGGACCAGAACACCGGTCAGCAGCACGTTCCAGGTGAAGATCGGCATGCGGAACATCGTCATGCCGGGAGCGCGCATGCAGATGATCGTGGTGATGAAGTTGACCGAGCCGAGGATGGTTCCGAAGCCGGAGAAGGCCAGACCCATGATCCACATGTCGGCGCCGATGCCCGGCGACCGGACCGCGTCCGACAGCGGGGAGTAGGCGAACCAACCGAAGTCGGCGGCGCCGTTCGGCGTGACGAAGCCGGCCACCGCGATGGTCGAGCCGAAGAGGTACAGCCAGTACGCGAACATGTTCAGCCGCGGGAACGCCACGTCGGGCGCACCGATCTGCAGCGGCATGATCCAGTTGGCGAAGCCCGCGAAGAGCGGGGTGGCGAACATCAGCAGCATGATCGTGCCATGCATGGTGAACGCCTGGTTGAACTGCTCGTTCGACATGATCTGCGTGCCCGGACGGGCCAGCTCGGCACGCATGAAGAGCGCCAGCAGGCCGCCGATGATGAAGAACACGAACGACGTGACCAGGTACATCGTGCCGATGGTCTTGTGGTCGGTCGTGGTCAGCCACTTCACGACCACGTTGCCCGGCTGCTTGCGCCGTACCGGCAGCTCGTTCTCATACGAGTCGGCGGCGGCACCCTGGGATTCGTTGAGGATGCTCACAGTTTGTTCACTTCCGCATTCCGGGCCGGGTCGGTCTGCTGGATGCCGGCCGGGAGGTAGCCGGTCTGACCCTTCTCCGCCAGATCCTTCAGGTACGCCCGGTACTCCTCGGGGGAGACCACCTTGACGTTGAAGAGCATCCGGGAGTGGTCAACGCCGCAGAGCTCGGCGCACTTGCCCATGAAGGTGCCGTATTCGGACGGGGTGACCTCGAAGACGTTGGTGTGGCCCGGAATGACGTCCTGCTTGAACAGGAACGGGACCACCCAGAAGGAGTGGATCACGTCGTTCGACGACAGGATGAAACGGACCTTCTCGCCCTTGGGGAGGACCAGGGTCGGACCCGGGTTGCCCGTCTGGGGGTTCCGGTCGCCCGGGACGCCCTTCTGGTAGACGCCCTCGGCGCCCGCCGGGAAGTCCTTGGTGAAGCGGTCCGGGATGGAGGCCAGCTCCTTGGGGACCGCGCCCGCCTTCGGGGTCGCCGCGTCGCCGTCGACGTTCTCGACGTAGTTGAAGCCCCAGCTCCACTGGAAGCCGATCACGTTGATCGTGTGCGGCGGCTTCGGGGTGAGGGCCAGCAGCTTCGACTCGTCACGAGCGGTGAAGTAGAAGAGCACCGAGACGATGATGAGCGGGACCACGGTGTACAGCGCCTCGATGGGCATGTTGTACCGGGTCTGCGCAGGGACCTCGATCTTCGTCCGGCTGCGCCGGTGGAAGATGACGCTCCAGATGATCAGGCCCCACACGAGGATGCCCGTGACCAGCGCGGCCGCCCAGGATCCCTGCCACAGGGAGAGGATGCGCGGCGCCTCCTCGGTTACCGGAGTCGGCATTCCGAGGCGGGGGAAGTCTTTCCATGTATACGAGCAACCAGTGGCGGTCGCCAGGACCACGCCCGCAGTCAGCGCCTGCAGCAGCTTCCGCCGCATCGGGCGCCGCGGCGAGCGGTCGGAGCCGTAGGGACTCACGTAGCGCCTTCCCGAGAGTCTCGGCCCGCGCGGCCGGCCGCGGCCGTGTTCGGGTCGGTCGCCGGCCCTGACGCAGGCAGGGGTTTGGATGTTTATGCGGACCAAACCCTACTGGACGCTATTTGGGGTCGCGCGGGGAGGGTGCCCAACGCGCCGCTACTGCCCCCGAAGGGATGGATCCGCCGTCCGGGGGACGGCGCGAATGGCCCTGAATGGCGGGCTCCGGAGCACATCTGACGCCCCCTGACCTCGAACGCTCGGGGGCTGGAGCTAGCGTGGCCGGATGCCGTACTTCGACGTCGCGTCCGCCGCTCCCCTGCACCCCGTGGCCCGCCAGGCGCTGCAGGCCTCCCTGGACGAGGGCTGGGCCGATCCGGCCCGGCTCTACCGGGAGGGAAGGCGCGCCCGGCTGTTGCTGGACGCGGCGCGGGAGGCCGCCGCGGAGGCGGTGGGATGCCGGGCCGACGAGCTCGTGTTCACTCCTTCGGGGACGCACGCGGTTCACACGGGGGTGGCGGGGGTCCTCGCGGGGCGCCGGCGCATCGGAAGTCATCTGGTCGTATCGGCGGTCGAACACAGTTCTGTATTGCACGCGGCCGAGGCGCACGGGGCGCGCGGCGGGACGGTGACCGAGGTCCCGGTGGACCGGTGGGGCGCGGTGACGCCCGCCGCCTACGCGCAGGCGCTCGTCCCGGAGAGCGCCCTCGCCTGCCTCCAGTCGGCCAACCACGAGGTGGGCACGGTCCAGCCGGTGGCGGAGGTGGCCGAGGTCTGCGGGGCGGCCGGGGTGCCGCTGCTGGTGGACGCGGCCCAGTCGCTGGGCTGGGGGCCGGTGGAGGGCGCCTGGTCCGTACTGGCCGCGAGTGCGCACAAGTGGGGCGGCCCGCCCGGGGTCGGCCTGCTGGCGGTCCGCAAGGGGGTGCGCTTCTCCCCCCAAAACCCCGCGGACGAGCGGGAGTCGGGCCGCTCCCCCGGTTTCGCGAACCTGCCCGCGATCGTGGCCGCGGCGGCTTCCCTGCGGGCCGTACGGGCCGAGGCGGACGCGGAGGCCGCCCGGCTGCGGGTCCTCGTGGACCGCATCCGGCGGCGGGTGGTGCGGCTGGTCCCGGACGTGGAGGTGGTGGGCGATCCGGAGCGGCGGCTGCCGCACCTGGTCACCTTCTCCTGCCTGTACGTCGACGGGGAGACGCTGCTGCACGAGCTGGACCGGGCCGGCTTCTCGGTCTCCTCCGGCTCCTCGTGCACGAGCTCCACGCTGACCCCCAGTCACGTGCTGCGGGCGATGGGCGTGCTGTCGGAGGGGAACGTACGGGTGTCCCTGCCGCCGGGGACCCCGGCGGAGGAGGTCAACGCGTTCCTGGAGGTGCTGCCGCGCGCGGTGGCGGACGTACGGGAACGCCTCGGTGTGTCGGAGCCCCCTGCGGTGGCGCCGGTGGCGGACTCCCTGGAGCTCGACGCGCTCGGGCTGCGGTGCCCCCAGCCGGTGATCGAACTGGCCCGGGCCATCGTGACGGTCCCGGTGGGCGGGACCGTCACGGTCGTCTCCGACGACGAGGTGGCCCGGCTGGACATCCCGGCGTGGTGCGCGATGCGGGGGCACACCTACGTGGGCGAGACCCCGCGCGAGGTCGGCTCCGCCTACACGGTCCGCCGCGCCACCTGACCGAGCCGTCCCCAGCCGATCCGGCCCCGCCGGGCAATTCCAGCCCCTCCGGCGTTTGAGCAGGGGGCACCTCCCAGCGGTAGCCGGGGGAGGGTCCGGGCGGAGCCCGGTGCCCGGCGGAGCCGGGTTCCCTGGGGCTCCGCCCCAGACCCCGCTCCTCAAACGCCGGAGGGGCTGGATGCAGCCCGGGCCTCCCCCGGAAGGGATGGAAGCCTGGCCCGGGCCCAGACGGCGGCGGGGTCAGGCGAGGTGGGCGCGGACCTCCGTCGCGGCTTCGTCGCCGTAGGCCTTGGTGAAGCGCTCCATGAAGTGGGCACGGGCCAGGGTGTACTCCTGGGTGCCCAGGGTCTCGATCACCAGCGTCGCGAGCATGCAGCCCAGCTGCGCCGCACGCTCCAGGTCGACGCCCCAGCCCAGACCGGTCAGGAACCCGGCGCGGAACGCGTCGCCGACACCCGTCGGGTCGACCTTCGCGGTCTCCTCCGGGCAGCCGACCACGATCGGGGCCTCGCCGACGCGCTCGATCCGGACGCCGTTGGAGCCCAGCGTGGTCACGCGGGTGCCGACCTTCGACAGGATCTCCTCGTCGGTCCAGCCGGACTTCGACTCGATGAGGCCCTTCTCGTACTCGTTCGAGAAGAGGAAGGTCGCGCCCTCCATCAGGGTGCGGATGTTGTCGCCGTCCATCCGCGCGATCTGCTGCGAGAAGTCGGCGGCGAAGGGGATCCCGCGCGTACGGCACTCCTCTGTGTGGCGCAGCATCGCCTCGGGGTCGTCCGCACCGATCAGGACGAGGTCGAGCCCGCCCACCCGGTCGGCGACGGACTTCAGCTCGATCAGCCGGGCCTCGCTCATCGCGCCCGTGTAGAAGGAGCCGATCTGGTTGTGGTCGGAGTCCGTGGTGCACACGAAGCGCGCGGTGTGCAGCACCTCGGAGATCCGTACGGACTCGGTGTCGACGCCGTGCCGGTCCAGCCAGGCGCGGTACTCGTCGAAGTCGGAGCCGGCGGCTCCGACGAGGATCGGGCGGATGCCGAGCTGCCCCATACCGAAGCAGATGTTCGGGCCGACCCCGCCCCGCCGGACGTCGAGGTTGTCGACGAGGAAGGAGAGGGAGACCGTGTGCAGCTGGTCCGCGACCAGCTGGTCGGCGAAACGGCCGGGGAAGGTCATGAGGTGGTCGGTGGCGATGGAGCCGGTGACTGCGATGCGCACGGCGTGGACGCTCCTGCTGAGGACGGCGAGGGACAGTCAAAACTACCCGGTAAGCGGCCCCTGGCTGTACCCCAGAAACTACCCTTTAGTAGGTCTTTCTTCGCCAGAGCTCCGATGCCTACGGTGCCTCCATGACCTATACCGACGGTTTCGGCTACTGCGAGTACACCGCCGACAAGCGCGGCGCGGAAGCCCCACGACAGCCCGGTTTCGCCCGTCTGCTGGGTGACTGCGCCCGGATGGCCCCGCACTGGGCGGTCCCGGCGGGTCCCCGGCCGGTCCGCGTGGCCCCTTCGCAGATCCACGGGATCAGCGTCCCGCCGGCCTCGGCGCGGCTGATCGCCGCCACGTCCGTGTACGGGGACCAGTAGGAGGGAACCGGTTGCGCTCCCGCTCCGTCCCACCCGCATCAGGTAGGACGGGACCGGTGAAGGAGCGATGCGGTGACCAGCGAACGACCCGACGACACATCACGCGGCACACGGCGGCGGCCCGCCTGGGCCGTCGGCTCGATCGCGGCCGCCGTCCTGCTGGCGGGCGGCGGCACCGCGTACTGGGCGTCGACCGCCTACGGCGACGGTGGGGCGGGCAGCCGTACGGCCGACAGCGCGGCCTCCGCGCCCCGTGACGCGGGGAACCCCTCGGGGCCGGGCATCGCGCCCGGGGAGCCCGACCCGTCCGGCGGCGGGGTGGTCTACCGGGCCGACGTGAAGCTTCCGGAGGCCCCGGCCGGCGCGCCCACCTACGCGCTGTCCGGCGAGGTCACCTCGGCGGAGGTGGCCCGCCTCGCGGCGGCGCTGGGCCTGCCCGGCGAGCCGCGGCTGAGCGGGGACGTCTGGCTGGCCGGGGAGGCCGCCGACGGCTCCGGGCCCCGGCTCACGGTGGCCCGTACGGCGCCGGGGACGTGGAACTTCGCCCGCTTCCAGGCGCCGGGCAACGGCGCCGGGGACGACTGTGTGCGCGGCAAGGACACCTGCGGCCCGGCCACCCTCCCCAAGGACCCGGGGGCGAGTGCGGGCGGCGGGGCCGAGACGGGGACTCCGGTGTCGGAGGAGGCCGCCAAGGCCGCCGCGGCCCCGGTGCTGGCCGCTGCGGGGGTGGAGGGGGGCAAGCCGGACGCCCGGTCCCACCAGGGGTCGGTACGGGTGGTGGCCGCCGACCCGGTGATCGGCGGGCTGCCCACGCAGGGCTGGTCCACGAAGGTCAGCGTGGGCTCCGACGGCTCGGTGGTGGGGGGCAACGGGGAGCTGAAGGCGCCCGTGCGGGCGGCCGATCAGCAGGTGGTCGGGGCCGTGGAGGCGCTGGCCCGACTGAACGCGAAGGCGGGCGGCGGGGAGGGCAACCCCGAGCCCAGCGGTTGCGCGAGCGCGGTCCCGCTGGCGGCGGACACCGCGGTGTCGTCCACGGACGCGGTGCCGTGCAACCCGGAGCCGCGGCCGATGAAGCCGCCGCGGACGGAGACGGTGAAGGGCGCCGTGCTCGGGCTCGTCCCCGGCACGGTGAACGGGGCGCAGGGGCTGGTTCCGGCCTGGCTCTTCGAGGTGGCGGGTCAGGGCGGCGCGCCCGGCCACACGGTGGCCCAGCCGGCGGCGGCCGCCCAGGAGAGCACTCCCGGCCCGAAGGACATGCGCACGGTGACCGGATTCTCCTACGCGGAGGCCGACCGGAAGCTGACCGTGAACTTCTGGGGCAGTGTGTGCAGCACCTATGCCGTGGAGGCGCGGGAGCAGGCGGAATCGGTCCTGGTGAAGATCACGGACACCCCGAACAAGCCGGGTCAGGCCTGCATCATGCTGGCGCAGGACATGTCCTTGACGGTGCAGTTGCAGCAGCCGCTGGGTGACCGGAAGGTGATCGACGCGGCCACGGGCAAGCCGCTCCCCCGGCAGTAGTGGCGGTCCCGGGCAGGGCTCGGGGCCGGGTATGACACGAGGGCCCGCCCCCGGTCGGATTCGACCGGGGGCGGGCCCTCTGTCACGCGGGTGTCCAGGCTTAGCTGAACGAGTCGCCGCAGGCGCAGGAGCCCGTGGCGTTGGGGTTGTCGATCGTGAAGCCCTGCTTCTCGATGGTGTCGACGAAGTCGATGGAGGCACCGTGGAGGTACGGGGAGCTCATCCGGTCCGTGACGACCTTCACACCGTCGAAGTCCTTCACGACGTCGCCGTCGAGGGAGCGCTCGTCGAAGAAGAGCTGGTAGCGCAGGCCGGAGCAGCCACCGGGCTGGACGGCGACGCGGAGCGCCAGGTCATCGCGGCCCTCCTGCTCCAGCAGGGTCCTGACCTTCTCGGCGGCGGCGTCGGACAGGAGGATGCCGTCGCTCACAGTGGTCTTGTCGTCCTGTACGGACATCTGCATTCACTCCCGAAGTGGGCGGCTCCCCGCCGGGGGCGGGGAAACGTCGGACTCTTGCCGTCGGTGGCAACGAGCGGGACCGCGGATTCATTCCGGGACCCGACGCTTGTTTCAGATATTCCATGCTCGCACACCGCACGCGGGGGTGGGCCCGGCGAATCGTGGGCTGATGCGTCACATTGACACTATCGGCATCGTCAAACTGACGTGAAGCGGCTATCATAGATAACGTCAAATAGACGAGAAGTCGACGTGATGATCCAGAAGTCCCTTGTCGCAGAACAGAAAGGGTGCGTGTCGTGACCACCGCCCAGCCGTTGGACGTCCAGCCGACGCCCCTTGCCCTGCTGCTGCTCGGCCGTGAGGCCGACCCCAAGAGCGAGCGCGGGGTGGAGTGCCCCGGCGACCTGCCTTCGCCGTCGGACCCGAACCTCGTGGAGCGTGCCCGCGCGGCCAAGGAGAAGCTCGGGGACAAGGTCTTCATCCTCGGCCACCACTACCAGCGTGACGAGGTCATCGAGTTCGCGGACGTCACCGGCGACTCCTTCAAGCTGGCCAAGGACGCGGCCGCCAAGCCGGAGGCCGAGTACATCGTCTTCTGCGGCGTGCACTTCATGGCCGAGTCCGCGGACATCCTGACCTCGGACGACCAGAAGGTGGTCCTGCCGGACCTGGCCGCCGGCTGCTCGATGGCCGACATGGCCACCGCCGAGCAGGTCGCGGAGTGCTGGGACGTGCTGACCGAGGCCGGCATAGCCGGCAGCACGGTGCCCGTCTCGTACATGAACTCCTCCGCCGACATCAAGGCCTTCACCGGCAAGCACGGCGGCACGATCTGTACCTCGTCCAACGCGAAGAAGGCCCTGGAGTGGGCCTTCGAGCAGGGTGAGAAGATCCTCTTCCTCCCGGACCAGCACCTGGGCCGCAACACCGCCGTCCGCGACATGGGCATGTCCCTGGACGACTGCGTGCTCTACAACCCGCACAAGCCCAACGGCGGCCTCACCGTCGAGCAGCTGCGGAACGCCAAGATGATCCTGTGGCGCGGGCACTGCTCCGTGCACGGCCGGTTCTCGGTCGACTCGGTCAACGACGTCCGCGCCCGGATCCCCGGCGTGAACGTCCTGGTCCACCCCGAGTGCAAGCACGAGGTCGTGGCGGCCGCGGACTACGTCGGTTCGACGGAGTACATCATCAAGGCGCTGGAGGCGGCCCCGGCCGGCTCCAAGTGGGCCATCGGCACCGAGCTGAACCTGGTCCGGCGCCTGGCGAACCGATTCGCTGCCGAGGACAAGGAAGTCGTCTTCCTCGACAAGACGGTCTGCTTCTGCTCGACGATGAACCGCATCGACCTCCCGCACCTGGTGTGGACCCTGGAGTCCCTGGCCGAGGGCAACCTCGTCAACCAGATCCAGGTCGACAAGGAGACGGAGAGCTTCGCGAAGCTCGCGCTGGAGCGGATGCTGGCGCTCCCGTAGCCGCCTCCTGCTCCCCGTAACACGCCCGAAGGGCCGCCCCTCGATCCGAGGAGCGGCCCTTCGGCCGTTGTGCGAGGGGTGTCAGGCCTTGGCCGGGACCTCGTCCTCCGCGGCGGCGGGGGCCGGGACCGCCGTCAGGCGGGCCTCGCGCTTCGCCGCCCGCTTGGCGCGGCGGCGCTCCTTGCGGAGCTCGACCATCGTGTAGAGGGTCGGTACGAGCAGCAGCGTCAGCAGGGTGGAGCTGACCAGGCCGCCGATCACCACGACCGCGAGCGGCTGCGAGATGAAGCCGCCCTCGCCGGTGACGCCCAGCGCCATCGGGAGCAGCGCGAAGATCGTCGCCAGGGCCGTCATCAGGATCGGGCGCAGCCGGTGCCGGCCGCCCTCGATGACCGCTTCCACGACGCCCAGGCCCTGGGCGCGGTACTGGTTGACCAGGTCGATCAGGACGATCGCGTTGGTCACGACGATGCCGATGAGCATCAGCATGCCGATCATCGCCGGGACGCCCATCGGGGTGCCGGTGGCGATGAGCAGGCCGAGTGCGCCGGTCGCCGCGAACGGGATGGAGACCAGCAGGATCAGCGGCTGGACCAGCGACCGGAAGGTCGCGACCAGCAGCATGAACACGATCGCGATGGCCGCGAGCATGGCCAGGCCCAGCGAGCCGAAGGCCTCGTCCTGGTCCTCGGAGACGCCGCCGATGGATGCGGTGGCGCCTTCCGGCAGGTCCAGGGCCTTGAGCTTGGTCTGCAGCTCGGCGCTGACCGCGCCGGTGTTGTCGCCGAGCGGCCGGGCGGTGACGGTGGCGGCGCGGGCGCCGTCGATCCGGGTCATCGCGACCGGGCCGGGGACTTCCTTGACTTCGGCGATGTCACCGAGCTTGACCGGGCCGACGGGGAGCGCCTGCAGTTCGGCCAGGGTGGTGGCCGGCTGCGCGGACCTGATGACGATGTCCCGCTCGGTGTCGTCGAGCACGGCCTTGCCGGCCGGGTTGCCCCGGACGGCCTGCGCGACGATCGCGCCGAGCGCGGTCTGGTCCAGGCCGGCCTCGGCCGCCTTGGGGGTGGCCGTCACGGAGATGCGGGGCACGGACTGGGACAGGTCGCTCTGCACGTCGGCGACGTTCTTGAGCTTCGCGACCTCGGCGCGGACCTGCTCGGCGGCCTCGGCGAGGACCTTGCCGTCACCGGCCTTGACGACCACGCTGAGGTTCTGGTTGCCGAAGCCGTCGCCCGCCACGATGCGGGTCTCGCCGATGCCGTCGAGGGCGGCCAGCTTGCCCTCGATGCCCTTCTTGACGGCGTCCGCCTTGCCGGAGTCCTTCAGGCTGACCTGGTACGAGGCCTGGTTGGAGCCCGTACCGCCGCCGAAGGCTGCCAGGAAGCCGGAGGAGCCGACGGTGACCTGGTAGCTCTTGACACCGTCGACCGAGGACAGCACCTGCTCGATCTTGCGGCTCGCCTCGTCGGAGGCGGCCAGCGAGGTGCCGGGGGCGAGCTCCTGCTTGACCGTCAGGACTTCCTGCTCGCCCTGGTCGAAGAAGTTGGTCTTCAGCAGCGGGGTCATCCCGAAGGTGCCGATCAGGACGACCACCGCGATGGCCACACTGGTCACCCGGCGCCGGGTGGCGAAGCCCAGGACGCGGACGTAGAAGCGCTGGAGGCGGCTGCGCGCCTCCTTCTCCTGGGCCTCGCGGCGGGCCTTGGCCGCGCTCTCGGCGTTCCCGGGCTCGACGCCCTTGGGCGCGCTCAGGAACCAGTACGAGAGCACCGGTACGACCGTCAGCGAGACGAGCAGCGAGGCCAGCAGGGCCGCGGTGACGGTGAGCGAGAAGGAGCCGAAGAGCTCGCCGATCATGCCGCTGGTGAGGCCGATCGGCAGGAAGACGGCGACGGTGGTGAGGGTGGAGGAGGTGACCGCGCCGGCGACCTCCTTGACCGCGGTGATGATCGCGGCCTCGCGCTCCTCGCCGTAGCCGAGGTGGCGCTTGATGTTCTCCAGGACCACGATCGAGTCGTCGACCACACGGCCGATGGCGATGGTGAGGGCGCCCAGGGTCAGCATGTTCAGCGACAGGTCGCGGGTCCACAGCACGATGAGCGCGAGGACGACGGACAGCGGGATGGAGACCGCCGTGACCAGCGTCGAGCGCAGCGAGGCCAGGAAGACCAGGATCACGATCACCGCGAAGAGCAGGCCGAGCATGCCTTCGGTGGTGAGGCTGGAGATGGACTTGGCGACGGCCGGGCCCTGGTCGCTGACGACGGTCAGGTCGGCGCCGGCGCCGAGCGCGGTGCGCAGCTCGGGCAGCTTGTCCTTGACCGCGTCGGAGATGGCGACGGCACTGCCGTCCTTGTCCATGGTGAGGACGAGGGCGAGGCTGGGCTTGCCGTTGGTGCGGGTGATCGAGACGGCCTTGGCCGGCTCCTGCTTGACGGTGGCGACGTCGCCGAGGCGCACGGCCGGCTTGCCCGTGCCGGGGGTCAGCCGCAGGTCCTCGACCTGGGCGAGGGAAGTGAAGCCGTTGCCCACGCGGACGGTGCGGTTCTTGCCGGCCTCGTCGAAGGAGCCGGCGGGGACGGCGGCGCCGCCCGCCTGGAGGCCCTGGGCGAGGGAGGCGCCGTCGAGGCCGGCGGCCGCGAGCTTGGCGTTGTCGGGGATGACGGTGACCTGGAGGTCCTGGACGCCGTCGACGGTGACCTGGCCGACGCCCTCGATGTCCGAGAGGACGGGGACGACGGATCGTTCCAGCTGGTCGGCGAGCGCCTGCTGGTCCTTGTCGGCGGTGACGGCCAGGATGACGGTCGGGATGTCGTCGGTGGAACCGGCCACGACCTGCGGGTCCACCTCGGCGGGCAGCCGGACGCGGGCCCGGTTCACGGCCTGCTGGACGTCGGCGACGAGCTGCTTGGTGCCGCTGTCGCCGTAGTCGAAGGTGGCCATGATGAGGGCGTTGCCCTCGCTGGCGGTGGAGGTGATGCCGGTGATGCCGTCGACACCCTTGAGCATGGCCTCGATCGGTTCGACGACCTGCTTCTCGACCACGTCGGGCGAGGCGCCCTGGTACGGCGCGAGCACGGACACCATCGGCAATTCGATGGAGGGCAGCAGCTGCTGCTTGAGCTGCGGGATGGCTATGGCGCCGAAGAGGAGCGCGACGATCGACACGAGGCCGACCAGGGCCCTTTGGGCCAGGCTGAAGCGGGACAGCCAGGACATGGGTATGAGATCTCTCTGCAGTGACGAACGCGAGGGCACTCCTACCCTGTCGCACCGGGGTGGCGCGTTTCGTCGCTCGCAGGTGCCGTCCTTATGTGCGGCATACCGCGTCTGGAGTACGCCGTACGGGGCGGGCCTACTCCGCGCGCGGGCGGACCAGTCCCGATTCGTAGGCAATAACCACCAATTGGGCCCGGTCGCGGGCGCCGAGCTTCGCCATGGCCCGGTTCACGTGGGTCTTGACGGTCAGCGGGCTGACCTCCAACCGCCCGGCGATCCCGTCGTTCGACAGCCCGGCCGCGACGTGTACGAGGACCTCGCGCTCGCGGACGGTCAGCGCGGCGAGCCGCTGCGCGTGCGCCCCGGCCGAGGCTCCGGCGGCGGCCGGATCGGCGCCGCCGCCCTGGGCGAGGAAGGTGGCGATGAGACCTTTGGTGGCGGCCGGGGAGAGCAGCGCCTCGCCGGCCGCGGCGACGCGGATCGCGTTGAGCAGCTCCTCGGGTTCGGCCCCCTTGCCGAGGAAGCCGGAGGCGCCGGCCCGCAGGGCCGAGACCACGTACTCGTCGACCTCGAAGGTCGTGAGCATCACCACGCGGACGGCGGCGAGTTCCGGGTCCGCGCTGATCATGCGGGTGGCGGCGAGCCCGTCGGTGCCGGGCATCCGGATGTCCATGAGGACGACGTCGGGGCGCATCCGGCGGGCGAGTTCGAAGGCCTGCGCCCCGTCGGAGGCCTCCCCGACGACCTCCATGTCGGGCTCGGAGTCGACGAGCACCTTGAACGCGCTGCGCAGCAGCGCCTGGTCGTCGGCGAGCAGCACCCTGACGGGCGCGGCGGAGGGCAGGTCCGTCGCATGTTGGTCCACGGGGTGAGGGTACGCGGGCCCGCCGGCCGCGCTCAGCCCAGGGCGAGGACGATCAGGGCGGTGGTCGCCGCGACCTCCTCGAGGGCGCCGAAGACGTCGCCGGTGACCCCGTCGAAGCGGCGTACGCAGCGGCGGAGCAGCAGTTCCGCGGCGAGCAGCGCGGCCAGGACCGCCGCCGCGCTCCGGCCGGCGGCGGTCAGGCCCAGCGGGAGTGCGGCGGCCGCGGCCAGTGCGACGGCGAGTACGGCGATCAGGGCGGCGGCGCGCCGCGGGACCACCCCGGCGACGGCGGCGCCGAGTCCCCCGGGGCGGGCCGCCGGGACGCCTTCCCGGCAGGCCAGGGTCATGGCGACGCGGGCCGCGACGGCGGCGACCACGGCGGCCAGGGCGCCGCGGATCCAGCTGTCGGCGTAGATGTCGGACAGGGCGGCCACTTGAAGGAGCAGCACGATCACCAGGGCCACGACGCCGAAGGGGCCGATGTCGGACTGCTTCATGATCCGCAGGGCCTCGCCGGCGGGTTTGGCGCTGCCGAGGCCGTCGGCCGTGTCGGCGAGGCCGTCGAGGTGCAGTCCCCGGGTCAGCGCGGCCGGTACGGCGACGGTGACGGCCGCGGCGAGCAGCGGCCCCCCGCCGAGCAGGAGCAGGAGGACTCCGGGCAGGGCCGCGAGCACGCCCACGACCAGCCCGGCGAGCGGGGCGCAGGCCATTCCGGTGCGGGCGGCGGGGCGGTCCCAGCGGGTGATGCGGGCGGGCAGCACGGTGAGGGTGCCGAACGCGAAACGGAGGCCGTCGAGGAGCGAGGCGCGTTCCGGGGGCGGCATCGTGGGCGGGCCGTCGTACGAATCTGTCATCGGCGGGAACGGTACCCGCTCGACGCGAGCGGTAAATTACCCATTACATGCCAAATAGGGAGTCAGTGGGATGGGTCACTGGTGGTATCGGAACATCGTCGAACCGGGGAAGCTGCCGCTCCTGCTCGCCCTGCTCTCCTTCGTGATGTCGTTCCTGGTCACCCGTATGATCACCCGGATGATCCGGGCCGGCCGGGGGCCCTTCAAGAACGTCACCCCGGGCGGTCTGCACATCCACCACGTGGTGCCGGGCGTGATCCTCGTGATCATCGGCGGCTTCGGCGCGGTCGGCAGCGGCCGGTACGGCTTCGGCGCGTACGTCTCCGCCGTGATCTTCGGCCTGGGCGCGGGCCTGGTCCTGGACGAGTTCGCGCTCATCCTGCACCTCGACGACGTCTACTGGAGCGAGCAGGGCCGCAAGAGCGTGGAGCTCGTGGTCATCACGGCCGCCGTCGTGGCCCTGGTCATCGGCGGTTTCGTGCCCTTCGGGGTGAACGACCTGTCGACCGAGGAGCGCCAGAGCCGCGGTCTGGTCGTCATGAACGGGGCCACCAACTTCTGCCTCTCCCTGCTCGCCCTGTGGAAGGGCAAGGCGCGCACCGCGCTCTTCGGGCTGGTCGTGCCCCTCGTGGCGCTGGTCGGCGCGATCCGGTTGGCCCGGCCCGGATCCCCGTACGCGAAGAGGTTCTACGCGAACCGGCCGCGCGCCCGGGCCAAGGCCGGGCTGCGCGCCTTCCACCACGACCGGCGCTGGGCGGGGCCGCGCCGCAGGTTCGAGAACTTCATCGGCGGGACCCCGGACCCGGAACTCGGTCCGGGCCGTGCCCCGGGACACGGCCCGGACCCCGATCCGGACCAGGCGGTCTCCCTGGAGAAGCCGCCCCCGCACTGACGACGGCGGCGGGCCCTCCCCCCTGTGCAAGGGGGGAGGGCCCGCCGTCGTGCCGTCGGTGCACCCGGCCCGGGCTCAGCCCGGGATCAGCCCGTCGTCGCTGAGCATCTCCCTGACCTCGTCCAGGTCGGCGTCGTCACCGGGGAGGATCAGCTCGGACGGCTCCAGCGCGTCGTCCGGGAGCGGTGTGCCGAGTCGCCGTACGGCGTCCAGCAGCGCGCCCAGGGTCCGCCGGAAGCCCTCATCGTCACCGCTCTCCAGCTCCACGAGCAGTTCGTCGTCCAGCTTGTTGAGCTCGGCGAAGTGGCTGTCCGCCACTTCCACCTGACCTTCCCCCATGATGCGGACAATCATGACGGGCCCCGTCCTACTGCTTGTCGAACCGGTGCGGCGCCTGCGACTGCTGGCCGTTGCCCTGCGCACCGCCCTCGATGGCCTGCTGCTGGGCGGACGGGCCGCCCGCCAGCTCGGCCTTCATGCGCTGCAGCTCCAGCTCCACGTCCGTACCGCCCGAGAGGCGGTCCAGCTCGGCCTGGATGTCGTCCTTGGAGCCGAGGCCGCTCTGGTCGTCGAGCGCCCCGGAGGCCAGCAGCTCGTCGATCGCACCGGCGCGGGCCTGCAGCTGGGCGGTCTTGTCCTCGGCCCGCTGGATGGCCAGGCCGACGTCGCTCATCTCCTCGGAGATGCCGGAGAAGGACTCCGCGATCCGGGTCTGCGCCTGGGCCGCCGTGTAGGTGGCCTTGATGGTCTCCTTCTTCGTGCGGAAGGCGTCCACCTTGGCCTGCAGCCGCTGGGCGGCCAGCGTCAGCTTCTCCTCCTCGCCCTGGAGGGTCTGGTGCTGCACCTCCAGGTCGCTGACCTGCTGCTGGAGCGAGGCGCGTCGGGACAGGGCCTCGCGGGCCAGGTCCTCGCGGCCCAGGGCGAGGGCCTTGCGGCCCTGGTCCTCCAGCTTGGCGGACTGCCCCTGGAGTTGGTTCAGCTGCAGCTCCAGGCGCTTGCGGGAGGTCGCCACGTCGGCGACCCCGCGGCGCACCTTCTGCAGCAGCTCCAGCTGCTTCTGGTACGAGTAGTCGAGGGTTTCGCGCGGGTCCTCGGCCCGGTCAAGGGCCTTGTTCGCCTTCGCGCGGAAGATCATCCCCATACGCTTCATGACACCGCTCATGGGCTTCGCGCGCCCCCTTCTAGACGGACTGTGCTCCAGGTCACCGACAGAACCCACAGTACGGGCCCTGTCTCCATTACCGCACTGTTCGAGGACGGATGCGCTCCTCCTCCAGGACGACTACGCCCCCGCCCCATCAGGCGTAAGGAGTAGGTGATCCCAGGAGAACGGGCCCACCGCACGGACCATGCACAGGGAAGGACGCCCGCCGTTGCCGGATCGTTCCCCAGCGGGGTGGGGCCCGTGCCCGCAACCACGTAGGCTTGGGTTTTGTGTTTGGTAGCCGCTCCTCCAAGGAAGAGAAGGCCGCCGCCACCGACAAGGTGAGCGCCGACCTCTCGCAGCCCCGTGACCCGCAGGCCCCGAAGGGCCGCCCTACGCCGAAGCGTGCTGTGGCCCAGTCGCAGCGCAAGGCCGTGGTGGCCTCGACCGGCAACCGCAAGGAGGATGCCAAGCGAGCCCGTGAGCGTCGCCGCACGGAGATGGCCAAGCAGCGCGAAGCGCTGGCCAATGGCGACGAGCGTTACCTGCCCACCCGTGACAAGGGCCCCGTCCGCCGGTTCGTCCGCGACTACGTGGACTCCCGCTACTCGGTCGCCGAGATGTTCCTGCCCCTCGCGGTGGTCATCCTCGTCCTGAGCATGGTGCGGCAGAACGCGATCCAGCAGATCGCGCTGCTGCTGTGGCTCGCTGTGATCGTCCTGATCATCCTCGACTCCATCGGCCTGGTCTTCCGCCTCCGCAAGGCCCTGGCCACGCGCTTCCCGGACGAGCCCCGCCGCGGCGCCATCGCCTACGGCCTCATGCGCACCCTCCAGATGCGCCGGCTCCGCCTCCCGAAGCCGCAGGTCAAGCGAGGAGAGCGGCCCTGAGCCGAGCGACGCCCGGGATGTCGGGGGAAGGCTTCGCAGAAGGTGCCCGGCTCTGGCTCGAAGGCCTGGGCGGACTGCGCAACGCCGTCCGGCAGGAGCTCGTGGGCCGGCAGGTCGACGAACAGATCGCGCAGCGCTTCCCGGTCGGGCAGCGGCTGCGCGTGCTCGACGTCGGCATGGGCCAGGGCACGCAGGCCCTGCGGCTGGCCCGCGCCGGGCACAAGGTGACGGGCCTGGAGCAGGACCCCGGCATGCTGGCCGTCGCCCGTGAGGCGCTGGCCGCGGAGCCGGAAGGGATCCGCGACCGGGTCACCCTCCTGGAGGGCGACGGCCGCGAGACCGGGGCCCACTTCCTGCCGGGCAGCTTCGACGTGGTGCTGTGCCACGGAGTGCTGATGTACGTGCCCGAACCGGACGCCATGCTGGCCGGGCTGGCCCGGATGCTGGCTCCGGGCGGACTGCTGTCCCTGCTGGTGCGCAACGGCGACGCGCTCGCCATGCGGCCGGGGCTGGGCGGCGACTGGAAGGGCGCGCTGGCCGCGTTCGACTCCACCGACTACACGAACCGGCTGGGTCTGGAGGTCCGCGCGGACCGGCTGGCCGGGCTGACGGCGACCCTGTCGGGGATCGGTGCGCCGCTGCAGTCCTGGTACGGCGTCCGCGTCTTCACCGACGGCACCGAGGCGGGCGAGGTCCTGCCGCCCGACGAGGAGCTGGAGCAGCTGCTGGCCGCCGAGGACCGCGCCGGTCGGATCGACCCCTACCGGGGTGTGGCGGCGCTGCTGCACCTGTGCGGGGTACGGGGCTAGCTCCGCCGACCGGGCCGCGAGCCGGAGTACGAGGAAGGGGCGGGCCGGGGTTTCTCCCCCGGCCCGCCCCTTCCTCGTACTCCGGCCCGTCCTAGATCCGCCGGGCCCCCGGCAGGGCTACGCCTCCAGGGCGGCGCGCAGGCTCATCGTGTAGAGCTCGGTCCCGCCGTCGTCGGACAGCTTCACCTGCTCGACGCCGCCTTCCAGCAGGTCCTTCCAGTACTCGCCGATCCAGGACTCCGCGTCCCCCTGCGTGGTGAACTCCTCGGGTACCACCGACGGGCTCGTCTCGGTGCCGTCGGCCGTCTCGAACCGCCACGTCCACGCCATGTCCGCCTCCGTTGCTCGCACGCTTCCTACCCTGAGTCTGCCCGCAGAGTAACCGGGCGCGCAGCAGTCTCGGCGACGCGGGAGGATCATCCTGTGGAACTCACTCTGCTCGGCACCGGAACCCCCGAAGGCCTGCCCCGCCCCGGCTGCCCCTGTGCGGCCTGCGCCGTCTCCGTCGGCGCGCGCTCGCGCGCCGCCACGGCCGTCCTCGTCGACGGGGCGCTGCTGCTGGACCTGACCCCCGGGGCGGTGCTGGCGGGTGCCCGGGCCGGGCATTCACTGGCCGGTGTGCGGCAGGTGCTGCTGACCCACCCGCACGACGGGCCCGCGGTCGAGCTGCCGCCCGGGCTGCCGGCCGCCGGGCGGGTGCCGGACGGGCGGGAGCTCGCGGTGATCTCCGGGCACCGGGTGCGGGCGGTGCCGATGGACGCGCCGGGCACCGGGTACGAGGTGACCGGCCCGGACGGCGCCCGGCTGCTGTACCTGCCGCCGGGCGGGGCCCCGGCCGGGCTAGCCGACCGGGCCGGGCAGCGCCCGTACGACATGGTCCTCATGGACGTGCTGGGCCGGCCCGAGGCACTGGCGCGGCTGCGGGCGAGCGGCGCCGTCGGCCCTGCGACGGACGTGATCGCCGTCCACCTGGACCACGACGCCCCGCCGGGCCGGGAGCTGGAGCGCCGGTGCGCGGCGGCCGGGGCCCGGGCGGTGCCGGACGGGACGACCGTGATCGTCGGGGAGTACCGCGCGGTGCCTGACCTGCCGCGCCGGACGCTGGTGCTGGGCGGGGCCCGCTCCGGCAAGTCCGTGGAGGCGGAGCGACGGCTGGAGTCCTTCCCGGAGGTGGTCTACGTGGCCACCGGCGGCACCCGGGACGGCGACGCGGAATGGGCCCAGCGGATCGGCCTGCACCGGGAGCGCCGGCCGGGGAGCTGGCGGACGGTGGAGACGTGCGAGCTGGTTCCGCTGCTGGCCGCCGACGGGCCTCCGCTGCTGATCGACTGCCTGGCGCTGTGGTTGACGGACGCGATGGACCGGGCCGGGGCGTGGGACGACGCGGTGTGGGCCGAGGGCGGACAGCAGCAGCTCGCCGGGCGGACCGCCGAGCTGGTGGCGGCCGTGCGTGCGACCCGCCGTCCGGTGGTGTTGGTCAGCAACGAGGTCGGCTCGGGCGTCGTCCCGGCGACCGCCGCGGGCCGCCGCTTCCGCGACGAGCTGGGCCGGCTGAACGCGGCCGTCGCGGGCGAGTGCGAGCACGTGCTCCTCGTCGTCGCGGGCCTGGTGACCGTACTCAAGGAATAGCTCGAGGAACAGCCCGGGAAATAGCCCGAGGAACAGCCCGGGAAGGCATCGGAGTGGCAGGGCGACGAGGAGTCCGACGGCCGCTCGCCGTAGGCCTGAGGGAGGGCCTTACCGGCTGTACTCTCTGGCAGATGAGCACGCTGAATCTCGACGACTTCTCCGATCTGATCGAGCGCCCCGACGGGGGCGTCCGGCGTGACGCCGAGGAACGCCGTGAGCGCCTCGCCGTCCCGCCCGGCGCGCTGGGCCGGCTCGACGAACTCGCCGAGTGGCTCGCCGCCGCGCAGGGTCGGGTTCCGGTCAAACCGATCGAGCGCCCCCGCGTGGTGCTGTTCGCCGCCGACCACGGGATCGCCGCCGAGGGCGTCTCCGCCCGGGCCGCGTCCACCGGCCACGAACTGGTGCGGGCCGTCCTCGACGGGGCCAGTCCCGTGGCCGTCCTGGCCGGCCGGCTCGGCGCCACCATACGGATCGTCGACGCAGGGCTCGACTGCGACCCCGAGCTGCTCCCCGCGGACGTGGTCGGGCACCGGATCCGGCGCGGCAGCGGCCGGATCGACGTGGAGGACGCGCTGACGGCCGAGGAGGCCGAGGCCGCGGTGCGGCTCGGGATGCGGATCGCCGACGAGGAGGCCGACTCCGGCACGGACCTGGTCGTCCTCGGTGACCTGAGCGTGGGCGGGACCACCGTCGCCGCGACCCTCGTCGCCGCCCTGTGCGGCACCGACGCCTCGGTGGTCACCGGCCGCGGCGGCCTGCCCATCGACGACCTGGCCTGGATGCGCAAGTGCGCGGCGATCCGCGACGCGCTGCGCCGGGCCCGCCCGGTCCTGGGCGACCAGGTGGCGCTGCTGGCCGCGGTCGGCGGTGCGGACGTGGCCGCCATCACCGGATTCCTCCTCCAGTGTGCGGTGCGCCGTACTCCGGTCATCCTTGACGGTGTCGTTTCGGCGGCGTGCGGGCTGGTGGCCCAGCGGGCCGCGTTCCGGGCTCCGGACTGGTGGCTGGCCGGACAGGCCAGCGGCGAGCCGGGTCAGGCCAAGGCACTTGACCGAATGGCGCTCAACCCCGTGCTCGATCACGGCGTCACAGTAGGTGAAGGTACCGGGGCGTTGCTGGCCCTTCCCCTCGTCCAGGCGGCCGCCGCACTCGCGGCGGAACTCCCGGAGCGGGTGGTGGAGGAGCCGACGGAATGAGCCGCCGGGGGCCCCGGTCCTGACCAGGCCGGGGCCCCCGACCGCGCAATCACGGACAGCTACGCCCCATATGATCGCTTTTTATGGGAGAGGTCCGTTTGACCAGCGCAGAGACCGACCGCACCGCCGCACCGGTGACCGGTCCGTCAGCCGGTAGGAAAGAGACCGGCGGCGACCCCGCCGGCAGGGCGGCGGGGAGCGGCCGGGAGACCGGCCGGGGGAGCGCCCGTTCGCGGCACGGCGCCGCGTTCGCGGTGTGGTACCTGCGCGCCGTCACCTTCATCAACTTCCTCAGCGCGGTGTGGGTTTCGCTCGGGCAGGACCTCAGGCGCCACAACATCGAGGACTTCTACACCCCGTACATGCTCACCGCGGGGTTCGCCTCCGGGCTGTTCACGCTGCTGCTCGCCGTCACCCTCGGCCGCCGCAAGCGGGCCTCCTGGATCCTCAACCTCGTCCTCAGCGGCCTCCTGGCGCTCCTGCTCGCCTATGCGCTCTCCACGCACGAGGAGATCCGCGAGCACCCGCAGAACTGGGTCTCCCTGGTCCTGACCGCCGCCTTCACGGGGGCCCTGCTGCTGGGCCGCCACGAGTTCTACGCCAAGGGCGACCGCTCCAACCCCGCGCTCGCCAGCGCCGTCGCCGCCGTCGGCCTGCTGCTCACCTCGCTGGTCGCGGCCCTGCTGGTCGGCGCCACCAACACCTCCCCGCTCAGCGCCGAGGCCTCCTTCCCGGAGCGCTGGTGGTACGGCGTGATGCGGCTGATCACCCTGACCCCCGGCGAGCGGGCCTCCGAGGCGATCGTCACGCCCGGCTGGGTGGACGTCTTCATCAACGTCATGTCGATGCTGCTGCTGCTCGCCGTGCTGTTCGCCGCCTTCCGCTCGCGCCGCGCCGTCGACCCGATCAGCGAGGAGGACGAGGAGCGGCTGCGGGCCCTGCTGGCCCGCCAGGGCGACCGCGACTCGCTCGGCTACTTCGCGCTGCGCCGCGAGAAGTCCGTCATCTGGTCCCCCACCGGCAAGGCCGCCGTCACCTACCGCGTCGTCGGCGGGGTCTCCCTGGCCTCCGGCGACCCGATCGGCGACCCCGAGGCCTGGCCGGGCGCCATCGATCCGTGGCTGGCCGAGGCCCGCGAGCACGGCTGGGTGCCGGCCGTGATGGGGGCGAGCGAGGAGGCCGGGCAGATCTACGCCCGGCACGGCCTGGACGCCCTCGAACTCGGTGACGAGGCGATCGTCGAGACCGCCGACTTCACCCTGGAGGGCCGCGCCATGCGGACCGTCCGGCAGGCCTTCAACCGCGTCAAGCGGGCCGGGTACACCGTCCGCATCCGCCGCCACGACGACATCCCGGCCGACGAGATGGCCGAGTTGGTGCGCCGCGCCGACGACTGGCGGGACGGCGCCACCGAGCGCGGCTTCTCCATGGCGCTGGGCCGGCTGGGCGACCCCGCCGACGGCCAGTGCGTGATGCTGGAGTGCACCGACGGCAACGGTCAGCTGCGGGCCGTGCTGTCCTTCGTACCGTGGGGGCCCAAGGGTCTGTCGCTGGACCTGATGCGTCGCGACCGGGACTCCGAGAACGGCCTGATGGAGTTCATGGTCATCGAACTCCTCGAACGCTCCAAGGAGATCGGGGTCACCCAGGTCTCCCTCAACTTCGCGATGTTCCGGTCCGTCTTCGAGCGCGGCTCCCGCCTCGGCGCCGGTCCGGTGCTGCGGATGTGGCGCTCGCTGCTCAGCTTCTTCTCCCGCTGGTGGCAGATCGAGTCCCTCTACCGGGCCAACGCCAAATACCGGCCGATCTGGGAACCGCGGTTCATGCTCTTCGAGAAGAGTTCGGACCTGCTGCGGATCGGTGTCGCGGCCGGCCGGGCCGAGGGCTTCCTGGAGGCCCCCGGCCTTCCGAAGTGGCTGCACCGCAGACACCTGGAGACCCGCCGTTGACAGCGTGGAGCACCTCCTCATTCCGGCGGTTCGCCCGCCGTGAGTGGGGACCCCTGTTCTGGACCGTCCGGGACGCGCTCGTGCGCGACAAGTGGCGGGCGATCCCGATGACCATCGGCGCGGTCTGTCTGACCTCGGTCTTCCAGATCGTGCAGAACACCTCCTGGGGGTTCCAGCCGGTCCAGGACCTCGGGTCGGTCAAAGCCGCCGACCCGCTCGGGCTGGCCCTCGTACGGACCCCGCTGTCCCTGTTCGTCCCCGCCCTGGACCTGCCGGTGTGGGGGGCGCTCGCGCAGATCCTGCTCGTCTTCGGCATCGCCGAGATCTGCATCGGCTGGTGGCGCACCCTGCTGATCGGCTACGTAGCCACCCTCGCCGGGACCACGTACGCGCGGATCGGGCTCGCGCTCGGGCCGGAGCATCCCCTCGGTCTGCCGGTGTCCGACCGGATCGTCAACGACACCGGGCCCTCGGCGGCGGTGGTGGGGCTGGCCATCTACGTCTGTTGGCGCTACCGGGCGTACCTGACCGGCGCCCTGGTGATCCTGGCGATGATCGGCGAGGTGCTGGTCAAGGACAACCTGGCGGGCAAGGAGCACCTGGCGGCCATCACCGCCGTCATGGCGGTGTGCGTGGTGCGGGCGCGCTGGGGTCCGGTGCGGTCCCGCGTCGCGCTGGGGCCCCAACCTCCGCCGTAGGGGGCACCGGCGGATGAGGCCGTACCGTATCCGGGTGACGACAGACCTCGGGCGGTTCGCCCCCACCCGGCAGTGGATGCGGGCCCATCCGCTCGCCACCGACGCCGTGCTGGCGTTCGGGGCGTTCGTCGCCATGGTCGTCGGCTCCTTCGCCGATCCGCACGGGCCGCACGGACCCACCTTCGGGACGCGCACCCCGGAACCGTTCTCGCTGCTGCTGATGCTGCTCGGCGCGGCCGCCCTGGTGTTCCGGCGCCGGCAGCCGCGCGCCGTGCTCGCCGTGACCTGCGGGCTGTCCCTGCTGGAGCTGACCACCGGGGAGCCGCGGGCGCCCGTCGCCATGTGCGCGGTGATCGCCCTCTACACGGTGGCCGCCCACACCGACCGGCCGACGACCTGGCGGATCGGGCTGCTCACCATGGCGGGGCTGACGGGCGTGGCCATGCTCGCCGGGCCGCTGCCCTGGTACGCGCAGGAGAACATCGGGATCTTCGCCTGGACCGGGATGGCCGCGGCGGCCGGGGACGCCGTGCGCAGCCGGCGGGCCTTCGTCGACGCCATCCGGGAACGGGCCGAGCGCGCCGAGCGGACCCGTGACGAGGAGGCCAGGCGGCGGGTCGCCGAGGAGCGGCTGCGGATCGCCCGGGACCTGCACGACGTGGTGGCCCATCACATCGCCCTGGTCAACGTGCAGGCGGGAGTGGCCGCGCACGTCATGGACAAGCGCCCGGACCAGGCCAAGGAGGCGCTGGCGCACGTACGGGACGCCAGCCGGTCGGCGCTGAACGAACTGCGGGCCACGGTCGGGCTGCTGCGGCAGTCCGGCGACCCGGAGGCACCGACGGAGCCCGCGCCGGGGCTCGGCGTCCTGGACGAGCTGGTGGACACCTTCCGGCACGCCGGGCTGCCGGTGGAGGTCATCGTCCAGGTGGACGGCGAGCCGGGGGTGCTGCCGGCGGCGGTGGACCTGGCGGCGTACCGGGTGATCCAGGAGGCGCTGACGAACGTCCGCAAGCACGCGGGCCCGGGGGCGAAGGCGGAGGTCAGCGTGGTGCGGGTCGGGCCGTCGGTGGAGGTGACCGTCCTCGACGACGGCGGCGAGGGTGCCGATCCGGCCCCGGAGCCGGCCGATCCGGGCGGTGGCCACGGCCTCCTCGGCATGCGCGAGCGCACCGGTGCCCTGGGCGGCTCCTGCTTCGCGGGCCCCCGCTACGGCGGCGGCTACCGCGTCCACGCCATCCTCCCCCTGGGGTAGCCACCCCTTCCGGCCCCGGCCGCTTCCAGCCTCGGCACGGCCACTTCCAGCCTCGCCGGCGTTTGAGCAGGGGGCACCTCCCAGCGGTAGCTGGGGGAGGGTCCGGGCGGAGCCCGGTGCCCGGCGGAGCCGGGTTTCCTGGGGCTCCGCCCCAGACCCCGCGCCTCAAACGCCGGCGTGGCTGGGTTTGGTGCCGGCGAGGCTATTGGCAGACCTGGCGCCACGCGTCCAAGTCGTACCGCTTCTGGAGCGAGCTCAGCTTCGCCGCACGGGCGCGCGGGCACCAGCGGTTCAGCTTGCCCTCGTACTCCACGTGGAACACCGCCTTGCCCGCGTCGATGAACGGCACGTACCGGTCGCACTCCTCGTACTCCATGCACTGCTCGTTGACCGCGAAGTCGAAGTCGCCCACCAGCTCCGGGATCTGGTCCAGGTCGTTCTTCAGCCCCACCGACATGCCCCGGTCGTGGACCAGCCGGGCGATCAGGCGGTTGTACTTCAGCTGGTCGTCCGCGGTCAGCGGGAAGCCGGACCGGTTGGCGTAGCCGTCCATGTTGTCGGGCTCCACGGCGTCGAAGCCCTTCGCCTTGCACATGTCGAACCGCTTGGCCATCAGCGGTTCCAGTTCCGCCAGGCGCCGGACGTCCAGCCAGCGTTCGCCGTCCCAGCCGTTGCCCTGGCCCAGCAGCGCCTTCGGGAAGGCTCCGGCGTCCGGCCGGAAGTCCTCCCAGGCACCGGTGGAGATGTAGCAGATGGTCTTGCGGCCGGCCTTCTTCAAGGTGGCCACCTGCTCCTTGGTGGTGTTGAATCCGTCGACGTCGTACACGGCCGCCTTCACCGAGGTGTCGAGCTTCCCGGTGAGCTGCCACTGCCAGCCGACCCCCGGCTTCGGCTGCCAGCGCTGCCCCGGCGGCGGGTCGGGCGACAGCCCGTCACGTTCCGGTTCCGGCTCGGCCGTGCACGCCGCGAGCAGCAGCAGGGGCACGGCCAGCAGCAGTGCGGCCTTCCTCATCCCGCCGCCTCCAGCGCGTACGGCAGGGTCCCCCAGGGGTGCGCGCCGCTGCCCGGGACGGCGCAGTGCACCCCGGCCCCGCGTTCGGTGGCGAGTTCCTCGGCGCGCCGGGCGGCGAACGGGCCCGGCGGGACGGCGTAGACGAGGTGACAGAACCGCGCGGCCGGGTGGTCGGCGGTCCACGGCGGTGCGGGCTCCGCGTCCCGGTAGGCGTCCCAGGGGCCCTCGAAGGTGACGAGCAGGTCGGCGAGTTCGGTGTACCCGGGGTGCGGGTGGACCCCGTGGTTGAGGACGAGGGTGCCGGCGCCCGCGGCCCGGGCGGCGACCGCGAGCCGCCCGTAGTGCGGGAGCAGTTCCGGGTCGGCGGAGGCCTGGTCGAGGAAGGCCCCGTCGGTGGCGTACCAGTCGCGGTGGCGCAGCAGGTCCTGCACCACCTCGGCGTGCGGGCGCCGCCCGTAGTCGGTGTCGGCGTACCCGAGGACGGGTACGCCGGCCTCGCGCAGGCGTTCGGCGACGACGGCGAACCGTTCGTCGCGGGCGGCGCCCGGTCCGCTGTCGGGGTTGAGGACCACCGAGTGCAGCCGGCCGGCGGAGCGGATGAGCCGCTCCCAGTCTTCCGGCCGGTCGGCGGGATGCTCGTAGAGGGGCACCAGCAGCATGGGGTCCTTCTTCTCGGACGGAGGGTGCGTCATCGGTGGGCGGTCGCGCGGCCGAGGAGCAGGCAGACCAGGGTGGCCAGTACGGCGGCGGCGGCGCCCGCCACCACCAGTTGGACCGCCCGGGGCTGGCCGAACCCGGTCAGCAGGGCCAGGCTCTGGGCGACGGCGGCCGAGGAGCAGACCACGGCCGCCGGCCGGACCGCCCCGAAGGACTGCAGGAGCAGCCCGGTCCACATGACGGCCCCGAGCAGCAGCAGGGTCGCGATCCGGACTCCGGTGAGGACGGGGGCGTCGGGCCAGAGCAGGCTGCCGACCAGGCCCAGGACCAACAGGACGGTCAGGTAGACGGCGAGGCACCGGGTCAGGGTGGCGAGCATCCTCCGGCGGAAGGCCCGGGGCGAGCGGGCCCCCTGGAGTCCGGAGAGGGTCCCGCTGCGGAACCGGTGGAGCAGCCATTCGGCCGGGCCCATGCTGAGGGTGAGGGCCACCGCCGAGGGGGCCGCGACCGACTCGGCGGGACCTCCGGCGAGGACCTCCCCGAGGGCGGCGTACAGCACGAGCAGGCCGGTGCCGAGGCCGAAGACCCCGAAGGGGACCGAGTCCCCGATCCTGGGTCCGCGGGGTGCGAAGTCCTCCTCGGCGCCGCGCAGCATCTGCCAGCGAACGGGGCCGTGGCAGGGCCGGCGGGCTGCGGAGGCACGGATCCGGCGCACGACGGACCGCAGCCCGGCGCGCAGCGGGAGTTCCCTGAGGGCCAGGGTGCAGGCGGCCAGCAGGGACACCGAGAGCAGGGCCACCCGGACCGGCACGGGCAGGTCGACGAAGAGCGCGAGCAGTGCTCCGGCGGCCATCGGGGCGAGCGCGACGAGCAGGACCCGTTCCCGGCCGAGGACCAGCAGGACGGTGGCGGCCCCGACGTAGAAGGCCTGTCCGGCTGCGAAGGCGTAGGAGAACGGGGGCCCGCCGGGCACCGCCAGTGCGGCGGCGGTGCCCAACAGGGCGCCGACGGGGGCTCCGACGAGCAGGGTCCGCCCGGCGGCGCGCCGGTCGCCGAGGCCGAGCCAGGAGTAGGCCCGGTGGGACAGGGTCTGGTCCCAGACCCAGCCGATGAGCGCGCCGGCGAGCAGGGTCAGGGTCCCGGCGGGCAGGCCGAGGCGGTCCTGGGGGCCTTCGAGCAGGGGCGCGCCGAGCAGGTAGGCGAGGCCGGGCAGGGCGAAGATCACCCCGCGCAGCAGGCAGGCGGTGAGGGAGACCTTCCAGGGGTCGGGGGCGGCGCCCGGCTCCGGGAAGGAGCGGGGCACCCGGGCGTAGAGCTCCTCGGCGAGCGCGAAGGAGTCGTGCCGGCCGTAGGTGAGCCGGATGTACTCGTCCGTCATGCCGTCGGATTCGAGGATGGCGGCGATCTCGTCGGGGTGGACGGCGGAGGCGATGAACACGTCGAGGCGCTCGGCGAGTTCGTCCATCGGGTCGGTGGCGGCGTCGGCGGCGGTGACGTCGGCGCCGGGGCCGTCGCGGCGCGGCCGGGGGATGGCCGGGAGCGTGTCGGCACCGGAACCGGGGCCGGAACCGGGCGGCTTGAGCCAGAGGGATCCGCTCACCACGGGCCCCCTTCCCCGGAGTCCTTCTGGGGATGCCCCATGGCGGCGAGTTCGCGGTACCAGGGATCGGCGAGCCGCTGGGTCCACGCGTCGCCCGCGTGCACGGGCAGGACGGGCTGGCCGGCGAGTTCGCGGTAGATGTGCCGGAAGCCGTCCACGGACTGGTGGAGGGTGAACTTCTCGACGACCCGCTCGCGGGACAGCCGGCCGAGTTCGGCCCGGCGTTCGTCGTCGCGGAGCAGGGCGAGGGTGGCGCGGGCCATGGTCTCGGGCTCGCGCGGCGGTACGACGAGGCCGGTGTCGCCGACGGCCTCGCGGACCCCGCCGACGTCGGTGGAGACGGTGGTGCGGCCGCAGGACATGGCCTCGATGATGCTGAAGGGGAAGCCCTCGCTGATGGAGGAGAGCATGACGACGCTGCCGGCCGCGTAGGCCCGGGCCACCTGCTCGATGCGGCCCTCGTAGGTGATCCCGTCGGTCACGCCGAGTTCGGCGGCGAGCTTCTCCAGGCGGAGCTTGTACTCCTCGCAGCCGGCCGGGACGGGCCCGAAGAGGCGCAGCCGCAGGGCGGGGAGCTCCTCGCGCATGAAGGCGTAGGCCCGGATGAGGGTTTCGAGGTCCTTGATCGGGTCGATGCGGCCGCACCAACTGAGGGTGGGCACGTCGGGTTCGGGGCCGGCATCGGGGAAGGCGTGCGGGTCGACGCCGTTGTAGACGGTGCGGATGCGGTCGGACTCCGCGCCCCCGCGCTCCTCCCAGCGGCGGTTGTACTGGTTGCACGGGGTGATCAGGTCGGCCTGCCGGTAGCCCTCGGTGTTGAGCTCGCGGTAAAAGCCGAGCATGAGGGCCTTGACGGGCCAGCGCTGGGCGGCGCTGCGGTAGCCGAGGTAGCGCTCGCGCAGGTAGATGCCGTGCTCGGTGAGCAGGAAGGGGACCCCGTCGAGGTACTTGGCGGCGAGGGCCGGGAGGGTGGCGAGGCCGCTGCTGACGGCGTGCGCGACGCTGTCGGGCGGGATCCGGACGCCGAGCGGGCGCAGCGCGTGTTCCAGCAGGTCGGTGGCAGTGAGCGCGTCGTGGATGGTGGGCTGGGCCTCGGCGGTGACGAGCCCGGACCGGGTCCATACGGTCATCAGCAGCCGCAGGACCGATTCGGAGCGCAGGGCCGGTGCGAGCTTTCCGGCCCGGGCGAGGACGGCCAGTTCGCGCAGGGCCTCGGAGAAGCTGTGCCGGGTGGGATCGGGCTCGGGGTCGAGCAGGGAGAGCAGGAAGCTCTCGTAGACCTCGGTGAAGCGGCGGTGGGCCCTGCCGCGCAGGGCCGACCGGCGGACGCGCGACGGGAGCGGCCCCCAGAGCGGGAAGGCGGTGTGCCGGTAGACGTTGCGGGGCAGTTCCCAGGTGACCGGCTCTCGTCCGGAGCCGGTCAGGGCTATGACGTTGAAGTCGACCTCCGGCATGCCTCGCACCAGTTGGTCGCACCAGGTGCTGACGCCCCCGTGGACGTGCGGATAGGTGCCTTCGGTGAGCATGGTGACGTGACGCCCATGACTCATGCGGTGTGTCCCCCCAGGACGGAAAAGGGGCCGGCGCCCGTGGGTTCGCGGAGCGCCGGCGCTAGGTGGTACTCGTGGTGCTCGTGACGGCTTGCGCGACGGTCAGCTGGGCAGCTTGAGCGTGACGGCGCTCTGGAGCGTCTCCGGACCGGTCCAGGCGGAGCGGGTACCGGCGTAGGCGGTACCGAAGTCGGCGGTGCCGAGCACCAGCTGCTTCTTGGTGCCGGTGGGTGCGGTCACCGGGGCGACGACCCCGGAGGGCGCCTTGATGGTGACGTCCTTGCCGATGCGGTAGGCGGTGACCTTGCCGTCCGCGAGGGCCTTGTCCCAGGCGGTGCGGCGCTGGAACTCGACGCCGGTGTCCTTCATGCTCTGGTTGACGATCGGCGCGCTGGGGGCGTACAGGGTCCGGTAGGTGTCGAGGACCTGGTTGAGCACGGGGTAGAGGGTCCGGTCCTCGGCGAGGTTGGACTGGTGGACGTAGTGCGGCCGCGGGTCGTTGGCCAGGACGTGCCGCAGGGCGGTGCGGGCCTCGGCCGGGACGATGGTGTCGAGGTAGCCGGTGTTGACGTTCAGCGGGGCCGGCAGGCAGGTGGAGGTCGCCGGGTTGTCCTCGCAGACGCCGCTTCCGCCGTGGGCGCGGCTGGTGTAGATCCAGTTGTACTCGTCGGCCATCTCGGCGTTGGTGCCCGTGTTGTAGTACACGTTCATCGGGTGCCGGGGGACGGTGAGGGCCGCGCCGACCGCTCGCTGCGCCGGTTCGCGGGAGTTGTCGCTGCCGGCCCACTTGACCCCGTTGTCGGCGAGGGCGCCGGCCAGGTTGGGGTTGTCCACGGGCTGCTGCGGTGCGGTCTTGAGGCCGGAGTGCTCACCGGTGACCAGTTCGGTCCGGTCGGTGGTGATGCCCTTGGCGGCGGCCCAGTTGTTGTTGTCGCGGATCTGGGCGGAGATCTCGGCGCGGCTCATGTACTGGATCGCGCCGGCGGCGTTCTTCGTACAGGTCCACGGGGTGACTGCGGTGTTCTGGACGCAGCCGAGGAACGGGTGGGTGTAGGTGTGGTTCATCCAGCGGTACTTGGCGCGGTCGGCGACGAGCTGGGCGGTCATCGCGTCGACGCCGCCGTTCGCGGCCTTCCACTCCTCGCCGGCGCCGCCGTTGAAGAGCATGTCCAGCTTGAAGTTCTTGGACGTCTGCCACTGCGCCGCGTACACGGCGTCGGCGGCGCTCATCCGGATCGTGCTCTCCTTGCCCTCGCCGCCCGCACAGGCGTAGTCGCCCGGCGTGCAGTTCAGCTCCTTGTTCCAGCGGGCGTCGGGGGCGAAGACGTCGTCGACGTGGACCGCGAAGTAGCTGCGGCTCTGGCCGAGGTGCACCCCCTGGGTCAGCCAGTCGACGATGCCGCGGGCGAGCAGCCGGAACTGCTGCTGGTACTGGTTGTAGCCGAAGGTGACGACCAGTTCGCTGCGGCCGTCGTGCGCGTACTCGCCGACGAGCGAGGCCCGACCGGAGCCGACGGGCGCGTCGACGTAGCTGGTGTAGCCGGGGCGCGGCTTGCCCATGAAGCCGAAGCTCTCGGGGACCAGGGCCGAGTTGTCCTCGAAGGTGACCTGGCCGCCGAGGTAGGCGAAGGGGCCGGCCTTCCCGGCCGTGGTGACGGCGGCCTGGGTGCCGTCGAGCTGGCCGCTGTAGCCGCCGTTGTCGGTGTATTCCAGCCCGACGCCCGGGTGGGCCCAGGTGTAGGCGTCAACCTGGCGGATGCCGTACGTCGTCTCGTAGGCGGTGAGGGCGGCCATCTCGGCCGAGCCCTCGCCGAACGGGTTCTCGTTCGGCAGCACGACACCCTGGTACTTGGCGCGCGGGCGGCCGTCCACCGTGTCGCTGAGGAAGCCCGCGTTGATGACCGGGCGGCCGCTGCTGCCCAGCTGGACGCGGGTGTAGGGCACCCCCGTGTCGCGGAGTTCCGCGGTGATCGCCTCGACCGAGCTGCCGCCGTCGTCGACGACCAGCACCTTCAGGTCGATGCGCGGCGTCACGGCCGCCTGGGCGGTCGAGGCGGGTACTGCTACGGACACCAGGGCGGCTGCCGCCATCATGGCGGCGACCCTGTTCATCCGATTCTTGTTGACCATATTCGGCCTTTCCCCCCGCAGGCATCCCTCGACCGGCCCTTGGCGGACAGCCGGGCCTGGGAGGCTCTGTGGAAATCATGCAAAGGAACCCCGCGTCCCCTTGCGAGAGTGGACCGAGTCTTTCGGACCTCGTCAGGTCTACGGGGCAAACCTGGAGCAGAGTCCACAGATGGGTGAACCTGATGGCCGCTTGATCGAACAACTTGCCAAACCTTCGAGTGACGTACGGACGAGCGCGTACGCGTAGGCTCATTTCTGGCGGCCGTCGGGCCCGAATACGATCGCTACGGATGGCCGTCCACCCACTCGGCCCACACACACAACGGAAGCGAGACTTCACCACCGTGACTGCTCTGACTCTCAGCACTGCCGGCGCGGCGACGCTCCGCGCCGACGCCCTCGTGGTCGGCGTGGCGAAGGGCCCCAAGGGACCGATCGTCGCCGCGGGCGCCGAGGCCGTGGACAAGGCGTACGACGGTAAGCTCGCCGGCGTCCTCGACGCGCTGGGCGCCTCGGGCGCCGAAGGCGAGATCACCAAGCTGCCGGCCCCGGCGGGCCTCAAGGTCCCGGTCGTGCTGGCAGTGGGGCTCGGCTCCGTCCCGGAGAAGGGCGAGTCGTTCGACGAGGAGGTGCTGCGCCGCGCCGCCGGCGCCGCCGCCCGCGCGCTGCACGGCAACAAGAAGGCCGCCTTCGCCCTCCCCCTGGAGGACGCCTCGGCCGTCACCGCCGTCGCCGAAGGCGCCCTGCTGGGCGCGTACGCCTTCACCGCCTACCAGGGCGGCGAGAACAAGGTCCGCAAGGAGGCCAAGGGCACCGGCCCGAAGCAGCCGCTCGCCGAGGTGGCCCTGCTGGGCGCCAAGCCCCGCGACAAGGAGCACAAGGCCGCCGTCGAGCGCGCCGCGGTCGTCGCGACCGAGGTCAACGTCGCCCGTGACCTGGTGAACACCCCGCCGAACGACCTGACTCCCGAGTCCTTCGCCGCGATCGCCTCCGCGGCCGCGAAGGAGAACGGCATCAAGGTCCAGGTCCTGGACGAGAAGGCCCTGATCAAGGGCGGCTTCGGCGGCATCATGGGCGTCGGCAAGGGTTCCGAGAACCTGCCGCGCCTGGTGAAGCTCACCTACACGCACCCGAAGGCGGAGAAGACCCTGGCCTTCGTCGGCAAGGGCATCACCTACGACTCGGGCGGCATCTCCCTGAAGCCGGCCGGTCACAACGAGACGATGAAGTGCGACATGGCCGGCGCCGCCGCCGTCTTCGCCTCCGTCGTCGCGGCCGCGAAGCTGGGCCTGAAGGTCAACGTCACCGGCTGGCTCGCGCTCGCCGAGAACATGCCGTCCGGCTCCGCGACCAAGCCCGGCGACGTGCTGCGCATGTACAGCGGCAAGACCGTCGAGGTCCTCAACACGGACGCCGAGGGCCGCCTGGTCCTCGGTGACGCGCTGACCAAGGCCTCCGAGGACGACCCGGACGCGATCGTCGACGTCGCCACCCTGACCGGTGCGATGGTGCTCGCCCTCGGCGACCGCACCTTCGGGATCATGGCCAACGACGACGCCTTCCGCACGTCGATCCACGAGATCGCCGAGGAGGTCGGCGAGTCCTCCTGGCCGATGCCGCTCCCCGCCGAGCTGCGCAAGACCATGGACTCCCCCACCGCCGACATCGCGAACATGGGTGTCCGCATGGGCGGCGGCCTGGTGGCCGGCCTCTTCCTGCAGGAGTTCGTCGGCGAGGGCATCACCTGGGCCCACCTCGACATCGCCGGCCCGGCCTTCCACGAGGGCGCGCCGCACGGTTACACCCCCAAGGGCGGCACCGGCTCCGCCGTCCGCACCCTGGTGCGTCTGGCCGAGCGCACGGCCACGGGCGACCTCGGCTGAGCACCCCGTTCGATGTGACGTGACGCACCCCGGGCCGGGTCAGGGCCCGGGGTGCGTCCGTCTCACGACGAAACCTGAAGGAATCGGTAGGTATCTCGGTAGGTATCTACGCAGCGGTAACCCCCGGTCCGGGCAGATCGCCCGATCACATCGTGGGCCCGGCGTCCCGCGTGCCCCCGACAAATGCGAAGATGGGTTCTCGGCAGGACAGGGCCCCCACCACAGGGCCGAAGAAACAAGCGGCCGTATACCAGCCGCCGCCCGGTCACAGAGGACCGGTGCCCGGCGCACATGCATGGAGGACGTGACGTGGCGAACGACGCCAGCACCGTTTTCGACCTAGTGATCCTCGGCGGTGGCAGTGGCGGTTACGCCGCGGCGCTGCGCGCATCCCAGCTGGGTCTGGACGTTGCCCTGATCGAGAAGAACAAGCTCGGCGGCACCTGCCTGCACAACGGCTGCATCCCCACGAAGGCTCTGCTGCACGCGGGCGAGATCGCGGACCAGGCTCGTGAAGCCGCCCAGTTCGGTGTCAAGACCTCCTTCGAGGGAATCGACATCGCGGGTGTCCACAAGTACAAGGACGAGGTCATCTCGGGCCTGTACAAGGGTCTGCAGGGCCTGGTCGCCTCCCGCAAGGTGACCTACATCGAGGGAGAGGGCCGCCTCTCCTCCCCGACTTCCGTCGACGTGAACGGCCAGCGCATCCAGGGCCGCCACATCCTGCTGGCGACCGGCTCCGTGCCGAAGTCGCTGCCGGGCCTGAACATCGACGGCAACCGCATCATCTCCTCGGACCACGCGCTGGTCCTGGACCGCGTCCCCGAGTCGGCGATCGTCCTGGGCGGCGGCGTCATCGGCGTCGAGTTCGCCTCGGCGTGGAAGTCCTTCGGTTCCGACATCACCGTCATCGAGGGCCTCAAGCACCTCGTGCCTGTCGAGGACGAGAACAGCTCGAAGCTGCTGGAGCGCGCGTTCCGCAAGCGCGGCATCAAGTTCAACCTGGGCACCTTCTTCGACAAGGCCGAGTACACGGAGAACGGCGTCCGCGTGACGCTGGTCGACGGCAAGACCTTCGAGGCCGAGGTGCTGCTGGTCGCGGTGGGTCGCGGCCCCGTCTCGCAGGGTCTGGGCTACGAGGAGCAGGGCGTCGCGATGGACCGCGGCTACGTCCTGGTCGACGAGTACATGCAGACCAACGTGCCGACCATCTCGGCCGTCGGTGACCTCGTCCCCACCCTCCAGCTCGCGCACGTCGGCTTCGCCGAGGGCATCCTGGTCGCAGAGCGTCTGGCCGGTCTCAAGGCCGTCCCGATCGACTACGACGGTGTCCCGCGCGTCACCTACTGCCACCCCGAGGTCGCTTCCGTCGGCATCACCGAGGCCAAGGCCAAGGAGATCTACGGCGCGGACAAGGTCGTGGCCCTGAAGTACAACCTGGCGGGCAACGGCAAGAGCAAGATCCTCAAGACCGCGGGCGAGATCAAGCTCGTCCAGGTCAAGGACGGTGCCGTGGTCGGCGTCCACATGGTCGGTGACCGGATGGGCGAGCAGGTCGGCGAGGCCCAGCTGATCTACAACTGGGAAGCCCTGCCGGCCGAGGTCGCGCAGCTCATCCACGCGCACCCGACCCAGAACGAAGCGATGGGCGAGGCCCACCTGGCCCTGGCCGGCAAGCCGCTTCACTCCCACGACTAATTCGTCACGGGCGCGACGACCACTTCCGCACTTTCGTTAGGAGCAACTGAAACCATGTCGGTTTCCGTAACCCTTCCGGCGCTCGGTGAGAGCGTCACCGAGGGCACTGTCACCCGCTGGCTGAAGGCCGAGGGCGAGCGCGTCGAGGCCGACGAGCCGCTGCTCGAGGTCTCGACCGACAAGGTCGACACCGAGATCCCCTCCCCCGTGTCGGGCATCCTGGCCTCCATCAAGGTCGCCGAGGACGAGACCGTCGAGGTCGGCGCCGAGCTGGCCGTCATCGACGACGGCTCCGGCGCTCCGGCTGCCGCCGCGGCTCCGGCCGCCGAGCCGGCCGCCGCTGCCGAGGCCCCCGCGGCCGCTCCGGCCCCGGTCGCCGAGGCCCCCGCGGCCCCGGCCCCCGTCGCCGAGGCGCCCGCTGCCGCTCCGGCCGCCTCCGGTACTGATGTCGTGCTCCCCGCCCTGGGCGAGTCCGTCACCGAGGGCACCGTCACCCGCTGGCTGAAGGCCGTCGGCGAGTCGGTCGAGGCCGACGAGCCGCTGCTCGAGGTCTCCACGGACAAGGTCGACACCGAGATCCCCGCGCCGGTCTCCGGCACGCTGCTGGAGATCCTGGTCGGCGAGGACGAGACCGCCGAGGTCGGCGCCCGTCTGGCCGTCATCGGCGTCGCCGGTGCCGCCCCGGCCGCTGCCGCTCCGGCCGCCGCCCCGGCTCCGGTCGAGGCCGCCGCTCCGGTCGCTGCCCCGGCTCCGGTCGAGGCCGCCGCTCCGGTCGCTGCCCCGGCTCCGGTCGCCCCGGCCGCTCCGGTCGCCGCTCCGGCTCCGGTCCAGGCCGCCGCCCCGGTAGCCGCTCCGGCTCCGGTCACCCCCGTCGCTCCGGTCGTCCCGGCCCCGGCCGCTCCGGCCGCCGCTGGTGACGAGGGCGCGTACGTGACCCCGCTGGTGCGCAAGCTCGCCTCGGAGTCCGGCGTCAACCTGTCCACGGTCTCGGGCACCGGTGTCGGTGGCCGCATCCGCAAGCAGGACGTCCTGGCCGCCGCCGAGGCCGCCAAGGCCGCTGCTGCCGCCCCGGCTCCGGCCGCCGCTCCGGCCGCGAAGGCCCCGGCCGCCGCGGTGTCCGAGCTGCGCGGTCAGACGGTCAAGATGACCCGAATGCGCAAGGTCATCGGCGACAACATGATGAAGGCCCTGCACTCGCAGGCTCAGCTCAGCTCCGTGGTCGAGGTGGACATCACCAAGATCATGAAGCTGCGCGAGCAGGCCAAGGGCTCCTTCCTGGCCCGCGAGGGCGTCAAGCTCTCGCCGATGCCGTTCTTCGTCAAGGCCGCGGCCCAGGCGCTGAAGGCCCACGCGGTCGTCAACGCCCGGATCAACGACGACGAGGGCACCATCACCTACTTCGACTCGGAGAACATCGGCATCGCCGTGGACTCCGAGAAGGGCCTGATGACCCCGGTCATCAAGGGTGCCGGTGACCTCAACCTGGCGGGCATCTCCAAGGCCACCGCCGACCTGGCCGCCAAGGTCCGCGGCAACAAGATCACGCCGGACGAGCTGTCGGGCGCGACCTTCACCATCAGCAACACCGGTTCGCGCGGTGCGCTGTTCGACACGGTCATCGTGCCCCCGAACCAGGTCGCCATCCTGGGCATCGGTGCCACGGTCAAGCGCCCGATGGTCATCGAGACCCCCGAGGGCACCGTGATCGGCGTCCGCGACATGACGTACCTGACCCTGTCCTACGACCACCGCCTGGTGGACGGTGCGGACGCGGCCCGGTACCTCTCGGCCGTCAAGGCGATCCTCGAGGCCGGCGAGTTCGAGGTCGAGCTCGGCCTGTAAGGCTCACCGCACGGCCCCGGCCGTCGCACACGGCGCCCCCGCCCGGAACATCCTCCGGGCGGGGGCGCCGTCGTCTTACCCCTCTGGGAGCCCTGGTCCGGAGCCTGTTGTAACCAGCCTCACCCAGCGTCCGCGACCGGGAACGCATCCGGTGGGGGCTACTCGGCCGTATTGTCTACGCATCGAAGCGATGCATGCCCCTACAGGAGATGAAGCCCCGATGATCACCCCACCCGTCGTGCACTCGCTGCGCGAGCAGATCCGCGAGCACATCGTGGAGGGGATCGTCAGCGGGCGCTGGAAGCCCGGCGAGCGGATCGTCGAGCGCCGGATCGCCGTGGAGTTGGAGGTCAGCCAGACCCCCGTACGGGAGGCCCTGCGCGAGCTGGAGACGCTGCGGCTGATCGAGTCGGCGCCGAACAAGGGCGTGCGCGTACGGAACCTCTCCGCGGCCGACCTGGAGGAGATCTACCCGGTCCGGGCCGGCCTGGAGCAGATCGCGGCCGAGCTGGCCGCGCCGCGGCTGGCGAGCGACTGCTCGGCGCTGGAGCCGCACGTGGCGGCGCTGTGGGAGGCCGACCGGACCGAGGACGGGACCGCGCAGGTGCGGCACACCGTCGGGTTCCACCGGGAGATGGTGCGGGCCGCCGGGAACAGCGTGCTGCTGCACACCTGGGAGAGCCTGGGCATCGAGGTCTTCACGGCGCTGTCCATCCGCTGGCTGGGGACCGTCCAGAAGTCGTACGCCGAGGAGCACGAGGCGCTCGTCGAGGCGTTCCGCAGTCAGGATCCGGACATCGGGCTGCTGGTGAAGCGGCATGTCCTGGGGTGCGCCCCGCGCGCTTGATCGACTGCGGGCTGGCCTGTTTGTCCGCGTTTGACCGGCACCGCGTGCCTATTTCCCTGGCACGCGGTGCCGACTTTCGCCGGATGGACGTTTCTTCGTCACTTTCATTTGATCGATCATCGATCAGCGATTTACAGTCGTCGCGGACCTCAACCAGGTCCGCCGACCCTGTCCTGCCCGTCAGGGATTTTTTCACCACCTCTCCTTTGTCCGGAAGGCGGCGCACACCGATGTCCGACCCCGTAGGAAAGCTTCCGAGCGAGCTCGACCAGCTCCCGGACCGCGACACCGAGGAGACCGCCGAATGGGCGGCCTCCCTGGACGCCGTCGCCAAGGCCGCCGGTACGCGCCGCGCCGAATACCTGCTCCGCCGCACCCTCCAGCACGCCGAGGCCGCCGGCCTCGCCCTGCCGAAGCTGCTGGAGACGGACTACGTCAACACCATCCCCACCTCCGCCGAGCCCGAGTTCCCGGGTGACGAGGAGATGGAAGCCAAGATCACCGCATGGAACCGCTGGAACGCGGCCGCCATGGTGACCCGCGGCTCCAAGTACGGCGTCGGCGGCCACATCGCCACCTTCGCCTCGGCCGCGTGGCTCTACGAGACCGGCTTCCAGCACTTCTTCCGCGGGAAGGAGGCCGACGGATCGGGCGACCAGCTCTACATCCAGGGCCACGCCTCCCCCGGCATCTACGCCCGCGCGTTCCTCGACGGACGCGTCTCCGAGCAGCAGCTCGACAACTTCCGCCAGGAGTCCGGCGGCAACGGCCTGCCGTCCTACCCGCACCCGCGGCGCCTGCCGTGGCTGTGGGAGTTCCCGACGGTGTCCATGGGCCTCGGCCCGCTCTCCGCGATCTACCAGGCGCGCTTCAACCGCTACCTGCAGAACCGGAGCATCAAGGACACCGCCAACTCGCACGTCTGGGCCTTCCTGGGCGACGGCGAGATGGACGAGCCCGAGTCGACCGCCGCCCTGGCCCTCGCCTCCCGCGAGCAGCTCGACAACCTGACCTTCGTCATCAACTGCAACCTGCAGCGCCTCGACGGTCCGGTCCGCGCCAACTTCCGCGTGGTCCAGGAGCTGGAGGCCCAGTTCCGCGGCGCCGGCTGGAACGTCATCAAGTCGCTGTGGGGCTCCGCCTGGGACGAGCTGTTCCAGCTCGACACCACGGGCGCCCTCGTACGCCGCCTGCGCGAGGTACCGGACGCGCAGTTCCAGACGTACGCGACCCGCGACGTGGCCTACATCCGCCAGCACTTCTTCGGCGCCAACGCCGAGCTCGTGCAGCTGGCCGGGGTGCTCTCCGACGCGAAGATCGCCGAGTGCTTCCACTCCTCCCGCGGCGGCCACGAGCCCCGCAAGGTCTACGCCGCGTACAAGGCCGCCCTGGAGCACAAGGGCGCGCCGACGGTCATCCTCGCGCAGACCGTCAAGGGCTACACGCTGGGCGCCGGGTTCGAGTCGAAGAACGCGAACCACCAGATGAAGAAGCTGACGATCGACGAGTTCAAGGACATGCGTGACCTCCTTGGCCTCCCGATCCCGGACAGCGCCTTCGCCGACGGCCAGGTCCCGTACGGCCACCCGGGCGCGAACAGCCCCGAGGTCCAGTACCTGAACGAGCGCCGCGCGGCGCTCGGCGGCCCGGCCCCGGCCCGCAAGGTCAAGCACGTGGCCCTGCCCGCCCCCGCGGACCGTTCCTTCGCCCCGCTGCTCAAGGGCTCCGGCAAGCAGGAGATGGCCACCACCATGGCCTTCGTCCGGCTCGTGAAGGACCTGATGCGGGACAAGGAGACCGGCAAGCGCTGGGTGCCGATCGTCCCCGACGAGGCCCGTACCTTCGGCATGGAGTCCCTCTTCCCGTCGGCCGGCATCTACTCGCCGCTGGGCCAGACGTACGAGCCGGTCGACCGCGACCAGCTCATGTACTACAAGGAAGCCAAGGACGGCCAGATCCTCAACGAGGGGATCACCGAGGCCGGCGCCATGGCCGACTTCATCGCCGCCTGCACGTCGTACGCGACGCACGGCGAGCCGATGATCCCCTTCTACATCTTCTACTCGATGTTCGGCTGGCAGCGCACCGCCGACCAGATGTGGCAGCTCGCCGACCAGCTCGGCAAGGGCTTCATCGTCGGCGCCACCGCCGGCCGCACCACGCTGACCGGTGAGGGCCTCCAGCACGCGGACGGCCACTCGCACCTGATCGCGTCCACGAACCCGGCGTCGCTCAACTACGACCCGGCCTTCGCGTACGAGATCGCAGTGATCGTCAAGGACGGTCTGCGCCGGATGTACGGCGAGACGCCGGAAGACGTCTTCTACTACCTGACGGTCTACAACGAGCCGAAGGTGCAGCCCGCCATGCCGGAGGGCGTGGAGGAGGGCATCCTCAAGGGCCTCTACCGCTTCAACACGGCGGCGGACCTGGCGGAGGCGGCCCCGGCCGCCGACGCCCCCAAGGTCCAGCTGATGGCCTCGGGTACGGCGATCCACTGGATCCTGGAGGCGCAGAAGCTGCTGGCCGCCGAGTGGAACGTGGCCGCCGACGTCTGGTCCGCCACCTCCTGGGGCGAGCTGCGGCGCGACGCGCTGGAGTGCGACGAGGCGCTGCTGCGCGGCGAGGTGCGCACCCCGTACGTCACCCGCGCGCTGGAGGGTGCCGCCGGCCCCGTCCTCGCCGTCTCCGACTGGATGCGTCAGGTCCCGGACCAGATCAGCCAGTGGGTGGAGCAGGACTACACCTCGCTCGGTACGGACGGCTTCGGCCTGTCCGACACCCGTGAGGGCGCCCGCCGCCACTTCGGTGTCGACGCCCAGTCGATCGTGGTGGCCGCGCTGGCCCAGCTCGCCCGCCGCGGCGAGGTGCCGGCGTCCGCCGTCAAGGAGGCCCGGGAGCGCTACGGCCTGTAGGCCCGCCCCGTGTACGCGTGAAGACCCCCCGCCGCGCTCCGCGACGGGGGGTCTTCGCGCTGGCGGTTACTTCAGCGCGGTGAGCAGCACGGCGAGCAGGGCGCCGCACAGCGTCAGGGTGCCCGCGAAGGTGGTCAGGCCGCGGCCGACGGCGCCGGGCACACTGCCGCCGTCCCAGAGTTCGAGGACGGCGGCGCCCGCGGCGGCCGCGAGCGAGAGCAGCAGCGAGACCGCCAGGGCGGTCAGGAGCAGAGCGGTCTGGATGGCGGTCACGGCAAGGGCATCCGTTTCGGGTCGACGGCCCCGAACCGGGGGCCGGCCGGGACAGGGGCGGAGTGGGTCGGGGCAGGGGTGAATCGGGGCGCGGCGGGACGCGAACCGGATTCACCGGCTGCGGTACGGATCGAGCATCTCGCTGCGCAGGCGTCCGCCCGAACGGTTGGATGTTGTCCGGGGCACAACGCGGGGTTGTTCCCGGAACAAATACGGGGGTGCCGTGGCGGGGCGGGCGAAGCGGCCGGGGCGCCCGTGGTCGGAGCCGCAGGGCGGTGGCCCGGACATGGACGAGCTGGTGTGGACCCTCCGCGGGTGGGCCGACGAGGCGGGGATGTCCGTACGGCAGCTGCACGAGGGGCTGCGGCCGGACCACTTCCCGTGCGGGAAGGTGCCCGCGCTCAAGCGGCTTCGGACACAACTGGGCAGCGGGGCGCGAGCCGCGAGCCTGATGGGGCAGCTGAGCACGGCCATCCGCGGGTTCGCGCGACTGGACCTGCCCCCGCACGAGGTGCTCCGCCTGCTCGACGGGCTGATCGCCGAGATCGACCGTGGCCGGACGGCGAGCTGCCTGTACGCCGTGCACGACCCGGAGTCCGAGTCGCTCGTCCACGCGCGCGCCGGGCACCTCCCCCTACTGGTCCGCGACCGCCGCGGTACCGTCGTCCGCGCCGAAGGGGCCGCCGGCCCGCTGCTGGGCAGCGGGGGAGGGCAGGCCTGTGCCTCGGTCTCGTTGGAGTTCGCGCCCGGATCGCTGGCCCTGCTGTATTCGCGCGGGCTGGTGGCCCGCCGCGGCAGGGAGCTCGGCAACGGCGTGGCCGCCTTGGGGGACGTCTTCGCGGAGGCGTCCGGGCCGCCGTCGGAAATCACCGCGGGGCTGCTGGACCGGATGGGCGCGCGGACGGACGCCGAGGAGGACCTGGTCGTGCTGCTGGCCGGGCATCCGCTGCGTTCCGGCCCGGAGGCGGAGCTCTTCCGCAGCGCCGGGATCGACTTCCCGGGGGAACGGCCGCAGGAGATCCCGCGGGTACGGGCGTTCGCCCGCGAGGTGCTGGCGGCCTGGGGCCTGCCGGAAGGGCTCTGCTACGACGCGGTCCTCGCCGTCTGCGAACTCGTTACGAACGCGGCCTTCCACCACTTCGGGTCGCCGGCCCGGTCGGTGCGCCTGCACCTGCGCCGCACCCCGCACCGCTTGGTCATCGCGGTGCGGGACGGCACCGAGGCACCGCCGGTCCACCACGTCCCGGCTCTGGACGCGCCCTGGGGACGAGGGGTCCACGTGGTCGCCTCCCTCTCCTCGGACTGGGGCAGCCGCCGCCGCCCCGGGGACGGCAAGACCGTCTGGTGCGAGTTCGCGCTGGACTGAGTCCGGACTCGGCTACCGATTCGGCTCCCGGACCCCGGCTCCGGTCCCGGACCACGGAGGACGTACCACCGACGCATCAGCGCCGAACCGGGGCACATGGGTGGCGACATCGCGCCGATGTGCCCGTCGGATTCGCCATACGACGCGTTCTCGCGGTGGCGGGGCACCAGTGCAGCGGAGATGCTGGACGCTGTGATGGACGAGACGGAGTTCTGGGAGATCGTCGACCGTACCCGCGAGGCCGCCGACGGCGACCCCGAGGAACACGCCGAGCTGCTCGTGGAGCGGCTCGCACTGCTCGACCCGGACTCCGTCCTGGACTTCGCCCGCCACTTCGAGTCCCGGTACAACCGGGCGTACACCTGGGACCTGTGGGGTGCGGCCTGGGTGCTGCTCGACGGGGCGAGCGACGACGCCTTCGACTACTTCCGCTGCTGGCTGATCGGCCAGGGGCGGGAGGTGTTCGAGGGCGGGGTGCACGACCCCGACCAGCTGGCGGAGCTGCTGGGCGACTTCGACGAGGAGATCGACGGGGACGGCGAGGAGCTGGGGTACGCGGCCGACGAGGCGTACGAGCAGCTGACCGGGGCGGTGGCGCCGGATCTGGGCATCCCGCTGCAGGCGGCCGAGCCGGAGGGCGCCCCGCTGGACTTCGAGAACGAAGCCGTGCTCGCGGAGCGCTTCCCCCGGCTGTGGGACCGGTTCCGCGCCTGATCAGTAGTGCGTGCCGCCGTCGATGCGGATCTCCGTACCGGTGATGAACGCACCGTCCTCGGAGCCCAGCATGGCGACGACGCCGGCGACGGTCTGCGGGCCGGCGAAGCCCTGGCCGAGGGCCGGGGCCAGCTTGGTGAAGAGGGACCAGTCGGTGTCCTCCGGCAGGCCGGGGCCGGTGCCGGTGGTCATGCCGCTCTCGATGGAGCCGGGTGCGACGCTGACGAAGCGCAGGCCCTGCTTGCTGTACTCGGCGGCCAGTGCGTGGGTCATGGACTGGATGCCGCCCTTGCTGGCCGCGTAGGCGGACATGTAGGGGTGGGCGAAGGACGCCGAGGTGGAGCTGAAGTTCACGACGACCGGCCGGTCTCCCTCGAGCAGCGCCGGGAGGGACTCGCGGATCATCAGGAAGGTGCCGGTCAGGTTGACCCCGATGACCTGGTTCCACAGGTCGAGGGTGGTCTGGTGGGTGTGCGCGGAGCGCAGGATGCCCGCGGCGTTGACGAGCACGTCGATCCCGCCGAGGATGCCGGCCGCGGCGGCCACGCCCTCCTTGACGGCGTTCTCGTCGGATATGTCGAGGAGCGCGGTGGTGAGCCGGGCCGCGTGGCCTCCCCCGGCTACCGCTGGGGAGTGCCCCCCTGCGGCGGCCTGGTCGGCGGTGGCCTTGAGGCCGGCCTCGTTGACGTCCACGGTGTGGACCCGGCCGCCCTCGGCGAGGATGCGGTGGACGGTGGCCTGGCCGATGCCGGAGCCACCGCCGGTGATGAGGACGCGACGTCCTTCGTAGCGGTTCATGGCGCGAGCGTACCGAAGCAATGGCACGTTTTGCCATGATGACAAAGAATGTAATCGTCGAGGTTGGCGAGGGGTACGCTTCACCCGTGAAATCCCCTCGTCCGTACTCTCCCCAGGCCGGCCCCGGAGCCCAGTCGCTGACCGAGCGCCGCAAGGCCGCCACCCAGCTCGACATCGCCCGCGCGGCCTGCGAACTGTTCGCCGAACACGGCCCCGACGGCACCACCGCCGAGGACATCGCCCACCGGGCGGGGGTGGCCCTGCGCACCTTCTACCGCTACTTCCGCAACAAGCAGGAGGCGGTGGCCCCGCTGCTGGCGGGCGGCGGTGACGCCTGGCGCGCCCTGCTCGCCGAGGAGGACCCCGGAACGCCGCTCGGCGAGGCGCTGGAACGCGCGGTCACCCGGTCCCTGAGCGGACAGCAGGCGGTCGAGGAGGGCCTGGAGGTGACCCGCGGCCTCCTGCGCGCGGCGGCGGACGACCAGGCCCTGCGCGCGGTCTGGTACCGCGTGAACCAGGACTCCGAGGAGCACCTGGTCCCGGTGATCTCCCGGTTGGCGGGCCCGGGGGCCGACCCGCTGGAGGTACGTCTGCTCGCGGCGGCTGCCACGGACGCGATCCGCGTCTCGCTGGAGCTGTGGTCGACGACGCAGGCCCCGGTCTCGGGCCCCGGCTCCCCGGCGGAACTCGCGGTCCGCTGCTTGCGCGACCTCACAGGGGCGATGCCCCTGCTCCTCCGCTAGGGGAGGAGCAGGGGCATCGCAGGCTCCGCATCGGGTCGGGCCGGGTCGGGTCCGGTCGGCGGCCCTAGGCTTCCGGTCGGGGTTCAGCCACCCCAGCCGCCGCCACCGCCACCGCCGCCCCCTCCTCCGCCGCCACCCCAGTTGCCGCCGCCGCCGTCGCCACCGCGTCCGCCGTCACCGCCCCCGCCGCCGCCCCAGTTGCCGCCGCCGTCGCCACCGCGACCGCCGCCGTCACCCCCGCCGCCGCCCCAGTTGCCGCCGCCGTCGCCACCGCGACCGCCGTCGCCACCACGACCGTTGCCCCAGTCACCGTTGCCGCCGCGACCGTTGCCCCAGTCGTCGTGGTGGCCCCAGTCACCGTTGCCACCGCGGCCGGAGTCGTTCCAGTTCGACCAGTTCGAGTCGCGCCAGTTGTGGTTGTCGCGCCAGTTGTCGTTGTATCCACCGACGCCGCCCTGGTCCCAGCACCAGCTGGGACGGTTGCGCCAGTCGTGGTTGCAGCAGGCGTTCCACCGGGCGTCGGAGCGGTTCGAGGGGTACCGGTAGCAGTCGTAGCCACCGTTCCCGCCACCGCCGCTACCCGTGACGACCGAAGCCGAGGCGCTGGCCACGGGCAGCAGACCTATCGCGATTCCCGCGGCGCCCGCCATGGCTGCCGCAACGATCTTACGGCGCATTTTCATGCACCTCCGTACATGTCTCGCTTATGGGGGTTTTAGGTCATTTCCACCCTCACTCGCCCATGCGGACCTGTCAAAGCGGAAAGGCCCCCCGCCTCGCTCCGTGGAGCGTGGCGGGGGGCCTCCCATCAGGCATTTCTAGATGTCGAAGTAGAGCTCGAACTCGTGCGGGTGCGGACGCAGCGCGATCGGGGCGATCTCGTGCGTGCGCTTGTAGTCGATCCAGGTCTCGATCAGGTCGGGGGTGAAGACACCGCCGGCCAGGAGGTACTCGTGGTCCTCCTCCAGGGCCTTGAGGACGTCCTCGAGGCTGGTCGGAACCTGCGGGACGCTCGCGTGCTCGTCGGGCGAGAGCTCGTAGAGGTCCTTGTCGATCGGCTCCATCGGCTCGATCTTGTTCTTGATGCCGTCGAGGCCCGCGAGCAGCAGCGCCGAGAAGGCGAGGTACGGGTTCGAGGACGGGTCCGGCGCGCGGAACTCGACGCGCTTGGCCTTCGGGTTCGAACCCGTGATCGGGATGCGCATGGCGGCGGAGCGGTTGCGCTGCGAGTACACCATGTTGACCGGCGCCTCGAAGCCCGGGACCAGGCGGTGGTAGGAGTTCACCGTCGGGTTGGTGAACGCCAGCAGCGACGGGGCGTGCTTGAGGATGCCGCCGATGTAGTAGCGGGCGGTGTCCGACAGGCCCGCGTAGCCGGCCTCGTCGTAGAACAGCGGGTCGCCGTTCGCCCACAGCGACTGGTGCACGTGCATGCCCGAGCCGTTGTCACCGAAGATCGGCTTCGGCATGAAGGTCGCGGTCTTGCCGTTGCGCCAGGCGACGTTCTTCACGATGTACTTGAAGAGCATCAGGTCGTCGGCCGCGGCCAGCAGCGTGTTGAACTTGTAGTTGATCTCGGCCTGGCCACCGGTGCCGACCTCGTGGTGCTGGCGCTCGACCTGGAGGCCCTGGGCGTCCAGCTCGAGGGAGATCTCGGCGCGCAGGTCGGCGAAGTGGTCGACCGGGGCTACGGGGAAGTAACCACCCTTGTAGCGGACCTTGTAACCACGGTTGTTCTCCTCGGAGCCCGTGTTCCAGGCGCCGGCCTCGGAGTCGATGTGGTAGAAGCCCTCGTTCGCGGAGGTCGCGAAGCGCACGCTGTCGAACACGTAGAACTCGGCCTCGGGGCCGAAGAACGCGGTGTCGGCGATGCCGGTGGAGGCGAGGTACGCCTCGGCCTTCTTCGCGATGTTGCGCGGGTCGCGGCTGTAGGCCTCACCCGTGATCGGGTCGTGGATGAAGAAGTTGATGTTGAGCGTCTTGTCCTTGCGGAACGGGTCCAGACGCGCGGTGGTGATGTCGGCACGCAGCGCCATGTCGGACTCGTGGATCGCCTGGAAGCCGCGGATCGAGGATCCGTCGAAGGCGAGCTCCTCCGCCGGGTCGAACGCTCGCGCCGGGATGGTGAAGTGCTGCATCACACCAGGCAGGTCACAGAAGCGGACGTCGACGAACTTGACGTCGTTCTCCTCGATGTACTGCTTCACTTCGTCGGCGTTCTTGAACATCCAACTCCTCCTACTCCCGACCCCGGGGCAGGGACGGGCTTTATAGCTCGTGGCGCGTCAGTGCGGTGCCGCACGCTGACCCGACCATAAGCAGACGGGATTTCCCAAGCATGACCCATTTGTTTCGCACAAGTTAACCAGGGTCCGGCCGGAGGGCCGTGCGGCGCCACGGGTACCGTGTTCGGGTGGACAACAGACAGGCAATCGGATCCTGGCTCTCCGGCCCCCGCGCGGCCGCCGAGGAGATGGGCGTCGACTTCGGCTATCCGGGTCAACAGCTGGGCCTGCCCCAGCAGGGGCCCGGCTCGGTGGCGCGCTTCGGGCGCCGGCTCGGTGCCGTCGCGATCGACTGGATCGGCTGCCAGCTGATTGCCTACGGGCTGATCACCGGCGGCAACCTGACCGCTGCGGGCAACTGGACCCTCGTGCTCTTCGTGGTCCTCGCCATCCTGACGGTCGGCACCGTGGGCTTCACCCCCGGCAAGCGGATCCTTGGCCTCCGGGTGATTTCGGAGTCCGGCGGCCGCCTCGGCATCGTCCGGGTGGTCCTGCGCACGCTGCTGCTGGCCCTGGTCATCCCGGCGCTGATCTGGGACCGCGACGGCCGCGGCCTGCACGACCGACTGGCCCGCGCCGTCCAGGTCCGCATCTAGGACCGACCGCGGGGAACGCGTACGACACAGGGGTGCCCCCCGAGCCCGCGGGCTCGGGGGGCACCCCTGTGTCGTATACGAAAATCAGGTGACCGGGTCAGCGCATCTTTCCGCCGCGCGGCATCTTCATGCCCTTCGGCATGGGGCCCTTCGGCAGCGGCATGTTGCTCATGAGGTCACCCATGGCGCGCAGCTTGTCGTTGACCTCGGTGATCTGCGGGCCGGCCAGCACGCGCGGCAGCTTGAGCAGGGTGGTGCGCACCTTCTTGAGCGGCACCTCGCCCTCGCCCGTGCCCACGATGAAGTCGTGCACCGGCACGTCCGGCATGATCCGGGCCAGCTTCTTCTTCTCGTTCGCGAGCAGCGGCTTCACGCGGTTCGGGTTGCCCTCGGCGATCAGCACGACGCCGGCCTTGCCCACGGCACGGTGGACGATGTCCTGCTGCCGGGTCATCGCGATGGCCGGGGTGGTCGTCCAGCCCCGTCCCACGTTGTCCAGCACGGCAGCGGCCGCTCCCGGCTGTCCTTCCATCTGCCCGAAGGCGGCCCGCTCGGCCCGTCGTCCGAAGACGATCGCCATCGCGAGGAACGCCACCAGGAATCCGAGGACGCCCAGGTAGATCTCGTGCCCGACCAGGAAGCCGATCGCGAGAAAGACACCGAAGGTGACGATGCCCACGCCCGCGACGATCAGACCGACCTTCGGGTCTGCCTTGCGCGTCATCTTGTACGTCAGGGCGATCTGCTTCAGTCGCCCGGGGTTCGCAGCAGTCTCTGCGTTTGACTTCCTCGCCATACAGCGAAGTTTACGTGGCCTGCGGGGTTCGGGTAGCCGCGGCCTCAAGTACGTGTTCGGTTTCGACCCGGTCCTTGGCCCTCTTGCGGTCCTCCAGGACCGCCGTCCAGGCGTTGCGGCGGGCCCCGCTCATCAACAGGGACTCAATGCCCCGGAAGGCGTCGGAGAGGGTCGGGATGGCAATGGCGCGTACGGGCGCGGCCTGCATGATGTCGATCCCTTTCACGATGCTCGCCTCTGCGTGATGCGAGCGGTGTGTGCGGTGCGTGGACCAAGCGTCACTGACTGGTGTTACCAGGGCGTGACCGGTCGGTCAAATGTGATTGACACGTTGCAAACGCTGACGCGGCCCGCCGGACTCTTCCTCAAGGAAGAGCCTAGGGGCCGCGCCGATGCGGTATTACTCATTGGTAGCTTTTTGTGCGCGACTTCACACGTAGAGTCGCGCCGCGCGTCAGACTCGGCTGCGCTTCTCCATGCCCTCGGTCGAGCTCCGCCTCGTCACCGCTGCGGCCGAGTGCCCGCCCTCGTACCTCGGGCGGACCCTCAACCTGCGCTCAGGCTCGGCTGCGCTTCTCCATCGCCTGCTGGTACAGGCGACCCGCCCGGTACGAGGACCGGACCAGCGGGCCGGACATCACGCCGGAGTAGCCGATCTCCTCGGCCTCCTTCGCCAGCTCCACGAACTCGGCCGGCTTCACCCAGCGCTCGACGGGGTGGTGCCGCGGCGAGGGCCGCAGGTACTGCGTGATGGTGATGAGCTCGCAACCGGCCTCATGCAGGTCCTTCAGGGCCTGCGAGACCTCCTCGCGCTCCTCGCCCATGCCGAGGATCAGGTTCGACTTGGTCACCAGACCGTAGGCGCGGGCCTTGGTGATCACGTCGAGCGAGCGCTCGTAGCGGAAGCCGGGGCGGATCCGCTTGAAGATCCGCGGCACCGTCTCGACGTTGTGCGCGAAGACCTCGGGGCGGGAGGCGAAGACCTCCTCCAGCAGCTCCGGGACCGCGTTGAAGTCGGGGGCCAGCAGCTCGACCTTGGTGTGGCCGGTCTCGCGGCCCGCCGTCTGCTGGTGGATCTGGCGCACGGTCTCCGCGTACAGCCAGGCGCCGCCGTCGGCCAGGTCGTCGCGCGCGACGCCCGTGATGGTGGCGTAGTTCAGGTCCATCGTGACCACGGACTCGCCGACGCGCCGCGGCTCGTCACGGTCCAGCGCCTCGGGCTTGCCCGTGTCGATCTGGCAGAAGTCACAGCGCCGGGTGCACTGGTCACCACCGATGAGGAAGGTGGCCTCGCGGTCCTCCCAGCATTCGTAGATGTTCGGACAGCCGGCTTCCTGGCACACCGTGTGCAGTCCTTCGCCCTTCACCAGGGCCTGCATCTTGGTGTACTCGGGACCCATCTTCGCCCGGGTCTTGATCCACTCGGGCTTGCGCTCGATGGGGGTCTGGGCGTTACGGACCTCCAGGCGCAGCATCTTGCGTCCGTCGGGTGCGACTGCGGACACGACCGGCTCCCTGTGACTTCGATTGTTCGGGCGCCCACCAGGGTACGCCCGTAATTTCGTACGCTCTTACGTCGGCCAACCTGCGAGCGGCCGGTCGCATTCCCGGGGGCTAGGAGCCCACTGCCGGCTCTATCTCGCGGGGCCTCAGCTCCGCGTGCTCCAGTACGTCCTTCAGGTGCCTTTCGGCCACGGGAAGCACCTCGGCGATGGTGATCTCCCGGCCCAGTTCGTACGAGAGCGACGTCACACCTGCGTCCCGGATCCCACAGGGGATGATCCGGTCGAACCAGGTGCTGTCCGGGTTCACGTTGATCGCGAAGCCGTGCATCGTGACGCCCTTGGCGACCCGGATGCCGATGGCGGCGAGCTTGCGGTCCTCGCGGCGCTGGCCGGCGTTGGACGGGGCGTACTCGGGGCCGTTCAGCCGCGCGTCGAACTCCTCGTCGTGCAGCCGGGGGTCGAGGTCGAGGGAGAGGCCGCCGATCGTGGGGCGCTCCTCGACGGGGTCGCCCAGGACCCAGACGCCGGAGCGGCCCTCGACCCGGGTGGTCTCCACGCCGAACTCGGCGGCGGTGCGGATCAGGGCCTCTTCGAGGCGGCGGACGTGCGCGACGACGTCCACCGGGCGGGGCAGCTTCATGATCGGGTAGCCGACCAGCTGGCCCGGGCCGTGCCAGGTGATCTTGCCGCCGCGGTCCACGTCCACGACGGGGGTGCCGTCGAGCGGGCGCTCACTGGGGTCGGTGCGCCGGCCCGCCGTGTAGACCGGCAGGTGCTCCAGCAGCAGGCAGGTGTCCTCGATCTCGTCCGCGAAGCGGGCCGCGTGCACCCTGCGCTGTTCTTCCCAGGCCCGGGTGTACTCGACGGATTCCGGTCCGAAGCCCAGATGGACAAACCCAAGCTCAGCCACCGCAGCGCCTCCTCGTTGAACCTGCTGTGTGCACGTACCTCACTGAGCAAGGGTACGGCGACCCGCGCGGGCCCCTTCAGGGCCCCGGCACGGGCCCCGACGCGGGCTCGGACAGGGACTTGGGCGCGGGCTCGGACACGGGCTCGGACACGGGCTGCAGAGCGGGATCCGGCACGGGCACCGGCTCCGGAACGGGCTCCGGCAGCCGCTTCGGCCGGCGCCGCCCCTTGAGCGGCCGGTCCGGGTCCTCGTCCGCGCGCGGCAGCCGCCGGTGGCCCTCCGAGTGGTCGTTGACCCAGCCGCACACCCCGCACGCGTACCGGCCGTCGAGCCCCGCGATGTAGGTGCCGCAGCGCCGGCACTCCGCCTCGGTCAGTTCGGGCGGGGACAGCGGGACGGTGGATTCGGTTCGCTCCTCGGGGAGGTGCGCCCCGTGGGGCCGAGGGGTCATGGCCCGCAGCGTACGCGGGCGGAGGGGGCCGGTCCGTAAAGGCCCCTACGCATTCTGCACACGATCGGATGAATGTGGGGCAGAGAGGGCGGCATCGGCGGAGTTCGCCGCTACATTCACGCCGTTCACAGGGCCGGGACCCCGGTCCGTCGCGTCAGGAAACCGTGGAGCCGATGACGGAACGACCTGCCCAGCGCGTCCCCAACCGGCAGCTCGCGGCGCTGATCGCGGAAGCCGGGTTCTCCAATGCCGGCCTCGCCCGCCGCGTCGACCAGCTAGGCCTGGAGCACGGTCTCGACCTGCGGTACGACAAGACCTCCGTGACCCGATGGCTGCGCGGGCAGCAGCCCCGCGGGACCACTCCGGCGCTGATCGCCGAGGTCTTCACCCGCCGCCTCGGACGCCGGCTCTCCGCCCAGGACCTCGGTCTGGACGCCTGCGCGCCCGTGTACGCGGGGCTGGAGTTCGCGGCCACCCCGGAGGAGGCCGTGGACATCGCGAGCGGGCTGTGGCGCAAGGACTCCGGTTCGCACGCCGAGCTGCGGAAGATCGCCTTCACCCCGGCCGGGCTGGTCGTGCCCAGCCGGGACTGGCTGATCGGCCGGGCCGACGAGCGGGTCGGCCGGGGCGCGGAACCGTCCGCGGCCCGCGTCCCGCTGCAAGGTCGGACCTCGGTGCCCCGGCAGCGGCAGATCGACCGCGGCCCCGGGCAGCGCGTGACCAGCGGGGACATCGCGGCGCTGAGATCGGTCAGCGAGCTGTTCCGGACCCTGGACCAGGCCTACGGCGGCGGGCACGCCCGCCAGGCCCTGGTGCGCTACCTGGAGCACGAGGCCGAGCCGATGCTCCGCGGGACCTACGGGGAGACCACCGGGCGGCGGCTGTTCTCGGCCGCCGCCGATCTGACCAGGCTCGCGGGCTGGACGTCCTACGACATCGCCGCGCACGGGCTCGCCCAGCGGTACTTCGTGCAGGCGCTACGGCTCGCGCAGGCGGCCGCGGACCGCCCGTACGGCTCGTACGTGCTGGTCACCATGAGCCGGCAGGCGGTCTACCTCGGTCACGGCCGCGAGGCCGTGCAGCTGGCCCGGGTGGCGCAGCAGGGCGTCGGCTCCGGCCCGCCGCCCGTGGTGCAGGCGCTGCTCCATTCGGCGGAGGCGCGCGGACACGCGGTCCTCGGCGAGGTCCGGGCGTCGACCGCCTCCCTGGTGCGGGCCGAGCGCGCGCTGGGCGCGGCGCGGCCGGGGGACGACGTCCCGCACTGGGCCAGGTTCTACGACGAGGCGCAGCTGGCGGACGAGTTCGGGCACTGCCACCGGGACCTCCAGCAGTACCGGGCCTCGGCGCAGCACGCGGAGCGGTCCCTCCAGCTGCGGGGGCCGGCGTACGCGCGGTCCCGACTGTTCTGCCGGGTGGTGCTGGCCACGGCTCGACTGGGCCTGGGCGAGTTGGACCAGGCGTGCGCGCTGGGCGCGGAGGCGGCGCAGCAGGCGATGGAGATGCGGTCGGTGCGGGCGGTGGAGTACGTACGGGACTTCGAGCGGCGGCTGGAGCCCTACCGGGACGCCTCGGCCGTGCGGACCTACCGGGACCGGGTGGCCGCCCTGTCCTGAAGCGCCCCGGGACACGCGGCAGGGGCCCGGTCCTGTCACGGGACCGGGCCCCTGTTGTCGGCTGTGGTCCTCAGGCCGCCACCGGGAGTGCGGGCCCCGGGGCGACCGGGAGCCGGATGCCGAAGTCGCGCAGGACGGCGCCGGTGGCGCGGCGGGCCGAGTGCAGGGCCCCCTGGACGGTGTTGGTGTCGCGGTGGTCGCCGCACACGTACAGCCCGGCCAGTACCCGTACGGGACGCCGCATGTCGTGCGGCGGGGGCATCGCGGGGACCGCCTCCGGGGTGTGGTGGACGGCCAGCAGTTCCCACTCGCGGGTGGGGGTGTCGTAGAGCCGGGCCAGCCGTGCGGCGACCGTGCGCACGGGCGGCGGCGGGCCGAGCACGGTGGTGGTGACCAGGCTCCGGCCGGCCGGGGCCCGGGTCGGGTCGACCGCGCTCATCACGGCCGTGTGGGAGACGGGCCACTTGGGGTCCCCGTCCAGGAGCAGCGAGCCGTCCCGGGGCAGGGGTGCGGTGGTGGCGTGGTGCAGGACGGTGACCTCGTGGAAGGCGGGCACGCGCAGGCCGGGCAGGAGCTCGGCGGCGGCGCGGGCCCCGGTGGCCAGGAGGACGGAACGGCAGCGGAAGTCGCCGTGCTCCTCGGTGGTGACCAGGTTGGTCGCCACCGACCGGACCCGGACCCCGGTCCGTACGGTGCCGGGCGGCAGGGCGGCAGCGAGCAGGTCGGGCAGGGTCGCCGCGCCGCCCTCGGGCACGGCGAGCCGGCCGCGGGCGAAGGTGCGCAGGGCGAGGTCGGCGACCCGGCTGGAGGTGGTGAGCTCCGGGTCGCGCAGCAGGGTGGCGAGCAGGGGGCGGAGCGCTCCGTTCAGGGTGCGCGTCGGCAGCCCGCGGGAGCGCAGGGCGGCGTGGGCGGTGCGCTCGGGACGGGCGAGCAGCTTCTCCTCGGGCAGGGTGGCGAGCCGGCCGAGGGCGGCGCTGATCCGGGCCTGGTCGAGGGAGCCGCTGGCCAGGGCCCGGGCCGGGGTGAGGACCCCGACCCGCAGCTGTTTCCCGTCGGTGTGGACGAGGACGCCCGGGGTGAAGGGGCGCAGGTTCAGGGCCCGCAGGCCGGGTGTGCGTTCGAGCTCCGCGTACGAGGTGTTGAGCAGTTGCCCGATCCGGTCCAGCCGGAACCCGTCGGCGGACTCGGTGGCCATCCGCCCGCCGGGGTCGTCCGCGGCTTCCAGGACGGTGACCGTGACTCCGGCGGCGATCAGGTGCTGCGCTGCCGCGAGTCCTGAGACTCCGGCTCCTACGATGACGACGTCCGCATGGTGTGCGGCATGGTGTGCGCTGCTGAGCACGTGCCCCTCCCCGAGGTCGGCGCGGCTGTGTGGGAATCCTCCTTCCCCCAACCGGTTAAAGGGGAACCCCAGTTCGGCGTGACATTGCGGTCAACTCCGGTCGCACAGCGGTCGCATATGGGTCACGAACGGTCGCACGGTGGTCGCACGCGGATCTCACAGCGCGGCGCGGATCGCCTGCTCGATGCCGGGGTCGTGGAAGACGAAGCCGGACTCCAGCAGCCGTGCGGGCCGGGCCCGCTGACTGCCCAGCACGTCCTCGGAGAACTCCCCCAGCACGACGCGCAGGGCCACGGCCGGTACCGGCAGCAGCGCGGGCCGGCGCAGCACGCAGGCCATGGCCTCGGTGACCTGGCGGTTGGTCAGCGGCTCCGGGGCGGTCAGGTTGACCGGACCGGACAGGCCCGGGGTGTCGATGATGTGCCGCAGCGCCGCGATCTCGTCCCGGAGGGAGATGTACGACCAGTACTGGCGGCCGTTGCCGAGCCGGCCGCCGATACCGGCGCGGAAGATCGGGAACATCCGCCCCCAGGCCCCGCCCTCACGGGCCACGACCAGCCCGGTACGGGCGAACGCGGTCCGGATCCCGGCGTCCTGGGCGGTGACGGCGGCCGCCTCCCACTCCACGCAGACCGAGGACAGGAACCCCTGCCCGGCCGGGGCCGACTCGTCGACGGCCCGGTCACCGGTGTCCCCGTAGTAGCCGACGGCCGATCCGCTGACCAGGACGGCGGGCGGCTCGTCGAGGGCGGCGAGGGCGTGCGCGAGCGCGGCGGTGCCGAGCACCCGGCTGTCGCGGATCTCCCTCTTGTACGCGGCCGTCCACCGGTGGTCCCCGACCCCGGCCCCGGCGAGGTGCACGACGGCCCCACAGCCGGCCAGGGCGGCGGGGTCCACGTACCCGCGCACCGGATCCCACCGCGCCTCGTCCGCACCGACGGGCTCCCGCCGCACGAACCGCACCACCTCGTGCCCGTCCGCCCGCAGGGACCGCACGAGTGCACTTCCGATGAGCCCGGTCGCCCCGGTGACAGCAATGCGCATGCCCCCCATCCTGCCGGGTCGCTGCGCTGGCCCGGCGGGATTCGGGGGCGCGTCGTTGTCCTTCGCCGGACGCGCGTACCCGGGCCGGCGTCACCACACGGCGCTCCGCGCCCGCGCCTCAATCGCCGGCGGGGCTGGTTTTTCAGCCCCGCCGGCGATTGAGGCGCGGTCAGGCGGTCGTGCCGAGCCAGGTGCCGACCGCGTAGGTCACGGCCATGGCCAGGGCACCGCCGGCCACGTTGCGGGCGACCGCCCTCGGCACCGGCGCCCCGCCCAGCCGCGCACTGATCACCCCGCACAGCGTCAGCGCGGCCAGCACCGCCACCACCGTCACCGGCACCCGCTGCGACGGCCCCGGCAGGATGATCGCCAGCAGCGGCAGCAGCGCCCCGACCGTGAAGGCGACGAGACTGGCGAAGGCCGCGTGCCACGGGTTGGCGAGCTCGTCGGGGTTGATCCCGAGCTCCACCCGGGCATGGGCCCGCAGCGCGTCCCGCTCCGTCAGCTGCTCGGCGGCCTCCCGCGCCACGTCCCGGCTGAGCCCCCGCTCGGCGAGCAGGTCGGTGAGTTCGTCGAGCTCCGCCTCCGGCTCTTCGGCCAGTTCCCGGCGTTCCAGGTCGAGTGCCGCCCGTTCGGAGTCCCGCTGGGAACTGACGGAGACGTACTCCCCCGCCGCCATCGACAGCGAGCCCGCCAGTAGCCCGGCGACGCCCGCCGCCAGGATCGCCGAGCGCGAGGTAGTGGCCCCCGCCATACCGACCACCAGACCCGCGGTGGAGATGATCCCGTCGTTGGCGCCGAGCACACCCGCGCGCAGCCAGTTGAGCCGCGTGCTGATCTCCGCGCTCTGCGAGCCGTCGCCCTCGCCGTGCGCCTCGACGTGGGCCTTGCCGGGCCGTTTGTCCGCGCCTTCGCTTGCCGTCACGCCCCCACTGTCGCGGCCCGGGGCGTACGAAGCCACCCGGCGGGCCGGTCCGGGGTGCGCGGGCCCGGCCCCCGTACCAGGGTGGAGGGGTGAGACGCGGACGTCAGGAGACGGGCCGGCTGCGCGGCGAGCCGCCGCCGCGCTGGGCCCGGATCGCGCCCGCGGCGGCCCTGGTCGTACTGGTCCTGGCCCAGGCGGTCACCCCGGGCGCGGAGCTCGGGTTCTTCCTGGCCGGTCTGCCCCCGGTGGCCGCCTTCGCGTACGGGGCGGCCGGGACCGCGGCCTTCGCCGGCATCGTCCTCCTGTTGCTGGGCGTCCACTCGCTCGGCGTCGCCAACGCCCGGGGCACGGACCTGGCCACGGTGGCCGTCGTCGGCGTGCTCAGCGTGGTGATCGCCTGGGTCCGTCAACGCCGGGACGCGCAGCTGGTCAGCGTACGGACGGTGGCGGAGGCGGCCCAGCTCGCGGTCCTCCCACCGGTGCCGGAGCGAGTGGGTCCGGTGCGCTGCTCGGGCCTCTACCGGGCGGCGCAGCACGGCACGCTGGTCGGCGGCGACCTGTACGACGTACGGGCCGGGCCGTACGGGGTGCGGGCGCTGGTCGGGGACGTCCAGGGGCACGGGTTGGCGGCGGTCGGCACGGTGGCGGCGCTGCTCGGGGCCTTCCGCGAGGCCGTGATCGACGACGCCGGACTCGGGGCGGTCGCGGCCCGGCTGGACCGGCGGCTGGTGGCGGACGCGGCGGCCGCGGCGGTCGAACATCCGGAGCTGTTCGCCACGGCCGTGCTGCTGGAGTTCCCGCCGGGGCTGGATGTCGTACGGATCATGTCGTGCGGGCATCCGTCGGCCCTGCGGGTCCGCGGATCGACGGTGGAAGAGGTGATCGTCGAGCCGGGGCCGCCCCTGGGCCTGGGGCTCACCGGTCCGACCCCGCCGGTCGCGACGGAGCTGGCGGTGCTCCCCGGGGACCAGCTGCTGCTGCACACCGACGGCGTGACGGAGGCCCGCGACTCGACGGGGCACTTCTACCCGCTGGCCGCCCGGGTACCGGTACTGGCACGCGACCCGGCGGGCCTGGTCGGGGCGGTGTGGCGGGACCTCGCGGCCTTCACGGAGGGCGGCCCGAACGACGACGTGGCCCTGCTGCTGCTGTCCCTGGACGGACGGGACCCGACGGCGTAGGCCGTGTGCCGGGCGGTCCCGACCGGCCGCGCTCGGCCGGCCGGGACCCCCTGTCATGCAGTGCGTGACGCCTGACGCCTGACGCCCCTGACGCCTCACGCCTGACGCCCCTGACGCCCCTGACGCCCCTGACGCCCCTGACGCCCCTGACGCCTACGACTCCATGATGAACGCGCGCACCATCTTGCAGGTGACGTTCGACGGCCGGTGGATCCCCGTCCGAACGGCCATCGTCCGGATCTTCCGGTTGGTGGCACGGCGGGCGTCGTACGTCCCCGAGTCGAGCAGGGATATCGCCAACCGCATCGCCTTCAGACGGCGGTTGTGGCTCTCGTACCACTCGCGGGGCAGCCCCGCCGGCAGCGGCTTCTTCTTGACGTGCTGGACGGTGGTGGCAGTGGCCATCTACAGCCTCCCAAACGGTAGTTGGCTTCCTGTCGTTCTTCCTCGATTTTACCGGGGACCACTGACAAAAGGCCCTGGCCAGACCGACCCTGGGTAGGGTTGACGCCATGGAGATCTGGATCAATCCCGCCTGTTCCAAGTGCCGCAGCGCCCTGACCCTGCTGGACGCGGAGGGCGCCGATTACACGGTGCGCCGCTACCTGGAGGACGTGCCCTCCGAGGACGAGATCCGCGAGGTGCTCGGTCGTCTCGGTCTGGAGCCGTGGGACATCACGCGCACCTCGGACCCGCTGGCCAAGGAGACCGGCGTGCGGGACCTGCCGCGCGAGGAGACCGATGCGGCGCGCGGACTCTGGATCGCCCACCTGGCCGCTCACCCGAAGCTCATCCAGCGCCCGATCATCACCGCCGAGGACGGCACGGCCGTGGTCGGCCGCTCCGAGGAGGCCGTCCGCGAGGCCCTGTCCCGCAAGGGCTAGAGGAGGCGCCGGGTGACCTCCGCGGCGGCCGTCAGCGGCAGCGCGTGGTGCGGGACCCCGGGCAGTACGTCGACGCGCGCGCCCGGCAACGCCGCGCGCGCCGCCCGGGCCGCGCGGCCGGAGTCGTGGCAGCGGGCGAGCCCGGCGAAGAGGACGTCGACCCGGGGGCCCGCGCCCGCGGACCGAGCGAGCCCGGCCAGGTCCGGGCGCGGCCCGGTGACCGGCCGCACGGCGGGGAAGCCGGCGCCCTCCTCCTGCAGCCGCAGCCAGGCCGGATCCAGCGCGGCCTCGCGGGACTCCCAGGCGAGGAAGGAGCGGACCCGCTCCGGGGTGGGCCGCACCAGCATGGGCAGCGCGCGCAGTACGTAGCCCGGGCGCAGCCCCGCGAAGACCTGGGTCGGGTCGAGCAGCACCAGGCGGCCGAGCCGGTCCGGGCGCCGGGCGGCGTAGTGGGCGGCGATCCAGGCCCCGTACGAGTGCCCGGCGAGGGTCACCGGCCCGTGCTGCGGGCCCAGCCCGTCGAGGACGGCGTCGAGCCAGCCGACCAGGTCCCCGGGGGACCGGATCGCCCGGTCGGGCGCCGGAACGCTGAGCCCCGGGTCCCCCACCAGGTCAACGGCGTGCACCCGGTGGGCGCGGGCCGCCCCGGCCGCGACGCAGGCGCCCCACACGGTGGAAGTGGCCCCGCCGCCGGGCAGCAGCACCAGCGGCGGCGCGTCGGCCGGACCGCAGCGGTTGACGCGGGTGACCCCGTACGGGGTGGCCAGGTCGACGGCCTCGACGGGGCCGGGCCACCGGCCGAGCACCGCGTCGTAGGCGGCGCGGAAGGAAGACGTCCGGTGCATGTGCCGCTCCAATGCCATGTCCGATGCCATGTCCGATGCCTCAGCCAATGGCTCGTCCAATGCCTCACCCAATGCCTCGCTGGGCGATAATCTCGCTCAACGAGAGATTTTGCCAGGGGGCGACATGGACGACAGCAGGGACCCGGACCACCGGGAACCCGAAATCGAGGAACCCGACAACCTTCGGCTGGTGCACCTCCTCCGCGCGGTGACCGTCGAGTTCGGCCTGCGCCAGGCCGACTTCGCCGCCCGCAACGGCATGCACCCCACCGACGTACGCGCCCTGATCTGCCTGCTCGACGCGGCGCGCGCGGCCGAACCGGCCACCGCGGGCCTGCTCGGCGCCCGGCTCGGCCTCAACTCCGCCGGCACCACCGCCGTGATCGACCGCCTCGAACGGCTCGGCCACGTGGCACGCGTCCGCGACGACCACGACCGGCGCCGGATCCTGCTGCGCGTGGAGCCGGCGGCGATCCGTCTGGGCCGGGAGTTCTTCGGGCCCCTGATCGACGGGGTGCTCCAGGTGCTCGACTCCTTCGACCCCGCCGAACGGGAGACCGTGCGCCGCTTCCTGACCGCCACCCACGCCGTGTTCGCCCCGGAGCCGCGCCCGTGACCGCCCCCGACCAGGGACCCGGCGGCGCCGACCTGCACCTGGAGCTTCCCGCCGGGGGCGCCCGGCGGACCGCCCTCGCCCAGGCCCTGCGCAGCGCGGTGCGCAGCGGCCGACTGGCCGGCGGGACCCGGCTGCCGCCGTACCGGACCCTGGCCGCCGACCTCGGGCTGGCCCGCAACGCCGTCGCCGATGCGTACGCCGAGCTGGTCGCCGAGGGCTGGTTCACGGCCCGGCAGGGCTCCGGCACCCTGGTCGCCGAGGGGGTCGCGACCACCGACGCACCGGCCACGACGGCCGGGCCCGCACCCGACCGCCCCCGCCACGACCTGCTCCAGGGCAAGCCCGACCCCGCCTCCTTCCCGCGCGGCGCCTGGGCCGCCAGCGCCCGCCGGGCCCTGGCCGAGGCGCCCACCGAGGCCTTCGGGCCCGGCAATCCGCAGGGCCGCCCCGAACTGCGGCGGGCCCTTTCCGGCTACCTGTCCCGGGCGCGGGGCGTGCGCTGCGGCCCCGAGAACATCGTGATCTGCTCCGGCTTCGCCAACGGACTGCGGCTCCTGACGTCCGTCCGGCCCCGCGACTGGGCCGTCGAGGCGTACGGGCTCCCCTTCCACCACGGCATCCTCCAGGCCGCCGGGGTCCACCCGCACCCCGTCACGGTCGACGAGGACGGCGCCCGCACGACGGAACTCCCCTCCCGAGCACGTACGTTGCTGCTCACACCGGCGCACCAGTTCCCGACGGGCGGCCGCCTGCTGCCCGCGCGGCGGGCCGCCGCCGTGGAATGGGCCCGCGGCACCGATGGCGTGATCGTGGAGGACGACTACGACGGGGAGTTCCGCTACGACCGCAAACCGGTCGGCGCGCTCCAGGGACTGGCCCCCGAACACGTGGTGTACGCGGGCTCGCTGAGCAAGAGCCTCTCCCCCGCGCTGCGCCTGGGCTGGCTGGTCCTCCCCGACATGCTGCGCGACCAGGTGCTGGCCGCGAAGGGGCTGCGGGAGTCCTGGGCGAGCACGCTGGACCAGCTGGCACTGGCCGACTTCATCGAGTGCGGGGCGTACGACCGCCACGTGCGCCGGATGCGGCTGCGCTACCGGGGCCGCCGCGACCAACTGGTCACCGTACTGGCGGCACGCGCCCCGGAGGTCCGGGTGACGGGCATCTCGGCCGGCCTGCACGCCGTACTGGAACTCCCCCGGGGCCGGGAATCCGCCGCCCTCGCGGCGGCCCGCGCCGCGGGCCTGGCCCTGGACGGCCTGTCGTCCTACCAACACCCGGCCGACCCGACCCCGCCCCGCGAGGGCCTGGTGGTCGGCTACGCGGCACCCCCGGACTCGGCGTTCACCCGGGCCCTCGAATCCCTGGCGGGGGTGGCGGGCGGGCCGGAATAAGGAGGATCGGGAGCCGGGCGGGCGGCATCAGGGATGGGTATGGGGGTTTCCCGTCAGTCCCATCCCTGATGCCGCCCGCCCGACTCCCACCCACCGAAGCCCCCGCCCCGGGTCCCGGCTATACCCGCCCGCCCGACCCTCCCCGAAGCCACCGCCGCGCCTCCCGGCTCCGGTGCCTCTTCACCTCGCCCCCACCTCGCGCCCCCTAGGGTGGCCAGGGCAGCAAAGTGGGACGCATCAGACCAAAGGGACCCGTTGTGAACGAGGAGCAGCAGCCACACGGCCGGGCGGACCAGCCGGCCCTCCCCTCCGGGGCGGGCTCACGACCCGGGCGGCGGGGGGCCGACTGGATGTTCGGCGGGGTGTACGGGACCGTGCTGGCCAGTGCGCTGCTGGCCGCGCTGCACCAAAAGGGGGAGGAGTTCACCCCGTACTACGACGCCAGCTGGGTGCTCGTGACGGCCGCGACCGCCGGGCTCGCGCACGGCTACTCGCACCACATGGCCTCCCACCGGGGGGACTCCGCCGGGCACCGGTGGCGGATGCTGGGCCTGGCGCTGTGGAACGAGTGGCCGCTGATCGTGGCCGCACTGCCCACCGTCCTGCTGCTGCTCGCCGCCGGGCTCTTCGACTGGGACGCCTACGCGGTGAGCGCCGTCGGGCTGGGGCTGAACACCGCCCTGCTGTTCACCTGGGGTGCGCTCGTCGCACTCCGCGTGGGCTATCGGCCCGGCTCCGCCCTGGCGATCGGCATGGCGGACGCCACGATCGGCCTGGCCATCATCGTGGCGAACGCGGTGATCAAGTAGCGCGGCGGTCAGGTGGGGAGCTGCGCCTCCGCCTCGGCCAGGATCTCCGTCAGTCGGGCCCCGAACTCCGCCCCGCGCGGATCCGGCACCCCCGTCCGGGCCGCGGTGAGCAGCGCGTCCAGGGCGCGCCCGTAGGCGCCCGGTACGTCGCTCCAGCCGGGCAGTTCGTGCACGCCCTCGGTGCCGCGCAGTTCGAGTCCGACCCCGGCGGCCGCGCGCGGCGCGCCCAGGCTGAGCACGGCGGTGCTGGCTGCGCCGGAGGTGTGCCGGAGTGCCAGTTGGACCACGTCGGAGGGGCCTCGGGTGGCGCTGATCTCGGTGACCTCTCCGAGGACCGGGATCAGGACGGACAGGGCGTGCGGGCCGACGTCCCACAGCCCGCCCTTGGCCTTGCGCCAGGGCGAGTCGGCGTAGGCGCTGGGCGTTCCGTCGGAGGGGAAGACGGCGCCGAGCCAGTGGGCCGCGGCCGTGAACCAGCCGGTGCGTGCGGCCTGTTCCTCGACCCAGCCCGCGGTGGGCTCGGCGAAGCGCAGGGTGAGGAAGACGACGGAGGCGACCCGGTGGCGCGCGACCGCTTCGGCGACGGCGCGGGCGTCCTCCACGGTGGTGGCGACGGGCTTGTCGAGGAGCAGGTGGCATCCCGCGGCGGCGGCGCGGACGGCCATGGCGGCCTGTACGTCGGGCGGCAGGGCGAAGGCGACGGCGTCACACTCGGCGAACAGCTCGTCGGGGTCTTCGTACACCTTCACGCCGTACTCGTGCGCCAACTCGGCCGCGGCCTCGGGCCGGCGGCCCCACACTCCGGCGAAGTCGGAGCCGGCGTGCGCGGCGAGGGCGGGGGCGTGGGTGCGGTGCGCCCAGGGGCCGGTGCCCAGCAGCCCCACCCGGGGGCGGCGGCCTGCGGGGGCCCGATCGGCGGTGCCGGCGGTATCGGCGGCACCTTCGGCGACGCGGTCGGCGGCGCTCTCGACGGGGCCCTCGGCGGAGTTCCAGTCAGACGAAATGCTCACGCGGCCAGTCTGCCCCACCCGGACGGGCGGGCCGCCACCAACCCGCACAACCCGCCCGGCCTGCGGTGCAAACCTCGGTAACACGGGGTTCACACACGGGCAACGGAAGAGAAATCGCGGGCGGGCACGCTGCGGTCATCACCGCAGCGATGAAGCAGCGACCAGCAGCACCCGCAGAGTCTGAGGATGGGGCCCGTGAGCTACAAGGCTGAGTACATCTGGATCGACGGCACCGAGCCGACGGCGAAGCTTCGCTCCAAGACGAAGATCATCGGGGACGGCGGCGCGCTGCCGATCTGGGGCTTCGACGGATCGAGCACGAACCAGGCCGAGGGTCACGCCTCCGACCGCGTGCTCAACCCGGTCTTCTCCTGCCCGGACCCGATCCGCGGCGGCGACAACGTCCTCGTCCTGTGCGAGGTCCTGAACATCGACATGACCCCGCACGAGTCGAACACCCGCGCGCTGCTGCGTCCGGTCGCCGAGAAGTTCGCCGCCCAGGAGCCGATCTTCGGCATCGAGCAGGAGTACACCTTCTTCGACGGCATCCGTCCGCTCGGCTTCCCGGTGGGCGGCTTCCCGGCCGCGCAGGGCGGCTACTACTGCGGTGTCGGCTCGGACGAGATCTTCGGCCGCGAGATCGTCGAGAAGCACCTGGACCACTGCCTCGCGGCGGGCCTGAGCATCTCCGGCATCAACGCCGAGGTCATGCCCGGCCAGTGGGAGTTCCAGGTCGGTCCCGTCGGTCCGCTGGAGGTCTCGGACCAGCTGTGGATCGCGCGCTGGCTGCTCTACCGCACGGCCGAGGACTTCAACGTCTCCGCGACGCTGAACCCGAAGCCGGTCAAGGGCGACTGGAACGGCGCGGGCGCGCACACCAACTTCTCCACGAAGGCGATGCGCGAGGACTACCGCGCGATCATCTCCGCGTGCGAGGCGCTGGGCGAGGGCAGCAAGCCGCTCGACCACGTGAAGAACTACGGCGCCGGCATCGACGAGCGTCTGACGGGTCTGCACGAGACCGCCCCCTGGAACGAGTTCAGCTACGGCGTCTCGGACCGCGGCGCTTCGGTCCGCATCCCGTGGCAGGTGGAGAAGGACGGCAAGGGGTACATCGAGGACCGCCGTCCGAACGCGAACGTGGACCCGTACGTGGTGACCCGTCTCATCACGGACACCTGCTGCGCGGGCCTGGAGAAGGACGGCCTGGTCTGACGACCAGAACCACCAGACCACCAGACCACCAGCACCACCGGGCTCACGCCCGGCCGATGACCACTGACAGCGCCCGCCGCGCCCCCACGGGGTCGGCGGGCGCTGAAGCTCCTATTGGCTGTCAAGCAGTGGTGAGCCAGTCGCGGTAGGCGTTGGCGAGGTTGTCGTCGCGGCGGGTGCCGCGTTCGATGCATGAGATGACCGATGGCCAGACGCCGAAGTGGTGGGCGACGGCGGTGAGGGTGATGTTCTTGGCCTGGCGTGTGGGCCGCAGGTCCGCGACCTCGGGGACGGCGACCGTCGTGGTGAGGTAGCGGAACACTTCCCGGGCGATGGCCCGTTTGAGGAGGCGGATGATCTCCTTCTTGGTCCGGCCGGCCGCGGTCTGGCGGGCCACGTAGTCGCGGGTGCGCTGGTCGCTGGCCATGCGGACGAGGGCTATCCGGTAGAGGGCCGCGTTGGCGGCGCGATCGCCGCCTCGGGAGAGGCGGTGACGGTTGGTCTTCCCGCTGGAGGCAGGAACGGGGGCGACCCCGCACAGGGCCGCGAAGGAAGCTTCGGTGCGGAGACGGTCGGAGTTGCCGCCTGCGGTGATCAGGAGCTGGGCCGCGGTGTCGGGGCCGACGCCGTAGGCGCCCCGCAGGCCCGGATTGTGTTCGGTGACCACACTGTCGAGTGTTGCTGTGAGCTCGTCGTGTTCAGCGGTCAGGGCCTGGACGCGTCGGGCGAGGCTCTTCAAAGCGCTCAGCACGGCGGTGTGGACGGCGTCTGTCGTTGCCGTGAGCCGCAGTCGTGCCAGGGCATCCATGAGCGGCTTTCCCCGCAGGGCCCGATAGCGGGCGCGGATGGTTTCGGGGGCGCTGACGAGGATGTGCCCGATCTGGTTCATGGCGGCGGTGCGGGCTTTGACCGTGGACCGGGCGGCGTTGTGGAGGGCGCGTATGCCAGTGACGGTCTCGTCCTTGGGCGCGCTGGAGGCGCGTCCGGAGAGTGCGGCGCGGGCGGCGGCGTAGGCGTCGATGGGGTCGGACTTGCCGCTGCGGCGGCGTTCGGCGCGGTCGGGGCGGTTGACTTCGAGCACGCTCAGGCCATCGGCGACGGCGGCGCGGGTGAACCCGGTTCCGTAGGACGCGGTGCCTTCCACGCCGATCGCGATCACGTCCCCGTGGGCGCAGAGGAAGGCCAGGGCTGCCGTGTATCCGGCGGTGGTGGTGGGGAACTCTGCGTCGGCGAGGTGGCCGCCGTTGTCGGTGATGACCGCGACGTGGATGGTGTCGGCGTGCGAGTCCACACCGCCGAACACCCACTGGCCGCTCGTGCCCGCTGTGTCCGCTGCTGTCATGCTGGAGGCGCCTTCCTAGCCGGAGGTGACACCGGCCAGGTGGGACAGACAGGACATTGAGGGGGCTTCTGACCAAGCTCCTATCAGGTCATGTTCCACCTGGCCGGAGCCATGAAGAACGGGCCCGGCAGCCGGACGGTACAGCGGGAAGACAGCCCAGCAGGGCGTCAGTCAGTGGCAGAGCCACGACCACCGGAACCCGCTACGAGTATCAATGTCAGTGGCGCGTGCGACGGTGTGGCCATGTTGGCGATCAGGATCCAGACGGAGCGCGGCGAGTCCTACGAACGCCCCGCGCTCGGCGTGTTGTCCGCACTCGTGGAGCGCATCGGCGCGGACGGGGACCACTTCGTCATCGTCGAGCGGATCGTGGAGGACCCGGACGTCTACATACAGGTCTGGCACGACGCGGGCGGCGACTACCAGTTGGAGCACCGGGACGGGTCCGCGGAGCGGCACTTCCAGGCGTACCTGCCCGCGGCGGCCGAGGTCGTGGAGGTCATGGCGCGCTGGGCCCGCCAGGAGGAGGCCTGGGACGTCGGGCCGGAGTGGCAGCGGTTGCGGCTCACGTGAGGAGTTGCCTTTTGTCCGCAATTGACAGGGGAGAGAGCTCGGCATATGAGATTTCCATCCACGGGATGAGACGGGGCCTGCCCCGGAGACATGACATCTGCTTGAATGGGGCCATGGCCAGCCATTCGCACACCTCGTCAGGTCGCAGCGACCTCGAGCCTTTCTGGCCGTCCCGTCAGGATCACGATTACGACCGGGAGTGTTGCCGCGCGAAGAACGCGCCGGCCCTCTAAAGCCTCCGGGACCACCCACCTGACCTTCCCCGAGGCCTTCGGTCTGCGCGGTATCGACATCGACGACGTACGCACGTCTCCTGCCGACCACTCCGCGTGAAAGAGCTGACCACTCATGGCGAACACCCGCTCCCTCTCCTCCGCCGCCACCGCTGCGACCTCTCCCCTGTCCTATCCGCCCAGTCCGCGCCACCGGCTCCGTTCCGTAGACCGAGACGAAGTGGCCCGGGTCGTGGACCTCCTGCCGCCGGGGGCCACCTGGCTGCCCGCACCCCAGCACACCCTGCCGACGCTGCCGGGCCAGCCGCCGATGATCGGTTACCTGGTGCTCGTACCGGCCGACCAGCAGCCTCCGATCGCCTTCGCCCCGCAGGCCGTGGCCGCCGCCGTCCCATCGGCCGCCCCCGCGCCCGCCGCTCCCGCTCCGGCCGGACCGGGTGACGGCCGGGTCCGGATCGACTCGGCGCAGCGCACCGCCGAGGTCGACGGCCGGGTGCTCGACCTGACGTACCTGGAGTTCGAGCTGCTGGCCCACCTGGTGCAGCACCCGCACCGGGTGCACAGCCGGGACCAGCTGGTCACTACGGTCTGGGGCTACGGGCACGTCGGCGACGGCCGGACCGTGGACGTCCACATCGCCCGTCTGCGCCGCAAGCTGGGCGCCTCCCACCGTGCCGCGATCCAGACGGTGCGCCGGGTCGGCTACAAGTACGCCCCCTGAGCTGCCGGTTGACCTGACGACGGTGGGCCCGTGCTCCCCCTGGGGAGTGCGGGCCCACCTCGTTCGTGACGGCCGTGCGGCCGGGCGGCCTTGCGGCTACGCGGCCTTGGCCTTGCGCCCCGCGACGAAGCCCAGCAGGACGTCGACCGCGAGGAAGGCGACCAGGCTGATCCCGAGCAGCGGCACGAACCAGCCGGTCACGGCGGTCACCGCGGCCAGCGGCAGCAGCACCGTCACCGGGAGCTTGCGCCAGGCGCCGCGCGGCTGCGCGCGGCCGACGGACAGCTTGCGGTCCTTCGTCGGCCGGCGCAGCCACCACATGCGGTAGCCCCAGAAGACGAGGAACATCACGGCGACGGCGAGCGCGGCCAGCGCGATCTGGTTGACGAGCCCGAAGGTCGTGCCCATGTGCAGGTCGATGCCGAAGCGGGTCATCTTGGCGAGCAGCGGGTAGTCCGCGAAGCGCAGTTCGTCCATGACGCGGGCGTCCGCGGGGTCGACGGCGACCGAGTCCAGGTGCACCGGCACCAGCTTGTCCTGCTCCTTGATGACGTATCCCTTGCCCTTGGCGGGCAGGGTCACGCGGAGCGCCTCGGTGACGCCCGCGGCCCGGGCGGCGTCCACGGCCTTGTCGAGGCCGACGTCGGCGGTGGGCGCGGGCGGCGGGGCCATCTGCGTGCCGTCGGGCATGGTGTGCCCGGCGTGCTCGTCGGAGCCGGCGTCCGCCCCGGCGTTGAGCTGCGCGGAGACGGCGGGGGTGGCCCCGCCGAGGCTGTCCTGGAGCTGCCCGATGTTCTCGCCGGCGTACTTCGACCAGGTCAGGCCGGTTGCGGAGAGGACGACGAGGCCGGCGACGGCCCACAGGCCGACGACTCCGTGCCAGGACAGGGTGCGGCGTCGGCCGGTGGCCCCCCGGTCCGGGAGGACCAGCTGCGACCTGCGCTTGCGGCGGCGGCCGATCCACAGGGCGAGTCCGCCGAGCGCGACCACCCACATCCAGCTCGCGGCGAGCTCGCTGTAGTTCCGGCCGAACTCGCCGAGCTGGAGGCTGGAGTGGAACTCGCTCAGCCAGGCCCGCAGCGGCAGCGCGTCGCCGGCGGTGGCGAGCTGACCGCGCACCTCGGCCGTATACGGGTCGACGAAGACGGTGAGGGTCTCGCCCTCGGGGAGGCCCGGGCTCTCCATGATCACTCGGGTGGTCGCCTCGGTGTCGGGGGCGGGCCACACGGACACGACCTCGCCCTCGGGGGCGGCGCCCTTGGCCGCGTCGACCTGGGCGCTGAGCGGCAGGACGCTCTCGCCGACGCGGGCGACGGTCAGCTCGTCGGAGTAGATGATCTTCTCGGCCTGCCAGGAGGCGGCGTAGAGCAGCCCGGTGGCGGCGGCGAGGAAGATCACCGGGGCGATGAGCAGCCCCGCGTAGAAGTGCATGCGCAGGAGCAGCGGCCGTACGGCGGCCCAGCCGCCGCGGTTCTTGGCCGTTCCGGCCGGTTCGACGTCCGGGGTGCGGACGTCTTGAGCCTCGTCAAGAGACATGGGGATCCTCAGTGTTGGCGAAGACATGGGGACAGGAGCCCCAGGCGTCGCCGCTGCGCCGGATCAGGCGTGGGCAGGCCGGCCGGGGGCCGTGGAACGCGGGAGCGGAGCGCGTCCGGGCGGCCCGCGGCGCACCACGGCATGGGCGTGCACGGCTCCGCGCAGGCGGCGCGGCCGTTCGTACCGGGCGGGGAAGACGGGCGGGGCCGGTACGGCGGCCACCCGTGCCCGGACGAGGGCGAGCGCGCGGGCGAGCGGTCGGGCCGCGTGCAGCGCGGCGGTGGCCAGGACGCGGGCCAGCCGGAAGACGGCGGCCTCGCCGCGCGCGAGCCAGGCGGCGCAGAGCACTCCGGCGAGCACGTGGGCGGCGATCATCGCGGCGCCGCCGTGACCGGCCGTGCCGGCCGTGCCGGTGGCGTCCGCCATCCATGCGGCACCCGCCATGTGGGCCATGTCGGCCATGCCGGGGCCTTCGGTGGCCATGGCGCCCGCGTCCGCGGCCGACACGGGGTGGTGGCCGTGCATCGTCGCGGGAGCGGCGAACTGCTTCGCGGCCGTGCTCCCCGAGAAGACCAGGTGCAGTGCGCCCTGCACGGAGAGCACCGCGGCGGTGATGCCCACGGGGCCCCGCCGGCGCCCGGCGGCGAGCCATGCGAATCCGCAGGTCACCCCGAAAGCACCCAGAAGGCCGAAGAGCGGAATGTCCGTTCCGGACATGGACGAATGCCCCATCGCGCCCAGGGCGACGCACATCGCCGCGAATATTGCGGCTCGCGTGGCGCGCATCGGCGCGAATGATTCGAACATGGCCGGGACATGTTCGCACGGGGCGCCTTGGTTCCCGCCAGAGGCTTATCCGATCATGAGTAGATGAATCCAATTCCGTGGGGAGCGGTGTACGCCGGAGGGGTGCAGTTCGGGGCCTACGCCCTGGAACGCACGGGGCCGGCCGAGCGCGAGCGGCTCCTCCGGGGCTGCTCCACGAATGTCGACAATCTCGCCGCCGGACGCTGGGAGACGCTGCTGAGCAGCGCTTTCGTCGTCGAGGAGCCGATGCCCCTGCCCTACGCGCTGCTGCTCGTCGCGGTCCTCGGGTACGCCGAGTACGCGTACGGAGCGTGGTGGGCGGCCTCGGTCTTCCTGTTCGGGCACGCCGCGGCGACCCTCCTCGTCTACGGCGCCCTGCGCGGGAGCGCCGATCAGGGGACGCGGCGCGCGGTGGACGTGGGAACGAGCTACGGGTTCAACACCGTGCTCGGCTCGTTGACCTCGGCCCTGCCGCGCGGGGCCGTCCGTACGGTCGCGCGGGTGGGACTGCTGGCGCTCGCGGCGGCCCCCCTGGTCCGGCGCGGGCGGACCTTCACGGACGCCGGGCACCTGGCGGCGCTCGGGGTGGGCATCGGGATCTCACTGACCCTCGATTACCTTTCCGGGGCAAAACATCAGAAAATTATATGAACCACACCTCGCAGGAGCTGCCACAATGACCGCCACCCCGTCCACCACCGTCGCCAACCTCCGCGACCTCGGCGGCACCCCGCTCCCCGGCGGCCGCACCGTCCGCCCCGGCCTGGTCCTGCGCTCCGGCCAGCTCGACCGGCTCGACCTCGACGCCGACCCGGTGGTGGCCGGGCTGGGCCTGCGTACCGTCATCGACTTCCGCACCGACGCCGAGCGCGCCGACCACCCCGACCGGATACCCGCCGGGGCCCGGATCCTGGTCGGTGACGTCCTCGCCGACAAGCTGAACTCCGCCAGGTTGCCCGCCGCGGTGCAGCTCAAGGACCTGCTGTCCGACCCGGCCGTGGCCGAGGAGCACCTGGGCGGCGGGCGGGCACAGGCGCTGTTCGCCGACACCTACCGGTCCTTCGTGAACTCCGGATCCGCGCAGGCCGCGTACCGGATGCTGCTCACCGAGGTCGCCGACGCCGACTCGGGCCCGCTGCTGTTCCACTGCACGGCGGGCAAGGACCGGACCGGCTGGGGCGCGACGGTCATCCTGGCGCTGTTGGGTGCGGACGACGAGACCCTGATGGCCGAATACCTGTCCGTCAATCCGGCGGTCAAGCAGGCCTTCGCCCCGCTGATCGAGGGCTTCACGGCGGCCGGCGGCGACCCGGACATCGCGCTCGCGCTGATCGGCGTCTTCCCCTCCTACCTGCGGGCGGCCCTGGACGAGGTCGAGACGCGGTACGGCTCCATGGAGAAGTACGTGCGCGAGGGGCTCGGTGTCGCCGACGAGACGGTCGAGGCACTGCGCGCCCGTCTGGTGGCCTGACCCCGGACCCTGACCCCTAGGCCCGAGCCCCGAGTCCTGCTCCGGGGGCACGGGCCGGGGGCCGGGACCGGTGACCATCCGACGATTCGCTCGTTCTGCTGAACGTGACTGCGCCGGATACCGCCACCCGCCCCCCTTCTCCCGTGCCGCCGGACGTCGAGCAGGCCGAGGCCGCCATCGTCGAGCACTACCCCCGGCTGGTGCGGCTCGCCTATCTGGTGCTGCCGCCCGCCCTCGGCCGCAACCGGCGGGTGCTCACCGCCCACTCGCTGGTCCAGCGGGCGCTGCCGCGCGGCCGGCGGGACTCGGGGGCGGCCGCGGCCGCCGTACGGGGCGGGGTTCCGGGGCAGCGGGTCGGGGCGGAGGACTCCGGGTACGCGTACGTCCGGCTGCGCGTGCTGCGCGCCGCCCTGGAGGCGGGGATCCCGCTGACCTTCCGGGCGCTGCCGCGGCGCGCGCAACTCCCGCCGGTGCTCCCCCAGGTGTGGGGGCTGCGGTTGTTCCCCCGCTCGGGCGGGGCCGAGGAGCTCGCCCTCGACCAGTGGCTGGCCACGCTCGACGGGCCGGGGCGGGCCGCCTGCGTGCTGCGGGCCCTGGAGCGGCTGTCCGAGCCCGAGGTGCTGCGGGTGCTCGACGAGGCCGGGGTCCCTGATCCGGCCGCCGCGGCCCGGGAGTCCGGGGATCCGGCGAACGACGCCCTGTTCGCCTCGCCCGAGTTCGACCCGTGCGTGCTCCAGGCCCGGCCCACCGACCTGCTGCGGCGGCGCCGTCTCGGGCGGGCCGCGCTGGCCGCCGGGGCCGCCCTCGCCGTGTGCGGGGCGCTGCTCGCGCTGCCCGGCGGGGGCTGGGGCTCGGACGGGGCCGCCGCCCCGCCGTACGCGCGCAACGCCGCGGCCGAGCAGGCCCTGGATCCCGCGAAGCTGGTCCGGGCCGCGCCCGCCCTCTGGCACACCTCGTCCCGTACGGACTTCTCCACCTGGCCCGCCCGCGGCGACCGGATCGGGGACACGGAGCTGCTGCGCCGGGCGCTGGCCGTGTGGGCCCGGCCCGGGGCCTCGGTGGTCACCTCGGCCACGGCGGGCACGCCCTCCGGGCCGCCGATGGGGCCGGCGCAGCTGCTGTTCGCGGGCGCCGTGGACCAGGCCGTCGTGGTCCTGCTGTACGACGGCCTGCGCGTGGTCCGGTACGCCGAACCGCGGACCGGGACGGCGGGCGCCGCCCTCGACTTCGCCCGGACCGACGGCGCCTCGGCGGAGACCGCCACCGCGCTGGTGCTCAGCCGGGTCGACGGCAACGTCCGCTATCTCACCGCGCCCTGGGTCACCGGTACGGCCCTGCGGGACCTGCTCAAGCCCGCCGCCCCCGTGGTGGTGCTGAAGCCGACCCCGGACGGGGTGACCCCGCCGGTGGCGGGCCCGGCCCCGGCGGGCAACTGCACGAGCTGGAACGCGCTGGCCCTGACGGGCGACGGCGCCACCCGGCTGATCACCGACCTCGGTGAACTGACCCCGGCCCGGCTGACGTCGGGTGCGCCGGGTGCCGAGCGCGACGTGACGGAGGCCGCGGAGCTCGGGGACTGGTCGAGGATCGCCTGTCTGCTGCCGGCGGTCCGCTCGCACGGGGTCCGCACGGTCAACGCGTGGACGTACGCGAAGCAGCCGCTACCGGAGGGCGACGGGACGGCGGCCTGGCTCTGCACGCGGGCCGAGACCTGGCAGGGGGCGGCCGATCGGGTGCAGGCGCAGTTCCTGGCGCCGGGCGCCCCGATGGCGGCGCAGGCGGCCCGCTCGGAGGGGTCGGCGGCCTGCGGGCCGCGGGAGCCGCGAGTGCTGGCGGGCGTGCTGTGGAAGTCGCGGGCCGGTCAGTGGTACGTGCTGGCGGCGGGCAGTGCGCAGTTCGCCTCGCTGTCGGTGTCGGGCGGCGGGGTGAGCGGGTCGGCGAGCGGCAACCGGCTGGCGGTGAAAGCGCAGGCGGGCGCGCAGGTGGACCTGTCGGGCAAGTTGACGGACGGGACGAAGGCGGGGGTGCTCCGGTAGGCGTTCGCGGTGGGTGAACCTTCAACCGTCATGAACGGTGGGGTAGTTGGCGGGATCCGGACATGACGGTCGCCGTCAACACATGGCATGATCGGGTTCCGGTTACCAAGCGGTAACCCCCAACACCCCTCCCCCACCTGAAGGTCACCCCACGTGCGCACGCTCGCCCGACGCCTCCTCATACCCGGCTTGACCGCCCTCGCCCTGACCGCCACCGGCTGCGGCTCGACCCCTCACACCGGCGCCGCCGACCCGGCCGCCCCCGCCGCCGTCACCCCCTCGTCGTCCGACGGCACGTCGCAGCAGCTCGACGTGGCCGCGGCTCCGCAGGGAACGCCCACACCGGCGGCCGTGGCCCGGGCCGACGGGAAGGGCAAGACCGAGCAGTCCACGCTTAAGGTCGCCTCCTACGACAAGGCCAGCGGTCGGGCCGTCATCGCCAAGTCCGCCCCGGAGCCGAGCCGTTCGCCCTCGCCCGGCAAGTCGTCCGGGACCGGCAAGTCCCCTGAGACCGGCAAGTCCCCCGAGGCCGGCAAGCCCGTCGCGGTGGGCGACGTCATCGCCAGCGCACCCGCCCCCGGCGCCCCGGCCGGACTGCTCGCCAAGGTCACCGAGGTCGTCGGCAAAACCGACAAGGGCACCGAGGTCAAGACCGCCTCCACCACGCTGGCCGCCGTCCTGGGCGACGACAAGGCCGACGGCAAGGTCCCCGTCGACCCGGCGGCGGTCACCGTCGAACCCCTGACGAAGGGCGTCACCTTCTCCTGGGCCAAGGGCCCGGGCCTGACCTTCGGCCCCGAGGGCGCGAAGCTGCCGCTCGGCAACCTGCGGCTCGACGTCAACGCCTCCATCGACACCGCGAAGGACGCCCCCGCCTCGGCCGGCGCCTCGGTGTCCGGGTTCGTCCAGCTTGCCCCGCAGGTCGAGTTCGCGTACGACGGCAGCACCGGCGGCGCCCCCGGTCCGCGCGGCGCCTTCCTCGGCATGAGCGGTGACTGGTCCTCGCAGTGGAAGCTCCAGGGCCGCGCCGCAGCGAGCACCGGAGCGCCCAAGCGGATCCCGTTCGCCAAGCTGCACAGCTCGCCCGTCATCCAGGTCGGCCCGGTTCCGGTCGTCGTCAACCTCGACCTGACCTGCTACATCCAGGTGGAGGCCGACGGCCGCGTGACCCTCGACGTCCAGCAGGACGTCAAGGGCGACTTCAAGGTCGGCGGCAGCTACGCCGCGGGCAAGGGCTGGACCCCGGTGAGCGCCTCGAACGTGAAGAGCACGCCGGTCAAGGCGAGCGTCACCGCCGCCGGAAAGGTCAAGGGCGCGCTCGGCGCCGAGGCCTCCGTCGGCCTCTACGGCGCCGTCGGCGTCACCGCGGACTTCGCCCCGTACCTGCGCGGCGAGGGAGACATCAAGGCGACCGCGTCCAGCGACGGCAAGACCTCCCTCGACGGCGCCTGGGCGCTGTACGGCGGCTTCGACCTGAGCGGGAACCTCCAGCTCCAGCTGTCGCTGTTCGGCACGCCCGTCTTCGAGCGGCGGATCCCGCTGGGCACCCTGAACCGCGAGTGGGCGCTCACGACCGGCCACGTCGGGCGGTAGCCCGCGCGGCCGCAGGCACTTCCACCCATCGACATGCCACTGCCCGGGCGCGGACGCGTCCGGGCAGTGGCATGTCGTAGAAGTCCGCCCAGGGGGCTTCTCCTCCCCGCTACCCGTCAGTACATTGACGCTATGTCTAATACGCCGCTCGCGCCCGCCCCCGTGGCGTCGGAACACGTGGACCTGAGGCCCCGGAACGTGTCCTTCGGCTGGGAGGACACCCCGCTCCACTGGTTGCCCGGCGACCCCTTCTCCGGGCACATGATCAACGTGCTGCACCTGCTGCTCCCCGCCGGGGAGCGCTGGTTCGTGCACGTCTACAAGCAGGTGCTCCCGTACATCGAGGACGAGCAACTACGGGCGGACGTCGTCGGCTTCATCGGCCAGGAGGCCATGCACGCCACCGCGCACGACGACGTGCTCCCCCACCTCAAGCGGCTCGGGCTGGACCCGACCCCCTACACCGCGCAGGTGGACTGGCTGTTCGAGAAGCTCCTCGGCGACCGGACCCTGCCGCCGGGGCGGGCCCGCCACTGGTGGCTGATGGAACGGGTCGCGATGATCGCGGCGATCGAGCACTACACGGCGTTCCTGGGCGACTGGGTGCTGAACGCCGACGCGCTCGACCGGCGGGGCGCCGACCCCACCATGCTGGACCTGTTGCGCTGGCACGGGGCGGAGGAGGTCGAGCACCGCTCGGTGGCCTTCGACCTCTTCATGCACGTCGACGGCAGCTACCGCCGCCGCGCCCGGACCTGGGCGACCGCCTTCTCGGCCCTGGTGTTCCTGTGGCAGCGCGGGGTGCGCTTCTTCATGGAGAACGACCCGCACCTGGTGGACGGCAAGGCCTCCTTCGGGAAGTTCTTCGTGGCCGGGCAGCAGGGGGTGCTCCCGTCGACGGGAGCGATGCTGAAGTCCGTCCCGAAGTACCTCTCCCGCACCTACCACCCCTCGCAGGAGGGCTCTACGGCCCAGGCGGTGGCCTATCTCGCCGCCTCCCCCGGTGCGAACGGCGGGGTACGGGCATGAGGCGCGCCCTCGCGGTCACGGCCGCCCTGGGCGCGGCCTGGGTGACCCGGCGGGCCCTGAGGCGCCGCATCGGCGACTCCCCGCTCTGGCCGCTGCCGGCCCTGGAGACACCGGTCTCGGGCCACTCCCCGCGCCGCGCGCTGCGGGCGCTGATCGTCTCCCGTGCACAGCCCGCCCAGGGCGTGCTGCGGCTGACCCTGGAGTCGCCGGAGCTCCCGGCGTGGACCCCGGGCGCGCACGTGGACGTCACCCTGCCCTCGGGCCTGGTCCGTCAGTACTCGCTGTGCGGCGACCCGGCGGACGGCGGCCTGTACACGATCGCGATCCGGCTGGTCGAGGACGGCCGGGGCGGCTCGCGCGAGGCGCACGCCCAGCTGGTCGAGGGCGCCGAGCTGGAGCTGCGCCCGCCGCGCAACCGCTTCGAGCTGGTCCCGGCGGCCTCGTACGTCTTCGTCGCGGGCGGCATCGGCATCACGCCGATCCTGCCGATGCTGCGGGCCGCCACGGCGGCGGGCGCCGACTGGACCCTCCTGTACGGGGGCCGCACCCTCGACTCGATGCCCTTCCTGGACGACCTCGCGCCCTACGGCGACCGGGTGTCGGTCTTCCCCGAGGACGAGACGGGCCTGCCCGACCTGGCTCCGGTGGCCGCGGCGGGGCCGGGCACGCTGGTCTACTGCTGCGGTCCGGAGCCGCTGATGGCCGCCGTCACGGCGGCGGCCGCGGATCCGGCGGCGGTGCACCTGGAGCGGTTCGCCCCGGCGGGCGAGCCCGGTCCGGGGCGGGCCTTCACGGTCGAACTGCGCCGCTCGGGGCGGGTCGTCGAGGTGGCCGCGGACGAGAGCGCGCTGGCCGCGGTGCGCCGGGAGCTGCCGGACACCCCGTACTCCTGCGAGCAGGGTTTCTGCGGGACCTGCCAACACCGGGTGCTGGCGGGCGGGGTGGACCACCGCGACGAGCTCCTCACGGACCAGGAGCGCGGGGACTCGATGCTGCTGTGCGTCTCCCGCGCGCAGGGGGACCGACTGGTCCTGGACCTGTGAACCCTCCCCAGTAGGGTGTTCCGCATGACAACCGGGGTGCGACGCAGGATGGGTGTCGAGGAGCGGCGGCAGCAGCTGATCGGGGTGGCCCTGGAGCTGTTCAGCCACCGCTCGCCCGACGATGTGTCGATCGACGAGATCGCGGCGGCCGCCGGGATATCCCGGCCGCTCGTCTACCACTACTTTCCGGGCAAGCTGAGCCTGTACGAGGCCGCGCTGCGACGGGCGGCCGACGAGCTGGCGCTGCGGTTCGTGGAGCCCCGGGAGGGGCCGCTCGGGGCGCGCCTGCTGCGGGTGATGGGGCGGTTCTTCGATTTCGTCGACGACCACGGGCCGGGTTTCTCGGCGCTGATGCGCGGCGGTCCGGCCGTCGGCAGCAGCCGGACGAACGCGATGATCGACGAGGTCCGGCAGGCGGCGTACGAGCAGATCCTCACGCACCTGGGCGTCGGGCTGGAGCGCACGCCCGCGCGCCTGGAGCTCGTGGTGCGGTCCTGGGTGTCGCTCGCCGAGTCCACCGCGCTGATCTGGCTGGACGGGCGCCGGATCCCGCGGGGCGAACTGGAACTGCAGCTGGTGCACGACTTCGCCGCGCTGGCCGCCGTGAGCGCCGCGTACGACGCGGAGATGGCGGGGATCCTCGTGGGGATCCTGGCCGGCGAGCCCGCCGACGGGCCCTTCGGGGAGCTGGTCGGGCGGCTCGGTGCGCTGGTGCCGGGCGGGGCGTCGGAGACCGTACCGGGCGGGGCGTCGGCCTAACAACCACTAACGAAATGAGTAGCGGGGGACGCTAGGCTCCCGTGGCATGAGTCAGAGTGGTTCGCAAGCGGCAGCGTTCTTCCGAGAGGCCCGCCAGAGCGGAGTGGTCTGGTTTGTCCGGGATGACGAGGGAAGCCCGGCTCCCCTCTCCGCGGACGGCACGCGGAATCTTCCCTACTGGTCGACCATGGCCCGCGCCCAGAGGGCGGCGAAGATCTGGGGGCACGGGCTACGTGTTGAGTCCATGCCCCTCGACGCCTGGCGGGATAGCGATCTGCCCGATGCCGCCCAAGAGGGATACATGATCGGGATCAACTGGAGCGGACCGCGCCTCGTCGGCTGGAGCTTCACCCCGGTGGAAGTCCTCAACCGGCTCGCAGCGGGGTGATTAGCCCGCGGCGCCGCTCAATACAGAGCGCAGCCGCCGCCAACAGATCAGCGCGCATCCGAGGGTGAGGAAGGCTTCGTGGATGTCGTCGCGTATCTCCCAGCGGATCCGTAGGCGGCGGAACCAGTGCAGGTGAGCGAACGCGCGCTCCACGACCCAACGTTGGGTACCCAGGCCGGAGCCGTGCTCGATGCCACGGCGAGCGATCAGCGGCTTGACACCCAGGCCCCAGACCAGACGGCGGTACTTGTCGTGGTCGTAGCCGCGGTCGCCCAGCACCACGTCAGGCCGGCGTCGAGGTCGGCCACGCTGGCCGCGCACGGGCGGCACGGCCTGGAGGAGCGGGATCAGCTGGGTGACGTCGTTGCGGTTGCCGCCGGTCAGGGTGGCTGCAAGCGGGATGCCGGTGGCGTCGGTGATCAGGTGGTGCTTGCTGCCCATCCTGCCCCGGTCCACTGGGCTTCGTCCGGTCTTGGGTCCCCCTTTAACGCACGGATGTGGGACCCATCGACCGCCGCACGGGAGAAGTCCAGAGCGTTCGCGCCGCGGAGTCTGGCGAGGAGTACCTCGTGCAGCCGGGACCACACGCCAGCCTCGGTCCACTCCGCCAGGCGTCGCCAGCAGGTCATGCCCGAGCCGAAGCCCAGTTCCTGCGGCAGGTGTTCCCAGGCGATCCCGGTATGCAGCACGAACAGAATGCCCTGGAACACCAGCCGGTCCGGATGCCGCTTGCGTCCCGCATGCCGGGTCCGACGCTCGACCTTGGGCAACAGCGGCTCAACCACCACCCACAATGCGTCATCGACTTCCCACGGCTTTGGTCGAGCCACCCCGCACCCCCAGATCACCGGTCCGGAACAATCCAACCACCTCAAAGATCATTTTGTTAGGAGTTCTAAGTGCCGGGCGGGGTGCGGAAGTCGCGCTGAATCCGCACCGAATCCGGGGTGTGGCGGCCGCCCATGATCATCGATAATGCCCGCGTGATCATTGACGACGAGATCCTGTTCCGGCCGGCCGAGGAGAAGGACGCCGGCACGCTGGTGCAGCTGTACGACCAGGCTGCCCGGTGGATGCGCAAGCACGGGATCGATCAGTGGAAGCCCGGCGACAAGGACGCCGCGCACTTCCGGTCGAAGATGCGCGAGGGCGAGGTGTGGCTCGCCGCCGATGCCGACGGGCGCGTGTGCGGGGCCTACGAGTTGTGGTGGTCCGACGAGGAGGCCTGGGGGGTCCAGCCGCCCGTGGCCGGCTACGTGCACCGGCTGATGGTGGCGCGCGAGGTGGCCCCCGCGGGGGCCGGGCGGCGCCTGCTCGAACACGCCGAGCGGCGGACCGCCCGGACCGGTCGGGAACGGGCGCGGCTGGACTGCGTCTCCACCAACCCCCGGCTGCTCGCGTACTACCGGGGTGCGGGCTACCGGGTGGTCGGGGAGCTCCCCAACAAGGAGGGGAAGGACGGCAAGACCTACGGGGTGATCCTGCTGGAGAAGCGGCTGGACCGGCTCAGCGCCGTGTGAAGACCGAGACGGTGCGGGCGGGGACGGTGAACTCTCCTGTCTTCGCGTCGTACGCGGACTGCTTGACGGTGGCGTCGGAGCCCGCGGCCTGGACCGGGTGCAGCCGGTAGCCGGTGCCGGCGAGGGCGGGGACGCGCTGGGCCTGGGTGGTGGGGGCCGCGTTGAAGACGACCACCAGGTCGCCCAGGGTCATGGTGATGACGCCCGGGGTCTCGTCCTTGCCCGAGAGGGGGAAGGCCAGCCGGGACTGGACCGCCTCGGTCGTGGTGAGGGCGAAGTCGGGCTCGGTGGTGCGGATCCGCAGCAGGTCGCGGTAGGCCGCCGAGGTGGCGCCGATGTCGGTGCAGGTGGGCGCCGCTGCCGTGAGCAGCGGCTTCGCGTAGGGCCACTTCGAGGCGTTGTCGGCGGCCGGGGGCAGCCCGCGGCCGAAGCCGTTGCCGTCCCGGCAGTCCCAGTGGATGGCGTTGAACCAGTCGCCGCTGTCGTAGGAGTTGCGGTCCAGGGACTTGGAGCGGAGCAGGTCCGTACCCGCCTGGGAGAGGGCCGGGCCCTGCGAGAGGGTGGCCGTGGCCATGGCCAGGACCTGCATGCGGGCCTTGTCCGCGTTGCTCGTGGCCGGCGGGAGCTTGTAGGTCAGGGCGTCGGCCAGCGATTCGTTGTCGTGGGCGTCGGCGTAGGCCAGGGCGTCGCCGGGGGCGGCCGCGTAGCCGGCCGGGGCGCCGTTGTAGTCCAGCTCGGAGCCCTTGCTGCGGCGGCCGGTGGTGTCGGTGAAGGCGTACGAGGCGAGGTTGCCGGAGAGCCCGACCTTGATCAGGTCCTGGGCGTGCAGGAGGCGTGCCTTCTGCTGCTCGGCGGTGCCGTTCGCGGGCGAGGCGTTGGGGGCGGTGAACAGGCCGGACGCGAAGCCCTGGACCCGCGGGTCCTCGTCGAAGGGGCCGCCGCCGCGGACGGCGTCACGGGCCCGGTCGGAGAAGGTGGCGATGCCGGTTCCGGCCATGTTCTTCTGCGTGGCCTGCACGAAGCGGGCGTCGTCGGCGATCTCGCCGAAGTTCCAGCCCTCCCCGTAGAGGACGATCCGCTTTCCGTCGACCCCGTCCTTGGCGACCGTCAGGGCGTCGAGGGCCGAGCGGACGGCCAGGATGTTGGCCTTCGGGTGGTGGCCCATCAGGTCGAAGCGGAAGCCGTCGACCTTGTACTCCTTGGCCCAGGTGACGATCGAGTCGACGACCAGGCGCCCCATCATGGCGTTCTCGGGGGCGGTGTTGGCGCAGCAGGTGGAGGTGGCGACGCTGCCGTCGGGCAGCAGGCGCTGGTAGTAGCCGGGGACGATGCGGTCGAGGACCGACTTGTCCGACTGGCCCGCGGCGACGGTGTGGTTGTAGACGACGTCCATCACCGTGCGCAGTCCGGACCCGTTGAGGGACTGGACCATCTTGCGGAACTCGACGGTGCGGGCCGTGCCGTTCGGGTCGCTGGCGTAGCTGCCCTCGGGGACGGTGTAGTGCAGCGGGTCGTAGCCCCAGTTGTACGCGTCCTTCGCGGCCGCGGCGGCCACGCACGCCTGCTGTTCCTGCGAGTCGGGGGCGTACACCGTGAGCTCGCATGCGGGCTCGGTGCGGTCGGCGGCCTTCTCCGGGATGGTGCCGATGTCGAAGGCCGGCAGGAGGTGGACGTAGGAGGTGCCGGCGGCGGCCAGGTCGCGCAGGTGCCGCATGCCCGCCGAGGCGGTGTCGGTGAAGGCCAGGTACTGGCCGGGGTGGGTGGTGGTGCGGTCCGCGACGGAGAAGTCACGGACGTGCAGCTCCTGGATCTGAGCGGACGCGAAGGGGACGGGCGCGGGCTTGCGCAGGGTCTTCCAGCCGGGCGGGGCGAGCTTCGGGTCGGCCAGGTCCACGACCAGGCTGCGGACGGAGTCCGCGGTGAGGGCGGTGGAGTAGGGGTCGGTGACGAGGTTGCGGACCACCTGGCGGGTGCTCGGGGCCCAGACGCTCACGTCGTAGCGGTAGGGCTTGCCGGTCCAGGAGCGTTCGCCGCGCACCGACCAGACGCCGGTGGCGTCGTCGCGGCGCATGGCGACCGTGCGGCCGTCGAGTTCGAGGGAGACCTGCTGGGCGGTGGGGGCCCAGACGGAGAGGGTGGGGCGGCCGTCCTTGAAGACGGGGCCGAGGGAGGCGGTCGTCGCGTACAGGTCGTCGAGGACGCCTGCGAGCTGGACGCCGGTGGCGGCGAGGACCGCGCCGTTCGCGGCGCGGGCGCTCGCGACGAGCTGTCCGCGCAGGGCCTCGCGGACCCGGGCGCGGTCGCGCGGGTCGACGGTGTAGGCGCCGTACGCGGCCAGGTGCGGGAACTTCTGCTTCTGGGCGGCGGTGAGCTCGGTCTTGCCCAGCCGCAGCCACTGGGCGCGGCCGGTCAGGGTGCCGTTCTCGGCCTTGACGGCGCCTTCGCGGGAGGCGAGGAGCTGCACGGAGGCGGCCGTGGCGGGGGCGTTCCAGGCGAGGGTGTCGCGGTCAATCCAGACGGCCTGGGACTTGGTGAGGTCCAGGGCGGCTGCGGAACCGGCGGGCTGCGGGAGGAGGTACTGCTCCTGACCGCCCAGCATCCACACCTCGTGGCCGGTGGCCTTCAGGTCCAGGGACCGGTCGGTGGGCAGGTCCTTCTCGTCGCCCTTGTGGAGGATGTAGCTGAGGCTGGTGGCGCCGGGCGCGAGCGGGACCTCGTAGACCGCGCCGTAGGAGTCGGTGCGGGTGGGCAACAGCGGCTTGGACCAGTCGGTGGGGTTCGCGGCTCCGGTCCAGACGTGCAGGCCCCAGCCGTCGTAGGCGCGGTCGGGGCGCTGGTAGTGCAGGACGGCCTTGGACTGGTCCTGCGGCGGGTAGGCGGGGCGGTCGGTGCGGGCGGGTTCCTTGCCCTGCTCCAGCCAGATCTCGCCGGTCTTCGTCACGTCGATGGTGCGGTCGGCGGCGACGTCCTTGTTGCCGTCCTTGTCGATGACGAGGTAGCCGACGGAGGAGGCGCCGGGCTTGAGCTTGACGTGGGCGAAGGCGCCGTAGGCGTCGCGGCCGGTGAAGTCGTGGCCGGCCGGCCAGGGGGTGGCTTCGCCGTCGGCGAGGTCGCCCCAGGCGTAGAGCCGCCAGTTGGTGTAGTCGCCGTCGGGGCGGTTGTAGTGGACGACGGCGTAGTCCCGCTGGGTGGCGGTGGGGATCTCGGTGGGCGGGGCCTGGCCGGTGGCGGAGGCGGCGAGGGCGCTCGCGGTGCGGCCGGCGGAGTCGACGACGACGGCCTTGTAGCGCAGGGCGGTGCCGGCCGGGGTCTTGGCGTCGAGGTGCTGGGTGACCTTGTAGGGGGCGTGGTCGGCGGTGCCGAGGACCTGCCACTTCTCGTTGCCGGTCTGGGCGGCGAAGACGACGCGGTTCAGGCCGCCGCCGCTGACGTCGGCGGAGAGCTCGACGGTGCCGGTGGCGCCGGCGGCCGGGGCCTTCAGGGTCAGGGTGGGCTTGACGGTGGGCTTGGCGGCGGGGGTCACGGCCTGGAGGACCACGGAGCCGAGGGCGGGGACGGGCACGGTGAGCTTGCCGGCCGCCGAGGCGCGGATCAGCGCGGTGCCGCCGTAGAGGGTGCGGTACTGGGTGCCGGCGGGGGCGTCGATCTCGACGGTGCGGGATGCGGCGCCGTTGTTGGCGGCGACCAGGTACTCGGTGCGGGTCTTGGTGTCGGTGCGGGCGAAGGCGTAGACGGAACCGTCGGAGAAACGTTCACTCTGAACGCCGTCGCGCAGGGCCGGGTGCGCCTTCGTCAGCTTGGAGAGAGCACTGATCTGCTGGTAGAGCGGGTGTCCCGGATCGTAGGCATCGCTCGCGTGCGTGCGCGCCGTTCCGAGCTGGTCGTCGTCCAGGTAGTCGGCGACCTGCGTGGCGAACAGCGGCTGCCGGGCGTCCTTGTCGCCGCCCGCGCCCGTGAAGCCCTGCTCGTCACCGGAGTAGATCACCGGATTGCCCCGGGCGAAGAACATCAGCTCGTTGGCCAGCCGGTAGCGCTCCAGCAGCTCCTGCTCACCGGCCCCCGGCCGGTCCTGCTTGAGGAAGGTGGCGAAGCGGCCCATGTCGTGGTTGCCGAGGAAGGTCACCTGCTCGTAGGCGTTGGCCTTGCCTGAGGTGTACCGGTAGTCGTCGCCGAGGACGGAGGCCAGCCGGCCGGCCGCCGCGCCCTGGGAGGCGTACGCGCGGATCGCGTCCTGGAGCGGGAAGTCGAGGGTGGCGTCGAGCTTGCCGCGGGTCACGTACGGGGAGGTGACGGCCGTGTCGGCGGAGTAGACCTCGCCGAACATGAAGAAGTCGTCACGGCCGCGCTTGGCCGCGTAGGCGTCGAGGGCGGTCGCCCACTGCGTCCAGAACTCGGTGTTGACGTGCTTGACCGTGTCGATCCGGAAGCCGTCGATCCGGAAGTCCCGCACCCACTTCTCGTAGATCTTCTCCATCCCGCTGACGACCTCGGGACGCTCGGTCCACAGGTCGTCGAGACCGAAGAAGTCGCCCTGGTCGGAGGACTCGCCCGCGAAGGTGGAGTCCCCGCGGTTGTGGTACATCGTCGGGTCGTTGAGCCAGCCCGGCACCTTGAGGTTCTTCTTCGCGTCCGGCACGAAGGGCGTCCTCGGGAAGGACCCGCCGTCCACCTTCGGGAACTTCGTCTTCCCGTCCGCATAGTCCTTGTCCTCGAACGGCACCCCGTCCTTGGTCAAGTACGGGAACGCCCCCTTCGACAGGTACGAGTACGACGCCTCCCGGTAGTCGACGACGTCGGCGGTGTGGTTGGTGATGACGTCGAAGAAGACCTTCATCCCCTTCCCGTGCGCCTTGTCGATCAGCCGCTCCAGGTCGGCGTTGGTCCCGAAGTGCGGGTCGACCTGCGTGAAGTCGGTGATCCAGTAGCCGTGGTAGCCGGCGGAGACGTCGGCCCCCTTGCCCTGCACCGGCTGGTTCTTGAAGATCGGCGCCAGCCAGATGGCCGTGGTGCCGAGCCCCTTGATGTAGTCGAGCCGGTCGGTGAGCCCCTTGAGGTCACCGCCCTGGTAGAAGCCCTTGTCCGTGGGGTCCAGGCCGGTCTCCAGACGCGAGCCGGTCAGGCCGCCCCGGTCGTTGCCGGGGTCGCCGTTCGCGAACCGGTCCGGGAGCACGAAGTAGAACTGCTCCCGGGTCAAGTCGTGCCGGGCCGGTTCGGCGGCCAGTTTCGCGTCCGGGGGCGGGGCGGGCGGCCCGCTGGTCGCGGCCGCGGCGGGGAGGGCGGGCAGGAACGTCACGGCCAGGGCGGCGGCGAGCACTCCTGCGGCAGGGCGTATCAAGGCAGGTCTCCTTGTGTACGTGTCGCATGGATGAGGGCCGCCCGGCGTGGTGGCAGGGAGGTGGTGCCGGACGGCCCTGGTCTGTGGAGCGGCGGCTCAGTTGCGCCAGGTGTCGGCCAGCGTGACCTTGCCGCTCGCGGGGACGGTGGCGGTGCGGTTGGCTCCGCTCTCCCAGGTGACGTTCCCGGCAGCGTCCTTGCGGAGGTACTTGTACGAGAACGCGGTCCCGGCCGGGAGCGTCACGTCGAGCTTCCAGACCGGGTACGCGGCCGGGTCGAGCTTCAGCGCGCCACCGGTGTTCCAGTTGCCGAGCTCGGCGCGGTCACCGGTGACGTAGACGTTCTGCCCGGGAACGGTGGTGGCGGCCACCCCGAAGGAGGCTCCGGCGGAGCCGGCCGGGGTACCGGAGCAGGTGCGGGCCCCGGCGTGCAGGGCGAGGGCCGTCCCGGGGGCGACCGTGGCGGTGAACTGTCCGCCCGAGCCGACGGTGACCGTCCGCCCGCTCTGCACGTCGCAGTAGTCGCCGCCCGGCAGCGAGGTCTGGAAGGTCCGGGTCAGGGCGGAACCCTCGTGGTTGATCACCACGTACGCCTTGGTGCCGCGCCCGAAGGCGATCTGGTCACCGCCGTTGTCCCACCAGTTGCCGACGGACTGGCCGCGGGCGGCGTTGCGGAATCCGACCATGGAGGAGATCTCCCGCCAGGCGTGCTGGCACTTCCAGCCGTCGGAGTAACAGGCGTTCACCGCGCCCCCGCCCGGCGGACCGGCGTCCTTGTCGCTCCACTCGTAGCCGGAGTGCACGTCGGGCGAGCCGTACGGCCAAGCCAGCGCGAAGACGTTGGCCAGCGTGTAGGCGGACCCGTCCTTGTAGTTGAGGGTGTCGCCGCCCCGCTCGGTGTCGTGGTTGTCGACGAAGACCCCGGCCTGCCCGCTGGGCATGTACCCCCAGGCCTCGCCGAAGTTCTTCAGGTACGCCAGGTTCTCGTTCTGGAAGACCCGCTTGAGGCCCCGGGCGTACCGGAACTCCTGTACGTCCCCGTTCCCGAGGTACTCGCTCGGCGAGACGGCCTCGCCGGCCCCGTATATCGCCTCCTGCTTCCAGTACGCACCGGGCTTGGTGAGCCGGGACTTGATGTTGGCGAGGTCGGCGGCGGGCATGTGCTTGGCGGCGTCGATCCGCAGGCCGTCCACGCCCAGCGACAGCAGGTCGTTCAGGTACCCGGCGATGCGCCCGCGCACGTAGTCCTCGCCGGTGTCCAGGTCGGCGAGCTGCACGAGCTCGCAGTTCTGGACGTTGCCCCGGTCCTGGTAGTTCGAGATCGAGGCTCGGCAGTCGTCCATGTCGGCGCCCGAATAGAGCCCCGGATAGCCGTACTTCGTGTACGAAGACCCGCCGGTCCCGGTGAAGGCGGCGCCGGCGTCCGCCGGTCCGGCCATGTGGTTGATGACGGAGTCGGCGACGACCTTCACCCCGGCGGCGTGACAGGTGTCGACCATGGCCTTGAAGGAGGCCCGGTCCCCGAGCCGCCCGGCGATCTTGTAACTGACGGGCTGGTACGAGGTCCACCACTGGCTGCCCTGCACGTGCTCCTGCGGCGGCGAAACCTGCACGTACCCGTACCCGGCGGGCCCGAGGGAGTCGGTGCAGGCCTTGGCGACGGAGTCGAAGCGCCACTCGAACAGGACGGCGGTGACGTCCTTCTCACCGGGGGGCGCGGCGACGGCCTGCGGCCCGAGGCCCGTGAGGGTGGCCGCGGCAAGTGCGGTGGTGGCGCAAAAGGTTGCAGCTCTGACGGCTCTGGCAGGCATGCGGGAGGCCTCCTGGCGGAAGACGTGGGGATTGGAGCGACCGTAGGGGCCAGGTAGGAGCCCTGCAAGAGTTTGCGCAAGAGATTGCAGAATTGTTTCCGAGGCGTGTCCTCCTGGGCGGGGCCCCTGGACTCCGGCCCCGACGAGGCGAGTTCACCCCCCGGGACGCGACCGCGACGCCCTCCCCGCACCGGGTCCGGGCGGTCCGCCGGACGGGTCGGCCCACCCGGGGTCAGCCCGGGGCCACCCTTCGTACGGGATGAAAGCATCCGGTCACACGGGCGGATATGCTCAAACCGCCGACAATAGCTCGATCTCAATTCCGGCCCCATTACCGCTTAATTGGGCCCATCGAGCGCTTCTGGCGCCGGACCGGCGCGCTGCGGCAAATGCCCCGGGAACACCGCTGTATGCCTCCGAGGAACACACGTCTGCGGAAGGCTGAAAACGATGGTTGCGCGAAGGGATTTCCTCATGGCCGGCGCCGCCGGCGGTGCGGCCGTGCTCGCGGTGAGCGGTCCGGCAGCACCGGCGCACGCGGATCCCGGACCCCGCCATCGTCACGGTCACGAACCGGCACCTTCGGACGCCCCGATCCCCAAGACACCACCGCTGGAGAAATTCGTCGACCCGCTGCCCACGCCGGAGACGGCCGTCCCGGACACCTCCGCCTATCCGGGCGCCGACTACTACGAATTCACGATGCGGCCCGGCACCTGGCAATTCCACCGGGACCTCGGGCCGGCGGACGTGTGGGGCTACTGGGCCAAGAACCCGCACGATGGCCACCAGCCGATCGGCATGGGCTATCTCGGGCCGACCATCAGCGTGATCAAGGACCAGCCGACGGTCATCAAGTACCGGAACGAGCTGCCGACCACGCACCTCTTCCAGTTCGTGATCGACGCGATCCGCAGCGGGGACCCCCAGCTCGCCCCGATCGCTCCGCCTCCCTACACGAGCGAGCCGCCCTTTCCCGAGAACGTCAACGTGTGGAACGTCGTGCACCAGCACGGCGGTTTCACACCACCGCAGTCCGACGGAATGCCGCTGCATTCGTTCAGCCCGGACGGCGTCCATGCCGAGTCGTACACGACCCTGGAGCCCGACCGGGTCAGACGCAACGAGGCGATCTGCGCGTACACCAACCACGAGCGCTCGTCCCTGCTCTGGTACCACGATCACGGCATGGGGATGACCAGCGTCAACGTCTACGCGGGTCTGGCCGGCCTGTACCTCATCCGCGACCCCGCCGACGAGCGGCTCGGGCTGCCGCAGGGCGAGTTCGAGGTCCCTCTCATCCTGCAGGACCGGACCTTCCACCAGGACGGAAGACTCGCCTACACCATGACCCAGCAGGAGGGCGAGGACACCCCGGTCGTCAACGGCAAGGCGTACCCCTTCCTGGCCGTCGAGCCGCGGCGCTACCGGCTGCGGATCCTCAACGCCTCGAACGAGCGCTTCTGGCGGCTGCGGATCGACCCTCCCAGGGACGTGGTGCTCCAGCCCAACCTTCCGTTCTGGCTGATCGGCACCGACGGCGGCTTCCGCGCCCCGCTGCAGATGCTGAACTTCCTGATCGGGCCCGCCGAACGCTACGACCTGATCGTCGACTTCAGCGGGATGCCCATGGGCTCGAAGTTCACGTTGACGAACTACCACGCACCGGTGCACTACCCCGGCGTGCCCGGCCTGGGGCCGGAAGTCTCGGAAGTCATGCAGTTCCAGGTCACCAAACCGCTGTCCGGTGCGGACCGGACCACACCGCCCAAGCAACTGAAGCTACCCGCGGTCGCGCCCCTCGTACCGGAACCGCAGATCCACCGGCGGGAATGGGTCCTGTACCAGCACAAGCTCTTCAGCACCATGACGTTCAACGCGGTGCCCTTCATGGAGCCGTCCCAGGACTTCGTCAAGGCGGGAGCGAAGGAGATCTGGGAGTACGTCAATCCCAACCACGACGCGCACCCGATGCACGTCCACCTCGTCAATTTCCAGGTGCTGAACAGGCAGCCCATCGACGCGGCCGCTTACCAGGCGGATTACGAGAAGTGGATCGACGGCGGCCGCAAGGCGTCGGACAAGCCGGTGCTGGCGACATACTTCACCGGCCCGCCGATCCCGCCGGACCCGGACGAAGCACTGTCCTACAAGGACACCTTCAAGTCCTACCCGGAGACGGTGACCAGGATCATCACCGATCCCTGGAGCCCGCCGATGGAACCGATCGCGGGGATCGCGAACAGCGGGACCGAGCTCCCGGCGACGTACGTCCACCACTGCCACCTCCTCGAGCACGAGGACGATGACCTGATGCGCCCGTTCACGATCGTCGATCCCGGGGCCCCCTCCCCGTCGACCAGGACGGCGGCCATGGTGGTGGCCACGGCGGAGGCCACGGCCACGGCCGCTGACGGCATCGCTCGGCGATTGGACCCCGGGCGGGGCGGAACAGGCCCGCGCCGCCCCGCCCGGGAGGATTACGGCACCTGGGCCGTCGAGCCCCGGACCACCAGTTCGGGTTGGAAGATGTACTCCGTGCGCTGGACCGGGGTGCCCGACACCGCCTCCAGGAGGGCACCCACCGCCGCCGTCGCCATCGCGCGCACCGGCTGGCGGACCGTCGTCAGCGGCGGGTCCGTGAACGGGATCAGCGGGGAATCGTCGAAGCCGACCACCGACACGTCCTGCGGCACCCGCAGCCCGCGCTCGCGCGCCGCCCGGATGACGCCGAGCGCCATCGGATCGCTGCCGCACACGATGCCCGTGCAGCCGCGGTCCAGCAGGGCGATGCCCGCCGCGTGTCCGCCCTCCACCGTGAAGAGCGTGCGCTGGATCAGCCCGTCCGCTTCCGCATCCGGCAGCGCCGCGAGGAAGCCCTGCTCCTTGCGGGCCGAGGGCACGTACCGCGTCGGCCCGATCGCGAGCCCGATCCTGCGGTGCCCCAGGTCCTGCAGGTGCCGTACGGCCATGTCCGCCGCCGCCCGGTCGTCCGGGGAGATGAACGGGGCGTTCACCTGCTCGTTGAAGCCGTTGATCAGGACGAACGGCACCCCGCGCGCTGCCAGTCGCTGGTAGCGCGCGGGGTCCGCGTGGGCGTCCGCGTGCAGGCCCGACAGGAAGACGATCCCGGTGACCCCGCGTTCCTCCAGCTGTTCCACCAGTTCGTCCTCGGTGGCCCCGCCGGGGGTCTGCGTGCACAGCACCGGCGTGTACCCGTGCCCGGCCAGCGCCTGCTCTATGACCTGCGCGAACGCCGGGAAGATCGGGTTGGTGAGCTCCGGGATCAGCAGCCCGACCAGCCCGTTGCTGCGCCGTTTGAGCCGGACGGGCCGCTCGTAGCCCAGCAGGTCGAGCGCGGCCAGCACCTTGTGCCGGGTGCCGGCCGCCACGCCCGGTTTCCCGTTGAGCACGCGGCTGACGGTCGCCTCGCTGACCTGGGCCTGCGCGGCGATGTCCGTCAGCCGGAGGGGGGAGGTCACCCCGCCGTCACCTGCCACCACACCGTGGTGTCGGCCGGCAGCACGCCGTCCTCGACCGTCGCACCGCTGGACAGCAGGGCCTCGCCGGTGACGGGGAACCGTACCGCCGTGCCGGTGGTGTTGGCGGCGCAGAGGAAGTCCCCCCGGCGGAAGACCAGGACGCCCTCGGGGGCCTCCTGCCAGTCCACCGACTCGCCATCGCCCAGGTCCGGGCGCTCGCGGCGCAGCCGCAGGGCGGACCGGTACAGCTCCAGGGTGGAGGACGGGTCGCCGGTCTGCGCCTCCACGCTCAGATCCGCCCAGGAGTCCGGCTGCGGGAGCCAGCTGCCGCCGGTGCCGAAGCCGTACGGGGCCTCGGTCCCCGACCACGGGATGGGGACCCGGCAACCGTCGCGGAAGCCGTCCTGGCCCGCCGCGCGGGAGAACGACGGGTCCTGGCGGACCTCGTCCGGCAGGTCGGTGACGTCGGGCAGGCCGAGCTCCTCGCCCTGGTAGACGTAGGCCGAACCGGGCAGTGCCAGCATCAGCAGGATCGCCGCGCGGGCCCGCCGCAGACCCAGCTCGCGGTCGCCGGGCTCGCGCAGCTGGGTGCCGAGGCCGGCGGGGTTGGCGAAGCGGGTGGCGTGCCGGGTGACGTCGTGGTTGGACAGCACCCAGGTGGTGGGGGCGCCGACGGTGCGCATGGCGGCCAGCGAGCCGTCGATGACCTCGCGGAGCGCCGTCGCCTCCCAGTCGCTGGTCAAGTACTGGAAGTTGAACGCCTGGTGCATCTCGTCGGGGCGGACGTAGAGGGCCGTGCGCTCGACGGTCGGGGTCCATGCCTCGGCGACCAGGACGCGGTCGCCCTCGTACTCGTCGAGGATCCGGCGCCAGGAGCGGTAGATCTCGTGGACGCCGTCCTGGTCGAAGAAGGGCATGACGTCGTTGCCGAGCAGCTTGAGCTGGTCCTTGGCACCGAGGTCGGGCAGGCCGGGCGCCTTGACCAGGCCGTGGGCGACGTCGACGCGGAAGCCGTCGGCACCGAGGTCGAGCCAGAAGCGCAGGATGGAGCGGAACTCGTCCTGGACGGCCGGGTGCTCCCAGTTGAAGTCGGGCTGCTCGGGGGCGAAGAGGTGCAGGTACCACTCGCCGTCCGCGACCCGGGTCCAGGCCGGGCCGCCGAAGATCGACTCCCAGTCGTTCGGGGGCTCCGCGCCGTCCGCGCCGCGGCCCGGGCGGAAGTGGAAGCGCTCGCGCAGCGGGGTACCGGGGCCTTCGCGCAGCGCCTGCTTGAACCATTCGTGCTGGTCGGAGCAGTGGTTGGGGACGAGGTCCACGATGATGCGCAGGCCCAGGTCGTGGGCTTCGCGGATCACGGCGTCGGCGTCGTGCAGGGTGCCGAACATGGGGTCGATGGCCCGGTAGTCGGCGACGTCGTAGCCGGCGTCGGCCTGCGGGGAGGCGTAGAAGGGGCTGAGCCAGACGGCGTCGACGCCCAGCTCCTTCAGGTAGGGCAGGCGGCTGCGGATGCCTTCGAGGTCCCCCATGCCGTCTCCGTTGGAGTCGGCGAAGCTGCGCGGATAGACCTGGTAGATCACCGCTTCTCTCCACCAGCCGGGCTGCGTGCCGGTGGAGGTGGGGAGCGCGTCGGCGAGGTGCTGGGTCATGGTGTCCTTGGAGAGATCGGGCCGGGGGTGAGAAGGGGCAGGCTCGGGTGGTCAGCCCTTGGTTGCGCCTGCCGTCATCCCGGCGACGAGGTGACGCTGGGCGAAGACGAAGAAGATCGCCGCGGGGATGGCGATGAGGACCGAGGCGGCGCTCATGGCTCCCCAGTTGGAGGTGTACTGCGTGACGAAGGTCTGCAGTCCGCCGGCCAGGGTGAGGTTCTCCTCGCCGACCATGAAGGCGGAGGCGTACGCGACCTCGCCCCAGGCGGTGATGAAGGCGTAGAAGCCGGTGACGGCGAGGCCGGGCTTGGCGAGCGGCAGGATGAGGCGCCAGAAGGTGCCGAAGGGGTTGAGTCCGTCGACGCGGCCCGATTCGTCGATCTCCACCGGGATGGTGTCGAAGAAGCCCTTCATCATCCAGGCGCAGAACGGCACGGCGATGGTGAGGTAGGTGATGATCAGGCCGAGCGGCTGGTTGAGCAGGCCCAGGTCGCCCATGAGGTTGTAGAGCGGGACGATGAGGATCGCCATCGGGAACATCTGCGTGATGAGCAGGGTCCACATGAGCGGCTTCATGCCGGGGAACTTGAAGCGGCTGACCGCGTATCCGGTGGTGGCGGCGATGAAGACACCGAGGACGGTGGTGATGCCGGCGACCAGGACGGAGTTGGCGAACCAGCTGAGGAAGTGGCTCTGCTCCAGCAGGTACGTGTAGTTGCTGAGCGTCGGTTCCTTGACGAAGTCGGTGGTGACCGCGTGCTTGGCCGGCTTGAGCGAGGTCAGCACGATCCACAGCACCGGGAAGACGGCGATGACGGCGGCCACGACGAGGGTGCCGTGCAGGCTGACGGAGGCGAGCGGGGAACGGCTCCCGCGGGGACGGACCGCGGTGGTCGTGCGGGCGGTGTTCGCAGTGGACATGGTCACCACACCTCTCCCTGCTTGCGCAGCGAGCGCCGGTAGACCAGCGCGAAGATCATGAGCAGGGCGAGGATCAGGACGCCCCACGTGGCCGAGCCGGCGAAGTCGCGCGGGCTCGACACGAACGCCTCGCGGAAGGCCTGGGTCACCAGGATCTCGGTGGAGTCGCCGGGTCCGCCCCGGGTGAGCAGGAAGATCACCGGGAACATGTTGAAGGTCCAGATGGTGGAGAGCAGGATCACCGTCATGCTCACCGTGCGCAGTCCGGGCAGGGTGATGTGCCGGAAGCGCTGCCAGGCGCTGGCGCCGTCCATCTCGGCGGCCTCGTAGAGCTCGCCGGGGATGGACTGCAGGCCGCCGAGCAGGGCGACCATCATGAAGGGGACGCCGAGCCAGACGTTGACGGCGACGACCGAGAACTTGGCCCAGGTCGGGTCGTCGAGCCAGGGGATCGCGGCGATGCCGCCACCGTCGAGGATCTTGTTGAGGATGCCGTTGTCGCGGTTGAAGAGGAACCGCCAGGCGAAGACCGAGACGAAGCCGGGGACGGCCCAGGGCAGGATGAGCGCCATCCGGTAGGCGGCGCGGCCCCGGAAGTCCCGGTTGAGCATGTTGGCCAGGACCAGCCCGAGCGTGAAGGTGATGGACACGCACGCGACGGTCCACATCACCGTCCACACCAGCCGTTGCAGGAACACCGGGTCGCTGAGCACGTCCACGTAGTTGTCGAGTCCGACGAACTGGTACGTGGCCTCGATGTGCCGGGCTCCGATGGTGCGCGAGACGTTGCGCTCGGTGGCGTCGGTCAGCGACAGGTAGACGCCCCGGACCAGCGGCCAGCCGATGATCACTCCGAGGACGAGCACCACCGGGGCGACCATGGCCCAGGCGTACCAGTGCGTGCCGACGGCGCGCCGGAGGCCGGACGCGCCTTTCCCACCGCGGGCACCGCCACGGTTACCGCTGTCGCTGTCAGTCCTGCGGCTCCGGCCGCGGGCGGCGACGTCGTTCTCGACGTCGTCGCCCGCGGCCTTCGCCACCGACTGGCTGGTGTGAGCAGCCATGGTTTCGTTACTTCCAGCCCTTGAGGATCTTGCGGAACTCGACGCCGGCCGACTTGGCCGCGTCCTCCGGGCTCGACGCCCCGGTGATCGCCTTGGTGTATTCGACCTTCAGCGGCTCGAAGAGGGAGCCGTTCTCCGGGATCCAGGCGCGCTCGACGGCCTTGTCCACGGCCGGCTTGAAGAACTGGACCATCTCGTTGCCCTTGACGTCCGGCAGCTCGTAGGCGGCGGTACGGGTCGGGAGCAGGCTGAGGTCCTTGGTCGACTGCACCTGGACCTCCTGAGAGGTCATGTACTCGACGAAGGCGTGCGCGGCGGCGGTGTTCTTGGAACCAGCGTAGACGGCGAGGTCGTGGCCGCCCTGCGGGGCACCGGCCTTGGCCGAGCCGGCCGGGACCGCGGCGATGCCGAGGTTGGCCTTGTCCTTGAACTGGTCGCCGGCGTAGGTGTCGGCGACGGCCCACGGACCGTTGATCATCATGGCGGCCTCGCCGGTCTTGAAGGCCGTCTGCATGTTGGCGTAGCCGTCGGTGGCGTTGGTGATCGCCGCACCCGAGGCGACCAGGTCGCGGGCGGTCTTGAAGGCCTTGACGCCCGCCTCGTTGTCGACGGTGACCGTCTTGTTCTTCGCGTCGACCAGGTCGCCGCCCTCGCCGTAGATGAGGGGGAGGAACCAGTAGGAGTCGTCGCCGCGGAGGTAGAGGCCGGCCTTGCCGGTCTTGCCCTTGATGGCGGCGGCGGCGGTCTTCACCTCTTCCAGCGTCTTGGGGGGCTGGACGCCGGCGTCGGCGAGCATCTTCTTGTTGTAGAAGAGGCCGAGGCTGTCGATGACCTGCGGAACGGCGTAGGTCTTGCCCTCGAACTTGCCGCTGGCCGCGGCCTGCGGGAGGAACTCGGCGTCGATCTTCTTCGCCGCGTCGGCCGGGACCTCGTCGAGGTAGCCCAGGGAAGCGAAGTCCGCGACCCAGCCGACGTCGGCACGGATGACGTCAGGCGCGTCGGAGCCGCTGCTGAAGGCGTTCTTGACCTTGTTCTGCGCGTCGCCGTAGGGGACGTTGACGTACTTGACGGTCACCTTCGGGTGCTTCGCCGTGAACGCCTCGGCGATCTTCTGGAAGCTGGCCTTCTCGGCATCGTTCGAGGTGTCCCACCACGTGACCGTGCCGGAAAGCTCGCCGCCCGCCTTGGTGCCGTCGGCCGCGTTCTTGTCGTCCCCACCGCAAGCCGTTGCCGCGAGCGCCAGGGTCGCGACCAGCGCGGTGGCCGCTATGCCACGCCGCATATGAACTCCTTCGATGATCCCGGCCGCGCCCTCGCGGTCCTGAGTTGCCAGGAACGTAACAAGACTGAAAGAGGACCGAAAGGGCTTGCGCAAACTTTCTGCAAGCGGAGGCGATCGTTACATCCGTGTGTCCGTACGGTTGCCGCAGCTTGCTGTTAGTTCGAGCCACCTTCGACTGTCGGGGCCCGCAACCAGGGGGCATGTACCCGCGTTGACCCCGATATGACCCACGATTCGACGGCCGTCCAGCTTGCAAGCTCTTCCAGCAAAGCGACCGCGACCGGTGGCTGGTGGCGCGATGCCGTCATCTATCAGGTGTACGTGCGCTCCTTCGCCGACAGCGACGGGGACGGCATCGGGGACCTCCGCGGGGTCCGCTCCCGCCTCCCCCACCTCGCCCGCCTCGGGGTCGACGCCGTGTGGCTCACCCCCTTCTACGTCTCCCCGCAGGCGGACGGCGGCTACGACGTCGCCGACTACCGGGCCGTCGACCCCCTCTTCGGGGACCTCTCGGACGCCGACGAGCTGGTCCGGGCCGCGCACGCGCTGGGGCTGCGGGTCATCGTGGACGTGGTGCCGAACCACACCTCCGAACAGCACCCCTGGTTCCGCGCCGCCCTCGCCGGGGATCCGGGGGCCCGCGAGCGCTACCACTTCCGCCCCGGGCGGGGGCCGGACGGCGCCGAGCCCCCGAACGACTGGGAGTCGATCTTCGGCGGCCCCGCCTGGACCCGGGTCCCGGACGGCGACTGGTACCTGCACCTCTTCGCCCCCGAGCAGCCCGACCTCGACTGGGACCATCCCGAGGTCGCCGCCGAGTTCGCCTCCGTCCTGCGCTTCTGGCTCGACCTCGGCATCGACGGCTTCCGCATCGACGTCGCCCACGGCATGGTCAAGGCCCCGGGCCTGCCGGACATCGGCCGCGGCGCCCAGGCCACCTTGATCGGCACCGAGCCGCTCCCCTTCTTCGACCAGGACGGGGTCCACGAGATCCACCGTTCCTGGCGCCGCCTCCTCGACTCCTACGGGGGCGGGCGCATCGGGGTCGCCGAGGCCTGGGCGCCCACCTCGGAGCGGCTCGCCCTGTACGTGCGCCCCGACGAACTGCACCAGGCCTTCAACTTCCGCTTCCTGAACTGCCCGTGGGACCCCGCCGCGATGCGCACCGTCATCGACGAGTCCCTGGCCGCCACCACCGCCGTCGGCGCCCCGACCACCTGGGTGCTGTCCAACCACGACGTCGTACGCCACGTGACGCGCTACGGCGGCGGGACCCGCGGCCTGGCCCGGGCCCGGGCGGCCGCCCTGCTGATGCTGGCCCTGCCCGGGTCGGCGTACCTCTACCAGGGCGAGGAGCTCGGCCTCCCTGAGGTGGCGGACCTCCCGGACCGGGTCCGCCAGGACCCGGCCTTCCGCCGCGGACGCCGTCAGCCGGGGGACGCGGACGGCCCGGCGGGGTCGGGGCCCAGGCCCGAGGACCCGTCGGAACCGGAGGGGCAGGACGGGCTGCGCGACGGGTGCCGGGTGCCGCTCCCCTGGTCCGGCGCGGAGCCCCCGTACGGCTTCGGGCCGGCCGGCAGCTGGCTCCCGCAGCCCGCCGGCTGGGGCGGCCTCAGCGTCGCCGCGCAGACCGGCGACCCGCACTCGACGCTGGAGCTCTACCGTGCCGCCCTGGAACTGCGCCGGGCGATGCCGGGGCTGGGGGCGCCGGAGGCGGGGACGGGCCCGGGCCCGGGCACGGGGGTCGACGCGGCGGCCGTGGCGGGTGCCGATGCCCCGGCGGAGGCCCCGTACGGCTCGTACGACCCGGACTGCCCGGACGACCCGGACGGCTCGTACGGCCCGGACGCATGCGGAATGCGCTGGCAGTGCGCACCCGAGGGCGTGCTCCTGTTCACCCGCCCCGGTTTCGCCTGCACCCTCAACACCCGCCCCGACCCGGTCGAGCTTCCCGCGCCCGGACGCCCCGTGCTCTCCAGCGCCCCGGTGGAGACGGACGGCCGAACCGTCCGGCTTCCCCCGGATTCGTGCACGTGGTGGTCATGGTGAACGTCCGACCGGTACAGTCCAATCCCGTGACCGCACGGCTAGCCGACATCGCAGCCCAGGCGGGGGTCAGCGAAGCCACAGTCAGCCGCGTGCTCAACGGCAAGCCCGGTGTGGCCGCAGGCACCCGCGAATCCGTGCTGGCCGCCCTCGACGTACTCGGCTACGAGCGGCCCGTGAAGCTGCGCCAGCGCAGTGCGGGGCTCGTCGGTCTGATAACTCCCGAACTGGACAACCCGATCTTCCCGGCGCTCGCCCAGGTCATCGGCCAGGCCCTGACCCGGCAGGGGTACACGCCGGTGCTGGCCACGCAGACGCCCGGCGGGTCCACCGAGGACGAGCTGACCGAGATGCTGGTCGACCGCGGCGTCTCCGGGATCATCTTCGTCTCCGGCCTGCACGCCGACACCACGGCCGACATGGGCCGCTACGACCAACTCCGCGGGCAGGGCGTCCCGTACGTCCTCATCAACGGGTTCTCCGAGAAGGTGCAGGCCCCCTTCGTCTCGCCCGACGACCGGGCCGCGATGGTCCTCGCCGTCACCCACCTGACCGCGCTCGGGCACACCCGCATCGGGCTCGCGGTCGGACCGAAGCGCTTCGTACCGGTCCTCCGCAAGATCGAGGGCTTCCGGCTCGGGATGAAGGAGCGGCTCGGACTCGGCGAGGCCGAGATCGAGGCGCTGATCCAGCACTCCCTCTACTCGCTCGAGGGCGGCCAGGCCGCCGCGGCCGCGCTGATCTCGCGCGGCTGCACGGCGGTGGTGTGCGCGAGCGACATGATGGCGCTCGGCGCGATCAGGGCGGCCCGGCAGCAGGGGCTGAAGGTCCCGCAGGACGTGTCGGTGGTCGGCTTCGACGACTCGCCGCTCATAGCGTTCACCGATCCGCCGCTGACGACCATCCGCCAGCCCGTGCAGGCGATGGGGCAGGCGGCGGTCCGGACCCTGCTGGAGGAGATCGGCGGTACGCCGGCCCCGCACAGCGAGTTCGTCTTCCTGCCCGAACTGGTGGTGCGCGGCTCCACGGCCTCGGGCCCGGGCCAGCGCCGCCGGGACTAGGCCGTCTCTTTCGGATCTTGTGACCGGCTGCCCTCGCCGATGGTGCGGGCGGGGGGCGGGTCAGGGAGCGGGCCGGCCGGCCAAAGGGTGTCGGGGAAGGCTGCGGCGTCGGAGTCGGTGTCGGGCATCAGCGTCGTGAGCATCTGCTGAGCGGTCTTCGCGTGGTCGGTGGCGCGGGGGAACATGACGCTTTCGTAGGCGTCGAGGGCCTCGTCGATGGTGGGGTGGTCGACGACGGCTCGGGCGAGTTCGGCGCCGTCGAGCAGGGCGAGGTTGGCTCCGACGCCGACGGGCGGCATCAGGTGGGCGGCGTCGCCGAGCAGGGTGATGCCGGGGACGCGCTGCCAGGAGTGGGGAACGGGAAGGACGAACATCGGCCGGTTGATGAAGTCGCCCTCGTTGTCGCGCAGGATGTCCAGCAGACGCTCGTGCCAGCCCTGGTACTGGGCGAGCAGGCGGGCGCGTACGGATGCGGTGTCGGCGAGGTCCAGGCCGGCGTGCCAGTCCTGCGGGCCGCGGAAGGTGACGTAGGCGCGGACGTGTCCGTTGCTGTTGCGCTGGAGCACCAGGCTGCGGCGGCCCGCCTTGGCCGTCATGGTGCCGCGACCGACCAGGTGGGCGATGCCGGGGTGACGGTGGTCGACGTCGTCGAAGTGGGCTTCCACCATCGTGACACCGGCGTAGGCGGGTCGGGCGTCGCTGAGCGCGGGGCGTACCCGCGACCAGGCGCCGTCGGCGCCGATGACCAGGTCGAAGTCCTCGCCGGTGCGGTCGTGGTGGTGCAGGCGGGCAGCACCGTGCGGGAGCGGGGTGACAGCCCTTACGGGGTGGCCCCAGCGGACCGTGCCGGGGGCGAGGGAGTCCAAGAGGAGCGCGCGCAGCTGGCCGCGGTCGATCTCGGGCCGGCTCAGATCGTCCTCGCCGGCCCGGTCGTGGCGCATCAGGGTCGCGTGACGGTCGTACAGGCGCCACTCCTGGCCTTCGGGCCGGGACAGGGCGAGGAACTGGTCTAACAGTCCGGCTGCGCGCAGGGCTGCCTGGCCGTGGGCTCCGTCGATGTCGAGGGTGCCGCCCTGCGAGCGGGAGTAGGGGTCGGGCTCGCTCTCGAAGACCGTGACCGGCACGCCGTGCTGCTGCAGGACGCGGGCGCAGACGAGGCCGCCGAGGCCGGCGCCGGCGATCGCGATGCGGGGGGTGGTGGACATGAGGGTCACGCTCCGTTCGATGGTGGAGAGAGTGCTGGTCTTGTGGCGCTGGTCCCGTGGCACTGGTCCCGTGGCGACGCCTTGTCCTGGGCATGGCAGATCAGCCGTTCCGATGCGGGTACGCGTCCCGGGAGTTCGGCGGCTGGGTGCCGGTCGGGCGCCCCTCTTCACAGAAACACAGCCGCTCCAAAAGTACAACTGCTCCGACTTTCCATCTGATCGCCTTTCTGATCGAATCGCTCCAAGGGGGCTAGGATGGGGGAATGGCCGAGATGACGACAGGACGCCGGGAACGCAAGAAGGCCCGGACCAGGCAGGCCCTGGCGGATGCCGCAGTGCGGCTGTTCACCGAGCGCGGCTTCGACGACGTCGGCGTACGCGAGGTGGCGGAGGCGGCCGACGTCTCGCTGAGCACGCTCTTCAAGCACTTCCCCAACAAGGAAGCCCTCGTCTTCGACCTGGACGAGGACGTCGAGAGCGCCCTGGTCGCCGCCGTTCGCGACCGAGCCCCCGGCCAACCCGTGCTGCACGCCCTGCGCGACCACATGGTGCGCACCCGTACCGCCGTGCGGACCGACGACCCCACCTTCGTCCTCGTCGAATCCACCCCCGCGCTGCGGGACTACGCCCGGCGCATGTGGTCGCGCCACGAGAAGACCCTGGCCGCGACCCTCGCCGAGGCCACCGGGCTCGCCCCGGAAGACCCCGCCGTCACCGGCTTGGCGCGCTTCGCCCTGGAAGCCCCCGGCCTCGCCCGCGCGAGCGAAGACCCGGCCCGGACCATGCGCGACGTGTTCGCCCTACTGGAGCACGGCTGGGCCACCACCGCCCTGGCGCGGCAGGAGGTCCACCCCGGTCGGGACGGCTGACCGCGACCGGGGGCGGAGCGGGCCCTCGCGGCGGTGTCGACGTGCGGGGCGGGGCGGGGCGGTCGTGTTGCTGCGACGGCGCAGGGATCCCGGTCCTGATACTGGGCAGATGCCCATGCCCGGCCGGCTTCGCGACAGGATCCTGCCCGACCACAAGCGACGTTCCCTGGAGGACCTCCAGGAGGATCTCGACCTGTCGTCCGGGGACCGTCGGGCGAAGCAGTCGGCCTTCTGGACCATGCTCACGCTGTCCTCCGTGATCGCCGCGTGCGGGATCCTGACGGACTCCACCGCCACCGTCATCGGCGCGATGATCATCGCCCCGCTGTCCACGCCGATCATGGGGATCGCCCTCGGTGCCGTGCAGCGCCGCCGCTCCACCGCCCTCGCCTTCGTGGCGCTCGGCGGCCTGCTGGTGCTCCTGATCGGCGCGGTGGCCTCCCTGGTGGTGCCCCCCTCGTACGACTTGCTGTCGGACAGTCAGATCTCCAGCCGGACCTCCCCCGGGCTCCTCGACCTGATCGCGGCCCTGGCGACGGGCTTCGCCGGCGCCGTGGCGCTGTCCCGCAAGGACGTCGCCGCGGTCCTGCCGGGGGTGGCGATCGCGATCTCCCTGGTACCGCCGCTCGTGGTGACGGGCGTGTGCGCCGGCCAGACGTCGTGGTGGCTGGCGCTGGGCGCGCTGGTGCTCTTCGTGTCCAACCTCCTCGCCATGGTCTTCGCGGGCATGGTGGTCTTCGCCGCCCTCGGGTACACCCGGCCCGCCGGCCACCCCGCCCGGGGAGGGGCCCCGCGCCGCGCCTACGTGATGCTCGGTCTGCTGTTCACGGCGGTCCTGCTGCCGCTGGGCGCCAACACGGTGACCACCGTCCTGCTGAACGCGTGGACCTCGCGGACCTGGACCGCCGCGGAGCGCTGGCTCGCCGCCAGCCCCGGCGCGGCGGTCACCGGAGTCGACGCCCAGTCCAGGACCTTCTACGTCCACGTGCGCAGCCCCGGGGCCCTCCCGCCGATCGAGGACCTCCTCGGCGACCTCGAAGGACAGGTCCCCGACGGCCTCCCGATCGTGGTCGACGCCACCCGCGGACAGCAGATCGTCGCCGGGAAGGTGGGGGGCTGAAGCGACGACGTAGTACCCAGGTCTGAGCGGCTGCGTCGAAGACCGTACCGAGGGATGATCGGAGGCGGGAACGCATCTGGCAGACTCTCTCCCCATGGGTGAATCGAGCGTGAAGACACTGGAAACCCGGACGGACGTCTCATCACCCACCGTGGTGGAGACCGAGACCCGCCCGGGGTCCGAGCGCACCCTGCTCTCCCGGTTGCGCGCCCCGCGCCGGCCCCGGATCTGGTTCGAGGTGCTGCTCATCGCGATCAGCTACTGGACCTACTCGCTGATCCGCAACGCGGTGCCCGAACAGAAGGCGGCGGCCCTCGCCAACGCCGACTGGATCTGGAGCGCCGAGCGGACCCTCGGCATCGCCGTCGAGCAGTCGGTCAACCACGCGGTCAACTCCGTGACGTGGCTGATCGTGGGCATGAACTACTACTACGCCACGCTCCACTTCGTCGTGACGATCGGCGTGCTGGTCTGGATCTACCGTTTTCATCCGGGGCGGTACGCCGCCACGCGCATGGTCCTCTTCGCCACCACGGGCGTCGCCCTGGTCGGCTACTACTGTTACCCGCTCGCGCCGCCCCGGCTGATGAACGGGCAGAACTTCATCGACACCGTGCTGGTCCACCACACCTGGGGCTCCATGGCCTCCGGCAACCTCAAGCAGATGTCGAACCAGTACGCCGCGATGCCCTCCATGCACATAGGGTGGTCGCTCTGGTGCGGCCTGACGATCTTCGCGGTCGCCTCGGCCCCATGGGCCCGGATCCTGGGCCTGCTCTACCCGACGGCGACCCTCGTCGTCATCGTCGCCACCGCCAACCACTTCTGGCTCGACGCGGTGGGCGGCATGATCTGCCTGGCCTTCGGCTACACGGTCTCGCGGTCCTGGTACGGCTCCTTCGCCCACCGCCTGCCCCGCCACCCCGAGCACGCGGGCCCGCACCCGGCCACGGAACTGCTGAACCGGGTCCGGGTCCGCACCCGCGCCTGAGGCTACTGCTGCCCGAGGGCCATCCACTTTCCGGGCGTGGTGAGGGTCTCGAAGCCGGCCCGGGCGTAGACGGCGTGCGCGTCGGCGGTGGCGAGCAGCACCCGGCGCAGCCCGTACGGCTCCAGGTGCGCGCACACCGCGGCGACGAGGGCCCCGCCGAGCCCCTTGCCGCGGGCGCCCGGATCGACGTAGACGTCGCAGAGCCAGGCGAAGGTGGCGCGGTCGGTGACGACGCGGGCGTACGCGAGCTGGACCCCGGAGGCCTGGTCGTAGAGGCCGAAGTTCACGGAGCCCGCGATGGCGTCCTCCTGCTTCTGCCGACTGCGCCCGAGCGCCCAGTACGCGTCTTCGGACAGCCACCGGTGGACGAGTCCGACGTCGAGTCGGGCGGCGTCGGTGGAGATCTCGTATCCGTCGGGAAGGTCATCGCTCATCCCGGCATCCAACCAGCGACCGTTCGTTCCGTGCCAGCGCATATCCCCCACGGTCACGAAGACTGGTTCGTCAGGATCGCCGGGTCGGACAGGCCGGCCGCGCCCGTCTCGACCTTGCCGGCGAAGCGGCGGCCGAAGTCCGCGGACCCGGACGCGGTGACCGTCACGTCGTACCAGCGTCGGGTGTTCTTCAGGGAGACGCTGTACGTGACGGTGGCGCCCTTGGCGACCGTGAGGCGCTTGGGGCCGCCGCCGTAGGCGTTGGTGACGGTGAGCGTCGCGGTCGACGCCCCGGCGTTGGTGAGGGTGAGGTCCAGGTTCCCCGTGGTGGCGTTGTGGCGGGCGGTGACCTCGGGGCCGGGGGTGGTGCCCGGGTTGCGGAAGCCGCGCAGGAAGCCGTTGGGGCCGTGGACGGTCAGGTCGGTGACGCCGGCGGAGTAGCGGGTGTTCCAGGTGTCCGAGATCGATTTGCCGGCTTCGGTGGTGTACGTCCAGGGGGCGTCGGTCCGGTTGCCCGAGGTGACGTAGAACTGCGCGCCCAGGTCCGGGCCGCCGCTGAAGGTCAGCTTGAACTTGCCCTCGCCGGTGAGCGCGGCGCCGTCCACGTACGGGGCGTACTTCAGCGGACGGGTGCGGCACTGGCCCTTCTCCTGGCGCGGCATGCTGCCCACGGCCGGCGGGGTGGCCCGGAAGTCGGGGTGGCGCTCGCGGTCCTGCGGCTGCCACGCACCGGTATCGGGCAGCGACACCGTCGCCGTGTCCTGGCGGGCGAAGTCGAAGGCCGAGGTCAGGTCACCGCAGACGGCGCGGCGCCAGGGCGAGATGTTGGGCTCGTGCACCCCGAAGCGCTTCTCCATGAAGCGGATCACCGAGGTGTGGTCGAAGGTCTCGGAGCAGGAGTAGCCGCCGGTGCTCCACGGCGAGACGACGAGCATCGGGACGCGCGGGCCCAGCCCGTACGGTCCGGCGACGTAGCCGGCCTTGCCGGGGAAGACGTCGAGGGCGGTCGGCGTGGTCGACAGGCCCTGGTCGGCGTTGGCCGGGGCGTACGGCGGGACGACGTGGTCGAAGAAGCCGTCGTTCTCGTCGTAGGTGATGAACAGCGCGGTACGGGCCCACACGTCGGGGTTGGAGGTCAGCGCGTCCAGCACCTGCGCGATGTACCACGCGCCGTAGTTGGAGGGCCAGTTGGAGTGCTCGCTGAAGGCCTCGGGGGCCGCGATCCAAGAGACCTGGGGCAGGGCGCCGGCGGCGACGTCGGCGCGCAGCCGGTCGAAGTAGCCCTCGCCGGTGCGGGCGTCGGTACCGGTGCGGGCCTTGTCGAAGAGCGGGTCGCCGGGCTGGGCACCCCGGTAGTTGTTGAAGTAGAGGAGCGAGTTGTCGCCGTAGTTGCCGCGGTAGGCGTCGTCGATCCAGCCCCAGGATCCGGCGGCGTCGAGGCCGTTGCCGATGTCCTGGTAGACCTTCCAGGAAATGCCGGCCTGCTCCAGGCGCTCGGGGTAGGTGGTCCAGCCGTAACCGGCCTCGGCGTTGTTGAGGACCGGGCCGCCGCCCGTGCCGTCGTTTCCGGTGTGGCCCGACCAGAGGTAGTAGCGGTTGGGGTCGGTCGAACCGATGAAGGAGCAGTGGTAGGCGTCGCAGAGGGTGAACGTGTCGGCGAGGGCGTAGTGGAACGGGATGTCGTCGCGCGTCAGGTACGCCATGGTGGCCGGCGTCTTGGCGGGCACCCAGTTGTCGTACTTGCCCTTGTTGAAGGCGCTCTGGCCACCGGCCCAGTCGTGGTTGAGGCCCTGGAGGAACTCCATGCCGAGGTCGTCGGACGGCGGGCGGAAGGGCAGCGTCTCCTTGCCCGCGTTGTCGGTCTGGTGCCAGACGGACTTGCGGCTGGGCAGGGTCACCGGGCGCGGGTCGCCGAAGCCGCGGACACCGCGCAGCGCGCCGAAGTAGTGGTCGAAGGAACGATTCTCCTGCATCAGGACCACGATGTGCTCGACATCGGCGATGGTCCCGGTCGTCCCCTGCGCGGGGATGGCGGCGGCGCGCGCGATGATCTCGTTGAGCAGGCTCAGGGCGGCGGCACCGCCGGTGAGCTGGAGGAAACGGCGGCGGTTGAGTTCTGCCATGGCGAGAGACCTCTGCTTTGTCGAGGGTGGTTGAGCGCTCCCAAGAACAGCGCCCCTGGAGGACCGGAGGGGGAGCCCGGTGTGACGGCAGCGGGTACGTCAGGCGAACGGCAGTCGGATTCTGCCGGAGTTCGACGGTGGTCGTCCGGCGGTGGCCGTTCGGTGGCGGTCGTCCGGCGGTGTTCGGCTGGCGGTGTTCGTCCGGGTGTCAGCACGCGCGCTCGTACTCGACCTGGGTGAGGGGCTTCCCGTCGCCGAAGTCGAAGGGGCGGGCGGCGCCGCTCTCGGTGAAGCCGCACTTGGCGTAGAAGCGGCGGGACCGAGGGGTGTCGCGCAGGGTCCACAGGTGCGTCCGGGCGAACCCGTCATTGCGCAACTGGTCCAGCGTCCCGGTCATCAGCGCTGCCGCGATGCCGCTGCCCCAGCCGTCGGGGTGGCTGTAGAAGGAGAGGATCTCGGAGAGACCCGGCCGGGTCGAAGAGGCCCTGAAGGCGGTCAGCGCCAGCGGACGGCCGTCGTGTTCGGCCAGCAGGATCGTGGTGTCGGCCTGCCCGACCCTGTCGTACCACCGCGTTCGCCTGCTCCGGACACCGTGTGCGGCGAACTCGGGATCGAAGAAGGGGGCGTACGCCGCTTCCCAGGCTGCGGCGTGGATCTCCCCGAGGACGTCCCCGTCGTACGGGGCGGCGCGCCGAACGGTGAACATGCCCCCACCGTAACCCCGCCGCGTTCCCGGGCACTTGGGAATCTCAGATCGGGCGCCTGAACCCGAAGGTCCGCCTTCGTGCGGGAGCCGGTACGGGTACGGGTACGGGTACGGGCTCCTTCGAGGGCGCCCGTACGGGGCCCACCGCGGCGCCCGGGGCGATCCGCTCCAGGGCCTCGGTGAGGGCGCGGACGTAGGCACCGTCCGCCAGGATCCGTATCCGCTCGAAGGGGTATCCGAGCCGTTCCTCCTGAGCCAGGATCCGGCCCAGCAGGGGCGCCGCGACGGCGGCCGGGGCGCCGATCTCCCCGAGGCGGCGGACGGCCTCCTGGACCGGCACGGCCGGATGCCCCGCCCAGGCCGGGTCCACCTCCGCCAGCAGTACGGGTACGACGGGCTCCGGGTCCCCGGTGATCCGCCAGTACGCGTGCGCGGCGGCCACCCGGGTCCAAGCGCCGGGCGAGTCCATCAGGCCGCGCACGGTGTCCGCGTGGGCCGCGGCCAGCGGGCCGAGATCGGCGAGGAAGGGCACGCCGTGGCTCGCCGTCCCGGACCGTACCGCCGCTCCGCACATGTCGAGGGCGAGGCTCGGATCGCCGGTGACCCGCCAGTGCGCCCAGGCGGCCAGGCGCGCGTGGTGCCGGCCGGCGCGCGGGGCGCGACCGGTGGCGAAGTCGACCAGCCGGTTCGCCGTCCCGGCCGCGGCGGGCCCGATCCGACCGAGGACGCGCAGGGCGTCGTAGGCGTACTCGCTGTCCAGGAACCGGGTCACCTCGGGCACGGCGGGTGCGGCGGCCGGTCCCCAGGCCGCGAGTACTTCGAGGGTGGCCTCCGCCCGGTAGCGGCCCTTCTGCAACGTGGCCCGCATCGTGGGAACCAGTCCTGCCGCGGGCAGCTCGGCCAGAATCCGGGCCTGCGGTCGCTGGGTGGGAAGGCCGCCGTGCTTTCCGAGGCTGTGCAGGGCCGGCAACGCGCGCAGGTCGCCCATCCCTGCGAGGGCCAGGGCGCGCACTTCCACGCCGTGGCCGACGGCGGTCCCGAACGCCCCCTGGTGTCGGCGGAGGTCGTCGGCGATCCGGTCGGCGTGCCGGGCGACGGCCCGGCCCGCCTGGATCAGCGCGTCGTCGGCGTCGTAGCTCGACGCTTCGGAACGGACCGCTTCGACGACGACGTCCCAGCACGCAGGATCCGGCCGCCGGTACCGGTGCACGGCCTCGACGGCAGAATCCACCCGTCTCACGAGGTGACGGCGTGGGCGACGAAGCCGCTCCAGGCGGCCGGGGTGACGGCGAGCCGGGCGTACTCGGGACGCTTGGAGTCCCGGACGAGGACGGTGTCGGGGGTGCGGGCGACCTCGACGCACTCGGGTCCGTCGTTGGTGCTGTAGCTGCTCTTCGTCCAGGCGACCTCGACGCACTCGTTGCTGTCGCTGGCGCTGTAACTGCTCTTCACCCACTCCAGTGCGGAAGGGTCGCCGACCGAGGGCTTGATGCTCATGTCTCTCCCAGCACTTTCTCGATGAAGGCTCTCGACTGTCGTGGGCTGAGGGCCTGTGAACGGATGATCCCATAACGGAGTTCGAGGAGTTGGATGTGGGTGGCGTCGGTGATCAAGCGGCTCGGCAGCTGCGCCTCGACGTACCCGACCGCCGATCCGTCCCGCATCTTCACCACCTGAAGGTGACCTCCCATGCCTGCGTGGTCCTCGGAATCCGTCGGCATCACCTGGATCTCGACGTTTCGTAGTCGGCCGACGTCGAGCAGGTGCTCCAACTGCCTGCGAAGTACCTCTCGCCCACCGATCGTTCGCTCCAGCGTGACCTGTTCCAAAACGAACGTCAGTGCGGGTGACGGCTGTCGATGGAAGATCTCCTGCCGAGCCATTCGAGCTGCGACATACCGTTCCACCTCGTCCGCCGAGTAGGCAGGCCTCCGCATCTCATACAGCGCCCGCGTGTACTCCTCGGTCTGAAGCAACCCGTGCAGGTTGTGGTTCCCGTAGGCACCCAGCTCAACCGCCTCGGATTCGAGCTTGGCCAGATCCCGAACCTTCTTCGGATACCGGGCCCGCTGAATGTCCTCCTTCATCGCGGCGACTTTCCCACCCGCCCCCAGGACCTCGTCCGCCTTGTCCAAGAACTCCGGACGCGGAATGCGCGCACCTCGCTCGATCTTGTAGATCAGATTGGCGCCGTACCCCATCCGTTCACCGAACTTGGCACGGTCGAGCCCGCTCGCCTCTCGCCACATTTTCAACTGGCGCCCCACCGTGGCGATGACCGCCCCGGATTCGTCCTCCGGGTCGAGTTCCCAGCTCGACTCGTCCATGCCGTCCGTGCCGTCCGTGCTCACTGCCACCTCCGCGGGACCGGGAGGACACGACGGGACGACCTTGGACAGCCGTCGTACACAGCGCCCTCAACTCTGTTCAGGTTACGCACGGATGGCCACGCTGAGTCACGTGAATCAGGAAACCTGCCTCGCCGCCACGTTCCCGTCCACCCCGCGCGGAGCACGCGCCGCCCGAGCCCTCACAGTCAACCAACTCACGCAACAGGGGCTTCCGTTCGAGGATGCCGCGCAGGTCGTGGCCGAGCTTGCCGCGAACGCCGTGACCCACGGCCGCGTACCGGGGCGGAACTTCCGGCTCGCGTTGCGGATCACGGACGGGCCTACGCTCCGTATCGAAGTGTCGGACACCAGGCGGGAGTTCACACCACCTGCGGTGCCGGCGTCACCTGGGGCGGAATCGGGGCGGGGGCTAGTCCTGGTCGCCGCGTTCGCCGCGCGCTGGGGGATCGATCACGGGCCCGCGCCGCTGAAAACCGTATGGGCAGAAATGGATCTGGGGAGGCCGATTTCGCCGGATCGAGGTTTCCACGTTCCGGTGGATCGACTACCGGTCGCGCGCGACGCCTAAGGAATGGACAACCGGGGGAAAGGGCCTCTCCATACCTCTCCCTCCCCTCCCACCCGGTCGGGGGAATCACCCCAACCTGGCTGACGCGTATGACAAATCGGGCTGGCCACGCACATCCAGTCCCTCCCCACCGGCCGCAAGGTGACCATCAAGGCCCTGGTCGAACGCTTCCGGGAGGGCGAGGTCCGCATCGCCGCCGCCCTGCGCGAGCTGGAGGCGCACGGCTACCGGCCCGATTCCAGGAGCGGCTCCCGTCCGAGCGTGTCGTGACCTGCACGGTCCCGTACAACAACCCGCCCGCCAGGTCGGCGGAAACGGCCCACGAGCGCCGCGATCCGCAATCCTCCCAGCGCCGGCCCCCGCCCCGGAGCCTGCTCCCGAACCCGCCCCGGACGAGGCCCCGGCAGACGTCCCGGAGGTCGAGCTACTGGCCCGGCCGCGCTGCTCGCCCCGGGCCTCTGCCGAGGCTGCACCCCACCACCGGCCACGGCGGCGACCGCCGCGTAGGCCGTTCCCTCGGTAAGGGGCCTTAGGGCGTGTATCGGAAGTGACGTGCGGGGCTGTCGGTTGGTCAGTCCCGAGGTAGGGCGGCGAGCCAGCGGTCGTCCTGGAACTCGGCAGGGACTTCGTCCTCCCCCGGATCGATCCCCCGGCGTTCCAGCTCGTCGAACCATCGGTCCCGCTGTGACTCGGGGAGACGCCGTCCGCACCAGGGACAGAACCCGACGGTGATGCTCGACGTGCCGCCGTCGTGGATGATCAGCCCGTACTCCTGGAACTTGGCACTGAAGTCGATCAGCGCGTCCGGGCAGGCGAAGGGGTCGTCGTGCTGGTCACAGCGCACATTCACGCGGCGGCTCATCACCTCGCAGCAGTGGTTGGTCATGACCTCGGCTTCTCGTTCATCGGCACCATGCCCAGAAGTAGATCATGGACCGTGCTGATCACCGGGTGGCAGCTGATCGACGGCATACGGTTCCGTGCCCGTACCGACGTCCCCTGGCGGGACCCGCCGGAGCGGTACGGGCCCTGGGCCCGGGTGTACGACCTCGACGCCGCCGTCGCCCAGGTCCCGGCCGACGGACCCCTGCGCCCGCTGCGCGCCCCGGACGGGCGGAGCTGGACGAGGACGAGGACGAGGGTGGCGGGCATGAGTGAGCTTCAGTAGCCGACCACATCACTGCGTTACGGGTAGGCACTCGGCGAGCAGCTCGACGACGTCGCGCCAAGCTCGCTGTGCGTGCCGCGGGTGGTAGCCGACACCGGGGGGCGCGGCGTGGTCGACCGGTGGGTGGTGGAAGGCGTGCAAGGCTCCGCCGTAGACCGTGAGGCGCCAGTCGACGCCTGCGGCCTGCATCTCGGCGGTGAATGCCTCCCGTTGCGCGGGTGGCATGATCGGGTCTTCCGAACCGACTCCGGCCCACACCGGGCAGCGAATGCGCGCCGCCTCGTCCGGTCGGCCCGTGGTCAGTCCATTGACCGTCCCGATCGCACGCAGGTCGACGCCGTCGCGCCCGAGTTCCAACGCGATGGCGCCCCCGGTGCCGTAACCGATAGCCGCGATGCGGTCGAGGTCGGCCCGCGATTCGGCGCGCAACACGTCAAGCGCCGCATGGCCGATGCCCCGCATCCGGTCGGGATCGGCGAGCAGCGGCATGCAACGGGCCAGCATCTCCTCGGGATCGCTCAAGTAGCGCCCGCCATGTAGGTCAAAGGCCAGTGCCACGTACCCCAGCTCCGCCAGGGCCTCGGCCCGGCGGCGCTCGACGTGGCTGAGTCCCATCCCCTCGGGTCCGATCAGGACCGCGGGCCGGCGATCGGCACCGGCCGGGAGCGCGAGGTGTCCGATCATCGTCAGGTTGTCGGCTGGATACTCCACTGCACGCGTGGTGACCGTCGTCATGCGACCGGACTGTAGTGACCGTCGAGTTCGTTCGGACGGGTGTTCACCGCTGGCGGACAGTGGCCAGGTGGATCTTCGATCCCAACTTGCGGTCCCCGGCCCGACGCCGGCCCCCGACCTGCGGACGTATCACCTCTGCTGGCGGTACCGCTCGCCGAAACAGCACCCGCGACTCGTCCGGGACCAACCGCGTCCTAGTGTGGCGTGCGATGTCGGGTTGGCTTGGGGGAGGCCGTGAAGCGTGTTCGAGTTGAATCTGCCTGTCGAGACGCTGGAAGTACGGGGACCGTTGTTCGCGGCCGGAGTGGTGTGGCTGAGGCTGGGAGGTACTGACTTCCCCGAGTCCGGTTGGCACGACAGCCCCCTTTCGGTCTTCGGCTCGCTCTGCACAGCCGTGCAGGGGGTGCTGAAGGGAGAGACGTGGGACGCCTATTTCTTCGACGGCTCGTACTTCGTCAAGATGATCCCGGTTGCAGCTGCGCCGGGAAGCCCGCGTCTCGTCCGGGTTGCGGGCGTGTGCGACCGGGACGAGGCGAATCCCGTTGTGCTCGCCGACACCACGACACCGCTCGGCGATGTCGTCGAAAGCCTCAACACCGTGCTCCGGTCCCTGCGTGCATGGGCAGCCGTCGAAGGCGATGCGGAGATCCGGGCCATGCTCTTGGCCATGCCGGATCTGGCAGAACCCACGACTCCTGCGACCCCTGGGCCCGGTTCACCGTACTGATCGCACGCGGACGGCTGCGACTCCTGCTGCGCGCCCCGGCCGGCCCCCGCATGCGCGCTGGCTCGGCGGGACACGTCCGCAGAGCCGCCCCGCACCCCGCGCCAGGGGCCCCGCACACCTCCGCCGAGGCCGCACGCGCAGGCGCCCGGTCGTGGGGACGTGCCGCCGGTCGTACGGTGGAAGGAGGCGCGCGCCCCCGCAGCAGCCTGCGGCGGTGCACGTGCCCGCACAGGCCGCGCAGCACCCCGACCCCGAGGGGCGAATACCACGGGCGGCTCCCCGCGACCCCCGACGAGGGGAAACTCCGATGCGTACGAAGAACAGCCGGATCCGTCGCGTGTGCGCCGCCGCCTATACCGTCCCGCTGCTCGTGCTCGGCGGAGCGGCCACCGCGATCGCCGTCCCGGCGGCAGCCGCGGCGGCGTCGGCCTCCGTCACCCGCAGCGTGCAGCAGTCCTCGCCGGACGAGATCCTCGCACTGGTCAACGCCGAACGGGAGAAGGCGGGTTGCGAGCCCCTGACGGTGGATCCGCGGCTCGCGGCGGCCGCCCAGGCCCACGCCGACGACATGGCGGCGAACGGACTGACCGCGCACACCGGCTCGGACGGGTCCAGCGACCTGTCCCGCATGGAGAAGGCCGGCTATTCGCCCGCGGGCCCGTCCTCGGAGAACGTCTCCGGACCGGGCCACGCCTCCTCGAAGTCCCACGTCGACGGCTGGATGGCCAGCACCAGGGGCCACCGGGCCGCCATCTTGAACTGCACGTACAAGCAGACCGGGATCGGCACGAGCGGTGAGTACGCCGTCCAGCTCTTCGCCGTCCAGTCGAGGTAGCCGCACAGCCGATCCGGCACCGAACGAGGGGGAAGCCCTGCCGAGCGGTCCGGTACGGGGGGACCGGACCCGCCGGCGACGAATTCGGAGAGCAGGTACGTCCCCATGCACATGTCGACCCGTGTCGCCGGTGTCCTCACCGGCCTGGCCCTCGCCCTCGGCGGCGCCGCCTTCGCGGCCCCCGCCGCCCACGCCGACGTCACGGCCTGCATCAACCAGGTCGAGCGCGAGCTGCAGGGCGGCGAGGCCCCGGACTCCGTCCGCATGGCCTGCTACGTCGGTCTGACCGGCGACAACGAACAGTGCGTGTCCGGCCTGACCGGAGCAGGCGTCACCAACGGGACCGCCGTGAGCGCCTGCCGGGTGGCCCCCGAGTAGGAGTTCCGAGTTCCGCCGCCCTTGGCCCCACTCGTTTCCGAAAGCAGGTGTGTGCCCCATGCACCCGTCGACCCGTATCGCCGGTGTCCTCACCGGCCTGTTCCTCTCCCTCGCCGGCGCGGCCCTCGTCGCCCCCGCCGCCGCCCACGCGGACATCCCTGCTTGCACGAACATGGCCGCGCAGGCGGGCGCCGAGGTCACCGACGCCGTCACGGCGGCTTGTCGGCAAGGCGTGAGCGGCGATCTGCAGGGCTGCGTGAGCGGCCTGACCGGGGCCGGGGTGCCGGGTGGCGCCGCGAACGGCGCCTGCCGGACCGCGGCCCTGGAACCGCGGTAGATCGATCGCAGCGCCCGTTTCCCTCCGTACGCCGTCGGCGCAGGCCGAGGACGATCCGAGGGGAAACGGGCGCTGCGCGCTGCTGCCCCGGCCGCGAAACAGTGACATGCGTCACGGTGCGCCCATCGGCGGTGGGCTTTCTTGACGGAGCGTTAACCCGCCGACATTTCGATATTTGTCCCTTTTGGAATCGACATTCCCCACTCCGCCGGAAACGGAATATGCGATACCGGCAGACCGGTCCCCGACCTGCCAGGTCACAGCCGTTTCTGATCGCCCATCAGACGGTTGCGGGAGTGACCAAATCGTGATGATGCACGATCACGGTCCCGTTTCAAGCCGCGTGCCGACCGCCCCAGGCTTGTGATCAGCGGAAACTTGCCAGGCCATTCAGAGCCTTTTAAGAATGGCGGCCTCTTCGGCGCCCTGTGATTCCGGCGCCGGAAGCTTCGCGATCACTGAATGAGGTCAGGCATGCAGAAGCATCGGAAGAAGACGTCCTACAAGAAAATAGTCATCGGCGTCGGCGCGCTCGCCATCGTGGGTGTTCCCACCGCCGCCATGGCCTGCTTCGACGGTCAGGACGACGGCAACGGCCGGATCCGGACCGCGAGCCACCAGCAGCAGCGCCCGTGGCAGTGGCAGTCCACCCCGTCGGCCACTCCGAGCACCCTGGCGCCCGTGGACGCACCGCTCCCGAGCGGAGCGCCGAGCAGCAGCCCCTCCGAGGCCTCCCCCAGCAGCTCCGCCGAGCCCACGCAGCCCGTCGTACAGCCCACGCCGCCCGCGCAGCCCAAGCCGGCGAAGCCGCCGGTCGCCACGAAGAAGCCGCAGGCGCCCGCGCCCCAGCCGTCGAAGACCGCCGCCCCGCCGGCCTCCGGCGACGTCGCCCAGGTCCTCGCGCTCGTCAACCAGGAGCGCGCCGCCGCCGGCTGCCAGGCCGTGTCCCTCAACGCGAAGCTCACGAAGGCCGCGCAGGACCACAGCGCCGACATGGCCTCCCACAGCAACATGTCCCACACCGGCTCCGACGGCTCGGACCCGGGCGCGCGGATCACCCGCGCCGGGTACGCGTGGAGCACGTACGGCGAGAACGTCGCTTACGGCTACAGCACTCCCGAGAAGGTCATGGAGGGCTGGATGAACAGCCAGGGCCACCGGGAGAACATCCTGAACTGCTCCTTCAAGGAGATCGGCATCGGCCTGGCACAGCCCGGCTACTACTGGACGCAGGACTTCGGCACGGCGCGCTGACCCCGCGCCCGCCCGGTCAGCCGGGAGCCGGGAGCCGGACCGCGGCTTCCGGCTTCCGGCTTCCGGCTCCCGGCTATGCGCCGTAGAAGAGTTCCTCCACGACCGCCCGGGCACGGCGGGTGATGCGGCGGTAGTCGTCCAGCATCTCCCCGACCGTGCCCTCGGCGTATCCGAGGTAGCGGCCCACGGCCGCGAGTTCCCGGGCCTCGGTCGGGAAGGTGTCCCCGGCCCGGCCGCGCACCAGCATCACGGCGTTGCGTACCCGGGTCGCCAGGACCCAGGCCTCGTCCAGGATCTGCGCCTCCTCGGTCGGGATCAGGTCGGCCGCGTGGGCGGCCGCCAGGGCCTCGCGGGTACGGGTGGTGCGCAGGCCCGGTTCGACCCAGGCGTGCCGCATCTGGATCAGCTGGACGGTCCACTCGACGTCGCTGAGGCCGCCGCGGCCGAGCTTGGTGTGCAGGGTCGGGTCGGCCCCGCGGGGCAGCCGCTCCGATTCCATGCGGGCCTTGAGCCGACGGATCTCGCGCACGGCGTCCTCGCGGAGCCCCTCCACCGGATAGCGCAGCGGATCGATCAGCTCGATGAAGCGGGCGCCGATGTCGGCGTCGCCCGCCACCGGTTCGGCGCGCAGCAGGGCCTGGCTCTCCCAGGTCAGTGACCAGCGCCGGTAGTAGGCGGCGTAGGAGGCCAGCGTGCGCACCAGCGGGCCGGAGCGGCCTTCGGGGCGCAGGTCGGCGTCGATGAGCAGCGGCGGGTCGGTGGTGGGCAGCTGGAGCAGCCTGCGCATTTCGGCGATGACGGTCTGGGCGGCCTTGGCGGCCTCCTGCTCGTCGACGCCCTCGCGGGGCTCGTGGACGAACAGGACGTCGGCGTCGGAGCCGTAGGCGAGTTCGTGGCCGCCGAAGCGGCCGACGCCGATGACGGCGAAACGGGTGGGCAGCATGTCGCCGTAGTGGCTGTGGACGGCGGCGCGCAGGGCCCCTGCAACGGTGGCGGCGGTCAGGTCGGAGACGGCTCCGCCGACCCGGTCTACGAGGGCTCCGTGGTCCTCCTCGGCCGGGTTGTCCTCCGTACCGTACGAGCCGATGATGTCGGCCGCGGTGGTGCGGAAGAGCTCGCGGCGGCGCACGCCGCGGGCGGCGGCGACGGCGGCCTCGGGGTTCTCGGCGCGGCCGACGGCGGCGAGGACCTCCTGCTCCAGGGCCTCGTGCGTACGGGGCTCCAGGCCCTCGGGGTCGCCGAGCAGGGCCACGGCCTCGGGGGCGCGCATCAGCAGGTCCGGGGCGAGGCGTCCGGCGGACAGGACGCGGGCGAGGTTCTCGGCGGCAGCGCCCTCGTCGCGCAGCAGGCGCAGGTACCAGGGGGTCTTGCCGAGGGCGTCGGAGACCTTGCGGAAGTTCAACAGGCCGGCGTCCGGGTCGGCGGAGTCGGCGAACCAGCCGAGCATCACCGGCAACAGGGTGCGCTGGATGGCGGCCTTGCGGGTGACGCCGGAGGCGAGGGCTTCGAGGTGGCGCAGGGCCGAGGCCGGGTCGGCGTAGCCGAGGGCTTCGAGGCGCTGGCCGGCGGCGCGCGGGGAGAGCCGGGTCTCGCCGGGGGTGAGCTGGGCGACGGCGTCGAGCAGCGGCCGGTAGAAGAGCTTCTCGTGCAGGCGCCGGACCACGGAAGCGTGCCGGCGCCAGGCCTTGTTGAGTTCGGCGACGGGTTCGGTGCGCAGGCCCATGGAGCGGCCCAGGCGCCGCAGGTCGTTCTCGTCCTCGGGGACGAGGTGGGTGCGGCGCAGCCGGTAGAGCTGGATGCGGTGCTCCATCGCGCGCAGGAAGCGGTACGCGTCGTGCAGTTGGGCGGCGTCGGCGCGGCCGACGTAGCCGCCGGCGGCGAGGGCGTGCAGGGCGTCGAGCGTGGTGCCGGAGTGCAGGGTGGCGTCGCTGCGGCCGTGCACGAGCTGGAGCAGCTGGACGGCGAACTCGACGTCGCGCAGGCCGCCGGGGCCGAGTTTCAGCTCGCGCTCGACCTGGGCGGCGGGAATGTTGTCGACGACGCGGCGGCGCATCTTCTGGACGTCGGCGACGAAGTTCTCGCGTTCGGCGGCCTGCCACACCAGCGGGCTTATGGCGGCGATGTACTCGGCGCCCAGGGCTTCGTCGCCGGCCACGGCGCGGGCCTTGAGGAGGGCCTGGAACTCCCAGGTCTTGGCCCAGCGCTGGTAGTAGGCCAGGTGGGAGGCGAGGGTGCGGACGAGGGGGCCGTTGCGGCCCTCGGGGCGGAGATTGGCGTCGACGGGCCAGATGGTGCCCTCGACGGTGGTCTCCGAGCAGATCCGCATGAGGTGCGAGGCCAGGCGGGTGGCGGCCTGGAGGGCCTTGCCCTCGTCGGCGCCGGGGGCCGCGTCGCCGACGAAGATGACGTCGACGTCGGAGACGTAGTTCAGCTCGTTGCCGCCGCACTTGCCCATCGCGATGACGGCGAGGCGGCACAGGGCGGCGTCCTCGGGGGCGGCGGCGGAGGCGATCCGCAGGGCCGCGCGGAGGGTGGCGGTGGCCAGGTCGGCGAGCTCGGCGGCGGTCTGGGCGACGTCGATGGTGCCGCAGACGTCGCGGGCCGCGATGGAGAGCAGGCAGCGGCGGTAGGCGACGCGCAGGCCGACGGGGTCGTGCGCGTCGGCGAGGCCGAGCTCGAACTCGGCGAGTCCGGGGTGCAGGTCGGCGGCCTCGTAGGTGACGAGGCCGAGCCAGTCGCGGGGGTGGCGGGCGAGGTGGTCGCCGAGGGCTTCGGAGGCGCCGAGCACGCCGAGCAGCCGGTCGCGCAGCGGCTTGGCGCTGACGAGGGTGTCGAGGAGCCCGGGCAGCTCGCCGTCGGGCTGGGCCTCGGCGAGCCGGACGAGCCCGAGGAGGGCGAGGTCGGGGTCTGCGGTCGCGCCGAGGGCGTCGAGCAGCACGGGATCGGTGCGTACGGCCGCGAGCGCGTCGGCGTCGAGCAGCCGGGCGGCGGCGGAGGGGTCGGTGAAGCCGCTGCGGAGCAGCCGGATGAAGGTGCTGCTCCTGCGTCCCGGGACCGTCATCCCGCCGCCTCCCGCGGTTGTCGCTGCCACTGCCTGCCACTGCCTGCCAGTGCTCGCCGGTGCTCGCTGGTCCTCGCTGGTGTCTGCGCTGATGTCTGCGCTGCCCTGGCGTGCTCTGCTCCTGAGCCTAAGGCCCTGGGACCTGTCGGCGGAGTCCCGCCCGGGCCGCGGCGCAGATTTGGGCGTGTCCGGATCAAATGTTCGACTCAACGCGCATACGATGCCAAGAATTCTCCGATCATCAGATTATTCATCGCATCATTGGGGTACACCCCGCCGTCCTGCCGGAAGGAGCCCCGTGTCCGACTCCTGGCAGGGCCCCGGGGCCTGGAACCCGCAGGGCGTGCCGACCGGATCCGCGTGGGGGCAGCAGGCCTGGCCGTCCGAGCAGGCGCACCAGGGGTACGAGGGACACCACCCGACACAACAGCCGCACCAGGGCTACCCGCAGCAACACGCGCACCCGCACCCATACCCCCACCCGTCCCAGCAGGCCCACCAGACCCCGCCGCACGCCGACTTGGCCGATGCAGCCAATGCGGCCGGACCGGCTGCATTGGCCGAGCCGGTGGAGCCGGTCGACCCGCCCGCCGCGGTCGAGTCCGCCGAAGCCGCAGACGCTCCCGACGCTCCCGAGGCCGCCGCAACCGCCGACGGCCGGCGCCGGGCGCGCCGCGCAGCCCGCGGCAAGGGCGGGGCCCGCGGTGGAGCCCGGGGCGGGGCCCGCCCCTCTCGCCGCCGCCGGACCGGCCTCGTCAAGGTCGTCGCCTTCTGCGTGGTCACCGCCGCCGGCAGCCTTCTCCTGCTCCGGGGCAACGAACTCCTCGACCGCCTCGGCTCCCCCACCGTCCCCGAGAAGGCGGCCCCCACCCCCGCCCCCGAACCGCCCGACCCCGGCCGGGTGCTCCAGGTCATCGCGCACCCCGACGACGACCTCTACTTCATGAACCCGGACCTGCGGTACTCCATATCCGCCGGCCACCCCGTGACCTCGGTCTACCTGACCTCCGGCGAGGCCGACGGCATCAACGCCGGCTCCGCCAAGGCGGCCACCACCAAGCCCGACAAGCCCGCCTACGCCGAGGCCCGCCAGAACGGCATCCGCGCCGCCTACGCCAAGATGGCCACCGGCGACCGCGGCAGCCCCTGGACGCGCACCGTCGTCCCGACGAAGGGCGGTGGTCACGCCGAGGTAGACGTCCTGGTCGCCAAGCCCCAGGTCAACCTGGTCTGGTTGCAGCTCCGCGAGGCCGGCACCGTCTACGACAACGCCCCCGACAGCCTGCACGGCCTGTGGGACGGCAAGGTTCCCCGCCTGGACTCCATGCTCGCGTCCGGTACCCCGGTCACGCAGAAGTTCTCGTACACCAAGGACCAGGTCGTCCAGACCCTCGTCGGCATCCTGGAGCAGTACCGGCCGACCACCGTCCGCTCCCAGGACCCGACCCCCGGCCGGTATCCCAACACCAAGCGGTACGCCGACCACCAGGACCACTTCTACGGCGCCCGGTTCGTACAAATGGCCACCGCCGCCTACGCCAAGGACGTCACGGACCGTCCGCACTTCGCGGTGCAGAACTACGCCGGCTACATAAACGGCTCGCTCCCCAGCACCCTGGACCCGGACGAGGCCAAGGAGAAGCTGGACATCCTGGGCACCTACGCCTGGCTCGACCAGCAGAACCACTGCAACAGTCCCGCCGGTTGCGGCGACCTCAAGGTCTCCGACCAGCCGGGCGGCAACCGGTGGTCGGACTCCATCAACTACACCCGCGGCACCAGCACCAGCTGGCTGACCTCCGACGCGGAGCACGGGCTGTGGGCCTTCAAGGTGCTCGACGGCCAGGTCGCCGTCTGGCACCGGCCCGGTCCCGTCGGCCGTTGGAAGGGCCCGGACCTGCTCCCCGGCACCGGCATGGACCCGGGCGTGAGCACCGTGACCCTGCCGGACGGCCGGATCGCCGCCTTCGGCACCCGCACCTCCTTCGGCGCGAAGCCCACCGACTACGTGCGCGAGGTCGTCTACGTCGTCCAGAAGCAGCCGGGGGCCGAAGAGTTCACGGAGTGGCAGTCGCTCGGCACCCCCGAGACCGCGGACGAGACCTGGACCTCCGACATCAGCGCGCCGGCCGTATCGGTCGACGGCACCGGACAGTTGGCGGCGTACGTCCGCGACGGCGCGTCCAGCCTGCGCGGCCGGGTGCAGCGGCCGGACGGCAGCTGGGGGCCCTGGGAGAAGTACGGCGGCACCGACCTGCACGGCTCCCCGGCCACCGCGACCGACGGCTCCGGGCGGCGCATGGTGTTCTCCGCCACCTCCAAGTCGGTGGTGGGCTGGGTACAGCCGAAGCCGGGCGCCCCGCTGGGCCAGGTCACGGCCACCGGGCTGCCGGACACCACGCTCCCGCTGACCGCGGACGGCCGCGAGGGCGGGGTGCGGCTGTGGTTCCGCAAGCCCGGCTCCGGCAATGTCCGTACCGCCCTGATCACGGGTGAGGGCGGGCTGAAGGTGAGCCAGATGACCGACCTCGGCGGCCTCCAGGGCTTCGGCTCGGTGACGGCGAGCGGGCACGTACTGGCGGGCCGCACGGCGGGCGGCCAGCTGGGCTCGGAGGCCGGGCCGGGGCGGCCCTGGGAACGGTCCCCGCTGATGTTCGTCGGCGCGCCCTCCTCCACGATGACCGGCAAGAACCTGGTCAGCCTGGCGGTGGTGGGGCTCGACGCGCGGCTGTACGTGACCTCCTCGGCCGACGTGCCGAACGCGCACCTGGCGCCGTGGCAGCCGGTGGGCCCGCGCAACGCGCCTCCGTTCCCTTAACCGCACACCGCCCGTAACCGCTGTCCGCCCGGGTCGCCGCCATAAAGGGACGAACAACGTCCGCATTTTGTCGGAGAAAAGCACCGGTCATCTGCGCATTCGGTGAACCAAGTCCACCGAATCGCCCTCTCTTTGACTGTTGGACGCTTTCTCCCGCCCAGAACTGACCCGAGGCGAGACCCGATGCCCGTGACCCGTCGCCGCTTCGCGGCCCTGCTCACCGTGCTGACAGCCGGCGCCACCGGTGTGCTCTCCGTGGCCGGCGGCCAGCAGACCACCGCCCAAGCCACCCAGGAGAAGAACCCGGCCGCGGCCCGGCCCGCGAGCATCACCGCCGGTTCGGTCGTCCAGATCGTCGCCCACCCCGACGACGACCTGTTCTTCATGAACCCGGACCTCAGCCGGTCCCTGCTGTCCGGCACCCAGGTCACCACCGCCTACCTCACCTCCGGCGAGTCCGACGGCCGCAACGAGGCCCACGGCGGCGCCGCCTCCGACCCCGAACAGCCCGCCGACCGCGCCCACTACGCGGAGGCCCGGCAGAACGGCATCCGCTCCGCGTACGCACAGATGGCCACCGGGGACCGCACGAGCGCGTGGAAGCGTACGGTCATACCCACCGCCGGGGGCGGGCAGGCCGAACTCGACGTCCTCATAGCGAAGCCGCAGGTCAACCTGGTGTGGCTGATGCTGAGGGAGGCCCGCAGCACCGGCGGGGACACCCCCGAGAGCCTGCGCGGCCTGTGGAACGGGCGGATACCCGCGCTCGACGCCCAGCTCAGCTCCGGCACCCCGGTCAAGCAGCCGTTCACGTACACGAAGGACCAGCTCGTCCAGGCGATAGCCGAGGTCCTGGACCGCTACCGGCCGACGACGATACGGATGCAGGACCCGACGCCGAACCGGTACGGCGAGAACGGGACCGGCCGGTACACCGACCACCAGGACCACATGTACGGGGCCCGCTTCGTGCAGGCCGCCACCGCCGCCTACGCCGCCCAGGTCAGCCGGCGCCCGCACTTCACGGTCCAGAGCTACCTCGGCTACCACAACAGCACCCTCCCGCACGCGCTGGACCCGCAGACCGCCGAGACCAAGACCGGCTTCCTGAAGACCTACGCCTGGCAGGACCACCAGGACTACTGCGGCAGCCCGTCGGGCTGCGGCGACCGCAAGGTCGCGGGCAACCCGACCGGGCGCAACTGGGCCCAGTCGCTGCGCTACACCCGCGCCGACAACACCTCCTGGCTGACGGAGGGAACGCCCGGCCGCCTGTGGGCCTTCGCGACGCTGGACGGCCAGAGCGCGTACTGGTCCCGCAGCGCCGGCGGCGACTGGGCGGGCCCGGTCTTCATCCCGGGGACGGGCATCGACCCGGGCGCCACCGCCGCCCGCCTCCCCGGCGGCCGCATCGCCGTCCTCGCCACCCGCACCACCTTCGGCTCCACGCCCGCGGAGTACCGGCGCGAGGTCGTGTACGCCGTCCAGTCCGTGCCCGACGGCCCGTTCGGCCCGTGGCAGTCGCTCGGCACCCCGGAGCGCACCGACGACGAGGGCACCTCGGCGATCAGCGCGCCCGCGGTGTCCGTGGACGCGCGGGGCCTCCTCACCGTCTACCTCCGCGATTCGCGCCGCACCCTGCGCGCGAGCACCCAGCAGCCGGACGGCAGCTTCTCGGCGTGGGAGCGGCTCGGCGGCGAGGACCTGCAGAGCGACCCGGTGACGGCGATCGACGCGGCCGGGCGGCGCCACGTGTACGCGACCACCACGACGTCCGTCCTGGCCTGGACCCAGCGCACCCCGGACACCCCGCTGCTCGGCCCCGCACCGACGGGCCTGCCCGCCACCACGGTCCCCCTCTCGGCCGCCCCGGACGGCGCGGGCGTCCGCCTCTTCTTCCGCCGCCCGGACTCGGGCGTCGTCCGCACCGCCCTGGTCACGGCGGGCCCCTCGGTCCGGCCCCAGGTCTCCAGCGTCACGGAGGCGGGCGGGCGCGCGGGCTACGGCGCGGTCGGCGCGGCGGGCCGCCTCATGGTGGGCCGCGCGGACAGCGGCACCATCAGCACCACGGGCCTCGGCGGCCCCCCGGCATGGGTCGAATCCGGCATGCTCTTCGCGGGCGCCCCGTCGGCCGTCCTCGAACCCTCGGGCACCATCACGACGGCGGTCCTGGGCCTGGACGCCGAACTCCACACGACGACGACCCCCACCACCCCCAACCGCCCCACCTGGCACCGCGCGGTCCACTGACGCCGTCGCCCGGCACGGCGCCTCACGACGTTGCAGCCGGGCGAGATGCGCGGCGCCGAACGGCACGGGCGCGACCGGCAAGATCCGGAAGGTGACGACCTAACCGCGCGGGCCGCGGGTCGCTTCGGCGCGGCGGAAGGCCTCTTCGCAGGTGCGGCCGGAGCGGGTGGCCACCAGCGAAAGGGTGTCGATGAGGCCGCCGTTGGTGAAGTGCAGACGCCAGGAGCCGCTCTTCAGGGCCACCGCCGCAGCGGGCCCGCCCTGGCGGGCCGTGACCTGCCAGCCGCGTTCCTCCAGGGCGGTTTCGAGGGCCGCCAGCCGGTCGTCGGCGGCGGGGCCGTCGCCCCTCCAGTCCGCGATGCAGTCGGCGAGCTCCCCCTCCTCCGCGGGGTACGGGGCGCCCGGGGCGAGCCCGGCCGCAGCCGCGGCGGCGGCGAGCTCCGCCGCGACGGTGCCGCGCGCCGGATCTCCCCCGGCGCGTGCCGGAACCTCGGCCCCGGCGGGCTCCCGAACCCAACTGCCGTCGAGACCGTCTTCACCCTCCGCCCCCAACAAGGCCCCACCCACACCAAGCACCCCGACGAACACCGCAACCCCGACAGCCCCCACAACGGCCGCCCACAAGCCGCCCCTGCTCCTACTCACGCTCTTCCCCCGCACCCGTTCTCCCCGCAGCCCACCCGGGCACCAGCCCCATGCTAGGCGCCGCCGGCCCGGTGACGTACACGCTGAGCTGCGGCTACAGCACCGGGAGATTCTTGCGGAGTCCGAAGGCCGTGGCCTCGCTGCGGTACTCCGCCCAACCTCTACGGCCCCCATCCCACCCAGCACCCGAGGGGCCGTCATTGGCCACCGCCGCTACCCTCCGACGCCCCAGAGTCAGCCCCCCAGGCCTGTCACTACTGCGGCCCGGACGGCCTCAGCACACAGCTCCGGGTGGGAACGCCTATTGCAGTCCATGTCTGGCCCTCGAGCTGCGACTTTGCCTACAAGGAGTCCGTCATTCAGCGATCTCTATCGCATACCGTGCACGCGAACCGAGCTCAGACGTCAGGCGGAAGAGTTCATTGGCGTCGAGTCTCCAGTTCAGCTGTGCGGGAAGACGCGGAGAGGCGGGCTGAGGCTCCCCCTCCGGGCGACACCCTTCAGCCTCAGGCGGCGCTCACTCGTCGCGGGCCTTCCTACGGAGGATCGATCGGTTGGCATGCTTGGTGACGACACGCAGATTGGCGTGCTTGCGGTGGTACTCCTGCCAGTCCGTAACGAGTGCTGCGTTCTCCAGCTCGGCAACTGAGAAGCCAGCCGCTTTGTCGGGGGAGATGACGAACGCTTCTAGCCCGCCGTGTTCCTGGATGAAGCTCGCAGCTAGTTCCTTGAACACGGGCTGATAGTGGTCCACGTCCGCCTCGCGGGGCGAGGCGATGCTGTCCCCCGTGACCGCGCACACCACAGGCCCATGCGCGAATGCCTCGGTGAGTACTGCGAGGACCTGGGGCTTGACCGCCCGCCGCAGGCACCCGTCCACCTGCCGGCCGTGAGGAGTCGCCTTGAGGCAGTCTTGCCACGAGATGTCTATGTCCGAGCCGTCGATCCGGACCAGCATCAGCCCACGGTTGTTCCACTCGGTCCGCACCACCACGAACCCACCGACCCCAAGCCCTGCCTTCTCCTCGTAGTCCGGGTGGAGAGTGATCAGGTCCCGCAGGAACTCCTCGTCGGCCTCGCCGACCACCTCGTCGAAGCGGTACGAGTTCATGATCCCTTGGATCCGTTCCCGTAGCGCCTTCTGTGTCCGGAAGTGCTCGCCGTTGATCCGATACTCCAGCCGTGCCACGTGCCCCACCCCTCGTCGCTGATAGCCGTACCGGCCCTAATGGGGCAGTGTGCTCGCCAGCTCCGGTGTGCGCAGCCCGCACGACTGAACTGGACAGGTGGTCGCGAGATTCCCGCCACCGTCCGAATCCGCGACCTCTACGTCCTAAGCAACCTGGGTGGGATCTTGGCCCCGGGCCGGTGCCCCTCTCACCTGCGCTGGTGGTCCGCGCTCTTCCGCCGGTGTACCTCGGCATTGTCACGCAGCTGGACACCCACCCTTGCGCTTGGGGTCAGCCACCGAACAACTCCGGGTGAGGACAGCCCTCCGGTGAAGCCTCCGGCCGATCCGCCCACTGCCACCAGATGTGGCGCTGCGAGAGGCCCCGTACGCCGCGGCAACGCGCTCACCGCCACAATCGCAGCGAGCGAATCCGCCGAACTTCATCGGCTGACTGCACTCAGGACATCGGGAGAGAGGAGTCGGACTACATGAGCGGACCGTACTCCGCCGGCCGTCCCTGCGCCCTCGCCTTCTGATCCGTAGGTCTAGCCAGGTCGGTCAGCGGCGGCCATACCGGCTGCCTCATGGCCTCGCCGGTGTACTGGCGGTCTGGAATGGTTGGGGTGGTTGCTTCTCTGAACCACCGGCCCGCGCCCACGAACACGGCGCTGGACGTGTGGGCTACCGAACCGAGGCCGAACCACTCAATCACCGAAGACCAGCGCCTAGTCGTTGCCGCGGCCTGCGGAGGTGATCAGGGCGACGAGCACGAGGAGGCTGACGGCGAGGGTGGTGACCTGCTGGGCGTCCCAGCCCTGCTGGATGGCAAGGACGGTGATGGCGACCACCACGTAGGGCCAGGAACGGCGCGGGGGCTGGGTGGTGTTGGGGGTGGTCACGGCGGGCCTCCTGTGATCGTCTGATCGGGTGGAGGTCTCACCGTCTTCGATGGTGTGATTGTCCGCTCCGGGGGACAAGCGTCCTTGCAGGTGGCGGCCGAAGATCGGGAACAATCCCCGGGTTGTTCCCGGGACAACAGGATGCGGGGGAGCCATGGGGCGACCGCTGGGCGCGTTACGAGGCCGGACCGAGCAGGCGAACGAGCTGGCCGTGTGGCTGGCAAAGTGACGCTCGGCAAGGCGATCCGGACGCTTGAGGAGCACTTTGCCTACAGCACGACCTCGTGGAGCGAGTTCCGCAGCGGCAGCCGCCTGCCGTCCGAGGACCTCCTCAAGGCCGTGGTCGAGCGCTACGTGACAGAGCCGGAGATGCGTGACCGCCAGAAGGCGGAGGGCCTGCGCCTCCTGGCAGCCGCGAAGAAGGCCGAGGCGGCCCTGGTGGATACCGCGGCCCCCGAGCCGGCCCCGCTGCCGGTGCCGGTAGCGCGGGGCACCGATGAGGTAGCCAAAGCCCTGCTGCGTCTGGACGACGCACGGATGCGGCAGATCGAGGCCCTGGAGAAGCTGGCCTCCTCGGAGCGCCAGCGGGCGCAGTTAGAGAACATGGTCTCCATCCTCCAGGAGCGCTGCACAGTGCTGGAGGTGGAGCGGGACCGGGCCCGCGAGGACGTCCGCGCCGAGCTGGAGAGCGAACTGCAGATCTCCCGGGAGTACCGGCGCCAGGCAGACGAGAAGCTGGAGCACGCCCGCCGGGCGGAGGAGAAGGCCTACCAGCTCCGTCTGGCCGCCGAAGAGCAGGTCTCCCGCGAACGCCTCGCCGTCAACAGCATCGACGACAGGGCCAACGACAGCGCTCCGGAGCCCTCGGCCGCCAGCCCGGACTACCTGGGGCTCCCGCCGCTGGAGCAGATCCGCGACGTCCTGCAGGCAGCCCAGGAACAGCTCGAGGCCCAAGACGACGAACTCGACGACCTCGAGGACCTGATCGGCGTCGACCCCGCCCCGCGGGCCCCCCTCTCTCGGCGTGATCCCTGGGTCCCGCATGCAGGTCCGAAACAACCCAAGGACTACCTGTTCCCCGAACCACAAGGCCCGCAGCAGAATCCGGACGGGACTGATCAGACCGAGTCGCCCGTTGTCCCGGAACAACCCCAGGACAACCCGAATTACCTGATGACCGAACCTGCGACTGGTGACTTCTTCGGCATGCCGTCCAGGGACGATAAGACCTGGGCCCCACCACCGCGGGACCTCGCCGAGGGTGCCGTGCCCCCGAAGGAGCCCGACACGCAACCCGGTCAGACACCCGGTGCCAATCCCGGTCTGCTCGCGTTCACAAAGATGTTCGGCGACCGGCTCACGGACATCAGGGAGCAGGCGAAGCGCAGCTGGACGGACGAGGAGATCTCAAGCCTGATCTTCTCCGGGTTCGACGAGCAGAACGAGACCAAGGAAGTAGCCAGCTGGTTCGCTGGCACCACGATGCCCACACGACGGGGCCAGCTCTCCGACCTTCTGAACATCCTGGGCGCCACACGCCGACAGAAGCGCGACATGCAGGAATTCTGGACGGCGGCAGTCGACTCCGAGTTTCCGCCAAAGTGGTGGTTCCGGCGGCGCTGATCACGCTCAACCAGTCCGCTCGGCGCTACCGCGAGGCCATCGCGGTAGCGGGCGCGCCCACCCCTGGAGGGTGCGGCGCTGGATGGGGGGCCGTCGGCGACCTGGAGGTGCTAGTGCCCCGTCCCATCTGGTCCGGAGCGAATTCCTTCGGCCTGGTCACGATACGACGCTAGTTGTACCCGCAGAACCCCGTGCCCCGCCCCGCGGGACTGTGGAGGAGCCTTCGGCCAGCAGAATCGCATTTGAATTTCGCACGGGCGCGGGGCGGCAACTGGCATGATCCCAAGATGGTCGTAACCCCCATACCCGGTGCACACCGGGACAACGTCTGGAAGACCTTGCGGTCCCTCCACCTCGCAGCGGAGAACCTGGAGGGAAAGAACTTTCCCTCCGCGTACCCACGACTCCTCGCCTACTTGGAATGGGCGAACGAGGCCGTCCGTATGCTCACTTCCCAGGTCACCAGCCGCGACATCGACAACCTGATCCGCACGCGGATGCACCAATCGCTTCTCGACGGTGTCGGACACCTTGCGGGAAGCGAACAGGGGCGGCTCGTGAACGGGCTGGTGTCCCTCGAGCTCCGGCAGCGCGTCAACGCTTTCAGTGAGGCCGTGGAGGCCTTCCAGGCTCAGATGCGGCGCTGGCCCGAATTCGTGGTCGTCGCCGTCCTTGACACGTCGTTCTTCATCGAACACGAAGTGAAGCTGGAGGAGGCCGACTTCGCGAAGCTTCTCGGCGTTGAGGGCCGCCTGCCTGTGGCAGTCGTGGTACCGATGGTGGTCGTCGACGAACTGGACAAGCTGAAGGAGTCAAGGAACCAGCGCACCCGATGGCGGGCCGGGTACAGCCTGGCTGTCCTCGACCGGCTGTTGACCGAGAAGGTATCCCTCGGCCCGAGCAAGGTCGAGGTGCTTACCGACACCCCGGGCCACGTGCGGCTTCCTGAGGCGGACGACGAGATCGTCGACCGAGCCCTGGCCGTCTACGCGATGGCAGCAGGCGACGTGCAGCTGGTCACGTACGACACAGGCATGGCTATGCGGGCGAAGATGCTCAACCTGCCGGTGCTGAAGCTGCGCAACGACGCCGGGACGGGGATCGAGCCGGATCGAAAGTAGGCGAAGTCCGTCCCCAGTGAGGTGGGGGAGGTTTTCACGTGTCGCCGGCGGAGCTGTGTCCACTAATCCGCATCGCTGGATTGTGGCGGCGTGGCTGATGGCCGACGGCCGGTACGGCATACCTGCCTCACTGCCGGCCAAGGACGGCATGCGGCTCGAAGGGACCCCGTCTACAAGGCCTCGGGTTCCGCGTCGGACGGCCCACAGACGGCCCAGGGGTAGTGAGACGGCTCCGGGCCGGTGGTCGTCGACCGCCGGCCCGGAGTGTTGTGCATGGCCCGCAGGGGTGCTGACCTGCCCTTACAGGACGGGGAGGTTCTTGCGGAGTTCGAAGGCCGTGACCTCCGAGCGGTATTCCTCCCACTCCTGCTTCTTGTTGCGGAGGAAGAAGTCGAAGACGTGCTCGCCGAGGGTTTCGGCGACCAGTTCGCTGCGTTCCATCAGGGAGATGGCCTCGCCGAGGTTCTGCGGGAGGGGTTCGATGCCCATCGCGCGGCGTTCGGCGTCGGAGAGGGCCCAGACGTCGTCGTCGGCGCCCGCCGGGAGTTCGTAGCCCTCCTCGATGCCCTTGAGGCCGGCCGCGAGGAGGACGGCGTAGGTGAGGTACGGGTTGGCACCCGAGTCGATCGAGCGGACCTCGACGCGCGAGGAGCCCGTCTTGCCCGGCTTGTACATCGGGACGCGGATCAGGGCCGAGCGGTTGTTGTGGCCCCAGCAGATGTACGACGGGGCCTCGCCGCCCGCGCCGGCGCTGCGGGAGGAGCCGCCCCAGATGCGCTTGTAGGAGTTGACCCACTGGTTGGTGACCGCCGCCGTCTCGGCGGCGTGCTTCAGCAGGCCCGCGATGAAGGAGCGGCCGACCTTGGAGAGCTGGTACTCGGCGCCCGACTCGTAGAAGGCGTTGCGGTCGCCCTCGAAGAGGGACAGGTGGGTGTGCATGCCCGAGCCGGGGTACTCCGAGAACGGCTTCGGCATGAAGGTGGCCTGCACGCCCTGCTCGAGGGCCACCTGCTTCATGACCAGGCGGAAGGTCATGATGTTGTCGGCCGTGGAGAGCGCGTCGGCGTAGCGGAGGTCGATCTCCTGCTGGCCGGGGGCGCCCTCGTGGTGGCTGAACTCCACCGAGATGCCCATCGATTCGAGCATGGTGATCGCCTGGCGGCGGAAGTCCATGCCCACGTTCTGCGGGGTGTGGTCGAAGTAGCCGGAGTTGTCGGCCGGGACCGGGCGGGTGCCGTCCAGCGGCTTGTCCTTCAGCAGGAAGAACTCGATCTCCGGGTGGGTGTAGAAGGTGAAGCCCAGGTCCGAGGTCTTGGCCAGGATGCGCTTGAGGACGTAGCGCGGGTCCGCGAAGGACGGCGAGCCGTCCGGCATCAGGATGTCGCAGAACATCCGGGCGGTCCCGGGGGCCTCCGCGCGCCACGGCAGTATCTGGAACGTGCTCGGGTCCGGCTTGGCGATCATGTCGGACTCGTAGACCCGCGCGAAGCCCTCGATCGCGGAGCCGTCGAACCCGATGCCCTCGTCGAAGGCCTGCTCCAGCTCCGCCGGCGCGACCGCGACGGACTTGAGGAAGCCCAGTACGTCGGTGAACCACAGGCGCACGAAGCGGATGTCGCGCTCCTCAAGCGTCCGGAGGACGAATTCCTGCTGCTTGTCCATGCCTTCATCCTCGCAGTTCAGACGGCCTGTGCACCACCGCCTCGACCGTCGGGGCACAGTCGGGCGCGCCCAGTATCGCCAGTCGTGGTTTCCGCCACATTACGCACACGGGAAAGCTCGCGGCACCCCCGCACTGACCTGGGAGCAGTCATGAGCATTACCATCTGCGCCCATGGGGGGCCGGCAGCACACGCAGTCGGGGCGTCGCGGACGTCCCGGGCTTCGGCGTGCCGTCCTGCTGGTCGTCTTCGCAGTGCTGGCCGGCACGGTGCTGCTGTGTGCGCGTTCGGGCGAGTCGCACGTCCCGTCGCCGGGTGCACAGGTGCAGCAGGCAGGGGCGGGAGCAGGGGTCGGGGCGCCGGCGCGCGCCGTCTGCGTGTCTCCGGACGACCTGCCCGGCTGCTCGCCGCGCACGCGCATCACTCCGGGTGTGCTGCCCGTTCCGCCGCCCGCCGTGACCGGCCCCGTGGGTGCGCCGGCGCCCGCCGCGATCGCCTCCGGGGCATCGCGGATCCGGATGTACGGGGCTCCGCCACGCGCCCCCGACCTGTTTGCCCTCCAGGTGCTGCGGACCTGAGCGGTCCGGTTCGGTTTCGCGTTCATCCACCCCCCTCAGCAGAAGGAAACCAGGGCACATGGCCAGCAAGTCCGGCAGGACCAACCAGAACACCGACCCGAACTCCCGTCAGGCGCGCATAGCCGAGATGCGCCGCGCCGACCAGATCCGGGAGCGGCGCAACAAGGCCATCGCGATCACGGTCGCGTCCGCCGTCGTCGTCGGCCTCGTCGGCTTCGGCGCTTGGGTGCTGATCGACCAGAAGCAGGCCGAGCAGCGCAAGCAGGCGGCCGCGGAGAAGATCCGCAAGGAGGCCGAGGAGATCCGCAAGCAGCCGGTCGCGGGCGAGCAGCTCTGGGACGCGAAGACGCTGGGCCGCAACCACGTCGAGACCCCGGTGAAGTACGAGATGAACCCGCCGGTCGGCGGTGACCACCACCCCCGCTGGATGAACTGCAACGGTGACGTCTACAAGAACCCGGTGCCGGAGGTGAACGCCGTGCACTCGCTGGAGCACGGCGCGGTCTGGGTGACGTACAACGAGAAGGCCCCCAAGGCCGACGTGGACAAGCTCGCCGCGACCGTCGGCAAGACCCCGTACACGCTGATGAGCCCGATCAAGGAGCAGACCGGCTCGATCATGCTCAGCGCGTGGGGCAAGCAGCTGACCGTGGACGGCGCGGACGACCCGCGGGTGTCGCAGTTCTTCACGAAGTACGTGCAGGGCGAGCAGACCCCGGAGCCGGGCGCGGCCTGCACGAGCGGGCTGGCCGGCAAGTGAGCCGCCCGGCACGCCCGGACCGTCCCGTCCCCCGTACGTACTGGGTCGCGGGCACGGCCGTCCTGCTGGCCCTGCTGTTCGCGGCGGCCGCCACGGTGGCCGCCGCGAACGGCGGCGGTTCCGCCGGTTCCGGCCCGTCGGACCGTACGGCGGCGCCCCGCACTCCGGAGCTCCGGTCACCGGACGCGGGCTTCGCCCGGGACATGGCGGTGCACCACCAGCAGGCGGTGGAGATGTCCTTCATCGTCCGCGACCGCACCCAGGACGAGGCGGTGCGCACCCTCGCCTACGACATCGCCAACACCCAGGCCAACCAGCGGGGCATGCTGCTCGGCTGGCTGGACCTGTGGGGGCTGCCGAAGGTGGTGGCCGGCGAGCCTCCGATGTCCTGGATGGGGACGTCGGGCGGCCACGGCGGGCATGCGGGGCACGACGCCGCCAAGCCCGGCGCGCTGATGCCGGGCATGGCCACCAAGGAGGAGCTGGACCAGCTGGGCGCCGCCTCGGGCCGGGACGCGGAAGTCCTCTTCCTCCAGCTCATGACCGACCACCACAAGGGCGGCGTCACGATGGCCGAGGGCTGTGCGCAGCAGTGCGGGACCCCGGTCGAGCGGGCGCTGGCTCAGGGCATGGTCGACGCGCAGCGCTCGGAGCTCACCTTGATGGCGGACATGCTGCGCCAGCGCGGAGCCGCGCCGCGCGGGTGACGGGACACGCCCGTACCGTGGTGAGAGGCGCCCTCTCACCCGTACGGGCGTGTGCTCCGCCGTGTGGCCGCCGTGTGGGACCCGTACCGGCCCGTGGGGGACCGCGCCGCACCGGACGCGTCCGCGCCCGGTGTCGAACGGTGTGCTCAGGAGGTTCAGCGATGACCACTGCCGCAGAGATCATGCACCCCGGGGCCCAGTGGATTCCCGCCACCGAGACCCTCGACCGGGCCGCCCAGCTGATGGCCCGGCTCAATGTGGGTGCCCTGCCCATCAGCGACGCCGAGGAGCGGCTGTGCGGCATCATCACCGACCGCGACATCGTCGTGAACTGTGTGGCGAAGGGCCACGACCCGGCCAAGGTCACCTGCGGTGACATGGCCCAGGGCACCCCGCGCTGGATCGACGCGGGCGCGGACGTCGGTGACGTGCTGGAGGAGATGCAGAGCCACCAGATCCGCCGGCTGCCCGTCATCCGGAACAAGAAGCTGGTGGGCATGATCAGCGAGGCCGACCTCGCCCAGCACCTCTCCGACGACCAGATGGCCACCTTCGTGGAGAAGGTCTACGCGCGGGTCTGACCCTGCCCGGCCGTTGCCAGGACCGCCCGTGCCACCTGGCCCGGGCGGTCCAGCATGACCAGGTGGCCGGCGGGTTCGGCGACCTCGAAGCGGGCGCCGAGCAGGTCGGCGAGGTCCGCTTGCCGGGACAGCCAGCGCAGGGCCGGGCGCCCGGCCGAGCCGTCGTGGCCGGCCAGGACGGTGGTGGGGGCGGCCAGCGGGTGCGTCCCGCGCAGGGCCTGCAGCTCGGCGGCCATGTCCAGGTATCGGGAGTTCTCCAGCAGGGCGCCGCGCCAGACCCGGCCGGTGCGGTAGCAGCGGCGTACGAGGTCCCGTGCGGCCGGGTCGGAGCCGCCGGTGCGGGAGGCCCGTACGGTGACGCGGCGGGCCAGCGGTCCCAGCGCGGCCGGCAGTCCGGCGGCGGTCACGACCCGGCCGAGGGCCCGGGCGGCCCCGGTGCGCAGTGCGACGGGCAGGGTCGTGTGCGGGGCCTCCTCGGTGCTGCCGTCGACCAGGACGAGCGCGGCGGTGCGCTCGGGGTACAGGCGGGCGAAGGCTTCGGCGTGGAAAGCGGCGATGGAGTGCCCGACGACGGTGACGGGTCCGGCGGCGCGGGCGCCGAGCCCCAGCGCGTCCAGCAGTCCGGCGATGCGGTGGGCCTCCCCGGCGGTGGTGGGCGGCTCGGTGGCGGGGCCGCTGAGGCCGTGTCCGGGGCGGTCGAAGCGGACGACGGTGCGGCCCGCGGCGACGAGCGGTGCGACGACCGGGTCCCAGTCGAACCAGGCCATGGCGAGCCCGGCGCTGAGGACGCACACGGGCCCCCGGCCTTCGACGACGACGTGCAGCGGGACCCCGTCGACACCGTCGACGCGGTGGGCGCCCTCGCCCCCTTCGACCCCCTCGACGTGGTCGACGCGCACGAACCGGCCGGTGACGCTCACGTGCGGCCTTCCTTGTGGACGGAGTAGGAGAGCAGGCCCAGCCAGAGCGCGACCAGGAGCACCTGGAGCCGCTGGCCGGCGCCCAGCGCCCAGGTCCCGCGCCCGGCCGTGAACAGGGCGATCGCGGACAGGGTCCAGACGGTGGCGAGCAGTTCGAGGGCGACGAGGGCGGGGCCGTAGCGGGCGAGCGGGGCGAACCAGCCGTAGCGGCGGGCGGCGACCGTGAGGGCCACCAGGCCGACGAGGGCCCCGGTCATGGCGAGGCTGCTGCTGACGGCGTGTGCCTGGTGGGTCGCGGGGACCAGTCCGGCGGTCTCCCGGGCGGCGCATTCGGGGTCCACGGTGGGCTGGCAGCTCAGCGGCAGCCAGGCGTCGGCGGCGGTGGCCGCGCCGAAGAGGGCGACACCGGCCCAGCCGATGACCGCCCAGGCCCGGCGGGACTCCGCGTACTTCAGCAGCCGGGAGAGCGCCAGGAGCCCTCCGGAGAAGGCGAGCAGGCCGGCGGTGAAGTCGGTGGCCCGGAAGAGGCCGCCGAGCGGCTGGTCTTGGGCGGCGAGTTCGCTGACGTACGTCTCGATGGGGTTGAGGCCCGTGGAGAGGACGACTTCGAGCACCCACGCCGTGTAGGCGGCCGCGGCGAGACCGATCAGGGTGGCGACCGGCCACGCGGTCCGCGGCGAGAGTCCGTGTGGGGACACTTGTGGGGACATAGTGTGACTAATCCTAAGCAGATGCGGGGTCGGTCCTCCGATCGGATACCCACCCCCGGTAGGGTTCCCGGCATGACGCGCAGTGCTCAGCGAGCCGCCCCGGGGGCCCGGTTGCTGCTGCTCGCCGCGCTACTGCTGGGCATCGTCACCATGCACACCCTGGGTCATCCGACTGAGTCCCACACCGTGGAAGACGTGTCTGCGGCTCACTCCGTTGCCTCGGCGGGACAGCCCGCCACGGCCGGACGGGGTGGCACGCGCCACACCTCGGCCCCGGCGACCACCGACACGTCCTCCCCCACGGTCCCCTGGTGGGGGCACGCGGTGCCCGCGACCGAGATGGACCCCACGTCGGTCTGCCTCGCCGTGCTCGCGGGGCTCGTCGTGCTGCTCATCGGCACCGGCCGGACCGGATCCCGACGCACCGCGCCGCTCGGGGGCGCGGCCCGCATACCGGTCCGGTCCGGCGGTGGTCCGGACCCGCCCTCGCCCCGCGAGCTCCTCACCCGGCTGGCGGTCCTGCGGGCATAGGCCGACGCCGCCGCCCCGCATGCCCGCGCATGCCCGGGGCGGCGCCGATCCGTGCCCTTGCATCCGCAACACCACACCCACGAGGTGCTCCCATGCGCTCTCTTCCCACCCGTCGCGCCGTGCTCGGTACGTCCGCGGCCGTCCTCGGCTCCGGGCTGCTCGCCGCCTGCTCCGGATCGTCCGGTTCCGCCGGTTCCGCCGGTTCCGCCGGCTCCGCCGGTTCCGCCGGTTCCGCCGGTTCCGGCCACGGCTCGATGAACCACGGCGGCTCCGCCGCGGACGTGCCCGAGGGGTACGTGGATCCGGCCGGGCCCGAGGTACAGGCCGCCGAGGCCGCCCGCAACGCCACCGGCCCCCTCACCGAAGTCAAGGTGACCGCCACCGCCACCCCGCTCGACCTCGGCGCCGGCATCACCGTCCGCTCCTGGGCGTACGGGGACAAGCTGCCGGGCCAGGAGGTCCGGGCCACCGCGGGCGGCACGCTCGCCCTCACCCTGGCCAACAACCTCCCCGAGGCCACCTCCCTGCACTGGCACGGCCTCTCCCTGCGCAACGACATGGACGGGGTCCCGGGGCTGACCCAGCGGGACATCGCCCCGGGCGCGTCCTTCCCGTACAAGTTCGCCGTCCCCAACCCGGGCACGTACTGGTTCCACCCGCACACCGGCGTCCAGCAGGACCGCGGCCTGTACGGCGCGCTCGTCATCGAGGACCCCAAGGAGCCCCTCTCCTACGACAAGGAGTGGGTGGTGGTCCTGGACGACTGGATCGACGGGGTGGACGGAGCCACCCCGGACGCCGTCCTCGCCGAGCTCCGCAAGGGCATGAACGGCAACGGCCGAGCCCACGCGACCCACGGCCGGAGCGCCTCCCCCTCCCCGTCCTCCAAGGGCGCCCGGAAGCGCTCCTACGTCGCCATGGGCGGCTTCAGCGACTACCTCGGCGGGGACGCGGGCGACGTCGTCTACGCCTACTACCTGATCAACGGGCGGGTGGCGGACGACCCTTCGGTCTTCACCGCCGAACCCGGCGACCGGATCCGGCTGCGCATCGTCAACGCCGGCGGGGACACCGCCTTCCGGATCGCCCTCGGCGACCACGAACTGACGGTCACCCACGCCGACGGCCACCCGGTGGAGCAGACGAAGACGGGGTCGCTGCTGTTGGGCATGGGCGAGCGGTACGACGTCCTGGTCACCGCCAAGGACGGGGTGTTCCCCCTCACCGCGCTGGCCGAGGGCAAGGAGGGCTCGGCGCTCGCGGTGCTGCGCACCGGGTCGGGGGCGGCGCCGACGGCCGCGACCCGGCCGGCCGAACTGGACGGGCCGCCGCTGATGGCGGACGCGCTCAGGGCCGCCGAATCGGTCGCGCTGGCCCCGCGCGACCCGGACCGTACGGTGCAGCTCCGGCTCACCGGCAACATGACCAACTACAACTGGGCCTTCGACGGCAAGCCGTACACGCCGGACCAGCGGCACCCGGTGAGGGCGGGCGAGCGGGTCCGGCTGGAGTTCGCCAACGCCACGCCGATGTGGCACCCGGTCCACCTGCACGGGCACACCTTCGCGCTGGGCGGACAGGAGGGCGGGGCGCGCAAGGACACCGCGATCCTCCTGCCGGGGCGCAGGCTGACGGTGGACTTCGACGCGGACAACCCCGGGCTGTGGATGACGCACTGCCACAACGTCTACCACTCGGAGTCCGGGATGATGACGGTGCTCGGCTACCAGCTGTAGGCCAGGACGGCCCCGCCCGGCCCCGGGCCGGGCGGGGCCGGGCCGCGCGGGGAAGCGGGCGGCCGGCACGCGGGCGGGAATTGGGGTGGGCCCCGGGCGCGGGCATGGCACCCTTGCGGTGATCACGACTGCCGCGACAAAAGGACGCCCCCGCCGGTATGAGCACCCCGCCGAACCCGCCCAGCACTCCCGCCGGTCCGCCGGCCGAGCCGGCGGGCACCCCGACACCCGAGACGGACTCCATACCGACGTCGGCGCAGCCGCTCTCGCTGGAGAAGACCCCGGCCGCCCCCGCGACCCCTGAGGCACCCGCGACCCCTGAGGCACCCGAGGCACCCGCGCAGCCGCTCTCGCTGGAGAAGGCCCCCGAGGCCCCCGAGGCGCCGGAGACTCCCGAGGCGCCGAAGACGGCCCAGGCGCCCGAGGCGCCCGAGGTACCCGCCGCAGCCGCCCCGGCGCCGGCTCCCGCCCCGTCGGCGTTCGCCCCGCCGTCGCCGTCCGCGCCCACCCCGGCGGCCGCAGGCTTCGGCACACCCAGCACGCCCGGTGCACCCGGTGCGCCCGGCCACACGTGGGGCGAGCCCACCCCCGGCTACCCCGGAACCGTGTACCCCGGTTACCCCGGTCACCCTGGTTACCCCGGTTACCCCGGTTACCCGCAGGCCACCCCGAACAACAACGGCCTGGCGGTCGCCGCCGTCATCACCGGCGGCTTCGGCATCTTCCTGGGCATCATCCCGTTCCTCTTCTGGGCCGGCACCCTGCTCGCCGCCGTCGGCGTGGGCCTCGGCATCGGCGGCATCGTCCGCGCCAACAAGGGCGCCCCGAGGAAGTCGATGGCCGTCGTCGGCACCGTGCTCGCCGGGCTCGGTCTGCTCGCCTCGGTCGGCGGCTTCTTCCTCACCGTCCTGGTCGTCGATCGGGCCGACAGTCGCATCGACCGGCAGGTCGAGAGGGACTGGGGACCGGGCGACGACTACCCCAGCAGTGAGCCCTGGCCCTCCAAGTCCCCTTCGCCCACCCAGGTCCCCGGCCTGACCAGTGCGCTGCCGTTCGGCGAGACCTTCACCTACCCGAACGGCGTCAAGGTGAGCCTCTCGACCCCGACGAAGTACGAGGCGAAGGACGAGTACTCCCGCAAGAGGATCAAGAACGCGGTCCAGCTCACCGTCACCATCACCAACGCCTCGAACGCGCCGCACGAAGTGATCTACGCCATGCCCAACGTCCGCGACGACCAGGGCATGACCGCCGACATGGTCATCGACGGCAGCGGCGTGCCGAAGATGATCAGCGGCTCGATCATGCCGGGCGAAACCGCCAGCGGGATCGTGGCCTTCGAGCTCCCCAAGGGCACCAAGAGCATCACCGCGGACATCTCCGCCGGGGTCGGGCTCGGCAGCGTGAAGTACGCGGGCCCGATCGGCTGACGGAGCGTCACCGGGCGGGAAACAGGCGGGGCCCAGGACATCGCGTCAGAAAGACGATTACACTGGGCCCGTGCCTCAACTTCGACTCGCTCTGAATCAGATCGACTCGCACGTCGGCGACATCGCCGCCAACGCCGACTCGGTCGTCCACTGGACCCGGCACTCCGCCGAGCAGGGCGCCCACCTGGTGGCGTTCCCGGAGATGATGCTGACCGGGTACCCCGTCGAGGACCTCGCCCTGCGCGGTTCCTTCGTGGAGGCCTCCCGTACCGCGCTGCGCGAGCTCGCGGAGCGCCTGGCGGCCGAGGGCCTCGGCGAGCTGCCGGTCGTGGTCGGCTACCTCGACCGCACCGAGCGGGCCGCGCCCCGCCTGGGCCGCCCGGCCGGCTCCCCCGAGAACGCGGCCGCCGTTCTGCACCGCGGGCAGGTCGTCCTGCGCTTCGCCAAGCACCACCTCCCCAACTACGGCGTGTTCGACGAGTTCCGGTACTTCGTGCCGGGCGACACGCAGCCGGTGATCCGGGTGGGCGGGGTCGACGTGGCCCTGGCCATTTGCGAGGACCTCTGGCAGGAGGGCGGCCGGGTCCCCGCCACCCGCTCCGCCGGGGCCGGCCTGCTGATCTCCGTCAACGCCTCCCCTTACGAGCGCAACAAGGACGACCAGCGCCTGGAGCTGGTGCGCAAGCGCGCCCAGGAGGCCGGCTGCACCCTCGCCTACCTGGCGATGATCGGCGGCCAGGACGAGCTGGTCTTCGACGGGGACTCGATCGTCGTCGGCGCCGACGGCGAGGTCATCGCCCGCGCCCCGCAGTTCTCCGAGGGCTGCGTCCTGGTCGACCTCGACCTGCCGGCCGCCCACCCCGACGCGCCCGAGGGCGTGGTGGACGACGGGCTGCGCATCGAGCGCGTGATCCTCTCCGAAGAGCCCGTGGAGCCGTACGAGCCGGTGGTCACCGGCGGTTACGCCGACCGGCTCGACGACGACGAGGAGGTCTACGACGCGCTGGTCGTGGGACTGCGCGCCTACGTCAAGAAGAACGGGTTCCGCTCCGTCCTGATCGGGCTCTCGGGCGGCATCGACTCCGCGCTCGTCGCCGCCATCGCCTGCGACGCGATCGGCGCGCAGAACGTCCACGGCGTCTCGATGCCCTCGAAGTACTCCTCGGACCACTCCCGCAGCGACGCGGCCGACCTGGCCGAGCGCACCGGGCTGAACTTCCGGACCGTCCCCATCGAGCCGATGTTCGACGCGTACATGGGCTCGCTGGGCCTGACCGGCCTGGCCGAGGAGAACCTCCAGTCGCGGCTGCGCGGCACCCTGCTGATGGCGCTGTCCAACCAGGAGGGCCACATCGTGCTGGCCCCGGGCAACAAGTCGGAACTGGCCGTCGGTTACTCCACGCTGTACGGCGATTCGGTGGGCGCGTACGGCCCGATCAAGGACGTCTACAAGTCGGACGTGTTCCGGCTCGCGGAGTACCGCAACCGGGCCGCCGCCGAGCGCGGCGAGGTCCCGCCGATCCCGGAGAACTCGATCGTGAAGCCGCCGAGCGCCGAACTGCGCCCGGGCCAGGTGGACACGGACTCGCTGCCGGACTACCCGGTGCTCGACGCGGTCCTGGCCATGTACGTGGACCGCGACCAGGGCATGGACGCGATCGTGGCGGCCGGCTTCGACCCGGAGCTGGTGGCCAAGACCCTGCGGATGGTGGACACGGCGGAGTACAAGCGCCGCCAGTACCCGCCGGGCACGAAGATCTCCGCGAAGGGCTTCGGCAAGGACCGCCGGCTGCCCATCACGAACGGCTGGCGCGAGCGGGCGTAGCCGCCGCGGGACACCCCGCCTGGACGCCGGCGGCAGACACGGCGCGGCCCCGGTCGCTCTCCGAGGAGAGCGGCCGGGGCCGTCGCACGACCGCGTCCGTCAGGGCTTGACGGTGACCCGGGCCGCGACGGGAAGGTGGTCGCTGCCGGTGCGGGGCAGGGTCCAGGAGGCCTCCGGCCGGATGCCGCGGACCATGATCTGGTCGATCCGGGCCATCGGGAACTGCGCCGGCCAGCTGAAGCCGAAGCCGTCGCCCGCCGCGCCCTGGGTGGAGCGCATCTGCGAGGTGACCTCGGACAGGGCGCGGTCGTTCATGGTTCCGTTGAGGTCGCCGAGCAGGATGACCTTCTTCAGCGGTTCCGCGGCGAGCGCGGCGCCGAGCGCGCCGGCGCTGTCGTCGCGCTGGTTGGCGGTGAAGCCGGCGTTCAGCTTGACCCGAACGGAGGGCAGGTGGGCGACGAAGGCGGCGACCGGCCCCTGCGGGGTGGTGACGGTGGCGCGCATGGCCCTGGTCCAGCCCATCCGGATGTCGACGGGCGCGCTCGCGCTGATCGGGTACTTGCTCCACAGGCCGACGGTGCCCTCGATGGAGTGGTGCTTGTACACGGCCGCGAGGGCCTTCTCGTAGACGGGGACGGCGCTGCCCTTGAGCTCGGTCAGGGCCAGCACGTCGGCCCCGGAGCGGGCCACCGACTCGGCGGTGCCGCGCGGGTCGGCGTTGTCGGCGTCGACGTTGTGGGTGGCCACCACCAGGTTGCCGCCGGAGCCGGACTTGTCGCTGACCAGGCCGCCGAAGAGGTTCGCCCAGACCGCGGCCGTCAGCGTTACCGCGAGGAGCGCGGTGGCGGACTTGCGGTAGACGGCCCCGGCCAGTAGGAACGGGACGGCCAGGCCCAACCAGGGCAGGAAGGTCTCGGTGAGGCTGCCGAGGTTGCCCACGTCGTTGGGCAGATCCGCGTGGAAGATCATGACGAGCGAGATCCCTACGGCGATCCCGGCGAGGACCCGGCCCCGCCGCCAGATACCGGGGTCCTTGCGCAGTACGGTCAGCCGGCGCCGGAATCGGGTCCCGGAGGGCTCGGACTCCGAGCCGCCGTTCCCCGACTCCGTCATGTACGCCTGTGCCATACCACTGCCCTCACTGCCGTGCTCGCGCTCCGTCCCCGCCCCTTGACCCTAGGCGATGAACCGGAGCCTTCCGTGCCGTACGTCACGACCGTCGGTCACGGTCGTACGTCCGGGAGGACGAACGGCCGTGCGCAGAGGGTTCCGCTTGTCACGAAACGCGCACATTGGATCCCGTGGTCAGGCTCGCACTGACCACTTCCGCCTTTGCCCGCGTGGATGCCACCATGGGGGTAAGTCCGGGGACGTCGTAAGGGCGCCTCGAGATGACACAAGGAGCAGTTGCAATGACGCCTGCCGTTTCGCCTGCCCGCGAACCCGCATCCGCGGCCTCCGCCACCCTGTACGGGGGCACGGGCACCCGGCGCATCACCGTCCGCGACCTGGCCCTCGCCAAGGAACGCGGCGAGAAGTGGCCCATGCTCACCGCCTACGACGCGATGACCGCCTCCGTCTTCGACGAGGCCGGTATCCCGGTCATCCTCGTCGGTGACTCCATGGGCAATTGCCACCTCGGCTACGACTCCACCGTCCCGGTGACGATGGACCAGATGACCATGCTCTCGGCGGCCGTCGTGCGCGGCACGAGCCGTGCGCTGGTCATCGGCGACATGCCGTTCGGCTCGTACCAGGAGGGCGCGGTGCAGGCCCTGCGCAGCGCCACCCGACTCGTCAAGGAGGCCGGGGTCGGCGCGGTGAAGCTGGAGGGCGGCGAGCGCTCGCTGGCCCAGACCGAGCTGATCGTGCAGTCCGGCATCCCCGTCATGTCCCACCTGGGCCTGACCCCGCAGTCCGTCAACGCGATGGGCTACCGGGTGCAGGGCCGCGGCGACGAGGCCGCGCACCGGCTGCTGCGCGACGCGAAGGCGGCGCAGGACGCGGGCGCGTTCGCGGTGGTGCTGGAGCTCGTCCCGGCCGAGCTGGCCGCCGAGGTCACCCGGTCGCTGCACATCCCGACGGTCGGCATCGGCGCGGGCGCGGAGTGCGACGCGCAGGTGCTGGTGTGGACCGACATGATGGGCCTGACGGGCGGGAAGATGCCGAAGTTCGTCAAGCAGTACGCGGAGCTCCGCGAGACCATGACCGGCGCGGCGAGGGCCTTCGCCGAGGACGTGGTCGGCGGGACGTTCCCGCAGCCGGAGCACGCCTTCCACTGATGGGGTGAGCGACGGACCGACAGCCCGCCGACCGCGCGTCGGCGGGCTGTCGTACGTCTGTCGTACGTTTGTCGGTCGGCTGTCGGTGCTTTGTCAGTGGCGGCTGGTCCCATGAGGGCATGACGCGAAACGACAACAAGCCCAACGCCGTGGAGGTACGGGGGCTCGTCAAGCACTACGGCGAGACCAAGGCCCTCGACGGTGTCGACCTGGACGTACGGGAGGGCACGGTCCTCGGGGTCCTCGGCCCCAACGGCGCCGGCAAGACCACGCTGGTGCGCTGCCTCTCCACCCTGATCGTCCCGGACGCCGGCACGGCGACCGTCGCCGGCTTCGACGTGGTCCGCCAGCCGCGGCAGCTGCGCCGCACCATCGGCCTCACCGGTCAGTACGCCTCGGTCGACGAGAAGCTCTCCGGCTGGGAGAACCTCTACATGATCGGGCGGCTCCTCGACCTCTCCCGCAAGGACGCCCGCCGCCGTGCGGACGAGATGCTGGAGCGGTTCTCCCTGACCGAGGCGGCGAAGAAGGCCGCCATGAACTACTCCGGCGGCATGCGCCGCCGGCTCGACCTCGCCGCCTCCCTGATCGGCAACCCGGCCGTGCTCTACCTGGACGAGCCGACCACCGGTCTCGACCCCCGCACCCGCAACGAGGTGTGGGACGAGGTCCAGCGCCTGGTCGCCGAGGGCGCCACCGTGCTGCTCACCACCCAGTACATGGAGGAGGCCGAGCAGCTCGCCAGCGAGCTGACGGTCATCGACCGCGGCAAGGTCATCGCCAACGGCAAGGTCGACGAGCTGAAGGCGCGCGTCGGCGGCCGCACCTTGAAGATCCGCCCCGTGGACGCCTCGGACCTGCCGGGCATGGCCCGCGCGCTGGCCGAGGCCGGACTGGACGGCGTGGCCGGCAGCCAGGCCGTACCGGACGAGGGCGTACTGCTGGTCCCGATCCTGAGCGACGAGCAGCTGACGGCCGTCGTCGGTCTGCTGGCCGCCCGCGGGTACGCGATCGCCGACCTCGGCACCTACCTGCCCAGCCTCGACGAGGTGTTCCTGGCCATCACCGGCCAGAAGCCCGTCTCCGTCGAGGCGACGACACCTGCGGGCGTTCCCACCGAGAAGACCGAGGAGGTCGCGGCATGAGCACCGTAACCACGACGAAGCCCGCTCCCGCCGCGTCCGGTCCGGCCCCGGTGGCCGACGCGCACGGCGAGGGCCGGATCGGCCTGCGGGGCAACCTGCGGCACATCGGCGCCCTGGTGCGCCGCAACGCCCTGCAGATCAAGCAGGATCCCGAGTCGATGTTCGACGTCGTGTTCATGCCGATCATCTTCACGCTGCTGTTCGTGTTCGTCTTCGGCGGCGCGATCTCCGGCAAGGGGAACCAGGGGGAGTACGTCAACTACGTGGTCCCGGGCCTCATGGCCATGATGGGCATGAACATCGCCATGGGTGTCGGCACCGGGGTCAACGACGACTTCAAGAAGGGCGTCATGGACCGGTTCCGGTCCATGCCCATCGCCCGGTCGTCGGTGCTCATCGCCAAGATCGTCGTCGAGCTCGGCCGGATGATGGTGGCCATCGCCATCCTGCTCGCCGTGGGCTTCCTGCTCGGTCTGTCGATCAAGGGTCCGGTGCTGGGCCTGTTCCTCGCCATCGGACTGTCGGCCGTCTTCGGCGCCTCGCTGATGTGGATCTTCGTCCTGCTCGGCCTCACCCTGAAGACCCCGCAGGCCGTCCAGGGCATGGCGATGATGGTCCTGATGCCGCTGCAGTTCGGCAGTTCGATCTTCGCCCCGCCCACCACGATGCCGGGCTGGCTGCAGTCCTTCACGGACTACAACCCGCTGTCGAACCTGGCGGACGCGGCCCGCTCCCTGATCAACGGCGTTCCGGTCGGCGACTCGGTGTGGATGACCCTGGTCTGGTCGCTGGCCATCACGGCGGTCACCATGCCGCTCGCGGTACGGAAGTTCCGCCAGAAGACCTGATCCGCGGACCGATCCGTTCGGATCGCGTCCCGGACGGGCACCGGCCGGGGGCCGGATCAGATGAGGGCGGTGGCCTCCTCCAAGGAGAGGCCACCGCCTTCGGCGTACGCCTTCTCGTAGGCGGCGTCGCCCAGCGCAGCCCGGGTCAGCTCCTGCGCGAGGGCGTGGTCCTCGCGCTCCGTCGTGACCGGGAAGTGCGCGGGCGGCAGCTGCGCCCGGTAGGCGCCCAGCAGCCTGGCGGCGTCGTACTCCCGGCGCGGACCGCCGAGCGAGACCAGCGAGACGGCCGCTATCAGCAGGTAGACCGCAGGCATCTGCGGGGACACCATCCGCGCCATCGGGTCCGTGACGGTGCCCATGCCCCGGCGCAGCTGGTCGAGGGCCTCCTCGTACAGCCCCTGCCGGTTGTCGAGCCAGGCCATCGTGCCGAGCAGGAAACCGTCGAAGATGGCGAACGCGCCGAAGGCGAACTCCTCCCTCAGGAGTTGCAGCTGGCCGCGCGCCTCGGGGAACCGTCCCGTGCGGCCGAGGATGCCCGCGAGGAACATCCGGGCGGCGGGCATGGCCTCGTTGCCGTACCGCTGCGTGGTCGCGCTGATCTCGGTGAGGATCTGCTCGGCCTCCTCGATCCGGCCGGCCTCGATCAGGCTCCCGGACATCCGTACGCGCAGCACCGTCACCTGCGCCATGGCGCCGAGGCGTTCGGCGTAGGCGATGGCCTCCAGGTAGTCGCGGGCGGCCAGTGCGTACTCGCCGCGCTTCTCCCGGGCCTCGGCGCCGGCGGACAGGGCCTCGGCGCAGCCCCAGGCATCGCCGAGTTCGCGGAACAGGGCCAGGCTCTCGTCGGCGTCGCGCGAGGCGTCCCCGGCCCAGTCGGCGCGGTTCGCGAGGATGTTGGCGCGCAGTTGGAGCGCGGAGGCCAGCTCCCAGCGGTAGCCGAGCTCGCGGGCGGTCGTGACGGTCGCGTCGATGACCCGCTGGAGCAGTCCGGGGTCGCCGGCGATCATGACGGCGTAGATCCACAGGGAGGCGGGGGTCCGGCAGGTCTGCGGCAGTCCGGGCCGGTAGGTGGCGAGGACCCCGTCGATCAGGGCACGGACCGAGGGGGTGCTCCAGGTCTCGTTGGTCTGGTCGCGGGAGGCGAGCAGGACCAGGTTGAGGGCGCGCCAGCCCTCGGTGCGCGCTTCCTCGGAGTAGGGCGGCGGCGTGTCGACGAGCCGTTCGTAGACGGGCTCGGCGGGGACGTAGGGCGGCTCGAAGGGGTTGGGGCCGAGCGCGGCGGCGGCCTCGGCCCAGTGCCGGGACTCGGAGCGCAGGTCGTGCATGTGCCAGTACCAGCCCAGCGAGTGGACCAGGCACAGGACCTCGTCGGCGTCGCGGACGGCGACGGCCCGGCGCATGGCGGTGCGGAGGTTCTCGTACTCGGTGGCGAGCCGGTCGGTGGCCGCCCGCTGGCCGTGGCCGCGCAGCAGCGGCTCGGTGGTGCGGGCGAGCTCCCGGTAGTGGACGAGGTGGCGGTGCTCGGCGGCCTCGCGGTCGCCGGCGGCCTCGGCGAGGCGTTCGGCGGCGTACTCGCCGACCGTCTCCAGCAGGCGGTAGCGCATGCCGCGGCCGTCGGGTCCGGGGGCGGCCACGACGAGGGACTTGTCGACGAGGGAGCCGAGGACGTCGGCGGGGTCGTACGGGGCGTGGCGGGCGGGGTCGGACGGGTCGGCGCACACGGCCTCGCCGGCGGCGAGGTCGCAGCCGCCGGCGAAGACGGACAGCCGGCGCAGGACGGTGCGTTCGGCCTCGTCGAGCAGCTCCCAGGACCAGTCGACGACCGCGCGCAGGGTCTGCTGGCGGGGCAGGACGGTACGGGCGCCGCTGGTCAGGAGCCGGAACCGGTCGTCGAGGCGGTCGGCGATCTGGCGCGGGGTGAGCAGCCGCAGCCGGGCGGCGGCCAGCTCGATCGCCAGCGGCAGACCGTCGAGGCGGCGGCAGATCTCGGCGGCCGCGGCCGGGTCCTCCTCGATGGTGAACCCGGCGCGGGCGGCGGCCCCCCGGTCGCCGAGCAGCCGCAGCGCGATCGGGTCGGGCAGCGGTTCCACCGGGCGCAGTGACTCCCCCGGGACGCCGAGGGGTTCGCGGCTGGTGGCCAGGATCCGGACGTCGGGGCAGTGCGTGAGAAGGCGTTCCGCGAGGGCGGCGGCCGCGCCGATGACGTGCTCGCAGTTGTCGAGCAGCAGCAGGAGCCGGCGCCGTGCGCAGTGTTCGGCGAGCCGGTCGAGGGGGTCGTCCCCGGCGCGTTCGGTGAAGGCGCGCATTTCCTCGGCGGCGGCGCCGCGCAGCTTGGTCTCCCGCGCCCCGAGCGCGGTGAGGGCGGCTTCGGCGACGTCTTCCGGGTCGCCGGGTCCGTCGATGGGCGCGAGTTCGACGAGCCAGACGCCGTCGGGCCAGGCGCTCTCGTCCTGGGCCTCGGCGGCCTCCTGGGACAGCCGCGTCTTGCCGGCGCCGCCGGGTCCGAGGAGCGTGACGAGGCGGGCCCGCACGAGGTCGTCCCCGATGACGCGGATGTCGTCCTCACGGCCGACGAAGGTGGTCAGGCGCGCCCGCAGGTTCCCCGCGGCCGCGGGGGCGACCGGGGGCACTCCGGCGACGGCAGGGGCGGCGGTAGCGGTGGCAGTTGCGGTAGCGGTCGGCGGCTGCGGGTCCGAGGTCAGCAGTTCGGCGTGCAGGGCCCGCAGTTCCGGGCCCGGGTCGGTGCCCAGCCGGTCGGACAGCTCCCGGCGGAGGCTGTCGTACTCGGCCAGCGCCTCCGCCGGGCGGCCCGCGTCGCGCAGGGCCCGGATGCGCAGGGTGTGCAACGGCTCGTCCAGCGGCTGCTGCGCGCACAGCGCGGTCAGCTCCGGCAGGCACCGCTCCGCCTCGCCCATGGCCAGGGCCGCCGCGAGCCGTCCCCGGCGCGCGTCCATCCGTACGGCCTCCCAGCGCGCGGCCTCCGCTGCCGGGTCCGGCAGGTCGGCGAGGGCCGGTCCGCGCCACAGGGCGAGGGCCTCCTCGTACAGGGCCGCCGCCTCGGCCGGGTCCGATGCCTGGCCCCCGGCCCGGACCAGTCGCTCGAAGCGGTAGAGGTCGACGTCCTCCCGCTCGGCGGCCAGCTGGTAGCCGCCCTCGGCGGACCGCACGGCCGGGTGTCCGAGCGCCCGCCGCAGCCGGGCGACCAGCGCCTGCAGGGCCGCCACCGCGTCGGCCGGCGGATCGCCGTCCCACACCTCGGCGACGAGCAGCTGGGCGGGCACCACCCGCCCCGGCCGCAGCGCGAGCGCTGTCAGGAGCGCCCGAAGGCGTGCTCCGCCGACGGCGACGGGGGTCCCGTCGTCGTGGATGGCCTGGGCGGTTCCGAGGATCGCGTAACGCACCGGCCCATTGTCCCCGGAGCCGGCCCGGGACCCGCACCGTTTTCCGTTCGGCCTGCGGGATAGGTTGCCCGCATGGGTCATCAGGGCAGCCGCGGAGAGCGGCAGATCAGTTCGGTATTCCTCGGCATCTTCGCGATCATGGCCGTCACGGGCTGGGCGGTGTGGACGGGGTACGCGGCGAGCCCCGGACTGGCCGTGTTCCTCTTCGTGACCTCGGCGTGGATCGTGTCCCTGTGCCTGCACGAGTACGCGCACGCCCGCACCGCCCTGCACGGCGGTGACCTCACCGTCGGGGCCAAGGGCTACCTGACGCTGAACCCGCTCAAGTACACGCACGCGCTGCTCAGCATCGTGCTGCCGGTGATCTTCGTGATCCTGGGCGGCATCGGCCTGCCCGGCGGCGCGGTGTTCATCGAGCGGGGTCGGATCCAGGGTCGCTGGAAGCACAGCCTCATCTCGGCGGCGGGCCCGCTGACCAACGTGGCCTTCGCCGTGGTGTGCACGGCCCCGTTCTGGCTGGACGCCCTCGACGGGGTGCCGCTGGCGTTCCGCTACGCGCTCGCCTTCCTCGCCATGCTGCAGGTCACGGCGGCGATCTTGAACTTCCTGCCGGTACCGGGGCTGGACGGCTACGGAGTCATCGAGCCCTGGCTGTCGTACCGGGTGCGCCGCGAGATGGAGCCGCTGGCACAGTTCGGCCTGCTGGCCGTGTTCGCGCTGCTGTGGATCCCGGGGGTCAACGCGTTCTTCTTCGGCGCGGTGGACGGTCTGATGTCCGCGCTCGGCGTGTCGGACCTGGAGACGTACTGCGGCCGCGACCTCTACAGCTTCTGGCGGGACACCGACGGATACTGCGCCGTCCCGCAGGACTGAGTCCGCCGGGCGGCCGCACGGTCGAATGGTCGAATGGTCGAATGGTCGGAATTCTTACCGTTCGACCGGCCCGAGCCGCTCGCCCGATCAAATGTCAGTGCGAACTGCTATCCCTTTCGGAAAGACTGCGACCGATCCGACCGATCAACAGCAGTAGTCCCAGGGGGATTTCGCACACATGACACTCAGAACGCCCTTGCGCGCCCTGCCCGCGGCGGCCCTGTCGCTGGCGCTCGGCTTGGCCGCCGCCGCGCCGGCCTCGGCCGCCGCCGACCCGGCGGCGCCCAAGGTCACGGCGCCGCTCACCAACCCGGCCCCCGGTTTCGCCGGCGAGGAGCAGTACTCCGACTGCTACACCGACCCGTACGCAGGATCCGGAGCCGGCTGGATCGGCCTGAACGACGTCACCACCAAGGTCACCGCCACCTCGGCGTCCCACGCCCAGCTGCAGACGACGTTCCAGCTGTGGGACACCTCGTACGGGGGCGCGCGCACCGACTTCCCGACCTCGTGGTCCACCTACCCCCAGGCCGCCACGGTCCTCTCCCGCGCCCTGCTGAAGGACGGCGGCCAGTACGCATGGCGGGCCCGGGCCACCGACGGGAAGCTGACCAGCCCCTACACGGCCTGGTGCTACTTCCGCGTCGACCACACCCGGCCCACCGCCGAGGTCACCACGGACGAGACCCCCAAGAAGGTCGGCGAGGAGGCCACCTTCACCCTGAAGGGCACCGACGGCGGCTCGGGAATCGCCTGCGCCCGCTGGCAGACGAGCCCCACCTTCCCGGTCGGCTGGAACTGCGCGGACGGGGCGACCGACTCGCGCGTCGTCCGGCTGACCGACGGTTCGGCCGACATCAAGGTCAAGCCCGCCACCTGGGGCAGCCAGGCGGTGTACCTCCAGACGAAGGACAACGCGGGCAACCTCGGCGAGGCGCAGGCGTACTACTACGCGCAGCCCACCACCAAGCCCGCCGCCTTCGGCGACATCGACTCCGACGGAAAGCCGGACGTCCTCGTCCCGGACGCGGCGGGCAATCTCCGCAAGTGGGGCGCGAACCCGCTGGACCCGGCGAACGCCCGCCACCTGGCCGCCCCGGGCGACGGAGACAGCTGGGCCGGCGTCCAGTACACCCACCGGGGACCCCTGGGTGAGACGGCGGTCGACGACCTGCTGGCCCACGCCCCCGGCGGGGAGTACGTCTACCGGTTCAACAACGACGGGGCGGGCCACTTCACGGACCAGGGCTCGATCCACATGGACAAGCCCGCCAAGTGCCTGGACCCGGCAGGTTCCGCCATCGACTGCGCCCAGCACGGGTACGGTTCGGACTGGTCGAAGGTCACGCAGATCGCCGCGTACGGATCGCCCACCGGCGACAGCGCGGTCGACGGCTTCCTGCCCCGCAGCTCCCTGTTGTTCGTCGAGAACGGCCGGCTGTGGCTCGCGAAGTTCGGCGGCATCCGACTGCGGACGGCCGTGCTCGTCTCCGGCGACGACACCTCCTGGGCCGGCTACGACCTGCTCACCCCGGGCCGGGCGCAGGGCACGGACTTCCCGACCCTGTGGGCCCGCTCCCGGGCGGACGGCGCGATCCGCGCCTTCTCCATCAAGGGCACCGCGGACGCACCGGACTTCTCCGCCTTCGTGAATCCGGCCGCCGGGCCGGTCCTGTCCACCCTGACCCCGGCCGCGCACCCGCGCCTCGGCTCCGACGGCGACCTCACGGGCGATGGCCTGCCGGACCTGTGGTCCGCGGACGCCACCGGCCACGTCACCGTCTTCCCGGGTACGGGCACGGCCACCCCGCACCCCGCGGTCACCGGCTTCGGCCCGGCCGTCTGACCCACCGGACGACCCCGGGGCCGCCCGGGCAGTTCCTAGCCGACCTGGCGCGCGGCGGAGGCCTTCTCGGCCTTCGCCTTGCGCAGGTAGTACCAGGCCATGTTGGACGTGAGGCCGGCCAGCAGCACCCAGACGATCCCGAGGAAGCTGCCCTCGACGAAGGCGACGACGGCCGCGGCCACCGCACAGACGCAGACGACAAGGGCGAAGACGGCAAGGCGGGGCATGGGACGAGCTCCTCGAAAACACTGAACGGGGTCGAGCCCCTCCAGTGTCCCCCATGCCCCGCAGTGCTGCCGTAAGGGCGTCCGCGATCGCGTCCGGTTCGTTTTCGGCTTCACCTGATCTCCTGCACCCCGCGGCACTACCGTTCGGCGGATACGCGCCGTACTTCCGCGCGCGACGGAACGAACAGCCCGGCCTGCTCGGCCCGCGACGGACGACACCGGGCGAGTGGGGGGGAGCACGCATGCAGGAGATCTCCAAGGGCGCGAACGTCAGCCTGACCGCCCTCAGCGAGGACGCCGGGGCGGTCGTCGTGAGCCTGGGCTGGACCAGCGCCACCGGAGCCGGCGATGCCGACGTCTCCGTGCTGCTCCTGGACGAGAACGGCAAGATCCGCAGCGAGAACGACTTCTACTTCTACAACCACCCCGCCGCCGCGGACGGAAGCGTCCAGCTCCTCGGCAAGACGCCGACCGCGAACGGCGACGAGGACCGCATCAGCGTGGACCTCACCGCCGTTCCCGAGGACGTGGCGCGGATCGTGGTGGCGGCCAGCCAGTACGGCGGCGCACGCTTCGGAGACCTCGACGATCTGCGGATGACCGTCTCGGACCGGACGGGCGAGCCGCTCGTCGGGTACTCCATCGAGGACGCGGGCGTGGAGACGGCCTTCATCTTCGGCGAGCTGTACCGGCGCGGCGAGGAATGGAAGTTCCGCGCCGTGGGGCAGGGGTACGAGACCGGCCTCACCGGGCTGGCCACCGACTTCGGCATCGACGTACTCGAGGACACCGAGCCGACGACAACGGCGACGGCGCCGGCCGCCGTGACCGAAGCCGTGACCGACACCGTGACCGCGCCGCCGCAGGAGGGCGGGGCGACCGCCGTCCCGGCCGGGGCGCCGGCGCCGGCGCCGGCCGCCGCGACGGCGCCCGGGGCCACGGCGGCGCCCGAGGCGGCAGCGGCAGCAGTTGCGGCCAGCGCCACCGTGCCCGCCCAGACCCGGGGCCGCGCACCCCGCACGACGAGGAAGAAGGTCACCCTGCCCAAGGTGGCCAAGAAGTCGCTCGCCGAGAACGACACCTGGCGTACCGCCCGGCTCTTCCCCGTGCCGTCCCTCAAGAGCGACAAGGAGCGCGAGGTCCGGGCGACCTCCGTACTGCTCTCCGTCATGGCGCAGGTGCCCGAGCTGGGCCGCCGCCTCACCGCCGGGTTCGGGGCGCCCGCCGGCCGCATGCAGACCTTCACCGAGGTCCCCCTCCCCCACGGCGACACCCCGAAGCGGCCGGACGGGGTGATCCGGGTGGAACGCGCGGGCAAGCTCTGGACGGCCCTCGTGGAGACGAAGACGCACGGCAATCCGCTCAAGGACGAGCAGGTCCAGCAGTACATGGACATCGCCGCGCGCCGCGGCTACGAAGCGGTGATCACGCTCTCCAACGACGTGGCCCTGGACGGCTCGCCCGTGGTCGACGTCAAGATCGACGGGCGGCGCAAGCACAAGATCAGCCTCTGGCACCTGTCCTGGGCGGAGGTGGCCCACCAGGCCCAGATGCTGATCCGCCACGAGGGCGTCGGCAACGCCGCCCACGCGTGGCTCCTCCAGGAGCTCCTGGAGTACCTCCAGCACGAGAACTCGGGCTGCCACGGGTTCCAGAACATGGGCCCCGCCTGGGTGCCCGTGCGCAAGGGCATCGAGGACGAGACCATCAGCCCCGACGACGAGCGCGCCGTCGACGTCGTCGAGAGCTGGGAACGGCTGATCCGCCAGGTCTGCCTGCGCCTGGGCGGCGAGTTGGGGCAAAAGGCGCTGCCCGTGCAGCGCACCCGGCGCGACAGCGACCCGCGGGCCCGCCGGATCGCGGCGGCCGCGGCGCTGTGCACCGACGGGAAGCTCTGCGCCGAACTGCGCATCGACGGGACGAGTTCCGTCATCGCCGTCACCGCCGATCTACGGACCGGCAAGGTCCGGACCTGCGTGGACATCCCCGCCCCGGAGGGCTCGTACCCGCTGGCCACGACGAAGCGGCTGCTGCGGGCGCTGGCCGAAGCGCCGGCGGACCTGCACGTCCAGACCCTGGTGGAGGGCGAGAACGGGCCGCGCGGCACCCTGGAGCGGCTGCGCCCCGAGCCCGGCGACCTGCTGCCCAGGGACGGGGCAGCGCCGGGCGGGTTCCGGCTGTCGCTGATCAAGGGGATGGGCAACACCCGGGGCAATACGGAGTCCGGTTTCATCCGCGGCGTCGACGCCGCGGTCGACCGCTTCTACCACGGGGTGGTGGCCCACCTGGGCACCTTCGAGGCGCGCGGCGGCCGCCGGAGCTGATCCGCCTGCCTGGCGGTCCGGTCCCGGCCCGGGAGGGGCGGGACCGGACGGACCGGATCAGACGTCCGTGACGCGCAGGCCCGCGTGGGCCTTGTAGCGGCGGTTGGTGGAGATCAGGTTGGCCACCAGGGACTCGACCTGGTGGGCGTTGCGCAGGCGGCCGGCGAAGACGCCGCGCATGCCCGGGATGCGTGCGGCCAGGGCCTGGACGATGTCCGTGTCGGCGCGGACCTCGCCGAGGACCATCACGTCGGTGTCGATCTCGTCGATCGACTCGTCCTGCAGCAGGACGGCCGAGAGGTGGTGGAAGGCGGCGGTGACGCGGGAGTCCGGGAGCAGGGCGGCGGCCTGCTGGGCGGCGCTGCCCTCTTCGACCTGGAGGGCGTACGCGCCCTGCTTGTCAAAGCCGAGCGGGTTGACGCAGTCCACCACGAGCTTGCCCGCGAGGTCCTCGCGCAGTGCTTCGAGGGTCTTGGCGTGGCCCTCCCACGGCACCGCGATGATGACGACGTCGCTGCGGCGCGCGCACTCGGCGTTGTCCGCGCCCTCCACGCCCAGGCCCAGTTCGTCGGCCGCGGTCTGCGCGCGGTCGGCGGCGCGGGAGCCGATGATCACCTTCTGGCCGGCCCTCGCGAGCCGGTAGGCCAGCCCCCGGCCCTGGTCGCCGGTGCCGCCGAGGACGCCGACGACGAGGCCGGATACGTCCGGCAGCTCCCACGGGTCCTTGACCGGCGGCTTCTGCGTGTTGTCTGAGGAAGTCATGGGGGCGAGGGTACTGCCGGGTAGCCCACAGTCGAAGGGTGGTGAAGGGGAAGGAACCGCTCCCCGTGTCGCCCGCATGGTGCAGGATGCCGATATGGACGCCGTGAGGGTCGCGCTGCTGCGCGAGGTGCTCGCCGGTACTCAGTGGCCGGGAGAGGCCCGCCGCTTCGCCGGATCGCTGCGCCGGTCCGTCGTACCGGCCGGCGGTCGCCTGCTGCTGGTGGGGACCGAGGGCTACGAGCCCTGGCATCTGGCGGCGCACCTGGTGGACGAGGCCGCCTGGTCGGGTCTGCCGGAGCTGGCGCCCACCCTCGTACGCCACCACGTGCGGCCCGGGGAGCCGCCGCACCTGTCGGTGGGGCTGGGCCGGCTGGCGGCGGCCCGGGGCGGACACACGCTGCTGGTGGTGGCGCCCGGGGCGCCGGGCGAGGGGCTGCTGGAACGCGTCCACGACGCGCGGCGCGCGGGGGCGACCGTACTGTCCCTGGACAACGGGGACCCGGATCTGGGCGCGCTCGCCCACGACGCGCTGTCGGTACCGGCCCCGGTACCGGACGACGGAATGGACCTGGACACCGTGCAACACCTGGTCAGCGCGGCGGCCGGGGAGAACAGCGGGCCGGTGCGGCGCGCACCGCGCCGGTTCAGGGACCGGCTGGCGCGGCTGGCCGACCACCTGACCGCACCGCCGCCCAGCCGCTGGTGAGGACTACGCCCCGCCGGTGCCGGTGCCCGCGGTGCCCTCTTCGTCCTCGCGGGTCCGGTCGTTCCACTTGGGGTCGTTCTGCCATTCGAGGTTGCGTTCCTGCGCCGTCTCCATGGCGTGGTTCGCCTCCTCCGGGGTGCCGTAGGGCCCGAACCGGTCCTTGGCCGGGCAGTCGGGTCCTTCCTCGACCTTCTTGTGGACCAGGCAGTAGTACCACTCGCCGGGTTTGCCCACCTGACGCTTCTTGAACAGGGCCATCGTCGTCGGGACTCCTCTCGTACCGCTCTATCCCGCCATGCTGCCCCATCCCCGCTGGATACACTCGTTCGCATGTCTGGCCAGTCGCTGCTCGTACCAGGCGAGCTCTCCCCCGTCCGTTCCGTTCCCGGAAACATCCGCCGGCCCGAGTACGTGGGCAAGCCCGCACCGACTCCGTACACCGGACCGGAGGTGCAGACGGCCGAGACCATCGAGGCCATGCGCATCGCCGGCCGGATCGCCGCCCAGGCGATGGAAGAGGCCGCGAAGCTGATCGCGCCGGGGGTGACCACCGACGAGCTCGACCGGGTCGCCCACGCGTACATGTGCGACCACGGGGCCTACCCCTCGACGCTCGGCTACCGGGGCTTCCCGAAGTCGCTGTGCTCCTCCGTGAACGAGGTCATCTGCCACGGCATCCCCGATTCCACCGTCCTGCGCGACGGCGACATCGTGAACCTCGACGTGACCGCGTACATCGGCGGCGTGCACGGCGACAACAACGCGACCTACCTGTGCGGAGACGTGGACGAGGAGTCCCGGCTGCTGGTCGAGCGCACCCGGGAGGCACTGAACCGGGCGATCAAGGCCGTCAAGCCGGGCCGCCAGATCAACATCATCGGCCGGGTCATCGAGTCCTACGCGAAGCGCTTCGGCTACGGCGTGGTCCGGGACTTCACCGGCCACGGCATCAACTCGTCCTTCCACTCGGGCCTGATCGTCCCGCACTACGACAGCCCGCACGCCACCACCGTCATCGAGCCCGGCATGACCTTCACCATCGAGCCGATGCTGACGCTGGGCACCCACGAGTACGACATGTGGCAGGACGGCTGGACGGTCGTCACGAAGGACCGCAAGCGGACGGCGCAGTTCGAGCACACGCTGGTGGTCACGGACTCCGGCGCGGAGATCCTGACCCTCCCCTAGCCGTTCCGGCCGCCTCCACGGAGGCGGAGGCGGAGGCGAACGGGGCCGGGCCCGGTGCAGCTGCGCACCGGGCCCGGCCCCGTTTCCGCGGGCTCCCGAGGGTCACGCGCTGAGCGGGAACTCCTCGCCCAGCTCCCGGAAGACCGCGCCGTTGAAGTCGAAGGCGCGCTTGCACTCGTCGATGATGCGCTGCTTCTCCAGGTCGTCCGCCGCTATGGCGTCCAGCAGCTCGCGGTAGGTCCGCTTGAAGGCCGCCGGGTTGGAGATGTCCGCGAAGACGTAGAACCGGACGCCGTCGCCCTTGCGCTCGAAGCCCCAGGTGCGCTCCGCCTTGTCGCGGATGATCTGGCCGCCGGAGAGGTCACCCAGGTAGCGGGTGTAGTGGTGGGCGACGTACCCGCCCGGCCACTGCGCCGCGCACTGGGCCACCCGGTCGGCGTACGCACGCGTCGCGGGCAGGGCCACCACGCTCTCGCGCCAGTCCGGGCCCACCAGGTGGGCGAGGTCGCGCTCGATCTCGGCGACCCGCATGAGCTCGGGCTGGATGAACGGGCCGGCCACCGGGTCGTCCTTGAGGGATTCGGCCGCTTCCTCCAGGGCCCGGTACACGAACCACAGTTGCTCCGTGTAGCGCGTGTACGCCTCCACGCCGAGCCGGCCTCCCAGCAGATCGCTCATGAAGGTCGACGTCTCGGCCTCGGTGTGCTGCTCGTGCGAGGCGACGCGGATGACCGTAGAGAAGGCGTCCAAGGCGGACCTCCAGGAAGAGGAAACGGGCGTGACGGCATCACCGTCACGCCCGATCCTCCTACTTAGGCTTGCCTAAGTCAATGAGTTCCCGACGCCTTGTCGGTAAAAGAATCCGGCCCCGCGCCCGCGTCAGCCGCCCGAGAGCGCCCAGAGCGTGAACCATCCGACGAGGAGCACGTGGGGGTAGAGGAAGGCCAGGAGGCAGCCGATGCTCCCCAGCGCCAGGCGCCGCCTGCGCTGCGCGTCGGTCCGCGGCGGGATCCAGGTGAAGGCCACCATCGCCAGCGGCAGGGCGTAGAAGAGGACGAACCCGGGCGGGAAGCCGGGCAGGTAGGAGGTCGCCCGGCCGCACCACGCGGCCGCCGGGGCCAGCGCGGTGAAGAGCGCCGCCACCGGCAGCCACTGCTGGCGCTCGTCGGGGCTGCGGGTCACGGGAGTCTGCGTCATGGCGCCATTGCACCGCGACGACCGGCGTCCGCATCAGCGCCGGCGTACTCACTTCCTCCTGCGCGGGGTACTCAGGGCGGGGGGAGCCTCAGAACCTGTCCGGGGTCGGGGCGAAGCGGACGCGGCCGCCGATCTCCACCGTGCCGTCCGGGCCGGGAGCGGTGAGGATCTGGGATCCGGCGCCCTGGGTGATGTTCAGGGCGCGGTTCAGCTCGGCCGTCAGCAAGATCGCCGCCGAACCGGTGGCCTCGTCCTCGGTGATGATCCCGTCGGGGCGGCGCGGAAAGCCCCGGGCCCGCACGCGGCCCGCGGCCTCGTCCTCCCAGGCCCAGGCGTACAACCAGCCCTCGCCGGGCGGCGGGGCGGGCAGCGCCTCGACCTCGGCGACGGATCCGTACTGCTCGGTGCGCTTGCCCTCGACCCACTCGGGGCGGGCCGTGATCCAGGTGAACTCCCCGTCGTCACGCGCCCATACGGATCCGGCGGGCGGCTGGAGCTCTTCGATGTCCAGCAGCCACGCGGCCCCGACCAGCGGATGCCCCGCGAAGGACATGCGCGTGCCGGGGGTGCGGATGTCGACGACCCCGCGCTCGGGGTCGTCGACGAACACCGTCTCGCTGTAGCCGAGTTCGGCGGCCAGGGCCTGCCGCGACGCGTCGTCGGGGCAGGTCCGGCCGTCGCGCACGACACCGAGCAGGTTGCCGAAGCGGCCGTCACCCGCGCAGAAGACCTTCAACACGTCGAGATCGTTCACGCGGGAATTGAAGCACGGCTCAGACCTGGGCCGTACGGCGCCTGCGCGCGAAGTACACCGCGCCCGCGCCGGCCGCGATCACCACGCCGGAGGTGGTGAGCAGGGCCCCGGCCGGGATCTCGGCCCCGGTGTTGGCGAGGTTGCCGCCGACGGTGGAGGAGCCGCCGCCCACGGTGCCACCCGTACCGCTGGTGGTGCCGCCGGTCGTACCGCCCGTGGTGCCGCCCGTGGTGCCGCCGTTCGAGCCGCCGGTGGTGCCGCCGTTCGAGCCGCCCGTCGAGCCGCCGGTCGTACCGCCGGTGCTCGGCAAGGTGGCGTCCTTGTCCACCGCCACGGCGAAGGTGAGCGGGTCGATCGCGTCGCCCGCCTTGTACATGGAGCCGGTGGTGTCGTTGGCGAAGGCGGCCGCGCCCTCGGCGGTGAAGACCGCCGGGACCGCGTTCAGCGCCAGGACCCCGTTCTTGGTCTTGTAGTCGGTCTTCGACAGGTCGAGCGTGGCGAAGCGGAGGCCCGTCTTGGTGCCGGAGGCGTTCTTCACGTCCACGTAGAGGGTGCCGGTCTTGCCGGTGGCCTCGACGCGGGGGCTGCCGAAGGTCATGTCGATGCCGTGGGCCGCGTACTGGAAGCGGAGGTTGCCCTGGAAGGAGGCGTTCAGCTTCTGCTTCTTGACGTCGAGGTCGCCCTTGCCGAAGGCGAAGTCGAAGGTGTCGCCGTTCTTGGCGGCGCCGCTGGCCGGGGTGATCGACCCCGCGCTCAGCACGTACTTGCGGAACGACTCCTTCACGCCCCACGTCAGCTTGCCGCTGAGCACCTTCTGCACGTCGTCGGCCGGAGGCGTCGGGTTCTTGGTGGTGTTCTCCGGGGTGGGCTCGGGGTCGGGCTTCTTCTCGAGCTCCAGCTTCGCGGTGAGCGGGTCGCCCGGCTTGTCCTTGTAGCCCGGCGAGCCGAGCACGTCCGCGGCCTCCTGGGTGAGCGTCGTCGTCAGACCGTTCATCTCCTGGCCGGCGAAGGCCACGGTGGCCATGGGCACGTCCTGGGTGGTCGTGCCGCCCTTGGTGACGTCCGCGGTGAGCTTCTTGGTGCCGGTGTCGATGCGGATGTCCGAGAGCTTGACCTCGAAGCCGTGGCCGGTCGGCGGGGCGGGCGAGGAGAAGGTGACGCTGCCCTTGAAGGCCGCCTTCACCACGTGCCCGTTGGCCGGCTCGTACGCGCCGGTGGGCTCGACGAAGCGCAGCGTGCCGTCCGCGTTCTGCTGGGCGCCGTCCGCGACGGTGATGGTGCCCTTGGCCATGCCGGTCACGTAGGCGCGGTAGCTCGCGAGCACGCCCCAGTCGAGGGTGCCCCCGGTGATCTTCACCGGGTCGGTGGGCGGACCGCCCGCGGCGGTGGCCGGCAGGGCGAAGGCGGTGGCGCCGAGCGCTGCGGCGGTCAGGACTGCGGCCGCGAGGGAGATCGGGCGTCGGATGGACGACATGGCTGGGAGCTCCTGGAGGAACAGGGGGAAGGGGGAGAGGAAGGGGTGCCTACTGGGGTGCGTCGGTCGGCGTCGGCGGGGCCGCTGCCGTACGACGCTTGCGCACGACCAGGAAGGTGCCGCCGCCGGCCAGGACCAGGACGGCCACGACGAGGGCGATGAAGAGCCCGGTGTTCGAGGACTCCGCGGCCTTCGCGGCGGGGGCGGGCTCGGCGGACGGCGACGCGGACGCGGGGGCGGGCGAGGCCACCCCGCCCAGGTCGGGCAGGGCGGGCAACTGGGCGGTGGCGTCCAGGGCGACGGCGAGCGAGACGGGGTCCATCTCGGTGCCGGCCTTGTACATGGCGTTGAAGGCTTGCGAGCCGCCTTCGGTGAGGGTGGCCGGGGCTTCGGTCAGGGTGGCCAACTTGCCCTCGGTCTTCAGACCCTTGGCGTCGAACTCCACGAGCGGGACGGCGTTCTTCGTCGCGCCGCCGGCGGTCACGTCCGCGGACAGGACGCCCTTGCCGTTCTCCACCTTCACGCTCATCTTGCCGAGCGTGAGGTCCAGGTGGGCGCCGGTGAACTGGACCGTACCGGCGAAGGCCGCGTCAAGAGTGCCCTTGTCGCCGTCGAACGAGCCCTTGCCCTGCGGGAAGCGGAACAGCGCGCCGCCGTCCTGGGCGCCCTCGGCGAGGACCCACTTGCCCTGGCCGATCGAGCCGGTGACGTACTCGCGGAAGGTGCGGCGCACCCCCCAGTCAACGGCGGCGTCGACGAAGGCGCCCGCCGGCTGCGGGGTCTGCGCGGTGGCGCTCGGCTGCGCGGCCGTCGCCGACGGCGCGGGCTCGGCGGCCGGGGCGGTCTTGACGTCGGCGGAGAGCGAGATCGGGTCGAGCTGGGTGCCGGCGCCGTAGTAGCCGGAGAAGGCCTGGGCGCCCTCCCCGGTGAGGGTGGCCGGGACGTTCGTGAGGGACAGCGGGCTGGCGCCGCCCTTCATGTTGATGCCGCCGACGCCGAGCGAAGCGAAGGCGACCTGCGACTGGTTGGTGACCACGCCGCTGTCCTTGGCCTTGCTGGAGACGTCGACGTACAGCGTGCCCTTGCCGCCGGAGATCTTGACGGTCGGGCGGCTGACGGTCATGTCCAGCTCGTAGACGCCGTCGGGCTTCTGGTGGCCCTGGAAGGTCACCCCGCCCGAGTAGGAGGCCTCGAAGGTTCCGGAGTCGGGGTCGTAGGAACCGGCCGCGGAGTGGAAGCGGAAGAGGCTGCCACCCACGGTGGCTGCGCCACTCTTCAGCTTGAAACCGCCTTTTGCCACCGGACCCGTGACATAACTCTGGAAAGACGATTTGATGCCCCAGTCGAGCCGACCCCCCTGTACGGTGCCCGCCCGGGCGGCGGTCGCCGGGAGCAGGGCGCCCAGCAGGGCCGCCAACAGGGCGACGGCGAACGTACGGACGGGTCTCGTGGGCATGAATGCCCCCTCCTCAGGTCTAGCGAGCAAGGTTAGGCTAACCTAAGCTAACCCCGGCCGGATGAACACCCCCGGTCTCCAGAACCTCAGTCGGACGATCAGGACGGTGCCTTCGTGCCTACGCCCGCCGCGTCATCCCGCTTCCCCCGTCTCGCAGTTGCCGCGGCAGCACTGGCACTCGCACTGACGGCCTGCGGAGGTACGGCCACCACCTCGGGCTCATCCGCCCCCAGCGCAGCCGCGGTCCCGGACCGGCTGGAACCGCTCCCGGCGCCACGGCCCGCCCTGCCGGTCACCGTGCCCTCGGCCGACGGCACCCAGGTCACGATCACGTCGGCGGACCGGGTCGTCCCGCTGAGCGGGAGCCTCAACGAGATCGTCCACACGCTGGGCCTCGGCCAACAGGTCGTCGCCCGGGACATCACGGCCACCTTCGAACAGGCCGCCCAGCTGCCGGTGGTGACGCGCGGCCACGACGTCTCCGCCGAGAGCGTCCTGTCCCTGCGCCCCACCCTCGTCATCGCGGAGACCACCAGCGGCCCCGGAGAAGCGATTCAGCAGATCCGCGACGCCGGCATCCCGCTCCTGGTCATCGACCCCGCCAAGGGACTGGACGACGTCCCGAAGCGCATCGACGCCGTGGCCGCCGCGCTCGCGGTCAAGGAGGCCGGCACGCAGCTGAACCAGCGCACCGCCGACCGGATCGCCACCGTGCGCAAGGACATCCCGGCGGCCTCCGGCAAGAAGCCCCGGGTGGCCTTCCTCTACCTGCGCGGCACCGCCTCCGTCTACCTGCTGGGCGGTTCGGACTCCGGCGCCGCCTCACTGCTCGAGGCGGCCGGCGCGGTCGACACCGGCAAGGACTCCGGACTCGGCAAGGACTTCACCCCGATCACCAGCGAGGCCCTGGCGGCCGCCGCGCCCGACGCGATCCTCGTCATGTCCAAGGGCCTCGAATCGGTCGGCGGCATCGACGGCTTGGTGAAGATCCCGGGCGTCGCCCAGACCCCGGCCGGCATGGACCGGCGGGTGGTCACGGTCGACGACGGCGTCCTCCTCAACTACGGCCCCCGCACCGACCAGGTCCTCTCCTCCCTGGTCACCCAGCTCTACGGCCACCTGCGGTGACCCGCTCCGACCCAGAAGCGAGGACCGCACCCGAGATGGACTCCAGCGAGCCGGCCACCGCGGCGGCCCCGCACGGTTGCGACGGGGCCGGGAGCGTGCCGGTGCAACCCCCGCACGGCTCCGACAGGGCCGGGACCGTCTCGGGGCGAGCCCCGCAGGGCGCCGAACGCACCGTCACCGCGCCTGCCGACCCCTCGTCACGTTCGGCGCCCGAAGGGACGCCCCGGCGGGCACCCGCCCCCGGCGCACCCCCCGTGGCCGCCGACCCCGGCGCCCCTGCCGGGCCCGGCGCCTCCCGGGCCCGGCCCGAACCCGAGCCGCGCGGGCGGAGCCGCAGGCCCGCCCTCCTCACCGCCGCCCTCGTCACGACCCTCGCCCTGCTCGCCCTGCTCTCCGCAGGGGTCGGCGCCTACGACATCCCCCTCACGGACGTCCTCGCCTCCGTCCAGCACCACCTCGGCCTCGGCGGAGCCCCCCTCGACCGGGTCGGCGAGAGCGTGCTGTGGAACGTCCGCCTCCCCCGCGTCGTGCTCGCCCTGCTCGTCGGCGCCAGCCTCGGCTGCGCGGGCGCCCTCATGCAGGGCGTCTTCGGCAACCCCCTCGCCGAGCCGGGCGTCATCGGCATCTCGGCCGGCGCCGCCGTCGGCGCGGTCGCCGCCATCGGCCTCGGCCTCAGCTTCTTCGGCAACTGGACCATCACCGTCTGCGCGTTCGTCGCGGGCCTGATCACCGTCAGCTCGGTCTACCTCCTCTCCCGCAACGGCGGGAAGACGGAGGTCGTCACCCTCATCCTCACCGGCATCGCCGTCAACGCCTTCGCCGGCGCCCTCATCGGCCTGTTCGTCTTCTTCGCGGACAGCGGCCAGGTCAACCAGATCACCTTCTGGCAGCTCGGCTCCCTCGCCCAGGCCACTTGGCCCAAGGTCCTCGCCGTCCTGCCCTGCGCCGTCGCCGGGCTGCTGATCGCCCCCCTCTACTCCCGCCGCCTCGACCTCCTCTCCCTCGGCGAACGCCCGGCCCGCCACCTCGGCATCGAGGTGGAGCGGCTGCGCCTCGCCCTCATCCTCGTCGTCGCGCTGCTCACCGCCGCCGCCGTCGCCGTGGCCGGCGTCATCACCTTCATCGGCCTGCTCGTCCCGCACCTGCTGCGCATGGCCAACGGCCCCGGCCACCGCTTCCTGGTCCCCGGCAGCGCCCTCGCCGGCGCCGTCGTCCTGGTCGCGGGCGACCTGGCCGCCCGTACCCTCGCCCAGCCCGCCGAGCTGCCGCTCGGTGTGTTGACCGCCCTGATCGGCAGCCCGTTCTTCTTCTGGCTGCTGCGCCGCACCCGCCGCAAGCAAGGAGGCTGGGCGTGACCAGCAGACTGCCCGGGCCACTGGCCGGGCTGCTCACCCGCTCGCGCAGGACCGTCCCCGCCCGCCCGGCCCCGGGCGACGCGGTCGCCGAGGCCGTGGACCTGCACCTGCGGCTCGGCCAGCGCGAGGTCCTCGCCGGGATCGACCTGACCGCCCGGGCCGGCGAGGTGCTGGCCCTGGTCGGCCCGAACGGCGCCGGCAAGTCCACGCTGCTGGGTGCGCTCGCCGCCGACCTGCCCGCCGCCTCCGGGGTGATCCGGATCGACGGCCGCCCGGTGGGCGACTGGAGCGCCCCGGACCTCGCCCTGCGCCGCTCCGTACTTCCCCAGTCGGCCGCGCTCGCCTTCCCCTTCCCGGTGGAGGACGTCGTACGGATGGGCCGCGCGCCCTGGGCCGGCACCCCCCTCGCCGAGGCCGACGAGGAGGCGGTGGCCGTGGCCATGGCCGCCACCGAGGTCACGGACTTCGCCGCGCGACCCTTCTCCGCCCTCTCCGGCGGCGAGCGGGCCCGGGTCGCGCTGGCCCGCGTACTGGCCCAGCGGGCCCCGCTGCTGCTGCTCGACGAGCCGACCGCCGCGCTCGACCTGCGCCACCAGGAGCTCGTGCTGCGCATCTGCCGGGAGCGGGCGGCGGCCGGGGACGCGGTCGTCGTCGTCCTGCACGACCTGGGGCTGGCCGCCGCCTACGCGGACCGGGCCGCCGTCCTGCACGACGGGCGGATCGCCACGGACGGCCCGCCGGCCGAGGTGTTCGAGGGCGAGCTGCTGAGCCGGGTCTACCGGCAGCCCGTGGAGGTCCTCCCGCACCCGCGCACCGGGGCCCCGCTGGTGGTTCCCGTACGGGCTTGAGCTCCGGCTTGAGCTCCGGCTTGACCTCCGCTTGACCGTGCCATGGGGCTGGCGTGAAGGCCCCGTGACAGGGCCGTGTCCGGGACCCAAACGTATGAGCTGAATCACGGTACGAGGGGGTATGGGTGAGGTAAGCCTCGGTTAAGTTAGGTCCGCCTCATCGGCCTCTCCCTCCTCGGGGCGGCCCCTAACGTCCGACGCCAGGAGCCTCCATATGCGCCCCGCTCGCCTCACTGTCATCGCCGCGGCCTCCGTGGCGGCCGCACTGACCGCCGTCACCGGCTGCTCCCAGAAGAGTGACGCGGGCGGCAACGATGCGATCAAGGTGGCGGCGTCCGACAGCGCTTGCGACGTGTCGAAGACGGAGTTCCCGGCCGGCAAGGTGCAGATCGACGTCGAGAACAAGGGCTCCAAGGTCACCGAGGTCTACGTCCTCTTCCCGGACGCCCGCATCGTGACCGAGCGCGAGAACATCGGCCCCGGCACCAAGGCCTCCATCACCGCCGAGATCAAGGCGGGCGACTACGAGATCGTCTGCAAGCCCGGCATGAAGGGCGACGGCATCTCCAAGAAGGTCAAGGCCACCGGCAAGGGCGGCGGCGAGGAGAAGCGCAGCCCCGAGATGGACGCCGCGGTCGCCGCCTACCGCGCGTACGTGGTCACCCAGGCCGAGGAGACCCTCCCCAAGGCGCAGGCCTTCGCGGACGCCGTGAAGGCCGGTGACGTCGAGGGCGCGAAGAAGCTCTACGCCGGCTCGCGCATCGGCTGGGAGCGCACCGAGCCGGTCGCCGAGTCCTTCGGCGACATCGACCCGAAGGTGGACGTCCGCGAGGACGGCCTGGAGGCCGGCCAGGACGTCGAGAAGGACTGGACCGGCTGGCACCGCCTGGAGAAGGCCCTGTGGGCCGACAACAAGATCGGCGACCGGGAGAAGCAGCTCGCCGACACCCTGATCGCGGACCTCACCGACTGGCAGAAGAAGGTCGGCCAGGCGGAGATCACCCCGACCTCGATCGCCAACGGCGCCAAGGAGCTCCTCGACGAGGTCGCCACCGGAAAGGTCACCGGTGAGGAGGAGCGCTACTCGCACACCGACCTGGTCGACTTCAAGGCCAACGTCGAGGGTGCGCAGAAGGCGTACGAGCTGCTCAAGCCGATAGCTACGAAGAACGACCCGGAGCTGGTCAAGCAGCTCGACACCCAGTTCGCGGCCCTGAACACCCTTCTGGACAAGTACCGCGCCGACCAGGCCACCTACGAGTTCACCTCGTACGACAAGGTCGGCGAGCCGGAGCGCAAGGAGCTCTCGGACGCCGTGAACGCGCTCGCCGAGCCGCTCTCCAAGCTCGCCGCCGCGGTCACCAAGTAACCGGCAGAGACGAAAGCGGGCGGGAGAAGACGATGACCGAGTCAGACTCGGCTGCACAGCAGCCGCAGCCACGGCAGGACGGCGACGGTTCGGCGACGGCTTCCGCCGCGGCGCCCTCACGACGTGCGGTGCTGGGCTGGGGCGGGGCCGGGTTCGCGCTCGGCGCCGCCGCGGCCGGCGGTGCGGTGACGGCCTTCGGCGGCAGCTCGGACATGGTGTCGGCGGCGGCCTCCGGGGCGTCCGTGCCGTTCCACGGCGAGCACCAGGCCGGTATCGCGAGCGCAGTGCAGGACCGCCTGCACTTCGCGGCCTTCGACGTGAAGACGAAGGACCGCGAGGAACTGGTCAAGCTCCTCAAGGAGTGGACGGTGGCGGCCCGGCTGATGACGGCCGGTCTGCCGGTCGGTGAGGGCGGCTTCGGCGGCCTCCCGGAGGCCCCGCCGGACGACACGGGCGAGGCGCTGGGCCTGAAGGCCTCCCGGCTCACCCTGACCATCGGCTTCGGGCCGGGCCTGTTCGCCAAGGGTCGGTTCGGGCTGGAGGGCAAGCGCCCCGAGGCCCTGGTGGACCTGGAGCTGTTCCCCGGCGACAACCTGGACCCGGCCCGCTCCGGCGGCGACCTCTGCGTCCAGGCCTGCGCCGACGACCCGCAGGTCGCCGTGCACGCGATCCGCCAGCTGGCCCGCATCGGCTTCGGCCGCACCGCCATGCGCTGGTCGCAGCTCGGCTTCGGCAAGACCTCGTCGACCACCCCCGACGAGCAGACCCCGCGCAACATGATGGGCTTCAAGGACGGCACCCGGAACATTTCCGGCACCGACAAGGCCGCCCTGGACAAGCACGTGTGGGTCGGCGCGGGCGACGGCAGCGACTGGCTGACCGGCGGCTCGTACCTGGTGGCGCGCCGGATCCGGATGCACATCGAGACCTGGGACCGCACCTCGCTCCAGGAGCAGGAGGACATCTTCGGCCGTGACAAGGGCGAGGGCGCCCCGGTCGGCAAGTCCAGGGAGCGCGACGAGCCGTTCCTGAAGGCGATGAAGCCGGAGGCGCACGTGCGCCTCGCGCACCCGGACACCAACGACGGTGCGACGATCCTGCGCCGCGGCTACTCCTTCACCGACGGCACGGACGGACTGGGCCGCCTGGACGCGGGTCTGTTCTTCCTCGCCTACCAGCGCGACATCCGCAAGGGCTTCATCCCGGTCCAGCGCAACCTGTCGAAGAACGACGCGCTCAACGAATACATCCAGCACGTGGGTTCGGCCGTCTTCGCCGTCCCGCCGGGCGTCCGCGACAAGGACGACTGGTGGGGCCGGGCGCTGTTCGCGTAGTCCCCGCCGGAGAGGAACAACCGCCGTGTTCGCCAACTATCTGATCGGCCTGCGCGAGGGTCTGGAGGCCAGCCTGGTCGTCTGCATCCTCGTCGCGTACCTGGTGAAGACCGAGCGCCGGGACGCCCTGCGTCCCGTGTGGCTGGGCATCGCGATCGCCTGCGCGCTCTCCCTCACCTTCGGCGCGATGCTCGAATTCGGCACCCAGGAGCTGACCTTCGAGGCGCAGGAGCTGCTCGGCGGCACCCTGTCGATCATTTCCGTGGGTCTGGTGACGTGGATGGTCTTCTGGATGAAGCGCACCGCGCGGCACCTGAAGGCCGATCTGCAGGGCAAGCTCGACACGGCGCTCGCCATGGGCACCTGGGCGCTGGTGGCCACCGCCTTCCTGGCCGTGGGCCGGGAGGGCCTGGAGACGGCCCTGTTCGTGTGGACGTCGGTGCGGGCCAGCGGCGAGGGTTCCTCGGCGCCGCTGATCGGGGTGCTGCTGGGCATCGCCACGGCGCTCGTGCTGGGGTACCTGTTCTACCGCGGCGCCCTGAGGATCAATCTGGCGAAGTTCTTCCGGTGGACCGGCGCCATGCTGGTGGTCGTGGCCGCGGGCGTGCTCGCGTACGGGGTGCACGACCTCCAGGAGGCACGTTTCCTGGGCGGCCTGGGCAACAAGGCCTTCGACATCAGCGACACCCTCCCGCCGGACAGCTGGTACGGGACGCTGCTCAAGGGCGTCTTCAACTTCCAGCCCGACCCGACCGTCCTCCAGCTCACGGTGTGGCTGCTGTACCTGGTCCCCGTGCTGACGCTGTTCCTCCTCGACCGCGGCCGCCCGGCGCCCGCGCCGAAGGTGCGGCCCGCGGACTCGGACTCCACGCCCGCCACCTGAGGGCGGGCGGCCGGGCGGCCGCCGCCGGCAGGCTGTGGTGAGGGGCTCTCGGGCCCGTCACCACAGCCTGTCGGTGTTTCCGGGGTGGAGCGGGACGCGGACGCCCGTGAAGGCGGCGCGGTCCCGGCCCGGGTCGTCCGTGAAGAAGGCCGCGAGCACCACCTTGTCGAAGCCGGGGTCGTCGGTGGCCAGGGGATCCTCGGGGGTCCCGCCCACCAGGACCGTGCCGGGCAGCACGTCGAAGCCGGCCGCCTCGTAGAAGGCCGCCAGGGGCCGGTCGCAGCTGAACAGCGCCAGGTCCACGGCCGGGTCGGCCGCCAGCTCGGCGCGGGCCGCCGCGACCAGCCGGCCGCCGAGCCCGCGGCCGCGCAGCTCCGGCAGGGCGACCACGGAGCTGAGTCCGGCGGCCCGGTACGTGCGGTCCGCGAGCGGGATCGGCTTGTACAGCAGCGACAGCGCGGCGGGCACCGTGCCGGCCGCGTCCACGAGCAGCATCGTCCTCGGGCGGAGCGCCGGGTCGTGGCCGGGGGTGGAGCCGGGCCACGCCCTCGCCTCCAGCTCCGCGACCTGCCGGGCCAGCCCTGCGGGCAGGTCCGCCTCGGGGTATCCGATCACCCTCACGGGCGCACCGCCTGATTCGGGCGCAGCACCGTTGCCGGGGGCGCTGTCCCCGGACCCCCGCAGCTCACACTCCCCCGGCTACCGCTGGGAGGTGCCCCCTCGCGGGGCTGGACCGTGCTCACGGGATGCGGACGCCCTCGCCGCTCACCCTGACCCGGGGGTCACCGGCGCGCAGTTCCACCGTGAGCACCCCCGGGCGGCCCATGTCCGTTCCCTGGTGGAGGGTGAGCACGGCGTCCGCCGGGACCAGGCCGCGCTCGCGGGCGTACGCGCCGAAGGCGGCCGCGGCCGCTCCCGTGGCGGGGTCCTCGACCACGCCGCCCACCGGGAAGGGGTCGCGCACGTGGAACTCCGTCGGGCCGGCCCGGTGCACGAGCTGGACGGTGGTGAGGTCCAGGCGCCGCATCAGGGCTTCCAGCCGGGCGAAGTCGTAGGCCAGGTCGGCGAGCCGGGCCCGGGTGCGGGCGCCGATCACCAGGTGCCGGGCCCCGGCGTAGGCGATGGCGGGCGGGAACGCCGGGTCCAGGTCGGCCTCGGACCAGTCCAGCGCGGCCAGTGCTTCGGCGAGGTCCGGCGCGCCGATCTCCTCGGTGTGCGGCTCGACGCTGGTGAGCGTGGCCCGCAGCTGCCCGTCCTCCGAGGTGACGGACACCGGTACCGTCCCCGCCCGGGTGGCGAAGAGGAGTTCGCCCGGCCCGATCCGCTCCCCCAGCGCGACGGCCGTGGCCACGGTCGCGTGGCCGCAGAAGGGGACCTCCGCCTTCGGGCTGAAGTAGCGCACGGTGAAGGACCGGCCCTCCGCACCACCGAACCCCTCGGGCGGGGCCGTCAGGAAGGCCGACTCGCTGTAGCCCAGCCCGGCGGCGATCTCCAGCATGGCGCCCTCGTCCAGTCCGGCGGCGTCGAGCACGATCCCGGCGGGGTTGCCGCCGTCCGGGTCGTGGGAGAAGGCGGTGTAGCGCAGTACTTCGGTGTCGGTCATGCGGTCATGATCGGCCGCGTCCCCACGGCCTGGCAATGCGTTTGTGGTGGTGGATCCCGCGTGGCTCAGCCGCGGCCGATGAACGGCATCGAGGTCGCCATCACCGTCGCGAACTGCACGTTCGCCTCCAGCGGGAGCTCCGCCATGTGCAGGACCGTGCGGGCCACGTCGGCGGCGTCCATCACCGGCTCCACGGCCAGCTGCCCGTTGGCCTGGAGGATGCCGCTCTGCATCCGCTCGGTCATCTCGGTCGCCGCGTTGCCGATGTCGATCTGGCCGCAGGCGATCCGGTACGGTCGCCCGTCCAGCGACAGGGACTTGGTCAGGCCGGTCATGGCGTGCTTGGTCGCGGTGTAGGCGATGGAGTGGGGGCGCGGCACGTGCGCCGAGATGGAGCCGTTGTTGATGATGCGGCCGCCCTGCGGGTCCTGCCGCTTCATCTGCCGGAAGGCGGCCTGCGCGCACAGGAAGGCGCCGGTGAGGTTGACGTCGACGACCGAGCGCCAGGCCTCGTAGGTGAGGTCCTCCAGCGGGACCCCGCCCGGTCCGAAGGTGCCCGCGTTGTTGAAGAGCAGGTCCAGGCGCCCGAAGCGGGCTCGCACTGACTCGAACAGCCGAGTCACGTCGTCCGGGTCGCTCACGTCGGCCCGTACGCACAGCACGTCGGCGTCGGGCCCGGCGGCGCCGGCGGTCTCCTCCAGGGGTTCGGCCCGGCGGCCGGCGAGGGCCACGCCCCAGCCCGCGCCGGCCAGGGTCAGGGCCACGGAGCGGCCGATCCCGGAGCCGGCGCCGGTCACCACGGCGATCTTCTTCGTAGGTTCGTCCATGGGGCCGCAGGGTACGTCACAGCACGCTCCGGTCCCGGGACGTTCCGATTGCTGAGAACATGGGGCGGTCAGGGGTGCATAAGAGCAGATGAGAAGACTGGAGTTCCGCATGTCGGAGAGAGGCCCCGCGACGGCACCCTCGCACGACTCGTCGCCCGAATCGCCCTCCGCCCGCACCGCCACCGCCACCGCGTCCCTGACGCGCGCACGCCGTACGAGCCTGCTCGTCACCTTCGTGCTCGGGGGGCTCACCGCCCTCCCCCCGCTGTCCATGGACATGTACCTGCCGGCCCTGCCGCAGGTCACCGACGCCCTGCACAGCCCCGCCGCGACGATCCAGCTGACCCTCACCGCCTGCCTCGCCGGCATGGCCCTCGGCCAGCTCGTCATCGGCCCGATGAGCGACAAGTGGGGCCGCCGCCGGCCGCTGCTCGTCGGCATGGTCGTCTACGTCCTGGCCACCGCGATCTGCGCCCTCGCCCCGACCGCCGAGCTGCTGATCGCCTTCCGGCTGCTCCAGGGGCTGGCCGGGGCCGCCGGCGTCGTCATCGCGCGCGCCGTCGTGCGCGACCTGTACGACGGCGACGAGATGGCCCGCTTCTTCTCCACCCTGATGCTCATATCCGGGGCCGCCCCGATCGTCGCGCCGCTCATAGGCGGTCAGGTGCTGCGCTTCGCCGACTGGCGGGGCGTCTTCGTCGTCCTCACCGGCGTCGGCACGGCCTTGACCCTGATGGTCTGGCGCGGCCTCGGCGAGACCCTGCCGCCCGAGCGGCGGCACACCGGCGGCGTCGGCTCCGCGCTGCGGACCATGCGCGGGCTGCTCGGCGACCGCGTCTTCGCCGGCTACACCCTGACCGGCGGCTTCGCCTTCGCCGTCCTCTTCTCCTACATCTCCGCCTCCCCCTTCGTCGTGCAGGAGATCTACGGGGCCTCGCCCCAGACCTTCTCCCTGCTCTTCGGCCTGAACTCCGTCGGCCTGATCCTCGTCGGCCAGATCAACGGCAAGCTGCTGGTCGGCCGGGTGCGCCTGGACAAGGTGCTGGCCGTCGGCCTCGCGATCGTCCTGGTCTCCGCGGTGTCCCTGCTGCTGATGGCTACGGGCGTCTTCGGCGAGGTCGGGCTGACCCCCATCGCCGCCGCGCTGTTCGTCCTCATGTCGGCGATGGGCATCGTGCTGCCGAACACCAACGCGCAGGCGCTGATGCGGACCCCGCACGCGGCCGGATCGGCCTCGGCGCTGCTCGGCACCTCCTCCTTCCTGGTCGGCGCGATCGCGTCGCCACTGGTGGGTATCGCGGGCGAGGACACGGCCGTGCCCATGGCCGTGGTCCAGCTGGTGTGCGCACTGCTCGCCCTGAGCGCCTTCCTCGGCCTGTGCCGCCCCTGGCAAAGCAGCCCCGCCTGCGACTCCAGCCCCGCCGGCGATTGAGGCGCGGGGTCCGGGGCGGAGCCCCCGGTCATTGGGCCGCACCGGACCGGCGGCATAAACTTCGCAGGTGAACGCCTCCGCCCCCACCTCCGCCGAGACCCTCCGCAGCACGCTCGGCGGGCTGCTCGACGGGCTCCCGCCGAAGCAGGCCGCGGCCGCCGTCGAGCGGCTCATCGCCAGCTACCGGGGGCAGACCCCGACCGACGCGCCCGTACTGCGCGACCGCTCCGACGTGGCCGCGTACGCGGCGTACCGGATGCCCGCCACCTTCGAGGCCGTCCGGAGCGCCCTCGACGGGCTGGCCGAGGCGGCACCCGACTGGGCGCCGGGCTCGCACGTGGACGTGGGCGGCGGCACGGGCGCCGCGACCTGGGCGGTGGACGCCGTCTGGGACGGCCCGCGGGAGACCACGGTGCTGGACTGGGCGGAGCCGGCCCTGGCCCTCGGCCGGGAACTGGCGGCCGCCTCGACCTCCGAGGTGCTGCGCGCGGCCGCGTGGCGGCGGGCCGTCATCGGTTCGGGGCTGAGCCTCCCCGAGGCCGACCTGGTGACGGTGTCCTACGTCCTCGGCGAACTGACCCCGCAGGCACGCACGGCCGTCGTCGCCGAGGCGGCCCGGGCCGGCCGGGCCGTGGTGCTGATCGAGCCGGGCACGCCGGAGGGGTACCTGCGCATCCGCGAGGCCCGTGACCAGCTGATCGGGGCCGGGCTGCAGATCGCCGCCCCGTGCCCGCACGACGGGACCTGTCCGATCGAGGTCGGCAAGGACTGGTGCCACTTCTCGGCGCGGGTCAGCCGGTCCTCCCTGCACCGGAAGGTCAAGGGCGGCTCGCTGCCCTACGAGGACGAGAAGTTCAGCTACGTCGCCGCGACCCGCTTCCCGACGGAGCCGGCCGCCTCCCGGATCACGCGGAAGCCGCAGATCCGGAAGGGGCTCGTCCAGCTGGAGCTGTGCGGCCCCGAGGGAGAAGGCCTGAACCGGGTCAACGTGACCAAGCGCCACGGCGACCTCTACAAGGCCGCCCGCGACGCCGACTGGGGCCAGGCCTGGCCCCCGGCGCCGTAACGGGCCCTAGGGCCGCAGCTCCTGGGTGCAGCACTTCACGCTGCCGCCGCCCTTGAGCAGCTCGCCGAGATCCATCGGGACCGGTTCGAACCCCCGGTCCCGCAGCGGCTCCAACAGTCCGGTCGCCGCCTGCGGGAGCAGGACGTGCAGGCCGTCGGAGACCGCGTTCAGGCCGAGGGCTGCCGCGTCCCGGCCGTCGGCGATCAGGGCGTCCGGGAAGAGCCGCCTGAGCACTCCCTGGCTGCCGGGCGAGAAGGCGTCCGGGTAGTACATGACCTCGTCGCCGTCGAGGACGCTGAGCGCCGTGTCCAGGTGGTAGTAGCGCGGGTCCACCAGGTCGAGGCCGATGACCGGGCGGCCGAAGAACTCCTGGGCCTCGTCGTGCGAGAGCGGACTGGAGCGGAAGCCCCGGCCGGCCAGGATGTAGCGGTCGGTGACCGCGAAGTCCCCCTCGCCCTCGTTGACGTGGGACGGCTCGTGGATGTCTCGGTAGCCGTGGGTACGGAACCAGTCGAGGTGGATCTCGGCTTCGGCGGCCCGTTCCGGGTAGGCGAACCGGGCCCCGAGGACCCGGCCGTCGACGACGAGGGCCCCGTTCGCCGCGAAGACCATGTCGGGCAGCTCGGGATCGGGCTCGAGGGTCTCGACGACGTGCCCGAGGGAGCGGTAGCGGTCCCTCAGGTCTTCCCACTGGGCCAGTGCGAGGGGCAGGTCCACCGGTTTCGTGGGATCCATCCACGGATTGATGGAGTACGTGACCTTGAAGTGTGCGGGTGGGCACATCAGGTAGCGCCGGGGTGTGGCGTCTCTGCGCAAAGAAGGCTCCTCACGACTACACGACTCTGGACGAGTACTGGAGAGAATCGTCCCTCCAACACCTGGACAGCACAGTGAACTGATTGGGTGGTTTACGCAAACCTATGGAAAGACGAGACGTCTCGCTTTGATAGTTTCGGGCCATGCCCAAGACCCCTGACGCCACCCGCCGCAGCGACCGCTCCCGGCGCGCCATCCTCGACGCCGCGCTCGCCCTCGTCGGGGAGGTCGGCTACGACAAGCTGACCATCGAGGCCATCGCCGCCCGTGCGGGCGTCGGCAAGCAGACCATCTACCGCTGGTGGCCGTCGAAGGCCGCCGTCCTCCTCGACGCCTCGCTGGCCCTCTTCGGGGACGCGGAGACGGAGGCCGAGTGGACCGGCTTCCCCGACACCGGGGACCTCGCCGCCGACCTGAAGTACGTCCTGCGGGCGACCGTCGACCAGTTCAACGACGAGAAGTACGACGCCCCCACGCGTGCCCTGACCGCGGCCGGGGCCACCGACCCCGAGCTCGGCGCCCGCTTCACCGAACAGCTTCTGGAGCCCCAGCTCGCCCTGTACGAGGACCGGTTGCGCGCGGCCCGGGAGGCCGGCCGGCTCGCGCCGGACGCGGACCTGCGCCTCACCGTCGAGATGCTCGTCGGGCCGCTCACCTACCGCTGGCTGATGCGCACCGCGCCCCTGACGCACGCGTACGCCGACGCGCTCGTGGACCGGGTGCTGGGGGGTGTCTTGTCGATCAGGCCGGACTAGCCGCGAGCCCGGCCTGATCGGCAAGACACCCCCTGAGGCGGGGTGGCCAACGTCACCGCCCGCTAGCGGGCAGGGAATCGAAGATCGGCCGAGAACATTTGGCCTGATTCTATGGTTATGTGGGGGTTTCCGGTCGCGCATCTCCAACCCCCCGGTCCTCAAGAGCGGTCACCCGGGGCTCAGGATGGTGGGACCATGGTGTGGTCCGCCGGGGATACGGTGAGGTGAGGGGATAGATGGGGTCTGAGTCCGGCCGCGTCAAACGCGGCGAGCAGAGCAGGATTTCCCAGTGGCTGCGCCGGCGGCAGAAACCCACCGCCGAGGACCCGGGAGCGGAGCGCGAGGCGCTCCTCCTGGCCGTCGCCGCCGCGGGCCTGCCGCTCGCCCCCGCCGCCCATCCCGCCGGATACCGATGTTCGTGCGACCGGATCGGCTGTCCGACGCCCGCACGGCACCCCGTCTCCTTCGCCTGGCAGACCCAGTCGACCACCGACCGCGCACAGGTCGAACGCTGGGCGCGCAACCAGCCCCAGGCCAACTTCATCACCGCGACCGGCATGGTCCACGACGTGCTCGACGTCCCGCTGGAAGCCGGCACCGACGCCCTCGACCGGCTCCTGCTCGCCGGCATCAAGGTGGGCCCCGTCGCCGAGTCGGGCGGCACCGGCGACCAGGCCCGGATGCTCTTCTTCACCGCCACCCGCGGTACCCCCGAGGACGAGGACGAGTGGTGGCCCTGCGCACTGGACTGCCACCCCGAAACCATGGACGAACACCCGGGCCTGCGCTGGCACTGCCGCGGCAGCTACGTCCTGGTCCCGCCGGCCGCCCTCCCCGGTGACCAGTCGGTGACCTGGATCCGCGGCATGGAACACCCCCTGCCGGACCCGCTCACCCTCCTCGAAACCCTCACCGACGCCTGCGCCACCTACGCGGGCGCCGCCGACCGCAGCCCGGCCACGGTCGCCTGGCCCCTGGGCCAGTAGCCCGGGCTCCGCCCGGCCTCGGGGCTCAATCGCCGGCGGGCTGAAATTGCCCTGCGGGCAATCCAGCCCACCGGGCGGCACGTACGGGCGCAGCTCAGCCAAAAATTCAGCCCCGCCGGCGTTTGAGGCGCGGGGGTGCGGGGGTGCGGGGGCGGAGCCCCCGGTACGGCGCGTCAGTGGTGGATCTGCGTCACGACCACGTCGAGGGACCAGGCCTTGCCCGCCTTCGCAGGGGCCTCGGCCTCGACGACGTAGCCCAGGTCCCGCAGGGCCGTGACCAGGTCGGCGGGCGACTCCGGCGCGGCCCCCGCCAGCAGCAGGTCCCGTACCAGCCGCCCCTTCGTCGCCTTGTTGAAGTGGCTCACCACCGACCGCTTCTCCACCCCGTCCACCAGCTGCGAGTGCAGCACCCGGACGGTCGCGGTCCGCGCCGCCACCTCGCCCTTCGGCTTCCACGCGGCCCCGTACGCCGCCGACCGCAGGTCCAGCACCAGCCCGTCCCCGGCCGCCTCCGGCATGACCTCCGCCATCGGCCCCCGCCAGTACGCGCCCAGCGCGCCCAGCGCGGGCAGCTTCACCCCCATCGAGCAGCGGTACGAGGGGATCGCGTCGGTGACCCGCACCGCGCCCCACAGCCCCGAGAAGACGAGCAGCGCGTCCTCGGCCGTCGCCCGCGCCGCCGCGGGCAGGTCGGCCAGGCCCAGAGCGTCGTAGAGCACGCCCGTGTAGACCTCGCCCGCCGGACGGGCCCCCGCCGTACGCAGCTCCGCGTTCTTCGCGACCTCGCCGCGCAGGCCCTCGCTCAGGCCCAGCACCTCGCGCGCCTTCGTCTCGTCCGCCGCGCACAGCTCGACCAGCTCCTCCAGCACCACCGCACGGGCCGGGGCCAGACCGGGCAGCGACAGCGCCTCCGGCTTCAGGGGTGCGCCGGAGCCGCCGGCGGCCTTTCCTTCGGACGGCGGCAGCAGCACGAGCACGGTGGTTCTCCTTCGGTACGACGTCGCGGGGGGCGCGGCCCCCGAGCCAGGGTAGACGTCCGCCGCCCCCGCTCGCCGCGCCGTCCGGGCCGCCCGACCATAGGCTCGGTCCATGCCACGCCGTCAGATGCACATGACCGGCGCAGACGGGGCTGCCCTGCGGGCCGCGCTGCGTGAACTGCGGACCGCGCTGGAGGTGCCCGGGGCGTTCCCGGCCGCGGTCCTCGCCGAGGCCGAGCACGCGGCGGCGCACCCCCGCCTCCCCGACCTGGACAGTACGGACGTCCCCTTCTTCACGATCGACCCGCCGGGCTCCGTCGACCTCGACCAGGCCATGCACCTGGCGAAGCGCTCCGGCGGCGGCTACCGGGTGCACTACGCCATCGCCGACGTCGCCGCGTTCGTCACCCCCGGCGGCGCGCTCGACGCCGAGGCCCACCGGCGCGTGACCACCCTCTACTTCCCCGACGGAAGGGTCCCGCTGCACCCGGCCGTCCTCTCGGAGGGCGCGGCCAGCCTGCTGCCGGACCAGGTCCGCCCGGCCCTGGTGTGGCGCTTCGACCTGGACCCCGACGGTCGGGTCGAGACCGTCGACGTCCGCCGCGCACTGGTCCGCAGTCGGGCCAGGCTCGACTACGAAGGCGTCCAGAAGGCCATCGACACCGGAACGGCGGAGGAACCGCTCGCCCTCCTGAAGGACATCGGCCGGCTCCGCGAGGCCCTGGAACAGGCCCGCGGCGGCATCTCCCTCAACGTGCCCGAGCAGGAGGTCGTCGCGCACGACGGCACGTACTCCCTGGCCTATCGCGCCCCGCTGCCCGCCGACGGCTGGAACGCGCAGCTCTCCCTGATGACCGGCATGGCCGCGGCCGATCTGATGCTGGCCACCGGCACCGGCATCCTGCGCACGCTGCCCAGCGCCCCCGACGGCGCGGTCGGCCGGCTCCGGCGTACGGCGAAGGCCCTGCGGATCGACTGGCCGCACCACGTCCCGTACGCCGAACTCGTGCGCTCCCTCGACCCGCACCGCCCCGCCCACGCCGCCTTCCTCCAGGAGTGCACGGCCCTGCTGCGCGGCGCGGGCTACACCGCGTTCACCGGCGGCGAGCGCCCCGACCCGGCGATCCATTCCGCGGTGGCGGCCCCGTACACGCACTGCACGGCGCCGCTGCGCCGCCTCGTCGACCGGTACGCCGGCGAACTGTGCGTGGCGGCGGTGGCCGGGGCCGAACCGCCGGAGTGGGTCGTGGCGGCGCTCCCCGCGCTCCCGGACGAGATGGCGGAGGGCGGGCGGCTGGCGAACACGGTGGAACGGGAGTCCGTGGACCTGGTCGAGGCCGCCGTGCTGAAGGACCGCGTCGGGGAGACCTTCGAGGCCACGGTCATCGACGTCAAGGACGGGGAGCCGCTGGTGGGCACGGTCCACCTCGAGGACCCGGCGGTGGTCGGCCGCGTCCGGTCCACCGCGCTCGACCTGCCCCTGGGCGAACGGATCCGGGTCCGCCTCACGGAGGCCGACCCGGGCACGTCGAAGATCCTCTTCGCGTCCGTCTAGGCGGGCTGCCGGCGCAGGGCGGTGACCAGTGCGCGCGGGTCGTCGGCGTGGAAGCGGACGGTCCGGGCCTCGCCCGTGGCGCCGAGCGGGCGGGTGAAGCGCAGCGGCCGGTTCAGTTCCAGGGTGACGCTGGTCTGGCTGCCGACGATCAGGTCGAGCACCCCGTCCTCGGACAGGGTGACCAGCCGGCCCTCGGGGTAGCGCCGGTCCACCCGTACGGAGGCCACCGCGTCCGCGGGTACGGCCAGGTCGAACAGGGCCCCGTAGCGGATCCGCAGGGACCCGTCGGGGCGGACCACGTGCGGCCGGGTGACGCACGCGGCGTGCAGGGCGATGACGAGCAGGATCCCGTACACGTCCAGCAAGAGCACGATCCGGTGCACCGTCGGCCAGGGGATGAGCAGGGCCAGGCCGATGGTCTCGATCACCGACACGAAGAGCATCCCGTACATCATGGCCGTCTGCGGTCCGGTGTACGCGGCGGCGAGGTCCGCGGGGCGCACCCCGTGCCTCCCGCGCACGGCCCACCGGCCGAGGGAGGAGACGGCGCGCAGTTCGTGCAGCACCAGCCGTCGCACCTGTACGGGGACGACGGCGCGGACCGCCGCGCGTCCGGCGGCCCGGCGGTCGGCGCCGCGGGCCCGCTCGGCGGCGTAGAGGCCGTGCAGCACCCGGGCCTCCAGCAGCAGCAGCACGCCGACGAGGAGCGCCTCGGTGGCGGCGAGCGCCCACCCGGGCAGGCGCACCCCGGCCGCCAGGCACACCACGAGCGCCAGCTCTGCCGGAACGACGGCGGTGGCGGCGATCCGTGCCGCCCGTATGCGGGTCATCCCCGCCCCCTCTCGACGAACGCCTCCATGACGAGGCTGACGACTTCGGCCTGCGCGGGGGCGTACTCGGCGAGCAGCGCCTCCTTGAACCCGGTCACGACCACCCCGTCGGTGGGGATCGCGGCGAACACCTCGTCGGGGACGGCCGCCACCAGCTCCGCCGCCAGGGGCGGGATCCGCGGGTCGTCCACGGGCGCGTCGGCGAGCTCGTCGAGGCGCACGTACAGCGCGAGCACGGCGGGATCGGCGGCCAGCGGTTCGAGCGCCGTGTACATCTCCTGGCCGCCGGTGCCCGTCGCATCGAGGAGGGTCAGGTGTTCGCGGTCCTTGGCGGCGGCCGGCGAGTCGGTCGGCGGCGCCTTCGCCAGCAGCGCGGCGAGCCCGGGCGAGAGCGGCTCGGCCTCTCCGGGCCCCGCGGCGAGGAGCACGGCGAGGCGGCGCCGCCGCTCCTGGATCTCGGCCTCCTGCCGGGCGAGGTCGGCGTCGAGTTCCGTGAGGACGTCGGCGAGTTCGCGCCCGGCGTCGTCCGCGAGGACGTCCCGCACCTCGTCGAGGCTGAGCCCGAGCTCGGTGAGCCGGCGTACGCGGGCCAGCAGGACGGCGTCGCGGAGGCTGTAGGCCCGGTAGCCGTTGGGGCGCCGCTCCGGTTCCGGGAGCAGGCCGACATGGTGGTAGTGCCGGATGGCCCGGGTGGTGAGCCCGACGACCGCGGCGATCTCTCCGATCCGCATGCCCCCAGTAGAAACCCTGCCGTTGCGTCAAGGTCAAGCGAGGTCAAGTGCGACCGTCGCCGCGGGTAACATGGTCGCCACGGCAGACGAGTCGGCCGGGCGGCCGCGTCGGGATCCTCGGATCCCGCCGAGGAACGTCCGGGCTCCACAGGGCAGGGTGGTGGCTAACGGCCACCCGGGGTGACCCGCGGGACAGTGCCACAGAAAACAGACCGCCTGGGGCTTCGGCCCTCGGTAAGGGTGAAACGGTGGTGTAAGAGACCACCAGCGCCTGAGGTGACTCAGGCGGCTAGGTAAACCCCACCCGGAGCAAGGTCAAGAGGATCCGTCCCCGGACGGATCTGCGCGAACGCTCGAGGGCTGCTCGCCCGAGTTCGCGGGTAGACCGCACGAGGCCGGTGGCAACACCGGTCCTAGATGGATGGCCGTCTCCCCGGCGACCGCGAGGTCACCGGGCGACAGAACCCGGCGTACAGGCCGGCTCGTCTGCCGCTTCCGCTCCCGCTCCCCGTTCGGGGCGGTGGGCTCCCCGCCCCGGCCCCGCCCGGCGGCGGCCCCGCCACCGGATCCCGGCAGTCGGTGCGCCGTACCTTCCGGGGGCCCGGCCGATGCGGCACTCTCACCAACATGACGGATCACCCCGCCCGCGCGGCCTCGGCCGCCGCGTGCATACGCGAACTCGCCGAAGCGACCACCGACCCCCGCAATGCCTACGCGAACCCCGCCGAAATCGCTGCCGTGACCGGGAACCTGCTCGAACTCGCCCGCCGTCTCGAAGACGCCTTGCGCCAGCTGGAGGTCCACATCGGACGGCGGGACGCCGGCGACTGGGCCGCACCGGACGGGGCGCCGCCCCGCCCGTACGCAGGGCAGGCGCGCGGCGCCGTCCAGTCCGCCCGGGCCGAGGCGCACAACCTCGGCCGCGCCCTGGGCCGGGCCGTGGAGGTCCTCGGCCCCTTCAAGCCCGCACCCTGAGCGCGGGTCTACCGCAGGTGGGAGGTGTCGTTCAGGAGGCGGACCGAGGCGTTGCCGTCCGCGTAGTAGGCCACCGCCGAGAGGGAGGCCGCCGAGAGCTCCATGCGGAACAGGGCTTCCGGCGGCGCGCCGAGGGCTAGGCGGACCAGGATCTTGACCGGGGTCACGTGGGTGACCAGCAGGACCGTGCGGCCCGCGTGGGCGGACAGCAGGCGGTCACGGGTGGCCGAGATCCGGCGGGTGGCGGACATGAAGCTCTCGCCGCCACCCGTGGGGGCCGCCTTCGGGGAGTCCAGCCAGGCCTGGAGGTCGTCCGGGAAGCGCTGCTGGACCTCGGCGAAGGTCAGGCCCTCCCACGCCCCGAAGTCCACCTCGCGCAGGCCCTCTTCGACCGTCACGGTGAGGCCGAGGCGGTCCGCGACCGCCTGGGCGGTCTCGCGGCAGCGGCGCAGCGGGGAGCTGATGACGCTCTGGATGGTGCCGCGGGCGGCGAGCGCCTCGGCCACCGCGGCGGCCTGCCGCAGGCCCGCCGGGGACAGTTCGGGGTCGCTGCCGCCGCTGCCGGAGAAGCGCTTCTGCGGGGTGAGGGCGGTCTCGCCGTGCCGCAGCAGCACGAAGGTGGCCGGCGCCCCCATGTCCGGGCCCCAGCCGTGGCTGCCCGCGGCGACCGCCGGGGCATCGGCGTCGAGGCAGGGCTCGATCGCGTCCGCCAGGGCCTCGGCGTCGGCGAACAGGGAGTCGGCGACCTCCTGGGCGGCCGTGGCCGCGGCTCCGGAGGCCGAGACCAGGGCTGCGCGGACGGCCGCGGCGCCCTTCGCCGCGTCCCCCGGCGGGCCGGCCGGCGCCGGCGGGGTGGCCAGGGCGCGCGCCGCGCCGTGGTCGAGGGCGGCCGTGGACGCCGACGGCTCCCACTGCTCGCCGCGCTTGCCCGCGTCCATCGCCTCGTTCGCGAGCCGGTCCGCGTGCTTGTTCCGCTCGCGCGGGATCCACTCGTACGTCACCTGCGCGCGCGGCAGGATCCGCGCGGCCTCGGCCGCGAGCGGCTTCATGTCCGGGTGCTTGATCTTCCAGCGGCCCGACATCTGCTCGACGACCAGCTTCGAGTCCATGCGGACCAGGACCTGCGCGTCGGACGCCAGGTCACGGGCCGCCGCGAGCCCGGCGATCAAGCCCTTGTACTCGGCCACGTTGTTCGTCGCGACGCCGATGTACTCGGCGCGCTCGGCCAGCGTCTCGCCGGTCGCCGGGTCGAGCACCACCGCGCCGTAGCCGGCCGGCCCCGGGTTGCCCCGGGACCCGCCGTCCGCCTCCACGACGAACCGGGCAAGCCTCTGCATCAGATGCCCGAGTCGGCCGTACGGACCAGGATGCGGCCGCAGTTCTCGTGACGGACGACCTGGTCGCGTGCCGCGGCCTTGATCTCGTTGACCTCGGCCATGTCGAGCTCCAGCCGGCAGCCCTCGCAGCGGCGCTGGTAGAGGCGCGCGGCGCCGACCCCGCCCTGCTTGGTGCGGATCTTCTCGTACAGCGCCATCAGGTCGGCGGGCATGGAGGTGACGATGACCTCGCGGTCCTTGGTGACCTTCGCGACCTCGGTGTCGATCTCGGAGGTCGCCGCGTCACGGCGCGCGGTGGCGTCCGCGGTCTTGGCCTCCAGGGTGGAGACGCGCTCGGTCAGCCCGGTGACGCGCTCCTGCGCACCCTCCAGACGCTCCATGACCTCCAGGACCACGTCCTCCAGGTCGCCCTGGCGCTTGGCGAGGGAGACGACCTCGCTCTGCAGGTTCGCCAGGTCCCGGGCCGAGATGCCCACGCCCGAGTCGAGCCGCTGCTGGTCGCGGACGGCGCGCTGGCGCACCTGGTCCACGTCCTGCTCCGCCTTGGTCTGCTCGCGCGCGGTGTCGCTCGCCTGGGTCTGGGCGGCGACGAGCAGGTCGCGCTGCTGCGCCAGGTCCTTGGTGAGCGAGTCGAGCTCGGCGTGCTCGGGCAGCGACTTGCGCTTGTGGGCGAGCTGAGACAGCCGGACGTCCAGCGCCTGGACGTCGAGAAGTCGGATCTGGTCGGCGGGCTCGGCGTTCAGTTGGGGGCTCCAGAGATAGAAGGGGGTGTGACGGACGGCGCGTGGGCCGTCCACGGGTCGGTGACCGTGCGCGAGACGTGGGTGCGCAGACCCCAGCCGTGGCGCTCGGAGATCGCGTCGAGCTGGGCTGCGGCCTGCTCGCACCAGGGCCACTCGGTGGCCCAGTGGGCGGCGTCGACGAGGGCGAGCGGGCGGCTCGTCTCGCGGGCCTCGGAGACCGGGTGGTGGCGCAGGTCGGCGGTCAGGAAGACGTCCACCCCGGCGGCGCGGACCTGCTCGAAGAGGCTGTCGCCGGAGCCGCCGCTGACGGCGACGCGGCGGACCAGCGCGTCCGGGTCGCCGGCCACGCGGATGCCCTGGGCGGTCGGCGGCAGCCAGGCCGCGGCGCGGGCGGCGAACTCGCGCAGCGTCTCGGGGTGGTCCAGTTCGCAGATCCGGCCGAGGCCCCGGCGGCCTTCCGGGTCGCTAGGGTCCGCCACCAGCGGGCCGGTGATCCGCAGGCCGAGGGCGCCGGCGAGGGCGTCGGAGACTCCCGGGTCGGCGGTGTCGGCGTTGGTGTGTGCGACGTGCAGCGCGATGTCGTTCTTGATCAGCGTGTGCACGACGCGGCCCTTGAAGGTGCCGGCCTCGACGGTGGTGGTGCCCCGCAGGTAGAGGGGGTGGTGGGTGATGATCAGGTCGGCGCCCAGCTTCACCGCCTCGTCGGCGATCTCCTGGACGGGGTCGACTGCGAACAGGACCCGGGTAACCTCGGCGTCCGGGTCGCCGCAGACGGTTCCGACGGCATCCCACTGCTCGGCCCGCGAGGGGGGCCAGAGAGCGTCCAGCGCGGCGATGACTTCAGAGAGACGGGGCACGGGCCAAGGCTACCGTCCGGGGCGACCGTCCCGGTCAGGCCAGCCCTGTCGGACGGGGCCCCACCCCTCCGGGTCGGACAAACGGGATGATTCCAACGCGCACCTGCCCCCGGCACGGGCCCGCGGAGCCACGGGAACGGGCCGCGCAGCACAACCGCCTCGTCCAGCACGCGCGAATCGCCGAGCGGACACCCGTATGTGTGAAGCGCTGTTGGTGGTGTTGTTCGCCGGGAACCCCGAAAACTAGCTTCCCCCCCGGAGGTGACCACGGATGACCGTCTGTGCCATCGAAATGACGACCACGGCCGCGTTCAGCATCGCCGCGGACGGGTCGTACGCCGCCCGGCTGGCCGGGGAGGGCGACGCCCTCTATGCGGAGCGCTGGACCCTCGCCGGGCCCGAGCCCTACGCGGTACCGCTGCCGCTCGCGCAGCCCGAGGAGGCGGACAGCGAGGTGCTGCCGCTGACCGACGGGCGGGTGCTGATCCACCGGCGGGTGGCGGAGCGCCACGCCTTCGCGCTGCTGTACCCGACGGGGGCCGGTGCCGGGCCGAGGACCGGGGAGCTCCAGCTGGGCGGGGTGGACGTGCGGGAGGGCGTACGGGTCCGCCTGCTCCCGCCGTGTCCGGCCGGATCCGGTGCCTTCGTCCTGGCCGCGGAGGACACCGTGAGCACGGTCTGGCAGGTGGCCGGGGGCCCGTCGGGGCCGCAGCCCGTCGCCCGGATCCCGGGGCGCTGCTCGGGCGGGGTCTGGCTGGACCGGGCGGGCCGGCTGCTGGCCCTGGACCGCGAGCTGGACGGCACCACCAAGGCCGTCGCCGTGGACCTGGGGCGCGCCGAGGTGTCCCCGCTGCTGCAGATCACCGATGACAGCGACGACCGGCTGCTGCTGGCCGACCCGGACAGCGGGCTGCTGTTGATCCGCTCCGACGCCCCGGGCACCTCGCGCCTGGGCTGGGGGGTGTCGGGCAGCTCGCTGCCGGTCCGCTTCCCGGAGTGCCTGGCCCGGCTGGGGGACGCGTACCCGTTCGCGGCCCAGCCCGGCCAGTCCCTGATGCCGGAGACCTGCGGGGTGGCGCTGCGGCTGCCCGAGGGCGACATCGGCCTGTGGCGCCCCGCCGACCGGCGCGTCTTCCGGCTCGGCGCCCCGGCGGGCTGGCTCGGCGGGACCGGCCTGTGGAGCCCGCAGGGCCGCCTGCACCTCCCGTACGCGACGCCCGAGGTGCCCTGCGGGATCGTCGGCTTGAACCTCCCGGCCTCCCCGCCCCCGCCGGTGGTCGTGGATCCGCCCGCGCCGACCGCCCCCCGCCCGGTCCCCCTCCAGCAGGCACCGCTGGCCGGACGATAGGGGCGGAGGGCGGAGGGCCCTGGCCTCCTAGGCGTGCTTGAGGCCCAGCACCTCCGTCGCGGCGAAGGTCTCGTTCGCCGGGCGGGACGCGTAGTGCGGGGTCAGGAGCTCGTCGAGCTCCTCGAAGGAGAAGGACTCCTTGGCCGTGTCGAACTTGGCGGCCACCTTCGGGCGCTCCATGACGACCACGATCCCGCCGTGCACGACGAACAGCTGGCCATTGGCCCCGGCGGAAGCGGGCGAGGCCAGGTACCCGACGAGCGGTGAGACGTGCTCGGGGGCGAGGGCGTCCAGCTTGCCCTCCTCGGGGACCTGGAAGCCGGCGAAGACGTCCTCGGTCATCCGGGTACGGGCGCGCGGGCAGATGGCGTTGGCCGTCACCCCGTACTTCGCGAGCGCCAGCGCGGTCGAGGTGGTCAGGCCCACGATGCCGCCCTTGGCCGCCGCGTAGTTCGGCTGGCCGGCCGAGCCGCCCAGGAAGGCCTCGGAGGAGGTGTTCACGATCCGGCCGTAGACCGGGCCGCCCGCCGCCTTCGCGCGCTCGCGCCAGTGCACGGACGCGAAGTGGGTGGTGTTGAAGTGGCCCTTGAGGTGGACCCGGATCACCGAGTCCCACTCCTCCTCCGACATCGAGAAGACCATCCGGTCGCGCAGGATGCCCGCGTTGTTGACCAGGACGTCCAGCTTCCCGAAGCTGGACACCGCCAGCTCGACCAGTTCCCGCGCCTGCTCGAAGTCGGCCACGTCGCCCAGGTGCGCCACCGCCCGGCCGCCCGCGGCGCGGATCTCCGCGGCGACCTCCTCCGCCGGGGCGGCCGAGGCCTCCCCGCTGCCGTCCCGGCCCGGCTGGCCGAAGTCGTTGACGACCACGCTCGCGCCGAGCCGCGCGAGCTCGATCGCCTCGGCCCGACCGAGCCCTCGGCCCGCACCCGTGACGATGGCGGAGAGCCCCTCAAGTGGGAGTGACATCCGAAGCGTTCCTCTCAGAGCGGGTCAGAGTTCGATGCAGGTGCGCAGGGCGACGCCCGTACGCATCTGGTCGAGCGCGTCGTTGATCTCGGCGAGCTGCACCCGGTGCGTGATCAGGCTCGCCAGGTCCACCCGGCCGGCCCGCCACAGCGCGATGGTGCGCTCGTAGGAGCGGAGCACGTCCCCGCCGCCGTACATCGACGGCAGGATCTTCTTCTCGTCGAAGAACAGCGAGAACATGTCGATCTGGAAGTTGTCGTCCAGCGCGCCGGCGCCGACGATCACCACGCTGCCGCCGCGGCGGGTCATCTTGTAGGCGGTCTGCGCGGTGGCGGACTTGCCGACCACCTCGAAGACGTAGTCGAAGCCCTCGCCGCCGGTGATCCGATTCTTGGCGTCGTCGAAGGCCTCCGGCCCGACCGCCTCGGTGGCCCCGAACCGCAGGGCCGCCTCGCGCCGCGACTCCACCGGGTCGACGGCGATGACCTGGGCCGCGCCCTGGACCTTGGCGCCCTGGATGACGGACATGCCGACGCCGCCGCAGCCGATGACGGCCACCGAGGATCCGGCCTCCACCTTGGCGGTGTTGATGGCGGCGCCGAGGCCGGTGGTGACGCCGCAGCCGATGAGCGCGGCGATGTCGAAGGGCACGTCGTCGGGGATCGGGACGGCGCAGGCGGCGTCGACCACGAGCTCCTCGGCGAAGGTGCCGGTGGCGGCGAAGCCGAAGATGTCACCGCCGGCGCGGCGGAAGTTGGGGGTGCCCGCGTTGACCAGGCTCGCCAGGCACAAGTGGCCCTGGCCGCGCTTGCAGGACGGACAGTGGCCGCACGGCGGCAGCCAGCAGACGAGGACCCGGTCGCCCTGCTTGAGGGTGGTGACCCCGTCACCGACGTCGGAGATCACCCCGGAGCCCTCGTGGCCCGGGACGAAGGGGGCGGGCTGCGGCAGGACGCCGCTCATCGCGGAGAGGTCCGAGTGGCACAGGCCGGTGGCCTTGATCCGGATCTTCACCTTGCCGGGGCCGAGGCCGACGGCCTCCATGTCGTCGACGACCTCGAGCTTGTCCTGGCCGATCTCGCTCTGCAGTGCTGCGCGCACGGTGCGGCTCCTTGTGTGGTCGGGCGTGAGCGGGTGTCTCGTCGGGGCGAGACACCGACCTAGGCGTGTTCGACGACGGTGTCGGCGAGGACCGGCGCGTCGTCGCGTTCTGCGGCGGTCACCGAGACCTGGACCCGGCCGGGCTCCTGCCACATCCGGATCCGCAGGGTCTCGCCCGGGTAAACGATCCCGGCGAAGCGCGTGCGGTAGGCGCGGACCCGGGAGACGTCCCCGCCCAGGGCCGTGTCGACGACGGCCTTGAGGGTCATCCCGTACGAGCACAGGCCGTGCAGGATCGGCTGGTCGAAGCCGGCCGTCTTGGCGAACTCGGGGTCGGCGTGCAGCGGGTTCCAGTCGCCGGAGAGGCGGTACAGGAGCGCCTGGTCCTCACGGATGTGCCGCTCCTCGGTACGGTCGGGCGCACGCCCGGGGAGCTCCTCCTTGGCGGAGGGCCCGCGCTCACCGCCGAAGCCGCCCTCCCCGCGTACGAAGATCTGCGCGTCGCTCGTCCACAGCGGCCCGTCGGCGTCCGCGACCTCCGAGCGCAGCACGATCACGGCCGCCTTGCCCTTGTCGTAGACGGCGGCGACCTTCGAGCGGGAGGTGGCCCGCCCCTTGACGGGGATGGGCCGGTGCAGCTCGATGGAGTGGCCGCCGTGCAGGACGGCGGCGAGGTTGACGTCGATCCCGGGTGCGGCGAGGCCGCCCAGCATGGCCATGCCGGCGCCGGCGACGGTCGCGAAGCTGGGCAGGACGTGGAGCTTGGATTCGAGGGTGTAGCGCAGCTCGTCCGGGTCGGTGGCCGGCAGGCCCGCGCCGAGGCCGAGGTGGTAGAGCTGGATGTCCTTGTGGTCCCAGCCGATGTCCCCCAGGCGGGGGTCGGCGGCGAGGGCCTTGGCGGCATCGATCGGCATGGGGATGCTGCTCCCTGTCGTTGGAGAACCGGGGCCTTGGAAGACCTCGGCACGGCCGTCCGCACCGTCGGCCGCACCGAGGTCGCATGCGGGGGCCGGTTCTAGAACGCGTTCTAGGCCCGGCCGGTGAGGGAATGTATAACGCACGCCCCCACACTTGGGAAGACTCTTGACTTCACGTCAGATCCGCTGCGTGCAGGGCGTGTTGCGTGCCCGTCGGGAGGCGGGGCAATACCCTGCCCGCGTGGACGAAATGCCTGTCGATCACCGCGAGGGACGCGCCCTGCGCGTCCTGCTGGAGCCGCCGAATCCGGCCCTGGCGCTCCAGCTCGGCCTCCAGCCGGACATCGAGGTCGTCCGGGACCCCATGGCCCGGCCCGCGGTGGCCCTCGTGGAGGAGCTCACGGCCGTGACCGCCCTGCTGGCCGACGACCCCGAGTGCCGGGTGCTCGTCCTGACGGGCTCGGCGCACCCCGGCCTCGCGGAGGCCGCCCTCGCCGCGGGCGCGGTGGGGCTGGTGCTGCGGGACGGCCCGGTCGGGGACCTGGCGGACAGCGTCCGGCGCGCCTCGATGGGCGAGACTGTGGTGGACCCCGCCCTGGGGTGAATCCTTTCGCGGCTCCCACGCCTCTTATGCATGTGCCGGCGCAGAGGCCGGCACCTGACCTGGAGGTTGTCGTGATCACTGCTGTCGCCGTCGGCGCCGTCGTCCTGCTCCTGCTCTGCACGTGCACCGTCCTCGTGGCGCGCCGTCGGAGCCGCTCCCGTGGCTGAGTCGACCTGGCCCGCCGAGCCGCTGATCCTCGCCGCGCAGGGCGGGGACCTCGATGCCGTCACCGCGCTGGTCTCCGGATCGCACCCGAACGTGCGGAAGTTCGCGTACTCGCTGTGCGCCTCCCCCGAGGACGCCGAGGACGCGGCCCAGGAGGCCCTGATCATCCTCTACCGGAAGATCGGCATGCTGCGCGCTTCCGGAGCCCTGGCCTCGTGGATGTTCCGCATCGTCCGCAACGAGTGCCTGCGCCGGGCCCGACTGGTGCCGCGCGAACGCGCCCCGCTGCCCGACTCCGCCGTGATGTCGGCCGAGGACGAGGTACTGGAGCACCTGGACGCCGCCCGGGTGGCGCGGGCGATCGCCGCCCTCCCCGCCGACCAGCGGCGGGTCCTGATCATGCGGGACGTCCAGGGCTACAGCGGGCGGATGGCGGCGGACGCGCTCGGGCTCAGCCCCGCCGCGATGAAATCACGGCTGCACCGGGCCCGCGCGGCCCTGCGGCACTCCCTGTACCCGGCTCCCGGAGGCACCGATGAAGATCACTGACGGCCCCGACTTCGCGAGTTCTTCCCTGCCCCGGCACCTGCTCCGCGGCGCGGTCGGCATCGGCTCCCTGGTCGGCGCCTTCGCCCTCCTCCCGCTCTACGGACCGATCACCCTGGCCCTCGCACCCCTCGGCCTGGTGGCCCTGCGCGGCTGCCCGATGTGCTGGGCGATCGGACTGGCCCAGACGCTCTCCCGGGGCCGACTGCAACGGGAGTGCACGGACGGCCGCTGCGAACTGAAGCCGGCCGGTTCCACCCCGGCCGGCGTGTGAGGCGCGGGGTCGGGCAGCGCGCCCGGCGGGGCCGGGCGGCGGCCCGGCACGGGCGCAACCGCGCCGTCCCGGCCACCGATTGACGGATTCCGCAGCAGCGCGCGCCCTCCCGCTGGACCAGGATGGGAGCCCTTCAACCCAGCTTCGTGGAGGCAGAAACCATGCGCTTGTCCGCCCTGTCCACCACCGCCGCACTGGTGCTCGCGACCCTCGCGGGAGGCGCGGCCCCGGCCGCTGCCGACACCCCGGCCGGCCCGGTCCTCCAGGTCGACCTGGAGGTCGGCAACGGCCTCCACCACAACATCGGGACGGTGATCTACGAGCGCGTCGACGGCGCGGCGAACGCGGTCAGGATCATCTCGGTGTCGATCACCAGCGGCGAGCGCGACTGTGCCTGGGTGTCGTGGAACGACCCGCACAACGTGAACGGCTGGACCAACCTGACCAGCGAACCCTCCTGCAACGGCACCGGCCTGGGGGAGAACCCCGACATCATCATCAAGGCTCCGGTCGGCCACCCGCTCAAGGTGCGCCTGGCCGCCGACCACCCCGGCTCCGACGTGGTGCACAAGGACATCCAGAAGCTCTGACCGGGGCGGGCCGGGCGGGGTCGGGCAGGGGGCGCTACGAGCCGTCGCCGGCCTGCGCGTGCCCGAAGGCGGCGAGGAGCTCGCTCTCGCCCGGGTCGGCGAACAGCCGCTTGGGCACCGCCACGAGACACGTCCTGCGGCGCGAGTGGCCCACGAACACGTGCAGCCGGGGCGTCTCGTGGTAGTAGCGCATCTCGTCCCACACGATCCGCTGCGACTCCCCGCCGCGGAACACCTCGATGCCCGTGCCGTCCACCACGACCCGCTTCTCCTCGGCGGCCCTGCCGCTGCGGAAGCCCCGGCCCACCACCCACCGCGGCAGGAGCAGCAGCACGACGAGGCCGTACGCCACCGCGATCCCGAGCGGGACGGGGTACACGGTGAGACCGTCGGACGACAGCTTCACGCTCGCCGCGGCGAGGAGGACCGTACTGAGGGAGGCCACGACCCGGCCCCGCCGGAACAGCCCCGCCGCCTTGGCGGCCTCGTCGTACTCGTCCCTGGTCAGGCTGCCGGTGGCACTGAAGGACACCTCGCGTATCTCGCTCACGGGAGCGGAGCCTAGCGCTCCGCCCCCGTGACGCGTGAGCCCTTTCGGCCCCGCCCGGGGGCACCTCCCAGCGGTGGCTGGGGGAGATTGAGGCGCGGGGCCGGGGGCAGCGCCCGGCGGGGTCCGGGGCGGAGCCCCGGGAGCGGCGGCCCGCCCGGCCCGCTACCTCCGCAGCAGCGTCACCACCGCCGCCCCGCCCAGCCCGATGTTGTGCGCCAGCCCCACCCCCGCCCCCGCGACCTGCCGCGGACCGGCCTCGCCGCGCAACTGCCACACCAGTTCCGCGGCCTGCGCCAGCCCCGTCGCCCCCAGCGGGTGCCCCTTGGAGATCAGCCCCCCGGACGGGTTCACCACCCACCGCCCGCCGTACGTGGTCGCCCCCGACTCCACCAACTTCCCCGCGGCGCCGTCCTCGCACATGCCCAGCGCCTCGTACGTCAGCAGTTCGTTGATGGAGAAGCAGTCGTGCAGCTCCACCACGTCCACGTCCTCGATGCCGAGCCCCGAGGCCTCGTACGCCTGCCGGGCCGCGGCCGCCGTCATCGGCTTGCCGACCACGTCGATGCACGAGCCCGAGGCGAACGACGCTCCGGTGTCCGTCGTCATCGACTGGCCGACGATCTCCACCGCCTTGTCGTGCAGCCCGTGCCGCACCAGGAACCGCTCGGACACCACCAGCGCCGCCGCCGCGCCGTCCGAGGTCGGCGAGCACTGGAGCTTCGTCAGCGGCGCGTGGATCTCCTTCGCCGCCAGGATCTCCTCGATCGAGTACACGTCCTGGAACTGCGCGTTCGGGTTGTTCGCCGAGTGCCGGTGGTTCTTCGCACCGACCGCCGCGAGCTGCGCGGCCGTGGTCCCGTACCGCTCCATGTGCTCGCGCGCCGCGTTGCCGAAGATCTGCGCCGTGGGCGGGGACATCTCGAAGCCGTGGCCCGCGGCCATGATCCCGTAGTGCCGGGCCACCGGCGAGGTCTTGAAGTCGCCTCCGTCGGCCCCGCCCCCGAGCGCGCCGCGCTTCATCTTCTCGAAGCCCAGCGCCAGCACGCAGTCGCTGATCCCGCCCTGCACGAACTGCCGCGCCATCATCAGCGCCGTCGATCCCGTCGCGCAGTTGTTGTTGACGTTGTAGACCGGCACTCCGGAGAGCCCCAGTTCGTACGCGGCCCGCTGGCCGGCCGTGGAGGCCTGGAAGCAGTACCCCACCGGGACCTGCTCGACCAGGTCGTAGCCGATGCCCGCGTCCGCGAGCGCCGCCGTTCCGGCCTCCTTCGCCATGTCCCAGTACTGCCAGTCCCGCGACTCCGGCTTCTCGAACTTCGTCATGCCGACGCCCACGATGTACGACTTCATGCCCGACAACTCCTAGTCCCTGGGTAGGCCGAGGATCCGCTCGGCAACGACGTTGAGCTGGACCTGCGTGGTGCCCCCGGCGATGGTCAGGCAGCGGGACATGAGCATTCCGTGGACCGCCCGCTCCCCCGCCCCCTCCCGCACCGCGCCCGCCGGTCCCAGCAGTTCGAGCGCGAGCTCGGCGGTCCGCTGCTGGTGCGGGGTCTGGACGAGCTTGCGTACGGAAGCGCCCGCGCCCGGCTCCAGTCCCGACACCTGTTGGAGCGTGGTGCGCAGCCCGATGCAGGCCAGGGCGTGCGCCTCGGCGGCGAGTGCACCGATCCGCGCCCGGTACGTGCCGTCGAGGTCGGCGGCGCGCGCGAGGAGCGCCTCCAGGCCGGTGTCGAAGGTCATCTGGTCGGCCATGTGGACGCGTTCGTTGCCGAGGGTGTTGCGGGCCACCTTCCAGCCGCCGTCCGCCGCGCCGACCAGCGCGTCCGCCGGGAGCTGCACGTCGTCGAAGTACACCTCGTTGAAGAGGGCCTCGCCGGTGATCTCCTTCAGTGGCCGGACGTCGATGCCGGGGGTGTTCTTCATGTCGACCACGAAGTAGCCGAGCCCCTTGTGCTTGGGCGCGTCCGGGTCGGTGCGGGCCAGCAGGATCCCGAAGTCGGCGCTGTGCGCGGAACTCGTCCACACCTTCTGGCCGTTGACCTTCCAGGAGCCGTCCTCCCGGCGCTCCGCCCGGGTCCGCAGCGAGGCCAGGTCGGAGCCGGCGCCCGGCTCCGAGAAGAGCTGGCACCAGGTGACGTCGCCGCGCAGGGTCGGCAGGAGGTGGGCCTCCCGCTGGGCGGGCGTCCCGTAGGCGAGCAGCGAGGGCACGACCCAGGTGGCGATCCCGAGGTCGGCGAGCTTCACGCCGGCCGCACTCAGCTCCTGCTGGACGACGAGCTGCTCGACGGGGCCCGCACCGATGCCGTAGGGCGGCGGCAGGTACGGGGCCGCGTAGCCGGTGGGGGCCAGGGTCCGGCGGGCGTCGGCCGGGCCCTGCCCGCGCGCGTCCGCGATGACGGTACGGGCCTTCGCGCGGTACGTCTCGGCCTCCGCGGGCAGTTCCAGGCGCAGTTCGCGCCGCGCACCGTCCGCCGCGCACCGCACGGCCCGTGCGCGGTGCCCGTCGCCGGGCCCCAGCAGTTGGCGGGCGACCAGTGCTCGCCGCAGGTAGATGTGGGCGTCGTGTTCCCAGGTGAAGCCGATTCCGCCGAGGAGCTGGATGCAGTCCTTGGCGCAGGAGTAGGCGGCGTCCAGGGCGGTTCCGGCGGCGAGGGCGGCCACCAGTGAGCGCACGTCGGCGGGCTCGTCCATCGCCTGCGCGGCGTCCCAGGCCAGTGCCCGGGCCTGTTCCAGTCGGACCAGCATGTCGGCGCACAGGTGCTTGACGCCCTGGAACTGGCCGATGGGCCGGCCGAACTGCTCGCGCACCTTCGCGTACTCGGCGGCCGTGTGCAGCGCCCAGGCGGCGGTGCCGCAGGCGTCGGCGGCGAAGAGCGTGCAGGCCAGGTCGCGGACCAGGGCCGCGTCCAGCGCGAGGCGTCGGTCCGGGCCGGTGGCGACCCCGCGCGCCCGCACCTCGGCGGTGGGGCGGGTGGGGTCGGCGCCGTCGTGCGTACGGATGTCCAGCGCGGCGGCGTCCACGGCGAACCAGCGGGTGCCGTCCGCGGCCTCGGCGGCGAGCAGCACCAGGTCGGCCTCCCCGGCGCCGAGGACGGGCGGGGCGAGTCCGTCGAGCAGGTGGCCGCCGCCCTCGACGGCGACGGCGGTCAGGGTCCCCGGCCCGAGCGCGACCGCCCCGACCCGGCCTTCGAGCGGCTCTGCGCCGGCCCGCTCCAGCAGTACGGAGGCCAGCGCGCTCGGCAGGTACGCCCCGGGCAGCGCGGCCCGGGCCGCCTCCTCGACGACGACGGCCAGGTCGAGCAGGGTGCCGCCGTCCAGGTGCGGGTCGAGCAGCCCCTGTGCGGTCAGCGCGTCCCAGTAGGCGGGGCGCGCCCCGGTCTGCGGCGGGGTGTCGAGCAGCTTGCGGACCTCCTCGGGAGGCACGGCCCGCGCGATCCAACCGCGCACCGCCTCGGCCAACTCGCGCTGCTCCTGCGTGATTCCGATGCCCATGCGCGGCAGACTAGAACACGTTCCAATCTGACGGAAGGTCAGATGAAGGGTGATTCGGAGCGGGAGCCGACCCCGGCCCGGGCGGGGTCGGCTTTTAGGATCTGCGGCATGGCAACACGACTTGTGCAGATCAACATGAAGGCCCAGGACGACTCCGCGCTCGGCCGGTTCTGGGCGGAGGCGCTCGGCTGGGGCGTCGACAGCGAGGGGCCCGGCGTGACCAACCTCGAACCGGTGGGGTTCTCCTACCCCGACCCCGTGGCCGTCTGCATCGACATCATCGCCCGCCCGGAACCCAAGACGGTCAAGAACCGGGTGCACCTCGATCTGGCCACCACCTCGGCCGCGCACCAGAAGGAGCTGGTCGGGCGCCTGAAGGACCTCGGCGCGACGCTCGCCGACGTGGGTCAGGGCGACGTCCCCTGGACGGTCATGGCCGACCCGGAGGGCAACGAGTTCTGCGTCCTGGAGCCCCGCCCGATCTACCGGGACACCGGGCCGATCGCCGCGGTGGTGGTCGACTGCACCGACCCGCGCGCAATGGCCCGGTTCTGGGACGGGGCGATGGACTGGACGCTGCACGAGGTGACCGACGAGCAGGCGACCATGCGGTCCGCCAAGGGCGTCGGCCCCTACCTGGAGTTCCTCCGCACCCCCGACACCAAGAGCGTGTGGAACCGCGTCCACCTCGACGTCTGTCCCTACCCCGGCGACGACCTCGCGGCAGAGGCGGCCCGACTGCGCGCCCTGGGGGCCACCGACCCCGGCATCGACCAGTCCGCCATCTCCTGGACGATCCTGTCCGACCCGGAGGGCAACGAGTTCTGCCTGCTCACCCCTCGCTGACCGCCAGGTCGTTCCACCTCGCCCGGACTCCTGACGAACCGCCGCTCCTGCAACCCGCACAGAGGGGGCGGCGTCCATCAATGCACAAGATCGATTGATGGTTCGAAGGAGCTTGGAATGACCGCCACTGCCACCCGATACCTCTATCTCGCCCGGCACGGCGAGGCGTCACCGGACGAGAGCGAGCTCACCGAGAACGGCCGCCGACAGGCCGTCCTGCTCGGCCGGCGCCTGCGGGACGTCCCCCTGGCAGCGGTCCACCACGGACCGCTGCCCCGGGCCGAGCAGACGGCGCGCCTGATCGCCGACCAGCTGACCGACGTCCCCCTGCACCGTTCGGACGTCGCGGGCGACTACGTCCCCCACATGCCGGAGCGGGATGAACTCCCCGCGGAATCGGCCGACCTCTTCCTCCGCTTCCTCGCCGGCGCCAGCGCCGAGGAGCGGGAGAACGGACCCGGCCTGGCCCGCCGGGCGCTGGACCTGTTCACCGGGCCGGTGGACGGCGAGGAGGACCGGCACGAGCTGGTCGTCACGCACAACTTCCTCGTCGCCTGGCTCGTCCGGGAGGCCATGTACGCGCCGAAGTGGCGCTGGCTCGGGCTCAACCACTCCAACGCCGCCCTGACCGTCATCCGCTACGCGCCCGACCGGCCCGCCTCCGTCCTCTTCTCCAACGACATGCGGCACCTGCCGGCCGAACTGCGCTGGACCGGCTTCCCGCCCGAGTTGCATATCTGAATACACCCGCACATAGAGGGCCCACGGAGCCGACTTCACGCCAACTCCGGCTCGCATAAAGGCTGTTGAGTGCAGATGGACCTTTCACTATAGTCGGCACGGACACGGCCGGGCTGGGTCCGAGCGTGCCGCATTCGGGAAGCAACTCCCCTTCGTCGCGCCCGATTTGGCGCCGGCAGGAGCACCACTACGTAGGGGGATGAACCATGCGCATGAAGCGGACCATGGCACTCTTGGTCGCCGCAGCTGGTGTCACGATCGGAATGGCCACCCCGGCCAGCGCATACGCGTGCCCGACCGGCTTCTTCTGTCTCTACTACAACTCCAACCAGAACGGTGCCCGCTGGTTCACCGACAGCGACGTACCCAATCTCGCCGGGGAAGTATTCACCACATGGGCCACCGGTGAAGGTCAGCCGGTGAAGAACAATGCCGCGTCGACCGAGAACGCCTCGAACTGGTGCTACCGGGTCTACTACAACTCGAACTACGCCGGCCCGTACGACACCGTTCATGCTCACACCTCCCGGAACCTCGTGAACACGTACAACAACAACGCTTCCCTCCGGGACTGGATCTGCTGAGCATCGGCACCTGAACCGGGGAAGGGTGCTCCGCAATCGCCATCGCGATTGCGGAGCACCCTTCCTTGCCACCCGTAGAGGAATCCAGTGAACGTAACCACCCCGTCCGCCAGAGCGTGTGCCGGCATGGCGGTACTGCTGCTCCCGCTCCTGTCCGCGTGCTCGGCCGACACCACCGGCCCCCGCGAAACCCCGGGCCGGACGGCGGCGCGCCAGCTCACCGACAGCAAGGCCCTCAAGCTGCCCCTGGACGACTACCTGCTGACCACCGTCGACGCGGGCACCCTCGCCCGGGGGCGCGATTCGCTCATGCAGCGGTGCATCACCGGACTGGGCGCCCCATACACCCCCAAAGCCCTGGGAAGCACCGATATCGAAACGAACGAGCGCCGCTACGGCCTGGCCGATGCGGAGCTCGCGAAGCAGCACGGCTATCACGTGCCAGACGTGAAAAGACCGGCCGAAGACTACCCATCGGCGATCATGCCGCTCGTCATGGGCGAGGTGACCACGTACAACGGCGCACCCGTACCGGAAGGCGGCTGCATCGGAGAGGCCCGGAGGGAACTCCACGAGGCCGAAATGCAGGACGCCCTGGACCTTCCCCAAAAGCTCAACATGGAGAGCTACAAGAAGTCACAGAAGGCGCCTGCGGTGGTGAAAGCGACCGAAGAGTGGTCGAACTGCATGAAGGAGTCCGGGCACGCCTACCCCGACCCCCTCGCCGCGATCAACGACAAGGAATTCAGCGCCGAAACTCCGGGGATCCGCGAGAAGGACGTGGCACTCGCCGACGTCCTGTGCAAGCAGAAGGTGAACCTGATCGGCGCCTGGTCCGACGCCGAAAGCGAGTACCAGCAGTTCCTGATCGAGTCCAATTCGGCCGCTTTGGCGGGGCCGCTGCTCGCCAAGCAGAAAACCATGTCCGCCGCGAAGGCGGCGACCGGCCAGTAGCCCGGTGGGCTTGCACCTCACGCGACGTCAGGGGGCGTCGTTGGTGCGTCAGGTGCTCGCGCCGCGTCGTCTCGGGCTGGGCACCCGAGATCTCCGCGTTGATCGGCGCGCTCCGGACGATGGGCGGTGCGGGACCGGGCGTCAGGACTCGGTCCTCCCCGCCGTCCTTCCGGCACTTGCCGTCCAGGCGTTCGTCACGTACATCCGGCTCGGACGCGTCACGGATGGTGCGGTGCGGCAGGACGACGGGGCGAACACGGCCTGCTCCGCAGAACACCCGGCCGGACCCCGGCGCGGATCGCCTCGATCACCAGCTGGTGGTCACCCGGCCGCATCACGGCGGTCAACGGGACCTTGAGCTCCGGTTCGCCGGCCCGGTGACAGCGGATCACATACCCCTGGCGCCCCATGTCCTCCACGACGACGCTGTCGAGCTCGGCCAGCGGTATCCGCCGTGTGGTGAGCCCCCGGCGCACGGCGACGCACCCGTCAGCCACCGAGACGGCGAGGGCCCAGTACAGGACGAAGAAGAAGACGCCTGCCACGGCCCCGAAGACGAACCAGACCGGCCTCGGCAGCAACCTGCCCTGGCTGGTGAAACCCTCCGTGAGCGTGATGAGGAGGGTGGGAACGGCAAGGAACAGGAGGCGGCGCGGGTCGGAGCGGACCAGCACGGACGCGCCGTGTGCGGACATGGAAGGGCTCTTCTCTCGGCGATCCGGTGCGGGACCGGGACGTATCTCAGCCGGATTTGACCGGCACGGGCTTCAGCGCGGCTTTGGCGATCTCCTTGGCCTTCTGCTCGCAGCCCCCGGGCTGGTAGAGGCCGACCCAGACGACCAGGTTGCCGTGCCGGACGGAGAGCGCGCAGGTCCATTCGGTACTGCCGGGGGACGCCCAGTACGCCCCGTCGCCGAATCCGAGGTTGTTCACCCGCTTCGCCCCGGACGCGTCCGTGGCGAAACCGGCCTGCTGGAGCTTCGCGTTGGCGCCGTCGTCACCGCCCCGCTTGACGTCCCACCGGACCAGCGCCGTCCGCCGGCCGGCCAGCGAGTCGTACCAGGTGCACGTCGTATGCACCTCGGTCTTGCTCGCGCTGTGGGAGTCCTCCTTGGCGTCCCGCCCGGTCAGGGGGAGGTACTGGGTGGCCTTCTGGCAGGCCGGTACGTCGGCGTAGGCCGCGGGACCGGAGCCTTCCGCCGCCCGCCGGTCCAGGGTGTACGCAGCCACGCCGACGCCCGTCGCCACCAGCACTCCGGCGGCCACCAGGGCCACCGTGCGCGACCGCCGCCGGGGCGGGGTCGGCGCCGGCTCGGCCGGCGGGGCGGACTCCGAGACCTCGGCCGCCCGCTCCACCACTTCATCCGGCTCGGGCTCGGGCTCCGGCACGGACTCCGGCACGGGGAGCGGTTCCGGCGGCGGCGCCACCACGGTCGCCGTGTCGGCGGACAGCAGCTGGTCGATCTCCGCCCGTTGCTCGGCCTGCATCCGGTACACGGCGGGCGGCCACTGCAGGCCTGTCGGAGCGACCGGCCCGAGGAGTTCGAGCAGCTGCGCCGGGGTGGGCCTGGCTGCCGGGTCCTTGGCCAGGCAGCGCTCCACGATCCCGCGCAGCCCGTCGGGCACCGCGCTCAGGTCGGGGGTGGAGTGCACCACGTCGTAGAGCGTCTGAAGGGTCGAGGTCCCGGCGAAGGGGCTGCTGCCGGTGAACGCCATGACCAGCATCGATCCGAGCGAGAACACGTCGCTCGCCGGTGTCAGCGGCTTGCTCTCGGCCTGCTCGGGCGACATGAAGGAGGGCGAACCGATCACCCAGCCGGTGCGCGTCAGCCCGGTGTCGCCCTCGACCTCGCCCTCGGTGACCCGCGCGATGCCGAGGTCGATGACGCGTACCCCGTCCTCGGTCAGGAGCACGTTGTCGGGCTTGAGGTCCCGGTGGATCAGCCCCGCCCGGTGGATCTCCGCGAGCGCCGACGCGAGCCCCGCTGCCAGCCTGTGGACGACGGCTTCCTCCAGCACGCCGTCCGCCCTGACCACGTCCCCGAGCGAGGGCCCGGACACGAACACCGAGGCCAGCCACGGTGTCGGCGCGTCCGGGTCGGCGTCCATGACGGCCGCCGTGTAGGCACCGGAGACCTTGCGCGAGGCCGCGACCTCGCGCCGGAAACGGGCCCGGAAGTCCTCGTCGTCGGCGAAGTGCGCGAGCACCTGCTTGACGGCGACGAGCCGCCCGTCAGGCCCCGCGCACAGCAGTACCCGCCCCATGCCTCCCTGCCCGAGCACGCCGGCCACCTTGAACGGCCCCACGTGCGTCGGACCGGCCGGTCCTACGCGCTCCATTCCCCCGACTCCCTCCCCGTCGTCAGGGAGCGGATCATACCGAGAGGGACTTCACGAACGCCTCGAACGCCGCGGGGTGGACGGTGAATACGGGACCCTCGGGGTTCTTGGAGTCCCGTACGGCGACGCGGCAGGGCTGAGCGGCGATCTCGACGCACTCGCCTCCGGTGTCCCCGCTGTACGAGGCTTTGAGCCAGCCGGTGTCACCGAGCGGCGCGCACTCGACGCACTCGCCGCCGGTGTCGGAGCTGTACGAAGACTTACGCCACTGCGCGCCCGTCAGGTTCCGGACGGTGTCCATAACGCTCCTCCATTACGCGGGCGATCCGTGCCACCGAGTCCTCCAGGGACAGGGCGGCTGCCTGCAGATGATCGTATCGGAGCGAACCCTCCCTGAGAGCGGGCGGATTGGCCGTCATATGGCCCTGCACGAAGTCCTCGGTGTAGACGATGTCGGGGTCATCGTCGAACCGCAGGAGGGTGAACGAGCCCATCTGCCCCGCATGGGCGCCCGCCTCGAACGGCAGGATCTGCACCTTCACCCACTCCCTCCTCTGCAGGGCCAGCAAGTGTGCGAGCTGGTTCCGCATGACCTCCCGGCCGCCGGTCTCCTGGTGCAGCACGGCCTCGCTCATCACCACCCACATCAGTGGCGGGTCTTCGCGGTCGAGGATCCGCTGCCGGTCCATCCGCGCGGCCACCTTCGCGTCGAGGTCCCCCTCGGTCCGCACCCCGAGCACGGCGCGCGCGTAGGCGGGCGTCTGCAGCAGCCCGTAGACCAACTGCGCCTGGAAGGTGGAGATGTACGAGGCCCGGGCCTCCATCTCCGCGTACGGCTGGAACCACGTCGGCAGCACGCTCCGCAGCACCAGGCCCACCAGTCGCGAGAACACCCCGCCGGTGTTGAGGGCCGCGTCCACCCGCTCCGAGAAGTCCCGGGTCGGGACGCGCTTCGTCGTCTCGATCTGGCCGATCAGGGAGCCCGTACAGAAGATGATCTCGCCCAACTGCGCCTGCTTCAGGCCGGCCTGCTCCCTCAGGCGCCGCAGTTCGTACCCGTAGAAGTCCAGCGGCGAGGCGCTGGGATCGAGCTCGCGGATCTTGACCATGAGGTGGTCACCCCCAAGTTCACGCTGTGCGTTCGGCGTTCGTTTCGCCCTGTCGCCGAGCGTAATCAGCCGGATGCGCACAGGTGATGCGAATCACGCGATCGGTCACGGTCGGTCAGAAGCGGTCGGCAGCCGCTTCACTCACGTGCGGCGATAATGCTCTGCCGAACTGATCTTGTGGTGACGGGGGCCTGGCAGGTGCGGGAAGTGATCGAAGGCCGGTACGCGCTGGCCGAGTTGCTCGGCCGGGGCGGCTTCGGCGAGGTGTGGCGGTCCGAGGACAGCCGGGTGGGCCGCCAGGTCGCCGTCAAGATCGGCTATCCGCAGACGCCGGAGGACACCCGCCGCTTCGAGCGGGAGGCCAGCCTCGCCGGGAACCTCGCGCACCCCAACATCGCGATCATCCACGACTTCGGCCGCACCGAGCGCGAGGGCCGCGACGCCGTCTACCTCGTCATGGAGCTGCTCCGCGGCCGCAGCCTGGCCGAGGTGCTGGAAGCCGGCGTACCGCCGCTCGCGGACGCCCTGGAGTGGGCCGGGCGCATCGCGGACGCGCTGGGGGCGGCCCACGCCGCCGGCATCGTCCACCGGGACGTCAAGCCGGCCAACGTGATGGTCACCGACGGCGGGCTGACGAAGGTGCTCGACTTCGGCATCGCCAAGGCCGGGGGCGGCAGCGGCGCCGTCACCACCACGACGGGGCTGACGGCCACCGGCATGATCATCGGCTCCTTCCCGTACATGGCTCCCGAGCGGTGGACCGGCGGGGCGAACGGCGTGCCCGTCGACGGGCGGGCCGACCTCTACGCCCTGGGCTGCGTACTGACGGAACTGCTGACCGGCAGCCGTCCCTTCGCCGCGCGCGAGATGCACGAGCTGCTCGCCCAGCACCTCACGACCGCACCGCCCGCGCCGAGTTCGCTGCGGGCGGAGCTGCCGTCCGCGCTGGACTCCCTCGTGCTGGAGCTGCTCGCGAAGGACCCGGCGGACCGGCCCGCGGACGCGGCCGAGGTGTCCCGGCGGCTGGCGGAGATCGCCCGGAGCGAGGCCGCCGAGCCGCAGGCGTCGCCACCCGCACCGGCGGTGTCGTCCTTCCCGCCCCCGCCGTCGTACGCCCCGACCGTGCACACCGCGGCAGCCGATCCGGTGCGCGCGATGCTGGAGCGCCGGCTGACGCAGCTGCTGGAGGACGAACCGGCCGACGTCGTGCAACGGCTACGCATGCTGACCGACGACCTGACCGAGGAGCTCGGCGCGCAGGACGCCCTGACGGTGCGGGCCGCCTACCACCGCGTGATGCGGGTCGCCGGGCCGTCCAGGACGATCGATCTGGAACGCCTGCTGCCGCGCATGGTGCGGGTCTTGGGCCTGGATCATCCGGACACGATCACCGGGCGCGCCGCCTGGGTCGGCGAGGCGGCGGCCTTCGGGTCCGGGGACGGCCGCCGGCACGAGCAGGAGTTGCGCGAGCTCGTCGAGCAGGCGACGCAGGTGTTCGGCACGCACGGCCTGGTCACGCTGACCGCCCGCTACCACCTCGCGTCGGCCATGCACCGGGGCGCCCGCGCCCGCGACGGCCAGTGGGACGCGCGCAGCCGGGAGCGCGCGCTGAGCGAGCGCGCCTGGCTGGGGCCGCTGCTGCCCGACCTGGAATGGGCGCTGACCGCCGACAGTCCCGTCCTGCTGGACGTGCGGCGCAGGCTGGCCCACGACGCCTGGCTGGTCGGTGACGTCGCCGGCGCCGCGCTCCTGTACTGGCGGCTCTTCCCGAACCTCGCCGAACTCGCCGAGCGCGGCGATCCGGAAGTGGCCCACCGGGTGCTCCGCACCATCGGCGAGGCGGGCGATCCGGCGGCCGCCCTGGCGCACCTGAACCCGTTGCTGCGCCGGCTCCCCTTCCTCCCCGGCATGCAGGACCTGGCCCAGGAGGTCTCGGACACCCGGGCGGAATTCCGGCGCGCCGTACGGGAGCAGCGGCGGGCCGAGGGGACGGGCGGGGCGGGCGGCCTGTCCCGACTGTTCGGCCGCTGACCGGGCGGCGGCGTACGAGCACACCCCGGCCATAGCGTCCTACCAGCGGGTAGGGCACGATGGGCCGCCACACACGATCACCGCCGGAGGAACCATGGCCACCCCCAAGCCGGAGACACTCGCCGCCTTCGAGGCCGCCAAGGGGTTCATGCCCGTACGCGAGGGCCTCGCCCTGTACGAGGCGGCCGCCGCGGCCGGGGCGCTCGGGCTGCCGCTGCTGGAGGTCGGCACGTACTGCGGCCGCTCCACCATCCTGCTCGCCGATGCCGCCCGCGGGGCCGGCGTGGCGGCGATCACCGTCGACCACCACCGGGGCAGCGAGGAGCAGCAGCCGGGCTGGGAGTACCACGACCCGACGGTCGTGGACCCGGAGGTCGGGCTGATGGACACCCTGCCGACCTTCCGCCGGACCCTGCACAAGGCCGGGCTGGAGGACCACGTGATCGCGATCGTCGGCCGGTCCCCGCAGGTCGCGGCGGCCTGGGGCGGAAAGCTCGGCTTCGTCTTCATCGACGGCGGCCACACGGACGAGCACGCGAGCGGCGACTACGAGGGCTGGGCCCCGCACGTCGCGGAGGGCGGCACGCTCGTCATCCACGACGTCTTCCCGGACCCGGCCGACGGCGGCCAGGCCCCGTACCGGATCTATCTGCGGGCCCTGGCCTCGGGCGCCTTCGAGGAGATCTCCGTCACCGACTCGCTGCGCGTGCTGCGGCGCACGGGCGCCGGCATCTGAGCCGTATCTGCCGGATCGTGCCGGACCTTGGCGGAATCGCGCCTCCCGGCACCGCACGCAACGACAGACGCGTGCGGCTGCCGACGGTCAGGCAGAATGCGGTGTGATCTGTGATGTCTGCGGCCATGAGATGCGCCGAATGCCGGTGAGTGAACCGCGGATGCGGTGGGACAGGACGGTGAAGGAACGCTGGTTCTGCCCCTGGTGCTACGCCTGGACCGAATTCGGATACGACCCGCGCGAGGTACTGCGGCCGCAGTACGGCTACATACGGTGGGAGCTGGCGGAATCCCCGCAGCTCCCGGAGGACGTCGGCCACGCGTTCGACGTGGCGTACGCGTACTCCGCCGAGGGCTTCGGAGCGACGCTGTGCGGTATCGCCCACGAGGGCCTCACCGCTTCGCCGTACCTGTGGAAATCCCACTGGCCGAATACCTGCGAGGCGTGCAAGGAGGCCGTTACGGTCATCGACGAGCGCTGGCCCCTCGAAATGCGGAACGACAACAGGGTCTCTCCCGCCCCGCCTCCGGGTTCCGACTGGCCGCCCTTCTAGGCCGCTCCGAGCCGCCGACCATTCCGAATCAGGCCAACCTGTCAGAAATCACTTCACAGGAGGCCAGAACTCGCAGATGATCACCTCTGGCCTCCACGGGCGAGCAAGAGAGAAGGTGGCCGACCCCTTCTATCGGTGACCCGCAGACAGGGAAGCACGACGTGAATTTTCTGCGCACTCGCACCATGTCCGCGCTTCTGACCCTCGGGGCGGGTGCACTGATCGGCGTCCTCGGTGCACTCTCGGGCAAGTTCGACGGCCCGGTCTTTCACGTGGTGAACCTCGTGTTCTCCGGAGGATGGTCGTGGGCGTGCTTCGCCTTCCTCGTCGGGTACACCAGGAAATCGAAGGTGGAGTCCGCCTGCCTGGCATCTTCAGCATTGGCAGTCGGCGTGGTCGTCTACTACCTCCTCAAATGGCTGAGCCCCGTCGCGCCCATCGGAATGACGGGCGACGGGATGGTCGGGGACGGCGTCTCGTCGGGAATCTTTTTCTGGGGAATTGCCGCTTTCTTTTTCGGCGCCCCGTTGGGCCTCTTCGGGAACCTGGCGCGGATCCCGGGAATCGGCGGACTTTCGTTCCGTCTCCTCGTTCCGCTCATCGTCTACGTCGAGACGACCGCCCGTCTGAAAATGGAAGCGGCCACTGCGGGAAGGTTCGTCGAACTGACCTGGAGCACGATTCGCGTGATCTCCGTCCTCACCGCCCTGGCCCTCGTGGGGCACGTGGTGTGGGCGTGGGTGCGCTCGGCGCGCGGGCGTGAAGGCCGGGCCTGATCCGTCCCGATGAACGCCAGGCATACCATCGCACCACGCCTTCGGATGGCCTACGGTCCGGACGGGCGGCGGGAGGCGGGTCTAGCATCGCGGCGTGCGCAACGACAACAGCCCCCCGCCCCCCGAGTCCGGCTCCTCCATCGATCCGGACCGGCCCTGGTTCACCCGACGCGCCACGCTCGTCGTCGGGGTTGCCGCGCTCGCCCCGGCCACTCTGGCGGGCTGGGTCCTGACCCAGGCGTTCGCCGGGACGGGGTCCGACGGGCCGTCCCGCTCGACGCCGGCGTCCGCCTCGCACGCGCCCCTGTCGCCGGGCCAGCGGGACGCGAAGCCTGGCTCCGCGCCCAGCGAGAGCACGAGCCCCAGCGCCAGTCAGAGCACCACCGCCGCCGCACCCGCGCCGGCCCCCGCCAAGGGCCCGCTCACCGGCAAGACCGTGGTCGTCGACCCCGGCCACAACGCCGGGAACTTCGAGCACACCGACGAGATCGACCAGCAGGTCGACATCGGCACGGGCCGCAAGGAGTGCGACACCACCGGCACCACCACCAACGCCGGCTACAAGGAGGCGGACTTCACCCTCGACGTCTCCCGGCGCCTGCGGACCGCCCTGGAGGCCCAGGGGGCCAAGGTGGTCCTCACCCACCAGGCCGACCGCCCGTGGGGGCCCTGCATCACCGAGCGCGCCCGCATCGGCAACGAGGCGAAGGCCGACGCCGTCGTGTCCGTCCATGCCGACGGGGTCTCGGCGGGCAACCGCGGCTTCCACGTCATCCTCCCGGCCAAGGTCAAGGGCGGCGCCGCGGACACCGCGAAGATCGTCGGACCGTCCCGGGAGCTGGGCGAGCGGATCGCCGGCAACTTCGCCCGCACCACCGGCTCCGCTCCCGCCAACTACCTCGGCAGCGGTACCGGTTTGGTCGTCCGCGACGACCTCGGCGGACTGAACCTGTCAACTCAGCCCAAGGTGTTCATCGAATGCGGCAACATGCGTGACGCCAAGGACGCGGCGCAGCTGACGAGTCCGGAGTGGCGGCAGAAGGCGGCTCAGGGCATCGCGGACGGCATCGTCGGCTTCCTCGGCGGGTAGTCCCCCTCGGGAGTCCGGCGGGACCACCCGCCGCCCCGATCATCTCGGCCGTCGGAAACCTCCGTACCATGGTCCCGCCCGCCCTGCTGCAGGCACGTTCTGCGACCGCGGCACCACGAGACGACGACCGAGACCGAGAAGGACACCTAAGACGTGAACATCCGCTCCCTCACTCGAGGCGACGGCGTGGTGATCGGAGCAGCGGCGCTGCTGTTCATCGCCTCGTTCCTCGATTTCTACTCCGCGACCGGTATCGACCGGCCGAGCGTGTGGGACCTTGACTCCAACTACCTGGCGCTCCCCAGCATCTTCCTGCTCGCCTTCATCGCCGCCGGCCTGCTGATCGCCTCCCGCTTCCAGCCCGAGCGCAAGCTGGCCGGCCTGCCGCTGACGGCGTGGGGCACCGTGCTCGCCGTCTCCGCCGCCTGGTCGTCGCTGTGGGCGCTCATCGCCTGCCCGGACGTGCTCGACCTGGGCGCGGGCTCCATCCTCGCCTTCCTGGGCACGCTGGCCCTGGCCGGTGTGGCCATCGCCGGTGCGAAGATCCCGGCGCTCGCCGGCCAGCTCGTTCCGGAGCCGCGTCCCGCCGCCGTCCCGCCGTACGGCGGACAGCCGGGCCAGCCCCAGCCGGGTGCCGGGTACGGCTACCCGGGCGCGCAGCAGACGCCGTACGGTTCCACGCCGCAGCCGGTCCCGCCGTACGGCGGCACGCCGAACCCGACCCCGACCCCGGGTCCCGGTCCGCAGGACTCCGCGCACACTCCGGCTCCGGCTCCGGCTCCGGCGGCGGACTTCACGCCGTTCTGGTTCGCGGTGCCGGTGGCCCGTCCGCTCTTCGCGGAGGACGGCTCCCCGACCCCGATCGCCGAACTCGCCCCGGGCACCTGGTACCTGGCCGTCGAGCAGCGTGGCGCGGCCGCCCTGATCGCCCAGACCCAGGACGGCCGCCGCGGCGTGCTGAACGACACCTCGGGCATCCAGCGCGGCTGACCGCCACCCGGACCCGCACCGACGGCCCCCCGCCCTTCCGGGCGGGGGGCCGTTGCCCTACAGTCACCTGACGCCTCGTCAGATTCTGGAGGGACCGTACATGCGCCTCGGACTCGCACTCGGCTACTGGGGCCGCGGCCCCTCCCCCGCCCACCTCGACCTCGCCACCGAGGCCGAGAACCTCGGCTACCACTCGGTGTGGACCGCCGAAGCCTGGGGCTCTGACGCCTTCACCCCGCTGACCTGGATCGCCGCGCACACCTCGCGGATCCGCCTCGGCACGGCCATCGCGCAGATGGCCGCCCGCACCCCGACCGCCACGGCCATGCACGCCCTGACCCTGGACCACCTCTCCGGCGGCCGGATGATGCTCGGCCTCGGCCTGTCCGGACCGCAGGTCGTCGAGGGCTGGTACGGGCGCCCCTTCCCCTCCTCACCGCTCACCGCCACCCGCGAGTACGTGGACGTCGTCCGGCAGGTGCTGCGCCGCGAGGGCCCGGTCGCCCTGGACGGCCGCTTCCACAGCCATCCGTACCGCGGCGAGGACGGCACCGGCATCGGCAAACCCCTGAAGCCCATCACCCACCCGCTGCGGGCGGACCTGCCGGTCCTGCTCGGCGCGGAGGGCCCGAAGAACATCGCCCAGACCACCCGGATCGCGGACGGCTGGCTCCCCCTGTACTGGTCCCCGACCCGCACCGACGTCTACCGGGCCTCCCTCACCGACCTCCCCGAGGGCTTCATGATCGCGCCGATGGCCCGTGCCAAGGTCTGCGACGACGTCGCGCAGGGACTGCTCCCGGTCAAGGCGATGCTCGGCTTCTACATCGGCGGCATGGGCCACGCGGCCCGCAACTTCCACGCCGACCTGATGGCCCGCATGGGCTACGAGGAAGAGGCCCGCCGCATCCAGGAGCTGTTCCTCGCGGGCCGCAAGGAGGAGGCGGTCCTGGCCGTACCGGACGAGTTCGCCGACGAGATCTCGCTCGTCGGCCCCCGGGAACGGATCGCGGAACGCCTGGACCTCTGGCGCAAGGGCCCGGTGACCGACCTGCTCCTGACGGCCCCGGACCCCCACACCCTGCGCGTCCTGGCGGAGCTCAACGGCTGAGCTCGGCCGTCAGGATTCGGCCTGCGGTACTGCCTCCAGCAGCTCCCGCACGTCGAACGGCATGACGGCGATCTCGATGCTCCCGCCGCCGTCGTAGGCGCAGGTGACGATCCGCGAGCCGGGGTTGATGGAGATCCCCTCCTTCACGGAGGGGACCCGGATCCCGGTGGCCCGCCCGCCGGGCAGCGCCACGGGCTCCCCGCGCTGCGGAACCCACCGGGCCGCGCCCTGGTCCCCGTACACGCGGCCCGCCCGCCAGCGGCCCTCACCGGCCGGGATCCGGACCATGCACGGAATCCCGGGCACGGGCCCGGCGGCCGTCCGCGCACGATGCTTGCGCCGCAGCAGCCACCCGGCTCCCACGGCACCGAGGACGACCAGCACGATCTCGATCACGCACCCATTGAAACAGCCGTTGCCGTTGCCCTAGCCGGGCGGTGCGGGTCCTGTTCCGCGTGCGGGCCGGTGGCCGCGCCTCAAACGCCGGCGGGGCTGGGTTTGGTGTTCCCGGCCAGGATCGGAGATGGGGGTGCGGTCCCGGCGGCGGGTATCTCCTCGGCTTGCGGAGCGCAGCGGTGTGGAGATGCGGGGCGGTGGTGGATCCGCGTCGCCTGCGGGGACACCCCCCGCCGTCCCCGCCCCCGGCCGTCCCGCCTCGTACGGGGACGGCGGGGGTGGGGACACGCCGGGGGCTCCCCGCAGGACGAGCGCGCAACCCAGGCCGAACGGCAGGACCACGGCCGCCTGGCGCGAGCCGAGGAGAGCCCCCGGAGGGGCACCGCCCCACCCGAAGCCACCCACCGGCTCCGCCCGACGGACCACACCCCCGGTCAAGGGACCAAACCCAGCCCCGCCGGCGCTTGAGGCGCGGCCACCGGCCCGCACCCGGAACTGAACCCGCACCCGCCCGGCCAGGGCAACGGCATGACCGGGCGAACCGGCCCCGGAGGGGGACCCGCACCCGCCCGACCAGGGCAACGGCATGACCGGGCGAACCGGCCCCGGAGGGGGACCCGCACCCGCCCGACCAGGGCAACGGCATGACCGGGCGAACCGGCCCCGGAGGGGGACCCGCACCCGCCCGACCAGGGCAACGGCATGACCGGGCGAACCGGCCCCGGAGGGGGACCCGCACCCGCCCGACCAGGGCAACGGCATGACCGGGCGAACCGGCCCCGGAGGGGGACCCGCACCCGCCCGACCAGGGCAACGGCATGACCGGACGGACCGGCCCCGGAGGGGGACCCGCACCCGCCCGACCAGGGCAACGGCATGACCGGGCGAACCGGCCCCGGAGGGGGACCCGCAGCCACCCGACCCGGAAAACGCTAGCTGCCCAGTTGGGACGCGCTCGGGACCTTGTCCGTCACCACCGCGCCCGCGCTCTGGCCCGCTTCCTTCACGCTGTTGATGACGCTGTCGAAGGAGTCGATGTCACCGTCACCCGCCTGCCCCTTGCGCAGCTTGCTGCCCAGGCCCTTGAGGGACTCGATGCCCGCCGTGAGCGGGGCCACCGCCTTCGCCAGCAGCGGGTCGCCCTTGGCGTTCTCGGCCGCCGCCTTGAGCCGGTTGTACGCGAACGCGCCCGCGAGGCCCGCCTTGATCAGCGCGAAGGTGCGGCCCTTGGCGCCCTTCTTGAACTTGCCCGCGCGGTACGGCTTGACGATCCACTGGTACGTCGCACCGGCGGCCAGGCTCGCGTTGGCGACGAAGCGCGTCTTGGCGAACTTCTGCTTCTCCGCGGACGTGCTGGGCGACGGCGTCGCGGCGGCCAGTTCGTCGGCTTCGGCGGCGACGGGCTCCGCCGCCGCGAGGGCGGCCAGCTCCCCCATCGACGCGGCGGAGAGCTCCTCGCGCGGGCCGGTACCGCCACTGCCGCATGCGGTGGCGCCGACCATCAGCGCGGTGGACAGGACCACCGCAGTGAGGGCGCGGCGGAGTCGGACAGTCGTGGGTACGGGCACGGTTCCCTCCGGGAATGAGGCGTCTCCCGCAGCCTCGCCCCGGTCCCCCGGCTCCACCAGCCGGGGGGACCCGTTCGGGTTTACGACATCCCAGGGCGGCAACACGCGCCGCATGAGCACTCACACACGAGTACGCACCCGGGGAAGCAGTCAGGCAGGCCGCGCCGTCGCACTGGTGGCGGACGTGCTCGCCTTCGTCATCGGACTCTGGATCCTGCTCTTCCTGTTGGAGGCCAACCAGGGCAACGCCCTGGTCGACCTCGTCCACGACGTCGCCTCCTGGCTCGCGGCCTGGTCCTACGACCTGTTCACCTTCAGCCGCGAATGGGTCCAGGTCGTGGTCGGCTACGGCATCGCCGCCGTCGCCTACCTCCTCGTCGGCCACGCCGTGGCCGGCTGGCTCTACCGCCGCTGAGCCGGCCGCCGGGTCAGCCGCAGCAGTCGGGCTCCAGCCCGGCCGGGAGCGAGGTCCCGCCGAACACCTCGGTGGTGGCCTCGTCCCCGCCGAGCGCCGCGACGGCGAGCAGCAGCGACCCGGCCGTCCAGGTGGTCTGCTCCACCGGCCATACGGCCTCGTCCTGGAAGACGTACCCCGTCCAGTACATGCCGTTGTCCGCGCGCAGGTGGGTGATCGAGCGCAGGATCTCCAGCGCCCGGTCCGACTCCCCCGTCGCCCACAGCGCGAGGGCCAGCTCGCAGGATTCGCCGCCCGTCACCCACGGGTTCGGCAGCACGCAGCGCACGCCCAGGTCCGGGACGACGAACTCGTCCCAGCGCCCGTCGATGCGCGCCTTGGCCTCGGAGCCGGTCAGGGCCCCGCCGAGGACCGGGTAGTACCAGTCCATCGAGTAGTGGTTCTTGTCGAGGAACCGCTCCGGGTGGCGCCGGATGGCGTGCCGCAGCGCGCCCGCCGCGAGCTCCCAGTCGGGCTGCGGCTCCTCGCGGTGCTCGGCGATGGCCAGCGCGCAGCGCAGCGCCTGGTGGATGGAGGAGGAGCCGGTGAGGAGGGCGTCGGTGACGGCCGTGCCGTCCGCCTCCCGCTTCCAGCCGATCTCGCCGCCCGGCTGCTGGAGCGTCAGGACGCACTCCACGGCCGCGTAGACGGCCGGCCACATGCGGTCGAGGAAGGTGTCGTCGCCGGTGGAGAGGTAGTGGTGCCACACGCCGACGGCTATGTACGCGGTGAAGTTGCTCTCGCGGCTCGCGTCCTGCGGCTCCGCGGTGTCCACGCCGTCGGGCCGGTCGGCGTAGGCCGCGTACCAGGAACCGTCCTGGTTCTGGTGCCGGGCCAGCCACGCGTACGCCCGCTCGGCCGCCTCGTGTTCACCGGCCGCGTCGAGCGCCATCGCGGCCTCGGTGTGGTCCCACGGGTCGAGGTGGTGCCCGCGGAACCACGGTATGGCGCCGTCGGCGCGCTGCGCGGCGAGGATCCCCGCCACCGTCAGGGCGGCCTCCTCGGCCGTCAGTACGCCGTCCAGGACCAGGTGTTCGGTGCGCCCCGGCGAGCTCACTGGGCCGCGCTGACGGGGAGGTGGGGCTTGGTCGCGTACGCCACGAAGCTCTTGCCGATGAGCGGGTTCAGGGCCTGCTCGGCGAGCCGCGTGGCCAGCGGCTTCTTCATGATGTCCCAGACCAGGAGCTTGTGGTACGCCTTGACGGGCAGTGCCTTGTCGTTGTCGACGCCGAAGGCGCACTTGAGCCACCAGTAGGGGGAGTGCAGCCCGTGCGCGTGGTGGGTGCCGTACGGCTTGAGGCCCGCGGCCTTCATCTTGCCGAGCAGCTCGTCCGCCTTGTAGATGCGGATGTGGCCGCCCTCGACCTCGTGGTAGGCGTCGGAGAGCGCCCAGCAGATCTTCTCGGGGCCGTAGCGCGGCACGGTGATGGCGATGCGCCCGCCGGGCTTGAGCACGCGCACCATTTCGGCGAGCACGCCCTTGTCGTCGTGGATGTGCTCCATCACCTCGGAGATGATGACGACGTCGAAGGAGTCGTCGGGGAAGGGCAGTGCGAGCGCGTCGCCCTCCATGGCGGTGGCGGTGGCCCCGGCGGGGGCCTCACCGGCCTCCTTCATCGCGGCGAACCACTTGGCGACCTCGCGGATCTCCTCGCCGTTGCGGTCGACGGCGACCACCTGGGCGCCTCTCCGGTAGCACTCGAAGGCGTGCCGGCCTGCGCCGCAGCCCAGGTCGAGTACGCGGTCGCCTGCGGCGAGCGGGAACCGGGAGAAATCGACGGTCAGCACGGGGTCCTGCCTTCGCGGTCGCGGGGGTTGTTCGGGGATGGGGAGGAAGCGGAGGAAGCGGAAGGAGCAGAAGGTCAGCGCGCCCGGCGGGTGCGGCCGGCGGCGGCCTGCTCGATGGCGGCGCGGTAGTGCGCGACGGTGCCGCGGGCGGCCGCGGCCCAGGTGAACCGGGTCAGGACGCGTTCGCGCCCGGCGGCGCCGAGGCGGGCCCGCAGCTGCGGATCGCCCAGCATCCGGCCCAGTGCGCCGGCCAGCGCGCCCGCGTCGCCCGGGGGCACCGCGAGGCAGGTCTCGCCGTCGGGTCCGGCGACCTCGGGGATCGCGCCGCCGGTGGTGGCGACGAGCGGGGTGCCGGTGGCCATGGCTTCGGCGGCCGGGAGCGAGAAGCCCTCGTAGAGGGAGGGCACGCAGGCGATCTGGGCGCTGCGGACGAGGTCGACGAGCTCGGCGTCGGTGATGCCCTTGACGAAGCGGACCGCGTCCTGGAGGCCGTACGTCTCGATGGCGCGGGCGACGGGACCCTGCTCGGCGCGCTTGCCGACGACGACGAGGTGGGCCTCCGGCTGCTCGGTGCGCAGCTTCGCGAGCGCCTCGACGAGGTACACGAGCCCCTTGAGCGGCACGTCGGCGCTGGAGGTGGTGACGATGCGGCCGGGCACCTCGGCGACGGACGGGTCCGGCGACCACAGGTCGGTGTCGGCGCCGATGTGCACGACGTGGATGCGCTCGTCCCGGACGCCCAGGTGCTGGGCGATCTCCTGCTTGGAGGAGCCGGAGACGGTGAGCACGGACGGCAGTCGGCGGGCGACGCGGCCCTGCATGCGGGTGAAGGCGTACCAGCGGCGCACGGAGGCCCGCTTCACCCAGCCCTGCGCGGCGTCGAGGTCGAGCCGCCGGTCGACGGTGATGGGGTGGTGGATCGTGGTGACCAGGGGGGCGCCGAGGTCGGCGAGGAGGCCGTACCCGAGCGTCTGGTTGTCGTGGATGACGTCGAAGTCACCGGCGCGCGCGGCCAGGTGACGGCGGGCGCGCAGCGAGAAGGTCAGCGGCTCGGGGAAGCCGCCGGTCCACATGGTGGCGACCTCGAGGGCGTCGATCCAGTCCCGGTACTCGTCGCGCTTGGGTGTGCGGAAGGGGTCCGGGCTGCGGTACAGGTCCAGGCTCGGGAGCTCGGTGAGCGTGGCGCCCGTGTCGAGCACGGGGTAGGGCTGCGCGCCGATGACCTCGACGGAGTGCCCCAGTCGTACGAGTTCGCGCGCGAGGTGGCGGACGTAGACGCCCTGGCCGCCGCAGAACGGGTTCCCCTTATAGGTGAGGAGTGCGATGCGCAGCGGGCGGTCGCCGTCGGCGGCGGAACCCGCGAAAGGGCTCGTCACCATGGCCTCAGCGGTCACTCTCGGCCCCCTTCTCCCTGCAACTTTCGCCGGAGCGTAACCGCTCGGATAATGTAGAACAAGTTTCAGACTTGATCCGTCGAAGACCATTGAATCTACCGGCCGGAAACTACACCGTAAGAGGCGGAGCAGGTGATTCGCGCCACGGCTCCGGCGCCTGCCATGCTGGCCGCGGACCAGCCCGGATTCAGCCCGCGCAACGACACGGAACGACACGGAACGGGAGCCATGACAGCGGAAGTGAAGGCCGTCACCACACCGGCGTCGCCTCCCCTGACGGAGCGCCAGGAGGCCCGCCGCCGCCGGATCCTGCACGCCAGCGCCCAGCTGGCCAGCCGGGGCGGATTCGACGCCGTACAGATGCGCGAGGTCGCGGAGGCGGCGGGGGTGGCCCTGGGCACGCTCTACCGCTACTTCCCCTCCAAGGTGCACCTGTTGGTCGCCACCATGCAGGACCAGCTGCAGCACATGCACACCACGCTGCGCAAGCGGCCGCCGGCCGGGGACGATCCCGCGACGCGGGTCGCGGAGACCCTGATGCGGGCCTTCCGCGCCCTCCAGCGGGAGCCGCAGCTGGCCGACGCGATGGTGCGGGCGCTGACGTTCGCGGACCGGAGCGTGAGCCCCGAGGTCGACACGGTGTCCCGGCTGACCACGGCGATCATCCTGGACGCGATGGGCCTCGAGAAGCCGCCGACGGCGGAGCAGCTCTCGGCGGTCCGGGTCATCGAGCACACCTGGCACTCGGCGCTGATCACGTGGCTTTCCGGCCGCGCATCGATCGCCCAAGTCAAGATCGACATCGAAACGGTGTGCCGCCTGATCGACCTGACGTCTCCGGAAAAGGCCTGAAGCCGCCGCTCCGGGGCCGGGCCGCGGCGGCCGCCCGCCTCACCCCGCCAGGAAGCGGAGGACCTCGCCCCCGAACTCCTCGGGGTGCTGGAACAGGAAGCCGTGACCGGCGTCCCCGTAGATGACGACCTTCGAGTCCGCCAGCCGCTGGGACATGGCGTACGTGGCGAACGCGTGGACCATGACGTCATGGGCCCCGGCCGCCGCGAGCACCGGGTGCGCGATCTCCCCGAGCCGCTCCCAGGCGGCGTCCTCCCCCCGCCCCCACCGACCCAGCGCGGCGGCCTGCGCCCCGACGCTCTCGGGGCGTACGGCGGAGGCGGACGCGGACGCGCCGAGCCTGGTGTCGAGGCGGCGCAGCGAGGCCAGACCGGCGGCGCGCGCGGCCGGGGCGTCGGGGAAGAAGAGGTACAGGAAGTCCTCGTCGTCGTTGACGGGCTTCCCCGCGACTTCCCACACCCGGTCCGGTGCTGGCGGGGTGCCGGGAACGCCACCGGGGCCGCTCGCGGCCACGACGAGCCGCCGGACGAGCTCCGGGCGCCGCAGCGCGACGGCCTGCACGACCGCGCCCCCCATCGACCAGCCCAGCAGGTCCACCCGCGGCAGGCCCAGCGCCTCGATGAACTCGACGGCCCCGTCGGCCATCGCGGCGACGGTGTCCGGGGTCCGGCCCGAGGAGAGGCCGCAGCCGGCGTTGTCGAAGACGATGACGTCCCGCGCGCTCGCCAGGACCTCCAGGAAGGCGGGGTCCCAGTGGTCGACGGTCCCGCGGAACCGCAGGGCCAGCACCAGCGGCACCCCGCGGCCGGTGCCGAACCGGCGGTAGGCGAAGCGGGTGGTCGGGCCCTGGACGTACGAGGTCTCCGCCGAGTCGGACAGGTACGCGGACATGCTGCTCCCCTTGCAGTGAGTCTGATGAAGCAACTAACTCGACCGACCCTAGCCCAGGAGAGTCGCTTCACGCGACCCACTAGGTATGCTCGACCCATGCTCGCCCGCGATTACGAGACCCAGGTGTGTTCCATCGCCCGCGCCCTCGAGGTGATCGGCGAACGCTGGTCGCTGCTGATCGTGCGCAGCATCCTGCAGGGCCACCGGCGCTTCGACGCGCTCCAGGGCGAACTCGGCATCACCCGCAGCGTCCTCACCGACCGGCTGCGCCGACTGGAGGCCGAGGGCGTGCTGGAGCGGCGCCCGTACCAGACCCGGCCGGAGCGCTTCGACTACGTCCTGACGGAGAAGGGCCTGGCCCTGTGGCCCGCCCTGAACCACCTGATGCAGTGGGGCGACCGCTACTACCCGGAGGCGGACGGCCCCCCGGTGACCATCGAGCACACGGGCTGCGGCGGCGGTCCCGACACCCACCAGCTCTGCGACCGCTGCGGAGCGCGCCTCGACCCCACGAACATCACGAGCCGCCCGGGCCGTACGCCCCGCCCCTGAGCCGGCCGCGGGCGCGCTGGCCGCACGAGCGCCGGTCAGCAGCCAGCGGCGCCGGTCGACAGTCAGCGGTCACCGGTCACCGGTCACCGGTCAGCGGTCAGCGGTCAGCCCCATGACGTCCCGCACCTCTGCACTGCTTTCGGCCACCTCGCTCAGCACCGTCTCCATGGTGACGACGGACTGCAAGAAGAGCTCCCGGCCGGACGCCGTGAGCCGGACGTCGAACCCCCGCCGATCGCTGGAGCACGGCTTCCGCTCGACGTAGCCCGCGCCGACCATCTGGGCCACCAGACGCGAGACCTGCGGCTGGCTGCGGGACGCGCGGGAACTGAGCTCCCCCGCCCGGATCCAGTCATCGGCCCGCGCCATCACGTCCATGATCTCGAAGGCGCTGGCACACAGGCCGTGGCGCTCGGCCAGCACGCGCTCGGCGGCCTGGTTGATCTGCGCACAGGCGCGGGTCACGGCGACCCAACGGTCGGTGAGAGCTGCTGTTTCCGTCACGTTCCTCGTCACGTCCCTCATCGTAGGTTCGCCACCGCCCCCTTGTCGATGCATACGCATACATGTACTGTCCGGGCTCAATCGATGCATGCGCATAAATCATTTAGCGCGGACGGCAGATGAAGGAGACGTGGTGACCGAGCAGACGCTGGTGCCCGAGACGGCCGAGCAGGACGCGGCAGGAACACCCGCACGGGCCCCCGGCAAGGCCGCCTGGACCACTCTGGTGGTGGTCGGCGTCGCCCAGTTGATGGTCATGCTGGACTCGACGGTCGTGAACGTGGCCCTGCCCTCGATCGGGGCCCAGCTGCCCGCCGGTCAGACGGCCTTGCAGTGGACGATCAGCGGGTACGTCCTGGTGCTCGGCAGCCTGCTGCTCTTCGGCGGCCGCGTCTCCGACGTCCTCGGACGCCGCCGCACCTTCCTCGCCGGCCTCACCGTCTTCGCCGTGGCCTCCGTGCTCTGCGGCATCGCGGGCAACCAGGAACTGCTCGTCGCAGGCCGTGCCGTCCAGGGCGCCGGGGCCGCACTGCTCTCCGCGGCCGCCCTGTCGATCGTCTTGGAGGTCTACCAGGACGAGGAGCAGCGCAAGATCGCACTGACCGCCTGGAGCGGCCTCGGCGTGATCGGCGCGACCATCGGCGTGGTGCTCGGCGGGCTGATCGTCACGACGATCAGCTGGCGCTGGGCCTTCTTGATCAACATCCCGATCAGCATCGCTGCCGGCATCGGCGCCCTGCGCAGCATGCCCGCCCTCGACACGAGCAGCGACCGCACGCTGCGGCTGCCGTCGGCGATCGTGTCCACCGCCGGAGTCGCCGCCCTGTCCTTCGGACTGATCCGGCTGCACGAGGGGTTCGGCGACCGGAACGCCTGGATCAGCATCGGCGGCGCCGCGGTCCTGCTCGCCGCGGTCACGTTCATGGAGATCGGCCGGGTCGACCCGCTGCTCCCGCTGCACCTGTTGCGCAAGCCCACCTACTGGCTGTCCAGCGTCGGCCTGCTCCTGGTGGCCGCCGTGATGATCAGCAGCTCGTTCCTGGCCAGCATCCAGTTCCAGCGCGTCCACGAGATGAGCGCCTTCGTCACCGGCCTCGCACTGCTCCCCATGGGCCTGGCCGCCCTCGTGGTCGCGCTGGTCGCGCCGTCGCTGGCCAATGCCCTGGGCCTGGGCGGAATGTACGCGGCCGGAGCGGCCCTGCAGCTGGTCGGCACGGGCATCCTGGCGACCGGCACCGACGGCGTCGCGCTCACCGTCGTCGCGCTGGCCGTCATCGGCGCCGGTCTGCCCGCCTGCTTCGTACCGCTCTTCGGCATCGGCACCTCGCACGTCAAGGTGGCGGAGTCCGGTGTCGGCTCCGGCCTGCTCAACACCTTCAACGAGACCGGCGCCGCCCTCGGCATCGCCGTCATCGGCACCGTCCTCGCCACCTCGGTCGACAGCCGTCTCGACGACGGCGGTTCGATCGCGGACGCGACCACCGCGGGTGTCGGCAACGGCTTCCTGGCCCTGACCGTGTGCTCCGGCATCGCCCTCGTGATCGCGCTCGTGCTGCGGTCGCTGACCCGCGCTCCCGAAGGCGCCGACGTCTGAGGACGACCGCAGGACCGGTGGCCCCGGCGGCACCCGGCAGGCTCGTGCGCCCCGCCGGCCCGGCCGCCTCGGGCCCCGGCGGCCCCTCGGGCCCCGGCGGCGAAACGGGCCCCGGCTGCCGGGTCACCGGCTGCCCGGGTCCCGTCCCCTGTCCGCGGTCACTCCTCCGGCGGGAAGACCGGTTCGCCCGTCGTCGCCAGGGTGATCATGATGGCTTCCACCGGGCAGCCCTCCGCAGCCGTGAGGATCGGCTCGTTCGCGTCCGACTCGGCGGTGCGCGGGTGGGACTGGCGCGCCGTGTCCAGGACGAAGCCGTCCGGGGCGTGGTTCACGCACATGCCCGAGCCGATGCAGACCCCCCGGTCCACCTCGACCTGCCAGCGGTCACCCATCAGGCACCCGCCTCGGCGGCGCCCGATGAATACGTCGCCGGGAGGTGGATCATCTTGTGCTCCAGGTACTCGCTCAGGCCCTCCGGGCCGAACTCCCGTCCCAGACCGCTGTTCTTGTAGCCGCCGAACGGCCCCAGCATGTCCAGGCTGAAGGTGTTCACGTTGAAGGTGCCGGTGCGGATCCGGCGGGCGAAGTCGATGCCGCGCTCGACGTCGGCGGTCCAGACGCTGCCGCTGAGGCCGAAGTCCGAGTCGTTGGCCACCCGTACCGCCTCGGCCTCGTCCCCGTACGGGATCAGGCAGACCACCGGGCCGAAGATCTCCTCGCGCGCGATCCGCATGGAGTTGTCGACGTCGCCGAAGAGGGTGGGCTCCACGTACCAGCCCTGCTCCAGGCCCGCCGGGCGGCCGCCGCCCGCCAGGACCTTCGCGCCCTCCTCCTGCCCGATCCGGATGTAGTCCAGCGAGCGCTGCTGCTGCCGCTTGGCCACGAGCGGGCCGAGCTGGGTCGCCGGGTCGAGCGGGTCGCCGACGACCAGCGCGCCGGCCGCCGCCGCGAGGGCCTCGGCCACCTCCTCGTACCGGCTGCGGGGAGCGAGGATGCGGGTCTGGGCGACGCAGGCCTGGCCGTTGTTCATCCAGGCCGCGGGCACGATCCCGGCGACCGCGGTCTCCACGTCGGCGTCCGGGAGGACCACGGCGGCCGACTTGCCGCCGAGTTCGAGGGTGACGCGGGTGAGGTTGCGCGCGGCGACCTCCATCACGCGCTTGCCGGCCGCGACCGAGCCGGTGAAGGCGACCTTGTCGATGCCGGGGTGCCCGACGAGGTACTCGCTGACCTCCCGGTCGGCGGGCAGGATCGACAGCACGCCCTCGGGGAGCCCGGCCTCGCGTGCGATGTCGGCGAGGATGTAGGAGTCGAGCGGTGCTTCGGGCGACGGCTTGAGGATCACCGTCGAGCCGGTCAGGAGGGCCGGCGCCAGCTTGGCCGCCGCCACGAACTGCGGAACGTTCCACGGGATGACGGCGGCGACCACGCCCACCGGCTCCCGGCGCACCAGGATCGGGCCGAGCACGCCCTGGCGGTGCTCCTCGTACGGGTAGGCCCGGGCGACCGTGATCGCGGCGTCGTAGACCATCATCGGGCCGAGCGCCTGGGCGAGGACGCTCCAGGAGTACGGGGACCCGTTCTGGGAGCTGATCGAGCGGGCTATCTCCTCGTGCCGGACGGCGATGGCGTCCTTGATCCGGGAGACGACGGCGATCCGCTCGTCCAGGCTCATCCGCGGCCAGGGCCCCTCGTCGAACGCCGTGCGTGCGACGGCGACGGCGCGGTCGACGTCCGCCTTCGAGGCGTGCGGGACGGAGCCGATGACCTGCTCGGTGTGGGGGGAGACGATCCGGATCGTGTCGGTGCCCAGCGGATCCGTCCACTCCCCGCCGATGAACAGCTTTCCGTGTTCCACGAGCTCGGTCATGGCTGAGGCCTCCTGCGGCTTGGGTTCCAGAACTGATACCAGTTCTAGTTAGAGGAGTCCACGGCCAGGACTGAACCTCCGTCAGTGCGTCGGAGAAGATCGAACGACTAGTCAGGGAGCCCGGAAAGTGGTCGACTTGGGCTACTACTGGAACACGTTCTCGTCCGAGGGCGGCGACAGGGGAGGGCGGGCGCATGACGGAGGACACGCCACAGGTCACGGAGGACGCGCCACGGGTCGAGGGCGACGCGTCGCGGGTCGCGGAGGACACGTCGCCGGTCGAGGAGGGCGCGTCACCGGTCACCGGCGACGCCCCCCACGTCACCGATCACGGCGGCGGCGTACGGGGGATCAAGGTCCCCATCCCCGACAACCCCCTCGGACACACCCTCGTCCACGTCCTCGACACCGACCGCGGCCCCGTCCTCATCGACACCGGCTGGGACGACCCCGCCTCCTGGGACACCCTCGTCGCCGGCCTCGCCGCACTCGGCACCGCCGTCACCGACATCCACGGCGTGGTCATCACCCACCACCACCCCGACCACCACGGCCTCTCCGGCCGGGTCCGCGAGGCCTCCGGCGCCTGGATCGCCATGCACGCCGCCGACACCGAGGTCGTCGTACGGACCCGCGCCTCCGAACCCGGCGTCTGGTTCGACTACATGAGCGCCAAACTCGCCGCCGCCGGAGCCCCCGAGGAGCACATCGCCCCGCTGCGCGCCGCCCGCGCGAGCGGCCGCATGCGGACCCTGCCCGGCCTGCGCGCCGCCGTCCCCGACCGGGAGATCGTCCCCGCCGAGCTGCTCCCCCTCGCCGGGCGCCGGCTGCGCGCGATCTGGACCCCCGGCCACACCCCCGGCCACGTCTGCCTGCACCTGGAGGAAGCGCACCCGGCGAACCTCCCCGGCAACGGCCGCCTCTTCTCCGGGGACCACCTGCTGCCCGGGATCTCCCCCCACATCGGCCTGTACGAGGCCCCGGAGGACACCCGCGTCACCGACCCCCTCGGCGACTACCTCGACTCCCTCGAACGCATCGGCCGCCTCGGACCCGCCGAGGTGCTCCCCGCCCACCAACACGCCTTCACCGACGCACCCGGCCGCGTACGGGAGCTCCTCGACCACCACGAGGAACGACTGAGGGGCCTCTTGGCGCTGCTGGCCGAGCCGCTGACCCCGTGGGGGCTGGCCGAGCGGATGGAGTGGAACCGGCCCTGGGCGCAGATCCCGTACGGCTCCCGCAACATCGCCGTCTCCGAAGCGGAGGCCCATGTGCGGCGGCTGGTCAAACAGGGCCGCGCCGAGGCGGTACCGGGCACGGACCCGGTGACGTACCGGGCCGTGTAAGGGGCGCCCGGCCCCTGCGCCCCGGGGCCCGCCGGTTACGGGCCGGTAGAGTGAACCTGTCGTCCACACCTCTGTACGGGGGGAAGCCGGTGCAATTCCGGCGCTGACCCGCAACCGTGACCACTCCCGGCACCGCCCGGGCGGGGAGCCGGAATGCCCCGTACCGAAGGTGCGCGGCTCGTGCCGCCGGAGCCCCCGGCGGCCGGCACCGTCGAGGTAAACGGAGCCGGAGCCCGGTGCCTGTGCGTGCCTGCTGCCGGTTCCCCCGTACGAGAGGCACCACCCCCCTATGAACGTCCGTCGCAGCGCAGCCGCGCTCGCCGCCTCCGCCGTGCTCTGCGTGGGCGCCGCCCCCGCAGCCCTCGCCGACACCGCGCCGCCCGCCTCCCCCTCCGCGCCCCCGGCCATCCCCGACGGCCTCTACGGCAAGGGCGACCCCACGTACGACGGCGTGTGGCGGCAGTCCTTCGCGCTGCTCGCCCAGCACACGGTCGGCGTCAAGCCCTCCCTCAAGGCCATGACCTGGCTGGTCGGCCAGCAGTGCCAGAACGGCGGCTTCGCCTCCTTCCGCCCGAACCCGGCCGTGGCGTGCGACGCGAACACGATGTACGACACCAACGCCACCGCGGCGGCCCTGCAGGCCATGAAGGCGCTCGGCGGCCACGACGCGGAGGTCAAGAAGGGCGTCGACTGGCTGAAGTCCGTCCAGAACGAGGACGGCGGCTGGAGCTACGTCCCCGGCTCCCCCAGCGACGCCAACTCCACCGCCGTGGTGATCAGCGCCCTGGCCGTGGCGGGCGAGAAGCCGGCCGAGGTCAAGTCCAAGGCGGGCAAGTCGGCCTACGAGGGCCTGCTCCCCTTCCAGCTGGGCTGCACCGCCGAGCCGGCCGCCGACCGCGGCGCCTTCGCGTACCAGCCGGCCGACGGCAAGCTCCTCGCCAACGCCGACGCCACGGCCGCCGCCGCCCTGGCCGGCCTCGGCAAGGGCGCGGCCGTCGTCCCGTCCGCCGAGAACACCCCCGCCGCCCCGCTGGCCTGCCCGGCCGCGAACGCCGCCGACCCGGTGGCCGCCGCCCAGGGCGCGGCCGGCTACCTGGCCGAGGCCCTCAAGAAGGACGGCCACCTCATGGCCGTCACCCCGGGCGCGGACCAGCCCACCCCCGACACCGGCAACACCGTCGACGCCGTACTGGCCCTGGCCGCCGCCGGCCACAAGGAGTCGGCGGCGGGCGCCCTGAAGTGGCTGGAGACCAACTCCGCCGAGTGGGCGAAGGGCAGCCCGGCCGCGCTGGGCACCCTCGTCCTCGCCACGCACGCGACCGGCAACGACCCGAAGTCCTTCGGCGGCACCGACCTCGTCGCCGCGTTGAACGCGACCGGCCCGGCCCCGCAGGGCGCGGACACGGAAGCGACGAAGGTGGACGGCGACGAGGAGGAGCCCTCCGGCGGCCAGAACGTCTGGTGGATCGTCGGTTCATGCGCCGCGGCCGGTGTCGGCATCGGCATCCTGCTGAGCGGCCGCCGGAAGAAGAACGAGTCCTGATGCGCCGCCGCCTGCCCGCCGTGGCCCTCGCCCTCGGGATCACCCTGGCCCTGCTGGCCGCCTCCCCGGCGCTGGCGGCCGGCTACCGCTACTGGTCGTTCTGGGACGGCTCGGCGGGCGGTCAGTGGTCCTACGCCACCCAGGGCCCCTCGATGGCCCGCCCCGCGGACGGCGCCGTCCAGGGCTTCCGCTTCTCGGTGAGCAAGGACGCGGCGGCGCAGGCGGCCCAGCCGCGCGCGGCGGCCGACTTCGAGACCGTCTGCGGGGCGACCACTCCGACGGAGGGCACCAAGCGGGTGGCGCTCGTCATCGACTTCGGCGTCCCGGCGGACGCCCCGACGGGCGACGCGCCGCCGGAGGCCGCCCCGCGCACGGCCTGCGCGCAGGTGGCCCCCGAGGCCACGACGGCCGAGGCGCTGGCCTCGGTCGCCAAGCCGCTGCGCTACAACGGTGCGGCGCTGCTGTGCGCGATCTCCGGCTACCCGAAGCAGGGCTGCGGCGACCAGGTCGCCGACAGCGCGTCCGGGACCCCGGCCCCGGCGCAGTCCGCCGCTCCGGAGTCCGGCGGGGGCCCGTCCGCGGGCCTGCTCGCGGGCATCGCCGCGGTGGCCGTCCTGGCCGCGGCCGGCGTCTGGCAGTCCCGCCGCCGCTCGCGATGACCGGCCACGGCGCCGCGGCGCACCCCGGCAACGACGCCGATCCGGCCACCACGGGCACCGGCGCGCCCCGGACCGAGCCCGGTGCCGGCCATGAGCGCACGCCAACCACCCGGACGCCCCTCACCGCCGAGGACAAACCGGCCGCCGGGACGACCCGCACTACGGGCACGGGCACGGCCACGGCCACGGCCACCGGCACCGGTACCCGCCGGGCGCGGCCGCAGGCCCACCGCGCCCCCACCGGAGCCGCACCCGGCGACCTGCCCCCGGCCCGCCGGAGCCCGGCCGCGGCGCAGGTCCCCGCGCACCGGTCGACGTACGAAAAGTGGAAGCCCCCGCAGGCCGGCCGGGCCACCGCCCTGCACGCGGGGGCCTGGTGGCTGTGGGCCCTCGGCCTCGCCACCGCCGCCTCCCGCACCACCAACCCCCTCCTCCTCGGGCTGCTCATCGGCGTCGCCGGGTACGTGGTCGCGGCGCGCCGCACCGACGCACCCTGGGCCCGTTCCTACGGCGCCTTCCTCAAGCTCGGCCTCTTCGTCATCGGCCTGCGCCTGCTCTTCTCCATGCTGCTCGGCTCCCCGATCCCCGGCTCGCACCTCCTGTTCACCCTCCCGGAGGTCCCGCTCCCGGCCTGGGCCCAGGGCATCCGCTTCGGCGGCCGCGTCACCGCCGAGCAGCTCGTCTTCGCCTTCTACGACGGCCTGAAGCTGGCCACCCTGCTGGTGTGCGTCGGCGCCGCGAACGCCCTCGCCAATCCGGCGCGGCTGCTGAAGTCCCTCCCGGCCGCCCTGTACGAGGCCGGGGTCGCCGTCGTCGTCGCCATGACCTTCGCGCCGAACATGGTCGCCGACGTCGCCCGCCTGCGGACCGCCCGCCGGCTGCGCGGCCGGCCCACGGGCGGGGTGAAGGCCATCCTCCAGATCGGCCTGCCGGTCCTGGAAGGCGCGCTGGAACGCTCCGTCGCCATCGCCGCGTCGATGGACGCGCGCGGCTACGGCCGCACGGCCGAGGTCCCGCCGGCGGTCCGGCACACCACCAACGCCCTCACCCTCGGCGGCCTCATCGGCATGTGCGCGGGCACGTACGGCCTGCTCGCCGCGCAGGGCGCCGCGTACGGGCTGCCCGTGCTCGGCGTCGGTGCGGCCCTGGCCGTCGCGGGCCTGCGCCTGGGCGGACGCCGGTCGGTGCGGACCCGCTACCGGCCCGACCGCTGGGGGCCACGCGCCTGGCTGGTCGCCGGATCGGGCGCGACCGTGGCCGCCGTGCTGATCCGCGCCGCTTCCGTCGACCCCGCGGCTCTACACCCGGGCGTGGTCCCGCTCGCGGCCCCCACGCTCCCGCTGTGGCCGGCGGCCGCGATCCTGATCGGCCTGCTGCCCGCCTTCGTGGCACCCGTACCGCCCAAGGAGGCGTCGCAGTGATCCGCTTCGAGCAGGTGTCGGTCACCTACGAGGGCGCGCCCGCCCCCTCCCTCCAGGGCGTCGACCTGGTGGTCCCCGAGGGGGAGCTGACGCTGCTGGTCGGCCCGTCGGGCGTCGGCAAGTCCACCCTGCTGGGGGCGGTCTCCGGACTGGTCCCGCACTTCACGGGCGGCACCCTGCGCGGCCGGGTCACGGTCGCCGGCCGGGACACCCGCACCCACGAGCCGCGCGAGCTCGCGGACGTGGTCGGCACGGTCGGCCAGGACCCCCTCGCGCACTTCGTGACGGACGTGGTCGAGGACGAGCTGGCCTACGGCATGGAGTCGCTGGGCCTGCCGCCTGCGGTGATGCGCCGCCGGGTGGAGGAGACCCTGGACCTGCTGGGCCTGAACGAGCTGCGCGACCGGCCGATCGCGACGCTGTCCGGCGGCCAGCAGCAGCGGGTCGCGATCGGCTCGGTCCTCACCCCGCACCCGAAGGTGCTGGTGCTGGACGAGCCGACGTCCGCGCTCGACCCGGCGGCGGCGGAGGAGGTCCTCGCGGTCCTCCAGCGCCTGGTCCACGACCTGGGCACGACCGTGCTGATGGCGGAGCACCGGCTGGAGCGGGTCGTCCAGTACGCCGACCAGGTCCTGCTCCTGCCGTCGCCGGGCTCGGCCCCGGTCATCGGCACCCCGGCCGAGATCATGGCCGTCTCCCCGGTCCACCCCCCGGTCGTCTCCCTGGGCCGCCTCGCGGGCTGGTCCCCCCTCCCCCTCTCCATCCGCGACGCCCGCCGCCAGTCCGCTCCGCTTCGGTCCCGCCTGGCCACCGCTTCCATCCCAGCCCCGCCGGCGTTTGAGGCGATCCCAGCCCCGCCGGCGTTTGAGGCGATCCCAGCCCCGCCGGCGTTTGAGGCGCGGGGGTCCGGGGGCGGAGCCCCCGTCGCCGAAGCCCCCGGCCTGCTCGCGCGCCTGCTCCGCCGCGGCGGGCCGAGCCCCGACCCCGCCCAAGGCCCCCGCGGGGCAACGGCCCCGGCCACGGTCCGCGACCTCTCCGTCCGCCGCGACCGCGTACAGGCCCTGCACGCCGTCACCCTCACCGTGGCCCCCGGCGAAACCATCGCCCTCATGGGCCGCAACGGCGCCGGCAAGTCCACCCTCCTCTCCGCCCTCGTCGGTACGGTCACCCCCACCACCGGCGAGGTGACCGTCGGCGGCCGCACCCCCCACCGCACGGCACCGCCCGAGATGGTGCGCCGCGTCGGCCTCGTCCCGCAGGAACCCCGCGACCTCCTGTACGCCGACACGGTCGCCGCCGAGTGCGCCGCCGCCGACTCCGACGCCGCCGCGCCCCCCGGCACCTGCCGGGACCTCGTCTCCGCGCTGCTTCCGGACGTCTGCGACGACATCCACCCGCGCGATCTCTCCGAGGGCCAGCGCCTGGCCCTCGCCCTGGCCCTGGTCCTCACCGGCCGCCCCGCCCTGCTGCTCCTGGACGAGCCCACCCGCGGCCTGGACTACGCCGCCAAGGTCCGTCTGGTCGAGATCCTGCGCGGGCTGGCCGCCGACGGCCACGCCATCGTCCTGGCCACCCACGACGTGGAGCTCGCCGCCGAGCTGGCCCACCGCGTGGTGATCCTGGCCGGCGGGGAGATCGTCGCGGACGGTCCGACCGCCGAGGTCGTCGTCTCCTCGCCCGCCTTCGCGCCGCAGGTGGCGAAGATCCTGGCCCCGGACCCCTGGCTCACCGTGCGCCAGGTCGCCGAGGCCCTGGACGCGACCGCGGCCCTCGACGCGGCGGAGGCACGGTGAACCGCCCCGACCGCCCCGACCATTGCGCTCGCCCTGCCCGTCCTGTCCGCCCCGTCCGGATCGGCCCCCGCGCCGCCGTCACCCTGGTCCTCGTCACCCTCATCGGCATCGCGGCCTTCGGCTGGCCGCTCCTCGCCGACCAGGACTCGGGCCTCGCCCACGCGCAGGACGCCCCCTGGCTCTTCGCCGCGCTCCTGCCGCTCCTGGTGGCGGTGGTCGTCGCGACCATCGCCGACAACGGCATGGACGCGAAGGCGGTGGCGATGCTCGGTGTGCTCGCCGCCGTCGGGGCGGCGCTGAGACCGCTGGGCGCGGGTACGGCCGGGCTGGAGCCCATGTTCTTCCTGATGGTGCTGAGCGCGCGGGTCCTCGGTCCCGGCTTCGGCTTCGTCCTGGGCTCGGTGACGATGTTCGCCTCCGCCCTGCTGACGGGCGGGGTCGGGCCGTGGATGCCGTTCCAGATGCTGGCGATGGGCTGGTTCGCGCTGGGGGCCGGGCTGCTGCCGGGCCCGGAGCAGATCCGGGGCCGGGCGGAGCTGCTGATGCTGGCCGCGTACGGCTTCGCGGGCGCCTTCGCGTACGGCGCGATCATGAACCTGCAGGGTTGGACGATCATTCCGGGCATGAACGACGGCATCTCCTTCCACGCGGGGGAGCCGTTGGCCCCGAACCTGGCGCGGTTCGCCGCGTACTACCTGGCGACCTCGGTGGGCTGGGACCTGGGCCGGGCGACGCTGACGGTCGTACTGACCCTCACCCTCGGGGCGACCGTGCTGAAGGCGCTGCGCCGGGCGACCCGCAAAGCTGCGTTCGACGCCCCGGTCTCTTTCGATCCCGGAGACGGAATCGAGCGCGAACCCGCCCTCAGGAAGGGTACGAACGGCAGCGGAGGGTGACATTCGGGGCCTCCCCCGGTGACCCGCCCCATAGGACCTGGGTCACATACGAACCCGGGTAGGAGGCCCCTGAGCCCTGGGGCCGACCCCTACGAGGGGTCGGTGGAGCGCCTCCTGCGAGGACCGCTAGTACGCGGGACCTTTGCCAGGGCGTCGGGGCGTCTGTAGAACTGGATGAGTCGCAAGGCGGCAGGGGTACTTCAGGTACTTCACCCGCCGCCGCCGAACCCCTCTCCACCGCGTGAGTGGCTCACGCACGTCTTCGACGTGCCCGCGACCGCCCTTGTCCCCGTCGGAAGGTCCCATCCGTGTCCAACGCCATCATCCGCCGCATCGCCATCTCGAAGAAGGCCCTCGCGGGCACCGTCGTCGCCCTCGGTGTCGCCGGCTCCATGCTCGCCACGGTCCCCGCCCAGGCGGCCCCGACGAGCGCCAAGGCGATCGCGCAGCAGATGATCAAGGACCCGGCCCAGTTCGCCGCCTTCGACAAGATCATCTCCCACGAGAGCGGTTGGAACCACACCGCGACCAACCCCTCCTCCGGCGCGTACGGCCTGGCCCAGGCCCTGCCGGCCTCGAAGATGGCCTCCGCGGGCGCCGACTGGAAGACGAACCCGGCCACCCAGATCAAGTGGGGCCTGGACTACATGAACGACCGCTACGGCAGCCCGGTCGGCGCCTGGAACTTCTGGTCCGCCAACCACTGGTACTGAGCCACCAGCGGGCAGCACCAGCACGCAAGACATACGAAGGCCCCGGTGGCCGGCCTCCCCAGGTCCGGCCTCCGGGGCCTTCTGCATCCCATCCCACGGGTCTCAGCGGCGCCTCACAGGCGCTGGATGATCGTGCCGGTCGCCAGCGCGCCCCCGGCGCACATGGTGATCAGCGCGAACTCCTTGTCACGGCGCTCCAGCTCGTGCAGCGCGGTGGTGATCAGCCGGGCGCCGGTGGCGCCGACGGGGTGGCCGAGCGCGATGCCCCCGCCGTTGACGTTGACCTTCTCCAGGTCCTGGTCGAAGACCTGCGCCCAGGACAGGACCACGGAGGCGAAGGCCTCGTTGATCTCGACGAGGTCGATGTCCCGCAGCGACATCCCGGCCTTGCCGAGCACGGCCCGCGTCGCGTCGATCGGCCCGTCGAGGTGGTAGTGGGGGTCGGCGCCGACAAGCGTCTGGGCGACGATCCGGGCGCGCGGCTTGAGCTTGAGGGCGCGGGCCATCTTGCGCGAGGCCCACATCACGGCGGCGGCGCCGTCGGATATCTGCGAGGAGTTCCCCGCCGTGTGCACGGCGGTGGGCATGACCGGCTTGAGCCGGGCCAGCGCCTCCATGCTCGTGTCCCGCAGCCCCTCGTCCCGGTCGACCAGGCGCCACATGCCCTGCCCGGCGGCCTGCTCCTCCTCGGTCGTCGGCACCTGCACGGCGAAGGTCTCGCGCTTGAACCGTTCCTCGGCCCATGCGGCCGCGGCCCGCTCCTGGGAGAGGAGCCCGAGCCGGTCGACGTCCTCGCGGGACAGGCCCCGGTGGCGGGCGATCCGCTCGGCGGCCTCGAACTGGTTGGGGAGGTCGACGTTCCACTCGTCCGGGAAGGGCTTGCCCGGGCCGTGCTTGGATCCGGAGCCGAGCGGCACGCGGCTCATGGCCTCGACGCCGCAGGCGATGCCGATGTCCATGACCCCGCCGGAGATCATGTTGGCGACCATGTGGTTAGCCTGCTGCGAGCTGCCGCACTGGCAGTCCACCGTGGTCGCGGCGGTCTCGTACGGGAGCCCCATCGCGAGCCAGGCGTTGCGGGCGGGGTTCATCGACTGTTCGCCGGCGTGCGTGACGGTTCCGCCGACGATCTGCTCGACGCAGTCGGGCTGGATTCCGGTACGGGCCAGCAGTTCGCGGTAGGTCTCACCGAGCAGGTAGGCGGGATGGAGGTTGGCGAGAGCGCCCCCGCGCTTACCGATGGGGGTGCGTACGGCTTCGACAATGACGGGTTCCGCGGCCATGAGCTCGTCCTCTCCTGCACTGCGTCAGCACGGCGGGCCGTCCCGGCGCCCCGCCCCGAACTAGTACGCGTTCTAGTTCTCCCCGCAGTCTTATGACCTGAGGCCCCGGCACGCAAGGGTCTTGCACGCGGCCTGCACGGATTCCACACGCAACAGTTGGCGCCAGGACCCTTGTCACTTCTAGAACTCGTTACTACCTTCAAGCCAACTTCTGATGGTCCGTCAGACTTTGGAGTTGCCCGATGTCCTGCCCCGCACTGCCCGAAGGCTTCGACGCCACCGACCCAGACCTGCTCCAGAGCCGCGTCCCCTTCCCGGAGTTCGCGCAGCTGCGGCAGACCGCGCCCGTGTGGTGGTGCCCGCAGCGGCGGGGCGTCACCGGCTTCGACGACGAGGGCTACTGGGCCGTGACCCGGCACGCGGACGTCAAGTACGTCTCCACGCACCCGGAACTGTTCTCCTCGACGACCAACACCGCGATCATCCGCTTCAACGAGCACATTCCGCGTGATGCGATAGATGCCCAGCGTCTGATCATGCTGAACATGGACCCGCCGGAACACACCCGCGTGCGCCAGATCGTGCAGCGCGGCTTCACCCCCCGGGCCATCCGCGGCCTGGAAGAGGCCCTGCGGGACCGCGCCCGGAAGATCGTCGAGGAGGCCGTGGCCACGGCGGCCGACGGCAGCTTCGACTTCGTCACGCAGGTGGCGTGCGAGCTCCCGCTTCAGGCCATCGCCGAACTGATCGGCGTACCGCAGAAGGACCGCGCGAAGATCTTCGACTGGTCGAACAAGATGATCGCCTATGACGACCCGGAGTACGCGATCACCGAGGAGGTCGGCTCCAACGCGGCGATGGAGCTCATCGGTTACGCGATGAACCTCTCCGCCCAGCGCAAGGAATGTCCGGCCAAGGACATCGTCACGCAGCTGGTGGCGGCCGAGGGCCAGGGCAACCTCGGCTCCGACGAGTTCGGCTTCTTCGTGCTGCTGCTGGCGGTCGCGGGCAACGAGACCACGCGCAACGCCATCAGCCACGGCATGCACGCCTTCCTGACCCATCCCGAGCAGTGGGAGCTCTACAAGGCGACGCGGCCGTCGACGGCCGCCGAGGAGATCGTCCGCTGGGCCACCCCGGTGGTGTCCTTCCAGCGCACCGCCACCCAGGACACCGAACTGGGCGGCGCGAAGATCAAGGCGGGCGACCGGGTGGGGATGTTCTACTCCTCCGCCAACCACGACCCCGAGGTCTTCACGAACCCGGACGTCTTCGACATCACCCGTGACCCCAACCCCCACTTGGGCTTCGGCGGCGGCGGCCCGCACTTCTGCCTCGGCAAGTCCCTCGCCGTGATGGAGATCGACCTGATCTTCAACGCCCTGGCCGACGCCCTCCCGAACCTCCACCTGACGTCCGAACCCCCACGCCGCCTCCGCGCGGCCTGGCTCAACGGCATCAAGGAACTCCGCGTCACCCACCCCTAGCCCCACCAACACTTGAGCCGCGCGGCCCGCGGCGGCCCCCCGTTCTCCCAGCCCCACATCCCCCTTCCACCCCGGCCGCCTCCCTCCCACCCCAGCCGGCTCCCTCCCAGCCCCGCCGACGCTTGAGGCGCCCCTTCCCCCTCCAGCTCTTCCAGCACCTCCAGCCCCGCCGCTTCCCCTCCAGCCCGCCGGCGCTTGAGGCGCGGGGCCGGGGGCGGAGCCCCGCCCATTCAGCCCCGCCGGCGTTTGAGGCGCGGGGGCTCGGGGGCAGCGCCCCCGCAACGGCGCCGCACCCGTTCGAGTGGCGGCCCGACCCGAACCGGGTGATCCTGACAAACAGCGGCGATCCAGCCGAAGGGGCGCCGGGGCGATGTGCGCCCCGGCGCCCCTTCGGCCTGGGCCGGGCTGACCGCGGCCCGGACATGGCCGCGGTCAGCCCATGCGCAAGATCGCACACGTCGTAGTCGCATGGGCGTAGAGCTTCCCGTCATGCGTCCCCGTGACCCGCGCCTCCGCAGTGGCGGTGGTCCGCCCCACGTGCAGGGCGGTGCCCTCGCACCGCAGGGTGGGGGTGTCCGCCATGACCGGCCGGATCATGTGCACCCCGAGCTGCACCGTGGTGTAGGCGGTGCCGGCCGGGAGCAGGGTCATCACGGACGAGCCGAGCGCCGAGTCGAGCAGGGTCGCCAGAAAGCCGCCGTGCACCGTCCCCATGGGGTTGAGCAGGTGGTCGCCCGGGTCCCCCTCGAAGACGGCGACGCCCTCGGCGGCCTCGGTGAGCCGGAAGCCCAGGGTGCTCATCATCGACGCGCCGGGCAGTTCGCCCTTGAGGCTGGCCCGGAGGATCTCCAGTCCGCTCATGCCGAGGATCTCCGGGGTCATCTCCGGCCGCGGCTGCCAGGTGTGCGTACGGCTGCGGAGCGCGGCGCCGATCTCGACGGCATCGGCATCGGCATCGGCCTCGGGGGCACTGGTCTCATACGTGGTCATGGCAACGACCCTAGGCACGGCCCGGGCAGATCGGGAGTGTCGGATCCGGCAGCCTCCGTACGGATTCCGACAGCCCCTGCCGGACCGGGCGACGCTACGGTGGAGCGGTGAAAGTTGCCGTACTGGCCCTCGACGGGGTCTTCGACTCGGGCATCTCCGCCGTCCTGGACGTGCTGCACACCGCCGACGTGCTGCGCGGCCGGGTGGCCGGAGCCCCGCCGCCCGCCTTCGACATCCGCACGGTCGGCGTGCGGCGCCGGGTCCGCACCGGGCTCGGCCACCGCATCGACACCGAACCGGCCGCCGTGGCCGAGGACGCGGACCTGCTGGTGGTGCCCGCGCTGATGGAGCGCCGCCCGGAGGCCCTCGTCGAGGCCGTCGCGTCGGCCGCGCACCGCCCGGCCCGCCGGATCCTGACCGAGGCCCTCGAGCGCGGCACCCCGCTGGCCACGTCCTGCACCGGGACGTTCCTGTTGGCCGAGGCCGGGGTGCTGGACGGACAGCGGGCGACGACCAGTTGGTGGCTGGCCCCCTTCTTCCGGGACCGCTACCGCCGGGTCACGCTCGACGAGACCCGGATGGTCGTCAGCTCCGGCGGGGTCACCACGGCGGGCGCCGCGTTCAGCCATCTCGACCTGGCCCTGTCGATCGTCGGCACGCGCAGCCCCGCCCTCGCGGATCTGGTCCGGCACTACCTCGTCGTCGACGACCGCGCCTCACAGGCGGCGTACGCCATCCCCAGCGCCCTGGCCCGCCACGACCCGCTCGTCGCCGCCTTCGAGCAGTGGGCGCGGACCCGACTCGCGGAACCGGCGCCGATCGCGGAGGCGGCCCGGGAGCTCGGCGTGAGCGAGCGCACCCTCCAGCGTGCGGTCGCCCGTACGCTCGGCCGCACGCCCGTCGGGCTGGTGCAGGACTTGCGGGTGGAGCAGGCCGAACACTTGTTGCGCACCACGGACCTGCCGCTGGCGGCGGTCGCCCGGCGGGTCGGGTACGAGAGCCCGGGACCGTTGCGCACGCTGCTGCGCAGGCGGCGCGACGGAGGCTGATCGCGACGGCGGCGGACGCGGACGCGTTCCGTGGGCCCCCACGGAGGCGCGCCCCGGGGCGAGAGGAGACGGCCCTAGGAACGCGACCCCGCGACGGGCGCGGCGGCGGACGCCGCCCGTTCCGCGTCGTCCCTGCGCTGCTGCGCCGGGAGGCTCACGTGCAGGCCCCGCGGCCCGGACAGGGCGTACACGAGCCCGAAGCCGGCGGACACGACCACGGCCCCGCCCACGGCGTCCAGCACCCAGTGGTTGGCGGTGGCCACGATCGCGCACACCGTGATCAGCGGGTGCAGCGCCCCGAGCAGCTTCTGCCAGCCCTTCGGCGCCAGCACCACGATCACGATCCCGCACCACAGCGACCAGCCGAAGTGCAGCGAGGGCATCGCCGCGTACTGGTTGGAAATCGCGGTCATGGCCCCGTACGAGGGGTTGGCCAGGTCCTGCGGCCCGTGCACGGTGTCGATGAAGCCGAGGCCGGGCATCAGGCGCGGCGGCGCGAGCGGGTAGAGCCAAAAGCCTATGAGGGCCAACACCGTGGCCAGCCCCAGCGAGGCCCGCGCCCACCGGTAGTCGCCGGGGCGCCGCCAGTACAGGACTCCCAGGATCGTCAGCGGGACCACGAAGTGGAAGGAGGTGTAGTAGAAGTTGAAGAACGCCTCCAACCAGGGCGTGTTCACCACGGCGTGGTTCACGGCGTGTTCGATGTCGATGCCCAGCGCGCGCTCGATCCCGTGGATCTGGCTGCCGTTGCCCTCCGCGAGGCTGCGGCTGGTGGGTGCGGCGGCCCGGATGTGCGAGTAGATCGAGTAGCCCACCCGTATCAGCAGGAGTTCCAGCAGCAGGTTCGGGCGGGACAGCACCCGCCGCCAGAACGGCATCAGCGGCACCCGCGCCCAGCGGGCCGCCGCGGGCCGCCCGTAGTCGGTGGGTACGGGCTCGCGCCAGTACGCCGACGAGCGCGGCAGGAACGGTACGGCGCAGGCCGCGGCCACGGCGGCGAGCAGCAGCACGTTGTCGCGTACGGGAGCCAGCGCGGCCAGGTTCGGCAGCAGCATCGTGCTCGGCAGGGTCATGGCCAGGACCACGGCCACCGGCCACACCGGCCGGTCGGCGGCGCGCTTGCCCACCTTGCCGGCGACGGCGAGGAGCACCCACAGCAGCTGGTGGCGCCAGCCGGTCGGGGACACGGCGACGGCCACGCAGCCGGTGACGGCGACGGCGAGCAGCAGCTGGCCGTCGCGGGCGTAGCGGACCGCGCGGCGCAGGCCGATCCAGACGATGGAGGACGCGAGGGCGGCGTACAGCAGGATTTCGAGCGGTCCGGTCAGGCCGAAGCGCAGCAGCGCGCCGTGCACGGACTGGTTGGCGAGGCCGTCGGGAGCTCCGCCGAGGCCGGTACCGGCCAGGTGCTGGACCCAGTACGTCCAGGAGTCGCGCGGCATGGCCGCCCAGGACAGCGCGGTGGCTCCGGCGAAGGTCGCGGAGGCGCTCCGCGCGGTGGGGCGGCGTCCGGTCAGCCACAGCAGCGGGGCGAACAGCAGCAGCGCGGGCTGGAGCGCGGCGGCGAGACCGACGAGGAAACCGGCGGGCCGGTCGCCGGGCACGCGGAACACGGCGAGGAGCACCAGCAGAACGGGCAGGACGGCGGTCTGGCCGGGTGAGGCGGCCTCGCGCACGGGCAGCGAGACCATCATCAGGGCCGTGAGCACGGGTGCGGCGAGCAGCGCGGTGCGCCGCGGCACCGGGTCGGGCAGGCCGCGGGCGGCGACGAGCCCGATGGCGGCGACGCACAGCAGCGTCACGAGGGTCCAGGCGACCTCCAACGACGGGGCGGCCAGGCCGACCAGCGGCTTGAGGACCAGTCCGGCGAAGGGGGTGTCGGAGAACTGGCCGGTGTCGTAGACCGATCCGGGCAGGCTGCCGGGGAGGTGGAAGCCGCTCAGCCACTCGACCGGTGGCACCCGCAGCACGGAGGCGGCCTGTCTGACGGCGAGTGCGCCGGCCAGCGCCCATAGAAGAAGCCGAGCCGCCCCGAGCCTGCCGTGACCGCCTATGACTCCGGCATGTCCGTTCGCACCGCTGTGCTCTGCCGCGTTAGCCACGCCTCGCCGGCCTCCCGCCCTGTTGACCGCAACCCTGACTTCGCCTGGCTGCCGCGCTCCATTACCCGCACGACGATATCCCCCGCGGGATGCGTTGGAGGGCCCTCACGGGCATCGCGAAGACCGACACGCGCGCCGACCTGCGAAGCCCTCTCCCCGACCGGCCGGACCGGGGAGCTGCGGGCCCTCCAGGTGCGGACACCGGACTTCGTGGCGAAGCTGAGGTGGACAGGCATTCCGTGGAGAGGACGGCTCATGTCCATGCTTGACAAGCTCAAGGACCTCATCAAGGGACACCCTGACCAGGCCCGCCAAGGCGTCGAGAAGGCCGGAGACGCCTTCGACGCGAAGACCGGGAACAAGTACCAGAGCCAGGTCGACACGGCGCAGCAGAAGCTCAACGAACAGATCGGCAAGGAGCCGCCCGCGCCCGGTGGGAGCAGGCCGCCCCAGACCTGAGACGTCGGCTTCGAGGCAGGGGCCGCACCGCGGTGCGGCCCCTGCGTCTGCGCGTCTGGTCGTCCACGCGTCTACGGCCCTGCGGCGGGGGTCCGTTACGAGCCGGGCCGGATCGCCGGCGCCTTCCGGAGGGGTGGGTGTAGGACACTGCACGCATGTCGTCAAGGCCGGGCGTACGGCCTGGCCGGTGTTTCATGAGAGGTGTCCTGTGCCTAGCGTCGTAAAGATCAACGTACTGACGGTTCCCGCCGAGCAGCGGGAGATCCTGGAGCAGCGCTTCGCCTCCCGGGCCGGGATGGTGGAGAACTCGGACGGGTTCGAGTGGTTCGAGCTGCTGCGCCCGGTGGAGGGCACGGACCAGTACCTGGTCTACACGCGCTGGCGTTCGGAGCAGGATTTCCAGGCGTGGATGGAGGGCCCGATGAAGGCCGCCCACCAGGGCGGCGGCCAGGGCGGAGGCCAGGGCGGCGAGGGCGGCGGCGAGCGGCCGAAGCCCGCGGCTTCCGCCTCGACGGTGTGGTCGTTCGAGGTCGTGCAGCAGGCGGCGCCGAAGCAGGCCTGACGCGATGCGTGCCGCGGGCCCGGGTCGGGGCCGGCCCGACCCGGGCCCGCGGCACGGCGGGCGGAGACGCGGCGGAACCTCAGCTCCAGAAGACGTCTTCCTCGTCGATGTCAGCGGTGCACTGGTCGACATCGGTGATCTTGTTCCCGATGATCGTGAAGAAGAGCCCCTGGCGGATCTCGATGCCGCGGTCACCGCGGTCGGCTCGTACCGTGTGGAAGCTCATCACGTGCCCCCGCCCGTCCGCCAGCACCGATTCCAGATCCACTTGGAAGGTGCCGTTCGTCTCCTCGCCGAGGCGGCGGTACAGGTCCAGGACGTTCTCCCGCCCCTTGTGATGCCCGGACAGCGGGTTGCTGCCCGGCACGTGGTGGATGGCATCGGCCGTCAGCAACGTGCTCATCGTCTCCATGTCGCCCCTGCCGAAAGCCTCGTAGCCACGGCGGACCAGGGCACAGTCGGGATGCTCTGACATGGCGTTCCCACCCTCCGGGTACGCAGGGAATGTCCTTTTTCCTATCATCGGCCCGGCCTTGTGGATATTCCACGCGAGAGATCCGCCGCGAACTCCACAATGACGCCATGACCACTCACAGCGAACACCGCACACCCACCCTGTCGTGGACCGTGACCCCCGAACCCTTCACCACCCGGGACGCCACCGCCCTGCGCCGCGCGTACTACGCGGAGGTCGCCGGCCGTTACTGGAACCGGCAGGTCACCGAGGCCGAGATCGACCAAGGACTGGTGGACTTCCCGGACGACGGGCTGACCCCACCGACGGGACGGTTCGTCGTCGGCAGACTCGACGGCGAGCCCCTGGCGTGCGGCGGGATCCGACTGATAGACCCCCGGACCGCCGAGCTCACCAGGGTGTACGTCGACCGGCGCGCCCGCGGAACGGGCGGCGGGGCGGCCCTGCTGGAGGTCCTGGAGGCTGAGGCCCGTGCGCTCGGCGCCGAGCGGGTCCGGCTGGACACCCGATCGGACCTCGTGGAGGCCCGGGCGTTGTACGCGCGGCACGGGTATGCAGAAATACCGGCTTACAACTCCGGCCCGTACGCAGACCACTGGTTCGAGAAGCGCCTGGCCTGAGCCCGCGTCCCGGCGACCGAGCCGCGCACCGGCCCGGCGGCCTAGCACGGCGGCCTAGACGAGTAAGTCCGAAGTCTTCGGGCGCATGAAGCGAGGGTCTCGTTGGTTCGTTTGTGACGACAAACCTGGAGACCCTCGCGACTGCACTGTACGTGAGGATCGATGACTCTCTGGCAGGAACGCGGCGGACAGGCCGTCCGCCGAGGCTGACGGACGCCGAACTGTTGACACTCGCGGTCATGCAGGCCCTGCTCGGCTTCGTCTCCGAGGCACGCTGGCTGCGGTTCGCCCGCACCCATCTAGCCGCCGAATTCCCCTACCTGCCCGAACAGTCCGGCTACAACAAGCGTTTACGGGCCGCAAACACCCTGCTCAGCCGCTTCATCCGCACCCTCGCCCGCGACACCGACCTGTGGCACGACGACGTATGGGTCGTGGACTCCACACCCGTCGAATGTGCACGCTCCCGACCCACCGTCAAACGATCCGACCTCGCCGGCTTGGCCGCCTACTCCTACTGCCCCTCGCACTCACGGTTCTTCTGGGGCCTGCGCCTGCACCTGCTCTGCACACCCGGCGGCCTGCCAATCGCCTGGGCCCTGGCCAACCCCAAAACCGACGAACGCGAGGTCCTGGCCGACATACTCACAGGCGACCAGGACCTGCTGGCCACCCATCCCGGGCAGACGATCGTCGGCGACAAGGGCTACGTCTCCAAGCACCTGGACGCCTTCATGGCCGACCACGGCCTGACCCTGCTGCGGCCCAGCTACCGCAACAAGAAGCCCCGGCCGGGTGAGCACCTCCTCAAGCCGATCCGGCAGCTCATCGAGTCGGTCAACGACACCCTCAAAGGCCAGCTCGACCTCGAACGACACGGGGCCAGAACCCCAGCCGGAGTCCTGGCCCGCGTCGGACAACGCATCCTCGCCCTCACCGCAGCCATCTGGCACAACCGATCCAACGAAACACCGGTCGCACGATCACTGATCGCCTACGACCACTGACCAGCACTTCGGACTTACTCGTCTAGGGGGCGGCGTGGTCCCGGCGGGGCAGGGCGTCGTAGGGCTCCTCGGCGTCGGAACCGCACAGCTCCATGTTGATCTGCCGCACCAGTTTCACCAGGTCCGTCGGACGGTCCGGACCCCACCAGTCGCCGAGGAGCTCGGCGAGGGACTCCTGCCGTGCCTCCGCGAGCTTCGTGGCGCACGCGCGCCCCTGGCCGGTCAGGACCAGGGGCAGCCCTTCCCGGACGGCGAGCCCGCGCTCCTCGATCTGGCGGGCGGCGTCCGTGACGACCTTCAGCGGCACGTTGACGCGCTCGGCGAGCACCGCGGGCTCCGCGGAGCCGTACCTCTTGATCCGCAGCAGCAGCCAGCTGGAGGCGGGCAGCAGGTCGTAACCCGCCTTCTCGGTGATCTTCTCGTAGACGTGTCGGCGTCCCTCACGGGTGCCGAGGACCGACAGGGCACGGGCGACCTCGTCGTGGGAGGAGCGCTGGACCGGGTTGGAAGCCAGGGTCTCCGTCACGTCCGGGGCGGTGACCGAACCGCGGAGCTTGTCCTCCTTCAGGAACCAGGCGATCACGAAGGCGATCAGGACGATCGGCACCGCGTAGAGGAACACGTCGGTGATGGCGGTCGCGTAGGCGTCGAGCACCTGCGGCTGGAGCTCGGCGGGGAGTGCGCCGATGGCCCGCGGGTCGGCCTCCAGCTGCGCGACGCTGGCACCGGCCGGCAGCGTGACTCCCGCGAGGGAGGCGGCCAGCTTGTCATCGAGCTGGTTGGTGAAGACCGTGCCGAAGATGGCGACGCCGAAGGAGGCGCCGATGGAGCGGAAGAAGGTGGCACCGGAGGTGGCGACGCCGAGGTCGGCGTAGCTGACGGCGTTCTGCACCACCAGGACGAGCACCTGCATGACCAGGCCCAGTCCGGCGCCGAAGACGAAGAAGTAGACGCTCATCTCCCAGGTGGAGCTGGTGCGGTGCAACTGGTGCAGGAGGAGCAGACCGAGCGCGGTCACGGCCGTGCCCGCGATCGGGAAGACCTTCCAGCGGCCGGTACGGCTGACGATCTGGCCGGAGACGGTGGAGGTGAGCAGCATGCCGATCACCATCGGCAGCATGTGGACGCCGGACATGGTCGGTGAGACGCCCTGGACGATCTGGAGGAAGGTCGGCAGGTAGACCATCGCGCCGAACATCGCGAAGCCGACGACGAAGCTGATCGCCGAGCAGAGGGTGAAGGTGCGGATGCGGAACAGACCCAGCGGCAGGACGGGTTCGGCGGCCTTGCGCTCCACGAGGAGGAAGCAGACGAGCAGTACGGCGCCGAGGACGGCGACGCCGATGATCTGGGCCGAACCCCAGCCCCAGGTACCGCCGAGGGAGGCGACGAGCACGAGACACGTGGCGACGCAGGCGATGAGGAACGTACCGAGGTAGTCGATGGTGTGCTGCGAGGAGCGCGCCGGAATGTGCAGGACGGCAGCGATGACGACGAGCGCGACGAGACCGATCGGGAGGTTGATGTAGAAGACCCAGCGCCACGACAGGTTGTCCACGAACAGGCCGCCCAGCAGCGGGCCCAGCACGCTGGTCGCGCCGAAGACGGCACCGAAGAGGCCTTGGTACTTGCCGCGTTCGCGCGGCGGGACGATGTCGCCGACGATCGCCATCGACAGCACGATCAGTCCGCCGCCGCCCAAGCCTTGCAGGGCGCGGAAGCCGATGAGCTGGGGCATGTCCTGGGCGATCCCGCACAGCGCCGACCCGATGAGGAAGAGGACGATGGCGTACTGGAAGAGCTTCTTGCGTCCGTACTGGTCGCCGAGCTTGCCCCACAGGGGGGTGGCGGCGGTGGAGGCGAGCATGTAGGCGGTGACGACCCAGGACAGGTGCGCCATGCCGCCGAGGTCGCTGACGATGGTCGGCAGGGCGGTGGAGACGATGGTCTGGTCGAGGGCGGCGATCAGCAGGCCCAGCAGCAGGGCTCCGATGGAGACGAGGACGTCGCGGGAGGCGTGCTCGGCGGCGGGGCCGGTCTTCTCCGGGTCGAAAACGGGGCCCGGGCCCTGCGCACTCACGTCCTGGGCCATCGGTACCTCCTGGGGCCGGATCAACATCTCCATCCTGAGCGGTGTGTCCGGTTATGGCCTCTCGGACGGTTGGGAGGTCCCCTGCGGGTCTGCATAATCGCAGGCAATAACCAGGGAGGGAGTCCAGTGAGCCGTCAGCACTGTCCAGAATGCGGTGCCGCCGGCGCCGGCTGCGGGTGCGTGCCGGGTGCGGGTTTCAACCCCCTGCGCATCCGCCCGTACGTGACGCTGTCCGACCCCGCCGAGCCGGACACCCCGGTGGCCCCGCAACCCGTGTCCGGCGTGGTGGCCCCGGAGCCGCCGGCGCCGGCGCCGGACGACACCCCTGCGTACGGGATACCCGTGCCGCCGCAGGACGGGCCGTGGCCTGCGGGGCCTGCCGGACCTGCGCACGCCTCGCACCCGGCCGAGACGGTCCGGCTCCGGACGATCCCGTCAGCAGGCCACACGCACGACAGCAAAGCGGGAAGGGGTGGGGGCGGGGGCGGGGGCCCGGAGAAGCGAACCGGCCCGGCCGCCCGCAAGCCACTCGCCCTGTTGATCGGCGCCGCGGCGGCGGTCGCCCTCAGCGGGACGGCCGTGGCGGTGTGGGCGCTCCCGGGTTCCACCGAGAACAACGAGGCCGTGCTGCTGGACGCGAAGGCGTCGACGCCCGTGACGAGCGCCGCCCCCGCCGCGCCCTCCGCGAGCCCGTCCCCGAGCAAGGGCAGCCATTCCCCCTCGGCCTCCCCGTCACCGAGCGCCTCGAAGTCGGCGTCGCCGTCGCCGTCCCCGTCGCCGAGCGCCTCCCGCACATCGGCGCCCCCGTCCCCCAGCCCGTCTCCGAGCGCGAGCCGCTCCGCCAGTCCGCCGCCCAAGCAGGCCCCGACCCTGCGGCACGGGGATTCGGGTTCGGAGGTGGAGAAGCTCCAGCGGCTGCTGGCGGCGCAGGGCCTGTACCGGGGGCGGATCAACGGTCGGTTCGACTGGCGGGTGGAGGAGGCCGTGTCGGAGTTCCAGTACGACAGGGGCATCGACGATCAGGAGTGGGGCTTCTACGGTCCGGTGACCCGCAAGGCCCTGGAGGGATGAGCGTCACATGTCCGCTGGTGGCGAGCACTGCCCTTTGTTTTGTATCGTGAGGGAACAAAGTGGTTCCGTCCTCACTCCCTGACCGGTGGACGGAACCACTTGTTCTCTTTCCCGCCCCGTCTGGAGTCCCCCGATGCCGGCCAGCACCACCACCGCACCCGTCGCCCTCACCGCCAAGGCCCTGCTCCTGGACATGGACGGCACGATCGTCAACTCCGACGCGGTGGTCGAGCGCTGCTGGCGCGACTGGGCGGTCTCCCACGGGCTGGACCCGCAGGAGGCCATGAAGGTGGTCCACGGCCGCCAGGGCTACGCCACCATGGCCGTACTCCTGCCGGACCGCCCCATGGAGGTCAACCACGCCGAGAACGCGGTGATGCTGGCCCGCGAAACGGCCGACACCGACGGAGTGGTCCCGGTCCCGGGCGCCCCGGAGTTCATGGCCGCGATCGACGGGCTGCCGCACGCCCTGGTCACCTCCGCCGACACCGCCCTGGCCACGGCGCGGATGACCGCCGCTGCCCTGCCGATGCCCGAGGTACGGGTCACGGCCGAGTCCGTCCAGGCCAGCAAGCCCGACCCCGAGGGCTTCCTCATGGGCGCCGCCGCGCTGGGCGTGGATCCGGCCGACTGCATCGTCTTCGAGGACTCGGCCGCGGGCATCACCGCGGGCCGGGCGGCGGGCATGCGCGTGATCGGCGTGGGCCCCCGCGCAGCCGCCCACGCCCCGACGGCCCACGTCCCGGACCTGACGGCACTCCACGTCACGACCACCCCGGACGGCTCGATCACCATCACCCTCCACCCGGCGGCCTAACACCCGAACCACAGGACGCCGCGGGACCTACGAGGCCAGGTCGGGCGGGGCCGGGACCTGGGTCCCCGCCCCCGACCCCGACCCCGCCCCCGCCCTCACTGCCCCACTCGCCCGTCGATGCGTTCCCGTAGGAAGTCCGCGTGGCCGTTGTGGCGGGCGTATTCCTCGATCATGTGGACCAGGACCTCGCGGAGCTCCATCGGCTCGTCGCCGTGTCCGCTGTCACCCGTGACGCCCAGGTCGGCGGCCTCCGCGACCAGTTGTTCCGCGAAGGCGACTTCGGCGCGCCAGGTGGCCCACGCGTCCGCAACCACCTCGGGGTCGGCCACCGCGCCGGTGAACTCCCCCACGCGGTCCTCCTCCGTGCGGTAGTGCCGACGTATCTCCTGGCCCGCCATGACCTGCCGGAACCAGTACTGCTCGACGCCCGCGAGGTGGCGCACGAGACCCAGGAGGGACAGGTTGGACGGTTCCACCGAGCGCCGCGCCATGGCCTCCGCGTCGAGGCCCGCGCACTTGAGCTCCAGCGTCAGGCGCTGGTCGCGCAGGTAGCCGGCGAGTACGGCGCGCTCGCCCTGGAACCCGCCGTCGGTCCGGGTGTCCTCGTCGGGGTGGACGAACATGTTGGACCAGCCGAACTGCCGGTCCTCGGCGGACACCGGCGCGGACGCGGATCGGGATGCGGGCTCGACGGCGGGGCCGGCGGAGGCGGTGGAGGCGGTGGTGTCTGTCACGTGCACGAGCGTGACCTGCACGTCCCTTCCCCGCAAGGAGATATCCGCCGCCGCCGGCCCGCGCCTGCGACGCGTCAGCCCGCGATCGCCTCGTAGAGCGAGAACGCGGCCAGTGCGGCCATCACGGCAGCCGCGATCTTGGTGATCAGCCGCAGCGGCACGTACTTCATCAGGGTGCGCCCGCCCAGGATGCCGATGCCCGCGACCGCCCACAGGGCGAGCACGGCGCCGATGCCGACCGAGACGGGGTTGTCGTACCGGGCGGCGAGGTTGGCGGTCATGATCTGGGTCAGGTCGCCGAACTCCGCCACCAGGATCAGCATGAAGCCCGCCCCGGAGACCTTCCAGAAGGACTGGTCGGCGGGCGGCTTGACCTCCTCCTCCCCGTCGTCCTTCTTCAGGAGCAGCATGGCCGCACCCAGCAGGAAGAGGATGCCGACGACGGCCTGGACGAGCCGGTGCGGGAGCAGCGTGAGGACGCTGCCTGCGGCGATGGCGAGTGAGACGTGTACGGCGAAGGCGGCGGCGACGCCCGCGAAGACGTAGGAGGCGCGGTAGCGCGTGCCGAGCATCAGGCCGGCGAGGGCCGTCTTGTCGGGGAGTTCGGCAAGGAAGACGACGCCGAAGGCGATCGCCGTGATGCTGAAGCTGAACACGGGGGTGAAACCTCGATCGGTCGGGCAGGGCGCCATCGGGACCGAGAGACCTGGGGTGTGTCAGGAGTCGCTTCGGCTCGGCGGCGCCCTGACTTGCGCGTGCGCGTACGAAACGCACCTGCGCTGAACAGGACACTGCGGCCGAAGGTCTCGCTGGCCTGCCGCTGTCCGCGGCCTGCCTCCGGGCGCCGGCTGGTGTGACCCAGCAGTATGTCGACGGTCCGGCGAAGAGCTACTCCCCTTCTGCTCCGAACAGAGTACGCGACGCCCGCGACGGGCCGGAATAGGCCTTTGGTCCCGGCCGGACGGTTCAGGACGGGGGCGCCACGCAGGACGGGGCGCGGCACGAGGTCCGGGCCGGTGCGAGGCGGTGCGAGGCGGTGCGAGCGGCGGCCGGACCGGCGGGCGGTAGCCGGAACCGGCGGGCCGCGATCGGACCGGCGGGCGTCAGTGGGCTGGCCGGCAGACGGTCGGGCGAGTCCGGCAGACGGCCGAAAGGAAGGACAGGGAGGCGGGAGGACCGGAGGGCGGGAGGACCGGAGGGCGAGGCGAGTCCGCCCCGGGCGGCGCACAAGCCCTTCCGCCCTCTCCGGAATATCAAACTCCGTTTAAATCAGGTGCGTTGGCGACTTGATGTGACGTGCTCATGTCGCCAGGCTGTCACCTGGCGCCCATCCCTGCGATACCCGGCGCCGCCACGATGGCCACGCCCCGCCGGGGCCGCACGGCCACACCCCCCGCACCCAGGGAGCCCCTCATGGCACTCATACCCAGCATCTACGCGCGTCGAATTGGCGTGCTCGCGTCAGCAGCCGCCCTGGCCGCACTGACCTCCCTCCTCAACGCCCCGGCCGCCCAGGCCGCCCCGCCCGCACCCATCAGCGCCGCGGCCGCCCGCGCCTACCTGGCGACGGTCACCCCGAAGACCGAGGGGTCCACCAGCGGCTACAGCCGCGACCTCTTCCCGCACTGGAGCACCGTCTCCGGCAGCTGCAACACCCGCGAGACCGTCCTCAAGCGCGACGGCGTCAATGTCGTCCAGAACTCCTCCTGCGCCGCGGTGAGCGGAAGCTGGTACTCCGAGTACGACGGCGCCACCTGGACCGTCGCCACCGACCTCGACATCGACCACGTCGTCCCGCTCGCCGAGGCCTGGCGTTCCGGTGCCAATTCCTGGACCACGAGCAAGCGCCAGCAGTTCGCCAACGACCTCACGCGCCCGCAGCTCATCGCGGTCACCGACAACGTCAACCAGGCCAAGGGCGACCTCGACCCCGGCAAGTGGCTGCCCTCGCGGACGTCCTACCGTTGTACCTACGCACGGATGTGGGTCAACGTGAAGCAGTACTACGGTCTGAGCATGGACTCCGGCGAGAAGACGGCCCTGGTCAACATCCTGAACGGCTGCTGACCCAAGCCGGCCGATCTTTCCCCCGCCAGGGGGAGGCGTGGCTCCCCCCACCCGTCGTACCGTGATCGAAGGGGCTACGGAGGAGGGGGAGTTGCATGGCCGGACTGCGTCTGGGGCCGCTGCTGCGCCACGTCGACTGGGACACGGGCCGGTCGGCCACGATATGGGTCGAGGCGGACCGCCCGTGCACGGCCGAGGTGCGGTGCGCGGACGGGGCGGGCGGCAGCGCGCCGACGTTCCAGATAGCCGGTCACCACTACGCACTGGTGCCGGTGACCGGCCTGACCCCGGGCGCGACCACGACGTACGAGGTGCTGCTCGACGGCCGGCCGGTGTGGCCGCTGCCGGAGAGCGGTTTCCCGCCGAGCACGATCACCGCTCCGGCCGTGACGGGCCCCGGCCGGCCCTCGCCCGGGCTGCGCGTGACCTTCGGTTCCTGCCGACAGGCCGCGCCGCCCGCCGGCCGGCACGGGCCGCACGGCGCGGACGCGCTGGACACCCTCGCGGCGCGGCTGGCCGCCGACCCGGAGGCGGTGCGTCCGGACGTCCTGCTGCTCCTCGGCGACCAGGTGTACGCGGACGCGCTGTCCCGGGAGACCCGGCAGTGGCTCGCGGCCCGGCGGGACCTGCGGGAGCCGCCGGGCGCCCAGGTCGCGGACTACGAGGAGTACACCCGGCTCTACTACGAGTCCTGGCTCGACCCGGAGATCCGTTGGCTGCTGTCGACGGTCCCCAGCCTGCACATATTCGACGACCACGACGTCATCGACGACTGGAACACGAGCGCGGCGTGGCTGGCGGAGATGCGGGCGACGCCGTGGTGGCGCGAGCGCGTGCTGAGCGGGCTGATGTCGTACTGGGTGTACCAGCACCTGGGTAACCTCTCCCCCGCCGAGCTGGAAGCCGACGCGGTGTACGGGGCGGTACGGCAGACCCCCGACGGTACGGACGTGCTCCAGGCCTTCGCGTCCGCGGCGGATGCCGATCCGGGGACGGTGCGCTGGAGCTATCGGCGCGACTTCGGCCGGACGCGGCTGCTGATGGTGGACACCCGGGCAGCACGGGTGTTGGCCGAGGACGGGCGGGCGATGCTCGATCCGGCGGAGCAGCAGTGGCTGCGGGAAAACGCACTGGCCGGGCACGGTGGCTACGACCATCTGTTGATCGGGTCCTCGCTGCCCTGGCTGATGCCACCCCTGATCCACGATGCCGAGACGTGGAATGCCGCGCTGTGCCGCGGGGAGCGGGGGCCGCGATGGGCGCGGATCGGGGAGGATCTGCGCCGGCGCAGCGATCTGGAGCACTGGGCGGCGTTCCCGGCTTCGTTCGCGGCCCTGACGGATCTGATCGAGGAAGTGGGCACGGGGCCGCGGGCGCCGGCGACGGTGTGCGTGCTGTCCGGGGACGTGCATCACGCGTATGTGGCCGAGCCTCGAATACCGAGTACGGCACGGGTGTTCCAGCTGACGTGCTCGCCGGTTCACAATTCCATCCATACCGCGGTGAAGTGGGGTTTCCGGCTGGGCTGGTCCCGGACGGGGCGGTGGCTGGGGCGCGGCTTCTCCCTGCACGGACGGACGGGGCGGCCGCCGCTGAACTGGCGGCGTACGGGTGGGCCCTGGTTCGGGAACCAGCTGATGACGCTGGCTCTGTCGGGGCGGACGGCGCGGCTGCGACTGGACCAGGCGCGCAAGAAGCGCGAGGGGGCCGTGTTGGTGACGGTGCTGGACCGGGATCTCACGGCGGAGTAGGGGATGTGGCAGGCCCTAGCGGTGCGGGGCGGCGGAGTTGGCGTGGCGGCGGTGCGGGGGTCGTCCTTGGCGGGGGTGTGCCCTCGGGAGGGGTCGGTTCCCGGCGGTCGTGCCGGGCAGGCGCCCCGGGCATCCGGGGCGCGAACGCCGGGCGTACGCTGTCTCGCTGTCAGGCCGCTCCTGCCGCTCCCCGCGACGTCGCGGCGCTTCGTGTCGCAGCACGTCAACCGGACTGGGGAGTCCCGTTTTGTTTGAGACGCTGGGATCGCTGACCGCGAGCCCATGGATCTACGCCCTCGTGGCGGTCTCCATCGTGCTCGACGTCTTCCTCCCTGTCCTTCCGAGCGGAGTTCTGGTGATCACCGCGGCGGCGGCTGCGGCGGCGGCCGGGGCAACGGGCCCGGTACCGGTACCCGAACAGGTCCCGGACATCCTGCTCCTGCTCGTGATCGCCACGACCGCCTCGGTGTTGGGTGACATGGCCGCGTACCGGCTGGGCCGGCGCGGCGGAGCCCGGTTGGACCGGGCCATCGCCCGCTCCCGCCGGCTGACCCGGGCCCACGAGCGCCTCGGCACGGCTCTGGCGCGCGGTGGCGGCGCTCTGGTGGTCATCGCCCGCTTCGCCCCGGCGGGACGCTCGGTGGTGTCCTTGGGTGCGGGCAAGACCCAGCGCAAGGTGGCGGAGTTCCTGCCCTGGTCGGTCCTGGCGGGCATGGCCTGGGCCGGTTACAGCGTGGCCCTCGGCTACTTCGGTACGCAGTGGCTGGGCACCCAGTGGCTCGGCACCGCCCTGTCCGTCGTCGCCCTCTTCGCCGCGGGCGCGCTGGCGGCCTTCCTGGTGCGCCGACCGGAAGCGGCCGCGGCGACGGCGTAGGCCGTCCGGCGCGACCCGGCTCCCCCGGGCGGAGCAGTGGGCTCACCCGTTCACCCGGCCCCGATCGCCGCCCCAGGGCTGGGCTCCTAGCGTCCACAGCACGGTGCGCAACCGAATCCGCGTCACATCAGTGGCCTGGCCGCGCCGTTTCGACGAGCCGAGGAGTCCTCTCCATGCCCGCCAAACCGCCCGCCGCACCGCCTGCCACCGCGCCCGCCACGGCCCACCGCCGCCTGATGACCGTTGCGGCCGCGACCCTCATCGTCGCTGCCGCCGCTCCCGCCACCCTCGCGTACGCGGCCCCCTCCGCCACCGTCTCCCCCACCGCCGTCGCCCCGGGCGGGCGGGTCGCGCTGAACGTCTCGGGCTGCGGAACGCAGGTCGCCAGGGTGACGTCGACCGCCTTCGGCGAGGCCCGGCTGACCCCGGGCAGCCAGACCGCCGCCAGCCTCATCGGGAGCGCCACCGTCTTCAGCAACGCGAGCTCGGGCACGCACCGCGTCGTCTTCGAGTGCGGCGGCCCCGGTGGCGAGCGCGTCACCCTGTCCCTGCAGGTCAGCTCGGGTGCGGCTCGCGGTGGCACGGGGGGCAGCATCGGTTCGATGAGCCCCGGACAGATCGCCTTGGGCAGCGCCCTCACCGCGGGCGCGCTGGGTGCCGGAGTGTGGGTGATGCGTCGCCGCGCGGCGGCCTCGTAGGCGCCGACCGGGTCCGACCGGATCCGACCGGGTCCGACCGCCCGGGTCCGACCGGCCGGGTCACGCCGGGGTGGCCTGCCCCCGTACGTGCACCCCGTCGAGCAGCGCCGCGGTGGCCTCGGCAACGGCGTCCACGGCCGCCTCGAACACCTCGCGGTTGTGCGCGGCGGGCGCCCGGAACCCGGACACCTTCCGTACGTATTGCAGGGCGGCGGCGCGGATCTCGTCCTCGGTCGCCTTCTCGGGGATGGCGGGCGGGCGCAGGGTCTTAATGGAACGGCACATACCCCTACTATCCCGCTACCGGGGGAGCTCGGCCCCGGAAAGTTTCATGATCAAACCGGCTTGTAGGCGGGCCCTGAGCCCCGGGTCCTCGACCGTGTCGAGCAGTTCGATGGCCTGCTGGGTCGTCTCGGCGGCCCGCCGGTCGTCGCGCAGCGAGGCGGTCTGGTCGGCCATGTGCTTGAGCGCGATGTCGGCCCGCCGGTGGAAGAGCTGTCCGATCAGGGTGGTGACCAGTCCCGCCGAGCTCGTGACGATCCCCAGGTAGAGCTCCCCGCCGCCCTCGGCCTTCCAGACGGCCAGCCCGATCCCGAAGAGCAGGATCGCCGCGCCGACCCCGGCGAACCGCTGGCTGGTCGCGAAGCTGCTCCGCGCCTGGGTCAGTCCGTAGGCGTAGTACTCCACGAGGATCGGCGTGAAGTCGTCCCGCCGGTCGCCGAGCTGCGCCGCGGGATGTGGGATCCCGCCGACGTCCTGGAACTTCCCCCTGCCGGCCACGACGACGGACGGCCTGTCGGCCTCGGCCTCGGCCTCCGCCTCGCCCGGTTCGGCGAGGTGCGCGAGCAGCCGCACCCGCTCCTCGTCCCGCTTCCGTTCGAAGCCCGCCCCCAGGGACCGCTCCATCAGCGCCAATGCCACGGCGACCGCAGCCACGACCAACCCACCCCACGCGAGCTCGCCCATCCTCCGACGATCCCACGCCCCGAACCGGCGGCCAAGAGAGCGTCCACCTCACCAAATGCGGATGAACCACACCGAACCTAGACTGACCGAGGCATGAACCAGTCGCCTACGAGGGAGACCACGACCATGGCCAAGCGAGGCAACAAGCGTCGGGCCCGCAAGAAGAAGAAGGCGAACCACGGCAAGCGCCCCAACGCCTGAGCGAACCACCCGAAAGACCCCCGACCGCGACCGGCCGGGGGTCTTCGCGGGTCACTCCCCCTTCCGCTGCACACGGGGACGGAGGCACCCCCGACACACGTCGGCGCGGCGCCGGGACCCGTCAGACGCCGGACCCGTCAGGCGCCGGACCCGTCAGGCGCCGCAGGAGCAACCGGCGGCGGCCGGGGCGAGGTTCTGCGTCCCGGCGGTGCAGCAGGCGTCCGGCGCACCCTCGACGCCCTTGTCGAGGACGTCGGCGTCTCCCTTCACCACGTAGACCTCCCAGGGCTCCTTGCCGGGGCCGGTGACCCAGACCTTGTCCTGGACGGCGTAGCAGCACGAGGTGTCGTTCTCTTCGAAGGTCGCCAACCCCGCGTCCTTCAGCCGGGTGGTGGCTGCGGTGACCTGTTCGGTGGCCTCCACCTCCACACCGAGGTGGTCGAGTCGGGTCTCCTCGCCGGCCTCCCCTTCGATCAGGACGAGCTTGAGCGGCGGCTCGGCGACGGCGAAGTTCGCGTATCCGGGGCGGATCTTCGCGGGTTCGATGCCGAAGAGCTTCGAGTAGAAGGCGATGGATCCTTCGAGGTCGGCGACGCGCAGGGCGAGCTGAACACGGGACATGGCGGTCTCCCTGATCTTCACGATCCGATCCTGTTTCGACATTCATCGATACAGGCTGATGCCTTCGAGGTTGCCTCTGAAATAGATGACTGTCAACATAGACAGATGTCGATGTCGAAATCAGGGCTCCCCGTGATCGGCCAGGACGATCAGGCCGCATGCTGCTCGCCGATGGTCCGCAAGCCGCTGGACGAGGAGGCCGCCGCCGCTCTGGCGAGGATGTTCAAGGCCCTGTCGGACCCGGTACGACTGCGCCTGCTCTCGCTGATCGCCTCGCACGAGGGCGGCGAGGCGTGCGTCTGCGACCTCATCGGCCCGTTCGACGTTTCGCAGCCGACGATTTCCCACCACCTGAAGGTGCTGAGGGAAGCGGGCCTGGTGGGCTCGGAGCGACGGGGCACCTGGGTCTACTACTGGGTGCTACCGGCCGCCCTCGCCCAGCTCTCCTCACTCCTCCAGGCCACCGACGAGGCCGGAGCGGCCAGAACTGGCGGAGCTGCCGGAGCTGCCGGTGTGGCGGGTGTGGCCGGAGTGGCCGGAGTGGCCCGATGACCGCCCCCCTACGGCGTCGCGCACTGGGCGAGCTGGTCGGGACGGCCGCCCTGGTCGCGGTCGTGGTCGGCTCCGGCATCCAGGCCACCGAGCTGACCGACGACGTGGCCCTGCAACTGTTGGCCAACTCCCTGGCGACGGTCTTCGGCCTCGGCGTGCTGATCGCCCTGCTCGGCCCGCTCTCCGGCGCCCACTTCAATCCGGCCGTGACCCTGGCCGCGTGGTGGGCGGGGCGCCGCGGCGAGGACGGACCCGACCTGCGCGACGTGGCGGCGTACGTACCCGCGCAGATGGTCGGAGGCGTCAGCGGCGCGATCCTGGCCAACGCGATGTTCGGCGAACCCCTCGCCCGGCTCTCCACCCACGACCGGTCAGCCGGTCACCTCTTGCTCGGCGAGGTCGTCGCGACCGCCGGCCTGGTCCTGCTCGCCCTCGGACTGGCCCGCACCGGTCAGCAGCGACTCGGTCCGCTCGTGGTGGCGTCCTACCTCGGCGCGGCGTACTGGTTCACCTCCTCCACCAGCTTCGCCAACCCGGCCGTGACCGTCGCGCGCGCCTTCTCCGACTCTTTCGCAGGCATCGCCCCGGCCTCCGTACCGCCGTTCGTCGCCGCCCAGTTCCTCGGCGCCGCCTTCGGCGTCCTCCTCCTCGCCGCCCTCTTCGGCCGCTTCCCGGCACCGAAGGACCGCGCGCACGTCTCCACCGGTGAGCACGAACTCACCGCCACCGGCCGCTGATCCACCTCCACACAGGAAGCCCCGACCATGACCACCACCGCCCCGTCCGTGCTGTTCGTCTGCGTCCACAACGCGGGCCGGTCCCAGATGGCCGCAGCCTTTCTCACCCACCTGGGCGGCGACCGGGTCGCCGTCCGATCGGCCGGTTCCGCCCCCGCCGACGCCGTGAACCCGGCCGTGGTCGAGGCGATGCGCGAGGTCGGCATCGACATCTCCGCCGAAACCCCCAAGATGCTGACGGCCCGCGCGGTTGAGACGTCCGACGTCGTGATCACCATGGGGTGCGGCGACGCGTGCCCCTACTTCCCGGGCAAGCGGTACCTCGACTGGACGTTGGACGACCCCGCCGGCCAGGGCGTGGACGCGGTCCGGCCGATCCGCGACTCGATCGAGGAGCGAATCCGCGGCCTGCTCGCCGAGCTGGGCATCGAGGTCCGGGCGTGAGCGCCGTCGTACGGGGCGCGCCTCCCGTCACTGCCGGGCGAGGAACCAGACGGCGCCGTTCGGGCCGGCCGCACTGAGGACGGGCTTGGCCACGGTGCCGCCGGCAACGTGCAGCATGACGTTGTCGGGGCCGGGTACGCAGCGTGCGGTCCCGTTGCCCCGGAGCAGCCAGACCTGGACCGACGTCGACATCTGCGGGTGGTCGAGGGTCCAGTCGGCTTCCTCCGAACACGTTGCCGACCTCAGGGTGTAGCTCCCCCGCCCGCCGGGCGAGCCGCTCAGCGTGAGGATGACGTCGCGCTCGCGGGTGGTCCAGGTACCGGAGTAGTCGACGTCCTCCGCGCCCGCCCCCGAGAACATCGAGACCGCCAGTGCGACGACGGACAGGGCGACCGCGGCGCGGCCGGCCCCGTACACGGGGCCCGTGCCCGTACCTTCCGGCTCCGGCCGCTCACGCAGGAGGCTCACGAACGTGCCAATGAGCGGCGCGCAGCGGAAGCCGGGCCGGTAACAGCCGAGACAACAGCGCCCGCTTGGCCGGTGCAGGTCGCCAGGCCATGGACGCTGCCTGTGCAGAGGGCGAGGTCACTCGACGTCGACGCCCTCCCCTTGCCGGCCCTCGCGGCGTACACCGGCCTCCGGGGACCCGGCGAGTTCGATGACTCCGCCGCCCGGAAGTCCCCAAGTCCCGCTGTCCGCACGACGGCTCGCCGGGAGCCGGCCGTCCTCGCAGAGCCCGTACCCATGTTGCCGCGCGGGTCCTGATGGCGATCCTCGGGCACGCGCGGCGCGCGGACAGCGGGCACGTGGACCGGCTGCTGGAGCGACGTCCCGGCCGCTGCGGCCGCGCGGCGAGGACCGGCCCACGAGGTCAGCGCGGGGATTCGACCAGGCCGGTCGCGATGAGTTCCTTGGTCCGGGCGACTGCTTCCGCGATCTCAGGGTGCCGGCCGGCAGGCGGGTAGAAGTCGACCGCGCCGACCGCGCCGTGGTTCGCCCACAGGCACGTGGTCATGGGGAAGGTCTCCAAGACGTTCTTCTGGCAGGTGATCGCCGCCGTCTTGGTGGTGACCGTCTCCGCCTCGCCGACCAGGGTGCGTTCGTGGTCCTCCGCCAAGGATTCGGTGTACACGGTCTTGACGGTCTTGAGCGGGTCCGGAACGGCTCCGTAGAGGTCGTACTCGGCCGCGATGTGCGGTGCCGTTACCGTCCGCCCTTCGACGGCGAGACTGATCCGGTCGGGCCCGTGGCAGACGTAGTCCTCGGAGTCGTTCTCCCCCTTGTGCTCGGGCAGGGAATCGTCCTTGTGGGCGTTGAGCCCGTACCGGATCGAGCCGCGCTTGCGGTCACAGGTCATGTTCTGGACCGTCGGCACCTGGGACTTCTCGTACCGGATCCCGGTGTCCTTGCCGAGCGGCTCCGACTCCGGCTCCGATGCGTCACCGCCCACCCCGCAAGCAGCAGAGCCAGTCCGACGGCCCCCATGACGCCCTTCAATCCGCGCACGTTCGCGCCCCCTCGCTGCTCACACCGCCTGATGATCAACTTCAAACCATAGGCGAGCAAAGCCGGTTGTCCGGCATCCAGCGGGAGAGAAAGCGGAGCGCCCGGCTCCGGGGGCGGGTGAGCGGCCGCCGGCAAGCACGAGCAAACGCCTGCCTCCGATGCCAGAAGGGGCTCAACTGTCCACCAATGGGCCGCGCCTGTGTGACACCCGGCCTCGCGCCGCCATGCACGAGGGGTCCCTACGCGCGGGAAAAGACCGGCTATGTGTTCACCACCCGGACCGGTCGGCCCATAGAGCCGCGGAACGTGTACCGATCCTTCACCCGGGCGACCGAGGACGCCCTCGATCGGGTGGCCCGATTGCACGACGTGCGGCACGGGACAGCCACTTTGCTGACCACCGCTGGGGTACCGCCCCGGGTCGTGATGGAGATCCCCGGGCACGCGCAGATCGCCGTCACGATGAACAAGTGCGCGCACCTCTTCCAGGACGCGCAGCGCGCGGACATCCGGCACGTGAACCGGATGCTGCACCGTCGGCCGCCGACCGGGCGGGCCACTGCCGTCACTTGGAACTTCGAGGGCCCCCAACCATGATCGGTTGGGGGCCTTCGTACTGGTGGGCGCGGACGGTTTCTAACCGCCGACATCTGCTTTGTAAGCTCGCCCGGCCCTCGCCCATAGCCCACTCAGCCCAGGCGGCGACGCCTCTCCACGACCGCCCTGCACTGTCGGTGTCCACCCCCGTTGATGTCACCCGTGGATGTCAGAGGCAAGCCGCCCACCGGCTCACTTCCTCTTCCGAAGCTTCCGCATCTTGGCTTCGGCTTCCTTCTTCTTCCGCTGCGCCACTCCATAGCTCGACCAGCCGCCCTGGTGTAACTGACACCGAGAGCTGTTCATGATCGCGGGCTTGGTACACGGCCGCCCCTTGCTTGTCTGCGCCCCACACCTGGGCTGCGTCATCCGCCCCCACCTGCTTCCAGCGTCATCGACAATCGGACCCCGGGATGGTCTCGCCAAGGAGAACCAGTGGGAAGGCGCAGGCAAGGCGGACAGGAGCACCGCCGGCACACGGCTCCGCAGGGCGCGCGTGTCTCACGCGTATCACCAGGTCAGATGGTCTAGGGGTGCCATCCGTAGCGACGCCAGTCCATGCATAGGCCGCAATAGGCTGGGCCGCCCACTTCGTGCTGCCACTCTGCCTCAAGGATGCCTAGTCGGGTGCACACGGCCATGGATACCGTCGACCCATGCAGTGGGTCACCCTGATCAGCACCATAGTTGGCGCTGCGATCGCCACCGGATCCGCCATGCTGCTCGACAGGCGCCGATGGCAGCGAGAGCGACTGGACCGTGAAACCCAGACGCGTCGCACCTTGTATGGGGAGTACCTGGCATGCCTCTCTGAGGCCCGTCACACCTCTGGCAACGTGGCTCGGGATCCGGACATGCCTCTTCCTGTGCGGCGCACCACCGCCCGTGCAGCGTTCGGACCATGTATCGGATTGCGCTACCAGATGACCATCACAGCACCTACCCGGGTCGTAGAGGCCTCTGAAAGTGCGTTCCGTCAGCTACGTCGCCTCCGCGACCTCGTGATGGAGGGTGTATTGGTCACCGAGCCGGCCTACTTGGAGGGGCGCCGCGGCTACGATGACGCCCTTGCCGCACTGCGCCTCCGTATGCGAGAGGACCTACGTGAGGGCGGCAGTGCGCTCTGAGCTTGGGAATCACCGATCTTCCCGCCCGATCCGGCTCGTAACCAGCCGAAACGGGTGCCAGGGAGGACCTTAGGGCTCGCCCCGGCACCCGCCGTTGACTGCTGTTCCCCGCCGTACCTGGCACGCGTCTGGCACGGCCGACCTTCCGATCCGTAACACTATCTAGATCGGGCGTTGACCGTCATGCAGGCCGCCCGGAAGGGTCTGACGGGCGCTGCGGCCCGTAGTCGGTTGCTGTGGCTGCTGCATTTCGCTGCTGTACGACAGCACGCTCCGAGGTACTCCCACTCGGTCGATGGTGGCCATATCTGCTCAAGCCCACGGGCAATGAATGCCGACCGGTGGAGGCATCTGACCCGTCATCCCACGCACGGGATCCACCCCAGCTCGATCTGCGACGCAATGACGCTAGCAATGTCGACATGCTCCGAATGGCCCGAAATCGCACCCGTGCCCCATGTCAGTGCTGCGGTGGCTAGCGCCACAATGAGCGGATAGAGGAGGTCGCGACGAAAGTCTCGATCGACCATGACTGCTCCCGTTCGTGGGGCGGCATGAGTTGCCTTTGGGTTGGCAATCCATCCGCTGCGCCTCGTTGGCGTTAACGAAACCATGCGATATTGAGCACTTTGGCGTGAATGGTAACGTTCGTGGACTCAGCGGGCGAAATCTTGTAGGGATGCCATAGAGACACGCATCTGCCCAGGTCAGAGCCTATGGCTGAGGCCCTCCCACCTGGGGTGGCAGAGCAAACGAGAGTGGCACGTGACCACGGGATCGACGGAGCCTCAGTGGCTCACGCCAGCCAGCATGACGACACGCTCATCGGCCACAGCGAGGCTGGTACCGACGCGGAGCGACCACACCGGCCGGCACCACGCCGCGGCAGCAGCTGCTCCCCCCGCCAGCCCATCCGCGTTGGTGCGGTCGCCTCACGCTCCCGTCATCCGTGACGTCGGGGGTACGGCGCCCGGCCCAACTCAGGCCTGACAGTCGGCCAGCCTTGCGCAAGAGGCCACCCCTCCCTCGCCGCTGGCCGTCTTTTGGTACCCGTCCCGGCCACAGTGGGCAACGCTCCCGGCCACGCATGCCATGTGACGGTTGCCGCGTCTGAGCGACCGCCGGAGCCGTACTACTACTCCAGGAGCGTTGGCGATCCGCCGCTGCTGTACCGCCAGCCCTGCGGACCCCGACTCGCGCCGGGGCCCTGGGATGGTCAGCCGGCGTAGTCGTGGTGGTCGCGGGGATCGTAGCCGCGGTTACAGGTGGGGCAGAGGGTGAGGCCCTCGGGGTCGTCGGAGTGCGGGTTGGGGATGATGCCGCTGTCGCACTGGGGTCGGTGCACGCCATGGCGTGCTCCTTCGAGGTCGGTGCCGTTGTCCTGATGGGCACCGACCTGCACGGTTCTGGGAGGGGCCGAGAGCGAGGGACTTCTCGGACCCCCGGCCGGGTGACACACGGGTGGTTTCACCTCAGTGAGCACATACGCGCATCTATGGTGCGTCTCGCTCTCTTGCACACGTGGCGCACCGAGGAGTAAACGCAGCATGACGACATCGCCAGACCAACAGCCTGCCCAGGCTTATTACGGGCAGCCTCCTACCATCATCATCAACAACAGCAGCTCCGCAGCGGCATCGGCTGCCGCAGTCATCGGTGGGGCAGGAATGAGGCGTCGACGGCAGTCATTTGGCGTCCATTTCTGGCTGTTTATGTTCACAGCGGGCATCGGAAACGTCTTCTACGCGATGCATGTGAGCCGCTGGAACAGGGACCGGGGTCTGTAGCAGCGGGCCGATAGCCCGGAGGCCCTTCCCCATCAGCGCGGACAGGGAAGGGCCTGCATCAGATCTCCCCTGGACGACGCGCTCATCAGCCACGACGAGACCGGTACCGACGCGGAGCGACCACACCAGCCGTGGCCACGGCGCGGCAGCAGCTGCTCCCCGTCCGCCCATTTCCGGTGGTGCGGTCGCCTCACGCACCCGTCATCCGTGACGGCGGGGGTACGGCGCCCGGCCCAACTCAGGCCCGGCAGTCGGCCGGCCGTGCGCAAGAGGCCACCCATCGCCTGCTCCGCAAGCGCGTCCGAGACATTGTCTCGGGCCTCGAAGGTGAGTTGATGGCTGTCGTCAACGAGAACGTGTCGGCATCCGAGCTTCACGAGCACTGGGTGGAACTCTCCTACATCCGAGGACCGTCCGGCCGGGAAATCTCAACCGCCGTCGACGACATCGAGGCCGTATGAGACGCAGGGGCCGCGGCAGACGCCCGCGGGCCCGTGTCGACGCGCCCACCTCTGGCTCGCCCCTTGGATGTCGATCGTGGATGTCATGTGGCGTCGATGTGGCGTGCGAAAGCCCCCAACCATGATCGGTTGGGGGCCTTCGTGCTGGTGGGCGCGGACGGTTTCGAACCGCCGACATCTGCTTTGTAAGAGCAGCGCTCTACCCCTGAGCTACGCACCCGTGGATGAGTGGACAGCCTACATGGCGCGCACGCCCCCCACGCAAACCCGTTCGCGTGGGAGAGAATGGACCGGGGCATGGCGGACGCGGTACGGGAGAGGGATTGTGACGACGGCATCCCGGCGGTGGTTCGGCGGGCGGGACGAGAGTCGGCGGGCGGATGCGCAGGCGGCGAAGGATGCCGCCGCGGCCGCGTTCTACGAGCTGGACACGGCGCAGCGGGACCTGCGGATCTCGATCGAGACGATCGCCGCGGCGGACGGGTCGCCCGCCGCGCGGCAGGCGACCGAGGGGTTCGCCGCGCTGGGGCGGCGGATCGACGAGGTCAGTCACGTCTACATCGAGGCGGTCGACGCGCACGACCTGGACCGGGCCGAGTTGGATGCCTCGGTCGCCATGCGCGCGCGGGAGCAGCTGACCCGGGCGCGGGACGAGCTGGTGCGGGTCCAGGGGGAGCTGGAGCGGTTCGCGCAGGGGTTGCAGCCGCTGCTGGACAAGGCCGAGACACAGCTCGCGCGGGTGGCGCCGGCCCGGGAGCGGGCCAGGGCCGCGCTGCTCGGGGCGAGTGACGCGCTGGACGCCGTACGGGCCAAGGGGATACGGGCCGATGACCTCGCGGCGCGGCTGGCGGCGCTCGGCCCGGAACTGACCAAGCTGAACCAGGGCGCGGGCCAGCACGGCGTGCAGGAGACGGTGCAGCGCGCCGACCGGATCCTGCGGGATGCGGAGGCCGTACGGGCCGAGGCGGCGCGGCTGCCCGAGCGGGCGGCGGAGATCGACCGGCGGCTGGTGAGTCTGCGGACGCGGGCACAGGCGTTGCGCAACCGGGCGGACCGGGTGGATCCGGTGCTCAGTGAGCTGCGGCGGCGGTTCAGTGCGGCCTGTTGGCAGGACCTGCAGCACGTGCCGGACCAGGCGGTACGGGACGTGGCGCGGGCCGAGGAGCAGCTGCTGGAGGCCGGCCGGGCCCGGGACGAGCAGCGCTGGGCCGATGTGGGGGCGCTGATCGAGGCGGTCCGCGGCTCGCTGGACGCGACGGACGAGGCGGTGTCGGCGGCGCAGGACCGGCTGACGCGGCTGGAGGCGGTGGCGCGGGATCCGCAGGCGGAGGTGGAGCGGACCCGGTTCGCGATCCGGGACGCGCAGCGGCTGGCGATGGCGGGGCGCAGTGTGCCGGATCCGCGGCACGCGCAGCCGCTGGACGATGCGGTGGCCCGGGTGACCCGGGCGCTTTCGGCACTGGAGGGGCGGCACCCGGACTACTGGGCGTTCCTGCTGGAGATGGCGGACGTACGGGCTGCCGTGAACCGGGTGGTGAGCGGGATCCGGGCCGAGCGCGGGCACGCCTAGGCCACTGCCCCGGCGGGCACCCGGTTGTTTCTGGGCGGTCCGCGGCGGATGCTGGGAGGTGCCGGGAACGGAACAGAGGAGGGCACCATGGCTGCCCACACCACCCACGAGCCTCCCGCGGCCCATGAGCCCTACGTGGCTCACGCGGCCTACGGGTGCACCGAGCCGCACGAGCACTACGCGCCCTACGTCGCCCACGAGCCCGATCCCAACGCGCCCGTCCCGCCGCGCTTCGCCGACACGGTCTCGCGGCGCATGGCACGCGTGCTGCATCCCGTCAACGCGCAGCTCGACGATCATCTGCCCACCGACCACAAGCTCGGCCAGGTGTATCGGGTCGGAGCGGGGCTGATGGGCCTGCTGCTGGTGGTGTTCGGGATCCTGGGGCTTGTCAATCAGATCGGGTTCTTCGACACCGGCGGGGACACGGTGCTCGCCCTGAACACCAACGGGGCGCTGAGTGTCCTGTCGATCTGCATCGGCGCGCTGCTGATCTACGGGATGGTGGTGGGCGGCACCTTCGCCTCGACCCTGAACATCGTGCTGGGCGTGCTGTTCATCGCGAGTGGCTTCGTGAATCTCGCGCTGCTGGACACGGAGCTGAACTTCCTGGCCTTCAAGATCCAGAACGTGCTGTTCAGTTTCGTCGTCGGCGTGATGCTGATGTGGTTCGGGATGTACGGGCGGGTGGGCAGCGCCCTGCCGCACGACAATCCGTACTGGCGGGCCCGCCACCCCGAGCAGGCGGCCCGGGAGGACCGGACGCGGCGCGTTCAGGGGCGGGCCCCCGCGACCCCCGTCATGCACGGCCGCTGCCCCTAGCCGCGGCGTACGTAGCGCCCGGGCGTCGGCCGCGCTTAGCCTGTGCGCATGCCTCGATACGATTACCGCTGCCGGACCTGCGACGACACCTTTGAGGTCAGCCGGCCCATGGCCGAGTCCTCCGCGCCCGCCGACTGCCCGGCAGGGCACTCCGACACCGTGAAGCTGTTGTCAGCCGTCGCCGTGGGCGGCACGAGCAGCGCTCCCGCGCCCGCGATGGGCGGCGGGGGCGGCTGCTGTGGTGGCGGCGGCTGCGGCTGATCCCGGGAAGGACGGCCTAGCGCTTGCGTGACAGGGTCAGGCCGTCCGAGATGGCGAGCAGGACGGATTCCATGCGCGGGTCCGCCGACACGTGGTCGTTGAAGGCGCGGACGCCGGCCGCCGCGCCCGTGGCCGACTCGTCGAGGACCGTGCCGTGGAACAGCGTGTTGTCGGTGACGATCAGGCCGCCCGGGCGCAGTCGCGGGACGAGCTCCTCCCAGTAGGAGATCTGGCTCTGCTTGTCCGCGTCCACGTAGGCCATGTCGATGTGCGGTTCGGTCGGCATCGCGCGCAGGGTCTCCAGGGCCGGTGCGATGCGCAGCTCGATGCGGTCCGCGACGCCCGCGTCCTCCCAGGCCTGCTGGCCGTACCGCGTCCACTCCTCGGAGACGTCGCAGGCGATGAGGCGGCCGTCGGCGGGCAGCGCCTGGGCCATCGACAGGGCCGAGAAGCCGGTGAAGGTGCCGACCTCCACGATGTGGCGGGCGCCCGTCAGCCGCACCAGGAAGGCCAGCAGCGGCCCCTGCTCCTCCGCCGACTGCATCCCGGCCACGTCCGGGAATTTGGTGTACGTCGTCGCCACCAGCCCCCGCTGGACCCGGTCCAGCGGGGGGTTGTGGTCGAGCATGTACCGGTAGAGCTCGTCCGTGATCTTGGTGCTGTTGCCCTTGGTCATGCGTCCAGTCTGCCCAGTCGGGCCGCCTCCTGGGCGAATGCGCGCACGATTTCCTCTCCCGCGAGGACGCCCGCCGTGGCCAGGGCGGTCACCGTCGGCGCCGTCCAGGCCGCGTCGGCCAGTTCGCCGTGGCCCGGGCGCCAGGCCGCGTCCGCCGCCAGCAGCAGGTCCGCGTCCAGCAGCGAGTCGCCGGCCGCGAGGGTGGTGGATGCGCCCGTACGTCGGGCGACCTCGCGCATCGCCGCGCTCTTGGTGAGCGGGCGCGGGACCGCGTAGATCTTCCGGCCCTGGAGGGAGACCGTCCAGCCGCGGTCCTCGGCCCACCGGGTCAGGGACTTGAGCCATTCGTCCGGGACCAGGGCCCGCTCGACGACGAGGTACGCGAAGAGGTCCTCCGCCAGGCGCGCCTTGCGCAGCCACACCGGGTCGGCCGTGGCCAGCAGGTGCTGGTGCACCTCCTCCAGGGGGGCGCACTCCTCGGCCAGGCGCGCCGCGACCTGCCGCCGCCAGTCCCGGTCCGGTACCCCGTCGACGAGCAGCTGCCCGCCGTTGGCGCAGATGGCGTACGGGGCCGGGCGGCCGGGGAAGCGGATGCGCTGGTACTGCTTGCGGGTCCGGGTGGTGGTGGGGACGAAGACCACCGAAGGGTCGGCCGTCAGCTCCGCCAGCAGTCCCGCCGCCGTCTCCGTCATGTAGGACAGCGGCTTGCTCTCGTGGACCTCGACGCACAGCAGCCGCGGGGCCACCGGATCGGGCATGGTCAGGCCGAGGGCGGCCGTCGAGTAGATGAGCGTACGGTCGAGATCACTGGCTACGAGGACAGTCACTTCGAGGCCACAGCCTTTCCGTCGGCGCCCGTGGCGCCGCGCGTGAATCGGGGGTGGATGAGTCCTACGCACGTGTAGGGCAGTCCGTCGACTTCTTCCACCGGGACACCGCGCTGCTCGGCGAGCAGCCGTACGTGGTCCAGGTCGGCCCCGGCGCCGCGCTGCGCCAGGATCTTCCACGGCACCCGGCGCAGCAGGACGCGGGTGGTCTCGCCGACGCCGGGCTTGACGAGGTTCACGTCGTGGATGCCGTACTCCTCGCTGATCCGCTCGACCGCCGCCCAGCCCTCCCAGGTGGGGGTCCGGTCGGCCGCGAGCAGCTCCTTGACCTCCTCGTCGACGGCGTCGGCCACCGCGTCGAAGTGGGCGGCGACGGTGTCGACGAATGCGACGGAGACGTCGGCTCCGGCGAGCTCGCGGTAGAACTTCGCGCCGTGGAAGTCGGCGGGACCGACGAGGTCGGACCTCAGCACCGTACGCGAGATGAGACCGGAGACGGTGGAATTGAGGCAGGCGGAGGGGATCAGGAAGTCCTCCCGGGTGCCGTACGTGGGCACGCAGGAGCCGGGGTCGGCGAGGACGACGATCTCCGGGTCGAAGCCCGGGAACTCGGCGAGGGCGTCGCGCAGCTCGCGGGTGATGGCGCCCTTGCCGGTCCAGCCGTCGACGAAGACGACGTCGGCCGGATCGTGGTGGGCGGCCAGCCAGCGCAGGGCGTTGGCGTCGATGCCGCGGCCGCGCACGATGGAGACGGCGTAGTGGGGCAGGTCCAGCCCGTGGCGGGCGCGGGCCCAGCGGCGCATCAGTACGCCGACGGGGGTGCCGGCTCGGGCCAGGGAGACCAGGACCGGGGACGGGGAGCGCTCGGCGAGGACGGTCTCGGTGACCGTGCCGACGGCCCGGGCCACGCGGACGGCGGAGGCGGCCAGCGCGCTCTGGTACAGCTCCTGGTACTGGGGGGACGGCTGGTACTCGACGGGCAGGGACTCGGCGTAGTGTGCGCCGCCCGCCTGTATCGCCTCCTCGCGCTCCTCCGTCGGCGCCTCCAGCTCGACGTCGGAGAAGTCCTGGAGCAGCCAGCCGACGTCCTCGGGGGCGTACGAGGAGAAGGCGGGGCCGCGCAGGGGCTCGCGCAGGGTCGGGTCGGACAGCTCGGTCGGGTCGGACAGCGCGGTCAGCTCGGACAGCGAGGTCGGCTCGGTCAGCTCGGTCATGATCGGCTTCGGCTCCCGCCGGTCGGGGGTGTAGGACGGGACGACGGCCAGGACGACGTGGCCGGTGTGCGGGGCGAGGGCCGCCAGCAGTCCCGTGTGCAGTTCGGGGGTGTCCCCGGCCGAGTCCACGACGGCGACGACGGCGTCGAAACCGGCACCGTCCGTGCTGTGGACGTTGTAGGCGTAGCGGTCGCCGGGGCCGTCGGCCGGGGCGTCGTGGGCCGGGAAGACCAGCCGGGTGCGGATGGCGTATCCGGGGTCGTCGACGGCGAGCACGGGTGAGCGGGTGGTGGTCGAGAAGCGGACCTCGCGGGCCGCCCCCGCGTCCTCCAGGGCTTTGGCGAGGCGCAGCGGCGCGTACATCAGCTCCTCGTTGCCGAGTACGAGGACCCGCCCGGGGTTCTCGCCCAGCGCGGCGGCGAGCCGGCCCGCGAGCTCGGGCAGGGCCGCCTCCAGGCGGGTGCGGTGCGCCGCGGTGAAGCCGTGGCGGCCGCCGTCGGGGACGCCCGCCGGCCAGTCCAGGTCCACGCGGGTGACCGGCCGCGGGGCGTCCGCCGCGTCGGCGGGGCCGCCCCGGTCCCGCTCGGGCGCGGCGGTGCGCGCCTCGTACTCCTCGACCAGCGCCTGGCCCTTGGCCAGGACGCCGTCCGGGAGGGAGACGGTGCCCGAGGCGAGGGCGATCAGGTCCACGCGCGCGCCCAGCTCGGCGGCGAAGGCGGTGAGCCGGTCGCGGTCGGCCGCCGACCGCATGTCGACGAGGGCGACGACGACGTAGTGCGAGCGGGGGTGGCGGGCGTGCAGGTCGCGGATGGTGTTCAGGACCGTGTTGCCGGTGGAGAACTCGTCGTCGACGAGGACCAGGGGCCCGTTGCCGGCGAGCAGCTGCGGGTCCTCGGGCAGCAGCAGGTGCGAGGTGGCGTGCGAGTGCGCCTCCTCGAAGCCGCCGGCCGCCCGCACGCCCGGCACGGGCCGACGGGTGGAGTGCAGGTAGGGGGCCGGGCCGAGGCCGTCGGCCACGCAGTGGCCGAGGCCGGTGGCGGTCTCGGCGTAGCCGAGGACCACGGCGGCCGCGGCGCCGTCCTCGCCGAGCAGCGCCCGTACGCGTGCGCCGAGGTCGAAACCGGCGGCGTGGACGACGGTCGGGGACTGCGGGACGTGCTTGCCGAGTACCTGCGAGACCAGCAGGTGTGCGCGCTTGGGGTTGCGCCGCAGGGCCAGTCCGAGCAGCTCCGTCAGCCGCGGACCGTCACCGGAGTCCTCCAGGCCCACGCCCAGCCGGTCCGCGACCCAGGTACCCGACCACACCTCTTCGATCGTCTTGCCTTTCTTCGTCATCGTCATCGTCATCGCCTGGGCCTGGGCCTGCGTCCGCGCGGGCGCGTTCACACCTGGAGCCCGGCCGTGAGCAGGTCGACGAAGCCGACCTCCTCCTTCGCCACCCCGAAGACCTCGGCACGCAGCATGGTGCGCTCGGCCCAGGCCCGGTGGGGCTTCACCTCGTTCATCTTGTTCGTGTAGGCGGAACGCATCACGCCGCCGCCGCCACGCTCGGGCCGCAGGATGTCCTGCGCATCGCAGAACTCCTCGTGCGAGACCACTGACAGCGCGTGCACGGGCGTGACGTGGGCGGGGTGGATGCAGGTCTTGCCGAGCAGCCCGTTGGCCCGGTCCAGCTCGATCTCGCGCAGCAGTCCGTCCAGGTCGTGCTCGATCAGGGCGGTGCGCAGTTCCTCCACGCCCTCCTCCAGGAAGGGGCTGCGGCGCAGCTGGGGCTTGAAGAGGCGCTGCTGGCTGCGGAAGTACTCCCAGACGGGCCCGGTCACCGTGAAGCCGGTGCCGTCGGCCCGACTGAGGACGTTGACGACGTCCGCGATGACGCCCGCCACGATCTGGACGTCGTAGGCGGTCATGTCGGGCGTGCGCCGCAGGCCGTAGGCCGAGCAGAAGTCGGTCACGCCCAGCCGCAGCGCCAGGACGCGCTCGCGGTGGCTGTTGACCGTGCGGGAGATGCCGGCGAGGGCCTCGACGCGGGTTTCGAGGTGGAGGAGGCCCGGGGTCTCCAGGACCGGCATGGCGTACAGGCGGGGCAGTCCGCTGACCGCCTCCGCGTCGGCGACGGCCTCGAGGAAGGCGACCCCGCGGTTCTCGTCGAACTTCGGGAGTACGAATCCGGCCAGTCGCCGCACGGAGCCGCCCAGCCGGCGCACCAGGTCGGGTATCTGCTCGGGCGTGCGGACGCGGATGAAGAGCAGCGGGAGCTCCGCGCCGTCGACGTCGAGCTCGCAGAAGTGCCGGATGAGGTTCTCCTCGGCTCCGGCGACATCGCCGTCGCTGATGGAATCCTCCAGGCAGAGGACCATCGAGACGACCCCGCGGCCGGCCTGCTTGCGGATGTCGGCCGCGAGCGTGGGCCGGGTGGCCGGGCTGTAGAGCGTGGCTCCCAGCGCCGCCGCGAGGACGCGGGCGGGCGAGGCTCCGGTGAATTCCGCCGGTTCCTGGTGGAAGAGGTCCTTACGGACGGTGGGCGATATGTGCCCAAAGTGACGCATGTGCTATCCCCCGTACTGCCTCGGCGGCCCAACTGGCATGGCCGGTAATAGTACGTACGAACGTGAGTCAAGAGTTCCTCAAGCACATGAAGTTCAGGTAACCCTCTTGCACCATGCCCAGGTCTCGCGTTCGAGACAAGGCCCTACGGGGGGCCGCATTGTCCCTGTCCACCCCGGGAGGGCAGGATGACGTGCATGACGCACGCGATGCAGAAGGGCTCGAACATCCCGGTGACCCCCGTGGCGGTCCGGGCGGTGCTGCGCTGGACCGCCGGCCCCGAGGTGCCGGACGTGGACGCCTCGGCACTGCTCGTCGGCCCGGACGGCCGGGTGCGTTCGGACGAGGACTTCGTCTTCTACAACCAGCCCCGGCACCCCTCGGGCGCCGTCTGGCGACTCGGCAAGAAGCAGATCGGTGACGCGATCACCGATGCCGTGCAGGCGGACCTGCGCACGGTGACGCCCACGGTGGACCGGATCCTGGTGGTCGCCTCCGCCGAGGACGTCCCGTTCCGCCGGGTCAGCGACCTGCGGATCCTCCTCTACGACGCCACCGCGACCGGCGGCTCCGAACCGCTGGCCTACTTCGACGTACGGCCCGAGACCGGCGCCGAGACGGCGCTGATCTGCGGGGAGCTGTACCGGCGGGGCGAGGGGTGGAAGTTCCGGGCGCTCGGCGAGGGCTACTCGGACGGACTGGTGGGGCTCGCGACCGACCACGGGATCTCGGTCGACGAGAACGCGGCCGCGTCCGAAGCGGCTCCCGCGGCCGGCCCTGCCTCCGGGCCCGCCTCCGAGCAGACGGCGATGATGGCCCCGCCCACGCAGGCCCCGCCGCCCGTCCAGCCCGCCTACGGGTACCCGCAGCCGGTCTCCCCGGCCCCGGTGCCGGGTCCGGGCGGCGATCCGTCGTTCCGGCTGCCGGTGCAGGGCCCGCAGTTCATCCGCCGCTGACGCAGCTGACGGCCGACGCCGCCGAGGGCCCCGAGGACGGTCACCCGTCCCGGGGCCCCGGTCAGTTCTTGGCGCTCTTGTAGCCCCGCCCCCACTGGAGCCCCCAGCCGTACAGCCGGTCCAGCTCGGCCTGGAACCCGTAGACGAACTTCACCTCGCGCCGCACCACGAGCTCGCCCTTGACCTTCTCCAGGGAGACGACCGCGCAGGACCGGGCCTGCGGGTGCCGCTCGTCCAGCGGGATCTCGATCCGCGGCCCCGTGACGGGGTAGAGGGTCACCATGGCGTGCGTCCGGTCAAAGGCCGGCGTCTGGTCGTAGATGTAGACGAAGACCAGCAGGCGCTTGATCTCGTCGGCGTGGTCGAGGTTGACGTAGAGGGTCTCCCCCGACGCCGAGCCGAACCGGTCGTCCCCGCTGAGCTTGACGTACGGCGGATCGTTGAGGTCGCCCAGCAGGTTCCCCAGCGGCTGCACGGCCCCGCGGGTGCCGTCCGTCAACTCGTACAGGCAGCCCATGTCGAGGTCGACATTGACCATGCCCTGGGTGTGCGCCTGCACCATGTCCGGCTTGAACAGCTTGAACGGATGCCGGAACAGCTGGCCGCTCTGGCCGGAGCGGCCGCCGATGTCCGAGGTCCGCATGCGCCAGGACAGGTTCACGCGCAGATTGCCGTGGACGGCCCCCTGTTTGGTGAGCGACACCGTCGAATGTCGTTTGGTCAGCTCGATCGCGTTCGACGAGGCACTGCCCGACTGGAACTGCACGGCCCGGCTGCCCATGATGCCGTCGAAGAAGCCCATCCCCTACCCCCTGGTCCCCTGATCCCCTGATCGGCCTGAGCCTACGGAAGCGGGGCGGCCCGCCGGGTCCGTGGACCTGGTGGACCGCCCCGCAATGGAGCGTTCCGCATTACCGCCGCCGTCATGCCTCGGCGGTGGAACCCTCCAGTTCCAGGCGCTTGTTGCGGCGCACCGAGGACCAGAAGGACCATCCGATGAGCAGCACGCCGACGAGACCGGTGATGATCTCGTTGATCTCGTACTGGATGGTGACGAGCAGGATCACGGCGAGCGCGCCGATGGCGTAGTGCGCGCCGTGCTCCAGGTAGACGTAGTCGTCGAGGGTGCCCTGGCGGACCAGGTAGACCGTCAGCGAACGCACGTACATGGCACCGATGCCGAGGCCGAGGGCCATCAGCACGATGTCGTTGGTGATGGCGAAGGCGCCGATGACCCCGTCGAAGGAGAAGGAGGCGTCGAGCACTTCGAGGTAGAGGAACATGAAGAAGGCGGCCTTGCCGGCCATGGCGACGGCCGAGACGGGCTTGCCGCTCCGCTTGGCCTCTTCCTCGGCCTCGTGCTCGGCTTCCTCCTCTTCCTCCAGCTTGTTCTCGAAGTAACCGGAGAGACCGCCGACGATCATGTAGGTGATCAGGCCGAGGACGCCGGAGATCAGGACGGTCTGCGCCTTGTCCACGTGGACGCCACCGTGCTGGTGGGCATTGGCCCCGACCGTCATCGAGGCGATGACCAGGACGATCAGCGCGATGCAGGCGGACAGCATGTCGATCTTGCCGAGCTTGGCGAGCGGGCGCTCCAGCCACGCGAGCCACTTGATGTCACGGTCCTCGAAGATGAAGTCGAGGAAGATCATCAGCAGGAACATGCCGCCGAAGGCGGCGATGGACGGGTGGGCGTCCGTCACCAGCTGCTCGTACATCTCCTTGTCGGAGAGGGCGAGGTCGACGGCCTCGATGGGGCCGATCTTGGCGCTGATCGCGACGATCACAACGGGGAAGACCAGGCGCATGCCGAAGACCGCGATGAGGACGCCGACGGTGAGGAAGATCTTCTGCCAGAAGGCATTCATCTTCTTCAGGATTCCGGCGTTGACCACCGCGTTGTCGAAGGACAGCGAGATCTCGAGGACCGACAGGATCGCGACGATACCGAAGGCCTGCCACCCCCCGTAGAACACCGCTGCGACTAGACCGAGCGCAGTGATTGCGAACGACCAGCCGAAGGTTTTCAGAACCACTGGCACCCCATCGTCTTGTACGGCTTTACGAAACGTTGACCCCGAAGTCTAGAGCGATGCCTCGGAGCCCCGACGCGTACCCCTGCCCCACCGCACGGAACTTCCATTCACCCCCGTACCGGTAGACCTCGCCGAAGATCATCGCGGTTTCGCTGGACGCGTCCTCGGACAGGTCGTAGCGGGCCAGTTCCTGTCCGTCAGCCTGGTTCACGACACGGATGAAGGCGTTGCTGACCTGGCCGAAGCTCTGCCGGCGGGAGTCCGCGTCGTGGATCGAGACCGGGAAGACGATCTTGTCCACGGCCGCCGGCACCTTGGTCAGGTCGATGATGATCGACTCGTCGTCGCCTTCACCCTCGCCGGTGAGGTTGTCCCCGGTGTGTTCGACGGAGCCGTCGGGGCTCTTCAGGTTGTTGTAGAAGACGAAGTACTCGTCCCCCAGCACCCGGCCGCTGTTGCACAGCAGCGCGCTGGCGTCGAGGTCGAAGTCGGCTCCCGTGGTCGAGCGCGCGTCCCATCCGAGACCGATCAGAACCCTGGTGAGGTTCGGTGCGGCCTTGGAGAGTGAGACATTGCCCCCCTTGGCGAGTGTGACGCCCATGTTGTGGTCCTCCCCGGACGACGGTGTGGCGGTATGGCGGTATGGCGATGTGCCGGTGCAGCGGGCGGTGCGGTGTAGCCGGTGGTGCGGGCGGTGCGGTGTAGCCGGTGGTGCGGTGTGCCGCCTGCGGTGGTGTCCGCAGGTAAAGCCGGTCCGGCGCCGTACACACAGTGCACGGCGCCGGACGGACGAACTGCTCTCGGGCTCAGACGTTGACGCCGAAGTCCTGCGCGATGCCGCGCAGGCCCGATGCGTAGCCCTGGCCGATGGCGCGGAACTTCCACTCCGCACCGTTGCGGTACAGCTCGCCGAAGACCATGGCGGTCTCGGTCGAGGCGTCCTCGGAGAGGTCGTAACGCGCGAGCTCGGTGTTGTCGGCCTGGTTCACCACGCGGATGTACGCGTTGCGGACCTGGCCGAAGCTCTGCTGACGGCTCTCGGCCTCGTAGATCGAGACCGGGAAGACGATCTTGGCGACGTCGGCCGGGACGCCGGCCAGGTTGACCTTGATCGCCTCGTCGTCGCCCTCGCCCTCACCGGTGGTGTTGTCACCGGTGTGCTCCACCGAGCCGTCGGGGCTCTTGAGGTTGTTGAAGAAGACGAAGTTCGCGTCGCTGGTGACCTTGCCCTGGTCGCTGGTCAGGATCGCGCTGGCGTCGAGGTCGAAGTCGACACCGGTGGTGGTGCGAGCATCCCAGCCCAGACCGACGATGACCGCCGTCAGGTTAGGCGCGGCCTTGGTCAGCGAGACGTTGCCGCCCTTGCTGAGGCTGACTCCCACGGGTCCTCCATTGGGTTCTGTGTGTGGGGCGGTGCCCCGTCGTGCAGGGGGCCCTCCCGGTCGTGACCGGGGGAGCTACCGGATCAACGTTTCGATCCTAGTGACGGGTTCCCGCCTGTAAGCGGTTTTCGCAGGGAAAATGCGTGTACGGCCCGCTCGCGTGCGCTCAGAGACTGTCGAGCGCCTTGATGTACTCGTTCAGGTCACGCGCGTCGGGCAGTCCGTTGACGACAGTCCAGCGCACGATGCCGTCCGTGTCGATGATGAAGGTGCCGCGGACCGCGCATCCCTTGTCCTCGTCGAAGACGCCGTAGGCGCGCGAGGTCTGCCCGTGCGGCCAGAAGTCCGACAGCAGCGGGTACTCCAGGCCCTCCTGCTCGCCGAAGACCCGCAGGGTGGGCACGGAGTCGTTGGAGACGGCGAGGAGCTGCACGTCGTCGTTCTGGAAGCGCGGGAGCTGGTCGCGCAGCTCGCACAGCTCGCCGGTGCAGACGCCGGTGAAGGCGAACGGGTAGAAGAGCAGCACCACTGCCTTCTCGCCCCGGAAGTCGGAGAGCCGAACGGCCCGGCCGTGGTTGTCCTTGAGCTCGAAGTCCGGGGCCTTGTCGCCGACCTCGATCGCCATTTCTCGCATCCCTTCGTTCCCGCATCCCCGCGTTGGGCTGTTCGGGTGAGTCACAGACTAGGTCCTGATCGCGGCACGGGCACGGAACGCACGCACCCCGCCGACCGGGGTCACCTGGTCGGCGGGGTGCGGTTGCGTGTCCGCTCGGCTGCGGTTGCGGCTCAGCGCTTGGCCTTGGCCGCCTTCGGCGTCACCAGCTTGGTGGACGTCCACTCCTTGCCGACGGGCAGGCCCTTGGCCAGGGAGAGGCCGGCCGTCTCGGCGGCCTCGCTGATGTCACTGGCCTCGACGTAGCCGTCACGGCCCGTCTTGGGGGTCAGCAGCAGGATCAGTGCGCCGTCCTCGACCAGCTCGGTCGCGTCGACCAGGGCGTCCGTCAGGTCGCCGTCCTCGTCGCGGAACCACAACAGCACCGCGTCCGCGACGTCGTCGTAGTCCTCGTCGGCGAGCTCGCTGACGAGCTTCTCGACGGCGTCACGGAATTCCTGATCGACGTCTTCGTCGTAGCCGATCTCCTGGACCACCTGTTCGGACTGGAAACCCAGCCGGGCGGCCAGGCTCTCCGCGTGGTCCGCGGTCGCGCTCACGGGGTGCCTCCTGCTCATGTTCGGTGAATGTCTTCGGCGGCGCGCGTACGCGCAGCATTGGGCGTAGTCCACACGGGCGCGGCGGATCGCGCAAGTACCCGGCCGTCGAGACCGTCGAAACGGTGACGATTGCGGCCGTCTCGCCGCAACTTTCAGCCTTCCCGTGTGCACCTCTCGTGATTCATCCCACACCATTCCAGCTCATTCGGCATCATCGTCGACGCTTGAGGACTTTCCTACCTGTTTGAGGGACGAACGGTCGTACGAAGCGAGCGCCCGACTTGGATGCAAGGTTGCGGTTTGACCCGACTCGCTACGGATCCCCGCCGACCCTTCCCCCACCGGTTCCACCGGGTTCCCTGCGGTTTCCAGGGATTACCCGGTGGTAAAGATGAAGATTTCGGCCCGGCGTAAGAGCATGGGAGGCGGCGAACCCCCAAGGCACGACTCCCCCCGACAGCGAAGGAACAGCGTGGCTTCCGCACCCGATCGCAATCCGATCATCATTGGCGGCCTCCCGAGTCAGGTCCCGGACTTCGATCCGGAGGAGACCCAGGAGTGGCTCGACTCGCTCGACGCCGCAGTCGACGAGCGGGGCCGTGAACGCGCCCGCTACCTGATGCTGCGGCTGATCGAGCGGGCCCGCGAGAAGCGCGTGGCCGTGCCGGAGATGCGCAGCACGGACTACGTCAACACGATCGCCACCCGGGACGAGCCGTTCTTCCCCGGCAACGAGGAGATCGAGCGCAAGGTCCTCAACGCCACCCGGTGGAACGCGGCCGTCATGGTCTCGCGCGCCCAGCGTCCCGGGATCGGCGTCGGCGGCCACATCGCCACGTTCGCCTCCTCCGCCTCCCTCTACGACGTGGGCTTCAACCACTTCTTCCGGGGCAAGGACGAGGGCGACGGCGGCGACCAGATCTTCTTCCAGGGGCACGCCTCCCCCGGTATCTACGCCCGCGCCTACCTCCTGGACCGACTCACCGAGCAGCAGCTCGACTCGTTCCGCCAGGAGAAGTCGAAGGCCCCGTACGGCCTTTCGAGCTACCCGCACCCGCGGCTGATGCCGGACTTCTGGGAGTTCCCGACCGTCTCGATGGGCCTCGGTCCGCTCGGTGCGATCTACCAGGCGCGGATGAACCGGTACATGGAGGCGCGCGGTATCGCCGACACCTCCAAGTCCCACGTTTGGGCGTATCTCGGCGACGGCGAGATGGACGAGCCGGAGTCGCTGGGCCAGCTGTCGATCGCGGCGCGCGAGGGTCTGGACAACCTGACCTTCGTCGTCAACTGCAACCTGCAGCGCCTCGACGGCCCGGTGCGCGGCAACGGCAAGATCATCCAGGAGTTGGAGTCGATCTTCCGGGGCGCCGGCTGGAACGTCATCAAGCTGATCTGGGACCGCTCGTGGGACCCGCTGCTGGCCCAGGACCGCGACGGCATCCTCGTCAACAAGATGAACTCCACCCCCGACGGGCAGTTCCAGACGTACGCCACCGAGTCGGGCGCGTACATCCGCGAGCACTTCTTCGGCGGCGACCAGCGGCTGCGCTCGATGGTCGAGAACATGTCCGACCAGCAGATCCAGCACCTGGGCCGCGGCGGTCACGACCACAAGAAGGTCTACGCGGCGTACGCGGCGGCCAAGGCCCACAAGGGCCAGCCGACGGTGATCTTGGCCCAGACGGTCAAGGGCTGGACGCTCGGCCCGAACTTCGAGGGCCGCAACGCGACGCACCAGATGAAGAAGCTGACGGTCGACGACCTCAAGCGCTTCCGCGACCGTCTGCACATCCCGATCACGGACGCGCAGCTGGAGGGCGGGGCCCCGCCGTACTACCACCCGGGCCCGAAGTCCCCCGAGATCCAGTACATGCACGACCAGCGCAGCGCGCTGGGCGGGTACGTGCCGACCCGCGTGGTGCGCGCGAAGCCGCTGCAGCTGCCGGACGACAAGACGTACGCGGCCGCCAAGAAGGGCTCCGGGCAGCAGTCGATCGCCACGACCATGGCCTTCGTGCGCATCCTGAAGGACCTGATGCGGGACAAGGAGATCGGCAAGCGCTTCGTGCTGATCGCGCCCGACGAGTACCGCACCTTCGGCATGGACGCCTTCTTCCCGAGCGCCAAGATCTACAACCCGCTGGGCCAGCAGTACGAAGCGGTCGACCGCGACCTGCTGCTCGCGTACAAGGAGTCCCCGACGGGCCAGATGCTGCACGACGGCATCTCGGAAGCGGGCTGCACGGCCTCGCTGATCGCCGCGGGTTCGGCGTACGCGACGCACGGCGAGCCGCTGATCCCGGTCTACGTCTTCTACTCGATGTTCGGGTTCCAGCGCACGGGTGACCAGTTCTGGCAGATGGCCGACCAGCTCGCACGCGGTTTCGTGCTCGGTGCGACCGCCGGACGGACCACCCTCACGGGTGAGGGCCTCCAGCACGCCGACGGCCATTCGCAGCTGCTGGCCTCGACGAACCCGGGCTGCGTGGCGTACGACCCGGCCTACGGCTACGAGATCGCGCACATCGTCAAGGACGGTCTGCGGCGGATGTACGGCCCGGAGGCGGAGGACGTCTTCTACTACCTGACCGTCTACAACGAGCCGATCCAGCACCCGGCCGAGCCGGCGGACGTCGACGTGGACGGCATCCTGGGCGGCATCCACCGGGTGTCGCAGGGCACCGAGGGCACGATCGGGGCGCAGCTGATGGCCTCGGGCGTGGCGGTGCCGTGGGCGCTGGAGGCGCAGCGGATCCTGGCGGCCGACTGGGGCGTCCGGGCGGACGTCTGGTCGGCGACCTCCTGGAACGAGCTGCGGCGCGAGGCGGTCGAGGTCGAGGAGCACAACCTGCTCCACCCGGAGGAGGAGCAGCGCGTCCCGTACGTGACGCGGAAGCTGTCGGGTGCGGAGGGGCCGTTCGTGGCGGTCTCGGACTGGATGCGGGCGGTTCCGGACCAGATCTCGCGGTGGGTGCCGGGCGCGTACACCTCGCTGGGCGCGGACGGCTTCGGCTTCGCGGACACCCGTGGTGCCGCGCGGCGCTTCTTCCACATCGACGCCCAGTCGGTGGTCCTGGCGACGCTCACCGAGCTCGCCCGGGCGGGGAAGGTCGACCGCTCGGTGCTGAAGCAGGCGGTCGACCGGTACCAGCTGCTGGACGTGACGGCGGCGGACCCGGGCGCGGCGGGCGGCGACGCGTAGTCGCTGCGCGGTAGGCGTGGTGGGCGGGTCCCGGCTCCGGCCGGGGCCCGCCCACCTTTATGGATTCCTTACGATGCTCGGCATGAAGGAACCCTCCCGCCAGCTGGTGTGGGAGCGGCGGAGCCAGACCCCGCTGCTCCTGCTCGCCGTGGCGTTCGCCGTGGCGTACGCCGTGCCCATCGTCGCCCCCGACGCGCGCGCGGAGGTGCACCGGGCCTGCACGCACGTCGAATGGGTGGTGTGGGGCGCCTTCGCCGTCGACTACCTGGTCCGCCTGGCCCTCGCGGCGGACCGCAAGCACTTCGTCCGGACCCACTGGCTGGACCTGGCCGCCGTGGTGCTGCCGCTCGTGCAGCCGCTGCGCCTGCTGCGGCTGGTCGCCACCTTGATGCTGGTGGGCCGGCGGGCCCGGATGGCCCCGCAGATCCAGCTGACGACGTACGTGGCCGGTGCCGTCGTGGGGCTGCTGATGTTCGGCTCGCTGGCGGTGCTCAGCGTGGAGCGGGACGCCCCCGACGGGAACATCAAGAACCTGGGCGACGCCGTGTGGTGGTCCTTCACCACGATGACGACGGTCGGCTACGGGGACCATTCGCCGACCACCGGCCTCGGCCGGGTCCTGGCCGTCGGTCTGATGCTGTCCGGGATCGCCCTGCTCGGTGTGGTGACCGCCAACATCGCCGCGTGGTTCATCTCCCGCTTCGAACGCGACGACCGGGCGGACATGCTCCAGCTGGCGGCCATCCGGGAGCTGCAGGACGAGGTACGGGCGCTGCGCGGCGAGGTCGCCCGGCTGGGCGGCACGACGGCCGAGGTGGCCGCGGCCGACCCGCCGAACGCCCCGGCGCAGCGGGAAGCTACCTCTCCCACACCTTGAACGCCCGCACCTGGTAGGGCGACTGGGGCAGCCAGACCCCGTCACCCGGATAGGTCTGGAACTCGCCCGTCTCCGCGCACTCGGCCGACTGGTAGGTGGTCACCGGGCGCCCGGTGCGGTTGGTGAGCGACTGGGCGCTGGTCCCGGCCGGCAGCGCGGTGCAGCTGTTGACGTCCAGGTTGCTGAGCTCGTGCGTCTGCCGCGCTCCCTTGAACTCCGGTTTAGCCCACAGGCACAGCTGCCCGGTCGCGCAGGCCCCGAGGGTGGGCGGGCCCGCGGCGTGCGCCGTGGTCGCCGTACTCGGGAGGAGGGCGGTGAGGGCCAGGACGGTCGCGGCGAGGGTGGTCGTGATGGTGGCGCGATTGCTTCGACACGTACGCATGACGGGTCAACTCCTTGTGGACGGCGGGCACCCGGACCGTTTCCGAAAGCTCCGCCGACACCACGCTGACCTGCGGCGACGGGCGGGCGGAAGAGGCCCGGGGCGGGTCCACCCGGATAGGCGACAGCCCCGGCGGAACCCGTCGGCATGGCCTTCGTACGTACGGAGTTGACGCTTCCGGGAGTCGCGGGGCCGGGCCCACAACCGCCCTGGCCGAGGTGTGGAGCCGGCCGGACCCGCACCCGAACGTGTCGTGCGCGGGCGCTCATACCGGCCGGCGGAGGACCTCGGACGGCACGTCGCAAACGGCTTAACGCAGCAGTCGCGACCCCGTCGGTCACCGGTACGCTGACCGCCCACTCGGCGTCAGAAGGGAGCCCCGCGGTGCTGACCGACGAGCGGTCGCCGACGGCCGCGCCGGTGACCGGACTGCGCGAACGCAAGAAACGGCGCACGCGGAACGCGCTGCTGCGCGCCGCCCTCGTGCTGTTCCTGTCCCAGGGGTACGAGCGCACCACCGTCGACGAGATCACCGACGCCGTGAACGTGTCCCAGCGCACCTTCTTCCGCTACTTCGCCAACAAGGAGGAGGTCGTCTTCGCCCTCCAGGAGCTGGTCGAGTCGCGGTTCGTCGCCGAACTGCACGCCCGGCCGGCCGCCGAGGGACCGTTCGAGGCCCTGCGGGGAGCGGCGCTCGCCGCCTGGGACAGCGTGGAGGTGGCCCTGTCCGAGGTGGTCCCGGTCGATCTCTACATGCGCAGTTACCGGCTGATCGAGTCCACCCCGGCCCTGCTCGCGGTGCACTTGCGGCGCTCCACGGAACTGGAGGAGAGGATCTCCCGACTGATCGGCGCCCGCGAGGGGCTGGACGTGGACGCCGATCCGAGGCCACGGGTCGCCGTCGCGGCGTTCTGCGGCGTGATGCGCGTCACGGGGCGGCTCTGGGGGCGGGGCGAGGACACCAGTGTGGAATCGATCCGAGTGCTGACGGAGAGCTACCTCGATCGGATCGGCCCGGCGCTGACCTCCAGTTGGCGCGGGTCCGCGTAGCCCGGCGGCCCGCTCCGTCGGGTCCGCCGACGCGCCGGCGGGTCCTCCGCCCGGGCCTCACGGGGTCCCACGGTCGGCCGTGAGTCCTGTCACCCGGCACGCCTGTGGCGTAAGACGTCTCATAGGCTGGTCACAGTGAACGTGCCCGGCTTTGCCCACCCCACCGCTCTCGGCGCCGACCCGCGCCCTGCTGCCCTGCGCGCCCTGCTCGCGCTGGCGGTGGTCTTCATCATGCTGGCGACCACCGGCTGGACGGCCGTGCACCGGCCGGAGGAGGTCTCCCCGCTGCGGGTCGCCGCCCTCGGCGCCTGGTCCAAGGCGCGGATCGACGGCCGCCCGGTGCCCGCGGCGGACGCCCCGGCGCGAACGGTGGCCCGTTTCTTCGCCGGCCTCGACGGTGCCCAGCGCGCCCGGCTCGCCGACGGCTACCCGCTCGTCGTGGGCAACCTCGACGGGACGCCCGCGGCCACCCGGTACCGGGCCAACCTGCAGGGCCTGGAGCAGGCCCGCCGGGTCGAGGAGGCCCGCAGCCGCGACGTCGCGCTGACCCCGGCCGACCGGTCCACGGCCACCCGGCGCTCCCACCGCTTCGCCTCGCTCGCCCAGCCGAACCGGCAGATCTTCGCCTTCGACCCGACCGGCAACGGCCGCGTGGCCGAGGTCTTCGGTGACCTCGCCGGGGCCGAGCGGGTCTCGGTGATCGTCCCCGGCGTCGACACCGACGTGCTCACCTTCGAGCGCACCCAGCGCCGCCTGACCTCCCCGGTCGGCATGGCCGAGTCCTTGTACCAGGCCCAGCGGGCGGCCGATCCGGACGGCCGGACGGCGGTCATCGCCTGGGCCGGCTACACCGCTCCCACCGGCATCGGCGTGGACGCCGCCACGGGCCGCATGGCCGTCGACGGCGCCGCCCTGCTCAAGTCCCTGACCGCGGCCCTGCCCGGGGACGCGAGCGTGGCGCTGTTCTGCCACAGCTACGGATCGGTGGTCTGCGGGGTCGCGGCGCACGAGCTGCCGCGCCGGGTGACCGACGTGGTGGTGGCGGGCAGCCCCGGGATGCGCACGGAGAACGTCGCCGGGCTGCACACCTCGGCGCGGGTCTGGGCGACGCGCGACGAGGGCGACTGGATCGCGGACGTACCGCACCTGGAGGTCGGTGGCCTCGGTCACGGCGCCGATCCGGTCTCTCCGGCGTTCGGCGCGCGGCTGCTGTCCTCGGCCCGGGCCAAGAGCCACACCGGCTATTTCGCGCCAGGTACGGACTCGATGGACAACTTCGCCAAGATCGGAACCGGCGCGTTCGCTTCCGTTGTCTGCGCGACCGGGAACGACGCGTGCCGACGCGGGATTTCCGGGACAGAGCAGGACTGACGCGCGTAGAGGCGCGGAAACCGGTCCCCGCAACCGGGGGGACGCGCGGGGGCGCCGCCGTTTACGATGTGCCACATGGGTGACGTACTGGCCGGAAATCATGCCGTCTGGGAGTTCGAATCGGACTCGGTGCTCATCCGCTTCGCACGGGGGATCAGAACGCCGAGGCTGCCACGACTCTGGCATGCCCTGGGCTCGCGCCGGATCCCCCTCGAAGCGGTGTCCGCCGTGACAGTGACCGTGACCGGCGGCAAGCGGGACACGGTGATCTTGCGTGTCGTCCCGCGGCCGGGCGCGGATCCGCTGATGGAGGCCGCCGCCGGACAGCTCAAGGAAGCCTGCGACCCGTACCGGCTGGTGCTGCCGGGCGACCGGGCGCCGGCCGCCGTCGCGTTCGCCGACGCGCTGCGGTCCCGGCTCGGGCCGGACGCCGACGAGCCGTCCGAGCGCTTCCTCGTCGACGTGCCGCAGCCGCCGCTGCAGCTGAAGGCGTACGACGCCCGGGTGGGCTTCGACGGCTCGGCGATCACCTTCCAGTGGTCCCGTACGGGCGCCTCCAGCACCAAGTGGAAGGCGGGCGACCAGCGCTTCCCGCTAGCCGCGCTCACCGGCGTCGAGTGGTGCTCCCCGGAGGGCCCCGGCGGGCACCTGCGACTGCTGCTGCGGGACACCACCGGCGACCCCCGCCCCGACCACGACCTGGCGGCGGCCGTCTTCGGCACGGGCTACGGGGCGGTGCACGAGTCGCTGCCGTTCGCCGCGGCCGTCCTGGCCGCCCTGCGCGCCCGCACCCCGGTCGCCTCCGTGCCGCGGGCCCGCTCCGGCGACGACCGGCTGCGCCACCTGAGCGAGCTGCACGCGGCGGGGCTGCTCACGGACGCGGAGTACGCGGCGCTGCGGGACCGGTTCGCCGCCGAGTCGCTCTGAGCGGGGCCCCCGAGCGGGGCTCGGCGGCTCAGACCTCCCGCGCCGCCGAGGTGGAGCTCATGTCCGGGTAGCGGTCCCCGGCGACCTGCGCGGCGATCGGCTCCAGCAGGTCCAGTTCGGCCTGCGTGAGGGTGATCCGGGTCGCCCCGGTGTTCTCGCGCAGCCGTCCCGGCTTGCGGGTGCCCGGGATCGGGACCACGGTCAGCCCGTGCACCTGCGCCCGCTGCTGCACCCAGGCCAGGGCGATCTGCGCCGGGGTCGCACCGCGCTGCGCGGCGATCTCCCGGACCGGGACCAGCAGCGCCGCGTTGGCCTTCGCGTTGTCGCCGTTGAAACGCGGCTGGTAGCGGCGGAAGTCGCCCTGCGACAGCTCCGCGGACGCGTCCGCGAAGGACCCCGTCAAGAAGCCCCGGCCGAGCGGGGAGTACGCCGCGACGGCCACGCCCAGTTCCGCGGCCGCGCCCACCGCGCTGCGCTCCACGTCCCGGCTGAACAGCGACCACTCCGACTGGAGCGCCGCGATCGGGTGCACGGCGTGCGCCTCCCGCAGCTCCGCGCCGGTGACCTCGCTGAGGCCGAGGTGGCGCACCTTGCCCTCGCGGACCAGCTCCGCCATGGCGCCGACCGACTCGGCGAACGGCACGGCCGGGTCGCGCCGGTGCATGTAGTACAGGTCGATGACGTCCACGCCGAGCCGGCGCAGGCTGGCCTCCACGGCCGCGCGGACGTAGGCGCGGTCGTTGCGGACGCCCCGGTAGTGCGGGTCGTCGGTGCGCTCCATGGCGAACTTCGTCGCCAGCGTGATCTCGTCCCGGTGCGCGGCCACGAAGGGCGCCAGGAACTCCTCGTTGCGCCCCCGCCCGTAGACGTCCGCGGTGTCGAAGAGGGTGACCCCGGCGGCCAGCGCCGCGTCCAGGGTCTCCCGGGCCGCCGCCTCGTCGGTGTCCCCGTAGAACTCGCTCATGCCCATGCAACCGAGCCCCTGGACGCCGACCAGCGGGCCGCCCTTGCCGAGCTCGACCTGTTCGAGGGTGGTTCCGTGCTCCGTCATTGCTGTGCCTTCCCCGATACCGTTTTCATGGCGTACATATCGATCTTGTAGTCCAGTACGGCGAGCGCGTCCGTGAGTTCCGTGATCCGCGAGCGCACCTCGCGGCGCGTGCGTTCCAGCAGCTCCCGGCGTTCCCCCACCGTGTGCTCGCCCTCGCGGACCAGTTCGGCGTACCGCACCATGTCCGCCACCGACATCCCCGTGGCGCGCAGCTTGCCCACGAAGGCCAGCCAGTCGAGGTCCTTGTCGGTGAAGCGCCGCTGGCCCGAGTGGGAGCGGTCCACGTGCGGCATCAGGCCGATCCGCTCGTACCAGCGCAGGGTGTGCTGGGTCAGACCGGTCCGGGCCTCGACCTCGCTGATCGTGTACCGCGTCTGCGTCAGGCTCTGGCTCATGGCTCCACGCTAAAACCCTTGAGTGCACTCCAAGCAAGTAGGCTCGGCGGCATGGACAGCGTGGAGGACGGGAACGGCATGGAAAGCCTGCGGATCATCGAGACCTGGCCGGTGCCGACCGCCGCGGCGGCCGTCGTACGGGCCGACGGGAGCCTGGCGGGCTCCCACGGGCCCGTCGACCACCGGTTCGCCCTGGCCTCGGTCACCAAGCCGCTCGCCGCGTACGCCGCCCTCGTCGCGTACGAGGAGGGGGCGATCGAGCTGGACGAGCCGGCCGGGCCCGAGGGGTCGACGGTCCGTCACCTGCTCGCGCACACCAGCGGCCTGGCCTTCGACGAGCACCGGGTGTCGGCCCCGCCCGGGCAGCGCCGGCTGTACTCGAACGCCGGTTTCGAGGAGCTCGGCGACCACATCGCCAAGGCCACCGGCATCCCCTTCGCGGAGTACCTGCACCAGGCGGTCTTCGAGCCGCTGGGCATGGAGCGGACCACCCTGGAGGGCTCGCCCGCCAAGGACGGCGTCTCGACCGTCACCGACCTGCTGCGGTTCGCCGCCGAGCTGCAGGCGCCGCGGCTGCTGGACGTCCGTACGGTCGCCGAGGCCACCTCCGTCGTCCACCCCGGGCTCAAGGGCGTCCTGCCGGGCTACGGGCACCAGTCCCCCAACGACTGGGGCCTCGGCCTGGAGATCCGCGACCACAAGTCCCCGCACTGGACGGGCGCTTCCTCCTCGCCGCGCACCTTCGGGCACTTCGGTCAGGCCGGTACCTTCCTGTGGGTGGACCCGGACGCACGTGCCGCGTGCGTGGCCCTGACCGACCGCCCCTTCGGCCCGTGGGCGGCCGAGGCCTGGACCCCGTTCACCGACGCGGTGCTGGCCGAGCTCCGCTCCCGCTAGGGCTGCCTCGTCGATCAGGCCGGGTCGGGGAACTCCCAGATCAGCAGCTCCCCCGGGGAGCCCGCAACGACTTCCAGGTCCCGCTCGGCGGTGATCCGCACCGAGTCCCCGGGGCCCAGCTCCGCCCCGTCCAGGCGCAGGTCCCCGCGCACCACGTGCAGGTACACCCGGTCCGCCGCGGGTACGGCGACGCGCTCGCCCGCGCCGGGCCGCCGGACGTGCAGCACCGCGCCGGCCGCGGGGACCTCGTAGGGCGCGGCGTCGGCGATCCCCCGGACGACCCCGTACGAGGGCTCGCCGCCCGCGGTGAGGGGCGCGAGCCACGTCTGCACGAACCGCAGTCGCCCGGTGCCGTCGTTGCGCTCCACGTGCCGCGCCCCGGATCCGGCGCTGAGCCGCTGTACGTCGCCGGGGCGCACCACGCTCTTCTCGCCGGTGCTGTCGTGGTGGGTGAGTTCGCCCTCGATCACCCAGGTCACGATCTCGGTGTGGCTGTGCGGGTGCTCGTCGAAGCCGGCGCCCGGCGCGAGGGTCTCCTCGTTGCAGGCGAGCACCGGGCCGAAGCGCAGATTGTCCGGGTCGTAGAAGGTGCCGAAGGAGAAGGCGTGCCGGGTGGTGATCCCGGTGGCCGGGTCCCCGCCCTCGTACCGGTCGGCGCCTGGGCGAACATCAATCATGGACGCCACGGTAGACCCCGCCGCCGGCCGGGGCGCGGGCCACGGGCGGGACCGGACTCCGCGCACCCGTCCCGATAAGGCAGTCTTGTCACGTGCCCCAACCCGAACGTGAGCATTCGCCCGCCCCACATGCCGCGCATCCCGTGCCCGCCCATCCGCACACCGCGACGCTCCGCCGACTGGAGAAGTCCGCGGGTCGGCTGGCCGCCAACGCGATCGCGCGCATGGACGAGACCCTGCCGTGGTACCGGGCCATGCCGCCCGAGAACCGGTCCTGGATCGGCCTGGTCGCCCAGGCCGGCATCGCCGCGTTCACGGAGTGGTTCAGGCACCCGGAGACCCCGCAGGCCATCTCCACCGATGTCTTCGGGACGGCTCCGCGCGAGCTGACCCGGGCGATCACCCTGCGCCAGACCGTCGAGATGGTCCGCACGACGATCGAGGTCATGGAGGCCGCGATCGAGGAGGTCGCGGCCCCGGGCGACGAGTCGATCCTGCGCGAGGCGCTGCTGGTGTACGCCCGGGAGATCGCCTTCGCGACCGCCCAGGTGTACGCGCAGGCCGCCGAGGCGCGCGGGGCCTGGGACGCCCGGCTGGAGTCCCTGGTCGTCAACGCGGTGCTGTCCGGCGAGGCGGACGAGGGTGCGCTGTCCCGGGCGGCGGCGCTGGGCTGGAACTCCCCGGAGCACGTGTGCGTGGTGCTCGGCACCGCGCCGGAGGGCGACAGCGAGCTGACGGTCGAGGCGATCCGGCGCGCGGCCCGTCACCACAAGCTCCAGGTCCTCACCGGTGTGCTCGGGGACCGGCTGGTCGTCATCGCGGGTGGTAGCGACAACCCGATCCAGGTGGCCAAGTCGTTGATCGGACCGTTCGCGGCGGGTCCGGTGGTCGCCGGACCGGTGGTGTCCGACCTGCTGAACGCAACGAAGTCGGCGCAGGCCGCGGCGGCCGGGCTGAAAGCGTGCACGGCCTGGCAGGATGCCCCTCGGCCGGTCCTGGCGGACGATCTCCTGCCGGAACGCGCCATCGCCTCCGATCCCGCCGCCAGGGATCAGCTGGTGGAGGAGATCTACAGACCACTGGAGGAGGCGGGGTCCGCACTGCTGGAGACCCTGAGCGTCTACCTGGAGCAGGCGAGCAGCCTGGAAGGGGCGGCGCGGATGCTGTTCGTGCACCCCAACACGGTGCGCTACCGGCTACGACGTGTGACCGACGTCACCGGATGGTCTCCTTCTGATGTCCGCTCGGCGTTCACTCTGCGAATCGCCCTGATTCTCGGGCGTCTGGCTGACGGCGACGCCCAGTCCTAGACTTTTGTCGAACATCGACAATTACCCCGACCGTTCTTGGTCCCTGTCCCCACGGGCGGCAGGGACCATCCACAAGAGAGAGTGTGAGGGTGCTCGTACTCGTCGCTCCCGGCCAAGGCGCTCAGACGCCCGGCTTCTTGACTCCCTGGCTCGAACTTCCCGGTGCCGCTGACCGCGTCGCCGCGTGGTCGGACGCCATCGAGCTGGACCTTGCCCACTACGGCACGGACGCAGACGCAGACGCGATCCGCGACACGGCCGTGGCCCAGCCCCTGCTCGTCGCCGCGGGCCTGCTGTCCGCGTCCGCGCTCGCTTCCCCGGCCGCCTTCGGCGCCGTCGCAGGCCACAGCGTCGGTGAGATCACCGCCGCCGCCTACGCCGGCGTGCTGTCCGAGGCCGACGCGCTGTCGTTCGTCCGGACCCGCGGTCTGGGGATGGCCGAGGCCGCCGCCGTCACCGAGACCGGCATGGCCGCGGTCCTCGGCGGTGACCGTGACGTGGTCGTCGCACACCTGGAGAAGCTGGGCCTGACGCCCGCCAACATCAACGGCGCGGGTCAGATCGTGGCCGCCGGCACGATGGAGCAGATCGCCGCTCTGGAGGCCGACAAGCCCGAAGGCTCCATGAAGGTCGTCGCCCTCAAGGTCGCGGGCGCGTTCCACACGCACCACATGGCCCCTGCGGTCGCCACGCTGGAGAAGGCCGCCGAGGCCCTCACCCCGGCGGACCCGGCGCTGAAGTACGTCTCGAACAAGGACGGCCTCGTCGTCGCCACGGGCGCCGACGTCGTCGCCCGCCTGGTCGGTCAGGTCGCCAACCCGGTCCGCTGGGACCTGTGCATGGAGACGTTCGCCGAGCTGGGCGTCACGGGGATCATCGAGCTCTGCCCCGGTGGCACCCTGACGGGTCTGGCCAAGCGCGCGCTCAAGGGCGTACCGACCGTGGCTCTGAAGACCCCGGACGATCTCGACAAGGCCGCGGCGCTCGTCGCCGAACTGACGGTCTGAGAGAAGGAGCCCACACAGCATGTCCAAGATCAAGCCGGCCAAGGGCTCCCCTTACGCCCGCATCCTCGGTGTCGGCGGCTACCGCCCGACCCGTGTGGTGCCCAACGAGGTCATCCTCGAGACCATCGATTCGTCCGACGAGTGGATCCGCTCCCGCTCGGGCATCGCGACCCGGCACTGGGCCTCGCCCCAGGAGACCGTCTCCGCGATGTCGGTGGAGGCCTCGGGGAAGGCGCTGGCCGATGCCGGTGTCGCCCCGGAGCAGATCGGTGCCGTGATCGTCTCGACGGTCTCGCACTTCAAGCAGACCCCGGCCGTCGCGACCGAGATCGCGCACCGGATCGGCGCGGGCAAGCCCGCCGCCTTCGACATCTCCGCCGGCTGTGCCGGATTCGGCTACGGCCTGACCCTGGCCAAGGGTCTGGTGGTGGAAGGTTCCGCGGAGTACGTCCTCGTCATCGGCGTGGAGCGGCTCTCGGACCTGACCGACCTGGAGGACCGCGCGACGGCCTTCCTGTTCGGTGACGGCGCCGGCGCCGTGGTCGTCGGTCCCTCGGACGAGCCGGCCATCGGCCCCACGGTGTGGGGTTCGGAGGGCGACAAGTCCGAGACGATCAAGCAGACCGTGCCGTGGGACGAGTACCTCGGCAAGGACGGCGGCGAAAAGTTTCCGGCCATCACCCAGGAGGGTCAGGCGGTCTTCCGCTGGGCCGTCTTCGAGATGGCCAAGGTGGCCCAGCAGGCGCTCGACGCGGCCGGGATCACCGCGGACGACCTGGACGTCTTCATTCCGCACCAGGCGAACATGCGGATCATCGATTCGATGGTGAAGACTCTGAAGCTGCCGGAGCACGTCACGGTCGCCCGTGACGTGGAGACCACCGGCAACACCTCGGCCGCCTCGATTCCGCTCGCTATGGAGCGGCTCCTGGCGACCGGAGCGGCGAAGAGCGGCGACACCGCGCTCGTCATCGGCTTCGGGGCGGGACTCGTCTACGCCGCGACGGTCGTTACCCTCCCCTAGGGCTGGGATCCACATCCCGCCCTGTTTCACCTCAGTTAGCTAGAGAAGGAGCGCCACATGGCCGCCACGCAGGAAGAGATCGTCGAGGGTCTCGCGGAGATCGTCAACGAGATCGCCGGCATCCCCACCGAGGACGTCGCGATCGAGAAGTCCTTCACCGACGACCTGGACGTCGACTCGCTCTCCATGGTCGAGGTCGTCGTCGCCGCCGAAGAGCGCTTCGACGTCAAGATCCCGGACGAGGACGTCAAGAACCTCAAGACGGTCGGCGACGCCGCTGACTACATCCTGAAGCACCAGGCCTGAGCCTGACGAGCGTTTGTCGCCACCTGGCGGTGGCGCCGTGACAATTCAGCACCCCCTGAGACGTGGAGAAAGAATTCCTGTGAGCCCGACCAATCGCACCGTGGTCGTCACCGGTATCGGCGCAACCACTCCGCTGGGTGGCGACAGCGCTTCGACCTGGGAAGGTCTGCTTGCCGGCCGTTCCGGCGTCAAGCCCCTGGAGGGCGAGCGCTTCGCCGAACTCCCGGTACGCATCGCCGCTCGGGCCGCCGTCGACCCGAACGAGGTCCTGCCCCGGCCGCTGGCCCGCAAGCTGGACCGCTCGGCGCAGTTCGCCATCATCGCGGCCCGCGAAGCGTGGGCCGACGCCGGTTACACCACCCCGGCCGGCGAAGAGACGGAAGAAGGCGCCTTCGTCGCGCCCGAGCGTCTGGGCACCGTGATCGCCTCCGGCATCGGCGGTGTCACCACCCTGCTCGACCAGTACGACGTACTGAAGGAAAAGGGCGTGCGCCGGGTCTCCCCGCACACCGTCCCCATGCTCATGCCGAACGGCCCGTCGGCCAACGTCGGCCTCGAGGTCAACGCCCAGGCGGGCGTGCACACTCCCGTCAGCGCCTGCGCGTCCGGCGCCGAGGCCATCGGCTACGCCGTCGAGATGATCCGCACCGGCCGTGCCGACGTGGTCGTCGCCGGCGGCACCGAGGCGGCGATCCACCCGCTGCCGATCGCCGCGTTCGCCAACATGATGGCGATGTCCAAGAACAACGAGAACCCCGAGCAGGCCTCCCGTCCGTACGACAAGGCCCGTGACGGCTTCGTACTGGGCGAGGGCGCGGGCGTCATCGTCCTGGAGTCCGCCGAGCACGCCGCTGCGCGCGGCGCCCGGGTCTACTGCGAGGTGCTGGGCCAGGGTCTGTCCGCGGACAGCCACCACATCGCGCAGCCGGAGCCGACCGGCCGCGGCGTCGCGGCCGCGGTGCAGAACCTGCTCGACAACACCGGTCTGGACCCGGCCGAGCTGGTCCACCTGAACGCGCACGCCACGTCGACCCCGCAGGGTGACACGGCCGAGCTGAAGGCCCTGCGCAAGGTGCTGGGCGACGACCTCGACCACATCGCGATCTCCGCGACCAAGTCGATGACGGGTCACCTGCTGGGCGGCGCGGGCGGTATCGAGACCGTCGCGACCGTGCTGGCGCTGTACCACCGGCTGGCCCCGCCGACGATCAACATCGACGACCTCGACGAGGACATCGACGCGGACATCGTCGTCGGCGAGCCGCGCAAGCTGCCGGCCGACGGCCCGATCTCCGCGATCAACAACTCCTTCGGCTTCGGCGGCCACAACGTGACCCTGGCGTTCCGCACCGTTTAGTGCGCCTGAGCCGGCGCCGCTCTCGCGGATGTGGTCGCCCGCCGCGGGGGTTGCTCAATTGATGGTTGCGGTGTTCGTCGTTTCGAACACCGCAACCACCGCGGCAACGCGTAGAAGGCCCACCCAGGATCCTGGGTGGGCCTTCTACGTGCCTTCTGCGTTCCTGTCGCGGGCTCAGACCACCTGGTGGAGCCAGCGGACCGGGGCGCCCTCGCCCGCGTAGCGGAACGGCTCCAGTTCGTCGTCCCACGGCTTGCCGAGCAGTTTGGCGATCTCCGCCTCCAGGTCGGTCTCGCCGTGCGCGGACCGGGCCAGGGCGGCGCGCAGCCGGTCCTCGGGGATCAGGATGTCGCCGTGCATACCGGTGACGGCGTGGAAGATGCCGAGCTCCGGGGTGGAGCTGTAGCGCTCGCCCTCGGCGTTCGGGCACGGTTCCGCCGTCACTTCGAAGCGCAGCAGGCGCCAGCCGCGCAGCGCGGAGGCGAGTTTCGAGGCGGTGCCCGCTTCGGCCTGCCAGGAGAACTCGGCTCTCCAGGTGCCCGGGGAAGCGGGCTGTCTGATCCAGTCGAGGTTCACCCGCACCCCGAGCACGCCCGCAACAGCCCATTCCACGTGCGGGCAGAGCGCGCGCGGTGCGGAATGCACGTACAGAACTCCACGTGTCGTCACCGGGACCTCCAGTATGGGACGAGGTCGGGAATAAACTCCAGAAAACGGACAGTATGTGACGTGATGTAATGTAACGGAATTTTTTTGACATTGCGCTACGAGACCTGCGGCCGAAACGCCACGGGAAAAAGCTACCGTGCGTCAGGGGTCATGGTGTGACGTACGGTCGCTCCAAGACCCTTAAACAAAGAGCTTTCACTCAGCAGGACCCCCCGAACGACGTGGGGACGACAGGGAGGCCCCTTCCCATGCGCACCACCGCTCCGCGCCGCCGCGCGCGCCGGACCCTCGCGGGCGCGGGCGCGGCGTTCCTCCTGCTGGCCGGGGCGGCCACCGGGTGCAGCTCGGGCGGGTCGGGCGAGCAGGGCGGCGAGCGCGGGGCGCAGGCCGCACCGCGCTGGAACACGGCGCCCGCATCGATCGCGGCCGTGGGGGACTCCATCACGCGTGGTTTCGACGCCTGTTCGGTGCTGGCCGACTGCCCGGAGGTCTCCTGGGCCACCGGGAACGACCCCGCGGTCCGCTCGCTGGCCGCCCGGCTGCTCGGGGACGCCGCGGCACCGGAGCGCAGCTGGAACTATGCGGTGACGGGCTCGCGGATGGCGGACCTGCCGGCCCAGCTGGCCGGGGCCGCCGCGCACAAGCCCGACCTGGTCACGGTGATGGTGGGCTCGAACGACGCCTGCCGGGCCACGGCTTCGTCGATGACCCCGGTGGCGGAGTTCCGGTCCGGATTCGAGAAGGCCCTCGCGGACCTGCGGGCCGCCTCCCCCACCTCCCAGGTGTACGTCTCCAGCGTGCCGGACCTGCAGCGGCTGTGGGAGCAGGGCAAGGACCTCCCGATGGTGCGGCAGATTTGGAAGCTGGGGATCTGTCAGTCCATGCTCGCCGATCCGCTGTCGGCGGCTTCGGGGGCGACGGCCCGGCGCGAGCAGGTGCGGGCGCGGGTGGTGGAGTACAACGAGGTGCTGCGCGAGGTCTGCGCGAAGGACGCGCTGTGCCGCTACGACGGCGGCGCCGTGTTCCAGTACCCCTTCGCGGCGGATCAGTTGAGCCGGTGGGACTGGTTCCATCCGGGCAAGGACGGGCAGGCGCGGCTCGCGGAACTGGCGCACCGCCAGGTGACGGCGGCCGAACCGCCGCGTTGACGCCGTGGTGCGGAAGGGGTCCGGGGGCGGGGGTCAGGTCCCGCCCCCGGACCGGTTCTCAGGGGTGATTTCCGGCCATTCGGCGTGTCACGCGAGGTCGAGCGTCGCGGTCAGCCGGGTGTCGCCGTACGAGTGGCTCGCGCGGACCTCGTAGGTCCCGCCGATCCGCCGCCAGCCGCGGGCTTCCTCGTCCCAGGTCTCGAAGGCCCGGGCGGGCAGCGGGATCTCGGTCTCGACGCTCTCGCCGGGGCCCGCCGCGACGCCCGCGAAGGCGGCCAGCCAGCTCGCCGGGCGTTCCACCGTCGTGCTCCGCGCGCCGTCGGACGCAGTGGTGACGGGGGCGAGGTAGACCTGGACGACCTCGTGGCCGGGGCGGGCGCCGGTGTTGGTGAGGCGGACCCGGACCGCGTCGGCGGTGACCTCCAGGGAGTCGTACGTCCAGTCGGTGTAGCCGAGTCCGTGCCCGAAGGGGTAGGCGGGGGTCACGGCGTGCTTCTCGTAGGCCCGGTAGCCGATGAAGAGCCCCTCGCGGTACTCCAGGCGCCCCTCGGTCGGGACGACCTCGGTGACGGGCGCGTCCGCGAACCGCGCGGGCCAGGTGGTGGGCAGCCGCCCGCCCGGCTCCGCGTCGCCGAGGAGTACGTCGGCCAGCGCGGCCCCGCCCTCCTGCCCGGGGAACCAGGTCAGCAGGATGGCGGCCACGTCCTCGCGCCACGGGAGCTCCACCGGGGAGCCGGCGTTGACGACGACCACCGTGTTCGGGTTGACGGCGGCGACGGCGCGCACCAGGTCGTCCTGGCGGCCGGGGAGGGTGAGGTCCTGCCGGTCGAAGCCCTCGGACTCCACGCGCTCGGTGGTGGCGACGACCACGACGGCGGTGTCGGCCCCGCGCGCGGCGGCCACGGCCTCGGCGATCAGCTCGTCGGCGTCGCGCCGCGGGCCGAGGTGGAGCAGCGAGAACATGATCGCCCTCAGCGGCAGCGCGGACACGTCGGGGACCTGGAAGGTCAGGGACACCTCGACGGGCTCGCCCTCGGTGAGGGTGACGCGGGCGCGCTCGTTGGGAGCGCCGAAGAAGGCCTCGAAGGGGTCGGCCTCGTTGCCCATCTCCTGGATGCCGCTCCACAGCCGCTCGCCGCCGACGGCCAGGACGAAGGCGCCGAGTCCGCGGGTGCCGAAGGCGTGCTCGCCGCTCTCGCGCGGCACGAACGTGCCGCGGACCTCGATGCTCGCCATGGTCTCGTACGCGGCCCCCGCGGGCAGGTCGTCGCCGATCCACTGGACCTGGCCGGAGGGCAGGGCGCCCTCGCCGAGGACGGTCCCGGAGGCGTCGCGGCAGATGGCCCGGAGCTCGAACCCCTGACCGGCGGGGGTGAGCTCGTCGGAGGGGTCGGCGCCGATGCTGTAGGTGAGGGCGCCCTCGGGCAGGGCGGCGGTGAGGCCGTCGAGCGGGGAGACGATCCGCTCGGGGAAGACGGTGGCGCTGCCCCCGCCCAGGACCCGGGCGTCGCGGGCGGCGGCGCCGGAGAGGGCGACGGTGCGGGCGGCGGCCCCGTCGAGCGGTAGCACCCCCTCGTTGCGGACCAGGACGAAGCCGCGGGCGGCGAGCTCGCGGGCCAGCGCCTGGCCGTCGATCGGGGCCGGGGCGCTCTTCACCACGGCGGGGGCGCCCTCCAGGACGCCGACGCGGGCGGCGAGGCGCAGGACGTTGCGCACGGCGTCGTCCACGGCGGACTCGGGGACCTCGCCGGCGCGGACGGCCTCGGCGAGGGCCGGACCGTAGACCGTGGTGGGGCCGGGCATGGCCACGTCCATGCCGCCCAGGACGTCGCCGGCGGTGGAGCGGGCGGCCATCCAGTCGGAGACGTTGCAGCCGTCGAAGCCCCATTCGGCGCGCAGGACCTCGTTCACGAGGTACTGGTGCTCGGTCATGGTCGTGCCGTTGACCTGGTTGTAGGCGGTCATGATGCCCCAGGGGCGGGCGCCCTCGACGATGGCCTCGAACGGCGCCAGGTACAGCTCGCGCAGCGGGCGCGGCGCGATGACGCTGTTGACGGTGAACCGGTCGGTTTCGGCGTCGTTGCCGACGAAGTGCTTGACGGTGGTGCCGACGCCGCCGTCCTGGACGCCGTTCACATAGCCGGCGCCGACGGCGCCGGTGAGGTGCGGGTCCTCGGAGTAGCACTCGAAGTGCCGGCCGCCGAGCGGGGACCGGTGCAGGTTGACGGTGGGCGCGAGGAGGACGTGCACGCCCTTGCGGCGGGCCTCCTGGGCGAGGAGCCGGCCGGCGCGGCGGGCGAGCTCCGGGTCCCAGGCGGCGGCGAGCGCGGTCGGGGACGGCAGGGCGATGGACGGGTCGTCGGCGGTCCAGCGCACGCCGCGGACCCCGATGGGCCCGTCGGAGAAGACCAGGGACTCCAGCCCGATCGCGGGGACGGCGGGCAGGGACCACATGTCCCGGCCGGCCAGGAGCCGGGCCTTGGTGTCGAGGTCCAGTTTGCCCAGCGCCGCCTCGACGGCGTCGTTGCGCAGCTGATCGCGGACTTGATCGCGGACCTGATCGGCATCGGTCACGGCCGTGCCTCCTCGTTGAGTGCGGTTGCTCGGTGCGGTGCCCCCATCGTGGACCTGATACCTGTTGAACGGTAGGGTTCGTAATCTGTTCGTGATATTTGGATGCCGTACGGTCCTGTGGGCAGGGCGCAGCGCATGAACGGGAAGGGGTGCCGGGTCGATGGTCAGGGCGAGGAGCGAGGAACGCCGGGGGGAGATCGTCCGCGCGGCCGTCGAGGTGATCGCGGAGCGCGGCTACCGGGGCGCGTCCCTGGCCGCCGTCGCCGAACGCGTGGGCCTGACCCAGCAGGGGCTGCTGCACTACTTCCCGACCAAGGAGGCCCTGCTGGTCGCGGTGCTGGAGGAACGCGACCGCTGGGACACGGGCGGCGGCTCGCGCTCCGCCGCCGACGCCTGGCGCCTGGACCTGCTGGACTCGCTGGTCGAGTACAACGCCATGCGCCCGGGCATCGTGCAGACCTTCTCGGCGCTGCTGGGCGAGAGCGTCACCGACGGGCACCCGGCCCGGGAGTTCTTCACCGAGCGCTACGCCCAGGTCCGCTCGGAGATGGCGGCGGTGCTGCGCGCCGAGTTCGGCGACCGCCTGCCCTCGGGCCTCACCCCGGAGCAGGTGGCACCGCTGCTGACGGCGGTCATGGACGGTCTCCAGTACCAGTGGCTGCTGGCCCCCGAATCGGTGGACATGCCCGCCGCCTTCCGCGCCTTCCTGACCCTCCTGCGGGGGTCGGACGCCGCCTAGGCGATGCCTAGTCGACCTGGAGCTCGCCCATCCGGCTCCAGCCGGTCGCACCCTCGATGGTGGTGCTGACGATCTCGGGCGTACGGGTCACCATCGGCCGCATGGTCTCCAGCGCGGCGCTGAAGTGCTGGGAGGTGACGTGCGCTTCGGCAGCGTCGTCCTGGAACGCCTCGACCAGCACGTAGGTGTTCGGCTCCTCCAGGCTGCGCGACCACTCGAACCACAGGTTCCCTGGTTCGGCGCGGGTGGCGCGGGTGAACGGCGCGACCTTGTCGGGCCACGCGTCGACGTATTCGGGCTTGACGGGGAATTTCACCACAATGAAGATCACACCGGCATTTTATGCAGGTTGATCCACACCGCGGGCGAACTTCCCCCGGCGCCGGCCGGGTCAGGGGCGCAGGGCGGAGAGGTCCCGGGCCGCGAGGTCCGGGCGGGACGTCAGCGTGGCGTGGACCGACTCCAGGATCGGCAGCGGCGCGTGGGCCGTGGCCAGGGCCACGTCCTTCGCGGCCAGGGAGACCGGGAAGTGCGAGGCGTCGGCGTACGCCCGGGCCACCGCGCCCGCCAGCGGTCCGCGGGCCAGCTGCGCGCGGACCAGTTCCTCCGGCAGGCCCAGGGCCCCGCCCAGCCTCAGCGCCTCGACCACCAGGGCCACCCCGCCGACCGCCGCGTTGATCAGTACCAGTTTCAGCGCCGCGCCGGAGCCCGCCGGGCCGCACACGGTGACCTCGCCGAGGGCGTCGAGGACCTCCCGGACCGGGCCGGGCAGCGGGCCGCCGCCCGCCAGCACCCACAGCTCCCCCGTCGCCGCCCGGTCCACGCTCCCCATCACGGGGGCGTCGGTCAGCGTCACCCCTTCCGGCAGTCGCCCGGCGAGCTCCCGTACCGCCTCCGGCCCGACCGTCGAGGTGTCGATCCAGTGGACGCCGGGCCGCAGGGCGGGCAGCACGCCCTGGGCGACGGCGCGCAGGGCCGCCGGACCGGCCAGCATCGTGATGACGAGGTCCGCGTCGCGGACGGCCGCGGCGGGCGTCGCGGCGACCGTCGCGCCGGCCGCCACCAGCGGGTCCACCTTGCCCGGCGTGCGGTTCCACACCGTCAGCCCGTACCCCCGGGCCAGCAGGTGACGGGCCATCGGGGCGCCCATGTGACCGAGGCCGAGGAACGCGATCTTCTGTGCTGTGTCCATGCCCATGACGCTAGGCGGGGCTCGTCCATGCGACAAGCGAATGTCTAGCATGGCTGGCATGCCTACTTCGCACAGCTTGTACGAGGTCTTCCTGAGCGTGGCCCGCCTGGCCTCCTTCACCGCCGCCGCCCGCTCCCTCGGCTACACCCAGTCCGCGGTGTCCCGGCAGATCCAGACCCTGGAGGACGAGTGGGGCACCCCGCTCTTCGACCGCCTCCCCCGCGGGGTCCGTCTGACCGAGGCCGGGCACCTCCTGCTTCCGCACGCCGAGGCCGTCGGCGAGCGGCTGCGCACCGCCCGCGCCGAACTCGACGCGCTGCGCGCCCTCGGCGCCGGACGGCTGCGGATCGGCGCCTTCTCCACCGCCGACGCCGCCCTGCTGCCCCGCGCGCTGGCCGCCTTCCGGGCCCGCCACCCCGCCGTGACCGTCGCCCGCACCGAGGGCCCCTCCGCCAAGCACCTGGCCCTGCTCGCCGCCGGGGACCTCGACCTCGCCGTCGTCGCCGACACCTCCGCGGAGCCGCCCCGCGGCTGCACCGCGCACCACCTGCTCGACGAGCGGATGTACGTGGCCCTGCCCGCCGGCCACCGGCTCGCCGGGCGCGCCGACGTACGGCTGGCCGAACTGGCCGACGAGGAGTGGATCGCGGCTGACACCCGGCCCGAGGAGACCCTCATGCACTCCGCGCTGGCCGGCGGCTTCCGCCCGCGCACCGGTTTCGTCGCCGCCGACTGGATCGCCAAGCAGGGCTTCGTCGCGGCCGGACTCGGCGTCACCCTGGTCCCGGCGCTCGCCGCCTCCTCGGCACGGGCCGACCTCGCGCTCGTCCCCCTGCACCCGGACGACACCCCGCGCCGCCGGATCTACGCCGCCACCCCGCGCGGGGTCGCCCCCTCCCCCGCCGCCCTCGCCTTCCTGGCCCTGCTGAAGGAGGTCGCGGCCGGGCTGGCATCCTGACCGGGTGAAGATCGCCGCAGCACAACTGACCTGCATCCCCGCCGACGTCCGGGCCAACGTCGCGCAGGCCGCGGACCTCGCCGCCGCGGCCCGCGAACAGGGTGCCGCGCTGGTGGTGTTCCCCGAGCTCGCGCTCACCGGCTACGAGCTGGCCGCGCTGGCCGCCGACCCGGGCCTGTGGACGGCCGCCGACGACCCCCGGCTGGATCCGCTGCGCTCCGCCGGGATCGCCACCGCGATCAACGTCGCCCTGCCCACCGGCGGCCCGCGCCCAGCGATCGCGACGCTGGTCCACGACGCGGACGGCGCGCACGTGACGACGTACGCGAAACAGCACCTCTACCGGCACGAGCAGGACGTCTTCGAACGAGGCCGGGGCGACGGGCGCTTCGAACTCGGCGGGATCCGCTTCTGCCTGGGCATCTGCTTCGACAACCACTTCCCCGAACTGCCCGGCCGGGGCGCCGCCGACGGCTGCCGGGTGCACCTCGCGAGCTCCCTGTACGGGACGGGCGACGGGATCCACGAGCGCGCCACCGTCCACCCCGGGATCGCGCGCGAGCACGACCTGTACGTGGTCCTCGCCAACCACGTCGGCCCGGCCGGCCCGTGGACCGGCTGCGGCCGCTCGGCCGTGTGGGCCCCGGGCGGCGCCCTGCTGGCCGAGGCGGACGACCGTACGCCCTCGGTGGTGACGGCTTCGGTCGCGACGGCCGCGGTGTGATGGGGTGGGCGCCATGAGCGACTTCGAGACGATCACGGTTCCGGAACGCCTCCACGGATATCCGGGAGTGGCCTTCGGCGGCTACGTGGCGGGCGTACTGGCCGCCCGGGCCGCCGCCAAGGACGTACGGGTGGACTTCAGGCGGCCCGTGCCGACCGGGGCGCCGGTGCGGCTCGCCGCGACCGCGGACGGCGGCTGCGAACTGACGGACGGCGAGCTGCTGCTGGCCGCGGCGACCCCGGTCGTGGCGCCCGGCGCGCACTGGCCCGAAGCCCCGTCCTGGGACCGGGCCGTGGCTGCGGCCGAAGCCTTCCGGGCGGATCCGCCGGACGGCCAGGCCGACTGCTTCGGCTGCGGCCTGGACCGGACGCCCGCCACCGGGCTGCGCCTGCACTGCGGTACGGTGCCGGGCCGCGAGCTGGTCGCCGCGGCCTGGACGCCCGCGCCCGAACTCGGGGGCGCGGACGGGCTGCTGCCGCCCGAGCTGGTGTGGGGAGCGCTGGACTGCCCCGGGAACGCGGCCGGGCGACTGCTCGACGGCCGCCCGGCCGGTGCGGTCACCGCCGCGCTCGGCGCCCGTCTGCTGCGGCCGGCGCCGGTGGGCGAAGGACTGATCTCGTACGCCTGGATGCTGTCGTCCTCGGGCCGCAAGTACACCGTGGGCACGGCCCTGGCCACGGCCGACGGCGAACTCTGCGCCGTCGCCGAGGCGCTGTGGGTGGAGCCCCGCCGGTAGGGGCTCACGCGGAATCGGGCAGCAGATGCTTGCTGCCCCACATCCCCAGGGGTTTCAGGGCCGCGTTCAGGTCCTGGCCCAGCGGGGTCAGGGAGTACTCGACGCGCGGCGGGACCTCCTCGTACACCTCGCGGTGCACGATGCCGTCGGTCTCCAGCTCGCGCAGCTGGGCGGCGAGCACCTTCTCGGAGACACCCGGGACGAGCCTGCGCAGTTCACCGAACCGATGGGGCCGCTGATCCAGCACCCACAGGAGCGACACCTTCCACTTCCCGTCGATCACGGACATCGCCGCGGCGATCCCGCATTCATCCGCACCCGGCCTTCGTGCCACCGCCATCGCACACCCTCCCCACCTGCTCACTCACTTCGGGGTAACCACCCACTCCGAAGTGCGTACTTGAGCGCTCTGCCGCCTGCCACCAGGCTAAACGTCATGACCGACACCACAGCGCACCATTCCCTCACCCTCCTCGGCCTCGGCGACATGGGCACCGCCCTCGCCCGCACCTGGCTCGCCGCCGGGCACTCCCTGACCGTCTGGAACCGCACCCCCGCCAAGGCCGGGGCGCTGGCCGCCGAAGGGGCCTCCGTCGCCGCGACCGCGGCCGACGCGGTCGCCGCGAGCGCGCTGGTCGTGGTCTGTCTGCTCGACGACGCCAGCGTCGGCGCCACCCTGGACGGCATCGACCTGACCGGCAAGGACCTCGTCAACCTCACCACCGGCACCCCGGCCGAGGCGCGCGCCCGCGCCGCCTGGGCCCAGCAGCGCGGCGCCCGCTACCTGGACGGCGGGATCATGGCCACGCCGACGATGATCGGCGTCCCCGAGGCCGGCGGGTACGTCTTCTACAGCGGCTCGCGCGCGCTCTTCGACAGCCGCCGGGCGGCCCTGGAGGTCCCGACCGGGTCCCGCTTCGTCGGCGAGGACCCCGGGCACGCGGCCCTGCACGACGTGGCGCTGCTCAGCGCGATGTGGGGGATGTTCGCCGGCATCTCGCACGCCTACGCGCTGATCGAGGGCGAGGACATCGCCCCGAAGGACCTCGCTCCGCTGCTGTCCGAGTGGCTCGGCGCGATGGGCTTCTTCGTCGGCAACGCCGCCGAGCGGCTGACCTCGCGGGACTTCACCTCGGGCGTGGTGTCCAACCTGACCATGCAGGTCACGGGCAGCGGCACCATGCTGCGCACCGCCGAGGAGCAGGGCGTCAGCACCGAGCTGGTCACCCCGTACGTGGACCTGCTGCGCCGCCGGCTGGCCGCGGACCCGGCCGCGCACGGCGGGGAGGACACCACGGGGGCCGTCCTGCTGCTGAAGCGCTAGGGGCGGCGGCCGCGGGCCTGCGGCTAGGAGTACGCGGGCGGCGGCGGTCCGAAACCCGCGGGGGTGGATTCGGCGGCCGGAGCCTCGTCGCTGCGCATGAGGTCGCGGGCCATCAGCGTGGCCCCGGCCACGGCGCCCGGCATCAGGAACACCGCGACCAGCGGCACCAGGAACGCCAGCACCAGCGGCACCCCGAAGCCCAGCACCAGCATCCGCCGCGAGCGCATCAGCTCCAGCCGGTCGGCCAGCTCCACCTTGCGCCGCTGCAGGGCCACGGCGGTGAGCTCCTGGGTCAGGAAGTATCCGGAGACGCAGAAACCGAGCACCGGGACCACCGTCTGGCCGATCACCGGGATGAAACCGAGGGCGAAGAGCAGGATCCCGTACAGCAGCACCCGCGCGAGCACCTTCACGCTGTCCCGGGCCGAGACCCACAGCTCCAGCCAGAGCGGCAGCCCCGACTGCGGCACCTCGCCGCCCTCGCTGCGGTCGACCTGCTCCGAGAGGGACTCGTAGAACGGCTGGCCGATCAACAGGGTCACGGCGGTGAAGGTGATCACCGCGACGAACAGCCCGAGGCCGAAGAACAGGGCGGTCAGGAAGCCGCGGAAGAGCGAGAGCCAGGGCGAGGACCAGTCGTCGGCGAAGGGCGTGGCCCAGGCGGTCAGGTCGTCGGCGCCGTAGCCGAGCCCGATCAGGGCGCCGGCGTAGAGGACGAGCGCCACGAGCCCGGGCAGCAGCCCGAAGCCCAGCCACCGGCCGTGACGGAACACCCATCGTTGTCCGGCCAGCAGATACCGGAAACCCCCCGCAAGATCACGCATGGGGCCAGTTTACGGCGAAGGCCGCACCCCGGTCGGGGTGCGGCCCTCGTGCTACGAGCGCCGGATCAGACGGCGAGCTCGACGGTGATGTTGCCGCGGGTGGCCTTCGAGTACGGGCAGACCTCGTGGGCCTTCTCGATGAGGTCCTTGGCGGTGGCGGCGTCCACGTTCGGGATCACGGCGGAGATCTTGACGATCAGGCCGAAGCCCTCGTCGTTCTTGCCGATGCCGACCTCGGCGGTGACCGTGGAGCCGGAGATGTCGGCGTTCACGTTCTTCGCGACGACGCCCAGGGCGCCCTGGAAGCAGGCGCTGTAGCCGGCGGCGAACAGCTGCTCCGGGTTGGTACCGGCGCCGCTGCCACCGAGCTCCTTCGGCGGGTTCACGACGACGTCGAGCTGGCCGTCGTTGGTGGCGACGCGACCGTCACGGCCGTTCTCGGCGGTGGCGACAGCGGTGTAGGCGACGTCGGACTGCTGGATGGACATAAAGGAAGATCCTCCTGGTAATCGCCGTGAGTCGCGCCCACGATCACGACGGTGTGCAGTGAGCCTAACCGGTGAAGGAAACGATCATCTTTCCGGTGTTCTCGCCGCGGAGCATGCCGAGGAAGGCGGAGGTGGCGTTCTCGACGCCCTCGACGACCGTCTCGTCGTACCGCAGCTCGCCGGAGCGCAGCCATCCGGCGACGTCCTGGACGAACTGCTGCTGCAGTCCGTTGTGGTCGTTGACGAGGATGCCCTGCAGGCGCAGGCGCTTGCCGATGACCTGCATCAGGTTGCGCGGACCGGGGGCGGCCTCGGTGTCGTTGTAGCCGGCGATCGCGCCGCACAGGGTGGCTCGGCCGTTCACCTTCATCGAGGAGATGGCGGCCTCCAGGTGGTCGCCGCCGACGTTGTCGAAGTAGACGTCGATGCCCTCGGGAGCGGCGGCCGGCAGCTGCTCGGCGACGGGGCCGTTCTTGTAGTTGAAGGCGGCGTCGAAGCCGTACTTCTCGGTGAGCAGCGTCACCTTCTCGTCCGAGCCGGCGGAGCCGATCACCCGGGACGCGCCCTTGATCTTGGCGAACTGGCCGACGAGGCTGCCGACCGCACCGGCGGCGCCGGAGACGAAGACGGAGTCGCCCTCCTTGAAGGAGGCGACCTCGAAGAGTCCGGCGTAGGCGGTCAGGCCCGGCATGCCGAGGACGCCGAGGTAGGCGGAGAGCGGGGCGAGCGAGGCGTCCACCTTCACGGCGTACGCGGCGTCGAGGTCCGCGTACTCACGCCAGCCCAGGTGGTGCAGGACGTGGTCGCCGACGGCGAAGCCCTCGGCGGCGGAGGCGACGACCTCGCCGACCGCGCCGCCCTGCATCGGCTCGTCCAGCTGGAACGGCGGGATGTACGACTTCACGTCGTTCATCCGGCCGCGCATGTAGGGGTCCACGGACATGTGCAGGTTGCGCACGAGGATCCGGCCGGCGGCGGGCTCGGCGGACACGGGCACCTCGCGCAGGGCGAAGTCCTCGGCGACGGGCCAGCCCTGCGGGCGACGGACGAGGTGCCACTCGCGGCTGACGGCGGGGATCTGAGACATGCGGCGCTCCTGGTCAGAACGAATTGCTTCACTAGGTGAAACAACCATGCGCCTAGATATTTCATGTTGTCAAGTAAATGGGTACGCTGGTTCCATGCCCAGTCGTCGCGTAGACCCAGTGACCATCGAAGTCGTCGAGCTCATCGCCGACGTCGTGGCCCGCTATCACACGGAGTACGAGCACGCGGCCGCCAGCCACCAGCTCACCGGCGCCCAGGCCAAGGTGCTGAACATGCTCTCCCTGGAGCCCCTACCGATGCGGCGCATCGCGCTGAAGCTGCGGTGCGAGCCCTCGAACGTGACCGGCATCGTCGACCGCCTGGAGACCCGCGGCCTGGTCGAACGCCGCCCGGACCCGGCGGACCGCCGGGTGAAGCTGGCCGCCCCCACCGAGGAGGGCACGCTGACCGCGGAGCGGCTGCGCGAATCCCTGGACTTCGCCCGCGAACCGCTGGCCGGACTGTCCGCGGAGGAAAGGACGGTCCTGCGGGACCTCCTCAGGCGCATGCTGGCCTGACGGCGCCGACCGGCCCGGGCGCCGACCGGCCCGGGGCGACCGGGGGCGACCGACCAGCCGAAAGAATCTTCTGGACGCGCCACCGGAGTCGGCAGTACGTTCGAGCGCCTGCACGCCGGCCGCACCCAACGAGCGGACCGGCGCCTTCGCCATGTCATGCGTTCCCGTGGGGGGTACACCGTCATGTCCTTCAACACACCCGGCCCGCCGCCGCCCGGCCACCTCCTGAGATCGCCGCAGGGCCTCGCGACCGCGACGGTCGTGCTCCTGTGCGTGACGGGCGGGATCAACCTGCTCTCGGCCGGCGCCAACGTCTTCACCCTGTCGCTGATGAACGATCTCGACGCGGACCCCGCCCGGGTCACCAGCAGCATGACCGACCTCTCGGACATCCTGATCGGCCTCGCGGGAGTCCTCCAGATGCTGATGTACATCGCCACCGGGGTCGTCTTCCTCGTGTGGTTCCACCGCGTGCGCGTCAACGGCGGGATCTTCCGGACCACCGAATTCACCCAGGGCAGCGGCTGGGCCATCGGCTGGTGGTTCGTCCCCGTCGCCCACCTGTTCCAGCCGTTCGTCGTCGCCCGGCAGATCTGGCGGGCCAGCACCCAGCTGGGGCCCGACGGCTCCCCCGTCCGGGTCTCCGGCGCCCCCCTCACGGCCTGGTGGGCGGTCTGGGTCGCCGCGTCGATCGTCGGGCGCATCAGCGGCGCGGTCTTCTCGAGCGCCGAGATGCCCGGCGAGATGGCGGCGGCCGCCACCCTGGGGATCTGCTCCGACCTGCTCGTCGTCGCCGCGGCCGCACTCGCCGTCCTCTTCGTCCGCAGGCTGACGGCCATGCAGAACACCATGGCCGCCCAAGGCCCGTACGCCCCGGTCCGGCCCGCACGCGCAGGGGCCCCGGCGACGGCAGGGATCTAACGACCCTCTAGAACCAGCCGCAGAAGATCCAGCAGTCCTTGGTCGGCGAGGGCGTCGGTGTCGGGGACGGCGGGGGTGACGGTGCCTGCGTGCCCGTGGAGCCGCTCGGCGAGGGCTTCCCCGACGCGGTTCCTCCTACGGACCGTCCCGGACCGGGAGTGCGCGAGGCCGGGCCCGACGTCGCGGGCGCGGGGGCGGACGAGGCCGGACCCGGCTGCGCGATGCTCCCGGAAGGCGCCGCGGTACCAGCCTTCTTCGTACCCGCGACGACGGCCTTCGTCGTGGCCTTCCCGGGCCCCGTGGGCGCACCGGCCGTCGGAGCGTCGGGCAGCGGGGCGGGATCCTGCGGCCCGTCGTCCGTCAGCACCACGGTCTCGGCCCGGTCGGTGCGCTCCCCGTCGGTGGCCATGCGGGCCACCGCCATGGAACCCCCGACCGCGATCAGCAGGCCGAGCGAGAGCGACAGCACGGTCCGGCGGCGGCGCCGGTGCGTGACCCGGCGACGCGCTCCGGCGCGCCGCTCGTTCGGGGCGGACAGCACGACGAGCGAGTCGGCGAAGGCCTCGGCCGGTGCGGGCGGCGGTCCGGGGACGGGCGCCTCGGCGGCGGGCGCGGCAGCCGGTGCGGCGGCCGGCACGGCGGCCGAGGCGGCGGGTATCAGGTACTCGGCGGGGGTTCCGCATCCGGCGCACGCCAGTGCGCCGTTGAGGTGCCTCCGGCAGGCGTGGCAATAGTTCATGGCGCCCGCAGGCTACGTGGTCTGCGGCAACATCCGGATCCCGAGAACGTAAGGATCCTGTGTGGAATGGTTCCTTCCATGACATCTTTTGGGCCGACCGGATTCCAGTTGGTGCTCTTGCGGCGGATGGCCGACTTCCAGCCGGACCTTGCCGACGAGGCCCGCCGCCGGCTGGGCGCCTCGCTCGCGGACCAGCGGGAGGCGAACAAACGCTGGCAGGCGATGGTGCGGTCGCCCCGCTCCCGCGGAGCCCTGACCCGGTACCGCTCGGTACTCGGTCCGCCGGAGTCCGCCGAGCACCGCACGATCGGCGACCTGGAGTGCGAGGCCCTGCTGTGGCCGCTGCCGCTCTGGCCGGACCTGCGCTTCGAGGTGCTGGCCGCGCCGGACGGGGCCGTGTGGAACGAGTGGCTCGTACGGGCCCCGGGCGCGCGGGGGCCCGTACTGGAATCGGCGGACGACCTGCGGCCCTGGTCGGCGACGGTGGACGAGGTCGCGCGGGCCTTCGCGCCGGTCCGGCCGATGGAGGGCACCGCGCCGACCCGCTGGCGCCTGGCCTTCGCCGCGCGGGGGCGGCCCTGCGTGGCGGAGTTCACCTACGGCCTGCTCCAGCGGTTCGCCCTGGACGAGGGGAAGGCGCCTCCTGAAGGCACCGCCTAGGAGGAGAGGAAGGCCCGGACGCCGGCCGAGGTGGCGTCGTCGCCGAGCAGGTCGTTGTGCCCCAGGCAGCCGACCGGGGTGTTGGCGGCTCCGGTCAGCGGGACGCTGTCGTCCGGGTTGACGACCTCGTCGCAGTTCGACCAGAAGGTCGCGTACTTCACCGCGCCCGGGGTTTCGTCCCCGCCGTTCAGCTTCTTCACCACGTACGACCCGGGGGTCATGTCCCGGCACGCCTGGTCCCACAGCGCGCAGGCCCAAGCGGTGGAGGTGCCGCGGTTGGGACCGGCCAGCGAGACCCAGTGGTCCACGGTGGACCCGCCGCCGCCGAACTTCACGTACCAGCGGCTGACCAGCGAGCCGAAGGAGTGCGCGACGACGTCGACCTGGGCGGCGCCGGTCTCCCGGCGGACCTGGTCGACGTAGGCGGCGAGCCGCCCGGCGAGGACCTCGTTGACGGACTGGTGGGTGTCGTAGCCGAAGGAGAAGAGCTCCGCATCGGTGTACCCGGCGGCGCGCAGGGCCGCGCGCAGGGCTCCCCAGACACCCGGATCCGCGTTGTAGCCGTGCACGAGGACCACCGGGCGGCGGGTGGAGGCCTGGGCCGGGGAGGCCACCGGCAGCGCGAGGCACAGTGCGAGGAGCGCCAAGAGCACCGGAAGCGCCCGCAGTCCCTGTCGGGCCGTCAGCATCGGCTCCCCTTTACCTTGTTACGCGCGAGTAGCGCGTGCTGTGCGCGCATGGTGCTGCCTGTCGGTACAGAAATCCACCCCCATGCAGCCGCGACACACCCCCAGCCGGAGCAGCCCAACGGGCCATGAGGGCGAATTGCCCGCGATGATATGAAAAGTGACCGACATTTCCGTCGGTCCTCTTGCGTCAGCGCTCTCGGGAGGATCTGCCGTGACCGTCAGTCTTGAGCAGTTGCGCCGCTGCCACGTCGCCGTCGACCTGGGGGCGGCGAGGACCCGCGTGTACGTCAAGGGCGCCGGCCTCGTGGTCGACGAACCCAGCGTCGCCGCGGTCAACACGCGCACCGGCGCACTCATCGCCGTCGGCTCCTTCGCCGAACGGATGACCGGCCGCACGCCCGACTACATCCGGGTCGTGCGCCCCGTCTCCGGCGGCACCGTCGTCGACATCGAGATGGCCCAGCGGATGCTGCGCCACCTCCTCGGCGAGAAGCTGCGGCGCGCCCTGCGCCGCAAGCCCCGACTGCGGGCCGCCGCCTGCACCCCGCACGACGCGGACCCGCTCGCCCAGCGGGCCACCGTGGAAACCCTCGTCGGGCTCGGCGCCCGGCGCGTCGAACTGGTCGACACCCTGATCGCGGCGGCCGTCGGCTGCGGACTCCCCGTGGAGCAGCCGACCGCGACGATGATCATGGTGTGCGGGGCCGCGGCCACCCAGGTGGCCGTCCTCTCCCTCGGATCCATCGTCACCGCCCAACGGATCCCCGTCGGCGGCGAGGCCATCGACCACGCGGTCGTCCAGCACCTGCGCCACGCGCACGAGCTGATGCTGCCCAGCCAGGCCGTCCGGCCGCTGCAACTGGCCCTCCACGGCAACGGCCTCACCGTCGGCGGCCCGGCCTCCACCCTGATCCACGGCCGCGACGTGGCCACCGGCCTCGCCCGCTCCGTGCAAGTGGACACCGCAGCCGTACGGGACGCCATCTACACCCCGCTGACCGCCGTCCTCGACGGCATCGGCAAGGTGCTGCGGGACTGCCCGCCGGACCTGGTGGCCGATCTGACGGACCGGGGGATCATGATGGTGGGCGGCAGCGCCCTGCTGCCGGGCCTGGACCAGATGTTGCGGGACGCCACCGGAATGCCCGTCGCCATCGCGGAACGGCCGGACGTGTGCGCCGTACTCGGTCTCGGCGCGATGCTCGAAGGGAAGATCGCCCCCATGGTCCTCAACCCGCTGGCCGAATGAGGCCCCAACAACCGAAACGGCCCGAGGAACCCGAAGAGCCCTACGAGCCCGAAGAGCCGGACACGGAAGCGGCCAGGCTTCCGGTGCTGCTGGAAGCCGTCCTCAACGTCGGGTCCGAGCTGGAGCTGCACACCACCCTCCAGCACATCGTGGACTCCGCGACCGAACTGTGCGCGGCCCGGTACGGAGCGCTCGGGGTCGTCGACCCCGAGCGCGTCCTGCTGACCGATCTGTTCACGGCGGGGCTCACCGAGGAGGAGCGGGCCGCGATCCCGCACCTGCCGGACGCGCGCTCCGGCGTGCTCGGAGCCCTCGTCAGCGACCCGCGCCCGCTGCTCCTGGACGACGTCACCCGGGACCCGCGGGCCGCCGGGTTCCCGCCGGGCCACCCGCCCATGCACGGCCTCCTGGGCGTCCCGATCCGGGTGCACACGGAGGTCTTCGGCAACCTCTACCTCGCCGAGAAGCGGGGCGGCGGCCCCTTCACGGACGAGGACCTCGCCCTGCTGCGCGTCCTGGCCTCGCAGGCGGGCATAGCGATCGGCAACGCCCGGCTCTACGAGACCGCGCGCCGCCGGGAGCGCTGGATCGACGGCGCCGCCGCCGTGACCACGACCCTGCTCGCCGGACGCCCGGCGGCCGACGCCCTGAGGTGCGTGGCCGAACGGGCCCGGCTGCTGGCGGACGCCGCGGCCGGGGTGGTGCTCCAGCCGACGCCCGAGGGCGGCATGGAGATCGTGGCCGCCTCCACGCAGGGGGACCCCGGGGACCTGGTGGGGACGGCCATCGCCCCCGGTTCGCCGGTGCTGGTACAACTCCTGGGCGGCGAGCCCGTCTTCATCGACGACTCGGCGACGGATCCCCGGATGACCACGCACGTGCGGGAGCGGTTCGGGCCGAGCATGATGCTCCCGCTGCAGAGCGGCGGCCAGCTGATCGGCACCCTGGCCCTGCCCCGCGCCCGGGGCGGCCCCGCGTACGACGCGGTGGACCGGCTGCTCGCTTCGCAGTTCGCCTCCCAGGCCGCGCTGGCCCTCGTACTCGCGGACGCCCAGCACGACCGGGAGCAGCTGGCGGTGTACGAGGACCGCGACCGGATCGCGCGGGACCTGCACGACCTGGTGGTCCAGCGGCTCTTCGCCACCGAGATGATGCTGGAGAGCACCCGGCGGCGAGCGGCGAACGCCCCGTCGGGAGACACGGTGGGCGACGAGCTCAGTCGGGCCGTGGACGAGCTCGACTCCACCATCCAGGAGGTCCGGACGGCCATCTTCGCCCTCCAGCAGCCGCCGACCGACGCCCCGACGACCTTCCGGGGGCGGGTGCTGCGCGAGACGGGCGGGGCGGCGGCCGTGCTCGGCTTCCAACCGTCGGTGCACTTCGTGGGCGCGGTGGACGCCCTGCTGCCGGATCCGGTGGCGGGCGACCTGCTCGGGGCCCTGCGCGGCGCCCTGGCCGCGGCGCACCGGCGCGGCGAGATCACCTCCATCGACGTGCAGGTGGAGGCGGGCCCGTCCCGGGTCCGCCTGACGGTGGCGGACGACGGCCGTACGGATTCGGGCGCGCGGGGTACGACGGTGACGTGGGAGTCGGCGCTGTAGCGCCCGCGGGCGTGCATCGGAAAGGGCTGGTCACGGCCCTCTGCTCCGCGGCCGTGCTTCCATGATCCGGTGAACGACGAGAGTGCTCCCGCAGCCGGCGAACCCGAGGTCCGGCACGTCCGGGACGTCCGGCGTCGGACGGACGCCGACCTCGGTGCGTGCGTCCAGGTGCTCGCCGAGGTCCACGAGCAGGACGGCTACCCGGTGAACTGGCCGGACCACCCCGGCGGCTGGCTGTCCGGGCCGGCGCTGCTCGCGGCCTGGGTGGCGGAGCTGGACGGGCGGATCGTCGGTCACGTCGCCCTGTCCCGCAGCGCGGCGGACGATGCGGCGCCCGCGCTGTGGAGCAGCCGCGAGGGCGCGAGCCGTGCGGCGACCGCCGTGGTCGGCCGCCTGTTCGTCGCTCCGGCGGCCCGGGGCCACGGGATCGGTGCGCTCCTGATGGCCCGGGTGACCCGGGAGGCGCGGGAGCGCGATCTGCATCCCGTGCTCGACGTCGTGGCCTCCGACGCCTCGGCGGTGGCCCTCTACGAGCGGCTGGGCTGGGAGTTGCTGGCCACGGTCGAGCAGCGGTGGAGCCCGGGGCGGACGGTGACCGTGCACTGCTACGCGGCGGCCGGGTGACCCGATCTCCCTTCCCCGACAGGGCCTAGTACGGGCCCGGTCGGGTGGCCGCGCGCAGGGCGATCCGGGTGTTGGACTGGGCCACCCCCGCCTCCCGTTTCATGCGGCGGAGCAGCCCGTCGAGGGCGGCGGGGTCGGCGGCCCGGGCGCGTACGAGGTAGTCGTGCTCGCCGGTCACGTGCACGACCTCGGTGATCCCGGAGAGCTTGGCGACCTGCCGCTCGAACTCCTCGTTGGTGGTGTCCTGGCGCAGGGTGACGTCGATGAAGACGACGAGCCCGCCGGCGGTGTCGGCCGCCGGGTCCACGATCGTGGTGAACCCGCGGATCACCCCTTCGCGGCGCATCCGTCGGACCCGGTCGGCGGTGGCGTTGGCGCTGAGGCCGACGCGGACTCCCAGGTCCCGGTACGAGATCCGCGCATCCTGCTGCAGGATGCCGAGGATTTCCCTGTCGAGGCGGTCCATACCGCGATTCTCGCAGCCGGGCCCGGTATGCGCGCTCGTCCCCCGAAGGCCGGGCCCGACGCTCGCCCCATGAACGAACTGATGACGCCGACGCTGGCGGGCGCGGCCGCGGGCCTGGGCGTGGCGATGCCCATGGGGGCGATGAGCGTACTGCTGCTGCAGGAGGCGATGCGCGACCGCCGCACGGCCGTGGCCGCGGCCGCGGGAATCGCGGCGGTCGACCTCGGCTACGCGGCCCTCGCCACCACCCTGGGGCCCTGGGTGGCCTCCCACGTCTCCCCGGTCGAGGCCTGGGTCCGGCTGGCCTCGGCGGTGATCCTGCTGGTCATCGCGGCGCGCGGCCTCTACGGGGCCTCCCCCGCCCGAGCCTCGGACCCGGCCCCGGCGTCCGCCCCCACCCCCGCCTCCGCTCCGGCGTCCGCCCCGCCGCCGGCCCGGCCGGTCAAGGCCTTCGCCCGGTACGTCGGCCTCACCGCGCTCAACCCCACGACCGCCCTCTACTTCGCCGCCCTCACCACCGCCCAGGGCGCCGCCCTGGGCACCGGAGCGGCCGGCGCCGCCTTCCTCCTCGGTGTCGGCGCCGCCTCCCTCCTCTGGCAGCAGGCGCTCGTGACGCTCGGCTCCCTCGCCGGCACCCGCGTCCCGGACGGCGCCCGCATCTGGACCTTCCGCCTCGGCTACGGCCTGGTCGCCGCGTACGCGGTGAAGATCGCCCTCCCGCTCCCGTGACCGGCCGGCCGAGGGTTTGGCCCCCGTGCCCTCCGGCGGCGAGACTCGGTCCCGTGAACATGGGGATCTCCGGTTTCGAGCCGTCCTTCCTGGTCGGGATCGAGGCGGTCCGGCAAGCGCACGGCGCCCGGTTGGCGGCGCTCGTCGGCCGACGGCTGACGGGGTTCGCCCTGGTGCGGTTCGCCGAGGACGGGGACTGGTACGCGGACTGCCCGGTGGTACTCGACTTCGACGGCACCCGGGTGGAGGTCTGCCACACGAAGTTCGACGAACTCTCGATCGGCTGGGACACCATCCGGACCACGGCGGTGATCACGGGCTGGGGCGGGTCCGGGCCGACGCCCGAGTGGTCGCACCGTGACGCGCGCCTCGAACCGTTCGTCGGCCGTGAGCTGCGCGACCTCGCGCTGATCGAATGGCGGCCGGCGGGCCGTGACCTGGCGGCGGGGACCCTGGCGGTGGAGTTCGTCTTCGACGCCGGCCGCCTGCGCATCGCCAACGGACTCGACGAGAACAGCATCGAGACGGGCCCGGCCCGACAGACCCACCTGCGGCACGGACCCGAGCACTGACCGGCGCCCCCTGACGGGTACGGGCCTGCGGAGCGGCCCGGCTCACCGCCGATCCGGGCGCCACGGCACCACCCCGTCCAAGTACTGTCGCCCGTAGACGACTTCGATGACCGTCGACCGTCGACCTACGACCCGACCTGGGGTGAACCCGTGACGACCCGTCTCTCGGCCCGCGCGGCCATCGCCTCCGTGACCGACCCCGGCAGCTTCACCGAACTCCCGCCGCCCCGCCGGGAGTCGCCCGCCGACGGCCCCCTGCAGTGGACCGGCTACGACGACTCCCGCGCCCGCGCCGCCGAGCGCACCGGCGAACAGGAGTCCGTGGTCACCGGCACCGCCCGGATCGGCGGCCGCGAAGCCACCGTCGTCTCCTTCGAGTTCGGCTTCCTCGGCGGCTCGCTGGGGCAGCGCACCGGGGACCGGCTCGAAGCCGCGTACGCCCACGCCCGCGAGCACCGGCTCCCCCTCGTCTCGCTCATCGCCACCGGCGGCTCCCGGATGCAGGAGGGCATGCTCGCCCTCACCCAGCTCCAGCGCGTGGCCCGCCAGTGCGTCCTGACCCGGGCCGCGGGGCTCCCGCAGCTCGCCGTCCTGCGCGATCCGACCACGGGCGGCGGCTGGGCCACCCTGGGGGCCGGGGCCGATGTGGTCCTCGCGCTCCCCGGAGCCCAGGTCGGCTTCGCCGGGTCCCGGGTGCGTCCGGCGGACGCGGATCCGGCGGCCTACGGCGCCGAAGGGCAGTACGCCGCCGGCCACGTGGACGCCGTGGTGCCCGCCGCCGAGCTGCCGGGAACCCTCGCCGACTGGCTCCGCGTACTGACCGCGCCCCGCCCCGCGGGGCCGGTCGAGCCGCCGGCCGCGCTGGCGGACGCAAGCCCGCCGCGGACCGGATGGGACGCCGTCCTACAGGCCCGGCACCCCGACCGGCCGCACGCCGCCGCGTACCTGGACGCGTACTTCGAGCTCCGCCTGTCCCTGTCCGGGGACCGGGCGGGCGGCACAGACCCCGGCATGCTGTGCGGATTCGGGCTGCGCGAGGGCCGGGCCGTCGCCTACGCCGCCCAGTGCGGCACCGCCACCCGCCCGGCGGGCTACCGTACGGCCGCCCGTGTCATCCGCCTCGCGGACCGGCTCGGCGTCCCGGTGCTCACCCTGGTGGACACCCCGGGCGCGGCCAACGACGCCGCCGCCGAACACGCGGGCGCGGGCGCGGCCATCGCGGACACCTTCGCGGCGGTGGCCGCGGCCACCGTCCCCGTGACCACCCTGCTGATCGGCGAGGGCGGCTCGGGCGGCGCCCTCGCGCTGGCCGCGCCGGGAAACACCTGGGTCACCCCGGACAGCTACTTCTCGGTGATCGCCCCGGAACTGGCGGCGGCCATCCTCAAGCGACCCCCGACGGCCGCGCCCGCCACGGCGGACCAACTCCGCGTCCGCCCCCAGGACCTGGTCGCCCTGGGGGTCGCCCGCGGCATCGTCGGCCCGGCCGACCGGGCCCGGGCCGTCTAACGCCGCCCGTCCCGGCGCTGCGACAGCCGGACGTCCACCCGGTACAGCCGCGTCACCTGCTGGGCGAGCTCGTTGTCGTCGCTGGCCAGCAGCAGCCGTACGCGCCCGGTCCCGTCGTGGTCCGTGACCACCATGCCTTCGACGTTGTCCACGAGCGGGTGGTTCTGCGGAAGCTTCGACGGCGCCCCCAGCGTCGGGCAGTCGTCGAAGTCGCCGATCGCCGTCTTGCGCGCGGCCCGCAGGCCCGCGCCCTCCGTCAGCACCTCCACCCCGGAGGTGTCCGTGGCGCCCAGGGGATCGGCAACGTACAGCCGTACGGTGATCGCGAACTCCCGGGTGAAGCCCCGCTCCAGCACGATCAGCCGGCCGTCTCGCGTCGGCGCGAGCTCCACCAGCCCGTGCCCGGGATCCACCGGGTAGGCGTACTGCCGGCCGAGGACGAACTCGCCGGTCCCGCGCCGCTCCCAGGTCTGGATCCGCTGCAGTGTCCGGCCCTGCGCGTCCTTGCCGTCACCGGCCAGCGCCCCCTCGACGCCCGCCACCAGGGTGCGTCCGCCGGGCAGCAGGGTCAGCGACTCGAAGGTCTGGTTCGCGGTCGCCCGCCCCTGCGGCGCGAGCCGGAAGGCGTCCGGGACCGGCAGCGTGCCCAGCACCTCACCGGTCCGGCCGTAGCGCCGGATCGCGGGCGCGAACTCGTCCGTGACCAGGTACGAGCCGTCCCGGTCGACGACTATCCCCTCGGAGTCCAGCGGCTGCCCGGCGCCGTCCGTCAGCGGCAGCCGCTGGGTGGCCGTGGCCTTCGGGGTGTCCCCGCGCCCCACCTTCAGCGAGTACAGCGCCGACTTGTCGGAGACGGCGGCGATCGTGCCGTCCCGGTCGACGGCGAGACCGGAGATGCCACCGACCGGGCGCCCGTCGATCGTGGTCTTGTCGAGCGCGTCGGAGAAGCCCGCGACGGACAGGTAGGGCGAGCAGGACCGGTTCCCCTTCGGGGCCCCGGCCGCCACGGCGGGCGGGGCGAGCGTTCCGGCGAGTGCGGCGGTGGCTGCCGCGGCGGCGGCGAGCGTACGAAGGCGCATGACGGCCTTCCTCCTGGTTCAGCAGGTGGGGGTGGTGCGGGTGCGGGCTGTGCGGAACCACGCGGACTGCCGAACTGTCATATGTCGAATCGAAAGAAAGCGGAAGGCCTTGAAACAGGAAGGCAACGAACCGGCCGACTTCCCTTCACGACCGGCCGGAACGAGCGAACCTCGCCGGACTGATCCCGACGTGCCGCCCGAAGTGCCGGGTCAGGTGCGCCTGGTCGTAGAACCCCGCCGCCACCGCCGCCTCGGCCGGCCGCACCCCCGCGAGCAGCAGCCGCCGCGCCAGCGCCACCCGCCGCGCGGTCAGGTACGCGTGCGGCGGCAGCCCGTACGCCGCCTTGAAGCTCCGGATCAGGTGCGTGGTGTGCAGGTGCCCGAGCTCGACCGAGGCCTCCTCCAGGGTGATCCCCTCGGCCACCCGCGCGTCGAGCAGCTCGCGCAACCGTACGGCGACCCGCGCGCCCGACCCCGGACCCGGACCCGGCTCCGGCCCTTCGGCCGCGCGCCCCGCCAGCCGACGGTGCAGCCGCTCCCGTACGAAGGCCAGGCGCGACTGTGCCTCGAAGGGGTCCCGTTCCGCGAGCGCCAGGTGCAGCCCGTGCACGCGCTCGCGGAGCACGGGGTCGGCCAGCAGCGGGGCGTCGACGGCGGCCCCCGTCAGCCGCTCCGGGAGCACCGAGGTGTCCAGGTACAGCACGCGCTTGCGGAAACCGGCCTCGGTCACGGTCCGCCCGTCGTGGCTCACCCCGGGCGGCAGCAGGACCACCGCCTGCGACACCCCGAGGCCGTGCCGTTCCCCGTCGAGGGCGAAGTCCACCCGTCCGCCGTCGAGGATCATCAGCGCCCAGGTGTCGTGCACGTGCGCCGGGTACGCGTGCTCGGTGAAGCGGGCGTGGAAGACCTCGGCGATGCCGGGCACCGCCGGCTGCCAGGCGGACACGGTGCTGGGCGGACGTATCGCAGCCATGTCAGGAACGTACAAGACCGCCCGCGGGCGGGCCGACAGGCTGTCCGCATGACGACACACAAGGTCAACATCGCCGAGAAGCTGGCCGGTTTCACCGAGCAGTGGGCCCCGCGGCGCATCGCCCGCATCAACGACTACGAGGTCAAGGCCGCCCGGCTCCAGGGGGAATTCGTCTGGCACGCCCACGAGGACACCGACGAGCTCTTCCTGGTGGTCGAGGGCACCCTGACGATCCGCCTGCGCGACGGGGACGTGGTCCTGGGCCCCGGCGAGCTGTACGTGGTCCCGCGCGGGGTCGAACACTGCCCGGCAGCGGAGGAGGAGGCACAGATCCTGCTCTTCGAACCGACCGGCACCGTCAACACCGGTTCCGAGGGCGGCGACCGCACCCGGGAGCCGGTGGACGCGTAGGGGCGTGCGTCAGGCCTGGGGGGACCGGGCGTCGTACCGGGCGAAGTTGCGCCACCGCAGCGCGAGCAGACCCAGCACCAGTACGCAGACCAACCCGCCGCCCGTGACGGCCACGGCCGGGGAGATCAGGTCGGCGGCGGTCCCGGCGAGGAAGTCGCCGAGCCGGGGCCCGCCCGCGACGACGATGATGAAGACGCCCTGCAAGCGGCCCCGCATGTCGTCGGGGGGTGGCGGCCTGGAGCATGGTCGTGCGGAACACCATCGAGGCGGTGTCCGCGTACCCGGCCAGGGCCAGGAAGAACATGCCGAGCCACAGGTTCCGGGTGAGCCCGAACGCCGCGACGGCCAGCCCCCAACCGGCGACGGCCAGCAGGATCGCCAGCCCGTGCCGGCGGATGCGACCCTGCCAGCCGGAGAACAGCCCGCCGAGCAGCGCCCCGGCGGCCAGCGCGGCGACCAGCAGGCCGACCGTACCGGGGCCGCCGCCGTACCAGAGCACGGCGATGGCCGGGAACAGCGCCTTGGGCTGGGCGAGCACCATGGCGGCCAGGTCGGAGAAGAAGGTCATCCGGATGTTCGGCCGGGTGCCGAGGAAGCGCAGTCCGTCGAGCACGGAGGCCCTTCCCCGGGCGCCCTCGGCCCGGTCGGGCTTCATCGGCGGCAGCTTCCACATCGCGTAGAGCGCGGCGCCGAAGGTGACGACGTCGATCAGATAGGCCGTCCCGTAGCCCGCGACGGTGACGATGACCCCGCCGAGAGCCGGGCCGACCATCGAACCGAAGGTCATCGTCATCGAGTTCAGGGCGTTGGCGGCGGGCAGCTGCTCGACCGGGAGCAGCCTCGGGATCATGGCGGACCGCGCCGGTCCGGTGAGCGCCCCGCAGACCGACTGGAGCGCGACGACGGCGTACAGGAACCAGACGCGGTGGAAGTCGAGCAGCGCGGCGGCGGCGAGCACGACCGACAGGACGGCGGCGCCCATCGAGCTGTAGAGGCCGAGCTTGCGCCGGTCCACGGTGTCGGCGATCGCACCGCCGTAGAGGCCGAAGACGACGAGCGGGACGAGCGAGAAGAGACCGACGAGCCCGACGGAGAAGCTGGACCGGGTGATGTCGTAGACCTGGAGCGAGATCGCGAGGGTGGTCATCGCCTGACCGACCCACGAGATGGTCCCGCCGAACCACAGCCGCCGGTAGTCCGCGGATGCGCTCAGCGGGGTGAGGTCGGCGAATATGCGCTGCCAGAGCTGAGGTGGGGCGGTCGTCGGGGTCACAGCGGATGATAACCACCGGCCGTCCGCCGCCCTCCTGGAATTTCGGCCCCTTCACACACCGGCAACAGTCGCCACACCCTGCTCCGGACTCCCGGACCGGGCGGCGCATTACCGGTAACTCGCCACTATCACCGGACATTTGACCGAATCGACGTGCGCTCCTCACCTCGGGTTCAGCTCATGATGAAAAGACTCGTATGTCCAGGGAGGCGTAGTGATCGAACCTGGCAACAGCACCACGAGCACCGGCACGACGCAGAACGCGGTGCACCCCACCGTCCCCCTCACCCTCGGCGTCGAGGAGGAGTTCCTGCTCGTCGACGCCCACAGCTTGCGGGTGGTTCCCGCCGCCCCGCTGGTCCTGGCGACGGCCGGCGGGCTGCCCGGCGAACTCCACCCCGAGGGCACCCGCTACCAGGTGGAGATATCGACCCCGATAGCCCACTCGGCGGCCTCGCTGCGCGCCGAGCTCGCCACCCTGCGGCGCACCGTCGGCCGGGCCGCCCGCGCCCACGGCTGCCGGCTGCTGGCCGCCCCCTCACCGGTCGTCGCCCTGGAGGGGCCGCTGCACCTGACCGACGACGAGCCGCGCCAGCGCGAGCAGCACCGCCGCTTCGGCGCGCTCACCGACACGCTGGTCAGCTGCGGCCGCCACGTCCACATCGGCACGCTCGACGTGGACACGGCGGTGGCCGTGTCCAACCGGATCAGACCCTGGCTGCCCACGCTGATCGCGCTGGCCGCCAACTCGCCGTTCTGGGGCGGCCGTGACACCGGTCACGCCAGCTGGCGGGCGATGGCCTGGTCCGGCTGGCCCTCGGCGGGCCTGCCCCCGCACTTCACGTCCACGGCGCACTTCCGACGCTCGGTGCAGACCCTGCTCGGCTCCGGGGCGGCCCTGGACACCAAGATGGTCTACTGGGACCTGCGCCCCTCCGGACACTGGCCGACGCTCGAGATCCGGGCGCCCGACATGTCACCGGACATCGACTCGGCCGTCCTGCAGGCCGAACTGGCCCGCGCGCTGGTCTCCACGGCACTGCGCGAGATCGCGGAGCGCCGGCCCGAACCGGCCGTGCGCGACGACGTACTGCGCCTCGCGCGCTGGCGGGCGGCCCACGACGGACTGGAGGGCTTCGGCCTCGACCCGTACACGGGGACGGAACTCCCCGCGGCGGACCTCGCGGAGGCCCTGCTGGACCTGGTCGCCCCGGAACTGGCCGCCGCCGGCGACCTCGACCACGCCGCCAAGACCCTGGCGGGCCTCCTGCGCGACGGCTCGGGCGCCCACCGCCAGCGGGTGGTGTTCGCCCGCCGGCAGGACCTGACGGACGTACTGCGCCACCTCACGGACGAGACGGAGGACTTCTGACCCACCCGGCTCCGGCTCCCGTACCCCCGGCACCCCTCGGCCGGGGGTACGGGTCCGCGGACCCGCGGGGTCAAGAGCCGTACCGCGGCACGTCCGGAACCGCGAGCGCCACCCGCTCCCGACCGAGTGCAACGGCGAAAACACCGAACGCAACAACAAAACAGTCATTCTCATGGCCCGAACCATCGGGTCGGCACACAATGGGCCAGCAGGAGGCATCTCCACCGAAAACGAACAGTGATTCGAGGGGTCCCGTACATGACGTTACCTATGGGGGGCGGCGGATCCGCTCAACGGCCGGGGCACGGTCACTGGCCAGCGGCGAGTCTTCTCGGCCGACTCTCCGAGGAACCCCGCGAACAGCTGGTCCGGCTCGGGCGAGAGGTGCGTTTCGAGCGGGGCGAACGATTACTGCGGGAGGGCGAGTACGGCTCGTACGTGTTCCTCCTCCTCAGCGGCTGGTACAAGGTGCTGGCCCGAACACAGGATGATCGCGAGGGGCTGTTGGCGGTCCGGGCCGGTGGGGACCTCGTCGGCGAACTGGCCTGTTTCGATGCCCAGCCCCGGGTCGCCACGGTCGTGGCCGCCGGTACGGGCAGCGCGAAACTGATAGCCCGGCAGCCGTTCCTGGACCTCCTCGCGACGTACGAGGAGGCGGCGCAGGCCGTGATGTGCACGGTGGCCGGGAAGCTGCGCTGGGCGACGCGGCGACGGCAGGACTTCGGCGGTTGCCCGGTGGGGACACGGGTGGCCCGGGTCCTGCTCGAGTTGGCCCGGGCGTACGGGCACCCCTGCGCGACCGGTGTCTCGATCGGGGTTTCGCTCACGCAGCCCGAGTTGGCGGAGCTGGTCGGCGCCTCCGAACCGAGCGTGCACCGGGAACTGCGTTCCCTGCGCGAGCGGGGCGTCGTCGAGACCGGCTACCGCCGGGTCCTGGTCAGGGACCTTTCGGTACTCACGATCGTCGCCGACGGGGACGCTCCGCAACGGAACGTCCCCGCGGGCATCAGCCACGGCGTCGCCGCGGCGGCCGTCACACCCACCCGCCCGACGGCCCGGCCGGTGTAGAGGTACTTCAGCCCAACTCTCGGCCAGCCGACTCGAGTTCGGCCGACGGTCAGTGGCCGCCGTGGTGGAAGTGGTGACCCATGTCGTGGTGACCGGGGTCGTGGTGGCCCGGATCGCCGTGATGCCCGTCCTGGTGGTACGGATCTTGGTGATGCGGATCAGCGTGGTGCGGGTCGGTGTGGTGCCCGTCCTGGTGGTGCCCGTCCTGGTGGTGCGGGTCGGTGTGGTGCGGGTCGGTGTGGTGCCCGTCCTGGTGGTGCGGATCGGTGTGATGGGGATCGTGGTGGTGCGGATCTCCGTGATGCGCGGGGGCGTGGTGCGGGCCCTGGGGCCGGGGGGCTCCGGCGTGGCCGCTCGCGTGATGCCCGCTCCCGTGGTGGGCGCCCGACCGGTGCCGCCCCGGGTGGTGGCCGTCGGCCCGACCGTCATCGCGCACGTCCGTGCCGTCCGTGCCGTGCGTGCCGTCCGTGTCGTCGAAGTCCTGGTCCCCGCCCCCGTACGAGACGCCGGTGCCGGAGCCCCCCAGCACCCACTCCCGCAGCGCCGGACCGTGCGAGAACACCGTGGCCGCCAGGTGGGCGGCGCCCAACGCCGGGACGACGAACTCGCGCATCGCCGTACGGGCCGGCGAATGCCCCCAGATCACCGGCTCGGGCCGGGGGTCCCGAACGGGAGCCGAGGGCGGCACGTGGAGCCAGGCGCCGCTGGCGAATTCCTTCTTCTCGACGGCCACCTCGATCCGGCGGAACTCGGCGGCCAGCCCCCGCCCGTCGGGCAGGATCACGTCCCGGTACATGTCGTCCGGCACGGCCAGCGCCAGGTCGCTCCCCTCTTCGTCCTCGAGGGCGCCGCGCAGTCCGTCGGAATCGACCAGCCGGTTGACCAGGACGACGGAGTCGCCCAGGTACCCGCGGTCGGCCCGGGAGACCGATCCCATCGCGAGGGCGGCCCGCATCCGCATCCGACCGAAGGCGCCGGGCGTGCGGTTCGCTTGGTAGAGGCCGTCGCGCAGGCCGAGGACCAGCGCCGGCACCACGCGTACGGCATCGATCCTGGCGGGGAAGAGGACGAGTTGGCCGTCTCCCTGCACCTGCTGCTGGGCGCGGACGCGCAGCACCCGGGACCGGCGCAGCGCGTGCTCGACCACGAGCCGGAGCCGGTGCTGCGCGTCCTCCTGCGCGCGATAGCCGTGACGGCTGTACTGGCGCAGGTCGACGGCCAGGCACAGCCGCCTGCGGTACCGGGCCATCACATCCTCGTCAACTCGGCGACGAGGTCACCGGTCTCTTCGTCAACCTGGCTCAGGAGTTCGTCCAGCCGGCTCAGTTCGGTGCGGCGCTGTTCGACCGCCTCCTCGCCCTGGTCCAGGGCCGCCCGGGCGGAGGCCACGCTGCGGGTGAGTTCCTCGATCCGGGCGGACATGCCCTCGCTGACCTGCCTCTCCAAGGGCTCCATGGTGTACACGGCGAAGGCCCGTGCGGCCTCCCGCGCCTGCGTGGGTGCCGCAATCCGCAGCTGGGTGGCCATCTCGCGGCCGATCTCCTCCCGCATCTTCTTCTCCACGCGGTCACCGGCGAAGTTGACCTGGAAGAGGCCTTGCGCGATCCAGGCCGCAACCAACGTCGGCGCCCCGAACGGGGTGCACAACCAGGCCAGGGTGACGGCGAGAGTGGGCAGGATCGTACGCAGCGCCTCCTTCGCCCCGAACTGCGACCCGACCAGGACGCCCGCCGGCCCGCCGATCGCCCACCCGCCCACGCCCGCCAGGAACCGGGTCAGGGGTTGGGCTTCCCGGTCTCCCCCGACGGCCGCGCCGGACGCCCCGTGCAGGTCGACCCGGAGCTTGTCCAGTGACTCGTCGAAAGCGACGAGTTCGGCGTTCATCCGCTCGGCGAGCCGCCCCATGTCCTGCTCGATCACGGGTTTCAGCGACCCGGTCACCCAGAGGGCGACCTTCTCCTCCATGGCCTTCGCCGTGCCGCTGGCGATCTCGTCCGCCACCTGCCGGGCGCGCTCCTTGGCCTTCAGGGGGTTCATGCCGAGCTTGGTCGTGATGTCGACGCTCTGTGCGACGGGGAGCGCCTCGTCGGCGATGCCCGTGAGGAAGCCCCCGAGCAGGGTCTCCACCCGGTCCTGCAGCTCACGGGTCTGGTTGTGGATGTCCAGGGAGATCTGGTGGGCCTGCGCCTCCAGCTCCTTGAGGGGCTGCTGGGCAGCGGTCCAGCGCTGCTCGAGGTCAGCGTTCTCCGACTCGAGCATCTTCACCTCGGAGGGGATGTTGCGGCGCAGTTCCTGGGCGACCCCGCGCAGGGAGCGGGCCGGGGAGAGCAGTTTGACCTTGTGGCGCTCGGTCACAAGGTAGCGCTCCAGCTGCCTCTCCACCGCGTCCACGCCGGTGCCGCGGAACGCCTCGTCGTCCTCGGCGATGCGGGCGCGCAGCGCCGACTTGCCGTCGACGAAGAAGAACCGGCCCTCGTCCCTGTCCTCGCCCCGCAGCGTGGTGATGCGTCGCCGGGCCGAGTGGACGACGTCGTCGCGCTCGTGATCGTCGATGGCGTCGAAGTAGGTGAACACGAAGAACGGGTCGTGCGCGCTCAGGTACGTCTGCAGGAAACCGGACTCGCTGATGCTCATCGGGGCGATCGCGTGCTGCAGGAAGATCACCGCATCCGCCTGGCCGAGGTGCGTGAGGGTGATGTCGTCGTGGGTCGCGTACGCGTTGAGGCCGGGCGAGTCGATCAGTACGACGTTGTGGCGGCACAGCTCCAGCGGCCAGGACACCTGGGCCTTGACGTACGGGCTGCGCTCGGCGCCCGACGCGTTGTTCACCGTGATGAGTTCGACGAGGCGGGCCGGGTCGACCGCCTCGGGCTCGTCCGCGTCCTCGGTCCACAGCAGTGCGGCCGGCGATTCGCCGAACCTGACCTCGGTGATCACGGCGGTGGCGGGGACCGCCTTGACCGGCAGCACCCGGTCTCCCAGCAGGGCGTTGACGAAGGTGGACTTCCCCCGGTTGAAGTCCCCGACCACCATCACGTGGAAGGCTTCGTTCTCGATCCGTTCGAGCAGCGCCGTCACGTCGTTGACGGCGCCGTTGTTGCCGATCTGCTCGGCGGCCTTCTGCGCCCGGCGGCACATGTCGGCCAGCCGCTCCCGCTGTGCATTGGCGGCAGCGTACCCGCCTTCTTCGGTCGTCATGGGCAGGCCGTCCTCTTCTCGGTTCATTCGTGTTCCTTCCCCACCCGTACGCCGCCGGCGAGTGCGGACCGGATGCGGCCGGCCAGCTCCGTCGCGGCGCTCGCCAGGCGCGGCCAGTCCGTACCGGATGCCGATGACGCTTCGGCCGCCGCCCGCCGGGCGTCCGCCCAGGCCCCGTGGGACTCGCGGAGTCGGGCGAACACGTCCGCGTAGACCTCACCGAGTGCGTCGACGGCCCGCCGCTGGAAGGCCCCCGCACTCTCGTCGACCGCCCGCACGAGGACGGCGTCGACCTGGCGGCGCCGCTCCTCAGTGGCGTTCCTAATGTGCGCCTCGGCCAGCAGGCCGCCGACCAGGCTCAGGACGCCGCTGTAGAGCATCGGCGGCGGTCCGGACCGGCCGGAGTCCGCTCGCTGGCCCTGGCGGGCGTAGGCGATCAGGAAACCGAGGATCGAACCGCCCTGGGCACCCAACCGGGTGGCCAAGCGGGTCTTGGACAGGCTGGAGACCTCGCCGGAGACTTCCGGCTCGGCGGACAGCTCCAACGCCCCGGGCAGCGGGCTACGCGCCGCACCCGGCAGCCTGTGCGCCACTTCCCGGTCCAGCCAGTCGGTGTCCGCGGCCATGGCCGGCAGCAGGACCGTGCGCTCCGAGCTCCGGGCCAGCAGCGACAGTTCGTGCCCCAGTCGGACCGGCAGGTCGCGTTCCCACCAGGTGCCCGGGTCGGAGGCGTGCTCCAGGTCCCAGCGCAGCCGTTCGATGATGCCGTCGCGCCCCTTCTGGACGTGTTCCCGCAGACGGGTGCCGAGCTGGAGCTGGCGTGCCGTCAAATCGGTCCGAAGCTGGGCCCACTGCCGGTCTTCGCCCTCCCGCAGCGACTGCGCCAGCTCGGCCCGTTCCGCGGCCTCCTCCTTAGACAGCCGACCCACCGCGTCGGCCTCGGCGGCGATCTGGGCCATCACCTCGCAGTGGTCCGCCACCTGGGCGGCGATCGCCCGGTCACGCCACAGGGCCCGTTCGCCGTCCCGCGCGAACCCCTCCACCAGCGAGCGCAGCGGGGCGAGCTCGGACTCTCCGCCGCCGGGCGCCGGGGCGATCAGCACGGGTAGGCCGGGCAGCCGTGCCTTGAGGACGCGTACGGACTCCTCGCGGTCGTCGACGTCCACCAAGTCCAGCATGGTCACGACGACGGCCACGCAGGGTACGTGTCGGCACAGGACCTCCTCCTCGAGGAGGCGCCGCTCGGTGATGCTCACCGGGGAGAGGGCCGAGACGACGAACAGCACGGCGTCGCTGCCGGCCGCGGTCCGGCGCACCTGCTCGAACTGCTCCTCCGTACCGGAGTTGACCCCGGGCGTGTCCACCAGTTCGGCGTCCAGACCGGCGAGCCAGTCATGGGCCACCGCCACGGTCACGGCAGGCTCCGGGGGCGCGGCGGGAGCGCCCGGCTCCCGTTCCGCCGGGGGCCCGGTCAGCCCGTCCCAGCGGGTGTCGTCGTCGAGCTTGCGCAGTTCACGGCGGCCGTCCGGCCAGCCGAGGGTCAGTCCCTCCTCGTCGGAGGCCCGGATCACCACCGGTGCCCGCGAGGTTGGAAGGGGACCCGTAGGCAGCAGGTCGCGGTCCAGGAGCCGGTTGATCACCGTGGACTTGCCGCGGCTGAACTCGCCCACCACCGCGATCCGGAACGCGGGCCGGCCCCGCCCGGCGGCCAGCAGGTCCAGCGCCTCCCGGATGCGGTCCTGGCCGTGGTCCTCGGCGAGCTGACGGGCCTGCCGCAGCCAGCCGGGGGCGGCGCTGGCGACATCGGCCACGTGGGTGGTGGGTTCGTCCTCCGGCGGGGAGTCCGCCGTGGGTGGGGGCGTACTGGTCACTGGTCACGGCTCCTCGGATTGGGGACGCTCCGGCTGGTGTGCCGGCGCAGGGAAGCGACTTCGTCGCGCCGTCGTCGGGCGGCCGCCGCGGTCTGCTCGGCGTGAGCGATGCCGGCGGCCAGTTCGGCCCGCCGCCCGTCATGGGCCGCGGTGAGCCGGGCGATCTCCTCGCTCCACTCGTCGTCGTACTGCCGCCGGATCGCAGCGACGCTCTCGGTGAGGCTCTCCTCGACGCGCGGCAGGCAGGCGGCGAGGGCGCCGATCTCCTCGTGCGCGGCGGCGATGACCGGACTGACCTGCTGGAGGAACTGCTCCCGGGTCGCATCGGGGCCGCGGCGCCCGATGAGCGCGCCGAGCACGCCACCGACGACGGCGCCGATGCCGGGGACGACCAAACCGCCGGCCAGGGCACCGGCCATCGCCCCGCCGCCGGTACGCCATTTGCCGCTGGTGGTCAGCTGGGTGCCGATCGTGCTGAGCGCCCGGTCGATGCCGGACATGTCCGGGGCGGGCGGCTCCGGCCACACCACGGGTGGCACCGGCGGAGCCGTCCTGGTCTCGCCGGCGAGGTCGACCAGCGCGCTGTACTGGGCCTCGAAGTCACGGGCGAGTTCCGCGGCGGCGGTGGTCAGCACCTCGCCGGCCCGTTTGGCCGCCCTGCGGACGGCTTGCTGGGCATCCTGCCGCAGGTGGTTCCGTACCAGCCGGGACACCTCTTCCGCGGCGCCGGCCAAGTCGTTGATCTTCTCGCCCGCCACCGCGTTGCCGACTTTCACCTCGAGCGTCGTACGGGACTGCGGTGACGCCCGGTTCAGCCCGGGATTCAGCTCGGTCGCGGCCCGGTGCCGCGTGTGCGCGGCCCAGGTGTCGAGGAAGACGGGAAAGTCCGGCAGCGTCAGGGCCGCCAGCTCGCGCTCTCCCCGGCCGAGCGCGGCGCGCCGGGCCTCGGCCGTCTCCTCCACCGCCGACAGCAGTTCCGAGAGCAGCCCGAGCGTCGTGGCGGCGACGGCCGACCGGCGGCTGTCCGCGGCGAGCTGCGCGATCCTCGCCTCCACCTCGAGGAACGACGCGAGATGGCCCGACCCGCCCGCCCCGCCCGCCCCTCGGACGCCGACGGCCTCGACCTCGGCCAACGCCTTGCCCGGGGAGCAGGGCAGCAGCAGTGGATCCGCACAGCCCAGGTCCCGGAGCCGGCGCTCGACCACCGCGACGGCTTCGGACCGCTCGTCTTCGTCGAGGAGGTCGAGCTTGGTGAGGACGAACACGCACCGATCGTGGTGGTCACGCAGCGGACCGGTGAGGAAGTCCACCAGGGTCAGCGACATCGCCGCGACGGCGGGCACCACCACGAGCGCCATGTCCGCCTGTCGCGCCGCGGCCTCGGCCAGCTCCCGGTGTCCCCGCTCGGTCACGTTGAACCCCGGGGTGTCGATCACCGTGACTCCACCGCCCAGCAGCCGGACCGGCGAGAACACCCGCAAACTGGCCACCTCGTCGGCCAGTTCCGTGGTCAGCACCTGCTGGAGCGCCCGCTCGAACGTGTCCGGCCCGGCCTCCCTCCCCCGCCCCGCCCACGTGGCGAACGGCACGGACGGCCACTCCAGCGAGGGGCCGTCCGCAGTCCTCACCATCAGCCCCTGGGCGCCGTCGCGGTACTCCAGCACCGTGGTCGTACGCGTCGTCACGAGGGCGGAGGAGGGCAGCAACCGGCGCCGCAGGAAGGCGTTGAGCAGCGTGCTCTTACCACTGGACGCCTCACCGAAGACGGCCACCCGCAACCGCGGGTCGGCTGCCCGTACCTGGACCGCAAGGAGCCGGGCCCTCAGCTCGTCGGAGCGTTCGGTCGGAAGACCGAGACCGTCGAGCTGCCCCTCGATCCACCGCAGATGCCCGCTGACCACAGATGTCCAGCCCGCTCCGGGACCGTCAACCACCAGCTGTTCCGTCACGGCGTCAGCGTATGAACGACTGGATGGTCAGCTCCTCGTCACATGATGGGATCGGCGGCACCAGTTCCCGGCGCGCCGAATCCAGCCGTGCGACGAGCAGTTGCCGCGCCGGGGCCCCCGTCACGGCCGGTTCGCATGGGCGCGGGAGCACCGACGAGCCGCCGAGCCGCCGGGGGCCGGCGGGGTGAGACCCGCGGCGACGGCCTGGCGGACGGCCCGGATCTCGGCCACGTGGGCGACCGTGCCGTCGGGGTCTGCCATCGGGACCGGCCGGTGTGCCGCTGGAGGAGCTCAGCGCGGCGAGGTGACCCGGTGTGGAGGATGTCGGTCGGCTCCACGGGGATCGGTGCCGCGCCGTGCGGTCGCCCCCTTCCCGCCCGTAGAACGGTCCACGGCGGGTGGATGCCCGTTCGCGCAGCTCCAGCCCCACATCGGCCCCACGAGCGGCCCTGCGTCATTGCCGGCGGCCGTGCCGGGGCCGTTCCCGCCAAGACGGCGCTCCCACGACATGCGACACGGCAGACACGCGCGGGGCCCCGCTGCGGCCCCGCTGTGGCCCCGCAGCGGCTTGGGAACGCGAAAGGCGGCCCCGGAGGGCCGCCAGGATCACCGTAGTGACTCGCTCCGCCAGCGAAGATGCTGGTCAGATCGTTTCTGCACACCTGGTGTGCGGTGGGGCGGGTGGGACTCGAACCCACGGCCGACGGATTATGAGTCCGCTGCTCTAACCGGCTGAGCTACCGCCCCTTCACGGCGTGGCGCGTACACGTGTGCGCGCCGTCTGCCGCAGCATAGCCGCTCATACGATCTCCTGCCTCGGATGCCTCGCATGATCGGCTTCGCCTGCTCAGGGAGACCGCTCTGAGGGCTGTCCGGTTCCCGAACGCGGCGACAAAGAAAAGAAGAGGACCCCTCGGGGTCCTCTTCTTCTTCCTTGCTCCCCCGGCTGGACTCGAACCAGCAACCCTCCGGTTAACAGCCGAATGCTCTGCCAATTGAGCTACAGGGGACCGCGCTCCCCCGACTGGACTCGAACCAGTAACCTGCCGGTTAACAGCCGGCTGCTCTGCCAATTGAGCTACAGGGGATTGCTGCGGTGCATCGAACAGCCCACCTCCGGCGTTGCCGGGGGGCGAGTGCCCGTTGCGAGTCATAGATTAGCGCAAGCAGGGGGGTGCTCCGCCAATCGGTATCGACAGCGGGCCGGGCACCACACGACGAAGGGTGACAGGCATGCGGTACAAGGTCACGTTCGTGGTCGGACTGGCCCTCGGGTACGTGCTCGGAACCCGGGCCGGACGCGAGCGCTACGAGCAGCTGCGCAAGTCCGCGCGGCAGCTCGCGCAGAACCCCGCGGTGCGCAACGCCGCCGAGACCGCGGGTCAGACCGGGCGCGAGTTCGCCGGGAAGGCCTTCACCGCGGTGAGCCAGAAGGTCGGCGACGCCGTCCCGGACTCGCTCTCCGGGCGGGTGCGCGGGCTGCGCGGCCGGGCCGGCGGCGCCGGCGAGGACGACTGGGGCACCAGCAACACCTGAGCACCACGGTTCCGCACGCTGGGGCCCACGGGATCCATGAGGTTCCGGGGGCTCCGGACCGGTCGAGTCCGGCCCCGCGTGCGGCAGAATTCACCGCATGGGGATAGTCGCCGGGCTGGACAGCTCTTCCGCGTTCACACGCATCGTCGTCTGTGACACCGAGACCGGCGCCGTGCTGCGCCAGGGGTACGCACCCCATCCACAGCCCACGGGTGAACCGGACGGCGCGAATCCCCACGAGACCGACCCGCAGGCCTGGCTGCTCTCGCTCGGCGAGGCCGCCGGCGGCGGGCTCCTCGAAGGGGTCCAGGCCATAGGGGTCTCCGCACAGCAGCACGGCCTGCTGCCGCTGGACCCGCAGGGCGCTCTGGTGCGTCCCGCGCTCGTCGGCAACGACAAGCGCGGCCAGGTCGCCGCCGCCGACCTCATCGACGCCTACGGCGGCCGGCACGGCTGGGTCGAGGCGGTGGGCTCGGTGCCGCACTCCGCCCAGCCGGTCGCGAAGCTGGCCTGGCTGGCCCGCAACGAGCCCGAGGCCGCCCGCCGGATCGCCGTGCTCATGTCCCCGCACGACTGGCTCGTCTGGCAGCTGCTGGGCCGCCCGGCCCGGCGGACCACCGACCGCGGCGGCGCCTCCGGTACCGGGTACTGGTCTGCGGCCACCGGGACCTGGCGCCCCGACCTGGTCGAGCTGGCGCTCGGGCACCGGGCCCTGCTGCCCGAGGTGCTCGGCCCCGCCGATGCCGCCGGGACCACGCCCGAGGGGCTGCTGATCTCCGCCGGCACCGGCGAGACGATGGCCGCCGCGCTCGGGCTGGGGCTGGGCCCCGGCGACGCGGTGGTCTCCCTCGGCGCCTCCGGTTCGGTGATGGCGGTGCACCACGAGGCGGTGTCGGAGCCGGGCGGGCTGGTCACCTCGCTGGCCGACGCCAGCGGCATGCACCTGCCCGTGGTGAACACCTCCAATGCCGTACGGGCGCTGCGCGGCACCGCCGAACTGCTCGGCACCGATCTGGAGGGACTGTCCGAGCTCGCGCTGAAGTCGACGCCGGGCGCGCACGGCCTCGTACTCCTGCCGTACCTGGAGGGTGAGCGGACCCCGAACCTGCCGCACGCCGCCGGCACCCTGTCCGGGCTGCGCCGGGACTCGATGAAGCCGGAGCACCTGGCCCGGGCCGCCTTCGAGGGCATGCTGTGCGGGCTGGTGGACGCACTGGACGTGCTGCGCTCGCGCGGGGTCGAGATCCGCCGGGTGTTCCTGCTGGGTGCAACGGCCGAGCTGCCCGCCGTGCAGGCCGCGGCCCCCGGACTGTTCGGTACGCAGGTCGTCGTACCGGCGCCGGCCGACTACGCGGCGCTGGGCGCGGCGCGCCAGGCGGCCTGGGCGCTCGGTGTGGCGCAGGGCACCCTGGCCCCGCACACCCCGCCGGTCTGGCCGGCCCCCGCGGCCCAGGTCTTCGAACCGGGCGAGGAGTTCCCGGCGTGGCAGGGGGTGCGCCAGCAGTACATCGCGACGCGGGAGCAGATCCACCCCGGGGCGTTCCCCGGGGCGTTCTAGCGGCGTCCTAGAGGTGTCCTAGTACGCGGGTCGGGGCGGGCCGGTCCTTTTGACCGGCCTTTGCGAAATCCGGTGGGGATCACAGGGCCGGTTGGCCCAAGATGGGTTGAACCCCTCGATCTTGCCGACCGGAGCCTGCGCGTGCTCATACGACTTCTGCGGACCCATCTGGGTACGTACCGGAAACCCATCGCGGTGCTGGTCCTGCTGCAACTGCTGCAGACCAGCGCCAGCCTCTACCTGCCCACACTCAACGCCGACATCATCGACAACGGTGTCGTCAACGGTGACACCGGCTACATCCTGCGCTTCGGCGCACTGATGCTCGGTGTCTCCCTCGTCCAGCTCGTCTGCAACGTCGGAGCCGTCTACTACGGCGCCCGTACGGCCGCGGCCTTCGGCCGGGACGTCCGCACCGCGGTCTTCGACCGCGTGCAGAGCTTCTCGGCACGGGAGCTGGGCCAGTTCGGCGCCCCGTCGCTGATCACCCGTACGACGAACGACGTCCAGCAGGTCCAGATGCTGGTGCTGATGACCTTCACCCTGATGGTCTCGGCCCCGATCATGTGCGTCGGCGGCATCGCCATGGCGCTCTCGCTCGACGTGAAGCTGTCGGGCGTCCTGCTCGCCGTCGTCCCGGTGCTCGGGATCTCGGTCGGCGCGATCGTCTTCAAGACGCGGCCGCTGTTCCGCCAGATGCAGGTGCGCCTGGACACCGTGAACCGGGTCCTGCGCGAGCAGATCACCGGCAACCGGGTGATCCGCGCCTTCGTCCGCGACGACTACGAGAAGGACCGCTTCCGCGAGGCCAACGCCGACCTGACCGGCGTCTCGCTGTCCGCCGGCAAGCTCCTGGCCTACATGTTCCCCACGGTCATCGTGGTCGTGAACATCTCCAGCGTCGCCGTCATCTGGTTCGGTGCGATGCGCGTCGACAGCGGCGGCATGGAGATCGGCCAGCTGACGGCCTTCCTCGCCTACCTGATGCAGATCGTCATGGCCGTGATGATGGCCACCTTCATGTTCATGATGGTGCCGCGCGCCGAGGTCTGCGGGGAGCGCATCCAGGAGGTCCTGGACACCGAGTCCAGCGTGGTCCCGCCCAAGGACCCGGTGCGCGAACTCGCCCGCCGCGGCCGCCTGGAGCTGCGCGGCGCCGACTTCCGCTACCCGGGCGCCGAGGCCCCGGTCCTGCGCGGCGTGGACCTGGTGGCCCGCCCCGGCGAGACCACGGCGGTCATCGGCTCCACCGGAAGCGGCAAGTCCACACTGCTGGGCCTGGTCCCGCGCCTGTTCGACGCGACCGGCGGCAAGGTCCTCGTCGACGGGGAGGACGTCCGCGTGCTCGACCCGGACCTGCTGGCCAAGACGGTCGGCATGGTGCCGCAGAAGCCGTACCTGTTCTCCGGGACCATCGCCTCCAACCTGCGCTACGGGCGACCGGACGCGAGCGACGAAGAGCTCTGGCAGGCGCTGGAGGTGGCCCAGGCCAAGGAGTTCGTCTCCGCGCTGGAGGGTGGCCTGGAGGCCCCCGTCAGTCAGGGCGGAACCAATGTCTCCGGCGGCCAGCGCCAGCGTCTGGCCATCGCCCGCACGCTCGTGCAGCGCCCGGAGATCTACCTCTTCGACGACTCCTTCTCGGCCCTGGACTACGCGACGGACGCGGCGCTGCGCGCGGCGCTCGCCCGCGAGACCGAAGACGCGACCGTGGTCATCGTCGCCCAGCGGGTCTCCACGATCCGCGACGCCGACCGGATCATCGTCCTGGACGAGGGACAGGTCGTGGGCGAGGGACGCCACCACGAGCTGATGGCCGGCAACGAGACCTACCGGGAGATCGTGCTCTCCCAGCTGACGGAGGCGGAGGCCGCATGAGCGGGCCCGGAGGACGGATGATGATGGGGCCGGCCCAGCGGTCCATGGACTTCAAGGGTTCGGGCAAGCGGCTGCTGCGCCAGCTCGCGTACGACCGGGCCAAGATCTGGGGCATGGTCGCGGCCGTCGTCGGCAGCGTCGGCTGCGCGGTGGTGGGTCCGAAGATCCTCGGTGAGGCCACCGACCTGGTGTTCGCGGGGATCGTCGGCCGGGAGATGCCGGCCGGGGCCACCAAGCAGCAGGCGTTGGAGGGGCTGCGCGCCCGGGGCCAGGACGGCATGGCGGACATGCTCGCCGGTACCGACTTCACCCCGGGGCAGGGCATCGACTTCGGCGCCGTCGGGGTCGTCGCGATCTGGGCGCTGGTGGTCTTCACCCTGGCCGGCCTGCTGATGCTGGTCGCGACGCGGCTGTCGAACCACGTCATGAACGGCACCGTCTACCGGATGCGCGAGGAGCTCCAGGCGAAGCTGTCGCGGCTGCCGCTGTCGTACTTCGACCAGCAGAAGCGCGGCGAGGTGCTGAGCCGGGCCACGAACGACATAGACAACATCGGCCAGACGCTCCAGCAGACGATGGGCCAGTTGCTGAACTCGCTGCTGACCATCGTCGGCGTGCTGGTGATGATGTTCTGGATCTCGCCGCTGCTGGCGCTGGTCGCGCTGGTGACCGTACCGCTGTCGGTCTTCGTCGCCGCGAAGATCGGCAAGAAGTCGCAGCCGCAGTTCGTGGCGCAGTGGAAGGCGACCGGCGCGCTCAACGCCCACATCGAGGAGATGTACTCGGGCCACAGCCTGGTCAAGGTCTTCGGCCGGCAGAGGGAGTCCGCGGCCGTCTTCGCCGAGCAGAACGAGGCGCTGTACCGGTCCTCCTTCAAGTCGCAGCTGGTCAGCGGCATCATGCAGCCGGTGATGTTCTTCATCTCGAACATCAACTACGTGCTGATAGCCGTCGTCGGCGGGCTCCGGGTCGCCTCCGGCACCCTGTCGATCGGTGACGTGCAGGCCTTCATCCAGTACTCGCGGCAGTTCTCGATGCCGCTGACGCAGGTCGCCTCGATGGCGAACCTCGTGCAGTCCGGCGTCGCCTCGGCGGAGCGGGTGTACGAGCTGCTGGACGCGCCGGAGCAGGAGCCGGACGCGGTGGTGCCGGAGCGTCCGGAGGAGCTGCGCGGTCAGGTCACCTTCGACAAGGTGGCCTTCCGCTACGAGCCGGACAAGCCGCTGATCGAGAACCTCTCGCTCACGGTCGAGCCGGGCCACACGGTCGCGATCGTCGGCCCGACCGGCGCCGGCAAGACCACGCTGGTCAATCTGTTGATGCGGTTCTACGAGGTCACGGGCGGGGAGATCGCCCTCGACGGGGTGGACATCGCGAAGATGACCCGCGAGGAACTGCGCGACGGCATCGGCATGGTGCTGCAGGACACCTGGCTGTTCGGCGGCACCATCGCGCAGAACATCGCCTACGGTGCTTCGCGCGAGGTCACGCGCGCCGAGATCGAGGAGGCGGCTCGGGCCGCCCACGCGGACCGGTTCATCCGCACCCTGCCGGACGGCTACGACACCGTGCTGGACGACGAGGGCGCGGGCGTCAGCGCGGGCGAGAAGCAGCTGATCACCATCGCCCGGGCGTTCCTGTCGGAGCCGGTGATCCTGGTGCTCGACGAGGCGACGAGCTCGGTGGACACCCGTACCGAGGTGCTGATCCAGAAGGCGATGGCGCGCCTCGCGCGCGGCCGTACGTCCTTCGTGATCGCGCACCGGCTCTCCACGATCCGCGACGCGGACGTGATCCTGGTGATGGAGAGCGGATCGATCGTGGAGCAGGGCACGCACGAGGAGCTGCTGGCCTCGGGCGGCGCGTACGCGCGGCTGTACGCGGCGCAGTTCGCGCAGGCGGTGGCCGAGGTCGACTAGGCGCCCGCCGGAGCGGGACGGCGTGGAGGGGCACTCGGGTACGGGCCGTACTCGGGTGCCCCTCCGCCGTCGTTAGCATGACGGCATGGCATCGGACGTGGTGATACGCCCTGCTCGGGCGGAGGATGAACGCGAGATACTGGAGCTGCTCCGCTCGGTGTGGTCGCGCGTGAGCGAACCCGGCCCCGAGCGCGCGGCCGACGCGGCCCTCTTCGACGAGCGGCATCCCGTGGAGGGCTTCCTCGTCGCGGAACGCGGACAGCGGCTCGTCGGGTACGTCGCCCAGGCCCCGGCGAGCCCCCTCGAAACCAATGGGCACGTCCGTCACATCCAGGGACTGGCGGTCCTCGAATCCGCCCGCGGCAGCGGCGTCGGGCAGGCCCTCGTCGAGGCCGCCTGCGCCGCCGCGCGGGCCGGTGGTGCCCGCCGGATGAACCTGCGCGTCCTCGGCCACAACGGGCCGGCGCAGCAGCTCTACCGGCGGTGCGGCTTCGCGGTCGTCGGTGTCCTGCCCGAGGAGTTCCTGCTGGACGGGGCCTATGTCGACGACGTCTGGATGAGCCGGAGCCTGTCCGACCTCCACGAGCCCGCGCAGGCGTAGCCGTAGTTGGAGCCGGCGCCGCGGCCGTAGCCGGGGCAACGGGTGGGGGCGCCTGGCGGGGCGCCCCCCTTTCCGTTGGTCCGTCAGTCCAGGTAGCCGCGGAGCTGGTCGGCGAAGGCGTGGTCGCGCAGCTTGTTGAGGGTCTTGGACTCGATCTGCCGGATCCGCTCGCGCGTCACGCCGAAGATCCGTCCGATCTCCTCCAGGGTGCGGGGCCGCCCGTCGGCGAGGCCGTACCGCAGCTGGACGACCTTGCGCTCGCGCTCGCCGAGCGTCGACAGGACGGCTTCCAGGTGCTCGCGCAGCAGGAAGAAGGCGGCCGATTCCACGGGCGAGGCGGCGTCCCCGTCCTCGATGAGGTCGCCGAGCGCGACGTCGTCCTCCTCGCCCACCGGGGCGTGCAGGGAGACCGGTTCCTGGGCGAGGCGGAGCACCTCCAGGACCCGCTCGGGGGTCAACTCCAGGTGGGCGGCCACCTCTTCGGCCGTGGGCTCGTACCCGCGTTCCTGGAGCATCCGGCGCTGTACGCGGACGACCCGGTTGATCAGTTCGACGACGTGGACGGGCACCCGGATGGTCCGGGCCTGGTCGGCGAGGGCCCGTGACATCGCCTGGCGGATCCACCAGGTGGCGTAGGTGGAGAACTTGTACCCGCGGGCGTAGTCGAACTTCTCGACGGCGCGGATCAGCCCGAGGTTCCCCTCCTGCACGAGGTCGAGCATGGTGAGTCCGCGGCCCACGTACCGCTTGGCGACGGAGACGACGAGCCGCAGGTTCGACTCGATGAGCCGGCGTTTGGCCATCCGCCCCATGACGACGAGCTTGTCGAGGTCGAGGGCGAGCTGGGAGTCGAGGTCGGGGGTGTTGCCGAGTTTCTCCTCGGCGAACAGGCCGGCTTCGACGCGGCGCGCGAGGTCCACCTCCTCGGCGGCGGTGAGCAGCGGGATCCTGCCTATCTCGCGGAGGTACTGGCGGAACAGGTCCGCGGACGGGCCCGCTCCGCCTCCGCTGTCGCCACTGCTGCGCCTGCGCGGCACGGGCACCGGCTCGATCAGCTCCAGTACCTCGGGCTCTTCGTCCACGGCCTTGGCCTCCGAGGACTCGCTCACGTTCACGGTCAGGGTCCGGGTCTGCACGGGGGCGACCTCCAGGGCTCCGAGGACGGGGGCACCGAACCTCAGTGTGGGGTACGACACATCGTGGCCACGAGGGGCGTGCGAGCACTTTCTGAGTCCGGTGCGTGACCGGATGGTTACCCCCCGGCGGGAACCCCGATGCGGATCGGACGCATGTCCGAGATGATCGACTTCATGGCGGAGTACGAAACCCACGTGACGGTGCGCTGCGCGGACGCGGCCGAGCTGGCGCGCCTCGACGCGTGGGCCGGGGCACGGGAGTTGAAGGTCACGCACATCCTGCTGGCCCGCGGCCGGATGGTGTCCCAGCCGATGTTGACCCTGCCGGACCGCACGGGCCACGAGCGGCTGGTGCCGAGGCTGCGGGCGGCCGGCTTCGACCCGGTCCGGGTCAAGGTGGAGACGGTCCCGTGGACCACGGACTCCCCCGGCCCGGGCGGCGGCTACTTCGAGCACCATCTGAAGCTGCGGCTGCCCGCGGACTTCGACCGCGCGGCCCTGGAGGACCTGGTCGTCCCGCACGGGGCGCACCTGTCCTGGAACGCCCGCCGGGTCCTGGCCGCCGGCGCGCACGAGCGGTTCGTGACCCAGCGGTGGCGCGGCACGGCGGCGCAGGCGGGGGCGGCCTGCGACGCGCTGGTCGCCGCCCTCGGCGCGGCCGGGTACGGGATCCGTTCGCAGGAGCGGGAGTTCGTGCTGTACGACAGCGACCTGTCGGTGGACGACGGGTGGATCGGCGAAGGGGTGACGGCATGACCGGGGAGCGGGAGGTCCGGGACCTGCCGGGAGGATGCGCGACGGGTTCGTGGCGGCAGTTCGGCATGGACAGCACGCACCTGCCGAGCGAGCCCCTGGACGAGGAGACGCGTGCGGCCCGGCACCTGCCGCGGACGCTGCGTCCGGTCGTCGGGGACGACGTACGTCAGCGGGCGGTCTTCGACCCGTCGCTGCGGCACAACTTCCAGGGCTACCGGGCCGGTGACCCGGTCTTCGACGCTCCGGAGCGAACCGTCGCCTGGGTGCGGGCGCGGCGGGCGGCGATGGACGCGGTCCTGCTGGCGGTCTCGGAGTCCGAGTGGGCGGGCTCGCTGGTGCTGCGGGGCAGCGTGCTGCTCGCCGACTGGTTCGGAGACCGGGCCCGGGAGCCCGGCGACCTGGACTTCGTGGTGGTCCCCGAGACGTGGCGGATGGAGGACGGCCGGACCGGCCGGATGCTGGACGGCATCGCGGCGGCGGCCGACGGGCGGGCCGGGATCAAGGCCTCGGGGGCGGTATCGGAGGACATCTGGACGTACGACCGGGTGCCGGGGCGGCGCATGGTGCTGCCGTGGTCCGTGCCCGGCCTGCCGGACGGGCAGGTCCAGTTGGACTTCGTCTTCAACGAGCCTCTCCCGGTCCCGCCGGAGCCGGCCGAACTCGCCTGCGGGGCGGTGGTCCTCGCCGCGACTCCGGCGCTGTCGCTGGCCTGGAAGGTGCTGTGGCTCATCAGCGACCGGCACCCGCAGGGCAAGGACCTGTACGACGCGGTCCTGCTCGCCGAACGGCACCGGCTGCCGAACGCCCTGCTCCAGGAGGTGTTCCGGCAGGCGGGCGAGGCCCCGCAGCCGAACCGGGACGTGGAGCTGCTGGACATCGTGCACATCGCCCCCGAGGGCTACGTGGGCGCCGAGTGGGAGCACTTCGAGGCGGAGTACCCGGAGCTGGCCGCCCCGGGGGACGAAGCCTTCCTCGCCCGGCTGGTGGCGGTCCTGGCCCCGACCTTCGCGGAGGCCCCCGAGAACCCTAGGCCGGCTCGACGCGGACCGCGCAGACCTTGAACTCCGGCATGCGGGAGGTGGGGTCCAGGGCCGGGTTGGTGAGGGTGTTGGCACGGCCCTCGCCCGGCCAGTGGAACGGCATGAAGACCGTGTCCGCCCGGATGGTGTCGGTGATGCGGGCCGGGGCGACGGCCCGGCCGCGGCGGGAGGTCACGGCGAGGGGGCTGCCGTCGACCGCGCCGATCCGGGCGGCCAGCCGCGGGTGGAGTTCCACGAAGGGGCCGGGGGCCGCCGCGTTGAGCTCGTCCACCCGGCGGGTCTGGGCTCCGGACTGGTACTGGGCGACGACCCGGCCGGTGGTGAGCAGCAGCGGGTAGTCCGCGTCGGGAACCTCGGCGGCGTCCCGGTGGGAGACGGGGACGAAGCGGGCCCGGCCGTCGTCGGTGGCGAAGCGGTCCAGGAAGAGTCGCTCGGTGCCCGGGGATCCCCCGGGGCCTTCGGAGCCTTCGGGGCCCTCGGGGCAGGGCCAGAAGACGCCCTGTTCGGCCTCGATCCGGGCGTAGGTGATGCCCGAGTAGTCCGCGGGGCCGCCGGCCGAGGCGCGGCGCAGTTCCTCGAAGACCTCCTCCGGCTCGGTGGGGAAGCCCTTCTCGACGCCCAGGCGGGCGGCGAGTCCGTGCAGGACGTCCAGGTCGCTGCGGACCCCCGGCGGCGGGGTCAGCGCCCGGCGGCGCAGCAGGACGCGGCCCTCCAGGTTGGTGGTGGTGCCGGTCTCCTCCGCCCACTGGGTGACCGGGAGGACCACGTCCGCGAGGGCCGCGGTCTCGGAGAGGACGACGTCGGCGACCGCGAGGAAGTCCAGGGAGCGGATGCGCTCCTCGACGTGGGCGGCGCGGGGGGCGGACACCACCGGGTTCGAGCCCATCAGGAGCAGGGCCTTCACGTCCGTACCGAGGGCGTCGAGGAGTTCGTAGGCGCTGCGGCCCGGGCCGGGGAGGCTGTCGGGGTCGACGCCCCAGACGCCTGCGACGTGGGCGCGGGCCGCCGGGTCGGTGAGCTTGCGGTAGCCGGGGAGCTGGTCGGCCTTCTGCCCGTGCTCGCGGCCGCCCTGGCCGTTGCCCTGCCCGGTGAGGCAGCCGTAGCCGGACAGCGGTCGGCCGGCCCGGCCGGTGGCCAGGCACAGGTTGATCCAGGCGCCGACGGTGTCGGTGCCCTTGGACTGCTGCTCGGGGCCCCGGGCGGTGAGGACCATGGCGGATTCCGGGGCGCAGAACATCGCCACGGCCTCGCGGAGCCTGGGGACCGGTATCCCGGTGATGCGCTCCACCAGCTCCGGCCAGTGGGCCATCGCGGCGGCCCGGGCCTCCTGCCAGCCGGTGGTGCGGGCGGCGATGAACTCCTCGTCGGTCCGGCCCTCGGCGACGATCAGGTGCAGCAGGCCGAGCGCGAGGGCCAGGTCGGTGCCGGGGCGCGGGGCGAGGTGCAGGTCGGCCTGTTCGGCGGTGCGGGTGCGGCGCGGGTCGATGACGATCAGCGTGCCGCCGTTCGCCTTGAGCTCGGTGAGGTAACGCAGGGCGGGCGGCATGGTCTCCGCCAGGTTCGAGCCGACGAGGATCACGCAGCCGGTGCGCGGGACGTCCGCCAGCGGGAAGGGCAGCCCGCGGTCGAGCCCGAAGGCCCGCTGGTGGGCGGCGGCGGCCGAGGACATGCAGAAGCGGCCGTTGTAGTCGATCTGCGAGGTGCGCAGGGCGACGCGGGCGAACTTGCCGAGCGCGTAGGCCTTCTCGTTGGTGAGCCCGCCGCCTCCGAAGACCCCGACGGCGTCGGGGCCGTACGTGCGGCCGGTGCGGGCGAGGCCCTCGGCAACGGTGTCGAGGGCCTCCTCCCAGGTGGCCGGCTCCAGCCGCCCGGCGTGGGTGCGGACGAGCGGCTCGGTCAGGCGCACCCGGGAGGAGAGCACGGCGGGCGCGGTGCGGCCCTTGCCGCACAGCGCGCCCCGGTTGACGGGGAAGTCGGCCCGCTCCTCCACCGCCACGGCGGCGCCGCCCGGTTCGGGGCGCAGCCTCATCCCGCACTGCAGGGCGCAGTACGGGCAGTGCGTGTCGGTGGCGGCGTCCGAGGTGTGCATGCGGTCCAGCGTGGGTCGCCGGTGTTACGCCGGCCGCCACTGCGCGTTACGAGTCCGGGTGCTCCGCCTCAGCGCCGCCGGGCGGCTGCGGTGAGGCCCGGCGCAGCGGGGGACGGTCGACGAGCTCGACGTACACGATCCGGCCGTCGACGACGTCCAGGTTCAGGAACCCGTTGCCCGGGTCGAGGGGGACCGTGCGGTGGCCGGGACCGTACGGCGTGCCGGGCGGATGCCGGTGGGTGCGGAAGCTCTGGCAGAAGTCGTTGCGGCAGTCGCACTCCTCCAGGAGGCGGAGGTCGTAGGCGCAGACGGCGAGCCAGTGCTCGCCTTCCGCCTCCAGCAGCCGCATGAGCTGCGCCGTCAGGTCGGGGAAGACGTCGCGCACGAGGGGGCCGTCCTGATCCACGGCGTCCCGTTCCACGGCGTCCTGATCCACGGCGTCCTGATCCACGGGCAGACCGTAGTCCGGCGCCCCTCCGACGGCACGCGAATTCGTGGCCGTCCCGCCGGGGGCGCGGGGCGGGTCACTGGCCCGTCAGGTACTTCACCGTCAGGCCCGCGGTCCAGCCGCCGTCGACGGCGAGTTCGGCGCCCGTCATGTAGCCGGCGGCGTCGGAGAGCAGGAAGGCGATCGCGGCCGCGATCTCCTCGGGGACGCCGACGCGGCCGAGCGGGGCGCCGGGGTAGTTGCCCTCGCCCGCCCGGATGCCGATCGGGGCGGTCATCGGGGTCAGGGTCATGCCGGGATGGACGGAGTTGACGCGGATCCCCGCCTCGGCGAGTTCCACCGCGCCGATCTTCGACAGGCCGCGCACGCCCCACTTGGAGGCCCCGTACCCGGCGGTGAGTGCGAGGCCGGTCAGGCCGGCGGCGGAGGAGATGTTGACGATGGACCCGCCGCCGTTCGCGCGCAGCAGCGGGATCGCCGTCTTGATGCCGATGAACACGCCGACCAGGTTGATCTCGATGACCTGGCGGAAGTGCTCGACGCTCTCGTGCTCCAGGAACTGGCCGGTGGAGATGCCCGCGTTGTTCACGAGGCCGTCGATGCGGCCAAACTCGGCGACCGCGTGGTCCAGTGCCGCCCGCCAGTCGGCCTCGCTGGTCACGTCGTGCCGCAGGAATCGCGCCGCGCCGCCGAGCTTCGCGGCCGTCTCGGCGCCCTCCGCCTCCAGCACGTCGGTGATCAGCACCCGGCCGCCGCCGTCCACGACGGCCTGCGCGGCCGCGGCGCCGAGGCCCCGGGCTCCACCGGTGATGACGACGACCTTGCCGCTCAGATCCACACCGGCCACGGTTCCACACTCCTGATGCTCTCGTAGCGACTGACCGGCATATGACTAATCGGCATATGCGCGGGGTCGTCAGTCTGCCAGAGCGGCCAGGGCCCGCGACACCCCCTCCTCCTTCGGCCCCAAGAAGCGCGGTGCGGGCTTGAAGGCGGCGTCCAGCGCGGCCTTGCCCGCCGCGAAGACCTCACGGGTCTCGCCGTAGTACCAGGTGGCGTCGTGCACGTCGGCGACCCCGACGCCGTACGACTCCAGGCCCGCCGCCTGGCACAGCGCGACGGCCCGGCGGATGTGGAAGCCCTGGGTGACCAGCACGGCCCGCTCCACGCCGAAGATCTCCTTGGCCCGCACGCAGGAGTCCCAGGTGTCGAAGCCCGCGTAGTCACTGACGATCCGCCCGTCCGGCACGCCGTGCGCGGTGAGGTACCTGCGCATCGCGTCGGGCTCGTCGTAGTCGTGCCGGCCGTTGTCCCCGGTGACGAGGACGACCTTGACCTTGCCGGTGCGGTACAGCTCGGCGGCGGCGTCGAGCCGGTCGGCCAGGTAGGGCGTGGGCCGGCTCCCCAGCAGGCCCGCGCCGAAGACCACGGCCACCTCGGCGGAGGGCGCGTCGGCCGTGGTCCGCAGCCGGTCGGCGGCCACCGCGTGCATCCAGGCCGAGGGCAGCAGCGCCAGCACGCAGCCCGCCATGACGGCCTGCACCGCCCGCCGCCGGGCCCGTACGCTGCGCAGCGCCGCCACCGCCCGGCTCCACTCGACTCTCGGCAGGCGCGGTCGGCGCATCATCCATCCCCTGGTGTCTCGGCTGCTCGTCCGCTGGTCAGGACGCGTACCGGGGCCGCGCGGTTCGCCCGGACCCCGACCTCCGGCAGGTACGCCGCCGGCCGGGCCGGCTCCGAACAGCCGCGCCGGCCGCCCTGTGAGCACACGGCAAAGACCCGTCATCCCCGCGCAACGCACCGGCAACCTCCGGCGCGGAGGATCGGTTCATGACGGAGTCGGTGCACCCTCCCGAGTTTCCCGCCCTCCCCTTCGACAGCACGGCCGAGCTGCTCGGCCACATCACCCTCCAGCTGGGCACCCAGCTCAGCGGCCTGCGCCGACCCGGAGTCCGCCCATGCAGCCCACCCTCGTCGCCGTGGCCCACGGCAGTCGTGACCCGCGCGCCCTGCACACCGCCCTCGCCCTCCTCGAACGGGTCCGCGAACTCCGCCCCCGGCTCGACGTCCGGCTCGGCCACGTCGAGCTGAACGAGCCGCTGCTCGACGACACCCTCGACGGGCTGTCCGGCTCGGCCGTGCTCGTCCCGCTGCTGCTCGGCCGCGGGTACCACGTCAAGCGCGACCTCCCCGCGGCCGCCGCCCGGGCCGGCCACCTGCTCACCCGCGTCGCCGCCCCGCTGGGCCCGCACCCGCTGCTCGTCGAGGCCCTGTACGAGCGGCTCCTGGAGACCGGCTGGACCCCGACCCCCGGTTCGGCCGTCGTGCTGGCCGCCGCCGGTTCCCGCGACCCCGACTCGGCGGCCGACACCCGCCGCACCGCCGCCCTGCTCCGCGAACGCCTCGGCGGCGTCCCGGTGACCCCCGCCTACGCCTCCGCCGCCGCGCCGAGCGCGCCCGAGGCGGTCCGGGCCCTCGCCGCCCGCGGTCACCACCGGATCGCCGTGGCCTCGTACTTCGCCGCACCCGGCCGGTTCGCCACCCAGGCCGCCGCGGCCGCGCCCGGCCCAGCCGCCGCCCCGCTGGGCGATCACCCGGCGCTGGCCCGGCTGCTGCTGCACCGGTACGACGAGGCCCGCGCACTGCCCGTAGGGGGTGTCGACCCGGTGCGGCCGGAACTCGTCTCCGCCTGATCCCGGTTTGTCAGTTGTTCCGGTTACCGTCTCTCCATGGAAGGCACCACGCACGCCCTCACCGACGACCACTGCGGCCGCTACGACACGGCCGACACCGAACGCTGGGCCGCCGAGCCCGACAAACGGCCCGGCCGGACCGCCTTCCAGCGCGACCGCGCCCGCGTACTGCACTCGGCCGCGCTGCGCCGCCTCGCCGGGAAGACCCAGGTCGTCACCCCCGGCAGCCGCTCCTACGACTGGGACGCGAGCCCCCGCACCCGCCTGACCCACTCGCTGGAGTGCGCCCAGGTCGGACGAGAGCTCGGCGCCGCGCTCGGCTGCGACCCCGACCTCGTCGAAGCCGCCTGCCTCTCCCACGACCTGGGCCACCCGCCCTTCGGCCACAACGGCGAGGAGGCGCTCAACGAGTTCGCCAAGGACTGCGGCGGCTTCGAGGGCAACGCCCAGTCGCTGCGCCTGCTGACCCGCCTGGAGCCCAAGCGGTTCGTGCCCGATCCGACGAGCGGGGAGCTCGTCAGCGTCGGCCTCAACCTCACCCGGGCCTGCCTGGACGCCGCCACCAAGTACCCGTGGGCGCGCGGGGACCACCCCACCGACCCCGACTCGGTGAAGTTCGGCGCGTACGAGGACGACCTGCCGGTCTTCGCCTGGCTGCGCCGCGGCGCACCCGCGGACCGCAAGTGCTTCGAGGCCCAGGTCATGGACTGGGCGGACGACGTCGCGTACTCGGTCCACGACTTCGAGGACGGCCTGCACGCCGGCCACCTCGACCCCAACATGCTCTACGCCGAACCCGAGCGCACGGCGATCTGGCAGGTGGCCATCGGTCGGTACGTCCCCGCCGACACCGCGCCCGAGGAGCTGCGGGCCGCCCTCGACCGGCTGATGGAACAGGAGTGGTGGCCGCACGGGTACGACGGTTCGGCCGTCGCCCAGTCCCGGCTGAAGGACGCGACGAGCCAGCTGATCGGCCGGTTCTGCCTGGCGGCCGAAGGAGCCACCCGTGAGGCGTACGGCTCCGGCCGCCTCACCCGGTACGGTGCCGAACTGGTGATCCCGCGCGAGGCGCGCAACGAGTGCGCGGTCCTCAAGGCGGTCGCCGACCTCTACGTGATGCAGCGCGACGAGCAGGAACGGATCCGCGCCGACCAGCGCATCGTCCTGGCCGAACTCGCGGAGGCGCTGAGCGCCCGCGCCCCCGAGGGGCTGGACCCGCAGTTCCGGGCGATCTTCGACGCGGCCCCGGACGACAAGGCCAGGAAGAGGGCGGTCATCGACCAGATCGCGTGCCTCACCGACGCATCCGCCCGTTCCCTTCACGCACGCCTCACCCGGCGCGGCCGACGCGCCGAAAGGTGAGCTGATCGAGCCACTCCCCCTTCACGCGGCAGGCTCGGTGCGGGACGCTCGCATGTGCTCGCATGTGGCGGAGAGGTTATGAGGAGGCATCAGGTGGTCGACGCACACCGGACGTTCGTCATCGTCGGCGCGGGGCTCGCCGGGGCGAAGGCGGCCGAAACGCTGAGGTCCGAGGGGTTCACGGGGCGGGTGATCCTGATCGGCGACGAGCGCGACCACCCCTACGAACGCCCCCCGCTGTCCAAGGGCTACCTGACCGGCAAGGACGACCGGGAGAGCGTCTTCGTCCACGAGCCGTCCTGGTACGCGGCCTCCGACATCGAGCTGCACCTCGGGCAGCCCGCCGTCCACCTCGACCGGGACGCCAAGAAGGTGGTCCTCGGCGACGGCACCGTCCTGTTCTACGACAAGCTGCTGCTGGCCACCGGCGCCGAGCCGCGCCGCCTGGACGTCCCCGGCACCGGCCTGGCCGGGGTGCACCACCTGCGGCGCCTCGCGCACGCCGAACGACTGAAGGGCGTACTGGCCGGGCTCGGCCGGGACAACGGGCACCTGCTCATCGCGGGCGCCGGGTGGATCGGGCTGGAGGTGGCCGCCGCGGCCCGCGGCTACGGCGCCGAGGTCACCGTCGTCGAGCCGGAGGCCACGCCGCTGCACGCGGTGCTCGGCCCGGAGATCGGCCGGCTCTTCGCGGACCTGCACTCCGATCACGGGGTGCGGTTCCACTTCGGGGCGCGGCTGACCGAGATCGTGGGCCACGACGGCATGGTGCTGGCCGCCCGTACCGACGACGGGGAGGAGCACCCGGCGCACGCGGTGCTCTCCGCGATCGGGGCCGCCCCGCGGACCGCGCTCGCCGAGACCGCCGGGCTGGCCCTGGTCGACCGGGAGCACGGCGGCGGGATCGCGGTTGACTCCTCCCTGCGCACCTCCGACCCGGACGTCTACGCGGTCGGGGACGTGGCCGCCGCCCACCACCCGGTGCTCGGGACCCGGCTGCGGGTGGAGCACTGGGCCAACGCGCTGAACGGCGGGCCGGCCGCCGCACGGGCCATGCTGGGCCAGGAGGTCGGCTACGACCGGGTGCCGTACTTCTTCTCGGACCAGTACGACGTGGGCCTGGAGTACTCGGGGTACGCGCCGGCCGGCGGCTACGACCAGGTGCTGATCCGCGGGGACGCGGGCAAGCGGGAGTTCATCGCCTTCTGGCTGTCGCAGGGGCGGGTCCTGGCCGGGATGAACGTGAACGTGTGGGACGTCACCGAGCACATCCAGGCCCTGATCAGGTCGAAGACCCCGGTCAACCGCGAGGCGCTGGCGGACCCATCCATTCCGCTTGACTCCCTGGTGCGGGCCGAGGGGGCCTGACCGAATTGCCGGCGCCCGGCCGTAGACTTCACGGGTGGCAGGACGGATCAACGACGACGACGTGAAGGCGGTACGGGACGCGGTCCCGATCGACGCCGTGGTCTCCGAGTACCTCCAGCTGCGCAACGCGGGCGGCGGCAACCTCAAGGGCCTGTGCCCCTTCCACGACGAGAAGTCCCCTTCCTTCCAGGTCAGCCCCAGCAAGGGGCTCTACCACTGCTTCGGCTGCCAGGCGGGCGGGGACACCCTCGACTTCGTCATGAAGATCGACCACCTCTCCTTCTCGGAGGCGGTCGAGCGCCTGGCCGGCCTGGCCGGCATCACCCTGCGGTACGAGGAGGGCGGCTACACCGCGGGCACCAGCGGCCGCGGTGACCGCATCCGGCTGGTCGAGGCGCACAAGGCCGCCGCCCAGTTCTACGTCGACCAGCTGGGCAGCCCCGAGGCCGAGATCGGCCGCAAGTTCCTGGCGGAGCGCGGCTTCGACCAGGCCGCGGCCGCGCACTTCAGCGTGGGCTACAGCCCGGCCGGGTGGGACCACCTGACCCGCTTCCTGCGCGGCAAGGGCTTCAGCGACAAGGAGCTGATCACCTCCGGGCTCGCCCAGGACAGCCGCAGCGGCAAGCCGATCGACCGCTTCCGCGGCCGGCTGATGTGGCCGATCCGCGACATCAGCGGCGAGGTGGTCGGCTTCGGCGCGCGCAAGCTGCGCGACGACGACAACGGCCCGAAGTACCTGAACACCCCCGAGACCGCGATCTACAAGAAGTCCCAGGTGCTGTACGGCATCGACCTGGCGAAGAAGGAGATCGCGAAGACCTCCCGGGCCGTGGTCGTCGAGGGCTACACGGACGTGATGGCCTGCCACATGGCCGGGGTCACCACCGCGATCGCGACCTGTGGCACCGCCTTCGGCGGGGACCACATCAAGATCCTGCGCCGGCTGCTGATGGACAACGCCACCGCCGAGGTGATCTTCACCTTCGACGGCGACGCGGCGGGCCAGAAGGCCGCCCTGCGGGCCTTCGAGGACGACCAGAAGTTCGCCGCGGAGACCTCGATCACCATCGCCCCCGGCGGCATGGACCCCTGCGACCTGCGCCTCGCGCAGGGCGACGCGGCCGTGGCCGGCTTGGTGGAGGCCCGCACGCCGCTGTTCGAGTTCGCACTGCGGCACATCGTCGCCCGGCACAACCTGGAGAACCCGGCGGGCCGGGCGGCCGCCCTGGACGAGGCCGCGCCCGTCGTCGCCAACATCAAGAACATCGCGATCCAGCACGAGTCGGCGGTCCAGCTGGCGGGCATGCTGGGCATCCGCGACGAGCAGTTCGTGGTCAAGCGGGTCGCACAGCTGGCGCGCTGGGCCCGCGAGCGCGGCCAGGGCGACGGACCGCAGGGCGGCCGGCCCGGCGGGAAGCCGCAGCGGGGCCGCCCGTCCTACGAGGACGTCCCCGCGCCCGCGGCCCAGCCGGCCGGGGGCCCCGCGCTGAACCTGCGCAGCCCGGCCCACCGCACCGAACGCGAGCTGCTGAAGCTCGCCCTCCAGCGGCCCGCCCTGGTCTCCCCGGCCTTCGACGCGTACGGGATGGACGAGTTCACCGCCCCGCCCTACGCGGCCGTGCGCCAGGCGATCCTGGACGCGGGCGGCGCCTCGCTCGGCACGGAGGACTACCTGGCCCGCGTCCGCGAGGCCGCCCCGAACGACACCGTGCGCGCGCTCGTCACGGAGCTGGCGGTCGAGGCCATCCACGCGAAGACGGTGGACGAGATGTACGCGGGGGTCCAGCTGGTCCAGGTGCGGCTGCGCGCCGTCGACCGCCGGGTCCACGAGATCCAGGGCACGCTGTCGCGGCTGGGCCCGCAGGCTCCGCCGGAACAACTCGCGGCCGTCCAGGAGGAGCTGTGGGTGCTCCAGCAGTACGGCCAGCGGCTGCGCAACCGCGGCGCCGAGGGCCTGTAGCCGCGGGTCAGCGGCGCGCGAACCAGTCGCCGCCGGGGATCTCGGTGCCCGATTCCCGCAGGTCGCGGGCGATCAGCGGGGCCGCCAGGTAGACCCAGGCGCGGACCGTGGTGCCGTCGGGGCGCAGGGCCGGGCGGGCCATCCGGTCGTAGACGTTCCCCGGGCGGCCCGGGCCCCCGTACTCCTCCAGCTGGTCCAGCGCGGCCAGCAGCTTCCCGTAGGCGCCCGGCGCCGCCGTGATCAGCTCGCCGACGACCGCCGTGCCGGGACGGTGGACCGCGTACGGATATCCGGGGCCGTCGTAGAGCGCCGCGTCCGGGAGGACGGCCGGCTCCTCCGAGGCCGTGCGGCCGCGCAGGAAGAGGTCGTGGTTGACCTCGCCCGGGCGCAGGGTCCCGTAGACGAAGAACGGGAGCGGATCGCTCGGGTCCGGTAGCCGTTCGACCGATGTCACGGGGCCCTCCCTCAGCAATGGCGCGGCAGTGCGCGGGCCGGGCCGAAGGTCCCGGCCCCTCCGCGCCCCACCACCGTACGCACCGCCGGAGTCACCCGGACGGCGCGGGGTGCTCCGATGGCCGCGGTACACGTGTTGACCTGCGAGGACGACCCCCGGTCGGGTCCCGAACAGGCATACCTGACGGAACATCAGCAGGCGTGCGGCGGGCGGGCCGGGTTTCCTCGGAAGCACGACCCCGTGTCTCCAGGAGAGTCCCCATGCGCCGACGTACCGCACACCTGTTGACCGCGACCGCGCTGACCGCCGCCGCGTTCACGGGTCCGGTCGCCGGCGCGGTCGCCGCCGCGGAACTCGGCGTGGTGGGCTTCGCACCCGGGGACTTCGCGCCGCTGGAGGTGTGGCCCAAGTCGGCCGCCCCCGGGGCCACCGTCACCGTGAACACCACCGCCTGCGGCAGTGGCAGCCACGCGGACGGCGATGCCACCACCGTGGGCGGCGGCCGGTTCAAGCTGGTCCCGGGCACCCACAAGGAGGTGGTCGTGGGACAGTTCCAGATCGCCCACGGCACCCGCGGCGGCACCTACGCCATCGGCGCGACCTGCGCGAACGGCAAGTTCGCCACCGGCAACCTGATCGTCACCGAGCGCGGCCCGCAGGGCCACGTCAACACCGGGGTGGGCGGTGGCACGACCACCACCACCGACCCCGCCAAGATCGCGGCGGGGGCGGCCGTTCTGGCCGCTGCCGCCGTCGGCGGTACCTGGCTCCTGCGTCGCCGGGCGAGCGGCACGCGGAGCTGACGGACGCCCACCGCGGCTCCGGCCGCGGTCCGACCGGTACCGTCCCCCGTCGCCCGCCCCGCGAGGTCCCCCCGTTCGCGGGGCCGGGCGACGGCCAGTCACCCCGAAACGGAAGCCGAGGGGGTACGCATGGGTGGCGATTTCGGTGGCGCGCGGAACCGGTTCCCCCGCACCCCCACCGCCCGCCACGGCGGACTCGTCGCGCTCGCCGCCTGTGTCGGCATCTGGCTCGTGACCAGCGGTTCGCGTGAGCCCGTCGGACCGCCGCTGCCCTCCCCCGCCGAGTCGCTGAACGCAGCCGGCGTGGTGGGCCCCGGGATCGCCCCGCTCCCCGGTTCCCCGCCGGCCCGGATCCGGATCCCCTCCATCCGGGTCGACGCCCCGTTGACCGGGCTCGGCCTGGATCCGCGCGGCAGCCTCGAAGTGCCGCCGCCGGACCGGCGCGACCTGGCCGGCTGGTACCGCGACGGCACCACCCCGGGCGCCACCGGCACCGCGGTCATCGCCGGGCACGTGGACGACGCCGCCGGGCCGGGGGTCTTCTACCACCTGGGCGCGCTGCGCCGCGGGGCCTCCATCGAGATCCCGCGCGCGGACGGCCGTACGGCGGTGTTCACGGTGCACGCGGTCGAGGTCTACGACGCCAAGGCCTTCCCCGACACCCGCGTGTACGGGCCTTCGGCGCGCGCCGAGCTACGGGTGATCACCTGCGGCGGCGGCTTCTCGCCGCGCACGGGCTACCGCGGCAACGTGGTCGTCTTCGCGCACCTCACCGGGACGTACTAGCGGCCCCCGGGGCGTCTAGCCCCACTGCTCGAAGCCGAGCTTGAGCACCAGCGCGCCCACGACCGTCAGCAGCACGCCGCGGACGAAGCCGCTGCCCTTCTTGAGCGCCATACCGGCGCCGATCATGCCGCCGGCCAGGTTGAACACCGCCATGAGTGCGGCCAGCTGCCACAGCACCATGCCCTGGTAGGCGAACATCGCGAGCGCCCCGGCGTTGGTGCAACAGTTCACGATCTTGGCGGTGGCGGAGGCGGTGACCAGGTCGAGGTGGAGCAGTGCCGTGAGCGCGAGCACCAGGAAGGTGCCGGTGCCGGGCCCGATGAGGCCGTCGTAGAAGCCGATGCCCAGGCCCGCGAGTCCGATGGCGAGCAGCACCCGTTGCCGGCTGACGGGCGCGGTCGAGGGGGCGGTGCCGAAGCCCGGCTTGAAGATCACGACGCCCGCGACGATCACGAGGACCACCATGATCAACGGGCGGAGGGCGTCCTTGCTGATGCCGCCGGCGAGCGCGGCTCCGCCCATCGAGCCGGCGAGCGCGGCCAGGCCGATGCGGACGGCCAGCTTCACGTTCACCGGGGCCTTGCGGGCGTACGTCACGGCCGCCCCCGCGGTGCCGACGATGGCCACGGCCTTGTTGGTACCGAGGACGGTGGCGGGGTGGGCGTTCGGCAGGCCGAGGAGAAGCGCGGGCAGGAGCAGCAGGCCGCCGCCGCCCACCACCGCATCGATCCAGCCGGCCGCAGCCGCGGCCACGCACAGGACGATGATCATGGTCGTTGATATGTCAGGCACGAACTGACCCTATGGAGCTGTCGGTGCAGTGACCATTCAATTCCCTGAAACTTGCGCAAAGGTTGAGCTTTGCCGAGCCGGGACCCGGTCCGGGGCCACCGGAGCCGCCGGGTCCACGGCCGCCGTCAGCACGGTCGCGGCCAGCACGCTGACCGCCCCCAGCCCCGCCGCCAGCTGCTGCGCGGGCGGTACGCAAGCCAGCGCGGCCAGTGCGGCCCGCACCGGCGAGGGACGCCGCGGCTTGCGGTGCCGGGCCGCGGCCGCCGCCGCGGGAGCCTCGGCGCCGACGGGTACGGAGAGGGCGACGTGCAGCGGGTGACGCATGGGGCGGTGACTCCTCGGAGAACGCGGGAACGCAGGGATCGCGGGAAACGCAGGGAACGCGGGGGTGGCCCGGCATCGCGGGGATCGCGGGGATCGCGGGCAGTGGGCGCGCGGCTCAGAAGCTGAAGCACTCCGAATGGATGCGGCCGGCCGGCACCCCGGCCCGCAGCAGCGCGGCCCGGGTCGCCCCGGCCATCCCCGGCGGCCCGCACAGGTACACGTCGTGCTCGGCCAGGTCGGGCACCAGCGCGGCCAGCGCCTGCGGGGCCAGCGGGTCGTAGGCCGCGCCGGACGGCCCGAGCAGGTAGTGCAGACCGGCCTGCCGCTCGGCGGCGATGGCCTCCAGCTCGGCCCGCAGGACCAGGTGCTCCTCGGTCCCGGCCCGGTAGAGCAGGGTGATGTCCCCGGGGCCCCCGGGCAGCGTCTCGAACAGGGCCCGCATCGGGGTGATCCCGACCCCGCCCGCGATCAGCAGCACCTTGGGCCGGGTCCGCCGGGCGGCGGTGAGCGCGCCGAACGGCCCGGTGGCCAGCACCCGCGTCCCGGGGCGCAGCCGGCGGATCCGGCGGGAGTGGCCGCCGAGCCCCTTCACGGTGATCCGCAGGGCGTTGCCGCGGACGGGCGCGGACAGCGAGAACGGCAGGGCCGTGTGCCACAGTCGCCGCTGGAGGAACCGCCAGCGCAGGAACTGGCCCGGCTCCGCGCGCAGTTCCGCGAGGTGCTCTCCGTAGACGACGACGGAGACCACCCCGGGGCCCTCGACCCGGACGTCCGCGACCCGCAGCGCGTGCCGCAGGGCCTGCCGTACGGGAACCACGGCGCGGTACCAGAGCAGCAGGACGGCGACCACGGTGTGGGCGAGCGCCCAGAACCAGGCGGCCGCGGCCAGATCGGGGCCGGCGAGCTGGTGCCCGAAGGCGAGGGCGGCGGCGACGTAGACCAGCAGGTGCACCCCTCGCCAGGTTTCGTGCGGCACCCGGCGACGTACCGCCCGGGCGGAGGTCACGCCGACCGCGGCCAGGAGGACGGTCCCGGCAGCGGCGGCGGCGAGCGCGGGGTAACCGAGCAGCTCCGAGGCGGCGGAGACCACGTCGATCCCCTCGTGCACGGCGTATCCGAGCAGGGCGAAGGTTCCGTGCCCGAAGACGAGCAGCAGGACGTACCGGCCGCCGAAGGCGTGCCAGCGGGCGAGCCGGTCGGCGCCGACCCCGTGCTCGACGGCGGGTACCCGGGCCATCAGGAACAGCAGCACCAGCACCCCGTACCCGGCGAGCAGACCGGACAGGTGCGCGGCGGTGGCGAACAGCGCGTCGGGCCGGGCCGAGGGCCGCACCTGCGCCGCCCAGAGCAGGGTCACCACCCCCGCACCGCCCAGCATCCCGCCCCTCACCCGTACCACCGCATTCCGCATACGGATCACGCTAAGGGCGCAGGTGGCGGCCCCGATGGTGCTTAAGGCGGCCTTGAGGAAGGCCTCACCGACCCTTAACCCCGGCGCTGAGGTCGGCGTTCCGTCCGGGTAACAGGGGCGATGCCGTGGGGAAACAGCGGCCGCGCACGCTCGTGGCATGACCTCGGACCAGCGTGTGGTGGTGATCGGCGGCGGCCTCGCGGGCCTGCGGCTCGCGCAGCGGCTCGGCCCGGCCGCGGCCGTGACCGTCCTCGGCGAGGAGACCCACGCGCCGTACAACCGGGTCCTGCTCGCCGAGGTCCTCGCGGGCCGGTACGCACCGGAGGTGACGGCCCTTCCGGCGCCCGGCCCGGCGCTGCGGCGCGGGGTGCGGGCGGTGCGCGTGGACCGCGCGGAGCGGGCCGTGCACTGCGACGACGGCACGGTGGCCCGGTACGACACGCTGGTGCTGGCCACCGGTTCGAACGCGGTGCTCCCGCCGCTGCGCGGGCTGTTCGAACCCGAGGGGCGGGACCTCCCGGACGGGGTGCACGCCTTCCGCACGATGGACGACTGCCTGGCGCTCTCGGCGGCCGTGCGGCCCGGGGTCCGCGCGGTGGTGATCGGCGGGGGCCTGCTGGGCGTCTCGGCGGCCCGTGCGCTGGCCGCCCGGGGGGCGCAGGTGGTCCTCGCCCAGCAGGGCGAGCGGTTGATGGAGCGCCAGCTGGACGCGGACGCCTCCGCCCTGCTGCACGCGCACCTGACCTCGCTCGGCGTCGAGATCCACACGGAATGCCGGGTCCGCGGCCTGAGCACGACGCATCCAGCCCCGCCGGCGTTCGAGGCGCGGGGCTCCGGGGGCAGCGCCCCCGGCAACGGCGCCGCACCAGGACAACGGCGCGTCACCGGGGTAGAGCTCGCCGACGGCTACCGGCTCGACGCCGATGTCGTCGTGCTCGCCTGCGGCGTACGCCCCCGCACCGGCCTGGCCCGGGCCGCCGGACTGGACGTCCGCACCGGCATCGTGGTCGACGACCACCTCCGCACCACGGACCCCCGCATCCACGCCATCGGCGACTGCGCCGAACACGCCGGCCAGGTGTACGGCCTCGCGGGCGCCGCCCTCGAGCAGGCCGACGCCCTGGCCGCGCTCCTCACCGGCGTCACCGACGTCACCGGCGAGCCCGCGCAGTACACCGGCACCCGCGCCCTCACCCGCCTCACCCTCACCACCGACGGGGACCGCTCCCTCGATCTCGCCGCCTTCGGCGAGACCACCCCCCTGCCCGGCGACGACGTGGTCCGCCTCGCCGACGCCACCCGCCGCACCTACCGCAAGGTCGTCCTGCGGGGCGACCGCCTCGTCGGCGGGGTCCTGCTCGGCGAGCTCTCCACCGTGGGGGCCCTCGCCCGCACCTGGGAGGGCGAGGAACCACCGCACGACCTGTTCCACCTGCTCACCGACGACGGAGGCCACTGACATGACCGAGCCCCTGCCCACGATCGTGCTCATCGGGCACGGCATGGTCGGCCAGCGCTACCTCGAGGCACTCGCCGAGCGCGGGGTCACCGCCACGCACCGGATCACCGTGCTCTGCGAGGAGCCCCGGCCCGCCTACGACCGCGTGCACCTGACCTCGTACTTCTCCGGCAGCACCGCCGAGGACCTGTCCATGACGCCCGCCGGGTTCATGGAGGAGCACGGCATCGCCCTCCACCTCGACGACCCCGCCGAGCACATCGACCGGGCCGCCCGCAGGGTCACCTCCCGGTCCGGGCAGGTGTTCCCGTACGACGTCCTGGTGCTGGCCACCGGCAGCTATCCCTTCGTGCCGCCGGTCCCGGGCAAGGACGCCCCCGGCTGCTTCGTCTACCGCACGATCGAGGACCTCCTCGCGATCGAGGAGTACGCGAAGGACCGCGGCTCCGGCGCCGTCGTCGGCGGCGGCCTGCTCGGCCTGGAGGCCGCCGGCGCACTCCAGGGGCTGGGCCTGGCCACCCGCATCGTCGAGTTCGCCCCGCGCCTGATGCCCGTACAGGTCGACGAGGGCGGCGGCGCGGCCCTGCTGCGCACCATCGAATCCATGGGACTGACCGTCCACACCGGCGTCGGCACCCAGGAGGTGGTGACCGGCGAGGACGGCCACGTCAGCGGAATGCGGCTCTCCGACGGCTCCACCGTCGACACCGACCTCGTCGTCTTCTCGGCCGGCGTCCGCCCCCGCGACCAGCTGGCCCGCGACTGCGGACTGGACGTCGGCGAGCGCGGCGGCATCGCGGTCGACGCCCGCTGCCGCACCTCCGACGCGCACGTCTACGCCATCGGCGAGTGCGCCCTCGCGGTCGACGGCCGGGTCTACGGGCTGGTCGCCCCCGGCTACGAGATGGCCGAGACGGCCGCCGACGACCTGCTGGGCCGCGAGAAGGAGTTCACCGGAGCCGACCTCTCCACCAAGCTCAAGCTCCTCGGCGTGGACGTGGCCTCCTTCGGCGACGCCCACGGCGCCACCCCGGACAGCCTCGACGTCGTCTGGTCCGACTCCCGCTCCGGGGTCTACAAGAAGCTGGTCGTCTCCCCCGACGGCGTCCTCCTCGGCGGGGTGCTGGTCGGCGACGCGGACTCCTACGGGCTGCTGCGCCCGCTCACCGGAAGCGTCCCGCCCGTGGCCCCCGAGCAGCTGGTGCTGCCCGCCGGGGTCGGCGCCCCGGTGGCCCTCGGGCCGTCCGCGCTCCCCGACCACGCGGTGATCTGCTCCTGCCACAACGTCACCAAGAAGGCCATCGCCGCCTGTGACACCCTCGCCGAGGTCAAGAAGTGCACCAAGGCGGGCACCGGCTGCGGCAGCTGCGTCAAGGTGATCGGGCAACTGCTGCCCGCCGCCACCGACAAGGGGCTGTGCGGCTGCTTCCCCTTCACCCGGGCCGAGCTCTACGAGATCGTCCGCACCCGCCGGCTGACCTCGTACGAGGAGATCCTCGACGGCCACGGCCGCCCGGAGGCCCGCGGCGGCGACGGCTGCGAGGTCTGCAAGCCCACCGTCGGCTCGATCATCGCCTCGCTCGCCCCGACCCTCGGCGCGAGCGGCTACGTCCTGGACGGGGAACAGGCCGCCCTCCAGGACACCAACGACCACTTCCTCGCGAACATGCAGCGCAACGGCTCCTACTCGGTCGTCCCGCGCATCCCCGGCGGTGAGATCACCCCCGACAAGCTGATCGTGATCGGCGAGGTGGCCCGTGACTTCGGGCTCTACACGAAGATCACCGGCGGCCAGCGGATCGACCTCTTCGGGGCGAGCGTGGACCAGCTCCCGCGGATCTGGGCGCGGCTCGTCGACGCCGGGTTCGAGTCCGGGCACGCGTACGGGAAGGCCCTGCGCACGGTGAAGTCCTGCGTGGGACAGACCTGGTGCCGCTACGGGGTCCAGGACAGCGTCCGGATGGCCATCGACCTGGAGCTCCGCTACCGGGGGCTGCGCGCCCCGCACAAGCTCAAGTCGGCGGTCTCCGGCTGCGCCCGCGAGTGCGCGGAGGCGCAGAGCAAGGACTTCGGCGTCATCGCGACGGCGAGTGGCTGGAACCTGTACGTGGGCGGCAACGGCGGGGCCACCCCGCGCCACGCCGACCTGCTGGCCCAGGACCTGTCGGACGCGGAACTGGTCCGGCTGATCGACCGGTTCCTGATGTTCTACATCCGCACCGCCGACCGGCTGGAGCGGACCTCCACCTGGCTGGAGCGGCTGGAGGGGGGCCTGGACCACCTGCGGGACGTGGTCGTGCACGACTCGCTGGGACTGTGCGCGGAGCTGGAGGCCCTGATGGCCGACCACGTGGCGCACTACCGCGACGAATGGGCCGAGACGCTCCAGGACCCGGAGCGGCTGCGCCGGTTCGTGTCCTTCGTCAATGCGCCCGGCGCCCCCGACCCGACCGTGAAGTTCGTTCCCGAGCGCGACCAGGTCAAGCCCGACCTGGCCGTCCTGACCATAGGAGGACCCGTCCGATGACCGTGGAACTGCAGGTTGCGCAGGGCTGGCTGACGGTGTGCGAGCTTTCCTCGCTCATCCCCGGGCGCGGGGTGGCGGCCCTGCTGCCCGACGGGAGCCAGGCCGCGGTGTTCGTCGACCGCGCGGGGCGCCCGTACGCCATCGGCAACCAGGACCCCTTCACCGGGGCGCACGTGCTCTCGCGCGGGCTGGTGGGGACGGCGGGGGGCCGGCCCTTCGTGGCTTCGCCGCTGCTGAAGCAGCGCTTCGACCTGGAGTCGGGGCGCTGCCTGGACGACGAGGAGACGGTGGTCCGGACCTACCCGGTGCGGACCGCCGTGACCTCGTGACCGTGGGGTCGGAGGTGGTCAGGAAGGTGGTCAGGAGGGTGGTCAGCCCTGGACCATCGACGGGTCCATCCACATGATCTCCCAGGTGTGACCGTCGAGGTCGTCGAAGGCGCGGCCGTACATGACGCCGTGGTCCTGGGCGGGCCGGGGCTCGGTGGCGCCGGCCGCCAGGGCCCCGTCCACCAGCTCGTCGACCGCGGTGCGGCTCTCGGCGCTCAGACAGAGCAGCACCTCGGACGTCTTCGTGGCGTCCGCGATCTCCTTGTGGGTGAAGTCCTTGTAGCGGGCCTCGGTCAGGAGCATCGCGACGATGGTGTCGCTGATGACCATCGAGGCGCAGTTCTCGTCGGTGAACTGGGCGTTGAAGGAGTAGCCCAGCTTGCTCCAGAAGGCCTTGCTGGCGTCCAGGTCCTTGACCGGCAGGTTGACGAAGATCATGGTGGCGGACATCGAGGTCCCTCTTCTCTCGTGTGTGGTGCTCGGTGCGTGCTGCTCGGTGCTCAGCGCTTTCGAGAGGTAGACCTCGGGTCCCCGGGAAACTCATCGCTCCCCGCGATGTTTCTTCGAATCTTCTTGCCTGGCCTGAGAAATCGCAGGTCAGGCCAGTGAGACGAGGCTCAGCTCCAGCGCCGCCAGCGGGATGAAGCCGGCGGCGTCCTCGCCCTGCAGCGAGGCCCCGGGCCCGGCGAGGCGCTGGTGGAGGGTCAGCGCGATCCGCTCCCCCTGTACCTTGGCCCGCTCCGTGTTCGGACCCCGGTGCAGTCCGTCGATCGCGGCCCTCCACAGCTGCACCCAGCGGCCGAAGTCGGCGGCGGTCAGCTCGCGCACCGCGTGCAGAGCGGCGTGCGGGGCGAAGACGTCGCGCCGGTATTCGGCGGTGCGGAAGAGGGCCCGCTCCCAGAAATCGGTGATCCGGGGCAGGTGGGCCTCCAGGTCCGTGCCCGCGAGCTCGGTGAAGAAGGGCCCGATCCGCCGGTCGGCGAAGGCGGCCGTGTAGAAGCGGCGCAGCACGACGTCGAGGTCGGCACGGCCCGAGATGTCGGCGGCGGCGAAGTGGTTCATTGCTGCACCATCCTCCCCCACCGGGAGCCCGCCCGGGGCGGAAAGTCCCGCGGTGCGCCGCGCCACGCCGTGGCCGGCGGATGCACGTCGGGCGGTCGCTCCTGCGTCACGGGGAGTTGGCGCCCCGGCAACTGGCACCTCCTAGGTTCCTCCACGCGTGCGACCCCGCGTCCGACCGGCCGCGGGGCCTTCCTCCCACAGGAGTGACCGTGGAACGTCGTACCTTCCTGCGCGGCGCAGTGATCGGTTCGTCGGCCGCCGCCTTCGGCGGCACGTTGATGCACGGGGCCGCCTACGCCGCCCCCGCCCAGCCCGGTGCCGGACCCTACGGGGCGCTCGGCGCGGCCGACGCCAACGGCATCATGCTCCCCAGCGGCTTCACCAGCCGGGTCATCGCCCGCTCGGGCCAGACCGTCAGCGGCACCTCGTACGCCTGGCACAGCGCCCCCGACGGCGGTGCCTGCTACACCGACGGCTCGGGCTGGATCTACGTGTCCAATTCGGAGATCAACCCCTCCGGCGGCGCGAGCGCCGTGAAGTTCAACTCCTCCGGCACCGTCACCGGCGCCTACCGGATCCTCTCCGGCACCCGGCAGAACTGCGCGGGCGGCAAGACCCCCTGGAACACCTGGCTGTCCTGCGAGGAGGTCGACCGCGGCTTCGTCTACGAGACCGACCCGTACGGGGTGAACGCGGCCGTGCAGCGTCCTGCGATGGGCCGCTTCAAGCACGAGGCGGCCGCCGCCGACCCGGTGCGCCAGGTGATCTACCTGACCGAGGACGAGACCAACGGCTGCTTCTACCGCTTCGTCCCGACCACCTGGGGCAACCTCTCCTCCGGCACCCTCCAGGTCCTGAAGGCCGGCACCGCCACCTCCGGCTCCTTCACCTGGCAGAACGTCCCGGACCCGGACGGCTCGCCGACCGTGACCCGCAGCCAGGTCTCGGGCTCGAAGAAGTTCAACGGCGGCGAGGGCTGTCACTACGCCAACGACACCGTCTGGTTCACCACCAAGGGCGACAACCGGGTCTGGCAGCTGAACCTCACGAACAACACCTACGAGCTGGCCTACGACGACTCGCTCGTGCCCGGCGGCGCGGCCCCGCTGACCGGCGTCGACAACGTCACCGGGTCCTCGTACGGCGACCTGTACGTCGCCGAGGACGGCGGCAACATGGAGATCTGCGTGATCACCCCGGACGACGTGGTGGCGCCCTTCCTGCGGATCACCGGCCAGTCCTCCTCCGAGATCACCGGCCCGGCCTTCTCGCCGGCCGGCAACCGGCTCTACTTCTCCAGCCAGCGCGGTACGAGCGGCAGCTCGTCCGGCGGCATCACCTACGAGGTGACGGGCCCCTTCCGCGTATAGGCCCCGCCGGCGCTCCCTTCCAGCCCCGCCAGGGGGTACCTCCCAGCGGTAGCTGGGGGAGTTTGAGGCGCGGGGGCCCGGGGGCAGCGCCCCCGCAACGGCGCCGCACCCGCACGACCGACCGCGCCCCGACGGGTTCACCCCCGCCGGGGCGCGGCCGCGTTCACGAGGCCACGGCCCCGCCCTTCAGCAGCGCAGCCCCCAACGGCGTCACGGTGTGCAGCACCGCGTTCCCCCGCCGCAGCGTGGTCACCAGCCCCGCCTCCCGCATCACGCAGGCGTGCTGGCTCGCGGAGGCCAGCGAGACCCCGGCCCGGCGGGCCAGCTCGCTGGTGGTCGCTCCGTCCCCTATGGCCCGCAGCACGACCGAGCGGGTGTGCCCGACCAGCTTGCCCAGGGTGCGCTGGCGCTGCTCCTCCGCGGGCCGGGCCGCCTCGCCCCCCGCCGGCGCCGAAGCCAACTGCGCCGCGGCCGGGTAGACGAGGACGGGGGGTAGCTCCGGATCGTGCAGGGTCACCGCGGTGCGCCGGCAGAAGAAGGACGGCTGGAGCAGCAGCCCGCGCCCCCGCAGCCGTACGTCACGGTCCACCGGGTAGTCGCACTCCAGCACCGGAGCCCGCCAGCGCAGCATCGGCGGCAGCGAGTCCAGCAGTTCGTCCGCGCCGCCGTCCAGCAGCGCCCGACCGCGCGCCGCGCGCTCGGCTTCGATCTGGGCCTGGATGTGCGTCCAGTACGGCTCCACGGCGGCCCGGTGGTACGCACGCAACTCGCCCATGAGCCGCGGCAGCTGCTTGTCACCGCCGTCCATGAACTCCCGTAGCCGCGGCGTCATCGGCGCACCGGCGGCCAGCAGTTGCAGCTCGTGCCGCATGCGCTCGGAACGGATCCCGCGCAGCGCGTCGAGGCCCACGTCCCACCCGTACTGCCCCTCCACAGGGGTCAAGAAATCGGGGAAATAGCCACGACTCGGTATGAGCATACCGAGCGTGCGTGTTTCACTATTCAACCTGCTCCGGGTTTCAGTACGCCATTCACCGAACAACCGGGCATCGCGCCGGTCCCTTAAGCGGTGAAAGCTCAGAATCGTTTCCCACAACGCATCGGGACGCCCTGCCATCCGTACGCGTGCCAGGTCCACTCCAGTGAAATGGATACGCAGCACCGAACCCCCACCTGTGCAACCGCAATCCCCCCGCTCCATGAGTATGCATGCCGTCACACGTTGTCACCACGCCCTTTCGGCCACAGTTGAAACCCCTTTCGGCGGGGGCGTGACAACCGAAATCCTGTACTCCGCCGGGCACACTCCGGTGCGACCGAAACGCTCCGCGAAGGCCGTGGGGGGCTTTGCGGGGCCTGGCGGTCGGTCGCACCGGGAAGCGCCGACGTGCCCGGCAGAATGACAGCGGCGGTGGACGGGTGGGGATCCGTCCACCGCCTGCTGGCGTAAAGATTTGTTGAACAACAAAAATAGGCGCGCCCGCCCCCGGGCAGTCAGGGAACCCGGGGACAGGCGCGGTCTATGGGGCCCTTGGCGGCCCGTGGGTCAGCGGCTGTCGCTGCCCTTCGCCTCGGCGGCCGCACGGCCGGCCTCGAGGCGCGCCACCGGAATCCGGAAGGGCGAGCAGGAGACGTAGTCGAGGCCGACCTCGTGGAAGAAGTGGACGGACTCGGGGTCGCCGCCGTGCTCACCGCAGACGCCGAGCTTGAGGTCGGGGCGGGTGGCCCGGCCCTGCTTGACCGCGTGGCGGACGAGGGAGCCGACGCCGTCCTTGTCGATGGTCTCGAAGGGCGAGACCCCGAAGATGCCCTTCTCCAGGTAGGCGGTGAAGAAGCTGGCCTCGACGTCGTCGCGGGAGAAGCCCCACACCGTCTGGGTCAGGTCGTTCGTGCCGAAGGAGAAGAACTGCGCGGCCTCGGCGATCTGGGCGGCCGTCAGGGCGGCGCGCGGCAGCTCGATCATCGTGCCGATGCTCAGCTTGAGGTTGGTGCCGGTCGCGGCCTCGACCTCGGCGATGACCTGGACGGCCTCGTCGCGGACGATCTCCAGCTCCTGGACGGTGCCGACGAGCGGGACCATGATCTCGGCGCGCGGGTCGCCCTTGGCGTTCTTGCGCTCGGCGGCGGCCTCGGCGATCGCCCGGACCTGCATCTTGAACAGACCGGGGATGACCAGGCCGAGACGGACGCCGCGCAGGCCCAGCATCGGGTTCTGCTCGTGCAGCTTGTGCACGGCCTGGAGCAGGCGCAGGTCGTTCTCGTTGTGGTCCTTGCGGGACTCGGCGAGGGCGACGCGCACCGACAGCTCGGTGATGTCGGGCAGGAACTCGTGCAGCGGCGGGTCCAGGAGGCGGACGGTGACGGGCAGGCCGTCCATCGCCTCGAACAGCTCGACGAAGTCCTTCTTCTGCAGCGGCAGGAGGGCACTGAGTGCCTCCTCGCGCTCTCCGTCGGTGTCCGCGAGGATCAGTCGCTCCACCAGTTCACGGCGCTCGCCGAGGAACATGTGCTCGGTGCGGCACAGGCCGATGCCCTGGGCGCCGAAGCGGCGGGCGCGCAGCGCGTCCTCGGCGTTGTCGGCGTTGGCGCGCACGCGCAGGCGGCGGACGCGGTCCGCGTAGGCCATGATCCGGTGCACGGCGGCGACGAGCTCGTCGGCGTCGTCGGCGCCGGCGTGCATGCGGCCCTCGAAGTACTCGACGACCGGGGACGGTACGACGGGTACTTCACCGAGGTAGACCTTGCCGGTGGAGCCGTCGATGGAGACGACGTCGCCCTCTTCGATGACCGTCTCGCCGACCGTCATGCGGCGGCGCTTGGTGTCGACGTCGAGCTCCTCGGCGCCGCAGACACAGGTCTTGCCCATGCCGCGGGCGACGACGGCGGCGTGGGAGGTCTTGCCGCCGCGCGAGGTCAGGATGCCCTCGGAGGCGATCATGCCGTCCAGGTCGTCCGGGTTGGTCTCGCGGCGGATCAGGATGACCTTCTCGCCGGAGCGGGACCACTTGACGGCCGTGTACGAGTCGAAGACGGCCTTGCCGACCGCCGCGCCCGGGGAGGCGGCGATGCCGCGGCCGAGCAGGGTCGTTTTGGCGCCCTCGTCGAAGCGCGGGAACATCAGCTGGGCCAGCTGGTGGCCGCTGACGCGCTGGAGGGCCTCGGCCTCGTCGATCAGGCCCTGGTCCACGAGCTGCGTGGCGATGCGGAAGGCCGCGCCCGCGGTGCGCTTGCCGACGCGGGTCTGGAGCATCCACAGCTGGCCGCGCTCGATGGTGAACTCGATGTCGCAGAGATCCTTGTAGTGGGTCTCCAGCGTCGTCATGATCGTCATGAGCTGGTCGTACGAGGCCTTGTCGATGGCCTCCAGGTCCGCGAGCGGCACGGTGTTGCGGATGCCCGCGACGACGTCCTCGCCCTGGGCGTTCTGCAGGTAGTCGCCGTAGACGCCCGCGTGGCCGCTGGCGGGGTCACGGGTGAAGGCGACGCCGGTGCCGGAGTCGGGGCCGAGGTTGCCGAAGACCATGGAGCAGATGTTGACCGCGGTGCCCAGGTCGCTCGGGATGCGCTCCTGGCGGCGGTAGAGCTTGGCGCGGTCGGTGTTCCACGAGTTGAAGACGGCCTCGACGGCGAGGTCGAGCTGCTCGCGGGCGTCCTGCGGGAACTCGCGACCGGCCTGTTTGGCGACGATCTTCTTGAAGCGGGTGACCAGCTTCTTGAGGTCGGCGGCGTCGAGGTCGGTGTCGACGGTGACCTTCTTGGCGGCCTTGGCCTCGTCGAGGGCTTCCTCGAAGAGCTCGCCGTCGACGCCCAGCACGGTCTTGCCGAACATCTGGATGAGGCGGCGGTACGAGTCCCACGCGAAGCGGTCGTTACCGGCCTGGGAGGCGAGGCCGGTCACGGACTCGTCGGAGAGGCCGATGTTCAGGACGGTGTCCATCATGCCGGGCATCGAGAACTTCGCACCGGAACGCACGGAGACCAGCAGCGGGTCGTCCGACTGTCCGAGCTTCTTGCCCATCTTCGCCTCGAGGGCGGCAAGGTGGGCGCTGACCTCTTCGCGCAGCTCGGCCGGGGCCGTGCCGCTCTCGAGGTAGACCTTGCAGGCCTCGGTGGTGATGGTGAAGCCGGGAGGGACCGGCAGACCCAGGTTGGTCATCTCGGCGAGGTTGGCACCCTTGCCGCCGAGAAGGTCCTTGAGGTCGCGGTTGCCCTCGGTGAAGTCGTAGACGAACTTCTGATCTTTGTTTTCCGACACGGGTCTCGACTCCTCGAGGCTCGGTGGCTGCCCTGACGGCCAGGAACATACCCAGATCGAAGGCTTCTGGGTACGTCCACTTGGTCGTCATACGGCTGTAACCACCCGTGCGCCAGCAGATCGAAAGTAACTCATGGGTAATCAGAAAGTACGAAGAGCGTTCACATCCCGAAGGATGAGGGGGATCCTGAGGCCTGATCACGCCCGGATGAGCGATCATCGATACATTTGCCTTCAAGTATTGAACGCACAAAGGGTGGCACCCAGTGCCACCCTTTGAAAGTCTTACCCGTGACTTCTGTGCTCATCTGAGCGAAACCCTTCCCATGCGTGGCGTATATCACGCACCACGGAGGGCGATTTGTCAGCCTCCGGATGTGTCCAGTTCGGCGTCCTCGCTCACACCCGCGCAGTCGTACGGGTCCTTCAGCCAGCCGTCCGGCAGGACAACTCGGTTGTTTCCGGACGTCCGACCGCGAGGCCCGTCCGCACTCTCCGGCCACGCTTGATCCAGATCAAGCTCGCTCAGATGAGCGTCGAGCTCGGCCAGGGAAGAGGTGACCGCGAGCTTCTTGCGCATCTCGGAGCCCACCGAGAAGCCCTTGAGGTACCAGGCCACGTGCTTACGGAAGTCGATCACCCCGCGCGCCTCGTCGCCGATCCACTCCCCCAGCAGTTGCGCGTGGCGGTGCATGGTGATCGCCACCTCGCGCAGGGTGGGCTTGTGGAAGTCCTCGGGGCGCCCCTCGAAGGCCGCCACCAGGTCGTTGAACAGCCACGGCCGCCCCAGGCAGCCGCGTCCCACGACCACGCCGTCGCAGCCGGTCTCGCGGACCATCCGCAGCGCGTCCTCCGCGCACCAGATGTCGCCGTTGCCGAGCACCGGGATCTCCGGCACGTGCTCCTTCAGCCGCGCGATGGCGTCCCAGTCGGCGGTGCCGCCGTAGTGCTGGGCGGTGGTCCGGCCGTGCAGGGCTATGGCGGTGACGCCCTCCTCGACGGCGATCCGGCCCGCGTCGAGGTAGGTGAGGTGCTCGTCGTTGATGCCCTTGCGCATCTTCATGGTGACCGGCAGGTCGCCGGCGCCGGCGACGGCCTCGCGCAGGATCGCGCGCAGCAGGTTGCGCTTGTACGGGAGGGCCGAGCCGCCGCCCTTGCGGGTCACCTTGGGGACCGGGCAGCCGAAGTTGAGGTCGATGTGGTCGGCGCGGTCCTCTTCGACGATCATGCGGACCGCCTTGCCGACCGTGGCCGGGTCCACCCCGTACAGCTGAATCGAGCGGGGCTTCTCGGTCTCGTCGAAGTGGATCAGCTGCATGGTCTTCTCGTTGCGCTCGACCAGGGCGCGCGTCGTGATCATCTCGCTCACGAACAGCCCCTTGCCGCCCGAGAACTCCCGGCAGAGGGTGCGGAAGGGGGCGTTGGTGATGCCGGCCATGGGTGCGAGCACCACCGGGGGCTGCACGGTGTGCGGGCCGATCGCGAGGGGCGGAGGGAGCGTGGTCATCCGCCCATTGTCCCGCATGCCGAGGGGGTGGGGGGGACGTAGCATCGGCGCATGATCGAGCCGAGTCCCCGGCAGCGCACGCTCGTCCTCGCGATCTGCTGCATGAGCCTGCTGATCGTCAGCCTCGACAACACCGTGCTCAACGTCGCCCTGCCCTCGATGCGCCGTGACCTGGACGCCTCGGTCGCGGGGCTGCAGTGGAGCATCGACGCCTACACCCTCGTGCTGGCCTCGCTGCTGATGCTCGCGGGGTCCACGGCCGATCGGATCGGGCGCCGGAAGGTGTTCGTGGCCGGTCTGGTGGCCTTCACCGGCGGCTCCCTGCTCTGCTCGCTCGCCCCCAGCCTCGACTGGCTCATCGTCTTCCGGATGGTGCAGGCGGTGGGCGGCGCGATGCTCAACCCGGTGGCGATGTCGATCATCACCAACACCTTCACCGATCCCGCCGAGCGGGCCCGGGCCATCGGTGTGTGGGGTGCGGTCGGGGGCGTCTCCATGGCTGCGGGGCCCCTGATCGGCGGGGTGCTGGTGGACTCCGTGGGCTGGCGCTCGATCTTCCTGATCAATCTGCCGATCGGGCTGGCGGCGTTCGCGCTGACCCTGCGGCACATCCCCGAGTCCCGGGCGGCCCGGCCGCGGCGCCCGGACCCGCTGGGGCAGGTGCTGGTCATCGCCCTGCTGGGCAGTCTGACGTACGGGATCATCGAAGCGCCGGCCGCCGGCTGGCACTCGCCGCTGATCATGGGGTGTGCGGTGGTGGCCGTGGCCGCGTTCCTGGGGCTGCTGATCCACGAACCCCGCCGCGAGGAGCCGCTGATCGATCTCCGGTTCTTCCGGAGCGCACCCTTCAGCGGGTCGACCGTGATCGCGATCAGCGCCTTCGCCGGGCTGGCCGGTTTCCTCTTCCTGAACACGCTGTACCTGCAGGACGTACGGGGGCTCAGCGCCCTGCACGCGGGGCTGTACATGCTGCCGATGGCCGGCCTGACCGTCCTGTTCGCGCCGCTGGCCGGGCGGCTGGTGGGCAGTCGTGGGCCGCGGCTCTGCCTGCTGATCGCGGGGGTGGCGATGGCGTCGAGCGGGCTGCTGTTCGCCCTGTTCGAGGCGGAGACGTCCAACCCGCTCCTGTTCACCGGGTACATGCTGTTCGGGCTCGGCTTCGGCATGGTGAACGCGCCGATCACCAATACGGCGGTGTCCGGGATGCCGCGCTCCCAGGCCGGGGTCGCGGCCGCCATCGCCTCCACCAGCCGGCAGACCGGCGGCACCCTGGGCGTCGCGGTGATCGGCTCGGTGCTGGCGGCCGGGCTGGCGAACGGCTCGGACTTCTCGGGCGCGGCCCAGCCGGCCTGGTGGATCATCACGATCTGCGGACTGCTCGTCCTGGTCGTGGGCGCTGCGACGAGCGGGGCGTGGGCCCGCGCGACGGCGGAACGGACCGCCCGCACCCTGGAGGAGGCGGTCGGCGCCGCTGCCGTGACGGGTTCCCCGCGGGCCTGAGGGGCCTCCGCCCGGCGGCTACTCGCCGCAGTTGAAGTCCTCGGCCGAGGTGTTGACCCGGTCGAGGAGGCCGCGCAGGAGGTCGCGCTCCGCGGCCGACAGGCCCGCGAAGATGCCGCTCTCGACCTCGTCGAGGGCGGTGTTCGTCTTGTGGAGGGCCGCTCCCCCGGCTTCGGTGATGGCCACGTTGTGACGGCGGCGGTCGGCCGGGTCCCGGCGGCGTTCGGCCAGGCCCTCGCCCTCCAGGTCGTTCAGGATCCCGACGAGCACGCTCGGGTCCACCTCCAGCCGTTCGGCGAGCGCCCGCTGGCTGATGGGGCCGTCCTCCAGGTGCATCAGCGTCATCGCGTGCCGGGGGGTGAGCCCGGCCGCGCCGAGCGCCCGCTTCATCCGCGTCTGGGTGACCGATCCGTGCCAGGCCAGCAGCAGGCCCAGCCGCTGCGGGGGGTGCGGTCCGTCCTGATCTGCCGTCATGGTCCACATCGTAGCAATCGAGGAATGGTTGCGTTCAAGATATCATTGATGTTATTCAATGGTTTTACATCACCGACCGTTGGAGATCTTCATGTTCATCGCCTACGCCGTCGTCGGCGTCCTGCTCGCCCTCGTCCTGACCGCCTCCGCCACCTTCACCCTCCAGCGCAACGACCAGATCGTGGCGAGCATGCAGAAGGTCCAGGTCCCGGACGCGTGGCTGCCGCGCCTCGCCACGCTCAAGGCCGCGGGCGCGATCGGCCTGGTGGCCGGCCTGTGGGTGACTCCGCTCGGCGTGGCCGCGGCGGCCGGCGTGACCCTCTACTTCATCGGCGCGGTCATCAGCCACCTCCGGGTCAAGGACTACGAGCTGGCGCCGGCGGCCGTCTTGACCCTCGTCGCGGCGGCCGCCCTGGCACTGCGGATCCTCGTCTGACACTGACGAGTGACAGATATTGAAATCTGTCACTCGTCATGCCATTCTCGTTCCATGACGACGAACGAGAGCACCCACACGACCGCCGACCGCCGCACTCTTGGCAGCACCGGCCCCACCGTCTTCCCGTTGGGGCTGGGCTGCATGGGCATGTCCGCCCTCTACGGGGAGGCGGACCGCGCCGAGTCCGTCGCGACCATCCACGCCTATTTGGACGCCGCCCCCGACGGCACGCACACGCTGCTGGACACCGGCGACTTCTACGGCATGGGGCACAACGAACTGCTGATCGCCGAGGCCCTGAGCACGGCGCCCGCCGAGGCCCGAGAGCGGGCGCTGACCAGCGTCAAGTTCGGCGCGCTGCGCACGGTCGAGGGCGGCTTCACCGGATACGACGGCCGGCCGGAGGCCGTCAAGAACTTCCTGGCCTACTCGCTCCAGCGGCTCGGCCGGGACCACATCGACATCTACCGGATCGCACGGGTGGACCCGGACGTGCCGATCGAGGAGACCGTCGGGGCCATCGCCGAGGCCGTCGAGGCCGGACACGTGCGCCACATCGGCCTCTCGGAGGTCGGCGCGGACACCCTGCGCCGGGCCGCTGCCGTCGCCCCGATCTCCGACCTCCAGATCGAGTACTCACTGATCTCCCGCGGCATCGAGGCCGAGATCCTGCCGACCGCCCGCGAGCTCGGCATAGGGATCACGGCGTACGGGGTGCTGTCCCGCGGGCTCATCAGCGGCCACTTCACCCTCGACCGCGCGCTGACCCCGGGCGACTTCCGCGGCATGAGCCCCCGCTTCCAGGGCGACAACCTCCACCGCAACCTCGACCTGGTGGAAGCGCTGCGCAAGGTGGCCGAGGGCAAGGGCGTGAGCGTCGCCCAGACCGCGATCGCCTGGGTGCTCGCTCAGGGACCGCGGCACGGGGTCGACATCGTGCCGCTGGTGGGCGCCCGGCGCCGGGACCGGCTCACCGAGGCACTGGGTGCCATGGACGTCTCCCTCGACGCCGCCGACCTGGCCGCCATCGAGGAGGCCGTCCCGGCGGGCGCCGCGGCCGGCGAGAGGTACCCGGCGGCCCAGATGGCCCACCTCGACAGTGAGCACTGAGCTGACGGTACGGTCGTACCCATGCCTCCCGCTGCTGCCGAGCCCCTGACTCCCGAGCGCATCCTCGCGACCACCGAGGAGGTGCTGCGCCGCTTCGGTCCCACCAAGGCGACCGTGGTGGACGTGGCCCGCGCCCTGGGCGTCAGCCACGGCAGCGTGTACCGGCACTTCCCGTCGAAGGCGGCGCTGCGCGAGGCCGTCACGGACCGCTGGCTCGCCAGGAGCGTGGTCATGCTGGAGGAGATCGCCTCGGCTCCCACCGGAAGCGCCCCCTCCAAGCTGGAGGCGTGGCTGGAGGCCCTCTTCGAGGCCAAGCGCCACAAGGCCGGCGACGACCCGGAACTGTTCGCCACCTACACCGTGCTGCTCGCCGAGAACAGCGGTGTGGTGGACGCGCACCTGAACGAGCTGATCGACCAGCTGGGCCGGATCATCTCCGAGGGCGTCGCGGCGGGCTCGATCGCCGCCGACGACGTGCCGGCGGCGGCCCGCGCGGTCTTCGACGCCACCGGCCGCTTCCACGACCCGCAGTACGCGGCCGACTGGCTCTCGCCGACGATCATCACCGAGTTCGAGGCGGTCACCGCCCTCGTGATCCGGGGCCTGCGCGCCTGACGCGGGGCCGCCACCAGCCGGAATCCGTCCGGAATCCGTCAGCCCGGACAACTTGATGATCATCTTTGTCGCGTTTTGGTTGTCCGCGTCCTGTCAATGTCCTTACGGTCCCCCTACCGCACTTCATCAGGCACGTTTCAGGGGGAACCTTGTCCACTCCAGCAATTCACGAAGCACGACCGGCACCTCCGAAGCGCTCGGGCGGCGCCGCCGCCCTCGGCTGGATCCTGACCATCGCGTTCAACGTGGTCGCGCCGATCATCACGTACAACGCACTCACCAAGGATCACGGCTGGAGCGAGTTCTCCGCGCTGCTGCTCAGCAGTGCTTGGCCGGTGCTCGAGAGCGTCATCAGCCTGGCCTGGCGGCGCAAGTTCGACGAGTTCGCCGTCATCACCCTGGTGTTCCTGGTGATCACCGCCGTCGTCTCGCTCGTCGGCGCGCACTCGGCCCGCGCGCTGCTCGTCAAGGACTCGGGGGTCACCGGGCTCTTCGGGCTGCTCTGCCTGGGGACGCTGCTCGCGCCGCGCCCGCTGATGTTCTACTTCGGCCGCAAGTTCGCCACCGACGGCACCCCGGAGAGCACCGCCTGGTGGAACGGCCTGTGGCAGTACGAGGGCTTCCGCACCACCTTGACCCGGATGACCTTGGTGTGGGGCCTCGCGTACATCGCCGAGGCGATCGTCCGCATCGTGCTGGCCTACACGCTCAGCGCCAGCACCATGGTCGTGCTCAGCCCGATCATGATCTACGGGGTGATGGCCGCACTCGGCGTGTGGACCACCCTGTACGGGAAGCGGTCCCAGGCCGAGGGCGAGCGCCGCGCGGCCGAGGCCGCAGCGCAGGCGCAGGCGGCAATGGCCTCCTGATCCGGGCCCGCCCCGCGAAAAGACCGGTGGCCCGGTGCGCTGCGAGCGCACCGGGCCACCGGTCTTCGTGCGGCAGGACCTAGCAGCCGAGCAGGCGGCTGCCGAGGTAGGCCTGGATCTGGTCCAGGGAGACGCGCTCCTGCTTCATGGTGTCGCGCTCGCGCACGGTCACCGCGTTGTCGTCCAGGGTGTCGAAGTCGACGGTGACGCAGAACGGCGTACCGATCTCGTCCTGGCGGCGGTAGCGGCGGCCGATGGCGCCCGCGTCGTCGAACTCGATGTTCCAGTTCTTGCGCAGGTCGGCGGCGAGGCCCTTGGCCTTCGGCGACAGCTGCGCGTTGCGGGACAGCGGCAGGACGGCGACCTTGATCGGGGCCAGGCGCGGGTCGAGGCGCATCACGGTGCGCTTCTCCATGACGCCCTTGGCGTTCGGGGCCTCGTCCTCGTTGTACGCGTCGAGCATGAAGGCGAGCATGGCGCGGTTCACACCGGCGGCCGGCTCGATGACGTACGGGGTGTAGCGCTCACCCGTCTCCTGGTCGTGGTACGTGAGGTTCGCACCCGAGGCGGCGGAGTGGGCCTTGAGGTCGAAGTCGGTGCGGTTGGCGACGCCTTCGAGCTCCGAGAACTCGTTGCCACCGAAGTTGAAGCGGTACTCGATGTCGGCGGTGCGCTTCGAGTAGTGGGACAGCTTCTCCTTCGGGTGGTCGTACCAGCGGATGTTCTCCTCGCGGATGCCGAGGTCGCGGTACCAGTTCCACCGCTCCTGCATCCAGTACTCCTGCCACTGCTCGTCCTCGCCCGGCTTGACGAAGAACTCCATCTCCATCTGCTCGAACTCGCGGGTGCGGAAGATGAAGTTGCCCGGAGTGATCTCGTTCCGGAAGGACTTGCCCATCTGCGCGATGCCGAAGGGCGGCTTCTTGCGCGAAGTGGTCTGCACCACGGAGAAGTTGGTGAAGATGCCCTGGGCGGTCTCGGGGCGCAGGTACGCCTTCGAGCCGGTGTCCTGGGTCGGGCCGAGGTGGGTCTCCAGCATGCCGGAGAACTGCTTGGGCTCGGTGAACTGGCCCTTCACACCACAGTTGGGGCAGTTGATGTCGGCGAGACCATTGGCGGGCATACGGCCGTGCTTGGCCTCGTACGCCTCTTCAAGGTGGTCCGCGCGGTGGCGCTTGTGGCAGGAGGTGCACTCGGTCAGCGGGTCCGAGAAGGTGGCGACGTGGCCGGAGGCCACCCACACCTCGGGGGCCAGGATCACGGAGGAGTCGATACCGACGATGTCCTCACGCCCGGTGACCATCGCCTTCCACCACTGGCGCTTGATGTTCTCCTTGAGCTCGACACCGAGCGGGCCGTAGTCCCAGGCGGCCTTGGAGCCGCCGTAGATCTCACTGCACGGGAAAACGAAGCCACGGCGCTTGCTCAGGCTGACGATGGTTTCGATCTTGTCGGCGGCCACGGTGCTCTCTTCATTACGAGGACGAACGGCGAAGTCTTTAGATTACCGGCGCCCGCACCCCCCCTTTCAAATCGGTTCCCCTTCCACGCCCGCCCACCCAGGCCCCCCACCTGGGTTTTTGACAATCGTTTCCATCTTTGATGAAAATGGATGTCATGAACGTACGACGCCTCATACCCACCGCCGCCCTCGCCGGAGCCGTCGCCCTCGGCGCCACGGCCCTGACCGCCTGCTCCGGAGCCGCCGCCGGCACCGGTGGCAGCAAGGACGGCAAGGTCGGCGTGACGGCGTCGTTCTACCCCATGGCCTTCCTCGCCGAGCAGATCGGCAAGGACCACGTGAAGGTCGACAGCCTGACCAAGCCCGGCGTCGAACCCCACGATCTGGAGATCAGCCCCAAGCAGACCGCGCAGCTCGGTGAGTCCGACGTGGTCCTCTACCTCAAGAGCCTGCAGCCCGCCGTCGACAAGGCCGTCGCCCAGTCCGGCGTGAAGAACGTCGTCGACGCCGCGACCCTCACCGCGTTGGAGGTCCACGGCTCGGCCGGCCACGACCACGGCGCCGAGGAGGCCCACGCCGAGGGCGAGGGCCACGACCACGGCCACGGCGAGGCCGGCAAGGACCCGCACGTCTGGCTCGACCCCGTCAAGTACGCGGAGATCGCCAAGGGAGTCGGCGCGGCCCTGGAGAAGGCCGACCCCGACCACGCCGCGGACTACAAGAAGAACACCGACGAGCTCCTCGGCAAACTGACCGCGCTGGACACGGAGTTCAAGGACGGGCTGCAGAACACCGCCTCCAAGACCTTCATCACCACCCACTCCGCCTTCGGCTACCTCGCCGAGCGCTACGGCCTCGACCAGGAGGCCATCGCCGGCGTCGACCCCGAGTCCGAGCCGAGCCCGGCCCGCATGAAGGAACTCCAGGGCCTCGCGAAGCAGGAGAATGTCTCCACCGTGTTCTTCGAGACGCTGGCCAGCGACAAGACGGCCAGGACCCTCGCGGCGGACACCGGCCTGAAGACCGACGTCCTGGACCCGCTCGAAGGAATCACCGACAAGTCCCAGGGCGCTGACTACTTCGAGGTCATGCGGTCGAACCTGAAGAACCTCCAGAAGGCGCTCGGAGCCAAGTAGATGACAGCAGCAACGGAGGCGCGAGCCATGCAGTCGACGCCGGCACAGTCAGCGGACCAGCCCGTCATATCCCTGCGCGGGGCCACGGCCTCGCTCGGCTCGCGCCCCGTGCTGCGCGGAGTCGACCTCACCGTCCGGCGCGGCGAGGTCGTCGCCCTGCTCGGCGCCAACGGCTCCGGCAAGTCCACGGCCGTGCGCGCCGTGGTCGGCCAGGTCCCGCTGACCGACGGCGAGTTGTCCCTCTTCGGCACCGGCTTCAAGAGCTTCCGCGCGTGGTCGCGCATCGGGTACGTCCCGCAGCGCACCACGGCGGCCAGCGGGGTCCCCGCCACCGTCCGTGAGGTCGTCTCCGCCGGCCGCCTCGCCCGCTCCCGCTTCGGGATCCTGCGCAAGGCCGACAAGGCGGCGGTCGAGCGCGCGCTCACCCTGCTCGGCATGGAGGAGTACGGCTCCTCCTCGGTCAACGCCCTCTCCGGCGGCCAGCACCAGCGGGTGCTCATAGCCCGGGCGCTCGCCATCGAACCCGAGCTGCTGATCATGGACGAGCCGATGGCGGGCGTCGACCTCGCCAACCAGGAGGTCCTGGCGAACGCCCTGCGCGAGCAGAAGGCCCTCGGCACCACCCTGCTCCTGGTCCTGCACGAGCTGGGCCCGCTGGAGCCCCTGATCGACCGGGCCGTCGTGCTGCGCGACGGCTGCGTGGTCCACGACGGGCCGCCTCCGGAGGCCGTGGGCCAGCACGCGCTGCCCGGCCACGACCACGTACACCCCCACGCGGCGCACGACGCCGAGCCCCTGCGGACGGGACTGCTGAGCTGATGGACCTCCTCGAATACGCCTTCATGCAGCGGGCCCTGATCGCGGCCGCCATCGTCGGCCTCACCGCTCCCGCGATCGGCACGTACCTCGTCCAGCGCCGCCAGGCGGTCATGGGCGACGGCATCGGCCACGTGGCCACCACCGGTGTGGGCCTCGGCTTCCTGCTGAACACCAGCCCGGTGTGGATGGCCTCCCTCGTCGCCGTCCTCGGCGCGGTCGGCATGGAGCACATCCGCTCCCGCGGCAAGACCAGCGGCGACATCGCGCTCGCCATGCTCTTCTACGGCGGCCTGGCCGGCGGCGTCATGATCATCAACGTGGCCGGGGGCTCCACCGCCACCCTGAGCAGCTACCTCTTCGGCGGCATCACCACGGTCGCACCGGAGGACGTCTGGGCCGCGGTGGTCCTCGCCGTCTTCGTGCTCGGCGTCACCGTCGGGCTGCGCCGCCAGCTGTTCGCCATCAGCCAGGACGAGGAGTTCGCCCGGGTCACCGGCCTGCCGGTGCGCGCGCTGAACCTCCTGATGGCCGTCACGGCCGCCCTCACCGTCACGGTGGCGATGCGGATCGTGGGCCTGCTGCTGGTCAGCGCCATGATGGTGATCCCGGTCGCGGCCGCCCAGCGGGTCACCCGCGGCTTCGCCGCGACGCTGTCGCTCGCCATGCTGATCGGCGTGCTGGTCTCCCTCAGCGGCGTGACCGCCACGTACTACCTCGACGCACCTTCCGGCGCGGCGATCGTGCTGCTCGCCATCGCCGTCTTCGTCGTGATGGCCGCCGTGTCGGCGCCCCTGGCCGGGCGCCGGGCGAAGACGGCCCGCGCCGCCGCCGAAGAGGTCTGCACGAGGGACGATGTGAAGGTCTAGAAAGGTCGGCCGCCTGGCACAATGGGCCGAGGCCGATACGAGGAGGAACCCGGTGGCGACTGCGCCTGGCGAGATGAATACCGCGCCAGTACGAGGACGATCCACCCGGCAGCGGGCCGCGGTCGCGGCGGCGCTGGACGAGGTGGACGAGTTCCGCAGCGCCCAGGAGCTCCACGACATGCTCAAGCACCGTGGCGACTCCGTGGGCCTGACCACCGTCTACCGCACCCTCCAGTCCCTCGCGGACGCCGGCGAGGTCGACGTCCTGCGCACCAGCGACGGCGAGTCCGTCTACCGCCGGTGCTCCACCGGCGACCACCACCACCACCTGGTCTGCCGCAAGTGCGGCAAGGCCGTCGAGGTGGAGGGGCCGGCCGTGGAGAAGTGGGCGGAGTCCATCGCGGCCGAGCACGGCTACGTGAACGTCGCCCACACGGTGGAGATCTTCGGCACCTGCGCCGACTGCGCCGCCGCGGGCTGAGCCGCCCCTTCCGGATCTCGCCGGCCCGCAAGCGGCTGAGACGGCCTAGACCTGCTTCAGGTTCCGGGCCAGGAGCGCGCGCATGCGGTCGATGTCGTCGGGGTGCTGGGCGCCCCGCTTCGGCAGCGTCGCCACGGCAGCCGCACGCGCGCCCCCGAACAGTACGAACAGCTCCGGCGTCTCCGTGTACTGCGCGAAGAGCGTCCAGTCCATCGTGTACGACATGGTCTCGCCCGTGGTCGCGGCGCCCCGCTCGTCGGCCACCGTGCGGCACTCCCCGTACGGCTCCGTCACGGAGAACACCCGACGGGCCATGGTGCGCCGGATCCAGAAGACACCGACGGTCGCGGCGGACAGGGCCGCGACCGACGAGGCCACGATCACGGGAGGCCGGGAGCCGTCGAGCAGGCCCAGCCCCACGACGGCGACGGTCGTCAGCAGCGGCAGGAGCAGCGTCTCCGCCCGGCCCGCCGGCGTCCGGCGGGCCCTGGCCCGAACTGCTCCCTTGATGTCGGCGAGCGTCAGCCGGTACGTGAAGACGACCTGCTCCTGCTCCCCCGTCGCCCCGGCCCGGCCGGCCTGCTCCGCCACCGACTGACTGTGATCCCCACCCATGTTCATGCGGCGAGGATAACGGCAGCTCAGTCCGCTTAACCCGCCGGCTGGTTCGGAACGGCGCCGCCGAAGCGGCGGTCGCGCTGGGCGTACTCCAGGCAGGCCGCCCAGAGGTTGCGGCGGTCGAAGTCCGGCCACAGCACGTCCTGGAAGACCATCTCCGCGTACGCGCTCTGCCAGAGCAGGTAGTTGGAGGTCCGCTGCTCGCCGCTGGGGCGCAGGAAGAGGTCCACGTCCGGCATGTCGGGGTAGTACATGTACTTCGCGAAGGTCTTCTCGTTCACCTTCGACGGATCCAGCCGGCCGGCCGCCACGTCGCGGGCGATCGCCTGCGCCGCGTCCGCGATCTCCGCGCGGCCGCCGTAGTTGACGCAGAAGTACAGGGTCATGGCGTCGTTGTCGACGGTCTGCTCCTGCGCGACCTGGAGCTCCTGGACGACGGACTTCCACATCTTCGGCATGCGGCCGACCCAGCGGATGCGGATGCCCAGCTCGTTCATCTCGTCGCGGCGGCGGCGGATGACGTCGCGGTTGAAGTTCATCAGGAAGCGGACCTCGTCGGGCGAGCGCTTCCAGTTCTCCGTCGAGAAGGCGTACAGGGAGAGGTTCTTGACGCCCATCTCCAGGCAGCCCTTGAGCACGTCGAGCACGACGCCCTCGCCGACCTTGTGCCCCTCGGTGCGCGGCAGACCGCGCTCCTTCGCCCAGCGGCCGTTGCCGTCCATGACGACGGCGACGTGGTTGGGGACCAGCTCACCGGGGATCTTCGGCGGGACCGCACCGGACGGGTGCGGCTCGGGAACCTTGTACTCCCGGCGAGAGCGTCCCAGAATCCCGCGTCGTGCCATGTGCCCAGCTCCTATTTCTCGACGTATCGCAGGGAGCGTAGCCCGCGCTCCAGATGCCAGTGCAAATAGGCGGAGACCAGCCCGCTGCCCTCCCGCACGTGACGCGCCTCACACGCGTCGGCATGCCCCCAGTCGCCCGTCAGCAGGGCGCTGAGCAGGGCGATGGCCTCTGATGAGGGTACGACGCTGCCGGGCACCCGGCAGTCCCCGCATATGACCCCGCCCGCGGCGACGGAGAAGTGCCGGTTGGGTCCGTGGATGCCGCACTTCGCGCAGTCCTCGAAGCTGGGCGCGTAGCCGTTGACGGCGAGGGAGCGCAGCAGGAAGGCATCGAGGATGAGGTGGGGTTCGTGTTCGCCGCGCGAGAGGGTACGCAGGGCTCCGACGAGCAGCAGGTACTGCTGCACGGCGGGCTCGCCCTCGTTCTCGGTGAACCGCTCGGCGGTCTCCAGCATGGCGGTGCCGGCGGTGTAGCGGGCGTAGTCGGTGACGATGCCGTTGCCGTACGGGGCGATGATCTCGGTCTGGGTGCAGAGCGGCAGGCTGCGGCCGATCAGTTCGCTGCCCCGGGCGAAGAACTGCACGTCGGCGTGGGAGAAAGGTTCCAGCCCGGCGCCGAATTTGGACTTCGTGCGCCGGACCCCGCGGGCGACTGCCCGCACCCGGCCGTGGCCGCGGGTCAACAGCGTGATGATGCGGTCCGCCTCACCCAGCTTCTGGGTGCGCAGCACGATGCCGTCGTCGCGGAACAGGCTCATGCGCCCATTGTCCCGTACGGCGACGGAACCACGGGCAGCGTGTCCCCGCCTCGCACGACAGCGACCCCGGGCCGGGCGCGGGGCCCGGGCCGGGGTCACCCCGCGGGAGGGTCAGGAGGCCGGCGTCCGGGCTTCTTCGCCCTCGCCCGACGGGGCCGGTACGGCTGCCGAGGACTCCTCGCCCGCCGTCGGCTGGGCGGGCAGTTCGACCTTGGGGGCGTCGTGGGCGCCGTCCTTGCCCAGGCCGTTGAAGACCAGGTTGAGGACGATGGCGGCCGTGGCGCCGAGCGTCACACCGCTGTTGAGGAGCGAGGCCAGGTCCGGGTCCATGTGCTTGGTGAAGAGGACCGGGACGGTCGCGGGGAGCAGGGCGAAGGCGAGGGAGACACCGACGATGAGCGCGTTCTTCTCCTCCTTCAGGTCCACCTTGGCCAGGGTCTGGATACCGGCCAGGGCGACCATGGCGAACATGACGGTCGCGGCGCCGCCGAGGACTCCGTGCGGGACGGCGGCGACGATCGCGGCGGCCTTGGGCAGCAGACCCAGGACGATCATGAACACACCTGCGGCGACCACCACGAACCGGCTCTTCACCTTCGTCATCCGCACCAGGCCGACGTTCTCGGCGAAGGCCACGTACGGGAAGGAGTTGAGGACACCACCGAGCGCGGTCGCGGCGCCGTCGGCGCGCAGGGCGCGGGCGACGGTCTCGCTGTCGACCTCCTTGCCGACGATGTCACCGACGGCGTAGGTGTCACCGGTCGTCTCGACCATGGTGATCAGCATGACGATGAGCATCAGGACGATCGGGAACCACTCGAACTTCGGAGCACCGAAGTGGAAGGGGGTGGTGACGCCGATCCACTCGGACTTGCTCACGTCGCCGAACTTCGCGTCGCCGAGCAGGAAGGCGACGGTGGTGCCGACGACCAGGCCGAGGAGGATCGAGATGCTGGAGAGGAACGGCTTGCCGATCTTCATCAGGATGAGGATGAAGAGCATCGTGCCGCCGGCGTAGGCGAAGTTCTTCGGGTCTCCGAAGTCGGGGCTGCCGAGGCCGCCGGCGGCGTCGTTGAGACCGACCGGGATCAGGACGATGCCCAGCACGGTGATCACCGTGCCGGTGACGACCGGCGGGAACAGCCGCATCACCGTCCGGAACGCCTTGGCCGGGAGCCAGGCGAAGGCGAAGGTGGCGATACCGGCGGTGATCACGGCGCCGTAGATGACCAGCAGGGCGGCGGTGCCGCCGCCGGCGCCGAGACCGATGGCGATCATCGGGGAGACGGCGGTGAAGGTCACGCCCTGGATCAGCGGCAGGCGCGCACCGATCCGACCGATGCCCCAGGCCTGGATGATCGAGGCGATACCGCAGGTGAAGAGGTCCGCGTTGATCAGGTAGACCAGCTGTTCAGGGCTCAGCTTCAGCGCGTTGCCGACGATGATCGGAACGATCACCGCGCCGGCGTAGAAGGCGAGTACGTGCTGGAAGCCGTACAGCGCGAGCTTGGGGAGGGGGAGCACCTCGTCGACCGGGTGCGTGCTCTGCTCTCCGTCGGTGGAAAGCCGGGCGGCGACACGTGCCATCTCAGCCTTGCCCTTCAAGGTAGGTAAGTGAGAGGAGATCTGGTTATCCCTGGGGCGTAGTGGGTCGCTAACCCGTTGGTACGCCAGGGTTGTCAGTGCATTCACGGTGGAGCGAATCGAAGCCGCGCTGTGTTAACGGCGCCGTCTTGTCGTGTGACCGGAATTGAACGCCTGTGGGTGGCCTCACACATATCGTCGACTTCGACAAACTGTTGACGTTCAGGCCTGCTCGATCTGTAGGTTTCTCCAGTGGTGCGGAGTCCGCGACAGGCGTATGCGCACAGCGGTGCGGAGCCCACCCTTCCCGCCGCGCACCCGTGAAGCACCTGCCCCATGACGTGCGGATACGAGGTTTGCAGCCCTTCGGAAGGGCAAACTCGAACGCACTGTTCCGCCCGTCCGACTGGTGGACACATCGGGCACGGAGCCCGCGCCCGCACCCTTCACACGCCGTTCACGCGTCCCGAAACAGGCCCTGCGAGGCCGGATCGTTACGTCACGGAAGGCCGTTCTGGACGGAACGGGCCCGTCCGGAGTCCACGGGTCGGACACCAGCGGCCCTGCGCGATGGATTCGCACAGGGCCGCTGGTGTGAGATCCGTTGGAACGCCCCTCAGGGAGCGCGTACCGCCGACAGCAGTCGGGTCACCTCGTCCGTGTCGATCCGCAGCGCCGAGCCGACCGTCGCGAGCACCTCGCGCTCGGCCGGGGTGTACGGGCCGTCCGCGAGTGCGATGCGGGCCCCCTGGAGCAGGATCGATTCGCGGCCCGGGCCGGCCAGGTGCGGGGCCAACGGTTCCAGGGCCTCGTGGAGCTCTATCGACAGCGCGGCCCCGCAACACTCCGGGACGTCGTACAGCCCGAGCCGTCCCTCGTCCGTGGACAGCGCCTCCACGAGGGACTCCAGCTGCTCCTCGGTGCAGTCCTGGAAGCCCGCGGCCCGTACGGCGCCCACCGCGGCCTCCAGCGCGCCGCGCGAGGCCGTTCCGCCCGCGGTGAGCACGGCCAGCGCCACGGTGTGCACGGCGTCGCGCAGGAGGGCCGTGAAGCGGGTCGTGGTGAGGTGGTCCAGGACGTCGGTGGCGAAGCGCGCACGGCAGCCCTGGCACTCGATGACGGGCCCGGCCTGCCCTCGGGGCAGCAGCGGCACCCCGAGGACGGTGAACCGGCGCCGTCCGATCCGCCTGCGGTAATTGCGGTCGCCACCGCAGGCGGGGCAGAAGAACTCCCCGTCCCCCACGGTGCTCCAGGTGGTACGGGTGCCCCAGACCGTCAGCTTCCGGCCGTCCCCACCCCGAACTGGCAGCACGTCGCACCTCCGTCACCTTCCGGCAACATCGCCGGGTGGGCGTGATGTTAGCCACATCGATGAGGATGCGTCAGTCGTGTGACAAGACAACATGTCCCGCGTCCCGGACTTGGCCGGTCTGCGTCCCCGACGTCCCCCCGCCCCCGCCCCGCCCCCTCTAGGGTTCGCCGCATGAACGAGAAGTCCTGTCTGGTCACCGGCGCCGCGAGCGGGATCGGCCGGGCCACCGCCCGGCTGTTGGCCCGCTCCGGGGCCCGGGTGACCGCGGCCGACATCAATGGCCCCGGGGTCGAGGCCCTGCGTACGGAACTGGCCGACGAGGGGTACGCGATCACCGCCGTCGCCGGTGACGTCTCCGATCCGGAGGCCAACCGCGCGATGGTCGCGGCCGCCGTCGGGGCGTACGGGCGCCTGGACGTGGCCGTGGCCAACGCCGGGGTCCTCCCCCTCTCCGACGTACGCGAGACCAGTCCCGAGGACTGGGACCACGTCATGGCGGTCGACGGCCGCGGCATGTTCTTGACCTGCAAGTACGCCATCGAGGCGATGATCGCGCAGCCGCGCCCCGGCGGGGCCCTGGTCTGCGTGTCCTCGATCTCGGGCGTGGCCGGGCAAGCCCGCCAGGCCGCGTACGGACCCGCGAAGTTCGTGGCGTCGGGGCTGACGAAGCACCTCGCGGTGGAGTGGGCCGCACGCGGGATCCGGGTCAACGCGGTGGCACCGGGAACCATCCGTACGGAGCGGGTGATCGCGCTGGAGGACGAGCCGGGCGGGCCGGAGTACCTGTCGGAGATCGAGGGGGCGCACCCGATGGGCCGGCTCGGGGAGCCCGAGGAGGTGGCCCGCGTCATCGCCTTCCTGGCCTCGGACGCGGCCTCGTTCGTGACGGGCGCGATCCTGCCGGTGGACGGCGGTTATCTGGCCCGCTGAGCCCGCACGCCCCGCCGCCTCGCCGCCCCGCGCACCGCCGCCCCGCGCACCGCCCGGCCGGGCGCGGGAACGACGGAACCCCGCCCCCTTCCGGAAGGGAGGGAGCGGGGTCCGCGTACGAGGGTCAGCGGCCCGCGCGGTTGACGGCGGAGATGACCGCCTTCAGGGAGGCGCGGGTGGTGTTGGCGTCGATGCCGATGCCCCACAGGACACGGCCGTCGATCGCGCACTCGATGTACGAGGCGGCCACGGCGGAGGCGCCCTCGCTCATGGTGTGCTCGGTGTAGTCCAGCAGTCGGGCGTCGACGCCGATGCCGGCCAGCGCGTCGAAGAAGGCCGAGATCGGACCGTTGCCGGTGCCGTCCAGGACCGTCTCCACGCCGTCCACGACCGCCTCGACGGTCAGCGTGTCCGTGCCGTCCTTGTCGGTGGCCGTCGAACCGGAGCGCAGCTGGATGCGGCCCCACGGGTTCTCGGGGTTGGGCAGGTACTCGTCGGAGAAGACGTCCCAGATCGCCTTCGGCGTGACCTCGCCGCCCTCGGCGTCGGTCTTGGCCTGGATGATCCGGGAGAACTCGATCTGCATGCGGCGCGGCAGGTCCAGCTTGTGGTCGTTCTTCAGGACGTACGCGATGCCGCCCTTGCCGGACTGCGAGTTGACCCGGATGACCGCCTCGTAGGAGCGGCCGACGTCCTTCGGGTCGATCGGCAGGTACGGAACGGCCCACTCGATGTCGTCGACCGTCTTGCCCTGGGCGGCCGCGTCGGTCTCCATCGCGTCGAAGCCCTTCTTGATGGCGTCCTGGTGGGAGCCGGAGAAGGCGGTGTAGACGAGGTCGCCCGCGTAGGGGTGGCGCGGGTGGACCTCCATCTGGTTGCAGTACTCGCTGGTGCGACGGATCTCGTCGATCTGCGAGAAGTCGATCTGCGGGTCGATGCCCTGGGAGAACAGGTTCATGCCCAGGGTGATCAGGTCGACGTTGCCGGTGCGCTCGCCCTGCCCGAACAGGCAGCCCTCGATGCGGTCGGCGCCGGCCATCAGGGCCAGCTCGGCGGCGGCGACGGCGGTGCCGCGGTCGTTGTGCGGGTGCACGGAGATGCAGACGTGCTCGCGGCGGGTCAGGTTGCGGGCCATCCACTCGAAGCGGTCCGCGTGCGTGGACGGCGTCGAGCGCTCCACGGTGGCGGGCAGGTTCAGGATGATCTCGCGGCCCTCGGCCGGCTGCCAGACGTCGCAGACGGCCTCGCAGACCTCCAGGGCGAAGTCCAGCTCGGTGTCGGTGAAGATCTCCGGGCTGTACTGGTAGCCGAAGGTGGTCTCGGGACCCAGCAGCTTCTCCGCGTACTCCATGACCAGGCGGGTGCCGTCGACGGCGATCTGCTTGATCTGCTCCTTGGAGCCGCGGAAGACGACCCGGCGGAAGGTCGGGGCGGTCGCGTTGTACAGGTGGACGGTGGCGCGCTTGGCGCCGACCAGGGACTCCACGGTCCGCTCGATCAGGTCCTCGCGGGCCTGGGTCAGTACGGAGATGGTGACGTCGTCCGGGATCGCGCCCTCTTCGATGATGGAGCGCACGAAGGCGAAGTCGGTCTCGCCGGAGGAGGGGAAGCCGACCTCGATCTCCTTGTAGCCCATGCGCACCAGCAGGTCGAACATCTCGCGCTTGCGGGCGGGGGTCATCGGGTCGATCAGCGACTGGTTGCCGTCGCGCAGGTCGGTGGAGAGCCAGCGGGGAGCCTTGGTGACGCGGGCGTCCGGCCAGGTGCGGTCGGGGATGTCCACCTGCTGGTACGAGCCGTACTTGTGGATCGGCATCCCGGAGGACTTCTGGGTGTGGGTCGCGTTGGTGATGGGCGTGGGGCGACCGACAAAAGGCTGCTGGCTCATGGCGTTGGGCTCCTCGCGTGTCCGCGTGTAGTTCGCTGGGACGGCCGACGGCGGTAGTGAAAACCGCAACACCAAACTCCGCGGGGAGGGGGTCGGCCTACGACTACAGACCCTCGCCGCGGCAGCTAAGGAGAAGCAGCCCGAAACGCATGATGGGCCGAGCCTAGCCGAGCCGCGCCGTGACGCGAGGACCTGTTTCAGTATGCAAGACCGGAGCGTCCGATTTGCACCAAATGTGAGCCAAGCCTCTTTCGCTCCGCCCGGGTCGGGTCGTTCCGTCAACCTGGCGTCACCGCTTTCAGACAAGTGAATGAATCATGGTCGCAGGTAGTGACACCGCCATGACCCACTGCCACATTGCCGGGCATGGATGCCTCCCACACCCACCGCCATCACCCCGTCTTCTGCACGGTCGTACCGCCGCACCTCCTCGACAAGGCCGCCCTGTCCGAGGACTCCCGCCGCGCCGACCTCGCCCAGCGCACCCTGGAGCGCGACTCCCTGCTGCGCACCCGGCGCCGGGTCACCGCCGTCCGCGGGATCGTCCCCGCACTCGCCGCGCCGACCTCCGACGATCCGGACCGGACCGTCTACGACGCCCAGCACCGCACCCGGCTGCCCGGGGCGAAGGTCCGCGGGGAGGGCGACCCGCTCAGCAAGGACGCCACCGTCAACCGCGCCTACGCGGGGCTCGGGGCGACGTACGAACTGTTCCTGAAGGGCTTCGGCCGGCGCTCGATCGACGACTCCGGGCTCCCCCTGGACGCCACCGTCCACTACGGCGAGGAGTACAACAACGCCTTCTGGGACGGCCAGCAGATGGTCTTCGGCGACGGGGACGGGGACCTCTTCCTCGACTTCACCGTGTCGGTGGACGTCATCGGCCACGAGCTGACCCACGGGGTCACCCAGTACACGGCGAACCTGACCTACCGCGGCCAGTCGGGCGCCCTGAACGAGTCGATGTCGGACGTCTTCGGCTCGCTGATCAAGCAGTACTCGCTGGAGCAGACGGCCGAGGAGGCCGACTGGCTGATCGGGGCCGGGCTGCTCGGCCCCAACGTCACCGGGGTCGCGCTGCGCTCGATGAAGGCCCCGGGCACCGCGTACGACGACGACGAGCTCGGCAAGGACCCGCAGCCCGCCACGATGGACGACTACGTGAACACCCACAGCGACAACGGCGGCGTCCACATCAACTCCGGCATCCCCAACCACGCCTTCTACATCGTGGCGACCGAGCTGGGCGGCAAGGCCTGGGAGCGGGCCGGACGGATCTGGTACGACACCCTGACCGGCGGCGACCTCACCTCCCGGGCGAACTTCGCGGACTTCGCCCGGCTCTCGACCGCGGCGGCCGTGACCCGGTACGGGGCCGGCGGCGCCGAGCACCAGGCGCTCCAGAAGGCGTGGTCCGCGGTGGGTGTCCCGCTCGCGGGGTAGAGGGCACCCATGCGCATTCAGGTGGTACGGACGGGCGGCTTCGCGGGCATCGAGCGCCGGGCCGAGGTGGACACCTCGGCCCGGCCGGACGAGGACGAGTGGAAGGCCCTGGCCCAGCTCGCGCTGCGGCCCGGGCCGCCGGGCGACCCGGCGGACCGGGTGCGGGACGGCTTCTCCTACCGGATCACCGTGGACGGGCGGACGGTGGCCTGCGCGGAGCCGAACCTGTCGGACGCCCAGCGGGCGCTGATCTCGCGCGTGCTGAAGGAGGGTGCCTGAGCGGGTCCGGAAAGCAGGTGCCCGCGCGGCGCCGCTTTGTTTGGATGGCCGGATGACCGACCACATGATCGATTCAACGCTGTCCGAGCTGGAGCGGTACTACGACACGGTGCCGCGGGTGGGCGGGGCCCGCGCCGAGGACTTCGGCCCGCTGACCCTGTTCGTCCAGGAGGGCGCGGGCTGGCCGTACTACGCGCGGCCCGCGCTCGGCGGCCCCGCGGCGACCCGGGCCGACGTGGAGCGGGTCTGGGAGCGCCAGCGGGAGCTGAAGGTTCCCGAGGCCTTCGAGTGGGTGGCCGAAACCAGCCCCTCGCTACGGGCCGCGGTGGAGGCGGCGGGGCTCCACGTCCACGCCCACCCGCTGATGGTCCTGGACCCCTCGGCCGAGGCCCTTCCCCCGCACCCGGAAGTCCGCCTCCTCGGCGCCGACGACCCGCTGCTCACCGCCGCCGTGACGGTCCCGGCCCTGGCCTTCGCGGCCCCGGGAACGGCGGTCGGCGAGGCGGGCCCCGCGGAACTGGCGGCGGCGCTGACGGACCCGGCGGCCGAGGCGGGCCGGGCCCGGGTGGCCGGGAAGCTGGCGGCGGGCAGCACGGTCCTGGCCGCTGCCGTACGGGACGGCGTGGTGCTCTGCGCGGGCCAGTACAACCCGGTCGGGGACGTCGTCGAGGTGGTGGGCGTCGGCACCCTCCCGTCGGCCCGCCGCCAGGGCCTGGCCCTCGGGGTCACGGCCGCCCTGGTCGCACGGGCCCGGGAGCGCGGGGCCCGTACGGTCTTCCTCTCGGCGGGCGACGAGGACGTGGCCCGCGTCTACGCCCGCATCGGCTTCCGCCGGGTGGCCACGGCCCTGATCGCCGAGCCCGAGGTGTGATGCGCCCCCGCCGGCCGCGGCCGGCGGGGCGGGGCGGGGCGGACGAGTTCGGATCCCTCTTTGCCAGGTCGGCAACAAAGTTTGCCGCACCTCGTCGGGCGGGCGGAGCATCGGCCGTACCGGCACCCGTACTGGAAGAGGAAGCCATGACCGAGCACGCGCACACCCACACGCACACCCATCACCACCCCGAGCCCGGGGCGCTGGCGGGCGAGGAGTTCTGGGACGGCCGGTACGGGGAGAGCCACCGCATCTGGAGCGGCGAGGCCAACGCCATGCTGGTGCACGAGGTGTCCGCCCTCGCCCCGGGCCGGGCCCTGGACCTGGGGTGCGGAGAGGGCGCCGACGCCGTGTGGCTGGCCCGCCGCGGATGGACGGTCACCGGGACCGACATCTCCTCGGTCGCCCTCGGCCGGGCGACCGAGCACGCGGCGGAGGCCGGGGTCGCCGACCGCGTCTCCTTCGCGCGGCACGATCTGACGGAGTCCTTCCCGCAGGGGGAGTTCGACCTCGTCTCCGCGTGCTTCCTGCACAACTACGGGGACTTCCCCCGTGACGCGGTCCTGCGCACGGCCGCCGCGGCCGTGGCCCCCGGCGGCACGCTGCTGGTGGTCGGCCACGCGGGCTGGGCGCCGTGGCAGGAGGAGCGGGAAGAGGCGCACTTCCCCACCCCCGAAGAGGTCCTCGCGCAACTGGAGCCGGTCACGGCGGGCTGGGAGGTGCTGCGGGCCGAGGAGACCGAGCGGATCCAGAACCAGCCCGACGGAACGCCCGGGACCCGTACGGACAACGTGGTCCGGGTGCGCCGGCCCGCGTAGCCCGGCCCGCGTAGCCCCGACGCACGGACGGAATGACGAACGGACGCGGCCCCGAGGGGGCGGCGTCCGTTCGTCGTCATGCCGTCATGTCGTCGCGGCGGGCGGTTCGCGGCTCAGAAACCGAGCTTCCGCAGCTGCTTGGGGTCCCGCTGCCAGTCCTTGGCGACCTTCACGTGCAGGTCGAGGAAGACCGGGGTGCCGAGCAGCGCCTCGATGTGCTTGCGCGACTTCATCCCGACCTCCTTCAGCCGGGAGCCCTTCGGGCCGATGATGATGCCCTTCTGGCTCGGCCGCTCGATGTAGACGTTGGCGTGGATGTCGAGCAGCGGGCGGTCCGCCGGACGGTTCTCGCGCGGGATCATCTCCTCGACGACCACGGCGATGGAGTGCGGGAGCTCGTCCCGTACGCCCTCCAGCGCGGCCTCGCGGATCAGCTCCGCGACCATGACCATCTCGGGCTCGTCGGTGAGGTCGCCCTCCGGGTACAGCGGCGGGCTCTCCGGCAGCAGCGGCGCGATCAGATCGGCCAGCAGCTGGACCTGGGTGTCCCCGACGGCCGAGACGGGAACGATCTCGGCCCACTCGAAGCCGAGCTCGGCACCGAGCTGGTGCACGGCGAGGAGCTGCTCGGCCAGCTGCTTGGACTCGACCAGGTCGGTCTTGGTGATGATGGCGATCTTGGGGGTCTTCTTGATCCCCGCCAGCTCCTTGGCGATGAACTTGTCGCCGGGGCCGAGCTTCTGGTCGGCCGGCAGGCAGAAGCCGATGACGTCGACCTCGGCCCAGGTGGTCCGTACGACGTCGTTGAGGCGCTCGCCGAGCAGGGTGCGCGGCTTGTGCAGGCCGGGCGTGTCCACGAGGACGAGCTGGGCGTCGGGGCGGTGCACGATGCCGCGAACGGTGTGGCGGGTGGTCTGCGGCCGGTTGGAGGTGATCGCGACCTTGGTGCCCACGAGTGCGTTGGTGAGGGTCGACTTCCCCGCGTTGGGGCGGCCGACGAAGCAGGCGAACCCCGCACGGTGCGGGGCGGTGGACTCGGGGGAACGATCGCTCATACGGGCCATTCTCCCCGATGCGGCTCCCAGCGCCGACCAGATCACGGCGACAAGGGCCGGCACGACCATCGGCGAGGGCCGCCGGACCAGGTCCGCACGGCCCTGAGCTGTGGTTCCGTCGGCCCGGGCGCGCACCGTGACCTCGGCCCATTCCGCTCTGGGCGCGCCCTCCCAACGGGCGCCGAGCCGTACTTCCTGACCCGGCAGCAGTTCGGCGGGCAGCCCGCCGAGCTCGCGGGCGAGGAGCGGGCGGCCGAGGGCTCCGGTGGCGGTGAGGGCGGCCCGGGGGCGGAGGGTGACATTGCCGATGTTGTGGAGCGTGTACGCGACGTCCGCGCCGGAGCCGCGACGCTTCACGGTGACGCCCCGGACGGCGAGGGCGGGGGCGGTGGGGCCGGTCACCCGCAGGTACAGCCGGGCGGCGACGGCCTGCTGCACGCCGATCCCCCGGCCGGCGTCGGCCGCGGCCCCCGGCCGTTCCTCCAGGGCCACGACGGCGCCGGGGTGGTCCCCCGGCTCCGCCCGGTCGGGGACGGCGAGGGTGAAGCGGACGGAGACCGAAGAGCGGGCCGCTACGGTGACCCGCTCCCGGTCGAGCTCCGTCCACGCGGCGGTGGCCAGCCGCGGCTCGTCGGGGCCGCGCAGGGCGAAGCCGCCGTCGCGGGCGGTGTTGTAGGCGTCGGCGGCGTACAGCCGGAAGGTGCGGGGCCGGTCGGTGCGGTTGGTGAGGGTGACGGCGTCGGCGACGGACTGGCCGGGCGCGGCGGCGAGGTAGAAGTAGGGCCGTTGCCCGACGGTGTTCGCGACGGGCAGCACGGACCACTGCCCGCCGTCCGCGGACTCGGCCGGCGCGGCGGGGACGAGGGCGAGCAGGACGGCGGCGAGAACGGCCCCGCCTGCCATTGGGGCACGGGGTCCGGGGCGGAGCCCCGGGAAACGGAGAAAGGGCGGGGCGGGGAGAGCCCCGCGCAGCGGCAGCCGCAGGCGCCCGGTCACGACAAGGTCAGGGTGAGGACCGCCGTGTACGCACCCGGCGGGGTGTACGGCGGCACCGTGAGGGTGACCGTGGCATCGATGGTGAAGGTGCCGCCGACCAGCGGTGCGTCGGGGGTGGAGGCGAGCACCGCCCCGTCGGCCCCGACCGCGCCCGCGCTGCCCGGCGTACAGACGCTGCGGCTCCCCTCGGCCGCCGCGCACCTCGGGGTCCAGGACAGGGAGGCGCCCGGGATGCGGATCCCGCCGGGTCCGGTGAAGTCGGTGACCTTGCCGATCAGGGTCCAGCCGGCCGGGCCGCCGCGGGCGTCGGTGACGGTCACCGTCCCGATCCGGCCGGGTGCGGCGCCGCCGTCGCCGTACGGAACGGCGCCCAGGGTGATGTCCTCGCCGGTCTGGGTCATGCCCAGGACGCCCGGCTCGACGGTGGCCGTGACCTGCTGCGTGGCGGAGGGCGGCGGCGGAGCCGCGTCGATGACCGTGTACGCGGCCGGCCCCGAGCCCTGGCGCGCCGACCAGGCCCCGCCCTCGTAGGCGATCACTGCGGTGGTGGCCTTGTCCGTGACCGGCAGCTCGACCAGGGCCGCGCCCAGCTCGTCGGCGGTGGCGCTCACCCGGTCGGCGGTCTCGGCGGCGCCGGCCCGACCGGCCACCGTGAGGGCCGCGCCCGGCGGGAAGCCGGCGGCGGTGACCTTGACCTTGGCGCCCGGCCTGCCCTGGGCCGCGCCGAGGAAGACGCTGCGCAGGTTGGCCGTGGGCAGCCCGGTCGCGGTCAGGCGGCCGGAGACGGGGACGGGGGACGCGGCATCAGCGGTGCAGATGGTGTCGAGGCCCAGCAAGTGGCTGGTGTGCAGGGTGTAGCCGCCCGGGGCGAGCGTGGTCTCGCCGGGCGCGGTGACGGTGAACGTGCCGGTCATCGTGACGGCGGGGAGGGCCGCGCCCGCCGGGACGGGCTCGTTGCGCTTGGCCCCGACCACGGTGACCTCGCCGCTCTGGGCGCCCGCCAGCAGGATCCGGCCGGTCGGCGTCAGCACGTCGGCGGGGAGTTCGCCGCCGACCGGGTTGACGGCGGGGGTCCGGACCACCTGGTAGGTCACGGTGACGGTGTCGCCGACCTGCGGGGCCGGGTTGTCGACGGTGATCCGCGCGGTGGTCGGCCCGTCCGCGGGCGGGAGCCCGGCCTCCTGGGGTGCCGGGCAGTGGGTCGGGAAGTCCACCTGGCCCGGGGGCGCCTCCCCCTCGGCCGCGGCGGGTGCGCTCAGGGCGCTCCCGGTCGTGGCCGCCAGCACGGCCAGGCCCACGGCCGCCGGCCATCTCCGCTTCCGCGCCCCAGTTCGCACTGCTCGCCCCTTACGTTCCCGCGCGCCCGAGCCCGGCGCAGGGGGCCATTCACGAGCGGGGGGCGGGAGAAGTCAATGCGCGGGTCCGGCAGCAACTGATGGCCCATCAGGAGATGGCAGGGTGCCCGTCCCGCCGGCCGCGCGGAAGGTGCGCCGGTAAGCCGTCGGGCTCACCCCCAGCGCCGCCTGCACGTGCTTGCGCAGCGACTGGGCCGTACCGAAGCCGCTGTCCCGCGCCACCCGCTCCATCGGCAGCTCCGTCTGCTCCAACAGCTGCCGGGCCCGCTCCACCCGCCGGCCGACGATCCACTGGCCCGGGCTGACGCCGGACTCCTCGCGGAACCGGCGCGTGAAGGTCCGTACCGACATGGACTCCTGCCGGGCCAGGTCGGTCAGTCGGAGCGGTTCGTGCAGCCGGTCCAGCACCCATGCGCGGGCCGCCGTGGTGGTGGCGAGCTGCGGCTCCGGCATCGGGCGCGCGATGAACTGCGCCTGCCCGCCCTCCCGGTGGGGCGGTACGACGGTCCGCCGGGCCACATCGTTGGCGACGGCCGTGCCGTGGTCGCGGCGCACGATGTGCAGGCACAGGTCGACTCCGGCGGCGACTCCGGCCGAGGTCAGCACGTCCCCGTCGTCGGTGTAGAGCACGTCCGGGTCGACCCGCACGGCCGGGAAGAGCCGCTGGAAGTGCTCGGCGGAGGCCCAGTGGGTGGTGGCGGGACGCCCGTCGAGGAACCCGGCCGCGGCCAGCACGTATCCGCCCGTGCAGATGGAGACGAGCCGGGTACCGGGCCGGATGTGCGCGAGGGCCGCCTCGAGCTCGTCGGTCAGCCGACCCTCCTCGTGCACCGGGCCCAGCTCGTACGAGGCCGGCACCACCACCGTATCGGCGGCGGCCAGGAGTTCCGGGCCGTGCTCGACATGGATCGCGAAGTCGGCGTCCGTGCGCACCGGCCCCGGGGCGAGTCCACAGGTGAGGATCTCGTACAGCGGCTGCCCGGTCGGGCCCTTGGCGCGCCCGAAGATCCGGTGCGGGATACCGAGCTCGAAGGGCAGCAGCCCGGTGAGGGCGAGGACGACGACCCGGTGTGCCTTCTTCTCCGACTCCATGGCCCGATCGTAGCGAAGCATGACAGTCAAGCCACTTTCCTGCGGTCCCCAGATGGCCGGAAGCTGTCGTCGTGCCCCAGACAGCCTCCGCCTCCGCCCCCGTGGACCGCCGCTCCCCGCGGCGGCCCGCCCGCGTCCACCGTGCCTGGTTCGTCGCCGCCGTCGCCTTCGTGACGATCATCGGCGCGGCCGGCTTCGCCTCCCTGCCCGGACTGCTCATCGAGCCGCTGCACGCCGAGTTCGACTGGTGAGGCTTGGGGGAACAAACTTGCGCCTCTTTCTCTCACGGGAGCGAGGGCCCCTGTCAAGCCCGGCCCTGCCTGATGTGACGTGCTTCACCATGGAGAGAGGGCCCCGGCATTAACTCTCGGGAGGAGAGATGGGCCGGGGCTCTGGCCTGTCTCGCTTGGCTACGGCCGTCGTTGCCGCTCTCGCCGAGCCGCTGCGAGTCGTTGTGCTGACCGTTGGGTGAGCGGCTGGGGACTGTGCCGTGCGCGCCTACTCGACTCTCGCGGCCGTCGCCGCTGCTCCTGTCCTGCTGTGTGCGATCGACGTTGGCCAGGTCGAGCCGTGAGGGGTGGGGGGGTAACCCCCGGAGCCGCATCTTCCTGACCGCCACGTCTTACCGGCCAAGATTGCGCCACGGTTTCAGGGTCGACCTGCTGGCAGGGCGACGCTCAGGTCCACCAAGCAAGCAGGCAAGCCGAGACCACGTAAGCGATCGAGATGATGAGCAATGCCAGCAAGACGTTCGGGACCGTCACCGCGATGACGCGCGGTACCAGGTCTGGGCCCGCCTCGCGGACGGCGACCTCGATCAGCGGCGCCCGACTACAGCTCACCTCGGCGTTCGGGCCATCCACGAGGACTGTAGCCCGGATCGTCTGCTTGCTGACCATGAGGGTTGGGGGGACGAGAATCGCTTGAGGTGATGACGGGTCGATACCTACGCCGGGGGTGACAGTCCCAGTCGGGAGTGATGCCACCCCAAGCACAGCCTTTACATCGGCGCCGAGATCAAACTTGAGCGCTTCCCTGGCGTGGAACTGGGTCTCAGTGATGTCGCGGCGCCCAGTGTTGCGCAACTCCAGCTCGACGATTCGCGGGCGGATTACTCGGGTGCCGTCGTGGGTCACGGCAAGGCCCGCCGCTTGATTGTCGGATGCGTCGAACAGTGGCGCATTGGTGCGCGTCTTGTAGGTGAGGCGTCGCTTCGGATACGAGGCTCGCATGGTCGCCAGCGCGCCCAAGACTCCTACTGCCACGCCGACGAGCGTCGTGATGAGGAACTGCCAAAAGGAGCCGGACTCGTACCAGGGCGCCAGGACCATCATGACCAGGCAGTGTATGGGCAAAGGGCGCTAAACGGACGTAGGTGACGTCAGGGCAGGCCCAGCTTGGCCAGGTCGAAGTGCTCGTCGGTCAGGGGCTCGTACCCGTGCTCGGTGGCGTAGGCCAGGATGCGCCCGGGCGGAGTGTCCGGGGCGGGTGGCTCGAAGCCAGTGGCACCGGAGGGCAAAGCGAACACACAGGTCAGGCCGAGTCTTCCCCGGCCGTGAACGCCTCCGTCTCGTAGCGCGCCATTGCCTCGCGGCGCTCCTTCGCGTACTGGGCTTCAACGGCATCGGCCGTGATCCCCATACTCTCCATGATGGGGTCCAAGACCCTCGCGCTGAAGCGTTCGTCTGTCCGCGTGAGCAGCCGACAGTCGTCCTTCAGGTCTGCGCACAGCCTGGTCCGGCCAGCATCGCTGATGATCTCCGGGATGCGCTCGCGCCAGAAGTTGTGAACCAGGTCGTTGCGCCGCTTCAGGCTCCTGGTGAGGTCGTCAACGACCTCCGGGTAGGCACTGGTGTGCGGCTCGACGCGCTTGATGAGCTTGCCCATCATGTCCTTGAAGCCTTGAGTCCAGGGGTCGCGGATGAGCTGCTCCCCCTGCTCCCTCGCCGTGACGATTTTGGTGAGCGCGAGAGTGTTTACGAGGGAGTGTTCGAGACAGTTGGCCTTGTAGATGGCCAGGCCAAAGAGGGCGTACACGGTCTTGTGGTCCGTGTCGTTGTCGTACTCGTCGTCCGGCTCCGGCTCCTCGCGCCAGGTCGGCTCATGCCTGACCACGTACAGCTCGTCCATGTCTCCAGTGTGCTGTCAGTGTGGGTCAACTCGTACCGAGTTTTGAGGACTTTGCCCTCGGCTCCCGCGAGCCGGCCGACTTCCAGAGGCTCGGGTGCCGCGCCTCGGACTGAAGCCGGGCGCCGACCCACCGCCCCCGAAAACCGCGGGGGTCTCTCAGGGGACGACGACCCCTTCCGCACGCTGCGCCCGCCTCCGAGCATCATCGGTAGTCCGCTCGGCGTCCCTCCAGAGAGGCACCGGCGCCACATGGTCAGCCTCGGGCCGCTGGGCCTCCCGCTTGCCACGCTGTCGACAGAGCCGGGAACAGTGGACGTGCTCGACAGACCGGGGCTCGAACGGCTCCAGGCACCGGGCGCAGAGCCCTTCGTTCCATCGGCGGTCGAGCTCCGCCTGATCCGGTCGACTCACGCGGCTACCGCCTCGATGATGGCGGCACCCAAGAGGAGGCCGGTACGGCGCTGCGCCTGCCAGGCATCAAACTTGCGATGGCATGACTTCGCCAACGGCGCGTACTGCTCAGGGTCAGCGGAGTACAGGCGGCGGGATTCGTCGACCTTCGCCGACGGGTCCGTGCCGAGGTACGCCCAGTCAGCGGCCTGCCGATCGCAGCCGCAAGAGCACTTCCACTCGACGGCCTTGCCGTGCTTGCGAGTCACGCGGTTGTGGGCTCCGATGTACGAGACTTCCGCACCCTTCCAGGGGCGCGAGGAGTGGGAGCGCAACGGCTTGTCGGCCTGTGGGTCGCCGTGCACGCGGACACGCTGACCGTGGGCCAGGCAGAGGCCGCGCACACGGTGCGGACGGCCGCACGACTCGATGCCGCACAGCTTGCGCCCATCGGCGGTGATGATCGGGGAGTAGTCGTTCATTGGGTGGTTGTCCTCCTTGTGGTGGTGGCTCGGGTACTGCGAGGGAGCGCCAGCGGCGGGCAGTCCTCAGCGGACGAGCGACAGCGAGCAAGTGGCTTGCCGCGAGGGGCTTCGGGGAGTGGCCGCGTACGCGGCCCAGAGAGCAAGCGGGTATGACGTCTTCGGCTTGTGGCGCCGAAGGCGCCCAGAGAGCAAGCGAGCATGAGACAGAGGACCCGGAGGGGCCCACCGGGGCAGAGCTACTGATCACCTTGCCGCTGCGTATACGGCTTGACGGCCGCCGCGAGGCGGCCCAGCCAGCAAGTGAAGGGGTTGGGCGTTCCCTTGAAAATAGAGTAAGAGGGCGCCAACGAAACCCCAGTTCAGAGTGGGTATTGGGTGTCCCGGCAGGCCACGCAGGGTGTCCCCACAGGACACCTTTCTACGCAGCCGCGCGCCCGCTCACGTTGTGAGCCGAGCACGTCCGGCCGCCTACGCTCGCCTTCTGAAAGATGGACGAGGGGAGCACCAGGCAGGCGGCCTTGGAGTCGTGGCCGATCAGCCCCATGGACTTTGCCTTGCGGATGGCCTTCGAGACGTTCTGAGAGTCCGGGATCACGCCGTTCGCGTCTACCAGGATCTCGGCCAGCCGCTCCCCCTTGAAGTCGCTGTGACCGATCTGGTTCGCCCACCCGATGGCAGCGAAGTGAAGGCGGTACACGCGATCGTGTCGCGAATCGCGAGCCATGCGCCGGTACTCGGTCTGACTGACTGCGCCCCAGGGTCGGTTACTGCCGAAGTTGATCGCCACTTACTCGCCACCGTCCTCGGGCAGAGGGGGGAGTTCGACGACGTCAACGTCGCCGACATACAGGCCAACTTCGTTGAGCAAATCCCAGACTTCACACCACCCGAGCAGGAGGTAGCGGGCCGACAGGACCGATACGGGGTCCCCTTTCTCGGCGAGTTCGGCGTAGTACTCGAACCGCTCACGGGCGCGCTCGTACGCGTCCGCCAGCGCGGCCAGGCTGAGGGTCGTGGGGATGCTGGCATCCAAGGGGTTGCGACCTCCTTCGGGAGGCCGAGGGCAGCGCGTAGCTACGCCTCGGCGTAATGGTGGGAGATCGCGCGTGCCGTCCGCGCTCGGGGCGCCCTCGGCTTCCCCTGCCAGCCCCTCGGGATGGCGGCCTCTCGCGGAGTGGCCAGCTCTACCGCCGCTGAACGGCGGGAGCTACGGTGCCCGCTCCTCGAAGAACGGGAAGGAATTACCACATGCCCGGCCGTCAACCCCGGTCACGCTTCGTGCTGGCCGGCGTGCGGTTTCCGTGACCATGGAGCCAGGTTCTCGGCGACCTCGGTGAGCGCCCCGACGCTCAGGCCGGAACCCTTCACGGGGCAGTATCGACCGTCTGCCGTGTGCCTCATCAGGAGCCGCTGACCGAGACCGAGCGAGAGCTGAACGATGGTGCCGACAGGTAGGGAACACAGCTCTTCGTGGGTGAGCTTGGACGCCTCGATGTACGTGCGCTTGGACAGGGTGATGCACTCCTTCTCGGTGCTCGGGGGCTCGTTGGGTTCAGCCCGCCAGCGTTCAGGGTCGGTGCCGCCGGTCCACCAGAACGGGCACTGACGGGCCCTACACCGGGCAGAGGGCCGGACTCCTGCTGGGCGTCCACCTCGGCCAGGGAGCGGGCGTTGCGCTCCACGAACTCCTCGGCGGTCATCACCAGGGGCTCGGGCTTGGGCTCCTCGACGGCCGGAACCTCCACGGTGGGCTGAGCCCCGGTATCGACCTCTCCCAGCGCCGGAGCGAGAACAGCCACGGCACGGACGAGCAGGTCTGAGGTAAGCGGTACGCCGACGACCGGCAGGGCGGTTGCCATCTCGACGTAGAGGGCGGCGGACAGCGCGCCAAGGACGTACGGCCTGTGGTGTTCTCTTTCAGGGCGGGCGGCTGGTCAGCCACTCAGCACCGCCCCTGGAAACGGGCTGTTCCAGGGGCGACACTCAGGGACCGATCAGTTACCGGCGTAGATGCTTCGAGCGCTCTGTGGTGTGGGTGCCGTCAGGCTGGTCTGACGAGAAGCGATCCATTCCGCGTACCGGGACTTCAACTCGGGGCTCGCGCTCGGGTTGCCCATGCGCTCGACGGTGAGTCGGAGCGTGTCCACCTCGTACTCCCCCTCGGAGCGTGTGACGGTCTCCGCGTTCACCAGGGAGTCGGTGTGCGCGAGGGTGACACCCTCCTTCGCGAGGTGCTTGGCGATCTTCGGTGGAAACAACTCGCGGTGCTCGGGCTTCCGGTACAGGGTCACCTCAACCTCGCCGGAGATCATCAGGCCGGACATGAACGGACGCTTTCCGTCCAGCGCCTCACCGCGGGTGCCGTCGTACGTCGCCTTGCTCTGCGAAACGATGGCCACGGGAAGGTCAGACTCGGCCGGACTGCCCTCAAGCTTGCCGAAGGTGGACAGGATCTCGGCGCCCGGCAGGGCGCCCCCAAGGGCTGAGGCGATGGCTGCAGCCAGCTTCTTCTCGGCCGGGGGAAGGCTCTTCTCAGCGATCCGGACGCGCCGGTCCTCGCCGCTCCAGGCGTCCAGATCCTGGCCGTGACCGGACAGCAGCTTCAGCCGCTCCTCGTTGGCCAGAGCCTCGGCGAAGGAGGCAGAGTCGACCACCTCCTTACCGCGATGGAAGTTGCCGCGAATCCACTGGACGCGCTGTGCAGCCTCGGCGTGCTCATCCCGCCAGCGGGCCACGTTGTCTCGCAGCTCGGCCAGCTCGGTGCGAGCCTGAGCCGCCTTCTCTGCTCCCTTCAGGTCCGCCTCGGCGATGGCGTCGGCGAAGGTCTTGGATCCGGTCTTCTTGGTGGTAGCCACTTGCTGTGTCTCCTTCTGTGTAGCGAGCCGGCGAACGGCTCAGGCGCCCGTATCGGGGCATGAAGAAACCCCCTCGGCCATCGGGACCGGGGAGGCGGTAGAGGGTGCGAGAGCAGGCGTTCCACGCCGTCTCGCAGGTGGTCAGTGGGCCGGGCTGCACCGGTGATCCCAGGCTTCCGACCACTCGTCCCGGTGGTCGGAAATGAACTGTTGGTCGATGGCGAGATGAGGAGTCAGGGCGTCGTCGTAGTCCAGGCGCCGTCAGCTTGTCGGCGCAGACTCCGTCGTCGCGATTGCTCATCCGGCGCGCTCCTCGGCCAGGGTCAGAACCTCGCACTCGTAGTAGTAGCGGGCCCCTCCGAGCGGGACGGCGGTGAGCCGGTCGAGCTTGCCGTCACTCTTCATGTTGCGGAACGTGCCGGGTGCTACGCCCAGGATCTTCGCCGCTTCACGGGACGAGACGAGCGGACGGCCGTTGTGTGCGATCACGGGGTATCCCCCTTCCTGCCCCCTGGGGGGCGGTGGTGGTGTCGGTGTCATCAGGTGTCTGGTCCAAGCGAAGAACCCCCCGAGCCTGAGGAGCGGCCCGAGGGGTTCTTGCCTGAAGGAGTCGCGCAGGAAGAGCGCACGCCCTCCACTCGGCACCACCCGAGTGGAGCCTGTGAGAGACGGCTTCGCCCCCGTCATCCCGTGGCAGTCGGACGACGAGGGCGAAGCCTGTGGGGAGAATCCGGTGGAGCGGCCGGAGCTCGACCCAGGGAGACGCGCAGGAGCAAGGCGCGTCATTGTGGATCAGTGGGGCCTGTCATCGCGGAGCAGGTCCCAAAACAGGCGGGGCGCGTTGGCCTTCTACTGGCAAGGATCGAATCCGAGGGTCCAGTGTTGCGAGGTCTCGCCTGTGACGTCGGTCATGCCGTCGAGCCGGAGCGATCTGCCCTCACTTACTGGTGGGAGCGAGCGGGCCGTTTCGGAAGCGATCCGCCGAGACTGCGACCGGGCTGACTTTGAACGATCACGGTTCATTGCAAGGGGCGCGCCGTGACGCCGGTCATGCGGTGGCAGCGGCTCCATCGACCCTCACGTACGAGGAGCCAACGGGAGGGCCGTCCCACGAGGACAGCCAGGCGCGATGCCGATCGCTCGACTGTCAGCTCCTCTGCCTACTGTTCGTTCATGGACATGGGCAACCGGCAAGACGTAGGCGCAGCGTTCGGCGCGATGATCCTCGGCGGCACGGTGAGCGAGGAGCCGCCCCCGCCAGACTCACCCCTCGGCCGAGTGCGCGCCTTCACTGCTCGGCACGGTGAGGACGCGCTCAGGCCGGAGCACATCAAGGCTGCGCAGGAGGGGCGGCCCCTGGTTCCGTAGGCGCCCTCCGTGCCACGCCGGGGCAGTTCATGCAACAACGTGCATACCCACGAACGTGCATGGACGGCCCAGTGTGACCCCCGTACGGTCGTGCTGAACGGCCCAACAGGGCCGACAGTCAAGGGGGTTCCGCATGGCACGCGAAGAACTGACTCGGCTCACCGGCAATGGCAACGGCGAATGCGGCGAGGACGACTGCCCGAACGTCTACCGCACCGCATCCGGCTCGTTCGTCATTCAGGGCGACGTGTCCGACGCCTTCACTCCGCCGTCCGGAGAGGGGATTGTGGAGATTCCCGAGAGCGTTCTTCGGGAGGCGATTCGTGCTCTTGGATGGTGACGAGTGGCGGGCAACGCTTCGGTCATTCCAGTCGGAAGCCTGGCGACTGGAGACCCTGCCCCAATACCTCGTACCGCAGGAATCAGCAGAGCTCGAAGCGTTCCGCGCGGGTAAACGAATCGACCCAGCCACTTACTCCTCGCCGTATACGGAAGATCTTAAGAGGCTTCGCGGTGGGGGGAAGCGCAAGGGGCGAGTGCACCTCGTAACTCGGCCACTCTCCGAGTACTTGCAATTCGAGTTCTCCCGGTACTACACCCCGCACACACTCGCCGGGGAAGACATCCGAATCCTCGACGTAACCGAGCGAGATAATCCCTTGCCGGACGTTCGGGACTTCTGGATGTTCGATCGCTCGAAAGTTGTTCTCATGCACTACGAGAACGATGGAACGCAGATCAGCCGTGAACTACATGAGGGCGAGCCGGCAGACTTCGTCGAGTATCAGCGAATCGCCGTCGCCGAATCGGTTCCATTCTTGGAGTACGTGAAAGGGTGACGTTCGAGGCTGAGCAGCTTGGCGAGTCTGGTCCCGAACTTGCTTCGCTGCTTCGACATCTACGCAAGCGGGCCGGTCTCTCCGGGGATCGGCTCGCAGCGCGCTGCAACATGTCTCAATCCAAGGTGAGCAGGATTGAGAACGGCCGGACGCGGCCATCTCTGGTCGACGTCGAGCAGATCCTGAGAGCCCTTGAGGCTCCGCCTGAACTCGTCGCCGAGGTGTCCGCGCTCGCCAGGCTGGCCAACACTGAATGGCGGAACCTTCGGGAGCTTCGCCGTAAGGGGCTCGGGACCCGGCAAACGGAATTGAAGGCGCTCGAATCATCGTCGACGCACATGCGATATTTCCTACTCTCGATGATTACCGGCCTACTGGCCACTCCGGAGTACGTACGGGCGAGCCTCGCTCACTCTCCGGCAGATACGAGCAAAGCAGTAGCGGGGAAGCTGGAGAGACAAGCCGTTCTCTACGACACATCGAAACGATTCGCGTTCATTCTGACCGAGCAGGCGGTTCGCTGGCCGGTGATTTCTCCGTTGGCGTTGGCCGAACAGATGGACCGCTTGTCTTCCCTTTCCTACCTTCCGAACGTGCACATCGGGGTGATTCCGGTAGGGGCGGCAACCCCCAGAACCCCACTGAATACCTTCACGATCTACGACGCCTCATTGGTCACCATCGAAACATCGGCGGGAAGTCTCGTACTACGCGATGGCCGAGACATCCAGGGTTACGTGAAGGAATTCGCAGGGTACGAGGAATGCGCGTTGTTCGGGGAGGAGCTTCGAGCAAGGCTCGCCGGATGGTCGGCCGCATGCCGTTCATGACTTCAGTCCACAACGTGCATGAAGTGCGAACCGATGCGCATTCCGATGGATCATCCTTCGGTAGATACGCAGCCGGGGAGGCCGTACGGAGATGAGTAGAGCGAAGACAACGATGACGGGGCCTGTGCATGTGACGCTTCCACGTCCAGAGCCAAAACCCGTAGCGGGCTGCGGCCAGTGTCTCGGTATTGCCTTGACTCGAACCAACGCCCGATCGGCCGGGGACTACTCGAAGGTGTCCGATGCGAACGTGGTGCTCCGTACTCATTTGCAGGAAGAGCACGGGGTCGAGTGATGGTGCGCTCCGTCATGCGATACGTGACGCACCGGATCGTGCAGCATCCGGACACTGACGTCACGTTCGAGGCCGAGTGCCTGAGGTGCGAGTGGCAGGCAACACCCTCGACAGACGGTGCGGCAGTCGACGTCGAGTGCATGAGCCACACCGGCCGGACGGGACACACAAAATTCCGGCGCCTGTGCACGTCGTTCGCTCTCGTCCGGCGAGCCGAGTAGCGCCCACGGCGACAGGGCCGAGGCGTGCCGGTTGAGAGGCTCTGCCGATCGCTTCCCCCGTGGCTGACTCGGGCGCTGTGCCGTGTGGCTACATGAACGCACAGACCCCGCCAGATGCCCAGGAAAGGGCTCCGGCGGGGTCGAGTAGATGAGTGCGGAGAGTTCAGCCGGCGGTCACTCCTCGTCGTCGGCCACGTGGTTCCACTCCACGGTCATGTAGTCGTCCACGGTCATCTTCGCCGCCTTTCTGAAGCCGTTCGGGTGCATCGTGATCGTGGTGACGAACTTGACCCAGGCTCGACGGACTGGGAGAGGAGTGTTCGGCCAGTCCTGAATCAGGTGAGCAATCCCCCTCACAGGATCGATCGGCGGCAGTCCAGGGATGCCAGACAGCTTCTCGTCGATGCCGTCCAGTCGGGCCCGGATCGCCTCGGTACCGGCCGTCATCTGCGACAGGGTGATGGCGCCCGAGGCGTAGGCCACGGCCAATCCATCGAGCCGTTCCCGCAGGGTCTGCGCTTCCTGGTGAAGGTGGGCTGAGTCGTCGCCCTGCTCCTGTCGAGCGGCGAGGACCGAGGGCAGGAAGTCGGGGAAGGCGAGCCGAGCGAGGACGGCGTTACCGGCTCGCTTGTCGGCCAGCTCTCGCGGTACCCGCACATGCTTCTGCCCGCACCGGTAGACCGGGGTTCCTCGGTACATGCCGCCCCGTACGGTCTCCCCGCACTTCGAGCAGGCAGCCAGACCGGCGAGGAGGGTCTGAGGGGCCGAGCCGGTACGGGCGCCGCCCGTGAACCGCTTCGGGTTCGTCAGTGCCGATACGAGGGCGTAGTGAGACGCCTCGTCCAGGATCGCGGGCCACTGACCCTCGCCCACCACTTCGCCCAGGTAAGTGGCCTGAGCGATGTACCGAGGGGAGATGAGCACCTTCTTCACTCCCCCGACTCCCCACCCCTCCGCCCCGCTCTTCGCCTTGCCGGACGACGAACGGGGAGCGAGGAGACCAAGGCCAGTCCAGTGGCGAGCGACGGCCGCCAAAGTCTCGCCCTGAAGGATCATCGCAGCGCCCTTACGGATCGCTTCCGCCTCGTCCTCGACCACGGTCACGTAGTCGTCGGCGTACCCAAAGGGGCGGATGCCTGCCTTGTGGGGTGTGCCGTTCTTCGCCGCCTGAAGGTTGCTCGCCTTCTGTCGTAGCGCCTTCTGCTCGCCCTCGTACGTCGCCCATGCCGTGACCGTGCGGGCCGTGGCCCTACCAGCAGGGGTCGACAGGTCAAGGTGTCCGGCATGGATGGCGTGAACGTTCACGCTCAGGTCGATGACGCGTTCAAGATCCTCGGTCTTGCGGATGAGCCGGTCAGTGTGCCAACAGAGGATCGCTTCAGGCTTGGATGCCAACAGCCGCTCGAACCCCGGTCGCACCTTGCCCGAGGTGGCGCTGATGTCGTTGTCTGCGATGACCTCCCGCACCGTCCACCCTCGCGACTCCGCGAACGCTCGGCACTCGTCCGCCTGTCGCTGAACACCCAACTCGTCGCCGCGTTGATCGAGGCTGAGTCGTACGTAGATGGTGACGTTCACCGGGTCTCTCTCCTGCTTGATCTGTGTTCGATGATGGGGGAGAGGAGGGGCCAGCCGTAACCGACCCCTCCGTGACGTGCACTACAGGCGCCCGCCATCGACGGCGCGGCGAGGCCCACGGAAGGCGTTGTCGTAGCCCTTGCGGCACGTCCGGCGGCGCGGCACGTAGTGGGCAGGGTCGGGGCTGTGCGCCAGGAGCGAGCCGTTCTGCTTCTCGCGCGGGTCGTCTGCCTCCCACTCGGCGAGCTCTTGTGCGCCCTGCTCATCGATGCACCGGATCACGGGCTCAGGCTCGCGCAGACGCTCGAAACGGCTACCGGGGTAGAACGTCGCCGAGTACCGCTTACCGTCGTTCATCGCGTACGAGACCCGGAGCTGAGACAGGCTGTTGCCGACTCGCTCGACGCCGGTCACGGTGCCCTCTCCGTCAACGAAACGGAGGGTGTCCCCCTCGGTCAGGTTCTCCGCCCGGATCTGCTCCCAGCGCTGGTCTTCCAGCACTCGGGCCACGACCGTACGAGCCAGCTTGTACGTGCCCACCTGTCGGACGCTGTTGTCGTTGGCCACCTCGACGTGCCAGACGCGCCCGTCCTTGCGCGCCGTGGCTGCGGTCTGCCCGCTCTTGTTGGTGGCCATGTACTCGCCCGCCTTGACCTTCGACCAGGTGAGTTCCATCCGGCTGCCCTCCTCAGTAGTGCCCCAGATTCTTACCACTCGTTCGACTGGTCGCGCGGGACCATCGGCCTCGCCGTCTCCGTCAACCTCGCGCTGTACGGGCTCACCGCCCCCTTCGCCGCGGCCCTGATGGACCGTTTCGGCATCCGCCGGGTCGTGGCCCTGGCCCTGCTCGTCATCGCCTCGGGCTCGCTGGCCACGGTGTGGATGACCGCGGCCTGGCAGCTCGTGCTGTTCTGGGGCGTCCTCGTGGGGCTGGGCAGCGGCTCCATGGCCCTGGCCTTCGCGGCGACGGTGACGAACCGCTGGTTCACCGCCCGGCGCGGGCTGGTCACGGGCATCCTGACCGCGGCCGGGGCCTCCGGCCAGCTGGTCTTCCTGCCTCTGCTGGCCTGGCTGGTCGAGCACCACGGCTGGCGCCCGGCGACGGTGACGGTCTCCCTGGCCGCCCTGGCCGTCGTCCCCTTCGTGTGGCTGCTGATGCGCGACCACCCGGCGGACGTGGGACTCGCGCCGTACGGCGGCACGTACGCGCAGAAGCCGGCCCCGGTCCCGGGCGCTGCCCGGCGCGCGCTGCGGGTGCTCTTCGACGCGGCCCGCACCGGCCCGTTCTGGCTACTGGCGGGCACCTTCGCGATCTGCGGGGCCTCGACCAACGGCCTGGTCAAAACCCACTTCGTGCCCGCCGCCCACGACCACGGCATGCCGGTGACGGCTGCGGCGGGGCTGCTGGCGGTGATCGGCGTGTTCGACGTGATCGGCACGGTGGCCTCGGGGTGGTTCACGGACCGCTTCGACTCGCGGCGCCTGCTGGCCGTCTACTACGCCCTGCGCGGGATCTCGCTGCTCTTCCTGCCGATGCTGCTGGCACCGTCGGTGCAGCCGCCGCTGCTCTTCTTCATCGTCTTCTACGGCCTGGACTGGGTCGCGACCGTCCCGCCCACGATCGCCCTGTGCCGCGAGCACTACGGGGACGACGGGGCGATCGTCTTCGGCTGGGTCCTGGCCTCGCACCAGATCGGCGCGGCGGCGGTGGCCTTCCTGGGCGGCCTGACCCGCGACCTCACCGGCTCGTACGACACCGTCTGGTACGCCTCGGGCGCGCTGTGCGCGATGGCCGCCCTGATGGCGATGACCCTCCGCCGCAAGCCCCCGACGGCCCGCCCGCTCCCGGCCCAGTAACTCGCCCGAGCCGATTTCAGCCCCGCCGGCGTTTGAGGCGCGGGGTCTGGGGCGGCGCCCCGGGAAACCCGGCTCCGCCGGGCACCGGGCTCCGCCCGGACCCTCCCCCTACTCAAACGCCGGCGAGGCTGGCGTGGCGGAGGCTGAATGGTGGCCCCGGCCGGAGCTGAACGGGCGTGTGGCGCCGCCGGCGCGGCCGGGAGCGCCCTGGCGCGGAGGGTTCGTCGGCCACCCCGCCGGGAGGCTAGGCCCTGTCGTCAAAGTCCCGTCGGGCCCGCGACGCCACTTTGACGACAGGACCTAGGGGCCGGCCGGGGTGCTGGACTTCAGGCTGCCGTCCGGGGCCGCCAGCAGGACCGGGGTGTCCGGACCACCGAGGTCACGGACGGCCGCGCGATCGGCCTCGGCCGGGGCGTCGGCCGTGCTGACGACGGCCGCGGCCTCCAAGGACCGCGCACCGCTCGCCACCGCCATCGCGACCGCGGTCTGCAGCGCGCTCAGCTTCAGGGAGTCGAGCTCCACCGTCCCGGCGACGTACGTGCGGCCCGTCTCGTCCCGCACCGCCGCCCCCTCGGGCACCCCGTTGCGGGCCCGGGCGCTGCGCGCCAGCGTGATGATCTTGCTGTCCTCGGGGTCGATCCCGGTGCTGTCGGTCATGGGCGAAAGCATAGGGAGCCGCCCCGCGCCCCCGCACGACCACCCCGCCTCCGGGGCGGGGGCACCGCTACGGCCGGTCCAGCCGCAGCCGCTCCGCCTTCGGCAGACCCGCGACCACCAGGTCGTACGAGTCCTCCACCAGCTCCCGCACCAGCCGCTCGGGCAGGCCGCCCGGTCCGCCCACGGTCACCGTGTTCCAGTGCCGCTTGTTCATGTGGTAGCCCGGCACGATCGCCTCGTGCTCCTCGCGCAGCCGCACCGCCAGCTCCGGGTCGCACTTGAGGTTGACCTTGAGCGGGTCCGCGTCCAGCGCCGACAGCGCGAACACCTTGCCCAGCACCTTGAACACCGAGGTCTCCGGGGTGAAGGGGAACTCCTCCACCGCCGCGTTGAAGCCCAGGCAGAACGCGCGCAGTTGCTCCGGGGTCATTCCCCCTCCTCCCCCGCGGCCTCCGCCGCGGCCACCGGTTCCACCAGGACCGTCACGATCTTGTTCCGTCGACCCGCCGGGGATTCGGCGGTCAGCCGCAACGGACGCCCGTCGGGCAGTTCCACCACCGAGGAGGCACCCGCGATCGGCACCCGCCCCAGCGCCTTCGCCAGCAGTCCGCCGACCGTCTCCACGTCCTCGTCGTCGAAGGCCTCGACCTTGAACAGCTCACCGAGGTCGGTGATGTCCAGCCGCGCGGTGACCCGGTAGCGGTCCTCGCCGAGGTCCTCGACCGGCGGGAGCTCCCGGTCGTACTCGTCGGTGATCTCTCCGACGATCTCTTCGAGGATGTCCTCGATGGTGACGATGCCGGCCGTGCCGCCGTACTCGTCGATGACGACGGCCACGTGGTTGCGCACCTGCTGCATCTCGCGCAGCAGATCGCCCGCGTTCTTGGTGTCCGGTACGAAGACGGCCGCCCGCATCGCGGTCGAGACCAGGTCGGCCTCGGCCTCCCGGCTGATGTGCGTCTTGCGGACGAGGTCCTTCAGGTAGACGATCCCGACTATGTCGTCCTCGTTCTCCCCGGTCACCGGGATGCGGGAGAAGCCGGACCGCAGCGCGAGCGTGGTCGCCTGACGGACCGTCTTGTACCGCTCGATGCAGACGAGGTCGGTGCGCGGCACCATCACCTCGCGCACCAGCGTGTCGCCGAGCTCGAAGACCTGGTGCACCATGCGGCGCTCGTCGTCTTCGATCAGCGATTCCTTCTCCGCGAGGTCCACCATCGCGCGCAGCTCGGCCTCGGAGGCGAAGGGCCCCTTGCGGAAGCCCTTCCCGGGCGTGAGCGCGTTTCCGATGAGGATCAGCAGCTGCGGGATCGGCCCCATGATCCGGGCCAGCGGTACGAGGACGTACGCGGCCGCGGTCGCCGTGTTCAGCGGGTGCTGGCGGCCGATCGTGCGCGGGGAGACGCCCACGGCGACGAAGGAGACGAGCACCATGACGGCGATGGCCACGAGCAGCGCGGTCCAGTTCTCGCCGAACTCGTCGAGGCAGACGTAGGTGACGAGCACCCCGGCCGCCATCTCGCACGTGACCCGGACGAGCAGGGCCACGTTGAGGTAGCGGGTGGGGTCGCCGGCGACCTGGGCCAGCTTCTCGCTCCCGCGCCGGCCCTCCCGCACGGCCTGCTCGGCCCGGAAGCTGGAGATGCGGGCGATGCCGGACTCGGCGCAGGCCGCGAACCAGGCCACCACCACCAGCAGCACCGCCCCGGTGATCAGCTGGGGGGCGTTCACGAGACGGTCGGAGCCGGGGACGGACCGGTGATGCCGCGCTCACCGCGCCAGCCGTCGACGATGGCCGCCTGGAGGCCGAACATCTCGGCCTTCTCGTCCGGCTCCTCGTGGTCGTAGCCGAGCAGGTGCAGCACTCCGTGGACGGTCAGGAGCTGGAGCTCCTCGTCCATGGAGTGCTGCGTCGGGGCTTCCTCGCCCTGCCTCTTGGCGACCTCGGGGCAGAGCACGATGTCGCCGAGGAGCCCCTGCGGGGGCTCCTCGTCGTCCTTGGTCGGCGGACGGAGCTCGTCCATCGGGAAGGACATGACGTCGGTCGGACCGGGCAGATCCATCCACTGGATGTGGAGCTGCTCCATGGCGTCCTCGTCGATGACGATGACGGAGAGCTCGGAGAGCGGGTGGATCCGCATCCGGGTGAGCGCGTAGCGGGCGATGTCGAGGATCGCCTGCTCGTCGACCTCGGTTCCGGACTCGTTGTTGACGTCGATCGACATGGTGCGCTGAGTTCTACTTCCGCTGGTGGCCGTTCGAGGCCTGCTGGCCGTCGTCGTACTTCTCGTACGCGTCGACGATACGGCCGACCAGCTTGTGCCGGACGACATCCTCGGACGTGAGCCGCGAGAAGTGGATGTCCGGGAGCCCTTCGAGGATCTCCTGGACCTGGCGCAGACCGCTCTTGGCGCCACCCGGCAGGTCGATCTGGGTGACGTCACCGGTGACGACGATCTTCGAGTCGAACCCGAGCCGGGTCAGGAACATCTTCATCTGCTCGGCGGTCGTGTTCTGCGCCTCGTCGAGGACGACGAACGCATCATTGAGCGTGCGTCCGCGCATGTACGCCAGGGGGGCCACCTCGATCGTGCCCGCCGCCATCAGCCGCGGGATCGAGTCGGGGTCGATCATGTCGTGCAGCGCGTCGTAGAGCGGTCGCAGGTACGGGTCGATCTTGTCGAAGAGCGTGCCCGGCAGGAAACCGAGCCGCTCCCCCGCCTCGACGGCGGGCCGGGTCAGGATGATCCGGCTGACCTGCTTGGACTGCAGGGCCTGGACGGCCTTGGCCATGGCGAGGTAGGTCTTGCCGGTACCGGCGGGGCCGATGCCGAAGACGATCGTGTTCTTGTCGATCGCGTCGACGTACCGCTTCTGGTTGAGGGTCTTGGGTCGGATGGTGCGGCCGCGGCTGGAGAGGATGTTCTGGGTGAGCACCTCCGCGGGCGTCTCGGCAGGCCCGTCGCCGTTGCCGTTGCCGCTCGCCTTGAGCATGGCGATCGAGCGTTCCACTGCGTCCTCCGTCATCGACTGCCCGGTGCGGAGCACCAGCATCATCTCGTCGAAAAGTCGCTGGATCAGGGCGACTTCCGCCGCTGCACCGATCGCGCTGACCTGATTGCCCCGAACATGGATGTCGGCCTTCGGGAAGGCCTTCTCGATCACGCGCAACAGGGCGTCACCCGAGCCGAGCACGGTCACCATCGGGTGCGTGGCCGGAACGGTGAAGTGGGCTCGCGCCTGCCCCGGCGCGGGGATGTGGGCTGTCGGTGTCTGAGTCATGGGCCGGCACTGTGGCCTGCGCATACCTCCCGCTGAGGGGCCGCGCCGATCGACGACCTCCGGAGTACCAAGCCTACGTCTCCGCCGCGGCTTCCCCGAGGGGTTTTACCGCTCGTTCGCGCCGCCGGGTCGCCTCTTTCGGATCCCGCCGGTCAAGCCCGCGCCGTCCGGTGCCACGGGGTCTCCCCAGGCCCGCCAGGGCCGAGGGGAAGCACGGCGAGGCGGAGGGGGCGCCCGGGTACTGGACGCACTCGGGCGCTCCGACAACTTGGGGGTCCCCCCGGACGGAGTCTGGGGGATCAGGTGCGCTGCCGGGCGTCGCGGGTGGGGCAAGATCCGAAAGAGACGGCCTAGACCGAGTGCCGGAAGCCGATCGTCGGTACGGCCCTGCGCCGGGCCGCCGGGGTCCCGCCCGGCGGGACCAGGTCGTCCAGGAAGCCGTAGCGGCCGCGCAGCTCCTGCGGGGCGTCCCGCCACCAGTGGGCCACCTCCGACCAGCCGGGGGCCGACAGGGAGCCGCCGAACTCCTGCACCGACAGGGCCGCAGTCAGCCCGGCGAAGGCCAGTCGGTCCGCGAGCGGCCAGCCCGCCAGGGTGCCGGTCACGAAGCCGGCCACGTAGACGTCGCCCGCCCCCGTCGGGTCCAGCTCGTCCACCGTGATCCCGGGGACGTGCGCGGTCTCCCCGGTGCGCCCGTCCACCGCGTACGAGCCCTCCGCGCCCATCGTCACCACGGCGATCGGCACCCTCTCCGCCAGCGCCCGGGCCGCGGCTCTCGGACAGTCGGTCCGGGTGTAGCGCATCGCCTCGCCCGCGTTCGGCAGGAAGGCCTCGCAGTGCTCCAGGTCGGCCAGGGCTCCCAGGTCCCACCGGCCGCTCTCGTCCCATCCCACGTCCGCGAAGATCCGCGAGCCGCGCCGGGCGGCCTCGCCGATCCACTCCTCGCCGCGGCCGGGTCCCAGCGCGGCCACGGCAGCGCGGGCCCGTGGCGGGCACTGCGGGAAGGGCCCGGGGCCGGCCGGCGGAGGGGCCTCGTGGCCGTGCGAGACCATCGTGCGCTCGCCCTCGTAGGCCATCGAGACGGTGACGGGGCTGTGCCAGCCGGGGATGGTGTGCGACATGGACAGGTCGATGCCCTCGCCCTGTTCGAGGGCGTCCCAGCAGTACTCGCCGTAGTGGTCGTCCCCGAAGGCGGCGGCCAGCGAGGTGCGCAGGCCGAGCCGGGCCAGGGCGGTGGCCATGTTGGCGACGCCGCCGGGGCTGGATCCCATGCCGCGCGCCCAGGACTCCGTACCGCGCACGGGGGCCGAGTCGAGGCCCGTGAAGATGATGTCGAGGAAGACCGTTCCGGTCAGGAAGACGTCACAGCCGGGTTCCTGGGGGTCACGCAGCGGACCGAGCGGGTCCACTGCTGCTGCGCGGATTTCGTAGTCCCGACCGGTCACGGCGATCTCCCCGTTGTTCCTCGAAGGCCCGTTTCTGCATGACGTTTTCCAGTGGAAAGCTGCCAGCCCTGCCCACCCCGGGCGGGACCAAACCCAGTGTGGCGCAGATCACCCTCGGAGGACTCTTCGTCACTCGAACCACTCGGACCGCTCGGCGAACACGGCCCCGGCCCGGTCCCGGTGGGCCGGGACCGGGACGGGCCCTGCCGGGACCGCGCCGTCAGCCCCGCTTGGGCAGGGGCACCCGCACCAGGTCCGCGGCCACCGTGAGCTCGCCCTCGAAGCCGGCCGCGCGGGCCTGGCGCTCGAACTCGGCCGGGTCGGTGTAGCGCTGCGAGAAGTGCGTCAGCACCAGGTGCCGCACGCCCGCGTCCCGCGCCACCCGCGCCGCCTGGCCGGCGGTCAGGTGCCCGTGGTCGGTGGCCAGCCGTTCGTCCTCGTCGAGGAAGGTCGACTCGATCACCAGCATGTCGCAGCCCTCGGCCAGCGCGTCCACGCCCGGGCAGAGCCGGGTGTCCATGACGAACGCGAACCGCTGTCCGGGCCGGGGCTCGCTGACCTCGTCCAGGGTGACCTCGCCGAGCCGGCCCTCGCGCTGGATCCGGCCCACGTCCGGCCCCTTGATCCCGTGCCGTGCGAGCAGCTCGGGCACCATGCGGCGCCCGTCGGGCTCGGTGATCCGGTAACCGAAGGACTCGACCGGGTGCGAGAGCAGCCGGGCCTCCAGGACGTACGAGGACCCCTGCGCGAGCACGCCGTCCGCCGCCACCGGCTCCTCGCGGAGCGGGACGGTCTCCCGGTAGGCCGTGGCGTACCGCAGCCGGTCGAAGAACTTCTGCCCCGAGGCCGGGTAGTGCGCGGTGACGGGGTGCGGGACCTGGTCGAGGTTGATCCGCTGGATCACCCCGGCGAGGCCGAGGCTGTGGTCACCGTGGAAGTGGGTGATGCAGATCCGGTTGATGTCGTGCGCGGCCACCCCGGCGCGCAGCATCTGGCGCTGGGTGCCCTCGCCCGGGTCGAAGAGGATGCCCTCGCCGTCCCAGCGCAGCAGGTAGCCGTTGTGGTTGCGGTGGCGGGTGGGCACCTGGCTGGCCGTGCCCAGCACCACGAACTCTCGTACGGACACGTGCTATCCGGGGGGCCACTGGAGGCCGCGGCCGCCGAGGACGTGCGCGTGGGCGTGGAAGACGGTCTGCCCGGCGCCGGAGCCGGTGTTGAACACGACCCGGTAGCCGTGTTCGACGATCTTCTCGTCGAGGGCGACCTGGCCGGCCTCGCGCAGTATGTCGGCGGCGACGCCCGGCTCGGCCTCCACGAGGGAGGCCGCGTCCGCGTAGTGCACCTTGGGGATGACGAGCACGTGCGTGGGCGCCTGCGGGTTGATGTCCCGGAAGGCGACCGTGGTCTCGGTCTCCCGTACCACGGTCGCGGGGATCTGCCCCGCGACGATCTTGCAGAACAGGCAGTCGGCCTGCGGTTCCCCGGCCATTGCTTCGCCTCCCGTGACGGTGATCAGTCCGGGCATCGTATCCAGCCGGACGCCTGCCGCGGGCGCGGTCGCCTCAGGACCAGCGGCCCGTGCGGGCCAGCAGCACCGCCGTGGCCGCCGTCCCGGCCGTGGAGGTCCGCAGGACGGAACGGCCCAGGCGGTAGGGGTGGGCCCCCGCGGCGGCGAAGACGGCCAGCTCCTCCGGGGAGACACCGCCCTCCGGGCCGACCACCAGCACGACGGAACCGGCCTTCGGCAGCTCCGCCGTGGCCAGCGCCCCGGACGGGGTGTCGCGGTCCTCGTGGAGCACCATCGCCAGGTCGGCGCCGGCCAGCAGCGCCGCCACCTGCTTGGTGGACATGGCCTCGGCCACCTCCGGAAAGCGCACCCGGCGGGACTGCTTGCCCGCCTCCCGGGCCGTGGCCCGCCACTTGGCCAGGGACTTGGCCCCGCGGTCGCCGCGCCACTGCGTGATGCAGCGCGAGGCCTGCCAGGGCACGATCGCGTCCACGCCGGTCTCGGTCATCGTCTCGACGGCCAGCTCGCCCCGGTCCCCCTTGGGAAGCGCCTGGACCACAGTGATCCGGACCTCCGGCTCCGGCTCCTCAGCGATGGTGTGCAGGTCCGTGACGACCAGCCGGTCCTTGCCCTCGACGGCCTTGACCACGCCCTCCGCCCAGTGGCCGCGCCCGTCCGTGAGGACCACGTCCTCGCCCGGGTTCAGCCGTTTCACGGACACCGCGTGCCGGCCCTCCGGGCCGTCCAGGACGAACTCCGGCCCCGCGGGGACCTCTTCCACCACGAACACCGGGGCGGTCATGACGCACTCCTCATCTGCATTGCCTTCAACGTGCTCTGCGCCTGGGCCAGTTCGGCCGCCAGCACCTCCACCAGCTCCCCCGCCGGCAGCGGTCGCGCCAACCGGTGCCCCTGGCCCGCCCACAGGGCCATGCCCTGCGGGTCCCCGGCCGCGGCGGCGGCCTTGCGCAGCCCCGAGGTCAGGTGGTGGACCTGCGGGTACGCGGCCGGGGCGTACGGCCCGTGCTCGCGCATGAAGCGGTTCACCAGCCCCCGCGCCGGCCGTCCGGAGAAGGCCCGGGTCAGCTCGGTGCGGACGAACAGCGGGTCCGTCAGCGCCTTCTTGTGGACCGGGTGCGCCCCCGATTCCGGGCAGGCCAGGAAGGCCGTCCCGAGCTGCGCCGACTCCGCGCCCGCCGCCAGCAGGGCCGCGATCTGCGCGCCCCGCATGACCCCGCCCGCCGCGATGATCGGGAGCGCCACGGCCTCCCGCACCTGGGCCACCAGCGCGAGGAGGCCCACGGTCGCCGTGCCGTCGATCTGCGGGTCGTCCCGGTGGGTGCCCTGGTGACCGCCGGCCTCGGCGCCCTGGACGCAGACCGCGTCCGCACCGGCGCGCTGGGCGCTGCGGGCCTCCTCGGCGGAGGTCACCGTGACGACGGTGTACGTACCGGCCTTGCGCAGGGCCGCCAGGGCCGCGAAGGCGGGACAGCCGAAGGTGAACGAGACCACCGGGACCGGGTCTTCGAGGAGGATGGCGAGCTTGGCGTCGTAGCCGTCGTCGCTGGTGCCGATGATGTCCTCGTCCGCGAGCGAGATCTCGTACCAGCTGGCCTCGCCGGCCAGCTGCCCGCGGTAGGCCTCCACGGCGGCCGGATCGACGTAACCGGTCTGCGGCATGAAGAGGTTGACGCCGAAACGGCGCCGGGTCAGCGCGCGCACCTGCTTGATCTCCTGGTACATCCCGTCGGCGGTCTTGTAGCCGCCGGCCAGGAAGCCCAGTCCACCCGCCTCGCACACGGCGGCGGCGAGCGCGGGGCAGGAGGCGCCGCCCGCCATGGGAGCCTGCACGATCGGGTACGGGGAGAGACCGTTCGGTGCCGAGGACATGGACTGCATCGTGCCACGTCCGGCGCATGGGGCCGAATCATGGCATTCGCCTGGCATAGTCCGCTTCCCGACCGGCCTCCGGCCGACGCCGGGCCGATGCGACGAGCCCGGCCGGGGAATCCCCAGGCCGGGCTCGTGACGGTGGATCGCGGTCGGTCAGCGACCGTTGAAAGCGTCCTTCAGGCGGCTGAACAGACCCTGCTGACCCGGCGCGAACTGACCCATCGGCCGCTCCTCGCCGCGCAGCTTCGCCAGCTGGCGGAGCAGGTCCTCCTGCTGGGCGTCCAGCTTGCCCGGGGTGGTGACCTCGACGTGCACGATCAGGTCGCCGCGTCCGCCACCGCGCAGGTGGGTGACGCCGCGCCCGTGCAGCGGGATCGCCTGGCCGGACCCGGTGCCGGGCCGGATGTCGATCTCCTCCAGTCCGTCCAGCGTCTCCAGCGGGCACTTGGTGCCCAGTGCGGCCGCCGTCATCGGAATGGTGACCGTGCAGTGCAGGTCGTCCCCGCGCCGCTGGAAGGTCGGGTGCGCCAGCTCGTGGATCTCCACGTACAGGTCGCCGGCGGGGCCGCCGCCGGGGCCGACCTCGCCCTCGCCCGCGAGCTGGATCCGGGTGCCGTTCTCGACGCCGGCCGGGATCTTGACCGTGAGGCTGCGGCGGGAGCGGACCCGGCCGTCGCCCGCGCACTCGTGGCACGGGGTCGGGACCACGGTGCCGAAGCCCTGGCACTGCGGGCAGGGGCGCGAGGTCATGACCTGGCCCAGGAAGGACCGGGTGACCTGCGAGACCTCACCGCGGCCGCGGCACATGTCACACGTCTGCGCCGAGGTGCCGGGAGCGGCGCCCTCACCGGAGCAGGTGTTGCAGACGACGGCCGTGTCGACCTGGATGTCCTTGGTCGTCCCGAAGGCCGCCTCGTCCAGTTCCAGGTCCAGGCGGATCATCGCGTCCTGGCCGCGCCGGGTCCGCGAGCGCGGGCCGCGCTGCGAGGCCTGGCCGAAGAAGGCGTCCATGATGTCGGAGAAGTTGCCGAAGCCACCCGCTCCGAAGCCGCCCGCTCCGCCGCCACCGCCCGAGGAGGACAGCGGGTCGCCGCCGAGGTCGTAGACCTGCTTCTTCTGCGGGTCCGACAGCACCTCGTAGGCCGCGTTGATCTCCTTGAAGCGCTCCTGCGTCTTCGGGTCCGGATTCACGTCCGGGTGGAGTTCACGCGCGAGGCGCCGGAAGGCCTTCTTGATCTCGTCCTGCGATGCGTCGCGGCGCACGCCGAGAACGGCGTAGTAGTCCGTGGCCACTTACGACTCCGCCAGGATCTGTCCGACGTAACGTGCCACTGCGCGTACCGCTCCCATCGTTCCGGGGTAGTCCATGCGGGTCGGTCCGACCACGCCGAGTTTGGCGACTGCTTCGCCGCCCGAACCGTAACCGACCGAGACGACCGACGTGGAGTTCAGTCCCTCGTAGGCGTTCTCGTGCCCGATCCGTACGGCCATTCCCGACTCGTTGGCCTCGCCCAGCAGCTTGAGGAGCACGACCTGCTCCTCGAGTGCTTCGAGCACCGGCCTGATCGTCAGGGGAAAATCGTGTCCGAAGCGGGTGAGATTGGCGGTACCGCCGATCATCAGCCGCTCTTCGGCTTCCTCGACCAGGGTTTCGAGGAGTGTCGCGAGCACCGTGGAAACCGTGCCGCGGTCCTCGGCCTCGAAGGATTCGGGGAGGTCCTGGACGAGCGGGGGTACATCGGTGAAGCGGCGCCCGACGACCCGGCTGTTGAGCCGGGCCCGCAGGTCCGCCAGCGAGGTCTCCCCGAAGGGGCTCGGGCAGTCGACGAGCCGCTGCTCGACCCGCCCGGTGTCCGTGATCAGTACGAGCATCAGGCGCGCGGGAGCGAGCGAGAGCAGCTCCACGTGCCGGACGGTCGACCGGGTCAGGCTCGGGTACTGGACGACGGCGACCTGCCGGGTGAGCTGCGCGAGCAGCCGCACCGTGCGGCCGACCACGTCGTCGAGGTCGACGGCGCCGTCGAGGAAGTTCTGGATGGCCCGGCGCTCGGGCGACGACAGCGGCTTGACCCCCGCCAGCTTGTCGACGAAGAGCCGGTAGCCCTTGTCGGTGGGGATCCGGCCGGCGCTGGTGTGGGGTTGGGCGATGTAGCCCTCGTCCTCCAGCACGGCCATGTCGTTGCGCACGGTGGCGGGCGAGACGCCGAGCCGGTGCCGCTCCGTGAGCGCCTTGGAGCCGACCGGCTCCTCCGTCCCGACGTAGTCCTGGACGATGGCGCGCAGCACTTCGAGTCTGCGTTCGCTGAGCATCGCGCACACCTCCAGCTGTGGTCCGTTGCCGTCTTCTGCCGTGTTCGTTGGCACTCTGATCGTTCGAGTGCCAGAGAGCCCCCGCTCAGTGTACGGCCGGGCGGTAAGCCCCTGGCAAGGGAGGCCCGCCAGGGTAGCGTCGCGGCATGGACGTGCATTGGGAAGGGTCGGGCTGGGAACGGCTGACCGGACGGGCCGGCCGGCGGCGGCTGCCGGTGTGGGACTGCACCGTGGGGCTGGTGGTGGGCGAGGATTCGGTCCTTCTGATCGACCCCGGTTCGTGTGTGCGCGAGGGCGCGCAGGTACGGGCCGAGGCGGAGCGGCTGACGGGCCGGCACGTGACCCATATCGCATTCACGCACGGTCATTTCGATCACGTCCTGGGCGCGGCCGCCTTCACCGGGGCCGAAGTGTTCGGGGCGGTCGGGCTGGACTCGCTGCTGGCGGCGGAACGCGAGGAGCTGCGCGAGGACGCGGTCCGGCAGGGGCTGGCGGAGGCCGAGGCGGCGGAGGCGGTGGACCTGCTGGTGCTGCCCCGGCATTCGGTGTCGGGCGAGTGGACGCTGGAACTGGGTGGCGTACAGGTGCTGCTGGCCAATGTGGGGCCCGGGCACAGCGGGCACGACCTGGCCGTCTTCGTACCGGGCGAGCGCGAGGTGGTCTTCTGCGGGGACCTGGTCGAGGAGTCGGGCGAGCCCATGGCGGGCCCGGACGCCACCCCCGGGCAGTGGCCCGCCGCCCTGGACCGGCTGCTGTCACTGGGCGGGGACGACGCACTGTACGTACCGGGTCACGGAGCGGTGGTCGGGGCGGAGTTCGTCCGTGCGCAACGCGCCACACTGGCGGCCCGTTTCGGCGTGTCGGAGGCGTGACGCGCGCGGCTCTCCTACTGTCGGCCGGATGCGCGAGTACTCCCCCGACCTGACCCCGCAGTGGAAGCGACCCAAGGCCGTGCCCGAGGTGGCGGCCGACCGGGACCTCGTGGTCGAGGTCGCCGGTACGGACTTCTGCGGCGCGGTGGTGGCCTGCGAGGCGGGCACGGTGACCCTGGAGGACCGCTTCGGCAAGCGGCGGGTCTTCCCGATGGAGCCGCGCGGGTTCCTGCTGGACGGCGAGGTGGTCACCCTGGTCCGGCCCGCGCGCGGGCCCGCGGGGCCGCGCCTGACGGCCTCGGGCTCGCTGGCCGTGCCCGGGGCGCGGGCGCGGGTGGCGCGGGCGGGCCGGATCTACGTCGAGGGCCGGCACGACGCGGAGCTGGTGGAGCGGGTCTGGGGTGACGACCTGCGGATCGAGGGCGTCGTGGTGGAGTACCTGGAGGGCATCGACGACCTCCCGGCCGTCGTCGCCGACTTCGCCCCGGCCGCGGACGCCCGCCTCGGCGTCCTGGTCGACCACCTCGTGCCGGGTTCGAAGGAGTCCCGCATCGCGGCGTCGGTGAGCTCGCCGGACGTCCTGATCGTGGGTCACCCGTACGTGGACGTCTGGCAGGCCGTGAAGCCGTCCGCGCTGGGCATTCCCGCGTGGCCGGTGGTCCCGCCCGGCCAGGACTGGAAGACGGGCATCTGCCGGGCCCTGGGCTGGCCGGAGAACACGGGCGCTGCCTGGCAGCACATCCTGTCCCGGGTGACGTCCTACAAGGACCTGGAGCCGACGCTCCTGGGCTCGGTGGAGCACCTCATCGACCACGTCACGGCCCCGTAGCCCACCCCAGCCCGGCCGACCCCTGACAGGCCCCGCCGCAGCCCTCCGAGCCCCGCCGGCGTTTGAGGCGCACTTTCAGCCCCGCCGGCGCTTGAGGCGCACCCACCCAGCCCCGCCGGCGCTTGAGGCGCGGGGGTCCGGGGGCAGCGCCCCCGGCAACGGCGCCGCAGGCTGGTCAGTCCACCAGGTCCCGGACCACCGCGTCGGCCAGCAACCGCCCCCGCAGGGTCAGCACGGCCCGCCCGGCCTCGTACGGCGCGGCGTCCAGCAGCCCGTCCGCCAGGGCCTTGCGGGAGGCCGCGAGCCCGGCCGGGGCCAGCAGGGTCAGCGGGACGCCGTCCACCAGCCGGAGCTCCAGCAGGATCCGCTCCACCCGCCGGTCCTCCTCGGAGAGGAGCTCGCACCCCGCGCCGGGGGAACGGCCCTCGGCCAGGGCCGCGGCGTACGCGCCCGGGTGCTTCACGTTCCACCACCGCACCCCGCCCACGTGCGAGTGCGCGCCCGGCCCCGCGCCCCACCAGTCGGCGCCGCGCCAGTACAGCTCGTTGTGCAGGCAGCGCCCGGCCTCCGAGGTGGCCCAGTTCGAGACCTCGTACCAGGAGTACCCGGCCTCGGCCATGACCGAGTCCGCGATCAGGTACCGGTCGGCGTGCACGTCGTCGTCCGTCATCGGAACCTCGCCGCGGCGGATGCGCCGCGCCAGCTGCGTGCCCTCCTCGACGATCAGCGCGTAGGCGCTGATGTGGTCCGGCCCGGCGCCCAGCGCCGCCGAGAGGGTCGCCCGCCAGTCCTCGTCCGACTCCCCGGGCGTGCCGTAGATCAGGTCGAGGTTGACGTGCTCGAAGCCCGCCGCCCGCGCCTCCGCGACGCACGCCTCGGGGCGCCCCGGCGTGTGGGTGCGGTCGAGCACCTTCAGGACGTGCTGCTTGGCGCTCTGCATGCCGAAGGAGACCCGGTTGAAGCCCCCGGCGCGCAGCTCGGCCAGGTACTGCGGGTTCACCGACTCCGGGTTGGCCTCGGTGGTGATCTCGGCGTCCTCGGCCAGGCCGAATTCGTCCCGGATGGCCGCGAGCATCCGTACGAGGTCCCCGGCGGGCAGCAACGTGGGCGTGCCGCCGCCCACGAACACCGTCCGTACGGCCCTCGGGTCGTCCCCGAGCACCTTCCGCGCGAGGCGGACCTCGTCGATCAGGGTGTCGGCGTAGTTCTCCCGGGAGGCGAGCACACCGCCGGTGCCCCGCAGCTCGGTGGCCGTGTAGGTGTTGAAGTCGCAGTACCCGCAGCGCGTGGCGCAGTACGGGACGTGCAGGTAGAACCCGAGCGGCCGCTCCCCCGCGCCCGCCAGGGCGTGCGACGGCAGCGCGCCGTCTTCGGGCATGGGTTCACCGTCGGGGAGTGCGGAAGGCATGCACCCATCATCCCGCACGGGAACGGCCCCGCCGTCGTCACGTCCGACCCCGCCGGCGTCCCGTCCGACCCCGCCGGCGTTTGAGGCGCGGGGTCCGGGGCGGAGCCCCGGGAGCCGGCTCGCGGCCGACACCCCGGGGCCGCCCGGGAACGGCGGGGTCCGCGGGGCGGTCCGCCGCCCCGCCCCGCCGGGCCCGCGGCAGGCGCTACGCCTCGCGGGACCCCTCGTACATCTCCTCGATCAGGTGCTTGAACTCACGCTCGACCACCGGCCGCTTCAGCTTCAGGCTGGGCGTGAGGTCGCCGTGCTCGACGTCGAGGTCGCGCGGCAGCAGCCGGAACTTCTTGATCGTCTGCCAGCGCTGCAGGCCCTCGTTCAGGGTCTGTACGTACGTCTCGATCAGGCGGTTGGTCTCCGGCGCCGCCAGGACCTGTCCGTACGTCTTGCCCTCCAGCCCGTTCTCGGCCGCCCAGGTCAGGATCGACGGCTCGTCGAGGGCGATCAGCGCCGAGCAGAAGTTCCGGTCGGCGCCGTGCACGACGATCGTCGACACGTACGGGCAGATCGCCTTGAACTGGCCCTCGATCTCCGCCGGGGCGACGTACTTGCCGCCCGAGGTCTTGATCAGGTCCTTCTTGCGGTCGGTGATGCGCAGGTAGCCGTCGGCCGACAGCTCGCCGATGTCGCCCGTGTGCAGCCAGCCGTCGGACTCCAGGACCTCGGCGGTCTTGTCGGGCTGCCGGTGGTAGCCCTGCATGATGCCGGGGCCGCGCAGCAGGACCTCGCCGTCGTCGGCGATGCGGACCTCGGTGCCGGGGAGCGGCTTGCCGACCGTGCCGGTGCGGTAGGCCTCGCCCGGGTTGACGAAGGAGGCCGCGCTGGACTCGGTCAGGCCGTAGCCCTCCAGGATGTGGACGCCCGCGCCGGAGAAGAAGAAGCCGATCTCGGGGGCCAGGGCGGAGGCGCCGGAGACGGCGGCGCGCAGCTTCCCGCCGAAGGCCTCGCGGAGCTTGGAGTAGACGAGCGCGTCGGCGATCTTGTGCTTGGTGGTGAGGCCGAAGGGGGCGGTCGCCTGGCCGGTGCGGCGGAAGTTGTCCTGCGTGACCTTCGCGTACTCGCGGGCGACGCCGACCGACCACTGGAAGATCTTGTACTTGGCTCCGCCGGCGGCGCGGGCCTTGGCGGCCACGCCGTTGTAGACCTTCTCGAAGATGCGCGGGACGGCGGCCATGTACGTCGGCTGCACGACCGGCAGGTTCTCGATGATCTTGTCGATCCGGCCGTCGACGGCGGTCACGTGCCCGGCCTCGATCTGGCCGGAGGTCAGCACCTTGCCGAAGACGTGGGCCAGCGGCAGCCACAGGTACTGGACGTCCTCCTTGCCGATCAGACCGGTGGCGACCATGGCCTTGGCCATGTACGACCAGTTGTCGTGCGGCAGCCGGACGCCCTTGGGGCGGCCGGTGGTGCCGGAGGTGTAGATGAGGGTGGCGAGCTGGTCGGAGGTGATGGCCGCGACCCGCTCGTTGACCGCCTCGGGGTGCTTGGCGAGGTACTCCTTGCCGCGCGCCTCCAGCTCGGCGAGGGAGAGGACCCAGCCCTCGGGGTCGCCCTCGGCGGCGATCGCGTCGTCGGCGTCCAGGACGACGACGTGGGCGAGCCGCGGCAGCTCGGCGCGGCGCTCGCGCGCCTTCGCCAGCTGCTTGGCGTCCTCGGCGATGAGCACCCGGCTCTCGGAGTCCGAGAGGATGAACGCCGACTCGTCCGCGTTGGTGCTGGGGTAGATCGTGGTGACCGCACCGCCCGCGCACATCACGCCGAGGTCGGAGAGGATCCAGTCGACCCGGGTGTTGGAGGCGAGCGCGACGCGCTCCTCCGTTTCCAGGCCGAGGGAGATCAGCCCGGCGGCGATGGCGAACACCCGCTCGGCCGCCTGGCCCCAGCTGAGTGATTTCCAGTCGTCGGCGCCGCCCTGGCCGCCGGCCGCCGGTACCGGGTACCGGTAGGCCTCGTCGTTCGGCGTCGCTGCGACGCGCTCAAGGAAGAGCACCGCCACGGTGGGCGGGCGGTTCTCGAGATAGGTCTGTGTGTCGCTCACGACATCCTCCGGACCGATCCACGCGGTAGTGCGTGGGCGTGGGGCGCTGGGGAGCGCTGGGGACTGGCGGGTATGCAGCCGGTGGCTTTTTAAACTGGCGAGTAACCGTCGAGCAGTGATCAGACTAGAGCGCGACCGGCGCGTGCGTAAGGGCCCGCGAGCGGCCGCTTCATAACGAAACAGGCCCCCGCACCTGAGTGCGGGGGCCTGTCTGCGTCGGGTGACGGCGGGGCTGCTACTTCTTCTTGCCGCCGGACTCGTCACTGGAGAGGACGGCGATGAAGGCCTCCTGCGGGACCTCCACGGAGCCGACCATCTTCATCCGCTTCTTGCCTTCCTTCTGCTTCTCCAGCAGCTTCCGCTTACGGGAGATGTCACCGCCGTAGCACTTGGCGAGGACGTCCTTGCGGATGGCGCGGATGGTCTCGCGGGCGATGACGCGGGAGCCGATCGCGGCCTGGATCGGCACCTCGAAGGCCTGCCGCGGGATGAGCTCGCGCAGCTTGGCCACGAGGCGCACGCCGTAGGCGTAGGCGGCGTCCTTGTGCGTGACGGCGGAGAAGGCGTCGACCTTGTCGCCGTGCAGCAGGATGTCGACCTTGACCAGGCTGCCGGACTGCTCGCCCGTGGGTTCGTAGTCCAGGGAGGCGTAACCGCGCGTCTTGGACTTCAGCTGGTCGAAGAAGTCGAAGACGATCTCCGCGAGGGGGAGGGTGTAGCGGATCTCGACCCGGTCCTCGGAGAGGTAGTCCATGCCGAGGAGCGTGCCGCGGCGCTGCTGGCACAGCTCCATGATCGCGCCGATGAACTCGGTGGGCGCGAGCACGGTGGCCCTGACGACCGGCTCGAACACGTCCGAGATCTTGCCCTCGGGGAACTCGCTCGGGTTGGTGACGGTGACTTCCTTGCCGTCCTCCATGACCACCCGGTAGACCACGTTGGGCGCGGTGGCGATCAGGTCGAGGCCGAACTCGCGCTCGAGGCGCTCACGGACCACGTCCAGGTGGAGCAGGCCGAGGAAGCCGACGCGGAAGCCGAAGCCGAGCGCCGCCGAGGTCTCCGGCTCGTAGACGAGCGCGGCGTCGTTGAGCTGGAGCTTGTCCAGCGCCTCGCGCAGGTCCGGGTAGTCCGAGCCGTCGAGCGGGTAGAGGCCGGAGAAGACCATCGGCCGCGGGTCCTTGTAGCCGCCGAGGGCCTCGGTGGCGCCGTTGTGCAGGCTGGTGATGGTGTCACCGACCTTGGACTGACGGACGTCCTTCACGCCGGTGATGATGTAGCCCACCTCGCCGACGCCGATGCCGTCGGACGGGGTCATCTCCGGGGAGGAGACGCCGATCTCCAGCAGCTCGTGGGTGGCGCCGGTGGACATCATGCGGATGCGCTCGCGCTTGTTCAGCTGCCCGTCGACCACACGGACGTACGTGACGACGCCACGGTACGAGTCGTAGACGGAGTCGAAGATCATGGCGCGGGCCGGGGCGTCCTTGACGCCGACCGGGGCCGGAACCGTGGCGACGACCTTGTCGAGCAGCGCCTCGACGCCGAGACCGGTCTTCGCCGAGACGCGCAGCACGTCCTCGGGCTGGCAGCCGATCAGGTTCGCCAGCTCCTCGGCGAACTTCTCCGGCTGGGCGGCCGGCAGGTCGATCTTGTTCAGGACGGGGACGATCGCGAGGTCGTTCTCCATCGCCAGGTACAGGTTGGCGAGGGTCTGCGCCTCGATGCCCTGGGCGGCGTCCACGAGGAGGACGGTGCCCTCGCACGCGGCGAGGGAACGGGAGACCTCGTAGGTGAAGTCGACGTGCCCGGGGGTGTCGATCATGTTGAGGATGTGGGTGTTGCCCTGACCCTCGCCCGTGGTGGGAGCCCAGGGCAGCCGGACCGCCTGGGACTTGATCGTGATGCCGCGCTCACGCTCGATGTCCATGCGGTCGAGGTACTGGGCGCGCATCTGCCGCTGGTCGACCACACCGGTGATCTGGAGCATCCGGTCGGCAAGGGTCGACTTGCCGTGGTCGATGTGCGCGATGATGCAGAAGTTGCGGATCAGCGCCGAGTCGGTACGGCTCGGCTCGGGCACGTGGCTGGGGATCGCGGGCACGCAGTGTCCTGATTCTCGGTCGCAGTCGGAAGCGTTTGCGGAGCGTCGGTCGGAGCGAGGGTCCGGCTCCCGTCGCTGTCGGCGGCGCGATGTCGGATCTCTACGCAGACTCCCATGGTCCCATGGACGGGGCAGTGCGCTCGGTTTGGGCCGCCCGCAGCGTGCCTGGTAGCCTGGGCAGCTGTGTCTCGTATGCCCTCTCAGCTGTCGAGGCACAATCCGAAGATCAAACTCTGAACCTGAAAAGGCTCTTTCGTGGCGAACATCAAGTCCCAGATCAAGCGGAACAAGACGAACGAGAAGGCGCGCCTGCGCAACAAGGCCGTCAAGTCCTCGCTCAAGACCGCGATCCGCAAGGCCCGCGAGGCCGTCGTCGCCGGTGACGTCGAGAAGGCCACCGTGGCTTCTCGCGCTGCCGCGCGTGCGCTCGACAAGGCTGTCTCGAAGGGTGTCATCCACAAGAACGCCGCCGCCAACAAGAAGTCGGCGCTGGCCACCAAGGTTGCCTCCCTGCAGGGCTGAGCTCCCTGATGTGATCGCCGGAAGGGACCCAGCGGGCCCTCTCTCCCGCTCCTGACCGGCACCCCGCTCCGCACACGAAGCGTTCGCCACGCGGGTGCGGAGCAATCCAGAAGTAACCCGAAGGCCCCGGCCTCCGCCCTTCCCCAGGGCGGTTGCCGGGGCCTTCGTGCTGCCCGGGGGGCCTCACCCCGGGCGGGCTCAGTCGTAGATGTGCTGGGGCGGTACGCGGTGCGGCAGGGGCCTGCGCCAGTCGCCCTCGCGGGCGACGAGGATCCGGCGGGCCAGGGTGCGCACCTCGCTCCAGGCGGGCTCGGCGGTCAGCGACCGGGCCCACAGGCCGGCGCGGCCGCGGACGTCGGCCTCGCCGAGGATCCGGCCGATGGCCCGGAGGTCCTGCAGGGCCTCGGGGGCGAGGGTCCCCCGCTCCGCCATCCCCTCGGCCAGGTGGAGGACGAAGTCGGCGTCGTCGGTGACAGGGACGCTCTTCACCCCGTGCTCACCGGCCCAGGCCAGTTGATCCGTGGCATCGGCGGCGAGGACGCCCAGCAGCCTCGCGATCCAGCGCTCCCAGTAGTCGGCATCGTCATACATGCGGGGTCCGGGCTAACGGCGCTGGGGACGGGCCGCGCGGGCCACCGCGACGACGGCCTTCTCCAGGGCGTACTCGGGGTCGTCGCCGCCGCCCTTGACCCCGGCGTCGGCGGCGGCCACGGCGCGCAGGGCGTCCGAGACCCCGTCCGCCGACCAGCCGCGCATCTGCTGGCGGACCCGGTCGATCTTCCACGGGGGCATGCCCAGGTCCCGGGCGAGGTCGCCGGGGCGGGCTCCGCGCGGGGCGGAGGCGAGCTTGCCGATCGCGCGGACCGCCTGGGCCAGGGCGCTGGTGATCAGGACCGGCGCCACCCCGGTGGACAGGGACCAGCGCAGGGCTTCGAGCGCCTCGGCCGCGCGCCCTTCGACCGCCCGGTCGGCGACCGTGAAGCTAGAGGCCTCGGCCCGGCCGGTGTAGTAGCGGGCGACGACGGCCTCGTCGATGGTGCCCTCGACGTCGGCGCACAGCTGCGCGGCGGCGCTCGCCAGCTCCCGCAGGTCGCTGCCGATCGCGTCCACCAGGTTCTGGCAGGCTTCCGGGGTCGCCGACCGGCCGAGCGTGCGGAATTCGCCCCGCACGAAGGACAGCCGGTCCGCGGCCTTCGTCATCTTCGGGCAGGCGATCTCGCGCGCGCCCGCCTTGCGCGCGGCGTCCAGCAGGCCCTTGCCCTTGACCCCGCCCGCGTGGAGGAGGACCAGGATGATCTCCTCGTAGGGCGCGGCGAGGTAGGCCTTGACCTCCTTGACCGAGTCGGCGGACAGGTCCTGCGCGTTGCGCACGACCAGCACCTTGCGCTCGGAGAAGAGCGAGGGGCTCGTCAGCTCGGCGAGCGTGCCGGGCTGGAGCTGATCGGAGGCGAGGTCGCGGACGTCCGTGTCGGCGTCGGCGGCGCGGGCGGCCGTCACCACCTCGCGCACGGCACGGTCGAGCAGCAGCTCCTCCTGCCCCACCGCGAGGGTGAGCGGGGCAAGCGGATCGTCGGTGGAGTTCTTCCTGGTGGCCATCGGCTCCAGCATCCCACGCCGCACTGACAGCCCCCCGCCCCGCGTGCCCGAGAATGGTCGCGTGAATGTGCGACATGTACTCGTCCTGCCCGACCGCGACGCCGCCGAGGAGGTGGCCCAGGAGGCCGTCGACCGCTTCGGCCTCCCGGAGGAGCCGCAGTTGGTCCGCGACGCGCTGGCCGGCGAGGACGACGCCGAGGACGCCCAGTGGCTGGTGATCGTCGAGGACCCGCGGGAACGCCTCGACACCACCTCGCTGGACGACCTCGCCGCCGAGTACGAGGGCTGGCTGGAAGCCCCGTAGAGGACTGCGCGTCAGGCCTTGCGCACGGCCTGGACGTCCAGCGTCACTTCCACGCTCGAACCGATGGCCGCGATCCCGTGCGCCAGGATCGACTGCCAGTTCAGGGTGAAGTCCTCGCGGTGCAGCTCGGTGGTGGCCCGGCAGGCCGCCCGGAGCTCGCCCTCCATGCCGGTGCCCAGACCGAGGTACTCGGTGTCCAGGGTCACGGACCGGCTGACCCCGTGCAGGGTCAGCGCGCCGGCGACGGTCCACCGGCCGCCGCTGCGGTGGATGAAACGCTCGCTGTAGAACTCCACCGTGGGATGGCGGACCGCGTCCAGGAAGTCCCCCGACCTCAGGTGGTCGTCGCGCAGCCGCAACCCGGTGTCGATGCTCGCCGCATCGATGATCACGTGCATGGAGGAGTCCTCCATGCGCTCGGCTATCCGCACCGCCCCCGCGAACGTGCTGAACCGACCGCGGATCCGGGCCAGGCCGATGTGGCGGGCCGTGAAACCGATGGACGAGTGCGTCGGGTCGAGCTCCCAGTGGCCGGGCTGCGGCAGCAGCGGCGGCTCCACCGTGTCGAGGATGATCTCCGCGGTGCCGGGCTGCCCCGGGTCCCCCACGATCGTCACCCCGTGGAAGGCCGCGTACCCCTCCGCGGTCACGGAGAGGCGGTACTCCCCCTCCGGTACGGCCACGGCAAAGCCACCGTACGGGTCGGTCTCGCCGCTGACGATGCGGCGGCCGATCGGGTCGGTCACCTCGAACGCGGCCTGCCGGACCGGCCGGTGGACCGTGTCGAGAACCCGGCAGCTGAGCAGACGCGCCGTCGGCGGCAGCGTCAGTGTCGCGGATGTGGGCGGGCTGGAACTTCCGGCCGTCTCCATCCCCCGTCGGCGACCGAACATGACTGATGCACCCCCGTGCTGTGTGGACTTGGACCGTTCTGGCGAAGACGCATTCGATCATGCTGTCGGGTTGTGGGCAAACAGAGTGGTCGCGCCCGGTATGGCCGCGCCGATTCCGCCGCCGATTGGCCGGAAATGAACGTAGCCGAACTCCGCTTCCGGCGACTGCGATCGAGCCGTCTGTGTCGGTGCGCAGCACGGTCGCCCCCAACTCCCGCAGCCGGGCGAGCGTACTCGGCGCGGGGTGTCCGTAGCGGTTGGCCACGCCGACGGGAACGAGCGCAAGCCGTGGCCGGATCCGGGCGTACAGCTCCGGGTCCTGGTGCGCGGAACCGTGATGGGCGACCTTGAGGACGTCCACCGGACCGAGGTCCGGATGGGCTCTCAAGAGGGCTTGCTGGGCGGGAGGTTCGAGGTCGCCGAGCAGGAGCAGGGTCAGCCCCGCGCCGCGCACCAGCAGGGTGACGCTCGCGTCGTTGGGCCCCTCGGGCGGGGGTCCGGCCGGTGGCGGCCAGAGCACCTGCCACTCGAACGCCCCGGCCCGGCGCCGCTCGCCCTGCACCGCCTCGACGATCGGCACACCGGCAGCCGCCGCGGTCCGCCGGACGAACTCGGCCTGCCCCGGCGGATCTTCGAGTGCGGTGGCCTGGATCACACCCACGGACCGGCCCCGCAGCACCCCCGACAGACCTCCTACGTGGTCGGCGTGAAAGTGCGTCAGCAGGAGCAGCGGGACGCGGTGCACGCCCAGGGCGCGCAGACACTCGTCCACCGGTCCGGGCTCCGGGCCGGCGTCCACCACCAGGGCCTCTCCCGGGCCGATGGAGAGCGCAGCGGCGTCCCCCTGCCCCACGGCGCACTGGACGTAGCTCCAGTCGGGCGGCGGCCAGCCCGAGAGCGAACGGGTGAGCTGCGGCGGCCGCAGTACGGCCAGGAGCAGCAGTGCCGCCAGGGCGGAGCAGAGCAACCCGCGCCCGCGGAACCGGGCACCGACGACCACGGCGACGGCCACAGTGGCGGCGGCCAGCAGAACGCCGCCGGTGAGCCCGCCCGGCCACGCCAGCTCCGCGCCCGGAAACCGGGCCCCGGCCCGGGCGACGCCCGCGATCCACCCCGCCGGCACCCCCGCACCACGGGCGAGCAGCTCCGCGGCGGGCATCCACACCGGAGCCACCGCGAGCGCGCCGAAGCCGACAACCGTCGCGGGACCGGCTGCCAGCTCGGCCAGCAGGTTGCACGGCACCGCCACCAGGCTGACCCGGGCGGCCAGTACGGCCACCACGGGCGCGCACACGGCCTGCGCGGCCGCTGCGGCCCCCAGCGCCTCGGCGAGCCGTGGCCCCGCCCCACGGCGCCGCAGGGCTTCGCTCCACCGAGGAGCGAGGGTGAGCAGTGCCCCGGTGGCCAGCACGGAGAGCAGGAAGCCGTGACTGCGGGCCAGCCACGGGTCGTAGAGCACGAGCAGCAGCACGGCCGCGCCCAGGGCCGGGATCAATGACCTGCGCCGTCCGGTGGCGATGGCCAGCAGGGTGACCGCCCCGCAGGCGGCGGCCCGCAGCACGCTCGGTTCCGGCCGGCACACCACCACGAAGGCCAGTGTCAGGGCCGCCCCGCACAGGGCGGTGACCCGCAGCGAGAGGCCGAGTCGGGGCGCCAGCCCGCGCCGTTCGGCCCGCTGCGCCCGGGCCGGGGGCCCGATGAGCAGGAACAGCACCACGGTCAGGTTGGAACCGGAGACGGCCAGCAGGTGCAGCAGGTCGGTGGCCCGGAAGGCCTCGTGCAGATCGGGCGGAACCCTGGACGTGTCCCCGACGACCAGCCCCGGCAGCAGGGCTCTGGCGTCCGGTGCGAGCCCGTCGGTGGCCTCGCGCAGCCCGGCCCGCAGCCGCCCCGCGATCCGCTGGACGGTGTCCGGGCCGCCGGTCACCCCGGGCGGGGTGTCACGCGCCGGGCGGAGCAGCGCCACGGCCCGCTCCCCGCCCTGCGCGGGGTCCAGCCGGGCGACCACCCCCACCCGGGTGGAAGGCTGCAGCCGGGCCCATCCCGGATGCCCGGCCAGCACCCTCACCGGGGTTTCGACCCGGGTGCTCGCCCCGTCGGGGCCGGTCACCCGGGTCACCACCGCGTCCAGCACCATCACCGGCGGACCGCTCGCGCTCCGGGCGGCTCTCGGGTCGGAGCCGACGGTGAGCTCCGCGTGAACGCGGGCGTGCTCCCGTGCCAGACCGGTCACCGGCCCGGCCCGTGCTTCGGCCCGCTGGAGCCCTGCCACCCCCGCGCCGGCGGCCCCGCACAGCAGGGCCGCCGCAGCGACCGGCGCGAGCCGCCACAGCCGACCCGGACGCCGGCACGCGCCCAGCATCAGCAGGCCCGCGCAGACCATCGCCAGGCCCACCCCGAGGGCGGTCTGGTGGACGGGCATGTCCAGGGCGACGGCAGCCGCCGCCCAGGCGGCCACGGCGGGCACCGCGAGGCGGAGGTCCGGCGGGACCGGCCCCGCCGGGCGGTTCACGGCCGCACCAGCGTGCGCAGGTCGGCGAAGCGGCGCTCACCGATGCCGTCGACCTGGCGGAGCTCCTCCACGGAGCGGAAGCCGCCGCGGGCGGTACGGAAGTCGACGATGTGCTGCGCCAGCACCGGCCCCACCCCCGGCAGGCCGTCGAGCTGGGCGACCGTGGCCGAGCCCAGGCTCAGCGGCCCGGGCCCGAGGCCGGATCCGGGGACGGCGCCAGGACCCGAGCCGGCACCGCCGCCCGCCCCGGCGGGCGGCGGCGGCTGCGCCGGTGCGCCGACGACCACCTGTTCTCCGTCGACCAGCACGCGGGCCCGGTTCAGCCCGGTCGTGTCGGTGCCGGGACGCACTCCCCCGGCGGCGGCCAACGCGTCTTCCACCCGCGAACCGGCGGGCAGCCGTCGCACCCCGGGATCCCGGACCTTGCCGCTGACGTCGACGACGATCCGCGCGGTCCCACCGGTCCCACCGGCTCCACCGGCCCCCGCTCCCGCGGCCGGGGCCCCGGCCGGTGCCGTGGCCGCCGCCGGTACGGCCCCCGGGGCGACCACCGCGGGCACGGTCACCGCCCGCGGCCTGGCCGACCAGTACTGCTGCCCGGCGAAGCCGACCGCGGCGAGCAGCACCACTCCGACCGCAGCCACCGCACGCGGCCGCATCTCGCAGCGGTCCTGTAGCCACAGCGGCAGCCGCTCCCGCACGGCCAGCCTCCACGCAGCCCCTGAGGGCAGCCCGGACGCCCCATCGGGCGGTGCCTGGACATCCACTCCGTCCGGGGCCCCGGACGGCGCCTGGAGCGCCCGGAGCGACGGGGGCGGGGGCGGGGGCGGGGGCGGGGCATGCGGCGGGCTGCTGCCGCCCAGCAAGGCCTCGGCCCGTCGGCGCACCGCGCCCGGCTCCGGATGAGGAACCCGCCGGCCACGACGCGCCGTACGCCGGTGCCGCAAGCGACTGCCGGAGAGCCGGCCGTCGGAAAGTCGGCCGTCGGAGAGACGGGGGCGGCCCGGGCCACTGGTGGCGCCCGACGGATGCGAAGCACGCGTTCGAAGAGTCATGCCACGACCGTAGAGGCCGATCCCGCCTCCGGTTCGGATCACTCAATTCCGGTGGAAAAATGCTCCGTTGTGGATGACCGAGCCACCCGTTCCGGTGATCAGCGGGGCGAGACGACCGCCGCCAACAGCCCCGGGCCGGTGTGCGCCCCGATCACCGCGCCGACCTCGCTGACGTGCAGCTCGACCAGCCCGGGGATGCGTTCGCGGAGCCTCTCGGCGAGCTTCTCCGCCCGCTCCGGAGCCGCCAGGTGGTGCACCGCCACGTCGACGTCGGCGGACCCGGCGCGCTCGACGGCCAGCTCTTCCAGACGCGCGATGGCCTTGGCCGACGTACGGACCTTCTCCAGCATCTCGATCCGACCGCCGTCCAGCGTCAGCAGGGGCTTCACCGCCAGGGCGGAGCCGAGGAGGGCCTGCGCGGCCCCGATCCGGCCGCCGCGGCGGAGGTAGTCGAGGGTGTCGACGTAGAAGTACGCGGCCATGTCCGCCGCGCGCTTCTCGGCGGCCGCCACGGCCTCGTCGACGGATCCGCCCGCCTCGGCGACCTCGGCGGCCGCGAGCGCGCAGAAACCGAGGGCCATCGCGATCATGCCGGTGTCCACGACCCGCACCGGCACGGGTGCGGTCTTCGCGGCGAGCACGGCAGCGTCGTAGGTGCCGGACAGCTCGGCGGACAGGTGCAGGCTGACGATGCCGGTCGCCCCGGCGTCCGCGGCCGCCCGGTAGGCCCGGACGAACTCCTCCGGGCTCGGGCGCGAGGTGGTGACCGAGCGGCGCTTCTGCAGGGCCAGGGCCAGGCTGCGCGCCGAGATCTCGGTGCCTTCCTCAAGTGCCTCGCCGCCGAGCACCACGGTGAGCGGGACGGCGGTGATTCCGTGCCGCGCCATGGCCGGTCGGGGCAGGTAGGCCGTGGAATCGGTGACGATGGCGACATGGCGGGACATGAGCCGGAGGTTACCGCCCGCCGGGGCGTGACGGCAGCCTGGCCCCACGACGCGACCGTCGGCGGGGGCGGCTGGGTCCTGTCGTCACCGTGGCATCGGTCAGGCCCGCGGCGTCCGGTGCCGTGCACCGCAAGGCCGAGGAGGGGGTCGACGCGGAGCGTCGGCGCCCGACGAGAACGCAGCGGGCGGGCGTGCCGGACGTAACGGGCGTACGTGCCGGACGCCGCGAGCCCGGCCTTGACCGACACGGCACCCCCTGGGCGCGGCGAGAGCCTACGGTACGAGCCTCCGCACGCCCCGCCTCAGGTGGTGCTCTCCGGTCGGCGCGCCTTCTGCCAGGGGTACTGGGGCGTCGGAGCGGCCGGATTCAGGGCCTGCGGTTGATCCGCGCCCCAAGCCGGGCTCGCCGCCGCCGCAGGCTGCCCCGGAGCGCTCCCCGGAGCCTGCGCCTGACCCGGCGCGGCCCCGTTCGCCTGCGCCGCGTCCCACGCCGCGGCCGCCGCCGCGAGGTCGTCCACCGGCTCCCGCGACCAGTCTCGCAGCGCGTCGGACTCGACCTCGATCTGTGCCGACAGCGTGGACAGGTCGTCCTGCGCGAAGCGCTGGGCCCGGTCCCGCGCGGCCCACCGCAGCGAGTCCGCGGCCTGCTTGATCTTGGCCGTCCGCTCCCGCAGGTCCGGCAGGCGCTCCGCGATCCGCCCGCGGTCCGGGTCCTGCTCGAGCCGCTTCAGCTCGTCGTCGAGTTCGCGCCCGTGCGCGCTCAGCCGCTCGAACAGCGCGATCGACTCGTGCAGCGAGGCGTCCACGCGGACCCCGTCCTGCAGCGCCTGCTCCGTGGCGCGCATCGAGGTCCGCAGGTCGAGGCGCAGCTGCGCCAGCGCCCCCGTGACCCCGACCTGGCCGAAGCTCTTGGCGCGCAGGGTGGTGTCCTCCACGGTCCGTCGCGCCTGCGTGATGGTCCGGTCCACACCGCGCTTGGTCGCCTGCACCACCTTGACGGTCGCGTACACGCCCAACCCCAGGAAGGTGAAAAGCACCATCAGCGCGAAGATGATCAACGCGGCCTCCATGAGCATCCCTTCCCCAGTACCCGACGGCTCTTTTCCGTCCCCTCCACGGTAAACGCCACGGGCAGGCCAGGGGTTCCAATCGAACCCCCAACCTGCCCGTACGGGATCCCCCCTATGCGGGGTTGCGCCCTCAGATGACGATGTTCACCAGCTTCGGCGCGCGCACGATCACCTTGCGGATCTCCGCGCCGCCCAGCGCCGCCACGACGCCCTCATCGGTCACGGCCAGCTGCTCCAGCTCCGCGTCGGAGATCGTCGGCGACACCTCCAGCCGCGCCTTGACCTTGCCCTTGACCTGCACCACGCACGTCACGCTCTCGTCCACGACGTACGCCGGGTCCGCCACCGGGAAGTCCTGGTGGACCACCGACTCGCTGTGGCCCAGGCGGTGCCACAGCTCCTCCGCGATGTGCGGGGCCAGCGGGGCGACCAGCAGCACCAGGGCCTCGGCGACCGAGCGCTCCAGCGGGCGGCCCGCCTTCGTCAGGGCGTTGTTCAGCTCGGTGATCTTCGCGATGGCGGTGTTGAAGCGCAGCCCGGTCAGGTCCGAGCCGGCCCCGTCGATCGCCTTGTGCAGCGCGCGCAGGGTCGCCTCGTCCGGCTCACCGTCCACGACGGTGACCGCGCCGGTCTCCTCGTCCACGATGTTGCGCCACAGGCGCTGCAGCAGCCGGTACTGGCCCACCACGGCCCGGGTGTCCCACGGACGGGAGACGTCCAGCGGGCCCATCGCCATCTCGTACAGGCGCAGCGTGTCCGCGCCGTACTCCTCGCAGATCTCGTCCGGCGTGACGGCGTTCTTCAGGGACTTGCCCATCTTGCCGTGCTCACGCTTGACCGGCTGGCCCTGGTAGAAGTAGCCGCCGTCGCGCTCCTCGACCTCGGCCGCGGGCACGTAGACGCCGCGCGCGTCGGTGTACGCGTACGCCTGGATCATGCCCTGGTTGAAGAGCTTGTGGAACGGCTCCGCCGAGGAGACGTGACCCAGGTCGAACAGCACCTTCGACCAGAAGCGGGCGTACAGCAGGTGCAGCACCGCGTGCTCGGCGCCGCCCACGTACAGGTCGACGCCGCCGTGCGGTGCGCCCTCGCGCGGGCCCATCCAGTACTGCTCGATCTCCGGGTCCACCAGGGCCGAGGCGTTGTTCGGGTCCAGGTAGCGCAGCTCGTACCAGCAGGAACCGGCCCAGTTGGGCATGGTGTTGGTCTCGCGGCGGAAGGAGCGCAGGCCACGGCCGTCGCCCAGGTCCAGCTCCACGTTCACCCACTCGCCGTTGCGCGACAGCGGGGTCTCCGGCTTGGACGTGGCGTCGTCCGGCTCGAAGGTGCGCGGGGAGTAGTCCTCGACCTCCGGCAGCTCCAGGGGCAGCATCGACTCGGGCAGCGGGTGCGCGACGCCGTCCTCGTCGTAGACGATCGGGAAGGGCTCGCCCCAGTAGCGCTGACGGCTGAACAGCCAGTCGCGCAGCCGGAAGTTGACCGTACCCTCGCCGATGCCGCGCTCGGTCAGCCAGTCGGTGATCGCGGCCTTCGCCCGGGCGACGTCCAGGCCGTCCAGGGCGATGCCCTCGCCCGTCGAGTTGACCAGCTTCGCGTCGTAGGAGACGAAGGCGTCGTCCCACGCGGCCGGGTCGGTGCCGCGCCCGTCCGACGGCTCCACGACGCAGCGCATCGGCAGCTCGAAGGCGCGCGCGAACTCGAAGTCGCGGCTGTCGTGCGCCGGGACGGCCATGATCGCGCCGGTGCCGTAGCCCATCAGCACGTAGTCGGCGATGAAGACCGGGACCTTGTCGCCGCTGACCGGGTTGATCGCGTACTCGCCGGTGAAGACACCGGTCTTGTCCTTGGCCTCGGCCTGCCGCTCGACGTCCGACTTCGCGGCGGCCTGCTTGCGGTAGGCGCTGACGGCCTCCGCCGGCGTGGCGTGCCCGCCGGTCCACACCTCGTGGGTGCCCTCGGGCCAGGCGGCCGGGATGAACTCCTCCACCAGCGGGTGCTCGGGCGCCAGCACCATGTAGGTGGCGCCGAACAGGGTGTCCGGACGGGTGGTGAAGACGGTGATGGCCTCGTCGCCCAGCGCGAAGTCGACGCGCGCGCCCTCGCTGCGGCCGATCCAGTTCCGCTGCTGCAGCTTGATGGCCTCGGGCCAGTCCAGCGCGTCCAGGTCGTCGATCAGCCGGTCGGCGTAGGCGGTGATCCGCATGTTCCACTGGCTCAGCCGGGACTTGAAGACGGGGAAGTTGCCGCGCTCGGACCGGCCGTCGGCGGTGACCTCCTCGTTGGCCAGTACGGTGCCCAGCCCGGGGCACCAGTTCACCGGCGCGTCCGAGGAGTACGCCAGCCGGTACTCGTTCAGCACGTCGGCCCGCTCGGCCGCGGTCAGAGCGGCCCAGGCGCGGCCGCCGGGGACCTCACGGGAGCCGTCCTCGAAGGCGGCGACCAGCTCGGTGATCGGCCGGGCCTTCTTCGCGTCGGCGTCGTACCAGGAGTTGTAGATCTGCAGGAAGATCCACTGGGTCCACTTGTAGTAGTCCGGGTCGATCGTGGCGAACGACCGGCGCTTGTCGTGGCCCAGGCCCAGCCGGCGCAGCTGGACCTTCATGTTCTCGATGTTGGCCTCGGTCGAGACGCGCGGGTGCGTGCCGGTCTGCACGGCGTACTGCTCCGCCGGCAGGCCGAAGGCGTCGAAGCCCAGGGTGTGCAGGACGTTGTGGCCGGTCATCCGCTGGTGGCGGGCGAAGACGTCGGTGGCGATGTACCCGAGCGGGTGTCCGACGTGCAGGCCGGCACCGGAGGGGTACGGGAACATGTCCATGATGAACTTCTTGGGCCGTGCGACCACTGCGGGGTCCCCGGCCAGGTCACCGGTCGGGTTCGGGGCCTCGTACGTGCCCTGCGCGTCCCAGACGTCCTGCCAGCGTGCCTCGATGTCGGCGGCCATGGCAGCCGTGTAGCGGTGCGCCTCGGCCGCCTCGGGGGCCGGGGTGTTCGTCTCGCTCATGATTTCTGAAGCTCCATCGATCGTCTCTGCCGTCTCTGCCTGCCCAAACGAAAAAACCCCTCGCACAGGAGGGGACGCCGCGCCGGGTCCGACCATCTCGAAGGGTCGGTACTGATCAGCGCGGCTCGGTAAGCAGAAGGCGTACGGCACGCATGGCGTCAGGGTACCGCAGCGGCCCCTTCCGACGCTCGGCCGTTCCACCCGTCGACACGACGCACGGGAACCCGAGGACACGAGGACAGGCGGACACCCCGACACGCGGACATCGGGACACGGGGGGGCACAACGAGAAGCGGGCCACCCGATCCGGGTGGCCCGCTTCTTCACTGTGGAGCTAAGGAGAATTGAACTCCTGACCTCCTGCATGCCATGCAGGCGCTCTACCAACTGAGCTATAGCCCCTTGTTGTGCTTGCCGCTTCGGTTTCCCTTGCCGGTTCCCCTTGGCGACGTCCCAAACATTACACGGTCATGGCCCTGGTCCAAAAATCGGTTTCCACCGACCAGAAGCCATGTCCGATTTGAGTCAACTTGTCACGCTCTCGCGAACTGATAGAACCGCTTGAGCGTGCAGTGCTCGTCGAGCAGCCGCCCGTAGATCGGCTCCCCTTCCAGCTCGCGGTACGTCTCGATCGGGTCGCCTTTTATGATCAGCGCCCGAGCGCATTCCTCGCACCAGTACTGGTAATCGGGGTTGACCGGGTCCATGTCCCGCACGATCGGCGTGCCGTTGTTGCACCAGTCGCACCGGCGCCGGTGTGCACCCATCCGTCAGCGACTCCCTCCCGCATCGGGCCGTCGTCTCCCCCTCCGGCGGTCACGATTCTGCCATGCCGGTGCGGGCCAGGTCAGCAAACGCGAAAGGGTACAAAAGCAAGGATCCCGCCCCCTGTTGGGGACGGGATCCTGATTGTGGAGCTAAGGAGAATTGAACTCCTGACCTCCTGCATGCCATGCAGGCGCTCTACCAACTGAGCTATAGCCCCGCTCTCCGCCGCGCTCCCCCGTCTCCGGTGTTCTGCGCTGCGAACAAGAAGAACTCTAGCCTGTGACCAGCCGGAAAGTGAAATCCGGGTGGCAGCCCCGCCGGGGAGCGGCAGAGGGCAGCTCAGTCGTCGTCGCCGAGCACCGGTTCCGGCAGCGTGCCGGCGTTGTGCTCCAGCAGGCGCCAGCCGCGCGCGCCCTCGCCGAGGACGGACCAGCAGCAGTTGGAGAGCCCGCCGAGGCCCTCCCAGTCGTACGCGTTCAGGCCCAGCAGGCGCCCGATCGTCGTACGGATAGTGCCGCCGTGGCTGACCACGACGAGGGTGCCGGACCGCGGCAGCCGTCCGACGTGTTCCAGCACCACCGGCGCGGCACGGTCGGCGACCTCGGTCTCCAGCTCGCCGCCGCCGCGGCGGACCGGTTCGCCGCGCTTCCACGCCGCGTACTGCTCGCCGTACTTCTCGAGGATCTCGTCGTGCGTGAGGCCCTGCCACTCGCCGGCGTACGTCTCGCGCAGCGCCGCGTCGTGCGACACCGTCAGCCCCGTGAGGGCGGCCAGCTCGGCAGCCGTGGCGGAGGCGCGCTGCAGGTCGGAGGCCACGATGGCATCCGGCTTCAGCGAGGCGAGCAACCGCGCGGAGCGGCGCGCCTGCGCCACACCCGCCTCGGTCAGCTCGATGTCCGTGGAGCCCTGGAAGCGGCGCTCCAGGTTCCACGAGGTCTGGCCGTGCCGCCAGAGGACGATCTTCCTGCCGGACTTGCCCGAGGTGGTCGCGCTCAGAACAGATCACCGTCCAGTTCGTCGTCGCCCGCCGCCTCGCGCAGCTTGGCGTGCTCCTCGGCCTTGCCGATGGTGAGCTTGGCGTCCTCGGGGAGCTCGATCTCGGGGCAGTCCTTCCACAGGCGCTCCAGCGCGTAGAAGACACGCTCCTCGCTGTGCTGGACGTGGACGACGATGTCGACGTAGTCGAGCAGGATCCAGCGGGCGTCGCGGTCCCCCTCGCGGCGCACCGGCTTGGCGCCGAGCTCCTTGAGCAGGCGCTCCTCGATCTCGTCGACGATCGACTTGACCTGGCGGTCGTTGGGCGCCGAGGCGAGCAGGAAGGCGTCGGTGATCGACAGCACGTCGCTGACGTCGTACGCGATGATGTCGTGCGCGAGCCGGTCGGCCGCGGCCTGGGCGGCGGCGGTGATGAGCTCGATGGAGCGGTCCGTGGCGGTCACTGGCCATGCTTTCGGGTTGGCGGGCAGATCCTTACAAGGGTCTCATGTACCGCCGACACCGCCCGCGCGCAGCGTCGCGCGCGGGCGAAAGCCTCCCTCGGGGCCGCTCCGGAGCCTGGTCAGAACGCCTTGTAGTCCTTGCCCAGGATCACCACGACCTCCGCGTTCACCGCGTTCTCGGCCTTCTTCACGGCCGTCTCGGGCAGTCCCAGCGTCTTGGCGACCTCGATCGCGCGGTCCCGCTGCGCATCGTCCTGGTAGGTGATCTGCGAGGTGGCCGCCGTCTTGTCGGCCTTGCCGCCGTCGACGAAGGTGTAGCCGCCGTTCACCAGCGCCGCCTTCGCCGCGACCTGCGTCTTCTCGTCGCCGCTGGCGTCCTTGAGGCCGACGCGCGGGGCCGCACCGGGCTGCGCCGCGGCGCCGGAGCCGCCCAGCACCTCCTTGACGACCGACTTGTTCGCGTCGTCCGTGAGCGTGCCGTCCGCCTTCACCGCGAGGACGTCGGTGCGCCACGCGCCCACCTTGGCGTGCGCGCCGAGCCGGGACAGCAGGGCACCGAGGGTCTGCGCGTTCAGGGCCGGGTCGAGGATCTGACCGATGCTCTCGACGGTCACGGCCGCCGCCTTCGGGTCGCTCGGGATCTTGCGCAGCACCGCCTGGAGCACCTTGCCCACGCGTTCCAGCTGCTTGGCCTCCGGTTCGCCCTGCCCGCGGAACGTGGCGTACGCGACGGCCATCGAGCCGCTCAGGCTCTGCTTCTGGCCCTGGGCCACGGCCGGGGTCTTGGCCGCGTCGTCGGCCGGGACCGCGGTGTCGGTGTCGACCTCGATGCCGCCGACCAGGTCGACCAGGCTCTCCAGGAAGGGGGTGTCCAGGCGCCAGGTGCCGCCGATGCGGGTGCCCAGCACGGAGTCGAGGGCCTCGCGGGTGCCGAGACCGCCTTCCTCGACCGACTTGCCGAGCCCCGTGGCCGTCCCGTCCTGGCCGGTGACGGCCAGGGTGTTCGGGAGCAGGACGGTGGCGCCCTTCTTGGTGGTGACGTTGTCGACGAGCAGCGCCGAGGAGGTGCCGCCCTTCTTGGTGTTGTGCAGGTGGACGACGATGATGTCCCGCTTCTGCGCGCCGGCGTCGGCACTCGCGCCGGTCTTCTTCTCGCCGGGGCCGTCGAGGAGGGGCAGCTTGCCCGCGTACCAGAGGTAGCCGAGTCCGCCGACGACGAACAGGGCGAGGACGACGATCAGCGCCACCACCCGGTTGCGGCCGCGGCGGCGGGCCTCCTCGCGGCGTTCGGTGCGGCTCTCGGTGAACTTGAGCCAGTCGATGACGTCCTCGGAGTCCTCGTCCGGCTGGTCGATGAAGGCGAACATCTCGGTGCGGTAGTCCCGGTCCGCCCGGGGCTCGCCGTCGCGCTCGCGGTCGCCGTCGCGCTCGCGGTCGTCGCCCCGCGCACCGCCCTCTTCGGCGTCCGGCCGGCGCGGCTCGGGGACCTGGGCGGCCGGCCGCTCGGCGGGGGCCGGGGGCTCCGGGGCGGTCTGCTGCGGGATCCACTGCTGGGTCTGCTGCGTGTCGTACCCGTAGGCGGGCGCCTGGGTGTACTCCTGCTGCCCGTACTCCTGGGCGGCCGGCTGCTGCGGGTAGTACTGCTGCTGTTGCGGCTGCTGCTGGCCGTAGCCCTGGTAGTCGTAGCCGTACTGCTGCTGCTCGTACTGCTGCCCGTACTGCTGCGGAGCGGGCTGGGCGGGCTGCGCGGGCCCCTGGCCGTACACCGGCCGCCCGTACGCGTCGTAGCCGACGAGCTGCTGCTCCTGGGCGGCATACGGGTCGTACGGATCCTGTCGGTCGTTCACCGCGGGGCCCCTCTCTCCGGAAGCTCAGGCTCCCCGGTACAGCTCACGCTTGTCGATGTAGCGCACGACGCCGTCCGGCACCAAATACCAGACAGGATCCCCCTGGGCCACCCTCGCACGGCAGTCGGTGGACGAGATCGCGAGCGCGGGCACCTCCACCAGGGAAACGCCGCCCTTGGGGAGCCCGTCGTCGGTGAGCACGTGACCCGGCCGGGTGACTCCGATGAAGTGGGAGAGCGAGAAGAGCTCTTCGGCGTTGCGCCAGGTCAGGATCTGCGCGAGCGCGTCGGCACCGGTGATGAAGAACAGGTCGGCGTCGTCGTTCTGCGCCTTCAGGTCCCGCAGGGTGTCGATGGTGTACGTCGGCCCGCCGCGGTCGATGTCGATGCGGCTCACCGAGAACTGCGGGTTCGAGGCCGTGGCGATGACCGTCATCAGGTAGCGGTCCTCGGCCGGCGAAACGGCCCGCTGCGACTTCTGCCACGGCTCGCCGGTCGGCACGAACATCACCTCGTCGAGGTGGAAAAGGGCGGCCACCTCGCTGGCGGCCACCAGGTGTCCGTGATGGATCGGGTCGAATGTCCCGCCCATCACGCCGAGCCGGCGCTTGACCGGACCGGTAGGCATCTCCTGCTCTCCCATGAGCGCAGAGCCTACTGGCCCGGGGGACGCGTCGTTCTCGGCGGGTTCAGCCGGTTCGGCCGGTTCAGCGGTCGCGGTTCAGGCGCGTGGTGACCCAGAGCATCAGCATCAGGATCAGGAAGGCACCGCCGCCGGTCAGGTACGGGTTCAGGCTGTCGTGGTTGCCGCCGTGCTGCTCGGCCCCCTCCGAGGCGAGGACGACCAGGTTGTGGGCGGTGGTGGAGAGGCTCATCAGGCAGATACCTATCGAGTCGGGGAGCGGGCGGAGACTTCGCTCACATCGTATGCGGGGGCCTGGGGCACGCTCACGCCGACTCAGGCGTTGGAGAGGATAGACGCAGGGACGAACAGGTCCATACAGGGGAGGGCGCAATGACGGAAACAGGGTTCGAGAAGGTGCCGGCGCGGGATCGCAGGCGGTTCCCCGGCATCTCGTCGCGGGCGTACGAGCATCCGGCGGACCGCTCGGCGCTGGTGGCACTGCGCAAACTGAGCGGCTTCGACACGGTGTTCAAGGCGCTGAGCGGGCTGCTTCCGGAGCGGAGCCTGCGGCTGCTGTTCCTGTCGGAGTCGGTGCGCGTGGGCGAGACGCAGTTCCCGCACCTGCACGGGATGCTGCGCGACGCCTGCTACATCCTGGACCTGGAGAAGGTCCCGCAGATGTACGTGCAGCAGGACCCGAACCCCAACGCCATGTGCATCGGGCTGGACGAGCCGATCATCGTGGTGACCACGGGCCTCGTCGAACTGCTCGACGAGGAGGAGATGCGTGCGGTGGTGGGCCACGAGGTGGGCCACGCGCTGTCGGGGCACGCCGTCTACCGCACGATCCTGCTGTTCCTGACCAACCTGGCGCTGAAGATCGCGTGGATCCCGCTGGGCAATGTGGCGATCATGACGATCGTGACCGCGCTGCGGGAGTGGTTCCGCAAGTCGGAGCTCTCGGCCGACCGGGCCGGGCTGCTGGTGGGACAGGACGTGCAGGCCTCGATGCGGGGCCTGATGAAGATCGCGGGCGGCAACCACCTCCACGAGATGAACGTGGACGCCTTCCTGGCCCAGGCCGAGGAGTACGAGTCGAGCGGCGATCTGCGCGACTCCGTGCTGAAGATCCTGAACCTGCTGCCCCGGACGCACCCCTTCACCACGGTGCGGGCGGCCGAGCTGAAGAAGTGGGCCGAGAGCCGCGACCACCAGCGGATCATGGACGGCCACTACCCGCGGCGGGACGAGGACAAGGACACCTCGGTGACCGACTCCTTCCGCCAGTCCGCCGCGCACTACGCCGATGCGGTGCGCACCAGCAAGGACCCGCTGTTCAAGCTGGTCGGTGACATCGCGGGCGGCGCGGCCGACGTGGGCGGCAAGCTCCGCGACAAGTTCACGGGCTCCGGAGCCGGAGCCGGCACTGCTGCGCAGGACAAGGCAGGACCTACGGAGCAGGGCTGACGGGAGCGGCCTGCGGGGGCGGGGGCGGTGTCGCGGGCGGGCTCACGGCCGGGGTCGTGGGCGAGGCCAGGACGCCGCACAGCCCGGCCGTGCGCCGCGGTTGGCCGCTGGCGTACGGGTCGCTCGCGGCCGGGCCCACCGTGGTCGGGCCGGCTCCGGCCAGGAGCGGGCGAAAGGCTCCGGCCGGGTCGGCGGAGCAGTCCTGCGGCCCGGCCATCACATAGGCCGAGGCCAGCTCCAGCCGGCGGGTCGTCAGGTCCTCCCGGTCGAAGCGCAGCCGCAACTCGCGCCGGACGGTGAAGAGCGAGGCGCCGTCGGCCGCGGCCGGGGATCCGGTGGCGGGCCGTACGGCGTAGACGAAGGTGTGGTCGGTGGTGACCTCCAGCGTGTCGGGGGCCACCTCCTCGAAGGCGAGCGTGCCGCTCACCCGTACCCGGGAGTCGGCCACGACGGCGGTGTCCTGGTCGAAGCGGACCAGCCAGCCGGTGGCCGCGTGGCGGCCGTCGCCGGAGGGCGAAGTCATGCTGCGGTCGAACTGCGCCAACTGGTCGGGGTCGAGCAGGACGCGCACCGGGCGGGTGGCCGCTCCGGCGAGGATGTCGGGGTCCAACGAGGACTGCACCAGGTAGTCCTTGGCGATGGACAGCGCGGCGACGACCTGGGCGTCGGTGAAGTGGTGCGTGCGGCGCACGGCGGGCAGGGTGATGCCGGCCGCTCCGACCCGGTAGTCGGCGGCGGGGCTCTTCGCGTACAGCTCGGTGGGGCGCCCGCCGGGCACGTGGGTGGTCGGCGCGAGCGGGACCACGGTGCTGCTGAGCGCCTGTGCGGGTCCCCCGGGCGGAGGTACGTAGGGGTTGCGCAGCCCCATGTAGACGGCGAAGGCGAAGGCCGTGGCGATGAGCAGCACGAGCAGCATGCCCTGCCGTGCGCCCCGGCCGGGGGCGCTGGTCCGGGACGACGTGGAGCCGCCGCCGGACCAGATGGATCGGCTGCGCACGGCACGGGCGTGTTCGCCCATGCGTTCCTGCGCGGAGTACTCCTGGAGCCGGGCGGCCCGCACGAAGTCCTCGTCGAACACCACCGACCGGTACTCGTCCTGCCGGAAGTCGTCCGGCCGGAAGTCGTCGTCGCCCCCGCCCATGCCCTCGGGGGTGCTGTTGGGTGGATCTCCTGGCACGGCCATCGCTTCTCCCCGCTGTCCCCGCTTCAGAGAAGCCCCCGGCTCCGGCGTATGCGAGTGGGGTCGTACCTTCAGGGTTGGCGAACGGAGGGGTACGTAAACGCGCCTACGCCGGTGACTTCACCCCTGGGGGTGCTGGCGGGAGCCGGAGCGGGGTCCGCCTCGCCCGCGGCACTGCGGTACACGGCGCTGAAGGCGAGCGCGACCATGCCGAGGCCCATCACGAAGGCGAGCACCCAGGCGACGGGGCGCAGCCACGGTGCGCGGCCGCGGTAGGGGCGCAGACTGCCGCCGTAGGCACCGTACGGGCCGTCCGGGTACCCGTAGCCGCGGTCGTGGTCCCAGCCGTGGTCGTCGTCGTACCCGTCGGGGTGGCCGTATCCGTAGCTGTCGTAGTCGTCGTCGACCGTCCAGCCGCCGGCCACGGCACGGGCGGCCTCGGCCTCCGCGCGCGCTCGATCGGCCGCCCGTTGGCGCTCGGCGGCGCTCGGTTCTTGGATCTCGGCGTTCCGGACGAAGTCCTCGTCGAACACCACGGAGGCGAAGTCGAAATCCGCGCCTCCGCGGTCGTCGTCGGGCTCCCCGTCGTCCGGGAACGGCTTGCCCCCCACGTCGTCCGGCACAGCAACAGCCTAGACCTGGGGGGCCGCCTTGGGCAGGGTGTGCGCCGAATTCCGGCCACACCGTGCTCGAGGCGTCACTACCGAACGTGACCGTCGCCGGTGACGATGTACTTGGTGGAGGTCAGCTCGGGAAGGCCCATCGGGCCCCTGGCGTGCAGCTTCTGGGTGGAAATGCCGATCTCCGCACCGAAGCCGAACTGGCCACCGTCCGTGAACCGAGTGGATGCATTCACGGCGACCGTGGTCGAGTCGACCAGCTGGGTGAAGCGGCGCGCGGCGGCCTGCGAGGTGGTGACGATCGCCTCGGTGTGACCGGAGGTCCAGCGGCGGATGTGGGTGACGGCGTCGTCGAGGGAGTCCACGACCGCGGCGGCGATGTCGTAGGACAGGTACTCGGCGGCCCAGTCCTCGTCCGTGGCGGGCAGGGCGGTGACCTTGCCGCCCTCGGCGGCGGCGAGGACCCGGGCGTCGCCGTGCACGGTGACGCCGGCGTCGGCGAGCGCGTCGAGGGCGCGCGGCAGGAAGGCGTCGGCGATGTCGCGGTGGACGAGGAGGGTCTCGGCGGAGTTGCAGACGGAGGGCCGCTGGGCCTTGGAGTTGATGAGGATGTCCACCGCCATGTCCAGGTCGGCCTGCGCGTCGACGTAGACGTGGCAGTTGCCGGTACCGGTCTCGATGACCGGGACGGTGGATTCCTCGACCACGGTCTTGATGAGGGAGGCGCCGCCGCGCGGGATGAGCACGTCGACGAGGCCGCGGGCGCGCATCAGCTCGCGGACGGAGTCTCGGGACTCGCCGGGGACGAGCTGGATCGCGTCGGCGGGCAGGCCGACGCTCACGACGGCGTCCCGCAGGATGGCGACGAGGGCGGTGTTGGAGGAGTAGGCGGAGGAACTGCCGCGCAGCAGGACCGCGTTGCCGGACTTGAGACAGAGGGCGGCGGCGTCGACGGTGACGTTGGGGCGGGCCTCGTAGATGATGCCGACGACGCCGAGCGGGACGCGGATCTGCCGGAGGTCGATGCCGTTGGGGAGGGTGTTGCCGCGGACGACCTCGCCGACGGGGTCGGGGAGGGCGGCGACGTCGCGGACGTCGGAGGCGATGGCGGCGACCCGCTCCCGGGTCAGGGTGAGGCGGTCGATGACGGTCTCGCTGGTGCCGGCGGCGCGGGCCTTGTCCGTGTCCACGGCGTTGGCGGCGATGATCTCGGCCGTACGGGCCTCCAGCGCGTCCGCGATCGCCAGCAGGGCGGTGTCCTTGGCGGACCGCGGGAGTGGGGCGATCGCCGCGGCGGCGGTACGGGACCGCTGCGCGGTGGCGAGGACGGGCGAGGTGGCGCTGGCGGTGGCGGCATCGAGCGAGGTCATGCCGCCCAGGGTAATCCCCCGGCGGTACCCCGCCGCCGGGGTTCCACCCCCCGAGACGGCGGGCGCCGGCCGTCCGCGGGGCCTTGTCCCCGCCCCGCCCCTTCGCCGTCCCCCAGACTCCGTCCGGGGCCTTCAGCCGGGCTCCGCCCGGACCCGGTCCTCGATCGCCGGACGGGCTGAAAGACCCGGGGCTCCGCCCCGGACCCCGCTCCTCAAACGCCGGAGGGGCTGAACGGTCCCGGACCGGCTGGATGGTCCCAGGGGCTGGGTGGCCGCGGACCGGCTGGAATGGTCCCGGACCGGGGCTAGTACGGGTGCACACCCACCGGGTGGGCCGGGGGCGGGCCGTAGCCCTCCGCCACGCGCTGGTGGTAGGTGGCGCGGTCGATGACCTCCAGGCCGACGATCTCCCAGGGCGGGAGCTGCGCCGAGGAGCGGTGCTCGCCCCACAGCCGCAGGGCGACGGCCGCCGCGTCGTGGAGGTCCCGGGCCTCTTCCCAGTAGCGGATCTCCGCGTGGTCCTCGGCGTACCGGCTGGTCAGCAGGAAGGGATGGTCGTGGGCCAGTTGCTCCAGCCCGCGCCGGACCTCGGACAGCGGGGCCGGCTTGCCGGAGACGCTCAGGGTCACGTGCCACAGGCGCGATGCGTGATCCTGCTCCTCCCCGCCACCGCCGCCGTCACCGTCCCCCGTGCCGACGCTGGTCAGCGCTCGTCTCACCAGTCGCCTCCTGTCTCCGCCACGCGGGTCCGCCCGCCCCTCACAGTTGACCAGTCCACGGGCCGCCGCGCTCCGCTTTTACCGAACCTCAGCCCTCCAGCAGGACCAGATCGTCCCGGTGGACGACCTCCCGCTCGTACGCGGGTCCGAGTTCCCGCGCGAGCTCGCGAGTGGAGCGGCCGAGGAGCTGCGGGAGTTCCTTGGCGTCGAAGTTGACCAGGCCCCGTGCCACGGCGCGGCCGTCCGCGGAGCGCAGTTCCACCGGGTCCCCGGCGACGAAGTCGCCTTCGACCGCCGCGATCCCGGCGGGCAGTAGCGAGCTCCCGCGCTCGGTGACCGCGCGGACGGCGCCGTCGTCCAGGACCAGGTGCCCCTGCGGGGTCGACGCGTGCTGGAGCCAGAGCAGCCGGTCCGCCGAGCGGCGCCCGGTGGCGTGGAACAGCGTGCCGGTTCCCCGTCCGGCGAGGGCGTCGGCGGCCTGGCTCGCGGAGGTCAGCACCACCGGGATCCCGGCGGCGGCCGCGATCCGGGCCGCCTCGACCTTGGTGACCATGCCGCCGGTGCCCACGCCCGCCTTGCCGGCGCTGCCGATGGAGACGTGCGCGATGTCCTCGGGCCCGTGGACCTCTTCGATGCGGGTGGTGCCGGGCTGGGAGGGGTCGCCGTCGTAGAGGCCGTCCACGTCCGAGAGGAGGACGAGGAGGTCGGCGCGGACGAGGTGGGCGACGAGGGCCGCCAGCCGGTCGTTGTCGCCGAAGCGGATCTCGTCCGTGGCGACGGTGTCGTTCTCGTTGACGACGGGGAGGGCGCCCATGGCGAGCAGCTGGTCGAGGGTGCGGTAGGCGTTGCGGTAGTGGGCCCGGCGGCTGGTGTCGTCGGTGGTGAGGAGCACCTGGCCGACGCGGACGCCGTACCGGGCGAAGGAAGCGGTGTAGCGGGCGACGAGCAGGCCCTGGCCGACGCTCGCGGCGGCCTGCTGCCGGGCCAGGTCCTTGGGCCGGCGCCGCAGGCCGAGCGGGGAGAGCCCGGCGGCGATGGCTCCGCTGGAGACGAGGACGATCTCCTTCTCGCCTCCGCTGCGGGCCTTGGCGAGGACGTCGACGAGCGCGTCCACCCGGTCTGCGTCGAGTCCGCCGGCCGCGGTGGTCAGGGAGGAGGAGCCGACCTTGACCACGATCCTGCGGGCGTCCACGACACCTTGCCTAGCCGCTGACACGTCTGTCCCCTTGCCCCTTGCCGAAATGCCTGTCGGCGAAACGCACGTCGCCGAGATGCCTGCCGTCTCAATCTACGGGGTGGGCGCGCGGGGCTGCTCGGGGGTTTCAGACCCTGGACGAGGACCCCGCCTCCACGACAGGGGCCTCCTCGGCCCGGGCGGCACCCGGGACGAGGATCTTGCGGGAGAGCAGGAAGGTGAACGGGATGGCGACGACCGCCGCGACCAGCGGGGCGATCCGGGTGTCCATCCCGGCCCAGGTCACCAGCGCGTAGAGGCCGACGGACTGGATGACGAAGTTGGTGATGTTCGTCAGCGGGAAGAGGAAGAACTTCTTCCAGGTCGGCCGGGTCCGGTAGGTGAAGTAGGTGTTCATGAAGAACGAGCCGACCATCGCCAGGACGAAGGCGAGGGAGTAGGCGGCGAAGTACGGCATCCACGGGTGCAGGAGCAGGTAGATGACGAAGAAGGTGCCGGTGTTCACGCCGCCCACGAGGGCGAATCTGAACACCTGGCCGAGCTGGTCCTTGCGGCTCATCGGGCGCTGCGCTCCACGATCGTAGGCTCTGCGACCGGGGCCGCCGGCCGGTCATCGGTCCGCGGGAGCGGCTGTGCTCCGTGCGATTCCTTCACCAGGAAGTGCGGCCTGCGCTTGGCCTCGTAGTAGATGCGGCCGATGTACTCACCGATCAGGCCCAGCATGATCAACTGTACGCCGCCCAGGCCCGTGATGATCGCCACGAGGGTGACGTACCCCGGGGACTCGACGCCGTTGGTGATCGCCATGATCGTGATCCACAGGGCGTACAGGCCGGTCAGGGCGACCAGCGACACGCCGAACCAGATCCCGATCCGCAGCGGCCTGTTGTTGAAGGAGATCAGGCCGTCCATGCCGTAGTTCAGCAGGGCGCCGAACTTCCACTTCGTCTCGCCGGCCTCGCGCTGCGCGTTGCGGTAGTCGAAGTGGACGGTGTCGAAGCCGATCCAGGAGAACAGCCCCTTGGAGAAGCGGTTGTACTCCGGCAGCGACAGCAGGGCGTCCACGGCCGGGCGCGAGAGCATGCGGAAGTCGCCGACGCCGTCGGTGAGCTCCACGTCGACCCAGCGGTTGACGCCCCGGTAGTAGAGGCTGCTGAGGGCGGAGCGGAGCTTCTTGTCGCCCTCGCGCGTGCGGCGGGCGATGATCTGGTCGTGCCCCTGCCGGTAGTGCTCCAGCATGGTCGCGATGAGCTCCGGCGGGTGCTGGAGGTCAGCATCCATGATCACTACGGCGTCGCCCGTGGCCTCGCGCAGGCCCGCGAGCATGCCGGCCTCCTTGCCGAAGTTCCGGCTGAAGGAGACGTAGCGGGTCTCCTCGCCGTGTTCGGCGGCGATCTTCCGGAGCTTGTCGAGGGTGCCGTCGCGGCTTCCGTCGTCGACGTAACAGACCTCGTAGTCGACGGGGAGGGCGTCCAGGACCCTCCGGATCTCCACATCGAAGCTGTCGATGACGGCTTCTTCGTTGAAGCAGGGGACAACTACGGACAGCTTCGTCATGAACACTTCCTGCTGGATCCGAACGGGTGATTGTCGGCGGCCGGACCCGCCTCTCACCTCTTCCTTAGAAGTATGCACGGCGAGGGTCGGGCGGGAGTCGGGCTGCGGGAGTCGAGGGCGGCACACGGTAGCGTGGACGAGATAAGCGGAATCAGCTGAACGTAACGAAACGAAGGGATCGAGGTGCACGTGCCCGACGTCTCCGTGGTCGTCATCGTCTACAACGACGCAGAGCGTCTGCCGACAGCAGTCCAGTCGGTTCTGGACCAGACCCTGCACAGCGTCGAAGTCGTGATCGTCGACGACTGCAGCAAGGACCGCTCGTACGCGGTCGCCCAGGAACTGGAATCTGCGCATCCAGGGAGAGTGCGCGCCTTCCAGCTGCCGGAGAACAGCGGCGGCTGCGGTGCGCCGCGCAACCACGGCATCCAGCAGGCCACCGGAACGTACGTGATGTTCCTCGACAGCGACGACGTGCTGGAGCGCAACGCCTGTCGGAACATGCTGGACGCCGCCGAGCGGACCGGATCCGACCTGGTCGCGGGCATGTGCGTACGCGTGCACCTCGACAACCGGTGGGGCAAGACCACCGAGTGGTACCCCTGGATCTACTCGCGCACCCGCACCCTGGAATCGATCACCGAGTACCCCGACCTACTGGTCTACGACACCCTCTCCACGAACAAGTGCTACCGGCGCGCGTTCCTGCTGGAGCAGGGCCTGGAGTTCCCGGTCGGCATCCACTACGAGGACCTGCTGTTCTCCGCGCAGGCCTACGTGGCCGCCCGCCGCATCACGCTGATCCCGAACCACGTCTACTTCTGGAACGTGGTCGAGAAGGCCGCGGCCCTTTCGATCAGCAACCGGCGCCACGAGATCGCGAACTTCGTCCACCGGATGGAGATCCACCGCCGCGTCGACCGCCTGCTGGCCGAGAAGGGCCACACGGACATCAAGTCCGCGAAGGACGCCAAGTTCCTCAAGCACGACCTCGTGCTGCACCTGCGCGACCTGCCGCTGCTGAGCGACGAGTACCGCCAGGAGTTCGCCCGCCTCGCCAACGGCTACCTGGAGGGGATCGACCCGGCGGCGTACGAGAACGTCACCTACCTCCAGGCGATCTGCGCCTACCTGCTGGGCAAGGAGGACTGGGACAACCTGCTCCCGGCCGCCGACGCCATGACCAACAAGGGCCGGCTCACCTCCCCCCTCGCCGAGCGCGACGGGCGCGTCTACTGGTGTGCGCAGCACATCGACGGTCCCGACGGCGCCGAGGCCCGCCGGATACTGGACGTCACCGAGCAGGCCTTCCACACCACGCCGCTCACCTCCCTCACGCTGGGCAACCGGCTCACCTCCTACGAGGACGACGGCCGCGGCACGGTCACCATGTCCGGCTCCGTCGTGAACCCGCTGGGCCGGATCCCGGCCGACGCGGCGCTGAAGGCCACGCTGGAGTTCCGGGCCCGCCGCCAGATCGGCGTGCGCTCCTTCAGCTTCCCGGTGGAAACCGTCCGCCACGCCGGTGACACGATCGAGTGGACCGGCACCGCCGACGTCGCGAGCACGGTCCGCCCGCTCGGCATCATCGACGCCGTCTGGGACGTCCGCCTCAAGCTGACCGCGGGCGGCGATCGGATCACCACCCGGGTCGCGATCGGCGGGGTCGACCTCGAGTCGGCGGCCCGGCTGCGCGTGCGCCCGCGGCTGACCCGGCTGGTCTCCGACCGCTTCGGGCCCCAGATGACCAAGAAGGGCAACCTCAGCTACGTGCTGAGCGCCGAGGGCGCCGCCGCCGTCCGCACCCAGTCGCTGATCAACAACGCCATACAGGGCAAGGCGGCCAACGTGGTCAAGCGGGGCCTGCGCAAGGCACTGCGGGCCCGCCGCAACATGGGCTCCGGCGAGCAGAAGGTGAAGGTCTACCACGAGGTCTTCTCGAAGCTGCCGATCAAGAAGGGCACGGTCGTCTTCGAGAGCCACATGGGCAAGCAGTACAGCGACAGCCCCAAGGCGATCTACGAGGAGCTGGTCCGCCAGGGCGCGCCGTTCGAGGCGATCTGGTCGTACGCGGGCGCCAAGCCCACCGGCTTCCCCAAGGAGGCCACCTTGGTCAAGCGCTGGAGCTGGCCGTACCTGCGCGCCCTCGCCCAGGCCGAATACTGGGTCGACAACCAGGGCTTCCCGCTGGCGCTGGCCAAGCGCCCGGGGACCACGTACATCCAGACCTGGCACGGCTCGGCGCTCAAGCGGATGGGCTTCCACGAGCCGCGGACCAAGGCGCAGGGCCGGGCCGGCCAGGCCCGTTTCCAGGCGGCCGTCGACCGCTTCGACCACTTCCTGATCCGCTCCGAGCACGACACCCGCACCCTCGCCAAGGGCTTCCGGCTGCGTGACGAGGTGCTGCTGCGCACGGGCTACCCGCGCAACGACGCCCTCGTCGAGGCGCACCGGACCGAATCGCACAGCGGTGAGCGGGTGCGCGGGCCCCTCGCGGGCGAGCTCGGCATCGACCCGGACAAGAAGGTGCTGCTGTACGCGCCGACCTTCCGGGCGGGCGCGGACGGCGCGGTGGAGGGCTTCACCTTCCCCTTCGACGTGGAGGAGTTCGCGGACCGGCTCGGCGACCGCTTCACGCTGCTGGTGCGGACCCACTACCTCAACAGCGTCTCGCTGCCGCCGTCCGTCGCGGGCCGCGTCATCGACGTGTCCCGGCACCACGACATCACCCCGCTGCTGGCCCTCGCCGACGGTCTGATCACCGACTACTCGTCCGTGATGTTCGACTACGCGGTCCTGGACCGGCCGATGCTGTTCTTCGCGTACGACTACGAGAAGTACGCGACGGACATCCGCGGCACGTACTTCGACCTGAAGGAGAAGGCCCCGGGCCCGGTGGTGGCCACGGCGGACGAGCTCCTCCAGGCGCTCGCCGCCTTCGAGGAGGCCGACGTCAAGTACGCCCAGGCCCGGCAGCGTTTCCTCGCCGAGTTCGGCGAGTACGACCGCGGGGACGCAGCCCGCCAGATCGTAGAGAAGTTCTTCACCAGGAGCGGCAAGTGAGCCAGCAGACCGCCACCCCGGGCGGCCGTGACATCTTCATCGTCTCCAACAACGTCGACGAGATCGGCGGCGTGACCACCTGGTCGCACCAGATGGCCCGGCAGTTCACCGACCGCGGCCACCGGGTGCACATCGTGGGCATCGCCCCGGTCGCCGACGACATCCGGCAGAAGCTGCCGCAGGGTCTGCCGTACGAGATGACCACGCTCTACGACGCACACCCGCCGTCGGCCCGCCGGCTGCGCGGGATCAAGGGCCGGCTGAACGCGCCCGAGCGGCGCCGCCAGGCGGCCCGGCGGGCGCAGATGCGGGTCAAGGCGGAGCGGCTGAGCGAGCTGCTGCGGGCAGCCCGTCCGGGCGGTGTCGTCATCGTCACCCAGGTCTGGGCGATGGAGTGGGTGGCGCTCGCCGACACCAAGGGGCTCACCGTCATCGGGATGAGCCACGAGTCGTTCGAAGCCAGCCAGAAGTCCACCCGCGGGGAGCGGGTCCGCCGCTTCTACCCGCAGGTCGACCGGCTGCTGGTGCTGACCGCCGAGGACGCGGACCTGTGGATCCGGGCGGGCATGGAGAACGTGGGGAGCATGCCGAACCCGCTGCCCTTCATGCCCGACTCCCCCGCGCCGCGCACGGAGAAGGTCGTGGCGTGCGTCGGCCGCCTCGGCTTCGAGAAGGGCGTCGACCTGCTGCTCGACACCTGGGCGGACGTCGCACCGCACCACCCCGACTGGACCCTGCGGATCTACGGGGCCGGCGCGGAGGAGGCGACGCTGAAGGCGTACTGCACCTCGCTGGGCCTGGACGACTCCGTGGAGTGGATGGGAAGCACCGCCGACGTGCTGGGCGCCCTGCGCGGAGCCTCGGTCTTCGCCCAGGCCTCACGGGCCGAGGGCTTCCCGATCACGCTGCTGGAAGCGATGGCGGCGGGCGTGCCGCCGGCCGCCTTCGACTGCGCGCCGGGCGTACGGGAGATCGTCGAGCACGGCGAGGACGGGCTGCTGGCCCGGCTGGGCAACACGATGGAGCTGGCCGGGCACCTGCGCGAGCTGATGTCCGACCGTGAGCTGCGCGACCGGCTCGGGGACAACGCCTTCCGTTCGGTCAAGCGTTACTCCAGCCCCGAGATCACCGACCGGTGGGAAGAGCTGTTCTCCTTCCTGGAACGCTGACCGCCGCCCCCTCCACGGCACGCACGTGAAGCAGCCCGCCCCGGACGCGTCCGGGGCGGGCTGCTTCACGTGCGGCGGGTTCGGCTTCCGGCCGGTCAGGGCTTGTGGACGTCCCGGTGGACGTCCTTGCGGGCCACCTTGTTGGCCTCCCAGCCCGCCCAGGCGGAGGTGACCATCTCGCGGACGTCGTGCCGGGCCTTCCAGCCCAGCTCCCCGGTGATCTTGTCGGCAGAGGCCACGACCTTCGCCGGGTCGCCGGGGCGGCGCGGGCTGATCACGGGGGCGATGTCGTGCCCGGTGCTCTCGTTCATGAGCGCGACCATCTCGGCGACGGAGACGCCCTCGCCGCGCCCGATGTTGACGGTGAGGTCCTTGTAGTCGCCGGCCACGGCCCACTCGGCGAGCTTGCGGGCGGCCGCCACGTGGGCCTCCGCGAGGTCCTCGACGTGGATGTAGTCGCGGATGCAGGTGCCGTCGGGGGTCGGGTAGTCGTCACCGAAGATCTTGGCGCCCTGGCCGGCGTCGTAGCGCTCGAAGACCATCGGGACCAGGTTGAAGACCCCGGTGTCGGCGAGCTCGGGGGCCGCGGCGCCCGCCACGTTGAAGTAGCGCAGGCAGGCGGTGGAAATGCCGTGCGCCCTGCCCGCGGCGCGCACCAGCCACTCGCCGGCCAGCTTGGTCTCGCCGTAGGGGCTCAGCGGCTTGCACGGGGTGTCCTCGGTGACCAGGTCCACGTCGGGCATGCCGTAGACGGAGGCGGAGGAGGAGAAGAGGAAGTTGCGGATGCCCGCGTCGGCCACGGCCTGGAGCAGGACGGCAAGGCCCTGCACGTTCTCGTGGTAGTAGTACATCGGCTTCTCGACGGACTCACCGACCTGCTTCTTGCCCGCCAGGTGCACCACGCCGGTGATCTTGTGCTTGCGGATGACCTCCTCCACCGCCAGCCGGTCGAGGACGGAGCCGACCACCAGCGGGACGCCTTCCGGTACGCGGTCCTCGTCGCCCGTGGAGAGGTCGTCGAAGACGACGACCTCCTCCCCCGCGAGCCGCATCGCGCGGACGACGTGCGCGCCGATGTATCCGGCGCCACCGGTGATCAGAAACGTCATGTGTGTCTCCTTGGTCCTGTCCGACTTCGGGATGGAGGGCGCGGCGGTGCGCAGGTCTGCGGCCGGGACCGCCTACGGGGCCTCAGCCCGCCCCACGGCCCGCCCGGGCCCGGTGGAGGCGGTTGCGCACGAGGTACAGCGCGCCCTCGGCGCCGGGCGCGAGGCGCAGCGCGAGGGCGCCGGCCCCCGTCCGGTAGGGCTGCGCCAGCAGCACACCGTACCGGCTGCTGGGCAGCGCCCGACGGCGAAGCAGTCGGCCCCGGGGGCGCAAGGAGGTGAACACCGAGCTCCCGTCGGCACACTGCACGCCCACCCCGACGTTCCACGCCTGCATCCTGCGCAGCCCCTGGCGGCGGCCCGTGACGGCCAGGTCGGCGAGGCGGAACGGCAGCACGGCGACCCAGCCGCCGCTGCGGTCGGGGGACAGCTCGACCGGCTGCGCGAGGACCGCCTCGCCGCCCGCACGGGGCATGAAGCTCAGCTGCGCGGTGACGGGCCCGGCCTCGGCCAGGCGCCCGTACAGGTCGTGCACGTGGATCCGGACGGCGGCGCGGCCGGCCGGTTCGGCGTCGACGGTGACGGGCAGCTCGCCGACCGGCAGCACGGGCAGACCCACCAGCTCGACCGGGAGGTCCTCGCTCCACACCGGAACCCCGGTGGGACCGGTCGCGTACGGGGGCAGCAGCCGCGGCGGTTCGGCGGCCAGCCGGGTGAGCCGCTCGACATCGGCGGGCGGGGTCGCGGTGGCGCGCAGCACGGAAACGATCCAGCGGGCGTGGGCCGCAGCGGACTCGATGTCGGCCTCGGGGAAGGTGTCGACGTAACTGCGGGTCAGGGTCCACCAGGCGGCCTGGTACTCGGGGTCCCGGCCGAGCTCGCGCAGGTACATGCGCAGGTCGTACTCGAGGAACTTCACCCGGCAGGCGCTGCCCAGCACCGGGGAGGCCTCGGTGAGGATCCGGGCGGCCGTGCGGTGGGCCTCGATGCGGGAACGCCAGTTCCCGACGTCCTTGCGGTCCAGGGAGATCGACACCTGGGCGGAGCTGCGGCGCACGTGCCAGACGTAGACGAGGTCGCCGGTGACGGCGATGCGGGGGGCCGCCGCGAGCACGCGGGCGGTGAAGACGAAGTCCTCGTAGATGAACCGGCCGTCGGGGAAGCGCAGGCCGTGTTCCTGGAGGAAGGCGCGCTCGTACAGCTTGTTGACGCAGAGCGTGTCGCGGACGAGCTCGGGCCGGTCCACCGGCCGCTCGATCACCTCGCCCGGTACGTGCAGTCCGGGCATCCACGGGACGTCGTGGTGCTGGGGCAGCTCGCGCCGTACCGCCGCGCCGACGGTGACCGGGGCGCGGTGCTCCTCGGCGGTGCGCACGAGGGCGTCGGCGGCTCCCGGCGGCAGCACGTCGTCGCTGTCGAGGAAGAGCACGTACCGGCCGGAAGCAGCCGCGATCCCGTCGTTGCGCGGGGTGCCGCACCCCCCGCTGTTCTCCGTCCGGTGCACGACCTTGAGGCGGGGGTGGACCGCGGCCAGTTCGTCCAGCACCCGCGCGGTGCCGTCGGACGAGGCGTCGTTGACCGCGATGACCTCGGCGACCACCGGGCCCTGGGCGAGGGCCGAGGAAACGGCCTCGCCCACGAGCCCGGCGTCGTTGTACGCGATGACCACGACGGACACGGTGGGTAGGTTGCTGCTGTTCACCCGGAAGATCCTAGGCGACCCATGTAAAGGGGCCTTCAAACCTTCCGGGCGCAAGTCCCTCGGGAGGGGCTCAGAACGGCCGGAATTCGTCGTACTCCTGCTGGGCCGAGTCGCCGCGCTTGGCCTCTTTCTCCTTGCGGCGCGTGGTGGCCGGACGCGGCGCGTCCATGCGGTGGTCCTCGCCGCGGCGGCCCAGCATCTCGGCACCGGCCATCATGGTCGGCTCCCAGTCGAAGACGACCGCGTTCTCGTCGGAGCCGATGGCCACGCCGTCACCGGCGCGGGCGCCGGCCTTCTTGAGCGCGTCCTCGACGCCGAGGCGGTTGAGGCGGTCGGCCAGGTAGCCGACGGCCTCGTCGTTGTTGAAGTCGGTCTGGCGGACCCAACGCTCGGGCTTCTCGCCGCGCACGTTGTAGACGTCCTCGACCTCGTCGTAGGTGACGGTGAAGCCGCTGTCGTCCACGGCCTTCGGGCGGATGACGATACGGGTCGCCTCCTCCTTCGGCTTGCGGGCGCGGGCCTTGGCGATGACCTCGGCGAGGAAGTAGGAGAGCTCCTTCAGACCCGTACGGGCGACCGCGGAGACCTCGAAGACCTTGTAGCCGCGGGCCTCCAGGTCCGGGCGGACCATGTCGGCGAGCTCCTGGCCGTCCGGGATGTCGACCTTGTTGAGGACGACGAGGCGCGGACGCTTCTCCAGGCCGCCGCCGTAGAGCTTGAGCTCCTCCTCGATGACGTCGAGGTCGGCGATCGGGTCGCGGTCGGACTCCAGCGTGGCGGTGTCCAGGACGTGCACCAGCACCGAGCAGCGCTCGACGTGACGCAGGAACTCCAGGCCCAGGCCACGGCCCTGGCTGGCGCCGGGGATCAGACCCGGGACGTCGGCGATCGTGTAGACCGTGGACCCGGCCGTGACGACGCCCAGGTTCGGGACGAGGGTGGTGAAGGGATAGTCCGCGATCTTCGGCTTGGCGGAGGAGAGCACCGAGATCAGCGAGGACTTGCCGGCGCTCGGGAAGCCGACCAGCGCCACGTCGGCGACGGTCTTGAGCTCCAGGACGATGTCGCCGGTGGTGCCGGGGACGCCGAGGAGCGCGAAGCCGGGGGCCTTGCGGCGGGCGGAGGAGAGCGCGGCGTTGCCGAGACCGCCGCGGCCGCCCTCGGCAGCCACGTAGGTGGTGCCCTGACCGACCAGGTCGGCGAGGACGTTGCCCTCCTTGTCGAGGACGACGGTGCCGTCCGGCACGGGCAGGATCAGGTCCTGGCCGTCCTTGCCGGAGCGGTTGCCGCCCTCGCCGGGCTTGCCGTTCGTGGCCTTGCGGTGCGGGCTGTGGTGGTAGTCCAGCAGGGTGGTGATCGCCTGCTCCACCACCAGGATGACGTCGCCGCCACGGCCGCCGTTGCCGCCGTCGGGGCCGCCGAGCGGCTTGAACTTCTCCCGGTGAACGGAGGCGCAGCCGTGGCCCCCGTTACCCGCGGCGACGTGCAGCTCGACGCGGTCCACGAAGGTGGTCATGGGTGTTCCTCCAGATACATACGGGAATGTCCCGGGCAGGTCGTATGACTACCACTGCCCATTAAAACGTGGTCTGTATGACAACGCGCCGAGGGCGGACCTCTCTTCCCGGCTTGCGCCGGGAAGAGCTGAGATCCGCCCTCGGGAGGTTACGAACGCGCTAGATCAGCAGGAGCTGGATCAGGCGGCCGGAACGATGTTGACGACCTTGCGGCCACGGTGCGTGCCGAACTGGACCGAACCGGCCTGCAGCGCGAACAGCGTGTCGTCGCCACCACGACCGACACCCGAACCCGGGTGGAAGTGGGTGCCGCGCTGGCGGACGAGGATCTCACCAGCGGAAACGACCTGACCGCCGAAGCGCTTCACGCCGAGCCGCTGGGCATTGGAGTCGCGCCCGTTCCGGGTGGACGATGCGCCCTTCTTGTGTGCCATGTCTCAGTCCCTCTTACTTCGCAGCCGCGGGGATACCGGTGACCTTGATCGCCGTGTACTGCTGGCGGTGACCCTGGCGACGGCGGTAGCCGGTCTTGTTCTTGTAGCGCAGGATGTCGATCTTGGCGCCCTTGTGGTGGTCCACAACCTCGGCCGTGACCTTGATGCCGGCCAGGACCCACGGGTCGCTGGTCACGGCTTCGCCGTCGACAACGAGCAGGGTCGAGAGCTCGACCGTGTCGCCAACCTTGGCAGTGGAAATCTTGTCAACCTCAACGATGTCGCCGACAGCAACCTTGTGCTGGCGACCACCGCTGCGCACGATGGCGTACACGCGGATCTCTCTCTCACTCGGGACGGATGCTCCTGAAGCCAGCCGCTCAGGCAAGCTCCGCCGAGAAGACGGAACCGCACCGATCCGGATTGGACGAGCGGCCTCTCGCGCCCGACGCTTGCGCGTACGGAACGTGAGGAAGGTGCTCAGGAGCGCGGCGCTCTCTAAGACACGCCGACGGTCTAGGTTACGGGGCCGGTTCCAGAGGGTCAAACCGGGCCCGTACGGCCGTGGGCCCCGCCACTCGGCGGGGCCCACGAACGCTGTGTCACTCAGCGGTGGATCAGGCTTCGGTCGGAGCCGAGACGGACGGAGGCGTCTGCTGCTCCGCCGCCGCGGTCTTCTTCGTCGCCCGCTTCACCGCGGTCTTCTTGGTCGTGGCCGCCTTCTTGGCCACGGTCTTCTTGGCGGCCGCCGCCTTCTTGGCCGGGGCCTTCTTCGCCGCGGTCGCCTTCTTGGCCGGGGCCTTCTTGGCGGCCTTCTTGGCCGGTGCGGCCTCCTCGACCACCGGTGCGGCTTCCTCGGCCGGAGCCGCGGGAGCTTCCTCGGCGGGCGACGGGGCCTCGACGACCACCACTGCGGCCTCTGCAGCACCGGCCGGGGAACCGGCGGGTGCGGTGGCCTTGCGGGTGGCACGGCGACGCGGACGGGCCGGAGCGGCCTCCACGACGGGGGCCTCCTCGACGGGGGCCTCCTCGACCTCGGCGACGACCTCGGGCTCGGGCAGGGCGACGGGCTCCGGCTCCGGCACGACGACCGGCTCCGGCTCCGGGGCCACCTCGACCGCGGGGGCCGGGGCGCCCGCCGGGGCGGTGGCCTTACGGGTCGCACGGCGACGCGTACGGCCCTTCGGCGCGGCCTCCTCGACCGCCTCCACGACCTCCGCGGTCTCGACGACCGGGGCGGTCTCGGCGACGAACTCGGGAGCGGGCTCCAGCACCGTCTCGGCCGGCTCGGTCACCGGCTCGTCCACGACCACGGGGGCCGGGGCCTGGGCCGGAGCGACCGCACCGCGCGGGGCGCCCGCCGGAGCGGTGGCCTTGCGGGTGGCGCGGCGCCGGTTGCGGCGACCGCTGATGCCCGCGGCGGCCTCGGCCTCGGCCGGGCTGCTGTAGAGCTCCTCGTCCGCGACGAACTCCGGCTCGGGCAGGGCGCGCGGCGCGGCCGCCTCGGCAGCCACCTCCGCCTCGGACTCGAAGGCCTCGGGCTCGACCGTCTCGACCGTCTCGACCTCGTGGTCGTGCTGGTCGAACTCGGCGCGACCACCGCGGCGCTTGGAGCGCTTGCCGTTGCCACCGCCGCCGATCGCGGTCGGCTGCTCCATGTGCACGATGACACCGCGGCCGTTGCAGTGGACGCAGGTCTCGGAGAAGGACTCCAGCAGACCCTGGCCGACCCGCTTGCGGGTCATCTGGACCAGGCCCAGCGAGGTGACCTCGGCCACCTGGTGCTTCGTACGGTCGCGACCCAGGCACTCCAGCATGCGCCGCAGGACCAGGTCGCGGTTGGACTCCAGGACCATGTCGATGAAGTCGATGACGACGATGCCGCCCAGGTCGCGCAGCCGCAGCTGGCGCACGATCTCCTCGGCCGCCTCCAGGTTGTTCCTGGTGACGGTCTCTTCGAGGTTGCCGCCCTGACCGGTGAACTTGCCGGTGTTGACGTCGATGACGATCATCGCCTCGGTCTTGTCGATCACAAGCGAGCCGCCCGAGGGCAGCCACACCTTGCGGTCGAGCGCCTTGGCGAGCTGCTCGTCGATCCGGTACGTGGCGAAGACGTCGACCTCGGAGGTCCAGCGGGACAGCCGGTCGGCCAGGTCCGGGGCCACGTGGTTCACGTAGCCGTGGATGGTCTCCCAGGCGCCGTCGCCGCTGACGATGACCTTCGAGAAGTCCTCGTTGAAGATGTCGCGCACGACGCGGACGGTCATGTCCGGCTCGCCGTACAGCAGGCTCGGCGAAGAGGTCGAGATCTGCTTCGACTTCTTCTGGATGTCCTCCCACTGGGCCTGCAGACGCTCGACGTCGCGGCGCAGCTCGTCCTCGCTCGCACCCTCGGCGGCGGTGCGCACGATGACGCCCGCGTCCTCGGGGACGATCTTCTTGAGGATGGTCTTCAGACGCGCGCGCTCGGTGTCGGGCAGCTTGCGGCTGATGCCGGTCATCGAGCCCTCGGGCACGTAGACCAGGTAGCGGCCGGGCAGCGAGACCTGGCTGGTCAGGCGGGCACCCTTGTGGCCGATCGGGTCCTTGGTGACCTGCACCAGGACCGACTGGCCGGACTTGAGGGCGGACTCGATGCGGCGCGGCCCGTTGGCCATGCCGAGCGCCTCGAAGTTGACCTCACCGGCGTACAGGACGGCGTTGCGGCCCTTGCCGATGTCGATGAAGGCGGCCTCCATCGACGGCAGCACGTTCTGGACCTTGCCCAGGTAGACGTTGCCGACGTACGAGGTGGCTTCTTCCTTGTTGACGTAGTGCTCGACGAGCACGTTGTCCTCGAGGACGCCGATCTGGGTGCGCTCGCCGGCCTGGCGGACGACCATGACGCGCTCGACGGCCTCGCGGCGGGCCAGGAACTCGGCCTCGGTGATGATCGGGACGCGGCGGCGGCCCTGCTCGCGGCCCTCGCGGCGGCGCTGCTTCTTCGCCTCCAGGCGGGTCGAGCCCTTGATGGACTGGACCTCGTCGGAGGACTCGGCCTTCTCCCGCGCGGGGCGCGGCTCGCGGACCTTGACGACGGTGCGCACGCCGTCCTCGTCGCCCGCTTCGGCGGTCTCGGCCGGGCCCTCGCCACTACGGCGACGGCGACGGCGACGACGACGGCTGGAGCTGGAGCCGAGGGCCTCGTCGGCCTCCTCGTCCTCTTCCTCCTCGGCGTCCCGCTCGGCGGTCTCCTGCTCGGCGCCCTCGGCCTCGTCCTCGGCGGACTCGTCGAGGTCGGCGGCCTCACCACGGCGGCGGCGACGACCACCGCGACGGCGGCGGCGCGACGGGCGCTCGCCCGACTCGTCGCCCTCTTCGAACTCGGCGGACTCCTCGTCCAGCTCGGCGGCCTCGGCCTCCGGCTCCTCCGCGAGCACCTCGGGAAGGGAGACCGGGGCGGGCTCGGCGACCGGAGCGGCCTCGGCGGCGCCGCGACCGCGGCGACGACGGCGACCGGCGGGCTGCGCGGCGGGGGCCGCGGTGACCTCGGCCTCGAACTCGGTCTCCTCTTCCTCCTCGACCTCTTCGGCCGGGGCGGCGGCGCGAGCGGCCGCGGCGGCCATGGCAGCGGTCTCGGGGGTCTGGAACATCGGCTCGGCGAAGACCGGGGCCTGGAAGACGGCCACGGCGGGGCGCGCAGCGCGGCGGGCGCGGGCCGGGGCGGCCGGCTCGGCGCTCTCGGCGACGGGCTGCGGGGCGGCGGCCGGAGCGGCGGAGCGGGTGGCGCGGCGGCGGCCGCCGCGCTTGGGCGAGTCCACGGCGTCGGCGACGGTCACGGCGCGGGCGGCCTTGGGGGCCTCCTCCACGACGGGCGCCGGCTCGGCGGCGGGAGCCTCGACCACGGCAGCGGCCTCGGCGGCCGGAGCCGCGACGGCGCGGGTGGCACGACGACGGGCACGCGGCGCCGGAGCGGCCGGAGCCTCCTCCTCGACCACGGGCGCGGCCTCGACCACGGCAGCCGGAGCCTCGACCACAGCGGCGGCCTCGGTGGCCGGGGCGGTCACGGCGCGGGTGGCACGACGACGGGCACGCGGCGCCGGAGCGGCCGGGACCTCCTCCTCGACCACGGGCGCCGGAGCCTCGGCAGCCGGAGCCTCAACCACGGCGGCGGCCTCGGCGGCCGGAGCCGCGACGGCACGGGTGGCACGACGACGGGCACGCGGCGCCGGAGCGGCCGGAGCCTCCTCCTCGACCACGGGCGCGGCCTCGACCACGGCAGCGGCCTCGGCGGCCGGAGCCTCCGGGGCGGCGACGGCGCGGGTCGCGCGGCGACGGGTCCGCGGAGCGGGAGCGGCGGGCTCCTCGGCGACGGGGGCGGCGGCCACGGGCTCGGCGGCCGGGGTCTCGACGACGACGGCCTCGGCGGCCGGGGTCGCCGGGGCGGCCACGGCGCGGGTCGCGCGGCGGCGGGGACGAGCGGGGGCGGCGGCCGGAGCGGCCTCTTCGGCGGGGGCGGCCGGGGCGACTTCGGTCACCGGGGCCGTCTCGGCGACGGCGCCACCGGGCGGGCCCGCAGGCCGGGAGGCGGCACGGCGGCGACGGCGCGGCGGCAGATTGTCGCTGGGGCTGCCGTTGTCGGCGCTACCAGCAGGAGTGATGTCGTTTTCGTTGTTGAGCATTGCGGGCGGTTCTCCCGTCACGCTCCCGGGCGCCGCGGCTGACTTCCGGTCCGGCACGGCTTCGCGTAATGAGCGCGGAACCGGCCTCCGGGGCGCGTTCGCCACACGGGAGCTGTAGTCCATGGCCGCCGGTTCCGTACGTCTTGTCCGTACGGCCTGGCGGAAGTCTTCAGGTCTGTGCGCGGCCCGACCCAGGTGGCTCCCGAGTACCAGGGCTGCGCGACGACGGCGTTCCTTACGCGGCGGGACCTTCCGGCGCCTTCGCGTCGGCTGCTACGGCGGCCGTGGGTGGAGCGGCCGTGTCAGCCTCGCGGTCGGGCGCGAGCGGGTCGGTCACCGTGCCGGACTCCTCGTCGAAGAGCCCCTGCGCCAGCCTGGTCACCGCTGAGGGGACCGGCGGCGCCAGGTCGGCCACAGCTCGGAGACCGGACAGGACGTCGTCGGGTCGCACGGCAGGTGTCAGATGCCGAACAACCAGCCGCAGTATCGCACAGGCATTGTCCAGCGGCCTATCAGCCGGGGCGGGAAGCGCTTCGAGACTGACGACCGCGCCACGCGTGTCGAAGGTCCGCATTCCGTTCTTGGTCCGGCGCTGCACCTCCACGTTCTCGGCGGCGAGGAAGGCCGACACGGCCCGCTCGGCCTCGGCGAGCTCCACTCCGTCCAGGCGCAGCTCCCACACGGAGGCGGTCAGCCGGTCCGCGAGGCCCGAGGTGCGGGCCTCGACGGCGTCGATGATGTCGAGTCCGGTGGGCATCGACTCGTCGAGCAGCTCGCGGAGCTTCTGCGGGTCGCGGGGCGCCGCGAGGGCGATCTCCAGGTACTCGGCCTCGCTGCCGGTGCCGGTCGGGGCGGCGTTCGCGTACGAGACGCGCGGGTGCGGGGTGAACCCGGCCGAGTACGCCATCGGCACTTCGGCGCGGCGCAGGGCCCGCTCGAAGGCGCGCTGGAAGTCACGGTGGCTGGTGAACCGGAGGCGGCCGCGCTTGGTGTAGCGCAGTCGGATGCGCTGCACCACCGGTGCGGGAGGCGGGCCTTCGGGCTGTCGCTTGCCCAGTGGTTCTTCTCCTTGTGCGGGGCTCCGCGGCTCGCGCGTCGCCCTGAGGTCTGTCGACCCGCTCCGGCTCACCCCTGCCGTCGGGGCAGGGAGATCTCGTCAGCGGGTGCCGCGTCGGCGGCTGTCGTACTACCCAGAGTACGCGCCCGTGACCTCGACGGTTCCACGGGAGGAGCACCGAACAGCGCACGGCGTACGGTGGCGCGCGCCTCGCGGACCGCGGCGCGGCCGGTCCGCCAGACTTCGCGCACGGCGTGCCCGACGGGGGTGAGCACGTGCCGGTACACCCGGGAGGCGGGCCATCCGACCAGCACCCAGCCGACCCGCTTGAGCCCCCGCCACAGGGCGCCGACGATCCGCCCGGCCACGTGCCAGGCCCATACGAGGACCTGCCCGACCGGCGCGAGCACGTACCGGTACAGGGCGCCGGCCAGCCACGCGAGGCCCAGCCCGAGGGGCCGCAGCAGGTACCGGTACACGGCGACCACCAGCCACACGAAGCCCAGCCCGACCGGCCGCAGCACGTACCGGTACACGGCGACCACCAGCCACACGAAGCCCAGCCCGACCGGCCGCAGCACGTACCGGTGGACCACCGCGGCCAGCCACGCGATCCCGCGGCCGACGGGCGCGAGCACGTAGCGCCACAGCCCGATCCACGGCCACACGAACAGCGTCATGCCGAGGGCCCATCCGATCCAGCCGATGCCCTTGGCGAGGGGCGCGAGCAGGTAGCGCATGCCGCCCCGGCCGATCCAGGCCAGTGCTTCCCCGAGCGGACGCAGCACGTAGGCGGTCAGGAACCGCCCGGCCGGCGCCAGCACCTGGTCGTACAGACCCCGCCACGCCCATGCCAGCCCCTGCCCGACCGGAACGACCACGTACCGCCACAGCCCGACCCACGGCCACACGAAGACCAGCTTGAGCAGGGTGGTCAGCAGCCAGCCCAGCGCCCGGAGCAGCGGCTCGAGGACATGGACGTACAGCGGCCGCAGGACGTGCCGGTGCACCGCCCGGCCCGCGGCGACCAGCAGTTCCCAAACCACTCGTACGGGCAGTACGACGAGTACGGCGACGATCTTCACGGGGATCCTGATGACGCCCACCAGACACCCGTCGCCACCGCCGGCCGGAGGCCGCTTGTCCGTTTCCATGCAGGTGAGGACACGAAAGAGGCCCCCACCCGTTGCGGGCGGGGGCCTCTCGTGACCCAAGGGTTACTTCACGACGGACAGCGGCAGCAGCTTCTTGCCGGTGGGGCCGATCTGGATCTCGGTCTGCATCTGAGGACACACGCCCACACGCCCACATCCAGCGACGCGACCATGTCGTTGGGCAGGCCATGAAGAAGGCCTCGGGAAACCGGCAGAGACCCCACACGACAGACTCCCATTGGCGCGAGACCGATCTGACCCTGCTGGAGGAGCTCATATCGGCGGGGGCATGCCTGCCTTCCGACGCACCACGGGCACTTCTCTCCGTGAGGCTCTCGACACTCACCACTGAGACCACGTCCCCCGTCCGGCAAGAACTCGACCTGCGCCGTCTTGCCCAGGAGCGGGGGTACCGGGTCGTCGGTGTCGCAAGCGATCTGAACGTCTCCGCAACCCGCGTTCCGCCCTGGCGACGCAGAGAGCTGGGGCACTGGTTGAACGACCGGGTACCGGAATTCGACGTGCTGCTCTTCTGGAAGCTGGACCGCCTCGTCCGCCGGCTCACAGATCTCAGCACCATGATCGAGTGGTGTCTCCGGCACGGAAAGAACCTTGTTTCCAAACACGACGCCATCGACCTGTCCAGTCCTGCCGGAAAGGTGATGACAGAGATCATCGGTGGCATTGCCGAAATCGAGGCAACGGCCATCAGCACTCGTGTGACAAGCCTCTGGGACTACGCGAGGACGCAGTCAGACTGGCTCGTCGGCAAACCGCCCTACGGCTACACGATTGACGATCGCGGCAGGCTGGTCATCGATCCGCAGGAGCAGCGCGTGCTGCGCTGGTGTCTGGGCGCCGCATTGCGCGGGGTCTCGGCTCGGCGGATGACCACCGTCCTCATCCGGGCACGGGTCCCGACCGGTGGAGGCGGGCAGTGGAGCGTCAGCACCCTGCTGCGAAGACTGCGAAATCCGTCACTCATGGGCCTTCGAGTCAGCGAATACAAGAACGGTGGCGCGAGGCGCTCGGAGACCGTCCTGGGCCTGGACGGCAATCCGATCAGGGTGGCCGATCCCATCGTCACGGAAGCAGAGTGGCTATCCCTCCAAGCCGCGTTGGACGAACGGGCGAAAGCGCAGCCGACCAGACGCAAGGGCGGCGCAACCGAGTTCCTGGGTGTTCTGGTGTGCTCGGATTGCGGCACGCACATGACGGCGCACAGGAGCAAGGGGAAGGTCCGCACGTACGAGTACCTGCGGTGCCGTAGGTGTCCCAGCGGTGGTTTGGGGGCTCCAGATCCGGAATCCGTCTACAGCCGACTGACCGATGAAGTCATGAGCGCGTTGGGCTCGGAGCCGGTCAGAGTCAGGGAGTACGCACCGGGCACGGACAGCCGCGATCGGCGGAGGACAGTCGAGAACAGCATCGCCCACTACATGACCGGTCTGGAGCCCGGCGGGCGATACTCCCGGGCCCCCTTCACGCGCCAGCAGGCGGAGCAATCGCTGGAAGGGCTGATCACCGAGCTGGAGGGGCTGGCCGCGCAGACTGCGCAGGACCGCTGGCTGCAGACGTCCAGCGGCGGCACCTTCCGCGAGCGCTGGGAACAGGAAGACAGAGAAACCATGGCCAGCGACTTGCGGCGAGCGGGGGTCACCTGCTCGGTCAGCAGGCACAAGGTCCCCGGTGTCCGGGCGCCGGAGGTAGGCCTGAAGCTGATCATTCCCGCGGATGCGAGGGAACGCCTGGTCATCAAGAGGGACGCCTTCACCAGCGGATCCTCATGAGACGCTGTCGGCCCTGTCGAGGACAGGGCCGACAGCCGCATGCCTACTTGTTGACGACCGACAGCGGCAGCAGCTTCTTGCCGGTGGGGCCGATCTGGATGTGCGTGTCGAGCTGAGGGCAGATGGACACAGGGCTACATCCATACATACGCTCCGGCCCATGAAGACGTATGCCGTCGAGACCGAGTGGACTGCCTCAGACCTGGCCCTCTTGGAGGACCTGAAGAAGGCGGAGGCTCTACTCCCTGCGGACGCTCCGCGCGCCCTGCTGTCCATCCGCCTGTCCGTTCTTACAGAGGACACGACGTCGCCGGTACGGCAGGAGCTGGACCTCCGCCTCCTGGCCAGAGAGAAGGGGTGCCGCGTCGTCGGCATCGCCTCTGATCTCAACGTGTCGGCAACGAAGGTTCCGCCGTGGAAGCGGAAGGAGCTGGGCGAGTGGCTCAACAACCGGGCCCCGGAGTTCGATGTCCTGCTCTTCTGGAAGCTCGACAGGTTCATCCGCCGCATGTCGGATCTCTCGACCATGATCGAGTGGTGCGAGCGGTACGGGAAGAACCTTGTGTCGAAGAACGACAGCATCGATCTCGAATCGACTGTCGGCCGGATGATGGTCACGCTCATCGGTGGTATCGCCGAGATCGAGGCGGCGAACACGTCGACACGGGTCGCGTCGCTGTGGGACTACACGCGGACTCAGGACGCGTGGTTCGTCGGCAAGCCTGCGTACGGTTTCGTCACCACGAAGGCGAACGGAAAGCCCTCCCTTGCCATCGAGCCGAACGCACACAAGGCACTGCACTGGGCTCGCCGCATGGCACTTCGGGGAGTGTCTGCCCGGCGCATGGCTCTGTGCCTCGTCCGCTCCGGGCTCATGTCCCCAGGGCTCACTACCTCGACTCTCCTCCGGCGCCTCCGTAATCCGGCGCTCATGGGCTACCGGGTGGAGGAGAACAAGAACGGCGGCGTGCGCCGCTCGAAGCTGATACTCGGACACGATGGCAAGCCGATCAGGGTGGCCGATCCCATCTTCACCAAGGAGGAGTACGACGAACTCCAGGAGGCCATCGACCGGCGCGGCAAGAACCAACCCCAGCGCCAGACGCACGGCGCGACGCAGTTCCTGGGAGTCCTCACCTGTGTCGACTGCACGTCGAACATGACCGTGCATGTCACGACCAACAAGTTCGGCCAGTACCAGTACCTCCGGTGCCAGAAGTGCAAGAGCGGGGGACTCGGCGCACCCGATCCACAGGGTGTGTACGACGTGCTCGTGAACGACGTACTGAGAGTCCTCGGCGACTTCCCCGTACAGGTTCGGGAGTACGCGCAGGGGGCAGAGGCTCGGGCCGAGGTGAAGCGACTCGAAGAGGCCATCGCCTACTACATGACGGGCCTTGAGCCGGGAGGCCGCTACACGAAGACGCGGTTCACTCAGGAGCAGGCGGAGAAGACGCTCGACAAGCTGACCGACGAGCTGAGCGCGATCGACCCCGAGACCACGCAGGACCGCTGGACGCTCGTCCACAACGGGAAGACGTTCCGCGAAGTGTGGGAGTCGGGAGGCATGGAAGCCATGGCCGAGGATCTGCGCCGCGTCGGCGTCACGTGCGAGGTGACTCGAACCAAGGTCAAGGGCGTGCGCGCTCCCTCCGTGCACCTGCGGCTGAAGATCCCTCGCGATGTGAGCGAGCGTCTCGTCATCAAGAGCGACGAGTTCGCCGCCAAGCTCTGACGGACCCATGCCCCTGCCCTGTCTCGCCCGCCGCGCGAAGGGCGGGGGCTCCTCCGATCAGGTTGACGACCGAACAACCTGCCGTGTAAGAAGATCCTCCCGCTCCTTCGAGGAGCGGACACCGTAGCTCCCGCCGTGTGACGGCGGTAGAGCTGGCCACTCCGCGAAGGGGCCGCCATCCCAAGGGGCTGGCAGGGGAAGCCAAGGGCACCCCGAAGCGCAGGACGGTACTGCGCGACTTCCACTCACCCGCCGAGGTACAGCTACGCGCTGCCTTGGCCGCCGCCAGGAGGTCGCCGCCCTTGAACATCACCATCGAGATCGTCTGGACCTGTGAGGTCTGCGCATCACCGCTCGTGGACGGAGAGGCCCACGACGACTGCGCCGGCATCGAAGCGACCGGCCGATGACTTCGAGCAGCATCGACTTCGGACAGGGCCGCACGTGGGGCGGTGTCTCCCAGCAGGAGTACCAGCGAATGGCCCGAGACGCCCGACACCCGCTTGCCTACCGCATCCACTTCGCGGCCCTCGGGTGGGCCGACCGCCACGGGCACGCCAGCTTCGGTCCCGGCAAGCTCGCCGCACTGTTGGGCAAGGAGGGCAAGCCCCTGTCCGATCAGAGCACGAACAACGCTCTGGCCCGCGCCAAGCAACTCGATCTCGTCTCTCCCCGGTCAGGGGCTGCTTGTCTGCTCCTCCCCTACTACTTGTTCCAGAAGAGGAAGGGCGCACCCGTACCGTGCCGCCTTCACCTTGACCGGTGACAGCTACATCGCTCACGTGTAGCCAGCACACGCCTCGCATGTACCGAGTCGGCATCTCACCTGCGGAAACGTTCGCACCCTCTCTTTTCTTTTTGGCCTCACAGTGCCGAAGGAAGGAAGGCACGTACGTACTTACATGTCAGCAGCGAAGGGAAGCGGGCGCGCAGCGCCCCAACCGCAAGCGCATCGGCGAAGAGGAAGGGCAGACGCGGCCTCCGGCCGCACAGGCGGAAGCAGGCTTTACGTAAGCGGCCCCGAAGGGGCCGACATCAGGAAGACCAGAGAGCTGGCCAAGTGGGGGCGCTACCGCGCCCCACTACCCCAAGGCTTCAAGGCAAGGCGCTCGGGCAAGGGGCCGCTACGCGGCCACAACGGGAAGCAACAGACGACAAGCCTCGATGAGGCTCACTCTTGTGCAGTCTCTGAGCGCCGGCCACGCCCGGCACAGCTCTCCTACCTGCATCTTTTCCGCCGTTGCCTCACCCCGCCGCCGCCCTGACGGGGTCTGAAACCGTGGCAGGATTTGAGCCGCCAAGACATGGCGGTCGGGCAAGGCCCCCTTCGGGGGTCATACCCCCACCCCTTGGGCCTTCGCATCCCACCGCCGTCGCCCTACGATGCCCGGCATGATCAAGATGTCTTGGGCGCTGATGGGTGAGCACGCAGACGAGTGGACCGGGGCCGACACGCAAGAGGGCGCGGCTGTACTGGAAGCCAGGCTTACGACCGTGGTCGAGGACAGCGGCATGACAGCCGAGACGGTGCAGCACTGGCGGTCCACGTTCCTCGCCCCCGTGGTCGAGGCTGTACGCACCGAGGGACAGGCAGCCATGTCGCGAGGCGCAGCATGGAGCAAGGCGGCCGGTCCGGTGCTCGTGTCTGTCTCGCCCGCAGAGGCCGTCTCGTAAACCTTCGTTTTCGGGACGGACGGGCCAGGCTCGGGGCGTGTCCGTTTCACCCACGCTCAGATGTCTCGTAACCCGTCCCGAAACATCACCCTCACCACTGGCTTTCGGGACACGTTTGTGAGACGGTCTCGTCATGACCACGAACACCCCGGCCGCACAGGTCGAACGCCACGCCTGCCCGAAGTGCGAAGCCTCCGCCGGTAGCCCCTGCCGCACGACCACGGGCAAGGTGGCAGCGAACTACCACACGGGCCGCTTCGCCCTGGTGCCCGCGCTCAAGGCGGAGCTGACCGTGAAGACTCCGACCGACCGCAACCCCGGTAAGGCGTGGACACAGGGCGCTCCTGTCACACAGGTGTCCGACGCGATACTGGGCGCAGCGATCCGACTGGGCTACGCCCGATGCTCAACCGTTGGACAGGAACTTCAGTCCCAGTTGGACATGCTTGCCCGTGCCGACTGCACCCGCGTCTTCTCGGAGAAGATCAGCACCCGCGTGAAGGAGCGGCCGGAACTGGAGAAGGCACTCACCCTGGCACGGGAGATCAAGGCAGCCGCACCGAATCAGCCGGTCATCCTGACCGTGGTCGAGATGAAGCGGCTTGCCCGCAGTGCGGCAGAGCTGATGACGCTGTCTTCCACCCTTCAGGCGGACGGCATCCAACTGGAACTCCTGTCCGGTCCGCTTCAGGGTGTGTACGACCCGAACGGGGCAGGTGCCATCGTGTTCGCCGTCCTCGCCGTCAGTGCAGAGGTGGAGCGGGAAGGCATCCGGGAGAAGACGTTGGAAGGGTTGGAGGCTGCGGCCCGTAAGGGCAACGTCGGGGGGCGTCCGTCCGTCGTGGACGATGACACCTTGGCCGTAGCCCGTGCCCGACACGCCAAGGGAGACAGCGTCACAGCCATCGCCAAGGCCCTGGGAATCGGCCGTGCCACGTTGTACCGCCACCTCGGAGAGAGCGCCTGAGACAGGCGCACACGGACACAGGCAGGCCCCCGGCATCACGTGGGGGGCCGCCGTCATGCACGGGCCTGTCAGCCGCTGACCTCTGAGTGAAGGGGGACCGGTGGCCGAACGCCCGTGAGTGACTCCGCCCGAGCGAGTAGGCGCAGGGCCAGGTCCGGGTACCAGCCACGGGCTACCGCTTGCAGCATCTCCGCCAGTGCGGCGAGCTCGCCGACTCGGCCGGCTGGGGTGTCCAGGACCGAAGCGAACTCCTGCCGGATGCAGTCCGCCACGTCGGGAACGAGCAGGCTGTTGGCATGGAGAAGACCCACGTCGTAGCCGTAGGGGACCAGGCCCCACCGCTCCCAGTCCAGGAGGGTCAAGGGCGTGGTCGTGAGGTTGCCCCAGTGCAGGTCACCGTGACCGGTCACCCGCTCCACCTTGGCAGGGGCCGGGATGCCGAGGAACTGGGGGAAGGCGCGTTCGATCCACCCGTCACGCACAGTGACCTTCACTCCCTCCACCCCAGCGAGCAGGGCCAGGGCTTGGCGCAGGTCGGCCCACCACCCGGCAGGCAAGCCGGGGTCGTGGTCCAGGTCGGCCCGCTCTGGCGACACGACTGGGTGCGTCACGTAGTCGAGGACTTCGGCCTCGAAGGCCCACTCGCCGTCAGTCCAGTCGTGCACCTCGTACAAGCGGGGGCGCGGGACCGCGTCAGGCACCAGCAGGGAAGCCCCCACGATGCCCTCCCCCTGCTTCCTGCCCGCGTTCCTCCTGGCCGTCCGGCCTACCCGTAGCCACCGCTCCCCCGCCTGCCGACCGAGGGTCACGCCTTGGAACCCCCAGGCCAGCGGACCCGTACACGTGAGACCCAGAGCCTTCGCCGCCCTGTCGTGGGCGGCCTCCATCAGGGTCTGTACGTCCTCACTCGGCGGCGAGTTCATCGGTCAGTCTCCTCAGTTCCTCGGCCGTCAGGGGCGCAGCCAGAGCCTTCGCCGCATCGTCCCAGTGTTCGCGCGTGCTCGCGGAAGTCAGGACGACATCGAGGCCGGGGCACGATCCAGCAGCCAGCATGGCAGCGGCTGCGGCCGACAGGCCGGGACGGATGAAGTTCACCAGTTCGGGTGTCATGGCCTCCAGCAGTTCGCCACCGTGCAGAGGGGCGGAGCCGAACGTGATCAGCCCCGCGTCCTTCGCCTGCACCAGCGGTCCACCGCCGTTGAGTGCCTGCCTGATCAGGTCATCCATGATCAGACTGACGGGCATCTGCAACCCCGTGAGGTGGTGCTCGGTGGAACCCGCCGCCTGTCGGGCGAGCCCAAGCAACTCGGGAACCGTGAACGCTTCGGAGGTCAGGCCCGTCCAGGTGGCGACGCCGTACCCGTCGATCCTGCCCGCATGAGCGAACTCTTCCAGCGCAGTAAAGGCTTCCCGCACACGCCAGTGCAGAGCGGCACGGTCGAGGCCGTGCCCGTGGTGCTCGGGGTTGTGCACGAACACCAAGTCCACGCGGCCGAGTGTGGCCAACGACCGCTCCGTCTGCCAGCGAACGAAGCCCGGTTCAAGGCTGTGCCGACTGTCCGTCTCTTCCCGGGTGAGCACGCCTTCAACCAGGGCGGTGCGGCCTTGCTCCTCCGTGAAGAACCCGGTCTTCGTGGCCACCCGAGCGGTGGGGTACTCCGCGAGAACCGGGCGCAGCTCCTCGTGTGCTCCACCGTGGGCGTAGTTGGGTGCCGTATCCAGCCAGGGGCTACCGGCAGCCAGGGCGGTGCGTGCTGCCTGACTGACGGCACGCACGCGGTATGTCCCCAGGGAGAGAGCGGCAGTCACAGCGCGGTCCCCACGACCGCAACGGCGTGGCCCTCGATGAGGGCGGAGACCAGCTCGGCCACGTCCTTGATCTCCAATCCGGCGGAGTCGGCCATCTCCCCGAGCGTGGTCGGCTGACCGGTCAGCAGCGTGCCCAGGACGGGAAGGGCCGACTCGGCGAAGTCCCAGGCGGTACCGGCCGCCGAGAACGTGACCGTGCTGTGGGCGGGGTTCGCCGTCAGACGGCCCCGAGGGGCGGTCAGCTTGACCGTGATCTCAGGGCGTGCGGGCAGCCCGTCCACGTAGGGCAGTGAGGGGATGGCGTGCCCCAGGTCGGTCGTGTCGATGGACTCCGCCCACCGCTCCACCAACCGGGGATCGGCCAGTTCGTCCAGCACCTCACCCCGTAGCGCGGCGATGAAGTCGGAGTGCTCACTCAGTGAGGCAAACCGCGGGATGTCCCTGCGCAGAGCGAGGGACGACCGAAGCTGATCCACGACCCAGAGCATGAGGTCCGCACCCGTGTGCGGGACCATGCCGAACGTCAGGTGAAGCGACTCCGTCCCCTGGTCAGCCGTGACCGCGTGCCACCAGCCGCGCGGCAGGTAGAGCACATCACCGGGGGCGAGAACGATGTCCGCCACCGGGTCGCCCTGGGGCCTCTCTGGCGACTCCACGTCCCGGAAGGTCGGAGCCTCACGTGTGGAGCCGTACAAGCGCCACCGCTTCGAGCCGTGGACCTGCACCACCACGACATCGTGGTCGTCCCAGTGAAGGCCGAAGCCCTCCCGGTCCGTCCAGGACGCGTACGCGTTGGCTTGCACGGACGTGCCGAGGAACCGTTCAAGACCTTCGGCAGCCGCACCCACTACCGGGTGGATCTTCTCGACCGCATCGAGGACCAGCGACGCCCCGTCCTTGAGCTGGGCGTGGAAGTCGGCCGGCTGGATGCGCGACCAGGTGACCGCGCGGCGGTTCGTGGTCGGGATCGCGTAGCGGTGAAGGGGGACCATCTCGCCATCCACCGACAGGCGCAGCCGAGGCGGCTCCAGTCGTTGCGTGGCGATGATCCGATTCAGGTCGTCCCAGGAGAACAGGCCCGCCGTGTCGGCGGTGCCGGGGAAGTGCGCGTAGGAGCGGTGGTACGTCTGGGCGAGGAACGTGTCCCCGCCCAGACGCCCCGCCCACGAGGCGGCATCAAGCATCGTGGGCAGCCCCGTCAGTCGTTGCCGTCAGAACGCCCGCTACTGACGTCCGACTCCTGCTCGGCACGCGTCCGCGCGGCCACGATCTTGCGCTTCGCGACGAGCAGGCCACCCCCCTCGGGGGCCGCCGATCCGGTGTTCTCTTCCACCATCGGACTTACCTCTCTACTCGGAAATACCCGCCGGGAATCCGGCGGGGGGAACGGGAGGGCAGCAGCCTTCACGGCAGCTACCGCGTCGCAAGGGCTCCGGCCAGGAACATGGCCGAGCCGCCGAGGATCATGGCCAGGTAGAGCGGACCTGCGTACCGGCCGAAGCGGCGCAGCACCCAGTTCTGTAAGCCAGACCTCACGCCGTCCTCGGCTCGATGTCAGCCGGGCGCAGCGAAGTGGCGGACAGCGAGTCGTGCCCCGTGCAGCGGGCACACGCGCAGGGCGGGTATCGGCCCGGGTCGGACAGGATGACGAACGGATCACCCTCCCGGACCCTGGTGCTCTGCTCCCAGGTGCGACCCGAGTCGCGGGATACCCGAAGGCTCATGAGAACGCGGCGGTCAGTACCGAGGTCCACGGCCCGAGTGGAGCCGATGCCATCGTTCGCCATGCCGTTCTGCGTTGCCATGTCCGCGCCCTTCCGCAGGTTCTCGCCCGTGCCGTTTGCGACAACCCCAAGGAAACCGCCGGGAGTCCGGACTCTCTACGGCATCGATGCGGCAGTCTTGACGCAGATCCGTGCACGGCAGCGACGTAGGTTCAGGTCATGGGAGGGGGCCGTCATGGGACTGGCGGAACGGCGCAGGACCCTGGGCTACAGTCAGGAGAAATTGGCTCAGTTACTCGGGGTAGACCGGACAACGGTTGGACGCTGGGAGAGCGGCAGGATCGAACCCCAGCCACCCCAGCGACGGGGCTTGGCCAGTGCCCTCGAAGTCACTCTCATCGAGCTTGACGCCCTCCTGCCGCAGCCCCGAGCCGCCAGCCAGGAGGCCACAGGGCAGCAGTCCAGTGACCACCCAGGCGCGGGAGACCCCGACGAAATGATCCGCCGCGAATTCCTCCGCATCCTCACAGTCAGCGGAGCACTCACCGCCCTGCCTCTGGATGAGGCCGAAGCCCTCACGGACGGGGTGCGCAGGGGCGCACCATCCGACTTCGCGCGGATGAACAGCCACCTGTGGCAGGTCTACCAACTGGCCCGCTCCAAGGGCTCTGTCTACCCCATCGTCCGAGACCAGCTCGCCACGCTGAACGAAGCCCTGGCAACGGACACCCGAGGCAACTCCCGGCCGCTCCTGAACGCGGCAGCCGACCTCTTCCAACTCGCCGGAGAAGTCGCCTTCGATGCCAACCGATACACCGACGCGGCGGCGTCTTACGCCCTGGCAGCTTCCGTCAGCAAGGACGCCGGAGCCTTCGACCTGTGGGCCTGCGCCCTGGTGCGGCACGCCTACGTGGACATGTCGGAGCAGCGATACCGCCAGGCTGCGCAGCTCCTGTCACTGGCCAAGAGGCTGGCAGGGAGAGGAGACAGCACCCTCGCCACGCGGCACTGGGTCGCCTCAGTCCAGGCCGAGGCGTACGCCGGCCTCGGAGACCTGGCCGGGTGTGAGCAGGCGCTCGACCAGGCCGAGCGGGTCAGGGACCTGACCCCGGACAGCACCAACGGTGGATGGCTGCGCTTCGATGGCACCCGGTTGGCGGAGGAGAGGGGCGCGCGCTACGTGCAGCTCGGTCGCCTTGACCTGGCGGAGGAGACCTTGACCGAAGCGCTGCAACAGACCGTGCTTGCGTCTGGGCAGTCCTACCGGCGCAGGGGTGCCGTGCTGGCTGATCTCGCCGCCATCGGTGCCAAGCGACGTGACCCCGAGCAAGTCGTCCTGTACGGGCGGGAAGCCATCCAGTTGGCGCAAGCCTCAGCCTCGGGCTACGTCGCCCGTAGACTCCAAGCCCTGTGCAGCGAGTTCGGCCCCCTGGCCGGGGACCACCGCGTAGCGGAGTTGGGGGCAGAGATCGCCATGCTGAGCACGCAGTGACGAGAGGGGATGGCATGTCGCAGATCGAAGGTGCACGACTGTTCCGGGAAGCGTGGATCACGGGCGTCCACCAGCACTTCCCAGGCGAGCCGAAGCCCGGCTACGTGACCCCGTGGGACGACACTCCCCAGTGGGAGCGCGAGGCCGCAGGCTCCGTCTACGAGCAGGTCCGCCAGTTCATCGAGATCAGCAGTGGCCACGCTTCCCGGTTGTCCCGGGAGCAGAAGGGCCGGTTCGTCGCGACCTGCTGGACCGCTCAGATGTTCAAGCACTTCGAGGACCCGAAGCCCGGCTACGTCGCCGACTGGCCGGACCTCCCGAAGTGGCAGCAGGAGACTGACGCCGACATCTTCGAGGCCATCGAGAAGGCTGCCTCCTGATCCTGGCCGCTTGAGACAGCCCCCGGAGCGAGCGGTGCATACCCGCCGGGCCGGGGGCTGAGCCTGCCCAGGACCGCCACGCGGGCGCGTGCCGGGCGAACAGCCCCCGAGGGTGGCATCCGACCCAGTGGGGGCGTACAGCCCCTCTCGCAGCCGGTGAGCCCGCCTCACTCAGGACAGGCGAGAGGCGCCCGGCTGTGACTGCCCGGACGCCTCTCTTCAGCTACACCCACTCGACCGCCGAGACAATGCCCGGATCTTGCCGAGGAGCAGGGAGCGGCGTACGCCGCACAGAGCGGGCAGCCTGCTCGCGCTCCTTCGTCCCGAGCCCTCGAAGGATCTCGGTACGCTCCGCCTCGCTCATGCCAGCGAGCGTCTCAGCCATCCTCTGGACGGCGTCACCGCTGGTCACGGCTACTTCTTGACCTCAAGCGGGAGCAGCTTCTTACCCGTCGGTCCCACTTGTGGCCATGTGTCGAACTGAGGACACACCCCACAGTCGAAGCACGGGGTCCAGCGGCAGTCGTCGACCTCGGTCTCGTCGAGGGCGTCCTGCCAGTCCTCCCAGAGCCAGTCCTTGTCGAGACCGGAGTCCAGGTGGTCCCAGGGCAGGACCTCCTCGTAGGTGCGCTCGCGGGTCGTGTACCAGGCCACGTCCACGCCGTAGGCGGGCAGCGTCTTCTCGGCCGCCTCCATCCAGCGGTCGTAGCTGAAGTGCTCGCGCCAGCCGTCGAAGCGGCCGCCCGACTCGTACACGGCGCGGATGACGTCGCCGATGCGGCGGTCGCCGCGCGAGAGGAGGCCCTCGACGATGCCCGGCTTGCCGTCGTGGTAGCGGAAGCCGATGGAGCGGCCGTACTTCTTGTCGCCGCGGATCTTGTCGCGGAGCTTGCCCAGGCGGGCGTCCGTCTCCTCGGCCGACAGCTGCGGCGCCCACTGGAACGGGGTGTGCGGCTTGGGCACGAACCCGCCGATGGACACCGTGCAGCGGATGTCGTTCTGGCCGGAGACCTCGCGCCCCTTGGCGATGACGTTGACCGCCATGTCGCCGATCTGGAGCACGTCCTCGTCGGTCTCGGTGGGCAGGCCGCACATGAAGTACAGCTTCACCTGGCGCCAGCCGTTGCCGTACGCGGTGGCGACGGTCCGGATCAGGTCCTCTTCCGAGACCATCTTGTTGATGACCTTGCGCATGCGCTCGGAGCCGCCCTCGGGGGCGAAGGTCAGGCCGGAGCGGCGACCGTTGCGGGTCAGCTCGTTGGCCAGGTCCACGTTGAACGCGTCCACACGGGTCGACGGCAGGGACAGGCCCACCTTGTCGTCCGTGTAGCGGTCGGCGAGGCCCTTGGCGATGTCGGCGATCTCGGTGTGGTCCGCGGAGGACAGGGAGAGGAGGCCGACCTCCTCGAAGCCGGTGGCCTTCAGACCCTTCTCCACCATCTCGCCGATGCCGGTGATGCTTCGCTCCCGCACGGGGCGCGTGATCATGCCGGCCTGGCAGAAACGGCAGCCGCGGGTGCAGCCGCGGAAGATCTCCACGGACATGCGCTCGTGGACGGTCTCGGCGAGCGGGACCAGGGGCTGCTTGGGGTACGGCCACTCGTCGAGGTCCATGACCGTGTGCTTGGACACGCGCCACGGCACGCCGGAGCGGTTGGGCACGACACGGCCGATGCGGCCGTCCGGCAGGTACTCGACGTCGTAGAAGCCCGGCACGTAGACGTTGCCGGTCTTGGCGAGACGGAGGAGGACCTCTTCGCGCCCGCCCGGCCGCCCCTCGGCCTTCCAGGTGCGGATGATCTCGGTCATGTCGAGGACGGCCTGCTCGCCGTCGCCGATGACCGCGCAGTCGATGAACTCCGCGATCGGCTCGGGGTTGAAGGCCGCGTGGCCGCCCGCGAGGACGATCGGGTGGTCGACGGTACGGTTGCGGGCCTCCAGCGGGATGCCGGCGAGGTCCAGGGCCGTGAGCATGTTGGTGTAGCCCAGCTCCGTGGAGAAGGACAGGCCGAACACGTCGAAGGCGGAGACCGGGCGGTGGCTGTCCACGGTGAACTGCGGCACCTTGTGCTCGCGCATCAGTTCTTCGAGGTCGGGCCACACGCTGTAGGTGCGCTCGGCGAGGACGCCCTCGCGCTCGTTGAGCACCTCGTACAGGATCATGACGCCCTGGTTGGGCAGCCCGACTTCGTACGCGTCCGGGTACATGAGCGCCCAGCGGACGTCACAGCTCTCCCACTCCTTGACCGTGGAGTTGAGTTCACCGCCGACGTACTGGATGGGCTTCTGCACATGCGGAAGCAGGGCCTCAAGCTGAGGGAAGACCGACTCGGTCATCACGCGACTTTCGTGAAGCGGGCAGGGGGCAGCTCTCAAGCGTACCTCGATGCTCAGCCGCCCCCACCCACATGATCATCCCAGGCCGGCCCGCAGCGCCGGGTCGGAGAACTTCGCCCAGACCTCGGGAAGCTCCCTCTCGCGCCGCTCCGCCAGGGCCTCCTCGCGTGCGTAGAGCACGCCCCAGGTGAAGGCGGACTCCCCCGCGGCCGTCGCCTGGACGGCGAGGCCGCGCAGGGCGCCGCGGGCCACCACGCTGTCCTGGTGGTCGCCGAGCAGGTTCTGCACCGCTTTCCCCGCCTTGGCCAGGTTCTTCGCCGGTTCGCCGAGTACGGGCACGGCCGACTCGGCCGCGTACCGGACGCGCTTGGCCGCCTTGCGGGCGTCGTGCAGGGCCAGGTCGCGCTGCTCGCCCTCGGCGAGCGAGAGGGCGCTCTCGACGCGGACGGCGAGGCGCGCGTAGTCGCGGAGCACCGCCTTCGGCAGGACCGCCTCCGGGGGCTTGTCGGCGCCCTTCAGCAGGGACGGCGCGTCCAGCACGGCGTCGAGGGAGTCCAGCAGGTCCACGTAGCGCGCGCTGTCGAGCACGGCCAGGGCCCGGCGCCGCGAGCCGGAGCGGCGGGCGGTGTTCCACACGCGCAGCCTGCTGCGGACCGGCCCGATCATCAGGGTGCGGGGCAGCTCGCCGAGGTGGCTCTGGATCCGCTCCAGCAGGACCTCCTGGTCGCGGTCGACGCCGAGCTCGGCGGCGAGCCAGCGCAGCTCCTCGCCGATCGGGTCGGTGGCGGCCCGGTCGATCACCTTGCGGTACGTCTTGAAGGCGCTGCGGATCCGGCGGCTGGCGACCCGCATCTGGTGGACGGAGTCCGGCAGCCCGCGGCGCACGGCCGGGTCCTGGGCGACGAGCGCGTCGCGCTGTTCGCGCAGGTACGCGAGCACGTGCGCGCCCGTGGTGCCTTCGGGGCCGCCGCCCGCGGGCCGGGCCGGGGGCTCGCCCGCGGTTTCGGCGAGGGCCCGGGCGAGCTTCGAGGGGGCGTCGGAGACCCGGAGTCCCGCCTTGCGGAAGGTCTTCTCCACGGCGTCGAGCAGTTCGGGGTCGACGCCGTCGGCGAGTTCCACCTCGACCTCGGTCCAGGTGGCGGTGGTCTCGCCGCGCTCGGCGACGACGGCGTCGGTGCTCAGTTCCGCGAGCAGGGCGCCGCCCGCGTCGAGGAGGTGGCTGACCTTGCGCGAGGAGAGGAGCCTGACCTGTGGCTGGAGTCCGGCGCCTCGGACGCGGGAGCGGACGAGGGCGGCGAGGGAGGGCGGGACCGTGTCGCTGAGCGCGGCCCCGATCTCGTCGCGCACTCCCGGGGAGACGGGCAGTTTGAGGTGCCAGCCCTCGTCCGCGCCGCCGGTTCTGCGCCTCAGGGTGAGGCCGTCGGCGGCGAGCCGCTGGTCGGGGGTGTCGTAGTAGACGGCGTCGAGGTCGATGGTGCCCTGGTCGGAGACGGCCGCGATGGCGGCCGTGCCCGTCAGGTCCGGCACCCCGCGCCGGGCAGATTTGGCCTTGGAGAACTCGAATTTCCGCTCGATTTCGCGCTTGGTGTCCGCCATAGACCGAACTTAGTCCTGAACGGATCACGTCGGCAGGGTGAACGGAACATCAGGCTGACAATGGCCGTTGCACCTTGATCGACTGTAGGAGGCCGATCGCCACCCACACCGCGAACATCGATGATCCTCCGTACGAGACGAACGGCAGTGGGAGCCCGGCCACCGGCATGATCCCGAGGGTCATCCCGATGTTCTCGAAGGACTGGAAGGCGAACCAGGCGATGATCCCGGCGCACACGATCGTCCCGTACAGCTCGGTGGTCTCCCGGGCGATCATGCAGGCCCGCCACAGGATGACGCCGAGCAGCAGCAGGATCAGCCCGGCTCCGACGAAGCCGAGCTCCTCCCCCGCCACGGTGAAGACGAAGTCGGTCTGCTGCTCGGGCACGAACTGGCCGGTGGTCTGCGAGCCCTTGAAGAGCCCGGAGCCGGTCAGACCGCCGGAGCCGATCGCGATGCGCGCCTGGTTGGTGTTGTAGCCGACGCCCGCCGGGTCGAGCTCGGGGTTGGCGAAGGCCGCGAAGCGGTTGATCTGGTATTCGTCGAGGACGCCGAGCTGCCATATCAGGACGGCACCGCTCGCGCCGGCTCCGAGCAGGCCGACCACCCAGCGGTTGGAGGCGCCGGAGGCCAGCAGCACGCCGAGCACGATCACGATCATGACCATCACGGAGCCGAGGTCGGGCATCAGCATGACGATGCCCATCGGGGCCGCGGCCAGGCAGAGCGCCTTGACGACCGTGCGGTTGTCGGGATGGGCGAGGTCACCCGCGTCCACCCGGGTGGCCAGCAGCATCGCCATCACCAGGATGATCGTGATCTTCACGAACTCGGACGGCTGGAGGGAGAATCCGCCGCCGATGACGATCCACGCGTGGGCGCCGTTGATGGTGGCGCCGAGCGGGGTCAGTACGGCGAGGATCAGCACCAGGGAGAGCCCGTAGAGGATCGGCACGGCGCCGCGCAGGGTGCGGTGGCCGAGCCAGATCGTGCCGATCATCAGTACGAGGCCGATGCCGGTGTTCAGGGCGTGCCGGGCCAGGAAGTAGTACGGGTCCCCCTGGTTCAGCGTGGTCCTGTTGCGGGTCGCCGACCACACCAGCAGGGCGCCGATGCAGGAGAGGGCGGTCGCGGAGAGGAGTATCGGCCAGTCGAGCCGGCGCACCACCGAGTCGCGGGCGGTGAGCTTGGCCATCGCCCCGCGCTCGGGCGCGTACCGGGAGACGGAGAACTTGTTGGCGGTCTGCATGTCTTCCCTTAGTCCTGGCGAGCCGCGGGCGGTGCGGGCGGCCCGGCGAGCACGGCCGGCTCCAGATCCTCCGGGGACGCCGGCACGTACGGCCGGATCTCCGGGGGGATGATGGAGCCGTCGGGCTCGATCCGGGGCAGCTTCGCCTCGGGGCCCAGCAGCAGGGCCTTCTTGAGGTCCTGCTTCCCGTCCATGGTCAGACCGTAGATGGCGTTGTAGAGGTTGCGGACGGCGGGGCCGGAGGCGCCGGAGCCGGTGCCGCCCTGGGAGATCGTCATGACGATCGTGAAGTCCTTGGTGTAGGTCGCCAGCCATGACGTGGTCTGCTTGCCGTAGACCTGGGCGGTGCCGGTCTTGGCGTGCATCGGGATCTTGTCCATCGGCCAGCCGCCGAACCGCCAGGCGGCGGTGCCGCCGGGCTCGACGACCGAGCGCAGGCCCCCGTCGAGGTCGCGGATGGTCTTGGCGTTGATCGGCAGCCTGCCGTGTGACTGGGGCTTGATCATCTCGATGTGCTTGCCGTCGGGGCTGATCACGGCCTTGCCGACGGTGGGGTTGTAGAGGGTGCCCCCGTTGCTGATGGCGGAGTACGCGGTGGCCATCTGGATGGGGGTGACGAGGACGTCGCCCTGGCCGATGGCGAAGTTGATGCTGTCGTAGGCCTTCAGCTGGTTGCCTTCGAGGCAGCTCTCGTAGGCGATCTGCTCGACGTAGGTGCCGCCGCGCTTGCCCTGCTTGCACCAGGCGTTCTTGTTGGCCTTCCAGAAGTTCTGCTTCCACTTCCGGTCGGGGATCCGGCCGGTGACCTCGTTCGGCAGGTCGATCCCGGTCTCGGAGCCGAGTCCGAACTCGCGGGCGGTCCGGTAGAACCAGTCGTGGGCGTCCTTCTTGGGGCTGAGGCCGCCGTCGCGCTGCCACTCCTTGTGGCCCAGGGCGTAGAAGACGGTGTTGCAGGAGAACTTGAGGGCGTCCCCGAGGGTGATCGGGCCGTGCCCCTTGGACTCGAAGTTCGCGAAGCTCCGGCCGCCGAGGCTGTAGGAGCTGCTGCAGTTGTACTTGTCGTCGAACTTGTAGCCGGCCCGGACGGCGGCGCTCGCGGAGACCACCTTGAAGATGGAGCCCGCGGGGGCCATGCCCTGGATGCCCCGGTTGAGCAGCGGGTAGTTGGAGCCCTTGCTGGTGAGCTTCGCGTAGTCCTTGCCGGAGATGCCGCCGACCCAGGTGTTGGGGTCGTAGTCGGGCTGGGAGGCCATCGCGACGATGCGGCCGGTCTTGGCCTCCATGACGACGACGGCTCCGGAGTCGGCTTCGTACTTGCGGCCGGTGATGTTGTCGGTCTCGTTGCGGACGACCTTCATCGCGTCCTGGAGCTCGTACTCGGCGACGGCTTGGACCCGGGCGTCGATGCTGGTGACGAGGGTGGATCCGGCCACGCCCGGGTCGGACTTGGTCTGGCCCATGACCCGGCCGAGGTTGTCGACCTCGTACGAGGTGACCTCCGCCTTGCCGCGCAGCTGCCTGTCGTAGGTGCGTTCGATGCCGGAGCGCCCGACCTGGTCGGAACGCAGGTGCGGCGAGTCGGAGTCCTTGGCCTTCTGGATCTCCTCGTCGGTGACCGGCGAGAGGTAGCCGAGCACCTGCGCGGTACGGGCCCCGCCGGGGGCCGGGTAGCGGCGGACGGCGGTGGGTTCGGCGGTGATGCCGGGGAAGTCCTCCGGGCGTTCGCGCAGCTGCAACGCCTGCTGCGTGGTGGCTTCGAGGGTGACCGGGATCGGCTGGTAGGGGGAGCCGTTCCAGCAGGGCGCGGGGGTCTGGGAGTCGCAGAGCCGGACCTTGTCCATGACCTCCTTGGGGGTCATGTCCAGGACGTCGGCGAGGCGGGTCATGACGCCCTTGCCCTTGTCCTTCATCTTCATCAGCGCGGTGCGGCTGGCGGAGACGACGAGGCGGGTCTCGTTGTCGGCGAGCGGGACCCCGCGGGCGTCGAGGATGGAGCCGCGCACGGCGGGCTGGACGACCCGCTGGACGTGGTTGCTCTTCGCCTCGTGGTAGTACTCGTCGCCGTTGCGGATCTGGAGGTACCAGAGCCGCCCGCCGAGGGTGAGCAGCATCGAGAGCACGAGCACCTGGATCATGACGAGCCTGATCTGCACCCGGGAGGTTCGGCCGGTCTCCGGAACGTTGGTCACGACTCCTCCTCCCTCACAGCTTTTTGACGCTCTTCACACCCTTGACCGCCTTGACCCCCTTTATACGGACGGCTTTGTTGGCCCGCGAGCGCGCGGTCTTCAGGCGCAGGCCGCCGCGCTGGCTGCCGATGCGCAGGCCCGTTCCGCCGGCGAGCCAGCCGGCGGAGACGTCGGCGGCCTTGTTGGCGGGGCCGCCGCCGGCCTCGACGGCCATCGGGTCGTTCTCGGCGCGCCGGGCCAGGGCCATGATGAACGGCACGGTGAACGGCGCGAGGAGCAGGTCGTAGAGGGTCGCGGTGAACAGCAGCCCGGTCAGGCCTACGTGGCGGGCGGCGGTGTCGCCGACGAGGGCGCCCACGCCCGCGTAGAGCAGGGTGGAGCCGATCGCGGCGGCGACGACGGTGAGCATCGGGCCCCAGGCGGAGCGGTACCGGCCGCCGTCGGGGCGGGTCAGCCCGGCGACGTAGCCGATGACGCACAGCACCAGCGCGTACCGCCCGGCGGCGTGGTCGGCGGGCGGGGCCAGGTCGGCGAGGAGACCGGCGGCGAAGCCGATGAGCGCACCGCTGACGTGCCCGTACACGAGTGCGAGCGAGACGACCGTGAGGAGCAGCAGGTCGGGCACGGCGCCCGGCAGTTGGAGTCGGCCCAGGACGGTGACCTGGATGACGAGGGCGACCACGATGAGGGTGGCCGAGAGCAGGATCCGGTTGAAGCGCATGCGTGGTCTGCTCCTAGTCGTCGGCCGGCTTGGCGGGGGCGGACCCGGACGGGGTGACCGTGACGGTGACCGTCGGGGTGGGCTTGGGGGCCTCGGGCTTGGGCGGCAGGACCGCGTCGCGGGGGTCCTCGCGCGGCGGCATCACCACGACGCCGACGATGTCCAGGCGCGAGAAGCCGACGAACGGACGCACCCAGACGGTGCGGGTCAGGTCGCCGCGCGAGGGGTCGACCTTGACCACCTCGCCGATCGGCACGCCGGGCACGAAGGGCTTGTTGCCGCGCGAGCCGAAGGTGACGAGCCGGTCGCCGGGGCTGACCTTGGCCTTGCCGTTGAGCATCTGGACGGACAGGGCGCGGTCGCCCTGGCCGGTGGCGAAGCCCAGTTCACCGGTCTTCTCCAGACGGGTGCCGACGGTGAAGTCGGGGTCGTTGGCGAGGACGACGGTGGCGGTGTCGGGTCCGACGGTGCTGACCCGTCCGACGAGTCCGTCCCCGTTGAGGACGGTCATGTCGCGTTCGATGCCGTCCTTGCTGCCGGCGTCGATGGTGACGGTCCAGGAGAAGCCCTGGGCCGCTCCTATGGCGATGACCTCGGCGCCCTTGATGCCGTACTGCCCGGCACCGGCCCGCTTGAGCATCTCGTCGAGCTCGTGGATGCGGCTGCGGGTCTGGTCCTCGCTGCCCAGCTTGGCCTTCAGCGCCGCGTTCTCGCGTTCCAGGGTGGCGACGCGGTTGTGGCGCTCGCCGGACTCCCTTACCGCCCCTATGGCGTTGGCGACCGGGTCGACCGCGGTCGCCACACCTTCCTCGACCGGGCCGAAGACCGCTGCGGCGGCCTGCCGGGCACCGTCGACCGGCGACTCCTCGCCTGCCCTGATGTCCACCGTGATCAGTGCGAACGCGATGGCGATCAGAAGCACCAGGAGCAGCCGGCTTTCTCGTGTGTCCCTCACGTGCGGCGGCCGTGCCTTCCTCGTCGGATTTCTCTTTTGCCTGTATATCAACGATCCGCCGCACGGGCCCGGTAGCACCCGTACGGCGGATCCTTGTGTTCCGCATGGCCCCTCCGGCAGGGAGGGGCATCTGTCAGCGACGGGGCTGGGCGTCCAGGACCTGCTGGAGGGCCTCGAACTCCTCGACGCACTTGCCGGAGCCGAGCGCGACCGAGTCGAGCGGGTCCTCCGCGATGTGGATCGGCATGCCGGTCTCCCGGCGCAGCCGCTCGTCGAGGCCGCGCAGCAGGGCGCCGCCGCCGGTCAGGACGATGCCGCGGTCCATGATGTCGCCGGAGAGCTCCGGCGGGCACTTGTCGAGCGTGGTCTTGACCGCGTCGACGATGGAGTTGACCGGCTCCTCGATGGCCTTGCGCACCTCGGCGGCCGAGATGACGACCGTCTTGGGCAGGCCGGAGACGAGGTCACGACCGCGGATCTCGGTGTGCTCGTCCTTGTCGAGGTCGTACGCCGACCCGATGGTGATCTTGATCTGCTCGGCCGTGCGCTCACCGAGGAGGAGCGAGTACTCCTTCTTGATGTGCTGGATGATCGCGTTGTCGAGCTCGTCGCCGGCCACCCGGATGGACTGTGCCGTGACGATTCCGCCGAGGGAGATGACGGCGACCTCCGTGGTGCCGCCGCCGATGTCCACGACCATGTTGCCGGTGGCCTCGTGGACGGGCAGGCCCGAGCCGATGGCGGCGGCCATGGGCTCTTCGATGATGTGCACCTGGCGGGCGCCGGCCTGCGTGGACGCCTCGATGACGGCGCGTCGCTCCACTCCCGTGATGCCGGAGGGAACGCATACCACCACGCGCGGGCGGGCCAGGTAGCGGCGCTTGTGGATCTTGAGGATGAAGTACCGGAGCATGCGCTCGGTGATCTCGAAGTCGGCGATGACGCCGTCCTTGAGGGGCCGTACGGCGACGATGTTGCCGGGCGTGCGCCCGATCATCTTCTTCGCTTCCGAGCCGACCGCCAGGATGCCACCGGTGTTCGTGTTGATGGCGACCACGGACGGCTCGTTCAGGACGATCCCCCGGCCCCTCACGTACACCAGCGTGTTGGCGGTCCCGAGGTCGATCGCCATGTCACGGCCGATGAACGACATTTTGTTCCCCTTGTTCCCCATGAGGAGCGTCTGGCCTTCCAGTTGATAGCGGCTGCTGTCAGGTCGGCGAGGTGGGTGTGTGGGTGGAGGCCCCATCGTAGTGCCGCAAGTACGAAGACCGCGCGACGGGACTCCGGCAATCCCGCCGGAATGGATCCCCGCCCCCTTAGTGGTGACGACGTGTCCTGCCCAGGCGTTCCCGCTGCGACCCGGAAATACCGTAGGGCGACCGAAATTACTTCGGTCGCCCCAGGTCGTGAGCGCTATTCGGCTGATGTTCCGTCAGGAAAGAGTGCTCAGAGCGCCGGGAAGAACAGCTTCAGCTCACGCTCGGCGGACTCCTCCGAGTCCGAGGCGTGGATCAGGTTCTCACGCGTGATCGTGCCGAAATCACCCCGGATGGAGCCCGGCGCCGCCGCGATCGGGTCAGTGGGTCCGGCCAACTGGCGGACACCCTCGATGACCCGCTCGCCTTCGACCACCAGGGCGACGATCGGGCCGCTCGCCATGAAGCCCATGAGGGGCTCGTAGAACGGCTTGCCCTTGTGCTCGCCGTAGTGCGCCTCCAGGGTCTCCTGGTCCAGCGTACGCAGCTCCAGTGCGGGGATGGTCCAGCCGGCCTTCCGCTCGATGCGGCCGATGATCTCGCCGACCAGACCACGACGGACGGCGTCGGGCTTGAGCAGGACGAGGGTGCGCTGGGTCATGTTGCGGCTCCTTGCGGCAAACGGGTGCGGTAGGGCGAATCTACAGGGCCGATCAGGGGACCCGTCACGCAGCGTCAGGCGCCCCGGGTGCCCCCTGCGCCTCCTGGGCGGCCGCCCAGCGCGCCTTGATCGTGTCGATCTTGCGGCCGTAGTGCACGGAGCACCACCACAGCCCGGCGAACACCGCGCCAAGGAAGAACATCGTCGGCACGACGAACCCGCTCACGATCAGGCCGATCTGCAGGGCCCAGCCCAGCTGGACCGCCCCGGGACGCGACAGCATCCCGCACAGCAGCACCGACAGCAGCATGGTGATCCCGCACACCGTCCAGACCGTGGCCTGGGTCAGATCGGGGTCCTTCATCGCCACCAGCCCCGCGAAGCCGATCACGAAGAACTCGCCGATCAGCGTGCTCGCACACAGCGTGCGCATCCCTCAGCCCCTCTTCAGCAGCAGGCGGGCCTCGCCCACCGTGATCACGGAACCGGTCACCAGGACCCCGGCCCCTCCGTATTCGGCCTCTTCCTCCGCCAGGGTGATCGCCGCCTCCAGGGCGTCGTCCAGTCGCGGCTCCACCTGCACCCGGTCCGCACCGAAGACCTCGACCGCGACGGCCGCCAGCTCGTCCGCGCCCATCGAGCGGTGACTGGAGTTCTCCGTCACCACCACCTCCGCGAAGATCGGCTCGAAGGCCTCCAGCACCCCGCGCACGTCCTTGCCCTCGCTCGCGGCGACGACCCCGATCAGCCGGCTGAAGCCGAAGGACTCGGTGACCGCCTCCGCGGTGGCCGCCGCACCCGCCGGGTTGTGCGCCGCGTCCAGGACCACCGTCGGGCTGCGCCGCACGACCTCCATGCGGCCCGGCGAGGACACCGAGGCGAAGGCCTTGCGCACGGTGTCCAGGTCCAGGACCCGGGCGTGCTCCTGGCCGATCCCGAAGAAGGCCTCGACGGCGGCCAGCGCCACCGCCGCGTTGTGCGCCATGTGCGCGCCGTACAGCGGCAGGAAGATGCCGTCGTACTCGCCGCCCACACCGCGCAGCGTCAGCTGCTGGCCGCCGACCGCGACCTCGCGCGAAACGACGCCGAACTCCATGCCCTCGCGGGCCACGGTCGCGTCCACCTCGACGGCCTTCTTCAGCAGCACCTGCGCCGCGTCCACCGGCTGCTGGGCCAGGATCACGGTCGCGTCCTGCTTGACGATGCCGCCCTTCTCCACGGCGATCTCACCGGGCGTGGAACCGAGCCGGTCGGTGTGGTCCAGGCTGATCGGGGTGACCACCGCGACGGACGCGTCGATGACGTTGGTCGCGTCCCAGCTGCCGCCCATGCCGACCTCGACGACGGCCACGTCCACCGGGGTGTCCGCGAAGGCCGCGTAGGCCATTCCGGTGAGCACCTCGAAGAAGGACAGCCGGTACTCCTCGGCGGCGTCGACCATCTCCACGTACGGCTTGATGTCGTGGTAGGTCTCGACGAACCGCTCGGCGGTGATCGGCGCCCCGTCGAGGCTGATCCGTTCGGTGATCGACTGCACGTGCGGGCTGGTGTAGCGCCCGGTGCGCAGCTCGAAGGCGTTGAGCAGGGCCTCGATCATGCGGGCCGTGCTCGTCTTGCCGTTGGTTCCGGTGACGTGGATGGACGGGTACGCGCGCTGCGGCTCGCCCAGCACGTCCATCAGCGCCGCGATCCGCGACACCGAGGGCTCCAGCTTGGTCTCGCCCCAACGGGTGGCGAGCTCCTGCTCCACCTCCAGCAGCGCCTTGGCGACCTCGGGGTCGACGGGCCGGGCGGGTACCGGGTCGCCCTGGGGCGGTCCGGCCTGGGCGCGCAGGGTGCGGCTACCGGCCTCGATCACCGCCAGGTCGGGGTCGCGGTCGGACTCTTCCGCCACGATCTGGTCGAACTCGTCGAAGGAGGCGGCGAGGTCGTCGTTGTCGTCGCGGTCGTGGCTCTCGGGCTGCTGGTCACTCACAGGGCCAGTCTACGGACGGGGACCCGGGGGACTTTCGGCCCGGCCGTTTCGGGACCTCCGGCGCCAGGAGCGACCGGATCGTTATGCAAGCCTTGCGGCAGGAGATAGGGGAACAAATGCCGCAGGCCAGCAGCAACAAGACGACATCCAGCCGCGACATAGGGATCGACCTGGGCACCGCCAACACCCTCGTCTACGCACGGGGGCACGGGATCGTCCTCAATGAGCCGTCCGTGGTCGCCGTGCGGGCCGGCACCACCACCGCCCTGGCCGTCGGTACGGACGCCAAGGAGACCATCGGCCGCACCCCCGGCTCCATCACCGCGATCCGCCCGCTCAGGGGCGGCGTGATCTGCGACTACGAGGCCGCGGAGGAGATGATCCGGCACTTCGTCCGCAAGGTCGTCCCGGGCCGGCGGCCCCGCACCCGGATGGTGATCTGCGTGCCCTCCGGCGTCACCCCGGTCGAGCGGCGGGCCATCGTCCAGGCGTCCACCCGGGCGGGAGCCAGGGTCGTGCACCTGATCGAGGAGCCGATGGCCGCGGCGATCGGAGCCGGGCTGCCCGTGGCCGAACCCCGCGGCTCCATGGTCGTGGACATCGGCGGCGGCACCTCCGAGGTCGCCGTCATCTCCCTGGGCGGCATCGTCACGTCCCGGTCGCTGCGCGTCGGCGGGGACCGGCTCGACGCGGCGGTCATGGACCACGTGCGCAAGGAACACGGGCTGCTCATCGGGGAGCGCACCGCCGAGGACGTCAAGGTCGCCGTCGGATCGGCCTGGCCGGTCCCGGACCGGCCGGAGCTGGAGACGCGCACCTTCACCGTGCGCGGCCGCGAGAAGGTCGGCGGCATGCCCAAGACCCTCCGGCTGACCGTCCAGGACGTCCGGGCCGCGCTCGACGAACCGATCGAGGCGATCATCGCCGCCGTCCGCACCACCCTGGAGGAGTGCCCGCCGGAACTCTCCGGTGACGTGATGGAACACGGCATCGTGCTGACCGGCGGCGGCGCCCTGCTGCCCGGCCTGGACCTGCGGATGGCTTCCGCAACGGGCATCCCGGTCTTCGTCGCGGACGACCCGCTGGACTGCGTGGCGCTGGGCTCCGGCCGCTGCGTGGAGGACCTGGACACCCTGGGCGGCCTGCTCGCCCCGGCGCGGGGCTAGGTCGTCGAGCGATGACCTAGCCGCGCGGGAGGGTGGCGACGACCTCGTACGAGTTCCGCGTGCGCGTCGTCGTCAGGGTCCCGCCGAGGCTGCGCACGCGCTCGGACATGCTCGCCGTGCCCGAGCCCGCCGAGACGGGGGCCCGGCCCGGGGTCCGGGCCGGCAGGGCGTTGCTGACGGCTATCCGCAGCCGCGGGCCGTCCGCCGTGATCGACACGTCGATGGTCTCCCCGTGCGCGTGCTTGGCGGCATTGGTCAGGCACTCCTGCACCACCCGGTAGACCGCCGCCTGCCGCAGCGGGGAGAGCCCGTGCACGTCCTGGTCCATCGCGAGCCGGACGGGCGAACCGGCCCGCCCGCTCTCCTCGGCGAGCGCCGGCAGCCCGTCCACACCCGGCGTCGAGGCCCGCTCCCCGCGCTGCACGATGATCTCGTTGAGCACCAGATGGGCCCGCCGGGCGGTGTCGGCCAACTCCTCGAAGTCCGGCCCGTACGCCGTCTCGCGCGCCCGCATCGACAGCACCTCGGAGCGGACCGTGAGCAGGGTCAGCTCGCGCCCGACGAAGTCGTGGACGTCACGGGCCACGGAGGTGCGCTCCTGCTGGACGGCGTGGAGCACGGCCGACTCGGCCCGCCGGGCGGTCAGCTCCCCCACCAGGTCGTGCCGGTAGGCGGCGATGCCCACCGCGGAGGCGAGCACCCCGATGGGCACGACCACGCTGAGGAACCCGCTGAGGGTCTGCCCCGCGGGCTCGGGCCAGCCCGGGAGGACGAACATGACCAGCGCGAAGGCGACGTAGCCGAGTGTGGCGAGGATCCCGGCCCGGCGCCCGCGGTAGCGGCCGACCGAGTAGAGGGCGAACTGGATCAGGGTGAGCTCGTGCAGCCACCCGATGAACAGCAGCGCCGCCAGGTACGAGATCCAGGGCTGTCGGCGGCGCACCAGCAAGGTGGTGCACCCCAGGGCGAGCACGACGGCGGCGGTCGGCCCGGTCAGCGAGTTGTCGGCGGCGGCCAGACCCGGAAGGTCGAGGGCCATCAGGCCGAGGCAGCCGAGCGCGGTGAGCGCGTCCACGGCCCGCGGCGACCCGGCCCAGCTCTCGGTGTGCCGGCGGCCGGAAGCCACCAGCCGGTCGAAGGCCGGGACGACGGGCTTGACGCGCATGCCCTCCATCATCCGTGGTCAGCGCTTCGGTTCGGATCACCGGGAACCGAAAAAGTAGTGATTTAGGGCACTTCGGACAGTCTCCGCCGTGACGCCGGCTCCCGCACGGGGAAGGGGCACGGCGAAGGCCCCCGCGGCGACCGACGGCGCGGGGGCCTTCTCCTGTACGTGCGTACCGGGTGCTAGGCGGCCGGCAGGCCGTCCAGCTGCGCCTGGAGTCGGGCGATGTCCGCCTCGGCCTTGGCGAGCCGGCCCTTGATCTTGTCCACGACGTTGTCCGGAGCCTTGGCGATGAACGCCTCGTTCCCGAGCTTCGCCTCGGCCTGCTGCTTCTCCTTCTCCGCGGCGCCCAGGTCCTTCGTCAGGCGCTTGCGCTCGGCCGCCACGTCGATGGTGCCCGACAGGTCGAGCGCGACGGTGCCGCCGGCGACCGGGAGGGTCGCGGTGGCGCTGAAGGAGTCACCCTCCGGCTGGAGGCGCAGCAGCTGCCGGATGGCCGCCTCGTGGGCGCCCAGCCCGGTGGCGCCCAGCTCCAGACGGGCCGGAACCTTCTGGCCGTCCTGCAGCCCCTGCTCCTTGCGGAAGCGGCGGACCTCGGTGATCACCGACTGGACGGAAGCGATCTCCGCCTCGGCGGTCTCGTCGCGGAAGCCGCCCGGGGCGTCAGCCCCAGGAACGGACACGCTCTTGGGCCAGTCGGCGATGACGAGGGACTCGCCGCCGGTCAGCGTGGTCCACAGCGTTTCGGTGACGAAGGGGACGACCGGGTGCAGCAGCCGCAGCATGACGTCGATGACCTCGCCGAGGACGCGGCCGGAGACCTTGGCCTGCTCGCCGCCCGCGAAGAAGGTCGTCTTCGACAGCTCGACGTACCAGTCGAAGACCTCGTCCCACGCGAAGTGGTAGAGCGCCTCGCTGAGCTTCGAGAACTGGTAGTCCTCGTAGTACGCGTCGACCTGCGCGACCGTCTCGTTCAGCCGGGACAGGATCCAGCGGTCGGTGGCCGACAGCTGCTCGACGGGCGGCAGTTCGCCCTCGATCGTGGCGCCGTTCATCATCGCGAAACGGGTGGCGTTCCAGATCTTGTTGGCGAACTTGCTGGAGGCCTGGACCCAGTCCTCGCCGATCGGGACGTCGATGCCCGGGTTGGCGCCGCGGGCCAGGGTGAAGCGGACGGCGTCGGAGCCGTACTTGTCCATCCAGTCCAGCGGGTTGACCACGTTGCCGAAGGACTTCGACATCTTCTTGCCGCGCTCGTCACGGACCATGCCGTGCAGGGCGATGGTGTGGAACGGCGGGGTGCCGTCCATCGCGTAGAGGCCGAACATCATCATCCGGGCGACCCAGAAGAAGAGGATGTCGTAACCGGTGACCAGGACGGCGTTCGGGTAGAACTTCGCCAGGCTGTCGGTCTGCTGCGGCCAGCCGAGCGTGGAGAACGGCCACAGGCCCGAGGAGAACCAGGTGTCCAGGACGTCGGTGTCCTGGGTCCAGCCCTCGCCGGTGGGCGGCTGCTCGTCCGGTCCGACGCAGACGACCTCGCCGTTCGGGCCGTACCAGACCGGGATGCGGTGCCCCCACCACAGCTGGCGCGAGATGCACCAGTCGTGGAGGTTGTCGACCCAGTCGAAGTACCGCTTCTCCATCTCCTGCGGGTGGATCTTGACCTCGCCGTTGCGGACCGCGTCACCGGCGGCCTTGGCGAGCGGGCCGACCTTGACCCACCACTGCATCGACAGACGCGGCTCGATGGTGGTCTTGCAGCGCGAGCAGTGGCCGACGGAGTGCGTGTACGGGCGCTTCTCGGCGACGATCCGGCCCTCGGCGCGCAGCGCGCCGACGATGGCGGAGCGGGCCTCCAGCCGGTCCAGGCCCTGGAAGGGGCCGTGGGCGGTGATGATCGCGTGCTCGTCCATGACGGCGAGGTTCGGCAGGTTGTGGCGCTGGCCGATCTCGAAGTCGTTCGGGTCGTGCGCCGGGGTCACCTTGACGGCGCCGGTGCCGAACTCCGGGTCGACGTGCTCGTCCGCGACGACCGGGATGCGCCGGCCGGTGAGCGGCAGCTCGATCTCGGTGCCGACGAGGTGCTTGTAGCGCTCGTCCTCGGGGTGGACGGCGACGGCCGTGTCACCCAGCATCGTCTCGGCGCGGGTGGTCGCGACGACGATGGACGCGTCGCCCTCGCCGTAGCGGATCGAGACGAGCTCGCCCTCGTCGTCCTGGTACTCGACCTCGATGTCGGAGATCGCGGTCAGGCAGCGGGGGCACCAGTTGATGATGCGCTCGGCGCGGTAGATCAGCTCGTCGTCGTAGAGCTTCTTGAAGATGGTCTGGACGGCTTCGGAGAGGCCCTCGTCCATGGTGAAGCGCTCACGGGACCAGTCGACGCCGTCGCCGAGGCGGCGCATCTGGCCGGAGATCTGACCGCCGGACTCGCCCTTCCACTGCCAGACGCGCTCGACGAAGGCCTCCCGGCCGAGGTCGTGGCGGGACTTGCCCTCCTTGGCGAGTTCGCGCTCGACGACGTTCTGGGTGGCGATGCCGGCGTGGTCCATGCCGGGCTGCCACAGCGTCTCGTAGCCCTGCATGCGCTTGCGGCGGGTGAGGGCGTCGATCAGCGTGTGCTCGAAGGCGTGGCCCAGGTGCAGGCTGCCGGTGACGTTGGGCGGCGGAATGACGATCGCGTACGGAGGCTTCTCGCTCTTGGCGTCCGCCTCGAAGTAACCGCGCTCTACCCAGCGCTCGTAGAGCTTCCCTTCTACCTCGGCCGGCGCGTACGTGGTCGGCAGTTCGGAGGTGGGGCTGCTGGGTGTCTGCGTGTTCTCGGTCACGGGGCACAGTTTAGAGCGGTAACAGTCCAGTCATGAAACCGGTATTCCCCGGGCCCGGCGCCCTTCCCGCGGCTGGCTTCCGTCAGGATGTGTGAAACGTATAAGCAACCTCATTGGGGGACGCGGGATGAGCTACAACCAGCCAGGGCCCTACGGGCAGCAGCCCCAGCAGCCGGGACCGTACGGGCAGCAGCCCCCGCCGCCGCCCGGCCCGTACGGCCAGCCCGCCCCCCAGCCCAACCCGTACGGCCAGCCCGCGGCCCCGCAGCCGGGCTACGGCTACCCGCAGCAGCCGGGCGTCCCCCCGCAGGGCTACCCCCAGCAGCCCCCGACACCGGCGTACGGCCACCCGCAGCAGCAGGCCCCGTACGGCGGCCAGCCCCCGAAGAAGTCCAAGGCCGGCGTGATCATCGGCGCGGTCGTCGCGGTCGCGCTGATCGCGGGCGGCGGCTGGTACTTCCTGGGCGGCGGCGGGGGCGGCAACATCTCCGCGGACACCAAGGGCTACAAGCTGGTCGCCCCGGAGTCGGTGGACGACTTCAAGAAGGACCCGAAGTACAAGGAGAAGAGCTTCTCCGACGAGGACCGCAAGGAAGCCGAGGCGGTGGGCATCAAGAACCCCACCAAGGTGGGCATGGTCTACGAGACCGCCAAGGACCCGTCGAACCCGCTGGCCGGCAAACTCCTCAACTTCTCGGGCCTCTACGGCGAGGTGGCAACCCCGGAGAAGGCCGTGGACGACTACTTCGCCACGGCCAAGCTGGAGGCTGCCAAGGAGGACAGCAAGATGTCGGTCGAGCTCATCGGCAGCCCCAAGACGATGAGTCCGGCCAACTTCAAGGGCGCCGTGATGAAGTGCCAGGAAGCCAAGTTCGTCAAGAAGGACACGACGGTCAAGGGACCCAAGGAGTTCACCCTCCCGATCTGCATCTGGGGTGACTTCAGCACCGTGGGCAAGGTGACCTCCATGGAAGTGGCCTCCCTGCTCAGTGGCAAGTCGGGCTACACCCTGGATCAGACCGCGGAACTCGCCGCGAAGCTCTACAACACGTCCCGCGTCAAGAAGTAGCAGGACAGCGGGACACAGCAGGACATGCAGAAGGGGCGCCCCCGATCGGGGCGCCCCTTCTGCGTACTGTCCTGCGGCTACGCCGACTTCTCGTGCGGGCCCTGGTCCTTCGGGACGATCCGGGGGACCAGCGTCGGGTTGACGTTGGAGCGGACCACCTCCGAGGTGATGACCACGCGGGCCACGTCCTTGCGGGACGGGACCTCGTACATCACCGACATCAGGACCTCTTCCATGATGGCGCGCAGGCCGCGCGCGCCCGTCTGGCGGAGGATCGCCTGGTCCGCGATGGCCTCCAGCGCCTCGCGCTCGAAGTCCAGCTCCACACCGTCGAGTTCGAACAGCCGCTGGTACTGCTTGACCAGCGCGTTGCGCGGCTCGATCAGGATCTGGAGCAGGGCCTCACGGTCCAGGTTGTGCACGGAGGTCAGCACGGGGAGGCGGCCGATGAACTCGGGGATCATCCCGAACTTCACCAGGTCCTCCGGCATGACCTCCTGGAACTGGTCGCTGGCCTCGATCTCGCGCTTCGAGCGGATCGTCGCCCCGAAGCCGATGCCCTTGGCGCCCGCACGCGACTCGATGATCTTCTCCAGGCCGGCGAAGGCGCCGCCCACGATGAAGAGCACGTTCGTCGTGTCGATCTGGATGAACTCCTGGTGCGGGTGCTTCCGGCCGCCCTGCGGCGGTACGGAGGCGGTCGTGCCTTCCAGGATCTTCAGGAGGGCCTGCTGCACGCCCTCGCCGCTCACGTCGCGCGTGATCGACGGGTTCTCGCTCTTGCGGGCCACCTTGTCGATCTCGTCGATGTAGATGATCCCGGTCTCGGCCTTCTTGACGTCGTAGTCGGCGGCCTGGATCAGCTTCAGCAGGATGTTCTCGACGTCCTCGCCGACGTACCCGGCCTCCGTCAGCGCCGTCGCGTCGGCGATGGCGAAGGGGACGTTCAGCATGCGGGCGAGGGTCTGCGCGAGCAGCGTCTTGCCCGAGCCCGTGGGGCCCAGCAGCAGGATGTTGGACTTGGCGAGCTCGATCGCGTCGTCCCGGCCCTGCGCGCCGCCGTTCTCGCCGGCCTGCACGCGCTTGTAGTGGTTGTAGACCGCTACGGAGAGCGCCTTCTTCGCCGGCTCCTGGCCGACGACGTAGCTCTCCAGGAACTCGTAGATCTCACGGGGCTTGGGGAGTTCCTCCCACCGGACCTCGGAGGTCTCCGCGAGTTCCTCTTCGATGATCTCGTTGCAGAGGTCGATGCACTCGTCGCAGATGTAAACACCGGGTCCTGCGATGAGCTTCTTCACCTGCTTCTGGCTCTTTCCGCAGAACGAGCACTTGAGCAGATCGCCGCCGTCACCGATGCGTGCCACGAGGTGCTTCCCCTTCGCCTGGGAGACGCCTGGTTCAGCGCTCCTGGTGCCTCATATCCGACGGTACCTTGCCGGGGGCCCCGTGCGGGGCCCCCTTGACGTGGTTCACATCGCCGAATCCGACGATGTGCCCGCGTCAACTGGCGGCAAGGATCAGTGGGAGTTCTTGCGGGTCGAGACGATCTGGTCGATCAGGCCGTACGCGAGGGCGTCCTCGGCCGTCAGGATCTTGTCGCGCTCGATGTCGTCGCGGATCTTCTCGATCGGCGTCGTCGAGTGCTTGGCCAGCATGGTCTCCAGCTGGTCACGCATGCGCAGGATCTCGTTGGCCGCGATCTCCAGGTCGGAGAGCTGCTCGCGGCCGGTGCCACCCGAGGGCTGGTGGATCAGCACGCGGGCGTTCGGCAGGGCCATGCGCTTGCCGGGGGTACCGGCAGCCAGCAGGACCGCGGCGGCAGAGGCCGCCTGGCCCATGCAGACCGTCTGGATGTCCGGCTTCACGAACTGCATCGTGTCGTAGATCGCCGTCAGCGCGGTGAAGGAGCCACCAGGGCTGTTGATGTAGATGGAGATGTCGCGGTCCGGGTCCATCGACTCCAGGCACAGCAGCTGCGCCATGACGTCGTTGGCGGACGCGTCGTCGATCTGCACGCCGAGGAAGATCACGCGCTCCTCGAAGAGCTTCGCGTACGGGTCGTACTCGCGCACGCCCTGCGAGGTGCGCTCGACGAAGCGCGGGATGACGTAGCGGTTGTCCACCTGCGGGCCGGTGTAGAGGCCGCTCGCGGAGAAGTTGTTCTGCATCTGGGTGTTCACCATCCTGGTGGCGTTCTGCGGGCTGTCGGCTGACGGGTACTGACGGTGGAGCCTGGATCAGGCCCCGGTGCCGCCGCCGCCCGGCGCGTTGGACGCGGCCGAGATGATCTCGTCGATGAGGCCGTAGTCCTTGGCCTCCTCGGCGGTGAACCAGCGGTCGCGGTCACCGTCGCGGATGATCGCCTCCACGGTCTGGCCCGAGTGGAACGCGGTGATCTCGGCCATCCGCTGCTTGGTGCGCAGCAGGTACTGGGCCTGGATCTTGATGTCCGACGCGGTGCCGCCGATGCCGGCGGAGCCCTGGTGCATCAGGATGTCGGTGTTCGGCAGGGCGAAGCGCTTGCCCTTGGCGCCACCGGTGAGCAGGAACTGCCCCATCGAGGCGGCCATGCCCATGCCGATGGTGACGACGTCGTTCGGGATGAACTGCATGGTGTCGTAGACGGCCATGCCGGCCGTCACGGAGCCACCGGGGCTGTTGATGTAGAGGTAGATGTCCTTCTCCGGCTCGGCGGCCAGGAGCAGGAGCTGCGCGGTGATCTTGTTGGCGATGTCGTCGTCGACCTGCTGGCCGAGGAAGATGATGCGCTCGCCGAGGAGCCGGTTGTAGACATGGTCGCCGAGGCCGCCACCGATGGACGGCTCACCCGCGGCGTAAGGCTTCAGATTCGTCACGTATCCACCTGCTCGTCTCCGACGGCCATGTGCCGTCTCAGCGTCTCGTTCTGGGGTCCGGTCCGGTCCGGCCGGAGCGGACGGGTCCGCCGGCGCCCGGGTACTCACGTGCCCTCGTATTCATGGACCCTAACGCGCAGGTAGGACAACGCCATCCCGCTTCCTGAACTGTTCGCTCGGAGCGCAAGCTCCCGGGGCCTTACGGGGCCCATACCGAAGGGCCCGGACACGACTGCGTCCGGGCCCTTGGGGCACTGCTCAGTGGGCTTCGCCCGGGGTGTTACTTGGCCTCTTCGGCCTTGACCTCGTCGTCGCCGTCAACGGCGGCCTCGACGGTCTCGGCGGCCTGCTCCTCGTCCTCGTCGGACAGGTCCACGACCTCACCGTTGGTGTCGACGACCTTGGCGGCCTCGACGACGACCGCGAGGGCCTTGCCGCGGGCGACCTCGCCGACCAGCATCGGAACCTGGCCGCCCTCGACCACGGCCTGGGCGAACTGGTCGGGGGACATGCCGGAGGAAGCGGCGCGGCGCATGAGGTGCTCGGTGAGCTCCTCCTGGTTGACGCCCAGCTTCTCCTTGTTGACCAGCGCGTCGAGGACGAACTGGGTCTTGATGCCCTTGATCGCCTGCTCGGAGGTCTCGGCGTCGAACTCCTCGACCGTCTTGCCCTGGAACTCCAGGTACTTCTCGATGGTCAGACCCATCTGGCCGAGCTGGTGGTGCTCCAGGTTGTGCTTGCGGGTCTGGACCTCGTCCGCGAGGAGCTTCTCGGGGATCGGGACCTCGACGAGCTCCAGCAGCTTCTCCAGGACGCGCTCCTGGGCCTGCGTGGCCTGGTCGTACTGCTTCATGTTCTCGAGGCGCTTGCGGCTGTCGGCCTTGAGGTCCTCGATGGTGTCGAACTCGCTCGCGAGCTGCGCGAACTCGTCGTCCAGCGCCGGGAGCTCCTTGGCGGAGACCTTGGTGACCTTGACGGTGACCTCGGCGTCCTTGCCCTCGGCGGAGCCGCCCTTCAGCTGCGAGGTGAAGGTGGCCTCGGCGCCGGCCTCCAGGCCGGTGACGGCCTCGTCGATGCCCTCGAGGAGCTCGCCCGAGCCGATGGTGTAGGAGACGTCGGAGGCGACGCCGTCGGGCAGCACCTCGCCGTCGACCTTGGCCTCGAGGTCGATGGTGACGACGTCACCCTCGGCGGCGGCGCGCTCGACGTCCGTGGTGGACGCGAAGCGGCCGCGCAGCTGCTCGACGGACTTCTCGACGTCCTCGTCGGAGACCTCGATGGCGTCGACCTCGACCTCGATGCCGGAGAAGTCCGGGATCTCGATCTCGGGACGGACGTCGACCTCGGCGGTGAAGGCGAGGACCTCGCCGTCCTTCAGCTCGGTGATGTCCACGTCCGGCTGGCCCAGCGGGTTCAGGTCGGCCTCGTTGACGGCCTCGGTGTAGAACTTCGGGAGCGCGTCGTTGACGGCCTCCTCCAGCACCGCACCGCGGCCGAAGCGCTGGTCGATGACGCGGGCCGGGATCTTGCCCTTGCGGAAGCCCTTCACCGTGACCTGCTGGTTGATCTTCTTGTACGCCGCGTCGAGGCTGTCCTTGAGCTCCTCGAAGGGCACCTCAACAGTGAGCCGAACCCGAGTCGGGTTCAGGGTCTCCACGGCGCTCTTCACGGTTCGGTCTCCTTGTGGCTGACTGCTGGGGATTCTGCCGTCGCGCTGTGATTCAGCGGTTCGGCGGACTTCGGCCCGGTACATCAGACACACGGGCACGCAGCTTGCATAGTAACCGCAAGCGGCAATCTGCCCACAACGCGATCTTGCGGAGACACTGCTGCTGGTCGGGGTGGCCGGATTCGAACCGACGACCTTCCGCTCCCAAAGCGGACGCGCTACCAAGCTGCGCCACACCCCGTCGGTGCGACACGTAGGGTACATGCCCGGAGACACTCTGATGCGCGGGGTTTCCGGAGGCGTTTGGGGCGGACCTCCGCCACGACGCCGAATGTGGTGTGCACCGACCGGGAGCGACCCGCTAGGATGCTGTCCGTGCCGAGGTCCCCGGACCTGCGGCGCGTGCATTGCGGGTGTAGCTCAATGGTAGAGCACTAGTCTTCCAAACTAGCTACGCGGGTTCGATTCCCGTCACCCGCTCAGAAGTACGAAGGGCCAGGTCAGAGGAGGTTTCCTCAACCTGGCCCTCCGTCGTTCCCGGGGCCGTGATCAGCTCCGCGCGGGCGGTGCTGCGGCCGTGCGCGTCATCAACTCCCGTGTGCTGACGCCCGTTGACGCGGTGAGCGTGTTGCCCGTGTGCCGAAGATCATGAAAGTGCATCGACGGGCATCGGGCTGAGGAGCGGGAGCAGCGGTCAACGACGGCTGTCGGAGCGATCCTCCAGGTGTTCGCTGACCCCCGTTTGCGCAGCTCAGGGACCGGATGCTGCGGGCGAGGTCGGTGATCCCCGAGCTCATGGCGCCACGAGCCGGCGCCCGGGATGGGGTGCCGGGCATGTCTAGCGGCCCTCCCAGATGCCCGCAGTGCCATCAGCCGATGAGGAGCCGCGGTCTCGCCCGCTTCCAACGTGAGGACGACGGGTGGCGAACCTGTCGGGCGCTGTGCCGGGCTGCTGCGTCAAGGGCGCTTGCGCCGCCGTAGCGGGGCGCAGCGCTCGCGTTGAGGGAGAGACACGCCGGCCGTCCCAAGATCCTCCCCATGGATGAGCGGCTGCTTTCATCCCGGTCCTTCAGCTGCCGCTCAGTGGCGAAGCCCACGCGGGATCGTGGCGCGATCTCCTCGTCAGGTGGGTGAGCAGATGCTTCGCCGTACTGACGGCGGTCTCTTGCGGCGCTCCCACAGACGTCAGGGCGGTACTGAGCCTTGCCGGCACCGACTCTGACACGTCGGAGTCGGTGAGGAGGGGAAGGAGCAGCAGGAGGCGGGCGGCCGTGTCCTCGACGCCTTCGGCCGTGGAGGACGGGCTGTCGGCGAGGCGGACCAGTTCGTGCCACGTCAGCCCGGTCCCCGAAAGGTCTCCTTCCCGGGTGGCGATCTGCTGGGCGTGGGTCCGGCCCGGACGGGTGAGGAGGTAGTCGGTGCCGTAGTCGCCGACCAAGTTGCGGTAGATCACCACGACTCCGGGACCGTTTTCAGCCGGTACCCGGAACACCGGCCAGCCTTCGGGATCGAAGAGGACCTCGGACAGGGCATCCGTATCGGCGCCGTCATCGCCGAACCACTCCGGAAGGGGACGTTCAGCGCTCGCCCCCTCGCCACACATCTCCATGAGGTAGTTCGACCAGAAGCCCGGGCGGGCCAGCAGTGGCTCGCCCGCAACCAGCGGACCGTCGTCGTATCCCTTGAGCAGCACCCCCGGATGCTGTCACCAACCACTGACACGCCCCAGGCCGCCGGTGAGGGAGGGTCCTTTGACGTGCGGATCGAGGCGGCTCCCTGGTGACCACGCTGGCGGTGGGGGCGATCTCGGCGCAGTGCAGAGGAGGTTCACCACCGCCCTGCCGGCCGCAGCACTCGCCTTCCACGACGTCGTGCTCGTCCCCGCCGGCAAGGGCCGCCGGAGCGGCCTTGGATACCGCGTCGTCGCCGGCCAGCAGCCGCATCAGCTCATGCCGTTCCCCCCTCCCCCCACCCCCTCTTCACCCGCGCCGAGCAGCGGGCTCGGTGCACGGCCTAGTCCGCACCGCCGCCACCCCCTCCACAGCTGAAGCCGCCGTCCGCGGCATGATGATCGGACTCGTTGTCGAGGGCTTTGCCCATGCGGCGCAGGGTGCGTCCGAGGCCGTCGGGGCCGGTGTCGACGAGCAGTCCGTACCGGACGGGGCCCGGGTCGAGGCGTGCCGGGCCTTCCAGTACGTACGGGGGAAGGCTTCCCTCCGCTGCTGCGGCCGCCAGGCGGCGGCGCCCCGCCCGGGTGGTCCGTCGTCGCCAGTTGCGCACGAGGCCGAGGAGGACGAGCCGGCGGGCGAGTTCGTCGACCTCGTCGCAGTGCTCGAGCGCCTCGAACACCTCCTGGACGCGCTTGCTCCGCGGGCAGGCGGCGATCACCGCGCGTTCGACCGGATGCTGCGGAAGTTCTGCCCCGATGGTGCGTAGCCGGGCGGCCCGCAGGGACAGCGTCCCGCGCTCGACGAGCGAGATGATCGCGCTCTCCACGACCCGCCGCTCGCCACCGGCGAGGTAGGCGTACTCGTACGGATCGAGTGCCTCTCCCCCGCTGCCCGCTCCCGTCTGGTGGTGCTCCCTTGCCATACCGTCTCCCCCTTCTGGACCCCTGTGCCGCATGGTGTCCCGGGGTTGGCGGCTCTGGCCCGCCTTCAGCCGTACTCAGAGCTTCTCCTGAGCTTTTGCGGCCTCGGGGGCTGCCTGCAGGGCCGCAGTACGGTGTCGTTCAGGGGAGGGTGTGCGCCTGGCGTGTTCCGGCGGAGGGGGCCGGGAGGGACGCGGAACGGGCGATGTTCTTCGCCGCCCCCTGCCGGGCCGCTGAGCGTGACTTCCACAACGCGGCCGTGGAGGGTCTGGAGCGGTCCCGGGACGGCGCCTGACGACGCCGTGCGCGGGGGTTCAGAGCTTGATGTTCGCGATCATCGTCGCGAGGGAGTTCAAGAAACGATTCACGTCGTCCGCGATCGAGCTGGACGCGAGGAAGAAGCCGAAGAGCGCCGCGACGATGGCGGGGCCCGTCTTGATGTGGTTGCCGCGGATCAGCACCACCAGGATGACCGCCAACAGAACCACCACTGACAGCGAAATGGCCACTACTGATCACACCTTCGGTCGTCCCCTGGTCGGCCCGGGGCGCACGGCCAGGCACACCCCCACATGGACCATCCTCCCACCAACGGGCCCCGGCTATACGCCCCGTGCCGAACAGCCGTGGTTCCGTTTCCGCCAACCACATGTGCGACAGGATTATTTCGGGCGCGGGGCACGGGTCACGGGGTGGTGAGACCGAGGAGGGAACGGATATTCGCATACTTTGCGGACAGCCTCTCGCGCGTGGGACCGTCCAGCACGGAGAGGCGTACGGGGTCCGCGTTGTGCGCGAGGTCGGCCTCCTTGACGAGCAGGGCGCCCGGGGTGGCCAGGATGCGGGCCGCGTACTGCTCGACCGGTTCGCCCGGGCGTTTGGTGACCGCGAGGACCATGTCCTTCACCGCCTGCGGGAGGGCCGCGGCATCCAGCCAGGTGAGGCTGAGGGCCTCGTCCTCGATGGCGTCGTGGAGCCAGGCCGCCGCCTGCTGTTCGGCGTTGCCGCCGCGCAGCCGCACGCCCTCGGCCACGGCCGCGAGGTGTTCGGCGTACGGCCGGCCGGCCTTGTCGGTCTGGCCCTCGTGCGCGCTGCGCGCCAGGGACTCGACCTCGATCAGAGTGAGGGGGCTGTTGGTCATGCGATCTCCCTTGCCGCTGCGCCGAGGGCCGCCGCTGCCCGGCGTACGTCCGCTTGCGTGGTACGCCAGTTGGAGAACGCGGCGCGCAGGGCGGCGGTTCCCCCGTAGACGGTGGGAGTGACGAACACCTCGGCGGCCACCGCCTCGCGCAGGGCGGTGAGGCGCTCCGGGGTGGGGGCCTCGGCGAGGGTGAAGCAGACGACGTTCAGGCGGACCGGGGCGAGGAGGGTGAAGGCTGGGTCCGCCTCCAGGGCGGCGCCCAGCTCGCGGGCGCAGGCGATGTCGCGTTCGACGATCTCCCGGTGGCCCTGGCGGCCGTACGCGCGGAGCGTGAACCAGGCGGCGAGGGCGCGCAGCCGGTGGGAGTTCTCGGGGGTGAGGTGGACGAGGTCGGGGTGTTCGCCGAGGGGGCCGAGGTAGGCGGCGGAGTTCTGGAAGACGCGGGCTTGCAAGTCGCGCCGGCGGGTGAACTGGACGGCGCTGTCGTAGGGGACGTTGAGCCATTTGTGCAGGTCGACGCAGACGGAGTCGGAGGCGTCGAGGCCGTCGGCGAGGTGCGCGTGCTCCGGGGAGAGGGCGGCGAAGGCCCCGAACGCGGCGTCGGTGTGCAGCCAGAAGTCGTGGCGCTCGCGCAGGGTTTCGATCGCCCGGAGGTCGTCGAAGTCGACGGTGTTGACGGTGCCCGCGTTGGCGACGACCACGGCCGGTCCGGGGGTGTCGGCCAACGCCCGCTCCAGGGCGGCGGGGTCGACGGCCTCGCGGCCGGGCAGGGTGGGCACCCGGACCAGGGAGTTGCGGCCGAGGCCCAGGACCGAGAGGGCCTTGGCGATCGAGGAGTGCGGGGCGCCGGAGAGCACGCGGACCGGGCCGAGGGCGGCCGCGCCGTCCTCGGCCGGGGACACGCCGAGGCGTTCGCCGAGCCATTCGCGGGCGATGGCGAGGCCGGTGGTGTTGGACATGGTGGCGCCGGAGACGAAGGTGCCGGAGTGGGCGGCCGTCAGGCCGAAGAGGTCGCGGAGCCAGCCGACGGTCTCGCGTTCGAGGTCCTGTCCGCCGCCGTCGAGGGCGGAGTTGGAGTTCTGGTCGTGGACGGCGGTGAGCCAGTCCCCGGCGAGGGCGGCGGGGGTGGCGCCTCCCGTGACGAAGCCGAGGTAGCGCGGTCCCGCGGAGGCCGACAGCCGCGGCTCCCAGCGGTCGCGGAAGGCGGCGAGCGCGGCGTCCGTGCCGGTGGCGTGCTCCGGGAGGGGCTCGGGGTCGTGCGGCTTTCCGGCGGGCGGTACGACGGGACGCGCGTCCAGGGTGGCGAGCGCGTCGGCGGCGGCGCCGCGGGTGGCGTCGAGGAGTTCGGGGAGCCGGGCGAGGTCGGCGGCGAGCGTGCGGTCCATGGGGGCACGTTAGGCGCGGCCGGGGCCGAGGGGGCGGGCCAATCCACGGGAACTGGCCCGCGTGGCGTCGTAGGCTCGCCGGATGATCGCGAAACGGTGGATGGGGCGAGGGATACCGGGCCTGGTCACGGCGGGGGCGCTGGCGGGGGTGCTGGCAGGGGCGGCCGGATGCTCTACGCCACCGGCCCCGAGGGCGGCTCCGGGGCCGACCGCGGTGAGCGTGCCGGCGAAGCCCGCGCCCGTCCGGAGTGCGCCCTCGGCGCCGCCGGGCACCGTGGAACCCTGCCCCGAGGGCGGGGTCCGGCTCGTCGAGATGGAGGGCAACGCGGCCATGGGGCTGCGGGTGGCGGACTTCCAGCTGGTCAACTGCGGTACGCAGCCGTACGTACTGGAGGGCTACCCGCAGCTGTCGCTGCGCGACGACCGCAACGATCCGCTGGAGGTCGCGGTGGAGCACGGGTCGGCGGGGATCACCACGGGCACGCCGAACCTGGACGAGGCGCCGCGCCCGGTGACGCTGGCCCCGGGACAGGCGGCGGTCTTCGGGATCGTGTGGCGCAACCTCGTCACCGAGTCGGCGACGCCGGCCGTGACGGCGCGGATCGTGGAGGTCGAGCCCCGGCCCGGCGCCCCCCGGCTGTGGCTGCGGCTCGCCGCACCGGTGGACCTCGGGAACACCGGGAAGCTCGGGCTCGGGCCGTGGCAGCCGCTGGCCCGCTGAGCCTCAGGCGGCGGCGACGGCAGGGGCGGCGACACCACCGGCGGCGGCCGGAACGCGGCGGGCGGTGAGTGCGGTCATCCGGGCCGCGACGATCGCCGCGGAGCTGCGCGGCAGCCGGTCCGCGATCAGGCCGTCGGCGAGGAAGAGCACCTGGTCGGCGTGGGCGGCGGCGGCCGGGTCGTGGGTGACCATGACGACGGTGGCGCGCAGGGAGTCGACGGCGTCCCGGAGCAGCCCGAGGACCTCCGCCGCGGTGGTGGTGTCGAGCGCGCCGGTGGGTTCGTCGGCGAAGACCACGTCGGGCCGGGTGACGAGGGCCCGGGCGATGGCGACGCGCTGTTGCTGGCCGCCGGACAGCTCGGCCGGGCGGCGGCCGCCCTTGCCCTCCAGGCCGACGCGGGCGAGCAGCTCGGCGGCGCGGGCCCGGCCCTCGTGCGCGCGGCGGCCGCCGGCGAGCCGCATCGGGAGCAGTACGTTCTGCTCGACGGTGAGGGACGGCAGCAGGTTGAACGCCTGGAAGACGAAGCCGAGGCGGCTGCGGCGGAGTTCGGTGAGCTCGTTCTCGTTCATCGCGGTGATCTCGGTTCCGCCGAGCCGGACGGATCCCTCGGTGGGCAGGTCGAGTCCGGCGGCGCACTGCAAGAAGGTCGATTTGCCGGAGCCGGAGGGTCCCATGACGGCGGTGAAGCTGCCGCGCGGCAGGCTGAGGTCGATCCCGCGCAGCGCGTGCACGGCGGAACCCCCGCGTCCGTAGGCCCGCCGTACGCCGCGCAGCTCGACGGCGGCCGTGCTGTCGTACGGCTCCTGTGCGGCCTGCCCGTCCTGCCCGTCCTGCCCGTCCTGCCCGTCCTGCTCGTGCTGCTCGTGCTGCTCGTGCTGCCGCTTGCTCCGTCGGAGCCCCATGGTGTGCCGCCTCTCGCCGCCGCCCTGATCGTGGCTCCGACGCTACGGATCACGGTGGGCCGGCGGCCATGACGCCGCCCGGCGGACCGTTGGTGGGGCAAACCCCACCCCGTGGTCAGGCGGAGCGACGGATGAGCAGCAGCGCGCGGTCGTCGTTGACGTCCTTGGCGACCTTCTCGATCAGGTGCCAGGCCGCGCCGTCCCATCCGGCGGCGACGTAGCGGTCGGCCTCGCCGGTGAGGCGGTCGATGCCCTCGCTGATCTCCCGGTCGGAGGTCTCGACGAGGCCGTCGGTGAAGAGCATCAGGACGTCGCCGGGGCGCAGGTTGCCGCGGGCGGGGATGAATTCGGCGCCGTCGTAGACGCCGAGGAGCGGGCCCTCGCCGGACTTCTCCTGCCAGCGGCCGGTACCCGCCGAGAGCTGGAGGGCGGGGAGGTGGCCGGCCGAGAGGAGCTCGTAGTCGCCGGTCTCCAGGTCCAGGACGAGGTGGATGGAGGTGGCGAAGCCCTCGTCCCAGTCCTGGCGGAGCAGGTAGCCGTTGGCGGCGGGCAGGAAGCCGTGGGCGGGCAGCGCGCCGAGCAGTCCGCCGAAGGCGCCGGAGAGCAGCAGGGCCCGGGAGCCGGCCTCCATGCCCTTGCCGGAGACGTCGGTCAGGACGATCTCCAGGGTCCGGCCGCCGTTGGTGCGGGCCGCGACCACGAAGTCGCCGGAGAAGGACTGGCCGCCGGCCGGGCGCAGGGCCATCTCGCGGTGCCAGCCGCGCGGCAGGGCGGGCAGTTTGCTCTGCACCCGGATGCGTTCGCGCAGGTCGAAGAGCATGGTGCCGCCGCGCCGCCAGGGCACGCCGACGCGGCTGCGGAACTGGGCGATGACGAGGCCGAAGAACCCGCAGGCCGCGACCACCAGCACGGTGCCGGGGGTGACTCTGGCCGGACCCTGGGTGTAGGGGCCGAGCACGAGGGCCTCGACGATCAGTGCGGTCGCGGAGGCGGCGTACAGGGCGAGGAGGCTGGCGGGGCGCAGCAGGAGGCCGCCGGCCACGATCGGCAGGACGAGCGCCGACGGCGAGAACCAGACGGGCAGCATCAGCGTGCCGCAGGCGATGGCGGGAATGGTGAGCAGGAGGCCGCCGAAGGCGAGCCAGTCGGAGGCGTCGCCGCGGAAGTAGTCGACGGCTGATTTGCGCAGGGCTGTGCGGCCCCGGTGCGACAGCATGCGCATCCGGGCCATGAGGGATTCCACGCGTGCTCCGGCCATTGCTTCGGGACCTTATCCATCCTGGCTGTGGATGCGCAGGGGTACCCCAGGACCGGGGGTCCGAGGGCGCCCGAAAAAAGGTCGACTGGACCGTAATGCCCTGATAGGGATGGCCACATGACTCTGGAGATGCGCGTAATACAGGCTGATGAGTGGGATGTCTGGTACGACCACCTGGAACTGGCGTTCGGCGGTGTGCCGGATTCTCCCGAGGAGCGGGACCTGTGGAAGTCGCTGACGGACACCGATCGCTCGCTCGGCGTCTGGGACGGTGACGCGTGCGTCGGCTCGGCCGGCGCCTTCACCTTCCGGCTGTCCGTACCGGGCGGGGCGACGGTCCCGGCGGCCGGTGTCACGGCGGTGGGCGTCTCCCCCACCCATCGCCGGCGCGGAGTGCTCACCTCTTTGATGCGGCGCCAGCTCGACGACATCCGGGCGGGCGGCGAACCGCTCGCCGTGCTGACGGCCTCGGATCCGGCGATCTACGGGCGCTTCGGTTACGGCCCGGCCACCTACGCCCTGGCGCTGGAGGTCGACACGACCCGCGTACGGCTGTCCGTGCCGGAGGGGACGGACGCGGTACGGCTGCGGCTCGTGGACCCGCAGCAGGCGCTGGCCGACTGCGAGCGGGTCTACGCGGCGCTGGCCCCCACCCGGCCGGGCATGCTCGCCCGGCAGCCGGGCTGGGAGGCGCTGCCGGTACTGGACGCGCCCTCGGCGCGCGGCGGCGCGTCGGCGCTGAAGTGCGTGGTCGCCGAGCGGGAGGACGGCGAGGTGGTCGGGTACGCCCGCTACCGGGTCAAGCCGGACTGGGACCAGACGGGTTCGGACGGCAAGGTCGAGGTGAACGACCTCGACGCGCTGGACCCGGCGGCGTGCGCGGCCCTGTGGCGCTACTTGTTCTCGATCGACCTGACCTGGACGGTACGGGCGCCGCGGCGGCCGGTGGACGATCCGCTCCTGCACATGGTGAGCGACGTCCGGCGGTCGCGGCCGCGCACGCGGGACGCGCTGCACGTACGGCTGGTGGATCTGGCGGCGGCGCTGGAGGCGCGGACGTACGGGGCGCCGGCGGACGTGGTCATGTCGGTGGCGGACCACTTCTGCCCCTGGAACGAGGGGCGGTGGCGGCTGGTCGTGGACGCCAAGGGCGCGGCCCGCTGCACCCGCACCGCGGAGCCGGCGGACCTGGAGTTGTCGGTCCGGGAGCTGGGATCGGCGTACCTGGGCGGAATCACCCTCACCTCGCTGGCCGCGGCCGGCCTGGTGCGCGAGCTGCGCCCGGGCGCCCTGACGGAGGCCTCGCGCGCCTTCTCCGGGGACGTGGCGCCCTGGCTGCCGCACGGCTTCTAGCGACGCGGCGACCGCGACCGCGCCGCGTCAGAGCCGCGCCGCGTCAGAGCCTCGCCGCGTCGGAGCGACCGCGACCGCGTCAGCGGGGCTGGCAGCCGGGGCACCAGAAGAGGTTGCGGGCGGCGAGGTCGGCGGTGCGGATCTCGCCGCCGCAGATGTGGCAGGGCATGTTCGCCCGCCGGTAGACGTACACCTCGCCGCCGTGGTCGTCGACGCGCGGCGGCCGGCCCATGGCCTCGGGCAGGTGCTCGTCGCGGACGGTGTCGATGCGGTTGTTGCGCACGCCCTCGCGCATCAGCGCGACCAGGTCGGCCCACATGGCGTCCCACTCGCCGCGGGTGAGGTCCTTGCCCGGGCGGTACGGGTCGATGCCGTGCCGGAAGAGGACCTCGGCGCGGTAGACGTTGCCGATGCCGGCGACGATCTTCTGGTCCATGAGCAGGGCGGCGACGGTGGTGCGGGAGCGGGAGATCCGGGCCCAGGCGCGGTCGGGGTCGTCGTCGGCGCGCAGCGGGTCCGGGCCGAGGCGGGCGCTTATCGCGGCCTTCTCCTCGTCGGTGATCCACGCGCAGGTGGTCGGGCCGCGTAGGTCGGAGTAGTACGCGTCGTTGGCCAGTCGCAGCCGGACGGTGTCAGTGGCCGGCGGGGCGGGCGCGGCGCCGATCGCGTACTTGCCGAAGAGTCCGAGGTGGATGTGGATCCACCCGTTCTCCTTGAAGCCGAGGAAGAGGTGCTTGCCGTGGGCGTCGACGCCGTCCAGGATCCGGCCGTCGAGCAGGGCCGCGCTCTCGGCGAACCGCCCCTGGGGGCTGCTGACGGCCACCTCCCATCCGGCGAACCGGGTCAGGTGGTCCTGGGCGAGGCGGTGGATCGTATGCCCCTCGGGCACGGCGGAGCTCCTCGGAAAGAGAAACCGGCCGCACCGCCCCGGGAGGGGGCGGCACGGCCGGAAGCGGGATCAGCCCTGCTGCGGGTGGTGGGCCGGGATCGGGGGGAGCTCGCCGGTGGTCTCGTAGGCGGAGAGCATGTCGATGCGGCGGGTGTGGCGCTCCTCGTCGGAGTACGGGGTCGCCAGGAAGGCCTCGATGAAGCTGACGGCCTCGTCCTGCGTGTGCATCCGGCCGCCGACGGAGATGACGTTGGCGTTGTTGTGCTCACGGCCGAGCTGGGCGGTCTGGACGCTCCAGGCCAGGATGGCGCGGACGCCCTTGACCTTGTTGGCGGCGATCTGCTCGCCGTTGCCGGAGCCGCCGATCACGATGCCGAGGCTGCCGGCGTCGGCGGCGGTCTTCTCCGCTGCGCGGAGGCAGAACGGCGGGTAGTCGTCCACCGCGTCGTAGATGTGGGGCCCACAGTCGACGGGCTCGTGGCCGTTGTTCTTGAGCCAGTCCACCAGGTGGTTCTTGAGCTCAAAGCCGGCATGGTCGGATCCGAGGTACACGCGCATGGGTCGAGTGTGGCACGAGGAGGCCCGACAGCCCGCAGCGGGTGTCGCGTAAGTCACTTCTAAAGCTCAAGTAAACCCAAAGAACGCAGATGGGACAGGGCGGCGGCGCGTCCTGGACGTTCACACCAAGGCAACGATCCGGATTGGGGTCTTCCGTCTCGCGTTCATCTCAGGTTTGAATGCCGGGGCTCGCAACCCGAGAACCTAAGGATCCGTCCATGAGCTCCACGACGACCCTTCAGAAGGAAGGCGGCCCCATCGGCAACCCCGGTGACGGCCAGCCCTCCGACGGTCTGAAGGCCGGTCTCAAGAACCGCCACCTGTCCATGATCGCCATCGGCGGCGTCATCGGCGCCGGCCTCTTCGTCGGTTCCGGCGGCGGCATCGCCAAGGCCGGCCCTGCCATCCTGATCTCCTACGCGCTGGTCGGCGCGATGGTGGTCTTCGTGATGCGGATGCTCGGCGAGATGGCCGCTGCCAGCCCGAACTCGGGCTCCTTCTCGGCCTACGCCGACCGCGCCCTCGGCCGCTGGGCGGGCTTCTCCATCGGCTGGCTCTACTGGTTCTTCTGGGTCGTCGTGCTCGCCGTGGAGGCCACCGCCGGCGCCGCCATCCTGGAGAGCTGGATCCCGGCCGTCCCGCAGTGGGCCTGGGCGCTCATCGTGATGGCGGTGCTGACCGCCACCAACCTCGGCTCGGTCGCCTCCTACGGTGAGTTCGAGTTCTGGTTCGCGGGCATCAAGGTCGTCGCCATCGGCGCGTTCGTGATCGTCGGCATGCTCGCCGTCTTCGGCGTCCTGCCCGGCTCCGACAACCCGGGCGCGGGCTTCGCGCACCTCACCGACGCCGGCGGGTTCTTCCCCAACGGCTACGGCGCCGTCCTCACCGGTGTGCTGATGGTCGTCTTCTCCTTCATGGGCAGCGAGATCGTCACCCTGGCGGCCGGCGAGTCGGAGGACCCCCGCAAGGCGGTCACCCGGGCCACCAACTCCGTCATCTGGCGGATCGGCGTCTTCTACCTGGGCTCGATCTTCATCGTGCTGACCCTGCTCCCGTGGAACGACAAGTCGATCACCGAGAAGGGCTCGTACGTCGCCGCCCTGGACTCGATCGGCATCGCGCACGCCGGCACGATCATGGAGGTCATCGTCCTGACCGCCGTGCTGTCCTGCCTGAACTCGGGCCTCTACACCGCCTCCCGCATGGCCTTCTCGCTCGGTGAGCGCGGCGACGCCCCCAAGGCGTTCGCCAAGGTCAACAAGAACGGTGTGCCGGTCGCCGCGATCCTGGGCTCCACGGTCTTCGGCTTCGTCGCCGTCTACTTCAACTACGCCTTCAAGGACACGGTCTTCAACTTCCTCCTCAACTCCTCGGGTGCCATCGCGCTCTTCGTCTGGCTGGTGATCTGCTTCACCCAGCTGAAGATGCGCGGGATCCTGGTCCGCGAGGCCCCGGAGAAGCTGACCGTGAAGATGTGGCTGTTCCCGTGGCTGACCTGGGCCACCGCCGCACTGATCATGTTCGTGATCGGCTACATGTTCGTGGACGACGCCAACCGCGAGGTCGTCACGCTGTCCACCCTGGTCGCCGGTGTGGTCGTGCTGGTCGGTGTGGTCCTGGACGTCCGCCGCAAGAAGGCCCTGCAGGGCTGATCGCACGTGCACGTACGCCGGAGCCCGGCCCGCCTCGTGGAGGCGGGCCGGGCTCCGGTGCGTAGCGGGGGCGGCTCAGCCGCGGCGGCCGACCAGCTTCCAGGCGGCCGGCAGGGCGCCCATGGCCAGCGCGGCCTTGAGGGCGTCGCCGATCAGGAACGGGACCACGCCCTTCGCGACGGCCACGCCGAGGGACATCCCGGTGGCGGCCATCAGGTACGGCACGCCCACCGCGTAGATCACGGCCGAACCCAGCACCATCAGGCCGGCCGTGCGCAGCACCGAGCGGTCGCCGCCGCGCCGCGCGAGGGCGCCGACGACGGTGGCGGCGAGCAGCATGCCGAGCACGTAGCCGAAGGAAGCCCCGCCCGCGCCGGAGGTCCCGCCCGCGAACCACGGCACGCCGGCCATGCCGACGAGGGCGTACAGGGCCAGCGCGAGGAAGCCGCGGCGGGCGCCGAACGCGGTACCGACGAGCAGCGCGGCGAAGGTCTGGCCGGTGACGGGGACCGGGGAGCCGGGAACGGGAACCGCGATCTGGGCGGCCAGCCCCGTGAGCGCGGCGCCGCCGACGACGAGCGCGATGTCGCGGACGCGGCTCGCGGGCAGCAGGTCGGCGAGGACGGCGCCGGGCCGGAGGGAGACGGAGGCAGTGCTCATCGGGAGGCTCCACGGGGTGGGGGTGGCAGGACGATCACCGACGCTAGTGCGCGCTCCGCCGCCGCCCCACCGCCGCCCGGGACAAAGCCGCACTCCCCGCTTTGGTGGGGACTTCACAAACTCAACGCCCCACACCCGAGTCGGCGTGATCCTCGTCACGAGGAACATCAGACAGCACGTCCGTTTTGCACGGAAGACCGCCGCTCAGCGAGACTGTAGGATCCCGCCAATCTGACGCGGGGCTCCCACCGCCACTGGGCCCGAACGAGAGTACGAGCACCCTTCATGCGTGAGCGCCTGGAAGAAGCACCTCCCCCCACGGGCGACCTGCCTGCGGAACCCCTCAGCCACAGCCTCAAGCAGCGCCACCTGACCATGCTGGGCCTCGGCGGCGTCATCGGCGCCGGGCTCTTCGTCGGCTCCGGCGCCGGCATCGGCATCGCCGGTCCCGCGATCATCTGCTCCTATCTGCTCGCGGGCCTGCTCGCGATGCTGGTGATGCGGGCGCTGGGCGAGATGTCGGCCGCGATGCCCGCCTCGGGCTCGTTCTCCGTCTACGCGGAGCGGGCGCTCGGGCGCTGGGCCGGCTTCTCGGCGGGCTGGCTGTACTGGTTCCTGCTGGTGGTGGTGCTGGCCGTGGAGGCCACCGGCGCGGCCAAGATCGCGAACGGCTGGGTGCCCTCGGTCGACCAGTGGGTCTGGGTGCTGCTGTTCATGGTGGTCTTCACCGTGAGCAACCTGGCGGCCGTGAAGAACTTCGGCGAGTTCGAGTTCTGGTTCGCCGCGCTCAAGGTCGGCGCGATCGTGCTCTTCCTGGTCCTCGGCACCCTCGCGGTCTTCGGACTGCTCCCGGACACGGAACCGGTCGGCACGGCCAACCTCACCGGCCAGGGCGGTTTCTTCCCCGAGGGCTTCGGCGGCGTGGTCGCGGGCATGCTCGCCGTCATCTTCGCCTTCGGCGGCCTGGAGGTCGTCACCATCGCCGCCGCCGAGTCGGACGACCCGGCGCGGTCGGTGTCCCGGGCGGTGCGCAGCGCGGTGTGGCGCATCCTCTTCTTCTACGTCGGCTCGATGGTGGTCATCGTGACCCTGCTGCCGTGGAACTCGCTGAAGCCGGGCGAGAGCCCGTACGTCGCCGTCCTCGACTCCATCGGCATCCCGGGAGCCGGCCAGATCATGAACATCGTGGTGTTCGTGGCCCTGCTGTCGGCGCTGAACGCGAACCTGTACGGGTCCTCGCGCATGGTCTTCTCACTGGCCGAACGCCGTGAGGCGCCGCAGGCACTGCTGAAGGTCTCCGGCGGCGGGGTGCCGCGCCGGGCGGTGTTCGCCTCGGTGGCCTTCGGCTTCGTGTCCGTGGTGCTCAACCTGCTGTGGCCGGACACGATCTTCCTCTACATGCTCAACGCGGTCGGCGCGGTGCTGCTGTTCGTGTGGGCGCTGATCGCCGTCTCGCAGCTGAAGCTGCGCCGCCGGATCGAGCGGGACATGCCCGAGCGGCTGACCCTGCCGATGTGGCTCTTCCCGTACGCGACCTGGGCGGCGCTGCTCGGAATGGCGGCGGTGCTGGTCCTGATGCTGTTCGACGATTCCGCGCGGCCCCAGTTGCTGTGGTCCTCGGGTGCGGCCGCGCTGGTGCTCGCCGTGGCGGGCATCCGGGAGCTGCGGGCCCGCAGGGCCTGACGCCCAGCCGGACGAACAGGACCCCCGTGCCGCCGGCGCGGGGGTCCTGTCGTTCTCAGGTGCGCAGGTAGGAGGCCCCGTTGACGTCGAGGACCGTGCCCGAGCTCCAGGCCGCCGCGGGCGAGGCCAGGTAGAGCACGGCGGAGGCGATCTCTTCCGGGGCCGCGACGCGGCCGAAGGGGCTCTGCGCCCGGATGCCGGCGCCCTCGGGCCCCTCCAGCCGGCCGGCGACCCGCTCGGTGGCGACGAAGCCGGGCGCCACGGAGGCGACGGCGATGCCGTGCGGGGCGAGGGACACGGCGAGGGACTGGCCCAGGGCGTGGACCGCGGCCTTGGTCGCGCCGTAGGCGGGGTGGTCGGGTTCGCCCCGGAAGGCGCCGCGCGAGCCGACGTTGACGATGCGTCCCTCGCGTCCCGCTGCGATCATGCGGCGCGCGACGCAGTGGCTCAGGTTGGCGGAGCCGAAGAGGTTCACGTCGACGGTCCGCCGCCAGGCCTGCTGCCAGTCCTCGTAGGAGGTCTCGGGCAGCGGGTGGGCCAGCATCACGGCGGCGTTGTTGACCAGGACGTCCACCCCGCCGAGCGCCTCGTCCGCCGCGGCCGCCAGGGCCTCGACACCGGCGGGGTCGGCGAGGTCGGCGGCAACCAGTACGTGTCCCTCGCCCTCCAGCGAGGCGAGGGTCTCCTCCGCGTCGGCCCGCCGGGCCGAGCAGTGCACGGCGACCCGGTCGCCCTGCCGGGCGAAGGCGGTCGCGATCGCCCGGCCGATGCCCCGTGAGGCTCCGGTGACGAGTACGCCCCGGCCGGTGCCGGGCAGCGCGGTCACGGTCCGGTCCATCGATGGCTCCCTCGGGTCGGGTGTCTGCGGCTTCGGCACGAGCGTACGGGGATGATCACGAACCGTGAGCCGGAAGTCCGAATATCGGACTGGAAACGTCCGGTGATCGGACGCTCGGCAGACTGGCGCACCTCACCACGTCCCCCCGCACAACCGGACAGGCACACCCCAATGAGCCAGAGCACCCTGACACCCCCCGAAGCACCGCAGACCGGCGCCGGTTCACCCCTCGGCAACGGACTCAAGCAGCGCCACCTCTCGATGATCGCCCTCGGCGGTGTCATCGGCGCCGGACTCTTCGTCGGCTCCGGCGCCGGCATCGCCGCCGCAGGTCCCTCGATCGTGCTCGCGTACGCCGCGTCCGGGCTGCTCGTGATGTTCGTGATGCGGATGCTCGGCGAGATGTCCGCCGCCAACCCCGCCTCGGGCTCCTTCTCCGTGCACGCCGAGCGGGCGATCGGGCCCTGGGCCGGATTCACCGCCGGCTGGATGTTCTGGATCCTGCTCTGCGTGGGCGTGGCCATCGAGGCCATCGGCGCGGCGCACATCATGACCGGCTGGTTCCCGGGCACCCCCTCCTGGATGTGGGTGCTGGTCTTCATGGCCGTGTTCTGCGGCTCCAACCTCGCCGCCGTCTCGAACTTCGGCGAGTTCGAGTTCTGGTTCGCCGCCCTCAAGATCGGCGCGATCGCGCTCTTCCTGGGCCTGGGCGTGCTGGCCGTGCTCGGCCTGCTGCCCGGCACCGACTCCCCCGGCTCCACCAACCTGCTGCACGACGGCGGCCTTCTGCCCCACGGTGTGGACGGCCTGCTGGTCGGACTGCTGGCCTCCGTCGTCGCGTACGGCGGGCTGGAGACGGTGACCATCGCGGCCGCCGAGTCCGAGGACCCGGTCAAGGGCGTGGCCACGGCCGTGCGGACCACCATGTGGCGGATCGCGATCGTCTACGTGGGCTCCATGCTGGTCATCGTCACCCTCCTGCCGTGGAACGACCCGGCCGTCACGGCGGACGGCCCCTACGCCGCGACCTTGGACCGCCTGGGCATCCCGGCCGCCGGCGAGATCATGAACGTGGTCATCCTGATCGCCCTGATGTCCGCGATGAACGCCAACATCTACGGTTCCTCGCGCATGGCCTACTCCCTCGTCTCCCGCGGCCAGGGCCCGAAGGCGCTGGGCAAGGTCAGCGGCGGGGTGCCGCGCCGGGCGGTCCTCGCCTCCTGCGGCTTCGGCTTCGTCACCGTGCTGCTGTCCTACTGGTACCCGGACACCCTGTTCGCCTGGCTGCTGAACATGGTGGGCGGGGTCATCCTGATCGTCTGGGGCTTCATCGCCGTCTCGCAGTTCGTGCTGCGCCGCCGGCTGGAACGCGAGGCCCCCGAAAAGCTGGTCGTGAAGATGTGGGGCTTCCCGTACCTGACCTGGGTGGCGCTGGCCGGGGTGGCCGGGGTCCTGGTGCTGATGGCCCTGGGCGAGGACACGCGCGTCCAGGTGGTCTTCACCGGCGGGCTCACCGTCGCCCTCGCGGCGACCGGCTGGGCCGTGCAGCGCCGGGCGGCCACCGCCCGCTGACAGTCCCTCAACCGCAGGTGGGCCCCGTGCGAACGCACGGGGCCCACCCGTGTTTTACAGAGGTAACCCTTACGTGTGGGGTGGAATAGATGCTGCTAGCGTGCAGTTGCGCATTAATTGCAATAAGCGATTGGCACGCTGAGGGGACCGGATAACACGCATGGCCATCTACACGCTTCCTGAGCTTCCGTACGACTACGCGGCGCTGGAGCCGGTGATCAACCCGCAGATCATCGAGCTGCACCACGACAAGCACCACGCGGCCTACGTCACGGGCGCCAACAACACGCTGGAGCAGCTGGCGGAGGCGCGCGACAAGGAGAACTGGGGCGCCCTCAACGGCCTGGAGAAGAACCTCGCGTTCCACCTCTCCGGCCACATCCTGCACAGCATCTACTGGCACAACATGGCCAGCCCGAAGACCGGCGAGGGCGGCGGCGAGCCCACCGCGGCCGACGGCCTGGGCGACCTGGCCGACGCGATCACCGAGTCCTTCGGCTCCTTCGCGAAGTTCAAGAAGCAGCTGACCTTCGCGTCCTCCGCCACCCAGGGCTCCGGCTGGGGCGTGCTCGCGTACGAGCCCGTCAGCGGCCGCCTGGTCGTCGAGCAGGTCTACGACCACCAGGGCAACGTGGGCGTCGCGAGCACGCCGATCCTGGTCTTCGACGCCTGGGAGCACGCCTTCTACCTTCAGTACAAGAACCAGAAGGTGGACTTCATCGAGGCGATGTGGAACGTCGTCAACTGGCAGGACGTGTCCAAGCGCTACGCCGACGCCAAGGCGAACACCCCGCTGCTGATCCCCGCCAAGGGCTGACCGCAGCACCACGAACCCGTCCGCCTCGTGATCGTCTTCTCAACCTTCACCGGCGGGCGTGTCGAACGGAAGACCCCCGTGAGGACGTGACTCACGGGGGTCTTCTGTGTGGTGTGCCCGCCGGGCCTACTCGAAGGACGGGCCCTTGGTGCGGGTGCGCTTGATCTCGTAGAAGCCCGGGGTCGAGGCGACGAGCAGGGTGCCGTCCCAGAGCCGGGCGGCCGCGTCGCCGCGCGGGGTCGGGGTGACGACCGGACCGAAGAAGGCCACGTCGCCCTCGGCACCCGGCACGGAGATCACCGGAGTGCCGACCTCCTGGCCCACCCGGTCGATCCCGTCGTTGTGCGAGGCCCGCAGCACCTCGTCGTACTCGTCCGAGTCGGCGTACGCGAGCAACTCGGCCGGCAGGCCGACCTCGGCCAGCGCCTCGGCGAGCACCTCGCGGGTCGGGCCCTTCTCATCGTTGTGGATGCGGGTGCCGAGCGCGGTGTAGAGCTTGCCGGTGACTTCCTCACCGTGCTTCTGCTGGGCCGCTATCACCACGCGCACCGGAGCCCAGCCCTTGGGGCCGAGCAGCTCGCGGTAGGTCTCGGGCAGCTCGTCGAGCTTGTTCTCGTTGAGCACCGCGAGGCTCATCACGTGCCAGCGGACCTCGACGTCGCGGACCTTCTCGACCTCGACCATCCAGCGGGACGTCATCCAGGCCCAAGGGCAGAGCGGGTCGAACCAGAAGTCGACCGGGGTCTTCTCGCGCACCTGGGTGTCGGTCATGTCTCTCCTCAGTCTTGGCGTGGGTCGGTCGCACCAGGGCATCACTGGGCTCACGTTCCCCGTCACCAACGAGTACCGGGTGGCGCGCATTCCCTCGTGCGAGGATTCGACGCAAGAACGCGATCACGCACGAAGGAGTGCACGTGCCCGGAGAGAATCTGTCCCGCGACGAGGCCCGCGAGCGGGCCGAGCTGCTGTCCGTCGACGGGTACGAGGTGGTCCTCGACATCCGGTCCGCGGTGGACGAGGCCGAACCGGCCGAGGGTCCGCGGACCTTCCGCTCGGTGACGACGATCCGCTTCCGGGCGGCGGGCACCGGCGCCTCCACCTTCGCGGACCTGATCGCGCCCTCGGTGAACGCCGTGACCCTGAACGGGCGCTCGCTGGACGTGGCCGCCGTCTTCGACGGCGCCCGGATCTCCCTCGACGGCCTGGCCGCCGAGAACGTCCTCGTGGTGGACGCGAACTGCGCGTACAGCCGGACGGGCGAGGGCCTGCACCGCTTCGTGGACCCGGAGGACGGCGAGGTCTACCTCTACACCCAGTACGAACCGGCCGACGCGCGGCGGGTGTACGCGAACTTCGAACAGCCCGACCTCAAGGCCCCGTACCGCTTCGAGGTGACGGCTCCTGCGGGCTGGCAGGTGTGGAGCAACGGCGCCGAGGAGTCCCGCGGGGCGGGCGTCTGGCGGTTCGCGGAGACCGCGCCGATCTCCACGTACATCACGTGCGTGGTCGCGGGCCCCTACCACTACGTGACGGACTCCTACACGCGCGGGGACCTGACCATCCCGCTGGGCGCGATGTGCCGCAAGGGGCTGGCGAAGCACTTCGACGCCGATGACGTCTTCCTGATCACCAAGCAGGGCTTCGACCTCTTCCACGAGATCTTCGACTACCCGTACCCCTTCGGTAAGTACGACCAGGCCTTCGTGCCGGAGTACAACCTGGGCGCGATGGAGAACCCGGGGATGGTGACCTTCCGCGAGGAGTACATCTTCCGCGGCAAGGTCACGAAGGCCTCCTACGAGCGCCGCTCGAACACGATCCTGCACGAGATGGCGCACATGTGGTTCGGCGACCTGGTCACCATGAAGTGGTGGGACGACCTGTGGCTGAAGGAGTCCTTCGCGGACTTCATGGGCTCCTTCGCGCTGGTGGAGGCCACCCGCTTCGACCAGGCGTGGGTCACCTTCGCCAACAACCGCAAGGCGTGGGCCTACCGGGCCGACCAGCTGCCGTCCACGCACCCGATCACGGCCGACATCCGTGACCTGGAGGACGCCAAGCTGAACTTCGACGGCATCACCTACGCCAAGGGCGCGGCGGTGCTCAAGCAGCTGGTCGCCTACGTGGGGCGGGAGGCCTTCCTGGAGGGCGCGCGGCGCTACTTCAAGGCCAACGCGTACGGGAACACCACGCTCGACGACCTGCTGTCCGTGCTCGCGGAGGTCTCCGGGCGGGACATGGCGCAGTGGTCGCGGGCCTGGCTGCAGACCGCCGGCGTGAACGCGCTGACCCCGGTGGTCACCTACGACGCGGGCGGTCGGGTGACGGAACTGGCGGTCGTGCAGGAGGGCGACGAGCTGCGCCCGCACCGGGTCGCGGTGGGCCTGTACCGGCTGGATCCCGACGGGACGCTGGTCCGCTACGCGCGGGCCGACGCGGACGTGTCGGGAGTGCGGACGGTCGTCACGGAGCTGGCGGGCGCGGAGCGGCCCGACCTGGTCCTGGTCAACGACGAGGACCTCACCTACTGCAAGATCCGCTTCGACGAGGGCTCGATGGCCACGCTGCGGGCGCACCTCGGCGACCTCACGGACCCGCTCGCCCGGGCGCTGAGCTGGTCGGCGCTGTGGAACCTGACGCGCGACGGCCTGCTGCCCGCCCGCGACTTCATCTCGCTGGTCCTCGCGCACGCGGGCCGCGAGAGCGACGTCGGCGTCCTGCAGATGCTGCACGCGCAGGCCCTGACCTCGGTCACCCACTACGCGGCGCCCGCCTGGCGCGAGCAGGGCGGCCGGGAGCTCGCGGCGGGCGCGCTGCACGAGCTGCGGGTCGCGGCGCCGGGATCGGAGCACCAGCTGACGTGGGCCCGTTTCTTCGCGGCGAGCGCGGCGACGGAGGGCGACTTCCAGCTGCTGCTGGGGCTGCTGGAGGGGTCGGCGCGGATCGACGGGCTGGACGTGGACCAGGAACTGCGCTGGGACTTCCTGCTGCCGCTGACCGCGCACGGGGCGGTGGACGAGGCCGTGCTCGCCGCCGAACTGGCGCGCGACGACACGGCCTCGGGCAAGCGGCACCAGGTGCGGTGCCTGGCGGCGCGGCCCTCGCCGGCGGTGAAGGACCAGGCGTGGGCGGCGGTGGTCGAATCGGACGCGCTGTCCAACGCGCTGGTCGAGGCGACGATCGCGGGCATGCAGCAGCCCTCTCAGCGGGGCCTGCTGGCGGGCTACGCGGGGCGCTACTTCGAGGTGATCGAACGGGTGTGGGCGGACCGGTCGATCCAGATCGGCATGGACGTGGTGAAGGGGCTGTACCCGTCGCTGCAGAGCGACTCCGCCACGCTGGACGCCACCGACGCGTGGCTGTCGGCCCACCCCTCGGCTCCGCCGGCCCTGCGCCGGCTGGTCCTGGAGTCCCGCGACGACCTGGCCCGCGCCCTTGCCGCGCAGCGGTGCGACGCGACGGCGGGCCACTAGCCTGCGGCGCCGTTTCCCGGGGCGGAGCCCCGGGAAACAGCGCCGGGCGGGGTCCCCCGGACGGGCGCACTCCATCGGCAGTCGAACGCCCGTACTTTAGCCCTACCTTGTCCGGATTTGTCGACGAGCGTGTAACAGGGGTTAGCAGGGCCGCGGCCCGAGGGAATCACCGCCTCATGAACCACAACGCGCCCCTCCCCCTCGCCCACCTCACCGGCAGCCGCCCCCGCGTGCTGACCCTCGCCCAGCTGCGCGAGCACGGCGTCACCGCCTCCGACGCGGCCGAGCGACCCTGGCAGCAGATCCTGCCCGGGGTGTTCCTGCTCCACTCCGGCCCGGCGACCAGCGAGGAGCGGCTGCACGCGGCGCTGCTGTACGCGGGGCGGCGCGGCGGCGAGGTCATGATCACCGGGCTGGCGGCGCTCGCCCTGTACCGGTTCAGCTCCGCGCCCCCGCTGCTCGCCCTCTCGCACATCGACGTCCTGGTGCCCGGCACCCGGCGGCTGCGCTCCACCGGGGACGTGCGGATCGTACGGACGCACACCCCGCCGCGGTCCCAGGAGGTGACCGGACTGCCGGTGGCGCCCGTCGCCCGGGCCGTCGCCGACGCCGTCACCCAGCTCTCCGACGCCGTCACCGTACGCCGCCTGCTGAGCGAGGCCGTTCGCGGCGGGCACTGCGAACCGGCCGCCGTCGTGCGGGAGCTGACGGTGGCCCGGCTGCTGAACCGGCCGCACGTGGTCGACGCGGTCGAGTCGCTGCTCGCGGAGGGCCGGGCCCTCGCCGAGGACCGGCTGTACCACCTCGTACGCGGCTGCGAGCTCCCCGACCCGGTCTGGAACGTCGACCTGCGCCTGCCCGGCGGCCCGCACCTCGGCGGGGTCGACGCGTACTGGCCCGAGCTCTCCGTCGCCGTGGAGATCGACACCCGCGCCCCGCGCCAGGGCGAGGACGAGCAGTGGTCCGAGTCCGTGCGCAAGCGCGAGACCCTGGAGCGGCTCGGGGTGACCGTCATCCACATCACCCCGCGCAAGCTCCGCGACTGGCCCGAGCAGCAGGCCGCGGTCATCCGGACCGCCCTGACGGCCGCCGATGACCGGGAACCCGCCGCCTACCTGGTGGTGCTGCCCAGGTGAGGCGAGTACTCCGGGGTGCTCCAGAGCAGCCGCCCGGGATGCACGCCCTCCACCACCGACTCCACCCGGAAGCGGGTGCGCCGGCTCCCGTCGGCCCCGAACTCCGTCCGGGCCCGGCCGCTGAGTTGCAGGACCGCCCCGCTCTCCCAGTCCGGGAAGAGCAGCCCGGCCCGCGGATCGGCCGTCAGGTTCCCCAGCGTCAGGAACATGGCGTTGCCCGAATAGTCCGGCCAGGCCAGTTCGACCGGCGAGAGCACCTCGACGAAGCCGGGCAGCCCGCCCCGGTGGCTGACGTCGGCCCCGTCCGCCTCCGCCGTGGTGGCGACGAAGAAGGTGTCGGCGCCGCGCACGGTCCGCTGCTGGCCCGGGGTCAGCGCCTCCCCGCGCCGCACCACGCCCGCCCCCTCCCGGACGAGTTCCAGCGGCTGCCTCTTCTGCAGGTACTTCGGGCAGTTGGCGAAGACCTGTTCGACCTCGACGGCGAAGCCTCCCCGCGTCACCTCCAGGGTCCCGTTCAGCCGCATCCGGCGCCGGGTGCGCGGGTCGAGCGCGATGGTCCCGACCCGGGTCCCGGCCGTGGCCAGCGCCCCGGCGAGCGGATCTCCCGCCGGTGGACCGCCGGCGACGGCGATCCGGTCCGGCCCGGTGGCCCGTACGAAACCGGGCGCACCGGTGAGCAGGGAGGCCCACACCCGCCCCGCGCCGTCGGCGGCGCCGACGACCAGGTGCGGCTGGAGCCCGAGGAAGGCCGCGGCGACGTCCCGGACGCCCGTGCCGATCGAGCGGCCGACGTGTTCGGCGAGGTCCCGTACGCCGACCCGCTCCTGCACGGCCAGCGCGCCCCAGTGGTATGCCCCGGACATCGGAGGAACCTTCCCACGATCGAATCTAACCTTTCACCCTGAGGTTAAAGGTTAGGCAGGCAGGCGTCAACCGCTCACGTACCCTTGAAGGGTTAGTCACCCGGCGAGAAGGGCTCCAGCGACATGACGGCGGCGGATCCACGACCCCTGACCGGGGAGCCGGTCGCCCTCGACCTGCTCAACACCCGCTGGGTCGCAGACGGCGAACCACTGGACCTCTTCGCCGGTGCGGCCGGGCTCACCCGGGTACAGGGGCTGGCGGTCTGGCTGGAGAGCACCGGCCTGGCCGACCGCTTCCGCGCGGACGCGGCCACCCTCGTCCACCTACTGACCGCGCGCGAGGCCCTGGCCCGCGCGGTCGCGGACCCGACCGACGAGAGCGCCCGCACCCTGGTCGACGCCGTACTGGAGCACGGCCGCATCCGCGCCACCCTCACCGCCGAAGGCCCGGGCGAGCGCGCCGAGTTCGCCGATCCGACCTGGGGGCCCGCCTGGACCGCGGCGCGCGACTACCTCGACCTACTGGGATCCGCGCCCGACCGGATCCGCACGTGCGCGTCCGAGACCTGCGTCCTGCGCTTCTTCGACGTCTCGCGCAACGGCACGCGGCGCTGGTGCTCGATGGCCGCCTGCGGAAACCGGGCGAAAGCCTCGCGCCACTACGCGCGCACGCGCGAGCGCTGAGCGCGCGAAATCTGTCACACCTGCACCGGGGCGCGATCGCGTCCCGGTGCTGATGCATGGCCGCCAAGTCGATAAATCGACCGATCAGCCCCTGCGGTTCGCACCACTGTGCCCCGGTAAGGCCGTGCTGGCGCATTCTTCGCGCTGGCGAGGTTCCGCCATGACAGGTCTCGGTCAATGACAACTCTCCCCAAAGAGCTGTCGCTTAGGCCAAGCTGACCGGTCATCCGGCACCGAAATCCGGACCGTATCTTTCACTTACCAGGGATGCTGATGACCCTCGAATCCCCCAGTTCCATATCCGGGGCCAGACGCGTCGCGCGCGTCGCGGCCGCGGCCGGTCTGGTCGCCGCACTCGCGGCCACCGGCGCCGGGCCCGTCTTCGCGGCGACCGGCGCGGACACCCCGGGCACCTCGCCCGCGGTCAAGTCCGCAGACCAGAAGCTCGGTTCGGCCGACGCCGAACTCCTTCAGCAGGCCAAGGCCAAGGGCGACGCGAACGTCACCGTCATGGTCGCGACCGCCCCCGGCCAGACCAAGCAGGTGGCGGACCAGCTCGGCTCGGTCCAGGGTGCCTCGGTGGGCCAGACGTACGACAACCTCGGTTACGTGCGCGCCACCCTGCCCACCGACAAGGCCGACGCCGCGCTGAAGGCGGCCACCAAGCTGTCCTCGGTGCACGGCATCGACCTGCGGCACGAGATCCAGCTGCCGGACCCGCGCCCCGACGCGGACCGCGAGAGCGGCACGGTGAAGAAGACCGCCGCCGAGACCTACGCGGCGCCGGACAAGAACACCCCCGCGAAGAACCCGTACAACCCGTCCTTCGAGACGGGTGCGGTCGACTTCGTGAAGGACAACCCGCAGGCCGACGGCCGCGGAGTGACCATCGGCATCATGGACTCGGGCATCGACCTCGGTCACCCGGCCCTGCAGAAGACCACCACCGGCGAGCGCAAGATCGTCGACTGGGTGACGGCCACCGACCCGATCACCGACAACGACGCCACCTGGCGCCCGCAGATCACCCCGGTCACCTCCAGCGGCGGCAGCTTCACCGCGGGCGGCCAGAGCTGGAAGGCCCCGGAGGGCAGCTTCCAGTGGAGCCGCTTCAGCGAGTCGATCACCGCCACCGGTGACATGAAGGGCGACGTCAACCGCGACGGGGACACCACCGACCGGTTCGGCCTGCTCTACGACGCCGCCGCCGGCACCGTCCGCGTCGACACCGACCAGGACGGCGACTTCACGAACAACGAGCCGATGAAGCCGTACAAGGACGGCTACCAGATCGGCTACTTCGGCACGGACAACCCGGCGACCGACGTCGCCGAGCGCATCCCGTTCGTGATCGAGATCCGCAAGAACGTCCCGATGGACCCGCTGGGCGGCGACTGGGTCGGCAAGAAGGCCGACTTCGTCAACGTCGGCATCATCGAGTCCGAGCACGGCACGCACGTCGCCGGCATCACCGCCGCCAACAGCCTCTTCGGCGGCCAGATGAACGGTGAGGCGCCCGGCGCCAAGCTCGTCTCCTCGCGCGCCTGCTCGTGGTCCGGCGGCTGCACCAACGTCGCGCTGACCGAGGGCATGATCGACCTCGTCGTCAACCGCGGCGTGGACATCGTCAACATGTCCATCGGTGGTCTGCCGGCGCTGAACGACGGCAACAACGCGCGCTCCGAGCTCTACAAGAACCTCATCGACACCTACGGCGTCCAGCTGGTCATCTCGGCCGGCAACTCGGGCCCGGGCGTCAACACCATCGGCGACCCCGCCCTCGCGGACAAGGTCATCTCCGTGGGCGCGTCGGTCTCCAAGGAGACCTGGGCCGCCAACTACGGCTCCGGTGTGAGCACGAAGTACAACATGTTCCCCTTCTCCTCGCGCGGTCCGCGTGAGGACGGCGGCTTCACGCCGACCATCAGCGCCCCCGGCGCAGCCATCAACACCATCCAGACCTGGCTGCCCGGCGCCCCGGTGAAGGAGGCCGGCTACACCCTGCCGGCCGGTTACGGCATGCTCCAGGGCACCTCGATGGCCTCGCCGCAGGCCGCGGGCGCCAGCGCCCTGCTGATCTCGGCCGCCAAGCAGAACAACATCAAGCTGACGCCGGCCTCCCTGCGGGTCGCGCTCACCACGGCCGCCAAGAAGATCGACAACGTCCCCGCGCACGCGCAGGGTTCGGGTCTGATCGACATCCCCGGCGCGTGGGAGTCCATCCAGCGCGACGCGAAGGCCAACGAGTTCACCGTCAAGGCGCCGGTCGACACCGCGATCGACCAGTTCCTGAAGACCCCGGGCTTCGGCACCGGCCTGTACGACCGCGAGGGCGGCCTCAAGGTCGGCCAGAAGAAGGTCTACAACGTCGTCGTCACCCGCACCACGGGCGTCAAGTACGGCACCCGGCACGACCTGAGCTGGCGCAACAACGACGGCACCTTCAAGGTCATCGGCGGCTACGACTACGTCACCCTGCCGCTGAACAAGCCCGTCACCATCAAGGTCGAGGCCAACGCCAAGACCGCCGGCGTCCACAGCGGCATCCTGCAGCTGGACGACGAGACCACCGAGGGCATCGACAAGCAGATCCTGACGACCGTCGTGGCCGCCGCCCCCCTGGCCGCGCCGTCGTTCGCCCTGTCTGAGACCTCCTCGGTGCAGCGCAACAGCCACAAGTCGTACTTCGTGACGGTCCCGCCGGGCGCCAAGAGCCTGGAGGTCGCCCTCGGCGGTCTCGCGGCGGGCGCCCAGACGCGCTTCATCGCGATCCACCCGCACGGCGTGCCGGTCGACCCGACGGCCACGACCAACTGCTACCCGAACTACGACAACCCGGCCAACACCTGCCGCCCCGACGTCCGCTCGTACCCCGAGCCGACCCCGGGTGTCTGGGAGATCGAGGTCGAGGCCCGTCGTACGTCGCCGGTGCTCGACAACCCGTTCAAGCTGGACGTCTCCGTGCTCGGCGCGGCCTTCGACCCCGCGGTCAAGGTCCTGCCCGAGGTGAAGCAGGGCACCCCCGCCCCGGTCCAGTGGAGCGTCAAGAACGCCGGCGCGGCCATCTCCGGCGGCAAGCTCGCCGGCGGTCCGCTCGGTTCCGCGAAGGTCGCCAAGCCGACCATCGCGCCCGGTCAGACCCACTCCACCGAGATCGTGGTCCCCGCGGGCACCTCGCGCCTCGACGTCGCGATCGGCAAGGTGTCCGACACCGCCGCCGACCTCGACCTGGAGGTCTACAAGGACGGCGTCAAGGTCGGCTCGGCCGCCGACGGCGACTCCGAAGAGGCCGTGAGCCTGGTGAACCCGGCCGCGGGCACCTACACCGTCAAGGTGATCGGCTACGCGATCCCGTCCGGCTCCACCACGTACGACTACCGTGACGTGTTCTTCTCGGCCGCCCTGGGCTCCGTCCAGGTCGACGAGGCCGCCGCGGTGAACCTCGCCACCGGCGCCACCGCGCAGGTCTCGGCGAACGTCCTGGTCAGCAGCGCGGCCCCCGAGGGCCGACAGTTCTTCGGCCAGGTCCAGCTGCTCAACGCCCGCGGCACCGCCGCCGGCACCGGCAGCGTGCAGATCGAGAAGGTCCTCCCGTAGGACCCCGCAGTACGGAAGACCCCGAGGGGGCGGCGCTCTGACGAGCACCGCCCCCTCGGGCCGTTCCCCCGGTCCTGCTCCTTGCGGTCCTGCTACTTGCCGAGCGAGCGCAGCGACTCGGCGTAGGTGCCGACCGCGTGCGCGATCACGTCCAGGTTGGTGTCGAAGACCTTCAGGTCCAGGTTCTTCAGGTCGTCCCCCTTCCCGTGGTAGTTCGGGTCGTACGGGGCCCCGGCCGTACCGCCGTAGCGCCCGGCCTGCTCGACGGTCTTGATGCCCTCGGCGCCGGTGAAGGTGCCGCCCGCCGGGATGCCGTTCGCGATGAACGGGCCGTAGTCGGAGCGGCCGTCGAAGTCACTGCCCTCGTGCGGCTTGCCCTTCTTGTCGAGGAAGCCGTTGATCAGCGCCTCGATCTCGGCCGAGCCCGCCGGCCCCGCACCCGCGCCCGTCCTGTCCGAGTCGTCCCCGTCGTAGACGAACTGCACCGGGTTCGGCGAGGCGATCATGTCGAAGTTGAGGTAGAGCGCGATGTCCTTCTTCTGCTTCTCGGACAGCTGCGCGACGTAGTGCTCCGAGCCCAGCAGGCCCAGCTCCTCCGCCGACCACCAGCCGAAGCGCACCTTGTTGGCAGGCCCCTTGCCCTTCTTGTTGGCGCCCTCGTCCGCGAGCTTCAGGGCCACCTCCAGCAGCCCGGCCGAACCGGAGCCGTTGTCGTTGATGCCCGGGCCCTCGGGTACCGAGTCCAGGTGGGCGCCCACGGTCACCACGCGGTCGGAGCGACCGCCCCGGGTCTCGGCGATCACGTTGCGGGTGGTCTTCTTCACGTGCTCCTGGTCCAGCTCCAGCCGCACGCTCACCTCGCCCTTCGCGGCGGCCGCGGCCAGCGCCTCGCCGTCGGCCAGTGTGATGCCGGCGCTCGGGATGATCCCCTCGGCGGGCGAGGAGAACCCGCCGCGCACCGGGGTGGTTCCGCTGTGGTTGTAGACGATGACGCCGAGCGCGCCGGCCGCGGCGGCGGCCCGCTGCTTCTCCACGAAGGTGCACGCACCCCGCTTGACCAGGGCGATCTTCCCGGCGAAGGCACCGGCCGGGTAGTCGTCGGCCGTGCAGCCGGGGGTCTCGTCGACCCGGGCCAGGGCCAGCGGCGCGGCCAGGCCGCCGGCCGGGGTGGACTTGGTGAAGGTGAAGGCGGCGGTGGCCAGCTCGCGGGAGTCCGGGCCGAGGACGGTGGTCTTCTCCGCCTTGGTGTGCGCCTCGTAGATGTCGAAGTCCTGGTACGAGACCTGGTACCCGGCCTTCTTCAGCGTGTCGTACACGTAGGCGGCGGAGGCCGCGTGGCCCGGCGTACCGGCGGCACGGTTGCCGCCGTTGGCGTCGGCGATCTGCTGGAACTTCTTCAGGTGGCGCCAGGCGCCCTTGGCGGTGACCTCCTCCACCAGCTCCTTGGCCAGCCGGCCCTCGCGCGGGTGGGCGGCCGCCGGCGTGGCGGTCAGCAGGACGGGCGCGGCGACGGCGGCGGCCGCGAGGGCGGCGAGCGCCGGTATGGACCGGCGGCGGTGGCGGATGGCGCGCACGGTGGATCTCCCCGAATCGGTGGTTCGTTCTGCGGTCGGTCATGTCCGGATAGCGGTCACGACAGACCGGACGTTAACCGGCTCCGACCAGGCAAAACGGGTGTTCGGGGGCCCTGCAACAGGCCCGCCACGAACTCGCCACAGGGGTTCACATTCGGGACACCGTCCGAACCTCGGACAATGGATTGGACAAGGCTCGTGGGGTCGAACGCATGATGGCTCCACGCGCGCCCGCGTCGTACGGAGCAAAAGGAGTCACCGTGAGGGTCGGAATCGTCGGAGCCACCGGTCAGGTCGGCGGAGTCATGCGCAGCATCCTCGCCGAGCGCAAGTTCCCGGTGGACGAGCTGCGCCTGTTCGCCTCGGCCCGGTCCGCCGGCTCGACGATCGAGTGGGAAGGCCGGGAGATCACCATCGAGGACGCGTCCGCCGCCGACTACGCGGGCCTGGACATCGTGCTCTTCTCCGCGGGCGGCGCCACCTCCCGGGCGCTGGCCGAGAAGGTCGCCTCCCAGGGCGCCGTCGTGATCGACAACTCCTCCGCCTGGCGCGGCGACCCGGCGGTCCCCCTCGTGGTCTCCGAGGTCAACCCGCACGCGATCAAGAACCGCCCCAAGGGCATCATCGCGAACCCGAACTGCACCACCATGGCCGCGATGCCGGTGCTGCGCCCGCTGCACGACGAGGCCGGCCTGACCGCGCTGGTCGCCACCACCTACCAGGCCGTCTCCGGCTCGGGCCTGGCCGGTGTGGCCGAGCTCAAGGGCCAGGCCTGCGCGGTCTCCGAGAACGCCGACCAGCTGACCTTCGACGGCGGCGCGGTGGAGTTCCCCGAGCCCGCCGTCTACAAGCGCCCGATCGCCTACAACGTGGTCCCGCTCGCGGGCAACCTGGTCGACGACGGCTCCTTCGAGACCGACGAGGAGCAGAAGCTCCGCAACGAGTCCCGCAAGATCCTGGAGATCCCGGAGCTCAAGGTCTCCGGCACCTGTGTGCGCGTGCCGGTCTTCGCCGGCCACTCCCTGCAGGTCAACGCCCGCTTCGCGCACCCGATCAGCGTCGAGCGCGCTTACGAGCTGCTGAAGGACGCCCCGGGCGTCGAGCTCTCGGAGATCCCGACCCCCCTGCAGGCGGCGGGCAAGGACGCCTCGTACGTGGGCCGCATCCGCTCCGACGAGACGGTGGAGAACGGCCTCGCGCTGTTCCTCTCCAACGACAACCTGCGCAAGGGCGCGGCCCTGAACGCGGTGCAGATCGCCGAGCTCGTGGCCGAGGAGCTGCGCGGCTGATCCCGCTCGTTGGACGCGGGGGCGGCACCGTCACGGTGCCGCCCCCGCGTGCGTTTTTTCGCCCGTGGATTAGTCCGAGGCGGCAGCGCTGTCCGGATGGCAGGATGGCCGGGCAACGTCACCATCGAAGGAGATGAACGCGTGCCAGGCACGAATCTCACCCGTGAAGAGGCTCAGCAGCGGGCCAAGCTGCTGACCGTCGACTCCTACGAGATCGAACTCGATCTCAGCGGCGCGCAGGAGGGTGGCACCTACCCGTCCGTGACCACCGTGCGCTTCCAGTCGGCCGAGGCCGGGGGCGAGACCTTCATCGACCTGGTCGCACCGGCCGTGCACGAGGTCGTCCTCAACGGCAAGTCACTGGACGTCGCGGCGGTCTTCCACGACTCCCGGATCGCCCTGCGCCACCTGGCGGCCGGGGCCAACGAGCTCCGCGTCGTCGCGGACTGCGCGTACACGAACACCGGTGAGGGCCTCCACCGCTTCGTCGACCCGGTCGACCAGCAGGCCTACCTCTACACCCAGTTCGAGGTACCGGACGCGCGGCGGGTCTTCGCCAGCTTCGAGCAGCCCGACCTGAAGGCCACGTTCCAGTTCACCGTGACGGCCCCCGAGGGCTGGACGGTCATCTCGAACTCGCCACGGGACGTCCCTGAGGGGGCCGAGGCCGCGGACGTCAAGGACAACGTCTGGCGCTTCGAGCCGACCCCGCGCATCTCCTCGTACATCACCGCGCTGATCGTCGGCCCGTACCACTCCGTGCACAGCTCCTACGAGGGCCCGGACGGCCAGTCCGTCCCGCTCGGCATCTACTGCCGCCCCTCGCTCGCCGAGTTCCTCGACGCGGACGCGATCTTCGACGTCACCCGGCAGGGCTTCGACTGGTTCCAGGAGAAGTTCGCCTACGACTACCCCTTCGCCAAGTACGACCAGCTCTTCGTCCCGGAGTTCAACGCGGGCGCCATGGAGAACGCGGGCGCGGTCACCATCCGCGACCAGTACGTCTTCCGCTCCAAGGTGACGGACGCGGCGTACGAGGTGCGCGCGGAGACGATCCTCCACGAGCTCGCGCACATGTGGTTCGGCGACCTGGTCACCATGGAGTGGTGGAACGACCTGTGGCTGAACGAGTCCTTCGCAACGTACACGTCGATCGCCTGCCAGGCGTACGCCGAGGGCTCGAAGTGGCCGCACGCGTGGACCACCTTCGCCAACTCCATGAAGACCTGGGCGTACCGGCAGGACCAGCTGCCCTCCACGCACCCGATCATGGCCGACATCCGTGACCTCGACGACGTCATGGTCAACTTCGACGGCATCACGTACGCCAAGGGCGCCTCGGTGCTCAAGCAGCTCGTCGCCTACGTCGGCACGGACGCCTTCTTCAAGGGCGTGCAGGCGTACTTCAAGGCGCACGCGTTCGGGAACACGCGCCTGTCCGACCTGCTGGGCGCCCTGGAGGAGACCTCGGGCCGCGACCTGACCGCCTGGTCGAAGGCGTGGCTGGAGACGGCCGGCATCAACATCCTGCGCCCGGAGGTCACCACCGACGCGAACGGTGTGATCACCGCCTTCGGCATCCGCCAGGAGGCGCCCGCGCTGCCCGCCGGCGCCAAGGGCGAGTCCACCCTGCGCCCGCACCGCATTGCGGTCGGCCTGTACGAGCTCCAGGACGGCGCCCTCGTGCGCACCGACCGGATCGAGCTGGACATCGACGGCGCGCTCACCACGGTGCCGGAGCTGGTCGGCCGCACCCGTCCGGCGGTCTTCCTGCTGAACGACGACGACCTGTCCTACGCGAAGGTCCGTCTCGACGAGGAGTCCCTCGCCACCGTCACCGCGCACATCGGCGACTTCACCGAGTCCCTGCCGCGCGCCCTGTGCTGGGCCTCGGCCTGGGACATGACGCGCGACGGCGAGCTCGCCACCCGCGACTACCTCGCGCTGGTCCTCTCGGGCATCGGCAAGGAGTCCGACATCGGCGTGGTCCAGTCGCTGCACCGCCAGGTGAAGCTGGCCATCGACCTGTACGCCGACCCGGCGTGGCGCGAGCAGGGCCTGGCGGCCTGGACCGAGGCCACCCTGGAGCACCTGCGCGGGGCCGAGCCGGCGAGCGACCACCAGCTGGCGTGGGCGCGGGCCTTCGCGGCCAGTGCCCGCACCGAGGGGCAGCTGACCTACCTGTCGGCGCTGCTGGACGGCGCGGCGGAGATCGAGGGCCTGGCCGTCGACACCGAGCTGCGCTGGACGTTCCTGGAGCGGCTCGCCGCGACGGGCGTCGCCGAGGAGCCGGCCATCGCCGCGGAGCTGGAGCGGGACGCCACGGCGGCCGGCGAGCGCCACGCGGCGACCGCCCGGGCGGCGCGCCCGACGGCGGAGGCCAAGGCCGAGGCGTGGGCCTCGGTCGTGGAGTCCGGCGACCTGCCGAACGCGGTGCAGGAGGCGGTGATCGGCGGCTTCGTCCAGACCGACCAGCGCGAGCTGCTGGCCCCGTACACCGAGAAGTTCTTCTCGGCGGTCAAGGAGGTCTGGGAGACCCGCAGCCACGAGATCGCCCAGCAGATCGCGGTGGGCCTCTACCCGACGCTCCAGATCTCGCAGGGGACGCTGGACGCGACGGACGCATGGTTGGCCTCGGCCGAGCCGAACGCGGCCCTGCGCCGTCTGATCTCGGAGTCCCGCGCGGGCGTCGAGCGCGCCCTGAAGGCCCAGTCCGCGGACGCGGCTGCCGCTGCCGCTCAGGCCTGACGGCTCGCGCCGTAGCCGGGGCTCCGCCCCAGACCCCGCGCCTCAAACTCCCCCAGCTACCGCTGGGAGGGGCCCCCGGGCGGGCTGAATTTCAGCCCGCCCGGCGTTTGAGGGCACGGGCGCGCAGCGCACGTACGGGGTCCGGGGCGAAGCCCCGCGGTCAGCGAGCGGCGGCGACGGCGCGCAGGGCCGCCAGGACGTGGGACAGCGCGGGCGCGGATTCGGCCCCGCGGCGGACCGCGGCGAGCACGTGCCGCGTCGGCCGGTCCCGCGACAGCACCCGGACGGCCACGCCCGAGGCGCGGCTCGACACCATCCGGGGGACCAGCGCCACCCCCATCCCCGCCTCGACCATGGCCAGGATCGCGGTCCAGCCGGACGCCGAGTGCGCCTGTTCCGGGACGAATCCCGCCGCCTCGCACGCGGACCGGGCGATCTCCGACCAGGGGCCGCTGCCCCCGTAGATCCACGGGTCGCCGGACAGGTCCGCCAGCCGCAGGTCGGGCGCGGCCGCCAGCGGGTGGCCCGGCGGGAGCGCCACGTCCAGCGGGTCCTCCAGGAGCACGACCCGGGTGAACCGGGGATCGCGCGCGGTGGGCGCATGGGCCGTGAGGGACAGCGCCAGGTCCACGTCCCCGGCCGACAGGAGCTCGTAGGCCTCCGCGGCCTCCGTCTCCCGGACCCGGACCTCCACTCCGGGTCGGGTCCGCCGCAGCGCGGCCACCGCCGGGACCACGAGCGCCGGTACGGCGGTGGAGAAGGCTCCGACCCGTACCTCGCCCGTCTCCCCGGCGAGGTATCCGGCCAGTTCCGCGTCGGCCCGTTCCAGCTGCGCGAACACCGCTTCCGTGTGCCGCAGGACGAGGTGGGCCGCGTCCGTGAGCCGCACCCGGCGGCCCTCGGCCTCCAGCAGGACCACGCCCAGTTGCCGGGCGAGGTTCGTCAGTTGCTGCGAAACGGCCGAGGGCGTCATGTGGAGCGCCTCGGCCGCCCGGGTCACGGTCCCCTGTTCGGCGAGGGTCCGCAGGATCCGCAGCTTCTTGATGTCCCACTCGGTCATGGGCCCGAACCTACCGCCGGGCACTCCCCAGCCCGACCCCTCCGAGGATGAGCGCCATGCAGAGCAGCTGCGCCGGCCCGGTCCGTTCGCCCAGCAGCAGGAGGCCGAGCCCGGCCACGCACACCGGCTGGAGGTAGTAGACGACTCCCGCGCGGGCCGCGCCGATCATCGAGACGGCCTTGTTCCAGGCGAAGAAGGCGACGGCCGAGGAGAACACGCCGACGTACAGCAGCGGTCCGACCGTCCCGGTGGTGACCTCGAAGCCGCCCTGGACGGCGACGGAGACGGCGTAGGCGGGTGCCAGCATCAGCGCGCCGAGCACGAAGGTGGTGATCAGGAAGGCCAGTCCGCCGAGTTCGGCGGGCTTGCGCTTGAGCAGGGCGCTGTACGTGGCGAAGGAGAGGGCGGCGGCGAACATCCACAGGTCCCCGGCGCCGAAGTCGAAGCCGAGCGAGCCGTCGCCGACGAGCAGCAGCACCCCGAAGGCGGCGAGCAGGATGCCGAAGGTCCGCCGCTTGCCGAGGCGTTCGCCGCCGAGGCGGGCGTAGAGCGCCATGATGACGGGCGAGGCGGCCATGATCATGCCCATGTTGGAGGCGGAGGTGGTCAGTCCGGCCTGGTGCACGAGCGTGTTGTAGAGGGTGACGCCGAACAGCGAGGCGAGGGCGACGAAGCCGAAGTGCCGCCGGATCAGGGCCCGCTGCTGCCAGGCCTGGCGGGCGGCGAAGGGGGCGACGGCGAGCAGGGCGATGATCCAGCGCCAGAAGACCGCCTGGACGGGCGGGACGGTCTCGGCCATGCCCCGGGTGGCGACGAAGCTGCCGGACCAGACGACCGTCGCGAGCAGGGCGAGGAGCACGCCGAGCCCGGCAGCACCTTTCTTCCCCGTGCTGCCGGGCTTGGCTTGCGAGACGGTACGGACGCGGTCCATGACGGCCACTGTGGGTCTGCTCCTCGGGGTGGGCTGGTGGTGTGTGTGGACTACCGTCGCACCGCCTCATCCGTCAGGTCCATCGAAATGTTCTGATCATTCTTTTCAGTAGAACTGAACGATTGGGGCTTGCGGGCGGCCGCCAGCTGACCGGCGACGGTGGCTCCGAAGGCGATCGCCATCCCGACGAGCTGTACGGGCGAGAGCGCCTGCCCGAGGGCGGCCCAGCCGATGACGGCGGCGGTGAGCGGGGAGAGCGGGCCGAGCAGGGTGACCGAGGTGGCGCTGAGGGCTCCGATGCCGCGGAACCAGAGCCAGTACGCGATCCCCGTGTTGATCAGCATCATGTAGCCGTAGCCGAGGAAGGCCTTGCCGTCGAGCGCGGGCGGGGCGCCCTCGACGAGGGCGGCGACGGGAATGATGAACAGTCCGCCCGCGGTGAGCTGCCAGCCGGTCATCGCCAGCGGGCCCACGCCCTCGGGGCGGCCCCAACGCTTGGTCATCACGGTGCCGGCGCCCATGGAGGCGGAGGAGATCACACCGGCGACGATGCCGACCGCGTCGAGTCGGGCCTCTGCGGTCAGGACGACCATGCTCACGCCGAACGCCCCGACGACGGCGGCGAGCACGGTACGCAGGCTCGCCCGCTCCCCGAGGACGAGCGCGGCCAGCCCCACGACGAACAGCGGGCCGGCGGCGCCCAGTACGGCCGCGACCCCGCCGGGGAGCCGGTAGGCGGAGAGGAACAGCAGCGGGAAGAAGGCGCCGATGTTGAGGATGCCGAGGACGGCGGACTTCCACCACCACTGGCCCTTGGGCAGGGTGCGGGCCAGGGCGGTCAGCAGGAGTCCCGCGGGCAGGGCCCGCATGACCCCGGTGAACAGCGGCCGGTCGGGCGGCAGCAGCTCGGTGGCCACGGCGTAGGTGGAACCCCAGGAGATGGGGGCGAGTGCGGTCAGGGCGACGGTGGCTAAACGCTTCATGGCGGGTGGCTCCTGGATCGGACGGAGGAAGCGGGGAGGGGAGGGCCGGCGGGGCTCAGGCGGCGGCGGTCACGGGGACCGGCGCGACGGCGGGGGCCTCGCGGACCACCGGGGGCTCGGCGTGCACGGCCTCGGCCGGCAGGTGCCGCTCCAGCCGGAGCAGCGCCAGGGCGGCGCCGAGGGCGGCGACGGCCAGGACGGCCCAGGGCAGGCGGCCGTCGACGGCGAGCAGGGCGGTGAAGAGGGAGGGGGCGAGCGCACCGGCCAGCGAGTAGGACAGCTGGTAGGTGGCCAGGTAGCGGCCACGGACGGCCTCGGGGGCGGCGGAGACCGACAGGGCGCCGCCGGAGGGGCTGTGGACGAGCTCGCCGAGGGTGTAGACGACGACGATGACCAGCAGGGCGACCAGGGTGACGCCCTGGCCGGGCCGCAGGGTGCCGAGCACGATCTGCCCGACGAAGGCGGCGGCGAAGAGCAGGGCGCCGAGGGCGGCCGAGCGGGTGCGGCGGGCGCCGGAGCGGCGGACCCGGCCCGCGATCAGTACGCCGATCCCGGCGCACAGCACGGTGTTGACGGTGAAGGCGGCTCCGGTCAGGGAGTCGGGGGCCGTCAGCCAGGTCGAGAGGTAGAGGGGGAAGAGGACGGAGAGGGCGGAGTAGCCGAGAGCGGTCAGGAAGTTGGCGGCGGTGAGCCCGAGGAAGGGGCGGTCGCGCAGGACGGTGCGGTATCCGGCGGACCCGGCTTCCGCAGCACCGGCCGCGCCGGCCGCACCGGCCGCACCGGCCGCCCGGACCGCCCGGACCCGGCTGACGAGCAGTCCGGCGAGGGCGAAGGCCAAGGAGTTGCCCCAGGCGGTGTACGCGAACCCGCCGGTGCCCCACAGGGCCAGCACTCCGGAGACGAGCAGGGCGCCCGCGCCCATCCCGGCGTTCTGCAGGGCCCGGGTGGACGCCTGGAGCCGGTCGCGGGCCGCGCCCCGTGCCACCTCGCCGATCAGGGACTGCTGGACGACGCCGAAGGAGCGGTCGGCGAACGCGGTGACGAGGGCGACGGCCGCGAAGGCGGGCAGGGAGCTCGCGAAGGGGTAGAGGGCGAAGCCGAGCGCCCGCATCCCGTAGAGCACCAGGTTGACCCGCTTGGCGCCGAACCGGTCGACGGCCGTGCCGGCCAGCGGCATGAACGCCAGCCCGGCCAGCCCGGTGACCGTCATGACCAGGCCGACGAGGGTGAGGGAGAGGCCGGTGACGTGGTGGAAGAAGACCAGCGAGAAGGGGACGTACATGCCGATCCCGATCGAGCTGATGCCGATTCCGAGGAGCAGCGACCGCTCCCCCGCGACCTTCGCCCCCTCTGACGCGGCTGTCTTCCTCATGAACACGGCCATGACCCCTCCCCCGGACTTGGTTGCTGGTAAGTAGCTTACCGCTAAGCTACTTATCGTCAAGCAACTTTCTTGCGAACGATCTCGGGGAAGCCGGATACTGCACGCATGAGTGACGACAAGGACGCAGTGGATGCGATCACTGCCCAGTGGTTCGCCGTGCGCCCCGACCTGGAAACGGCTCCCATGGCCGTCTTCGGACGCATCTACCGGATCGCCAAGGCCATGGGCGACGCGATGGAGCAGTGCTACTCGCGCTTCGGCATCTCGCGCGGCGAGTTCGACGTCGTGGCCACGCTGCGCCGGTCGGGCGAGCCCTACACGCTCTCGCCCCGGCAGCTCTCGGCCACCCTCATGCTCACCACGGGCGGCATGACCGGGCGTCTGGACAAGCTGGAGAAGGCCGGGCTGCTCTGCCGCAAGCCCGATCCGCACGACCGGCGGGGGCTCCAGGTGACGATCACCGACCGCGGCCTCGCGCTCATCGACGAGGCCGTCGGCGCCGGCCTGGAAGTTCAGCGCGCCGCGCTCACCGGGCTGACCGACGACGAGGTCGCCGTGCTCACCGGTCTGCTCCGCCGGCTCCTGGCCGGCGTCTGAGGGTACGACAAGGCGCCGGGGGTCGTCGCACGGCCGAAACGAATCGGCGGTGCGGACCCCCGGCGCCCGGAAAGGTCTGCTGGTCCCGGCCCCGCGGGGCCGGACCGGCTCAGGCCTGCTTCGGCTTCCGGTCCGACGACTTGTCGAGGACCATCACGAGACCGATGATGCCGAAGAAGATCACGAGGGGCAGGGCCACGTACAGGCCGATCGTCTCACCGACGCTCAGGCCCGGACCCGGGTCGTCACCGTCGTCGCGGGTGAGCGCGAGGGCGGGAGACGTCATCAGCAGCATCATCAGCGCGGTTCCGGCCGTGACGGCGCCGGCGCGCAGAGCGTTCTTCTTGTCCACGGTGCAAACGTAGCGAACACCTAAACGGGGCGCGCGCCCGGGGGTGCCGTACGAGGCCGTACGCCCTCCCCCACCGCGCTCAGCAGCGCGTTCGCCCGGGGCGAGGACACGAGCTCCTCCAGGGTCAGCGGCCGCCCCGCGGCATCGGCGACCGGCAGCCGCCAATTGGGGTACTGGTCCCAGGTGCCCGGCAGGTTCTGCGGCCGCCGGTCCCCCACCGCGTCCGGCAGCCATACGCCGACCAGCCGCGCGGGGGTGCGCAGCAGGAAGGCGTACAGGGCCCGTACGGCGGCCTCCTCGCCCTTGGTGTCCAGCCCGAGCCCGTCCAGCAGCTCCAGCCACTCGGCGGTGTCCGCGGCGTCCTCGGCGCGCTCCAGCTCGGCCGGGCGGGTCAGCAGACCGAGCCGGTCGCGCAGTTCCACATGGCCCCCGGCGAGCTTGGCGGCCGTGGGCGGCAGGTCGTGCGTGGTGACGGTGGCCAGGCAGTCGGCCCGCCAGGCCTGCGCGGCCAGCGGCTCCCCGGCGCCGTCCCAGTCCCGCTCGAACCAGAGCACCGAGGTGCCGAGCACCCCGCGCCGGGCCAGCTCCTGACGGACCCGCGGCTCCACCGTCCCGAGGTCCTCGCCGATGACCAGGGCGCCCGCCCGGTGGGCCTCCAGGACCAGGATCGCCAGCATGGCCTCGCCGTCGTAGCTGACGTACGCCCCCTCCGCGGGCGGGGTCCCCTCCGGGATCCACCAGAGCCGGAACAGACCCATCACGTGGTCGATCCGCAGGGCGCCCGCGTAGCGGAACACCCCGCGCAGCAGGGACCGGAAGGGGGCGTAGCCGGTGGCGGCCAGTACGTCCGGGCGCCACGGCGGCAACCCCCAGTCCTGGCCGCGGGCGTTGAAGGCGTCCGGCGGGGCCCCGACCGAGATGTGCCGTGCGTAGCAGGGCGACCCGAAGACGTCGGAACCCTGCGGGTGCACCCCGACGGCGAGGTCGTGGACGATGCCGACGGTCATGCCGGCCCCGCGGGCGGCCCGCTGGGCGGCGGCGAGCTGGCCGTCCGTCAGCCAGACCAGCCAGCGGTGGAAATCGGCCCGCTCCTTCGGGTCCTCCTCCCCCGCGTGCCCGGCGCACCAGGTGGCGTGCACGTCCAGCGGAGCTCCCTGTTCGGCGCAGAACGCCCGGTAGGCGGCTTCGCGCTCGGGGGTGCGCGGGACGGCGTACAGCAGCTCCAGGGCGGACCGCTTGAGCTCCCAAACGGCGTCCCGGTCGATCAGCGCGCCCTTCTCCAGGACCTGGCGGCGCAGCTCCCCACCGCGGGCGGCGAGCGCGTCGAGGGCCCGGCGGTCGGGGCAGTCGGCGTATTCGGGGACGTCCTCGATCCGTAGGTGGACGGGGTCCGGGAAGCGCCGCGAGGACGGCCGGTACGGGGAGGGGTCGGTCGGGGACCCGGGAACGGCCGCGTGCAGCGGGTTGACCTGGATGAACCCGGCGCCATGCGTACGGCCCGCCCAACGGGCGAGCTCCGCGAGGTCGCCGAGGTCGCCCATGCCCCAGGAGCGCTCGGAGAGCAGGGAGTAGAGCTGGACGAGCAGCCCGTGGGCCCGCTCGGGCGCCGCCGGGGCCCGTTGCGGGGCCACGACCAAGGTGGCCTCGGCGCTGCGCCCGTCGGGCGCCTCGGCGATGAGCCGGTGGACGCCCAGCGGCAGTGCGGGGCCCCATGCGAGCACCTCCCCCGTCTCCTCGGCCAGCACCCGCACCCGGCTGCCGGGGGGCAGCGCGGCGGGCTCCGGAGCCACCCGGTCCCCCTGCCAGAGCACCACCGTGGGCGGCAGCAGCCGCCCGGCCGCCTCCTGCGCGGCGGACTCGGCGAACACCCGGATGCTCGCCGCGTCGTCGGTGACCGCCCCCAGCAGTGCGAGGACCGCCTTGACGGTGGCCTCCGGTACCGGGACGGTGACGTCCGCGGCGGGCCGGTAGTCGGTGGCGACTCCGTACTGGGCAGCGAGCCGGGCCAGGTCGTCCATCTGCGGGCGCTCCTTCGTACGTGCGGACCTCAGGGCATGAGGATGTGTCAGATGATGGGGGCACAAGGGTGGTTCAGGAGGGTGGGACGCCGCCGGGGAACACCGCGTCCATACCCACTCGGAGGCACCGCATTCCTGCCGCATACGGGGCAGATCACCCACCCGCATTGACACTCCAGCCGCACGGATGGTGGGCTCAGGCTCATTCGTACGAGTGGGGGACGACTCGGGACAAGGAGGCTCTGTGCAGCTCAGGGGTAAGGGGCGGAACACCGCCGCCGCCATGGCGGTGATCGGTACGCTGCTGGGCGGTGCCGTGTCTTCCGCGCCACCCGGGACCTTCGCGGCGCCCACCGCACCGGACAAACCGGCGCCCGGAGCGGGCCCCGGAGCGACCCCCGTGTCCGCTGCCGCCGGGCCGGTCCTCGACCCGGGAGCCGACACCCCCAGGGCCGCCACCGAGGGGCCCGCCGTGTGGCCGCGGCCGCAGTCGATGACCGCCGACCCGGCGCGCGAGCTGCCGCTGGGCACCGAGGCCGTACTGGTCACGGGGGCCGGCGCCGACCCGTACGCCGTCAAGGTGGTGCGGGACGCCCTGCGCGCAGCGGGCGTACGGACCGTCCACGAGTCGGCCCCCGGCGCTCCGCTGCCCGCACGGGGCACCGTCGTACGCCTCCAGGACGCGGACGCGGAGCAGGCGCTGCGGGCGCTGGGCGCGGCCGCGCCGTCGGACCTGCCGGCCGGGGGTTACCGGCTGGCCGCGGGCCGCCACGCCGGGCGGGACACGATCGCGCTGGCCGGCATAGGCGCGGAAGGACTCTTCCACGCGGCGCAGACGCTGCGCCAACTGCTCGCGGCGGGCGGCGGGAAGATGCCCGGCGTACTGGTGCGGGACTGGCCGGCCGCGCCGGTGCGCGGGATAACCGAGGGCTTCTACGGGCAGCCGTGGACCCAGGAACAGCGCCTCGCCCAGCTCGACTTCATGGGCCGCACCAAGCAGAACCGGCTGCTCGTCGCCCCCGGCGACGACCCGTACCGCACGACGGGCTGGCGCCAGGACTACCCGCAGGAGCAGCAGGCGGAATTCCGCGCGCTGGCCGAACGGGCCCGCGCCAACCAGGTCGTCCTGGCCTGGGCGGTGACCCCCGGGCAGTCGATGTGCCTGTCCTCGGAGGCCGACCGGGCGGCGCTCGCGCGCAAACTGGACGCGATGTGGGACCTGGGCTTCCGCGCCTTCCAGGTGCAGTTCCAGGACGTCAGCTACTCCGAGTGGGGCTGCAAGGCCGACCGGGAGCGGTACGGGAAGGGCCCGGCGGCGGCCGCGAAGGCGCACGCCGAGGTCGCGGGCGGACTGGCGGCGCACCTGGCCGCACGCTACCCGGGAGCGCCCGCGCTGTCGCTGCTGCCGACGGAGTACTACCAGGAAGGCGCCACCACCTACCGCACGGCCCTGGCGGGCGCGCTGGACCCGCGGGTGGAGGTGGCCTGGACCGGCGTGGGCGTGGTGCCGCGCACGATCACGGGCAAGGAGCTGGCCGGCGCGCGCGCCGCCCTGGGGCACCCGCTGATCACCATGGACAACTACCCGGTGAACGACTGGGATCCGGGCCGGATCTTCCTCGGCCCGTACGCGGGCCGCGAGCCGGCGGTCGCGGGCGGTTCGGCCGCGCTGCTGGCCAACGCGATGCCGCAGGGCACCCTGTCGCGGATCCCGCTCTTCACGGCGGCGGACTTCGCGTGGAACCCGCGCGGCTACCGGCCCGGCGAGTCCTGGGCGGCGGCGGTGCGGGAACTGACCGGCGCCGACCCGGGCGCGCGCCAGGCGGTGGCGGCGCTCGCCGGGAACACCGCGTCGTCCGGGCTCAAGCAGGAGGAGTCGGCGTACCTGAAGCCGCTGGTCGAGCAGTTCTGGAAGGCCCGCGCCGCGGGCGATCCGGCGGCCGGGACCGAGCTGCGCAAGGCGTTCACGGTCCTGCGCGAGGCCAAGGACCGACTGCCGGCCCTGTCGGGCGAGGCGGGTCCCTGGCTGGAGCGCCTGGCGCGCTACGGGACGGCGGGCGAGCTGGCGGTGGACGTCCTGCAGGCCCAGGCCCGCGGGGACGGGACGGCCGCGTGGAAGGCCTCCCGGGCCCTGGCCGAGGTCCGGGCGACACTGGCGCAGCCGGGATCGGCCCGGGTGGACAAGGCCGTCCTGGACCCCTTCCTGACGAAGGCGGTGGCCGAGGCCGACGCCTGGACCGGCGTCGCCCGCCAGACCGGCACGGTGACGAAGGAGGCCGAGGCCTGGACCGTGCGGCTGGACGCACCGCGCCCGGTGTCGGCGGTGACCGTGATGACCGACCCGTTCCCCGCGGGGGCGCGGGGCGCCGCGGTGGAGGCGCACGTACCCGGAGAGGGCTGGCGCAAGGTCGCCGACGCCTCGGCCTCGGGCTGGACCCAGGTGGAGACGACGGGGCTACGCGCGGACGCGGTGCGCCTGACCTGGGCCGGGTCCGCGCCCGTGGTGCACCAGGTGGTGCCGTGGTTCGGGGACGGCCCGCGGGCCCGGTTCGAGCTGGCGGACGGGGCCGCGGTCGACGCCGAGATCGGCGGCGCCGCGCAGCGGGTCTCGGCGACGCTGTCCGCGCTGGGTCCGGGCGAGGTCCGCGGCCCGCTGGTGGCGCGGCCGCCGGCGGGCATCGAGGTCCGCCTCCCGCAGGTCGCGGTGGCCCCGCGGGGCAGCCAGGTCTCGATCCCGCTGGAGGTCACAGTCGCCGCGGGCACCCCGGCGGGCAGCTACCAGGTGCCGGTGACCTTCGACGGGGAGTCACGCACCCTGACGGTGCGTGCGGTGGTCCGTACCGGCGGCCCCGATCTGCTGCGGACCGCGCGGGCGACCTCCTCGGCGAACGAGACCCCCGCCTTCCCGGCCTCGGCGGCCGTGGACGGCTCCGCGGCCACCCGCTGGTCGTCGCCGGCGGTGGACGGCGCGTGGTGGCGGGCGGAACTGCCCGCGCCGGCGCGGGTGGGGCGGCTGGAACTGCACTGGCAGGACGCGTACCCGTCGGCGTACCGGGTGGAGACCTCCGCGGACGGGGTGACCTGGCGCCCGGCGGTGGCCGTAACGGCCTCGCGGGGCGGCCGCGAGTCGCTCCGGATGGACGCCCCGGACACCCGTTTCCTGCGGATCACGTGCGAGACCCGCGCCACGCGGTACGGCTGCTCGCTCTGGTCGGCGGAGGCCTACGCGGTCACCCCGTAGCCCGGCCCTCCCGGCCCCGCACACCAGCCCCGCCGGCACAACCCAGCCCCGCCGGCGTTTGAGGCGCGGGGCCGGGGGCGGAGCCCCGATCTTTCAGCCCCGCCGGCGTTTGAGGCGCGGGGTCCGGGGCGGCGCCCCGGGAGGCCGGGCCGCAGGTCCCCGACGGGCGCAACCCCTCGCGGAACCGGCGGCCCTGCGGAGCTACCCGGCCGCGACCCCGATCCGCTCCAGCGCGTCCTCGGCCCCGTACGGCTGGAGGTACGGCATCCACCGCGGATCCCGGTGCCCCGTGCCGATGATCCGCCACGCCAGCCCGGACGGCGGCGCCGGCTGGTGGCGCAACCGCCAGCCGAGCTCCAGCAGGTGCCGGTCGGCCTTGACGTGGTTGCACCGGCGGCACGCGGCGACGACGTTGTCCCAAACGTGCTGGCCGCCCCGGCTGCGCGGAATGACGTGGTCGACGCTGGTGGCGACGGCGCCGCAGTACATGCAGCGACCGCCGTCCCGCGCGAACAGTGCGCGCCGGGTGAGTGGAACGGGCCCCCGGTAGGGGACCCGCACGAAGCGCTTGAGCCGTACCACGCTGGGCGCGGGGACGACCCTTGTCGCGCTGTGCAGATAGGCGCCGGATTCCTCCAGGGAGACCGCTTTGTTCTCCAGGACGAGGACGAGCGCGCGGCGGAGCGGTACGACGCCGAGGGGCTCGTACGACGCGTTGAGGACCAGGACGTGCGGCACGGACTGCCTCCTTGTACGCCGGCGGCGCGTGGCTCGCGCCGGGACGATCTGCTCTCCAGTCTCTCCTTACGGCTGGTCGAAACGCCACCACTCGCCCGTAACGGGTCCGAGGTGTTTTCAACCACAGTCAGTCATCCCCAGGTGAGTCTGGTCTCTCCCTCGAACACGGCACCAAGGTGAAGGGATTGCCCCGTTAGTGTGGTTGGTCTGCCCCGCATGTCCCCGGATCCGTCCGGGGGTCCCCCGGTTCCGCGGGCAGACCGCTACACCTGGAGGTTCCCGTCGTGCCCTGGCCCGCCGCCCTGCTGCCGCTGGCAGCCGACGTTCCGGACGCGCCCGCATCGGTCAAGGAGGCGCAGGAGAGCGTCACCGAGGCCGCCAGCTTCATCGAGCAGAACTGGGCCACCTGGCTGAGCATCGGCCTGCGGATCCTGCTGATCGTCGTGATAGCGGCGGTGATCCGCTCGGCGGTCCGCAAGGCGCTGACCAAGCTCATAACCCGGATGAACACCAGCGCCGAGGCGGTGGAGGGCACCGCTCTGGGCGGACTGCTGGTCAATGCGGAGCGGCGGCGCCAGCGTTCGGAGGCGATCGGCTCGGTGCTCCGGTCGGTGGCCTCGTTCCTGATCCTCGGTACGGCCGCGCTGATGGTGCTGGCCGCACTGAAGATCGATCTGGCCCCGCTGCTCGCGAGTGCCGGTGTGGCCGGTGTGGCGATCGGTTTCGGCGCCCGGAACCTGGTGACGGACTTCCTGTCCGGCGTCTTCATGATCATGGAGGACCAGTACGGCGTCGGCGACAAGATCGACGCGGGCGTGGCCTCGGGCGAGGTCATCGAGGTCGGACTGCGCGTGACCAAGCTCCGCGGGGACAACGGCGAGATCTGGTACGTGCGCAACGGCGAGATCAAGCGGATCGGCAACCTCAGCCAGGGCTGGGCGACCGCGGGCGTGGACGTCCAGGTCAAGCCTTCGGAGAACCTGTCCCGGATCCGCGAGGTGGTCAAGGAGGTCGCCGACGCCATGGCCAAGGAGTCCCCGTGGGACGAGCGCCTGTGGGGTCCGGTGGAGGTCCTGGGCCTGGACGAGGTGCTGCTCGCCTCGATGACCGTGAAGGTGTCCGCCAAGACCATGCCCGGCCAACAGTTCGCGGTGGAGCGGGAGCTGCGCTGGCGGATCAAGGAGGCCTTCGACGCCGCGGGCATCCGGATCATCGGCGGCATGCCGGCCCCCGACGAGGACGAGGAGGCCCCGGCGGACCCGTCCGCCTCGGTCGCCGCGCCGTCCGCCCTCGCGAACCCGACCTCCCCGCAGTCGCTGGCCACGGCCCCGATCCCGCCGCCGGCCGGGCCTCGGATCACGAAGTAGCCGCTCGGCCGCGCAACCGGCTAACCGCACGTCGCACGAGCCCCGCTCGCCCCGCTGCCCCGCAGGTCATCCGTAAAAGGACACGGCCTGCGGGGCAGCGGCATTGACACACTTCAACAAGTGATAGGAAACTTACCTAACAGATCACCTCGGTGAGGGAGAGCCGCTCGATGCCCGCCGCCACGCCCGGAACGCCCAGCCTGTTGCGCGCCATGAACGACCGGGCCGCACTCGAACTCCTGCTGACGCACGGCCCGCTGTCCCGGACCCGCATCGGGCACCTGACCGGACTGTCCAAGCCCACCGCATCGCAGCTGCTCGCCCGCCTCGAAGCGGTCGGGCTCGTCGTGGCCACCGGCACGGACGCCGGACGGCCCGGCCCCAGCGCCCAGCTCTACGCGATCAACCCGCGGGCCGCCCACGTCGGCGGTCTCGACGTCACCCCGGAACGGGTGCTGGCGGCCGTCGCCGACATCACCGGCACCGTGGTCGCCACCCACGAGGTCCCCTACACCGAGGGCGCGGAGGCCGTCACCCAGGTGACCGAGGCCCTCGGCGGCGCCATCGAGGCAGCCGGACTGCACCGCACCGACCTGCGCCGGGTGGTCATCGGGACGCCGGGCGCCTTCGACCCCCAGACCGGCCGCCTGCGCTACGCAAGCCACCTCCCGGGCTGGCACTCCCCCACCCTCCTGGAGGAGCTGGCGGCCGCCCTGCCGATGCCCGTCGAATACGAGAACGACGTCAATCTCGTCGCCGTCGCCGAACAGCGCCTCGGGGCCGCCCGCGGCCACGAGGACTTCGTCCTGCTGTGGAACGAGGAGGGCCTCGGCGCCGCACTGGTCCTGGGCGGCCGGCTGCACCGCGGCTGGACCGGCGGCGCCGGCGAGGTGGGCTTCCTGCCGGTGCCGGGCCGACCCCTGGTCCGGCAGGTCACCCGGGCCAACTCCGGCGGGTACCAGGAGCTGGCCGGCGTGGAGGGACTGCCCCGGCTCGCCGCGGAACTGGGCGTCGAGCCCGCGGATGCCCCCGGTGCGCCCGGGGCCGCCGGGGCCCCCGGAGCACCGCACGGACCGGAAGTCGCCGCCGCCGTCGCCCTGCTCGCACGGGCCGCCGCCGCTCCCGAGGGGGCTCACCTGCAGTTCCTCCAGTCGTACGCCACCGCGCTGGCCACCGGCCTCGCCTCGGTCGTCGCCGTGCTGGACCCGGAGATCGTGGTCCTGTCCGGAGCGGCGATCAGTGCGGGAGGCGAGCCGCTGCGCGCGCTGCTGGAGGTCGAACTCGCCGAACTGGCCCCCTCCCGGCCCCGGCTGGTCCCCGGCGAGGTACGGGAGCGGCCCGTCCTGCACGGCGCGCTGGAGAGCGCGCTGGCCGCCACCCGGGACGAAGTGTTCGACACCTCGGGCTGAACCGCCCGGCGCCCGCCGTCCGCACCCTCCCCCGCACCGCGCACCCCGAATTCCTGCACCCCCTGCACCCCCTGCACCCCCTGCACCCCTGCACGTCCGCACGGCCCACCGCCACCCCCACCCGGCACCCCCCACGGAAGTTCCTCCTGCAGAGAGCGAGCCCCGCCATGCCCAGAACCGGACGCCTGACCACCGCGACCGCCGTCCTCGCGGTGATATCCGCCCTCGCCACGGCCTGTACGGGCCAGGGCGCGGACACCGCCTCCGACGATCCGAAGGCGGACGTCACCCTCAACTTCTGGCACGGCTGGTCCGCGCCGAGCGAGGTCAAGGCGATCGAGGAGAACATCGCCCGCTTCGAGAAGGCGCACCCGAACATCAAGGTCCGGGTCACCGGCGACATGACCGACGACAAGGTCAACCAGGCGCTGCGGGCGGGCGGGGACAAGGCCCCCGACGTGGTCTCCTCCTTCACCACCGACAGCGTGGGCAAGTTCTGCAACTCCCGCGCCTTCGCCGACCTGAACCCCTTCCTCACCAAGTCCGGGGTGGACAAGACGAAGGTCTTCCCCAAGACCCTGCTGGAGTACACGCAGTTCGAGGGCAACCAGTGCACGCTGCCGCTGCTGCACGACGCGTACGGCCTCGTCTACAACAAGACCGCCTTCGCGGCCGCCGGCATCACCGAACCCCCGAAGACCTGGAGCCAGTTCACCGAGGTCGCGCAGAAGCTGACGAAACCCAAGGGCGACTCGTACGAGCAGGTCGGCCTGATGCCCACCTTCCACGGCTACGAGACCAAACCCATGCGGCTCGCCGCCCAGTGGAGCCCCACCTACTTCACCGCCGACGGCAGGTCCGGCCTCGCCGTGGACCCGGCCTTCGTGAAGATGCTGACCGCGCAGAAGGACCTGGTGGCGAAGCTCGGCGGCTACGAGAAGCTGGAGCGGTTCCGCAACACCTTCGGGGACGAGTGGAGCGCCGAACACCCCTTCCACACCGGCCAGGTGGCCATGCAGATCGACGGCGAGTGGCGCGCCCCGATGGCCAAGGAAGCCGGCGTCGCCTTCGAGATCGGCACCGCGCCGATGCCCGTCCCCGACGAACAGGCCGACGACTACGGCAAGGGCTACCTCTCCGGCACGATCATGGGCATCGCCGCGGGCAGCAAGAAGCAGAACGCCGCCTGGGAGCTGGTCAAGTACATGACGACGGACACCGAGGCGGTGGTGGCCTTCGCCAACGCCATCCACAACGTCCCGTCCACGTTCGCCGCCCTTCAGTCCCCGGCCCTCCAGGTGACCCCGGAGTTCAAGACCTTCCTCGACATCGCCCGGCACCCGAAGTCCAGCACCACCCCGGCCAAGGCCGACGGCGGCACCTACCAGCTGACCTTCACGGACTTCGCGTACGCCGTGGAGAAGGGCGACGTCGGCGACATCCCGGCCGGTCTCGCCAAGACCGACCAACAGATCGACACGGACATCGCGAAGGCGAAGTAGCCCGATGACCGGCGCCCACCCCCTGCGCGCGAAGCGGCGGCGCTCCGCCCTGCGGACCGCGGCCTTCCTGTCCCCCTGGCTGATCGGCTTCGCCGTCTTCTTCCTCTACCCGCTGCTGTCCACCCTGTACTTCTCCTTCACGCGGTACGACGGCTTCCGGCAGCCCGCCTTCAACGGCCTGGACAACTGGAGCTACGTCTTCACGGACTATCCGCTCTTCTGGCCGGCCATGCGCAACACGCTGTGGCTGGTCCTGGTGATGGTGACCTGCCGGGTCGCCTTCGGCCTCGGCATCGGCCTGCTCATCACGAAGATCAAGACGGGGACCGGGATCTTCCGGACCCTGTTCTACCTGCCCTACCTGGCCCCGCCGGTCGCCGCGACGCTGGCCTTCGTCTTCCTGCTCAACCCCGGCACCGGCCCCGCCAACACCCTGCTGGACGCGGTGGGGCTGCCCACCCCCGGCTGGTTCACCGACGCCGACTGGTCCAAGCCGGCCCTGACCGCCCTCGCCCTGTGGGGGGTCGGCGACCTGATGGTCATCTTCATGGCCGCGCTGCTCGACGTACCCAAGGAGCAGTACGAGGCCGCGGAGCTGGACGGGGCCGGCGCCTGGGCGCGGTTCCGGCACATCACCCTGCCCAACATCTCGCCGATCATCATGTTCGCGGTGGTCACCGGGGTCATCCAGGCCATGCAGTACTACGCCCAGCCGCTGGTGGCGGGGAAGGTCGCGGCCGGGGTGATCGGCGGCTCGGGCCAGCAGTTCGAGCCGGGCTATCCCGACAAGTCCACCCTGACGCTGCCCCAACTCGTCTACAACCTCGGCTTCCAGCGCTTCGACTACGGCACCGCGTGCGTCGTCGCGCTCGTCCTGTTCGCCCTCTCCATGGCCTTCACCGCGCTCCTGATGCGGCGCCGTGGCGGTCTGATCGGAGCAGGTGAATGAGCGGCGCGCACACCGGACGGAGATCCTCCAAGGCGGTACTGCACTGGGTCGGGGTGCACTCGCTCGGCGTGGCCGCCGCCCTGTTCTTCGTCCTCCCCTTCGTCTTCCTCCTCCTCACCTCCCTGATGGGCGACCGGCAGGCCCTGACCCGCGACCTGTGGCCCGATACCTGGGAATGGGGCAACTACGCCAAGGTGTGGCACACCCCGGGCTTCCTGACCTGGTGGCGCAACACGCTCTTGTACGCCGGACTCGGCACCCTGTTGACCGTGGTCTCCTCCGTGCCCGTCGCATACGCGCTCGCCAAGTTCCGCTTCCGCGGGCGGCGGCTCGCGCTGCTCCTCGTGATCGCCATGATGATGCTGCCGCCGCAGGTGGTGGTCATCCCCATGTACCTCTTCTGGGCGAAGCAGCTCGACCTGTCGGGCACCCTGTGGCCGCTGATCGTCCCGATGGCCTTCGGCGACGCCTTCTCCATCTTCCTGCTCCGCCAGTTCCTGCTGACCATCCCCGACGAGTACCTGGACGCGGCCCGCGTCGACGGATGCGGCGAGGTGCGCACCCTGCTGCGCGTCGTCCTGCCGATGGCCCGGCCCGGGATCGCCGCCGTCGCGCTCTTCCAGTTCTTCTGCGCCTGGAACGACTACTTCGGCCCGCAGATCTACGCCTCCGACAACCCGGCCGCCTGGACCCTCAGCTACGGACTGGAGTCCTTCAAGGGTGCGCACCACACCAACTGGAACCTGACCATGGCCGCGACCGTACTGGTCATGGCCCCGGTGATCGTCCTCTTCTTCTTCGCCCAGAAGGCGTTCGTCGAGGGAGTCACCCTGACCGGCGTGAAAGGCTGACGATGAAACTCGCAGTGGTGGGCGGCGGTTCCACCTACACCCCCGAACTGGTCGACGGCTTCGCGCGGCTGCGCGACACCCTGCCCGTCAGCGAGCTCGTGCTGATCGACCCGGCCGCCGATCGACTGGAGCTGATCGGCGGCCTGGCCCGGCGGATCTTCGCCCGGCAGGGCCACCCCGGACGCATCACCACCACTTCCGACCTCGACGCGGGCATCGCCGGGGCCGACGCGGTCCTGCTCCAGCTGCGCATCGGCGGGCAGGCCGCCCGGCTCCAGGACGAGACCTGGCCGCTGGAGTGCGGCTGCGTCGGCCAGGAGACCACGGGCGCGGGCGGGCTCGCCAAGGCACTGCGCACGGTCCCGGTGGTCCTCGACATCGCCGAGCGGGTCCGGCGGACCAACCCGGACGCATGGATCATCGACTTCACCAACCCGGTCGGGATCGTCACCCGGGCTCTCTTGCAGGCCGGGCACAAGGCAGTCGGGCTCTGCAACGTCGCCATCGGCCTCCAGCGGAAGTTCGCGGCGCTGCTGGACCTGGCGCCGGCCGACATCCACCTGGACCACGTGGGCCTCAACCACCTCACCTGGGAGCTCGGCGTGCGCCGCGGCGGCCCGGACGGCGAGGACCTGCTGGCGACCCTGCTCGCCACGCACGGCGAGGCCGTCGCCGGGGACCTGGGGCTGCCGCGGACGGTGCTGGACCGGCTCGGCGTCGTGCCCTCGTACTACCTGCGCTACTTCTACGCCCACGACGAGGTCGTCCGGGAGCTCGGGACCAAGCCCTCGCGGGCCGCCGAGGTCGCCGCGATGGAACGCGAACTGCTCGCCCTGTACGGGGATCCCGCGCTCGACGAGAAGCCGGCGCTGCTGGCGAAACGCGGCGGCGCCTTCTACTCCGAGGCCGCCGTGGACCTGGCCGCATCCCTGCTGGGCGACGGCGGGCCGGCCGTGCAGGTGGTCAACACGTACAACAACGGCACGCTGCCGTTCCTGCCGGACGACGCGGTGATCGAGGTGCAGGCCCGCGTCGACGGATCCGGCGCCGCTGCGCTGGCGGTGCCCCGGCTGGACCCGCTGTTCTCCGGGCTGATCTCGCACGTGAGCGCGTACGAGGACCTCGCGCTGGACGCGGCCCTGCGCGGCGGGCGCGATCGGGTCTTCAAGGCACTGCTGGCGCACCCGCTCATCGGACAGTTCGACCTGGCCGAAGGGCTGACCGACCGGCTCCTCGCGCACAACAAGGAGCACCTGCCATGGGCGTGACCCTCCCCTCGGTGCTGGCGATCGACGCGGGCAACAGCAAGACGGACGTGGCGCTCCTCGCCCCGGACGGCTCGGTGCTGTGCTCCGGCCAGGCCGGGGGCTTCCAGCCGCCGCGCACGGGCGTGGCCGCGGCCGTCGACGTGCTGGCCGGGGCGATGGCCGACGCCGGGCTGCGCGCCGGCCCCGCGGCCGGGCCGTGGGCCGAGCGGGTGTCGGCGTGCCTGGCCAACGCCGACTTCGCGGTGGAGGAGCAGCAGCTGGCGCGGGAGATCGAGCGCCGCGGTTGGGGCCGTGCGACGGCGGTGCACAACGACACCTTCGCGCTGCTGCGCTCCGGGCTGCCGACGGGCGCCGACCCGTGCGGGGTCGCTGTGGTGTGCGGGGCGGGCATCAACTGCGTCGGGATGACCCCGGACGGGCGGACCGCCCGCTTCCCCGCGGTCGGGCGGATCTCCGGCGACTGGGGCGGCGGGGGCGGACTGGCCGAGGAGGCCCTGTGGTTCGCGGCCCGGGCCGAGGACGGGCGGGGCGGGCCGACGGAGCTGGCCCGGGCGCTGCCCGCGCACCTCGGCCACGCGTCGATGGCCTCGCTGATCGAGGCCATGCACCTGGGCCGGGTGGAGCACGCGCGGCGGCACGAGCTGACGCCGGTGCTGTTCGCGGTGGCGGCCGCCGGGGACCCGGTGGCGCTGTCGCTGGTGCACCGGCAGGCGGACGAGGTGGTGGCCATGGCATCGGTGGCGCTGGGTCGCCTGGGTCTGCTGGAGCAGGAGGTGCCGGTGGTGCTGGGCGGCAGTGTGCTGGCCGCCGGGCACCCGCAGCTCAACGACCGGATCGCGGCGGGCCTCGCCGAACGGGCCCCGCGCGCCCGGATCCGCGTGATCACGGCACCGCCGGTGCTCGGTGCCGGGCTGCTGGGCCTGGACGCACTCGGCGCCCCGCCCGGGGCATACGAAAAACTCCGTGCCCATTTCGGGTGAACCCGCCCCGGAAATCGTCCGGTCTGGAACCGTGGCGCCCATACGGACGTATTGACGGTGAAGGGGCGACGAAGGGGGCCCTCGGGGACGGATCGCCCTGGATCCAGCACCGGGTGCTGTGGTCGACCGGCACTACGGCCATACTGCTGCGCAGGGGGTACCTCCCAGCGTCGGCTGGAGGACGACAGGACCGAGGGGGAGGTCACGGTGGCGATCACATCACGCGCGCCCGCGCCCGGGGGCGGTGCTTCCGTGCCGTCGGCCGGGCCGACGGCACCACCGCCCGACGGTCCGCCCGGGCGGACCGCTTGGGCCGAGGGCGTGGAGCGGCTGCGCGAGGCGGCGACCACCGAGCCGGGCCGGCTGCGGATCATCGGCGCGGTACTGGCCGCCCTGATCATGCTGTTCGGCACCGTGAGCGTCTGGGAGATCTCCGACCGGGCCGCGGCCGCCGACGACGTGGTGGGCCGCAGCCAGCCGCTGAGCGCGGACGCGGCGAGCATCTACCGCTCCCTGGCGGACGCCGACACGACCTCCTCCAGCGGGTTCCTGCTGGGGGCCCAGGAGCCGCGCGAGGTCCGTCAGCGGTACGAGAAGGACATCGCCAACGCCTCCAAGCTGCTGGTGAGCGCCGCCGCCAACACCGGCGGCAACGAGGACTCCCGCCGGCAGATCACCGTGCTGAGCGAGCAGCTCCCGCGCTACACCGGCCTGATCGAGCAGGCCCGGGCCACCAACCGGCAGGGCCTGCCGCTGGGCGGCGCCTACCTCCGTTACGCCAACGAGCAGATGACCACCCAGCTGCTGCCGGCCGCCCAGCGGCTGTACGAGTCGGAGACGAAGCGGCTCTACACGGACCACGACGACGCCCGGTCCTGGCCACTGGCCTCGATCGGTCTGGGCCTGCTCGCGGTCGCCGCCCTGGTCTGGGCGCAGCGGCGCAACTACCTGCACACGAACCGGGTGCTCAACCACGGACTGGTGGCCGCGACGGCCGCGTCGGTGGTGGTCCTGCTGTGGCTCGCCGTGGGGCACACGGTGGCACGGTCCTCGTTGAGCGAGGCCCGGGCGGACGGGCAGGAATCGATGAAGGTGCTCAACGACGCGCGGATCGCCTCCCTGCAGGCGCGGGCCGGCGAGAACCTGACCCTGATCGCGCGGGGCGCCGTACTGGCCGAGGACAAGAAGTCCGACAAGTACGACGTGGACTTCACGAACAACATGAAGCAGTTGGACGCCGGGCTGGCGACCGCGCTGCGGCTCGCCGACGACGCGGCCGGCCGGGACCCCGTCAGCCGGGCCGAGGACGGCGTGAAGCAGTGGAAGCAGCGGCACACGGCGGCCCGGGAGGCGGACTTGAAGGGGGACTACGAGGCCGCTCTGCCCCAGGTCGTCGGGGACGAGAAGCACAAGGAGAGCAGCGGCGCCGCCTTCGACACGGTGGACGCCTCCCTGGAACAGGCCGTCGCCCACGAACAGCAGGAGTTCACCCGGGCCGCCCAGGACGGGATCGGCGCGCTGGGCGGACTGGTGACGGGCGCCGCGGCCCTGGTGGTCATCGGTGCGGCAGCAGCCCTGCTCGGCATCGGACGCCGGCTTTCGGAGTACAGGTGAGCGCGATGCGGATACGACCGGAGCGGGCCGCCGAAGGTCACGAGAACCACGGGAACCACGGGAACCACGAGGCTCCGGAGAGCCGGACGGGCCGGGCTAGGCGGGCGGCGACCGCCGGCGCGGCGTCCGGCCTCCGCCGCGCGGCGGGCCGGCTGCGCGGCTGGGGCGGGGTGAGCGCGATGGCGGTCGCCTGCGCGACGACCGCCGCCGTCACCCTGCTGCCGCTGGCCCACGCGACGCCCGACACCGGCCGGCCGGTGCACCGGCCCGCCACGATGGCGGCGGCCCCGGCCGCGCCCTGGGTCCTCGCCGACACCTGCCAGGACCCCGAGGCCAGCCTGCGCCCCTCCGACGTGGACGGGGCGACCATCGCGCGGATCAAGGCGGCCGGCAAGCTCGTCGCCGGCGTGGACCAGAACAGCTTCCGCTGGGGCTACCGCAACCAGACCGCCGAGGGCAGCCACCTCGACGGCTTCGACATCGACCTGGTCAAGGCCATCGCCAAGGACATCCTGGGCGACGAGAACGCGGTCATCTACCGGGCCATCCCCACCAGTCAGCGCATCCCCGCCCTCCAGGAGGGGCGCGTCGACATCGTCGTACGGACCATGACCATCAACTGCAAGCGGCTGGAGGACGTCGCCTTCTCGACGGCCTACTTCGAGGCCGGGCAGCAGGTGCTGGCGCCCAAGGGCTCGCCGATCACCGGGTACGACCCCTCGCTGAAGGACCGGCGGATCTGTTTCGCGGCCGGTTCCACGGCGGAGGCGGCCCTGAAGTCCCAGTCGTACGGCTCGGTGCCGGTCACCGTCGCCAACCAGCTGGACTGCCTGGTCCGGCTGCAGCTGGGCGAGGTCGACGGCATCATCACGGACAACGCCCTCGCGGCCGGTCAGGCCGCCCAGGACCCGTCGGTACAGCTGGTGGGTTCACCCTTCACCCGTGAGTTCTACGGGGTGGCGATGAACAAGGACGCCTCGGACCTGGTCCGCCGGGTCAACAGGGTGCTGGAGAACTACCGCGCGGGCGGCGGTGACAGCCCGTGGATGAAGGCGTACCTCAAGCACCTGCAGCCCGTGCTGCCCGGCGTGACGGCGCCCCCCGCACCCAAGTACCGGGACGGCTGAGCCCCGTGACGGTTTCGGGCACGGGACCGGGCGCGGGGCAGGATACGAGGACGGACACGGAGGCGGCAGCGGAAGCGGAGGCACAGTCGGTGGAGGCGGGGTCTGCAGTGATGGACCGGGACGACGTCGACCGCGCCCTGGCCCGGTTGGGCGCCGAGCACGAGGCGGTCGAGACCTCGTTGCTCGCCCTCCAGGACCACGCCGGACGCCGGCTGCTGGAGGGCGCCGCGCTGAGCGGGACCACCAAGGAGCGGTGGACGACCGCCGACGCGGACATCACCCGGCTGTGGACGTACTTCGACGCCTACAGCGGGGCCCTGACCGCCGCCCGGGAGGTACGGGAGCGGCGCCGCTGGCCGAACCGCGAGGACCTGATCGAGCTGACCGAGCGGCTGCGCGGGCCCGGAGTGCTGATCGCCGGGGCCGCCACCGAGGGCGCCGCGCTGGCGGAGCGGCTCTCGCTCGCCGAGCTGGTGGCCCGGATGAACGGCCTGTACGCGCGCTCGCTGGACGTGGTGGTCGCCGCCGACGCCGTCTGGTCGGCGCTGCCCGCCCGGATCGACCTGCTCGCCGCCGAGCTGCACCGCACCCGCTCGCTGGCCCACTCGGTGGGCGTGCGGCCGGGCGAGCACCCCTCCGGCGACGACCTGCAGGACATCACCGCCGAGCTGACGGAGCTGCGCACCCAGGTGATCGCGGACCCGCTGGCCTTCTGGCTGCCGGCGACGGGCAGCTCGGCGCCCGGCGGCGGCCGTCCGGACACCGGGCGCTACGACCGGGCCGCGCTCGCGCTGGAGGACGTACGCCGCGAGATCGAGGCGGTGCTGGACGTACGGCAGGACGCCGAGCAGCGGCTGATCGCCCTGCGGGACGTGCTCTCGCGGGCCGACCGGACCCTGGCGGAGGCGCGGACCGCGCGCGGCGAGGTACTGGCGAAGATCGCCGCGTCCGAGGTGCCCGCGGTGAGCGGCCCGCCCACGGCCCTCCAGGAACAGCTCGCGGCGGCGGCCGAGCACCGGCGCCAGGCCCGCTGGCACCGGCTCTCGCCCCTGTTGGAATCGCTGGAGGAGCGCGCCGAGGAGGAACTCCGGCGGGCCCGTGAATCGTTGACCGCGGTGACGGCACCCCTGGCCGTACGGGCCGAGCTGCGCGGGCGGCTCGACGCGTACAAGGCGAAGGTGGCCCGCCACGGAATGGCGGAGGACCCCCTGCTGATCGAGCGGTACGACGCCGCCCGGCGGATGTTGTGGAGCGCGCCCTGCGACCTGCTGGCCGCCGAGCAGGCCGTCCTGCGCTACCAGCAGGCGACGGCGGAGTCGTTGGCCCCGCCCCAGGACCGGCCCGAGCAACCGCGACACCAGGAACAGCGGCCCGACGGGCCGGGGGAGGAAGACGCATGAGCCTGATCGGAACCGCGTGCGTTCGTCCCGGCTGCCCCGGGACCTACGAGGACATGGGCGGCGGCGAGGTCTACTGCGACACGTGCGGGCTGGCGCCGATCGGCTCGGTCGCGGCGGGCGCGGACGAGCTGGTGTCGCCGCCGACGGGGATGACGAGCGCGGCCCGGGGCTCCCTGGGCTCCGGCGGGTCCCGCGGCTCGATGGGCTCGCAGGGCTCCCACGGCTCGGCGCGGTCCTCGGCCTCGGCGCGCTCCTCCCGGTCCTCCTCCTCGCGCCGCTCGGTGTCCGGGCGGCTGTCGCGCTCGGTGTCGGGGACGACGTCCACCCGTTCGGTGTCGGTGCGCAGTTCGGGGTCGGCGGCCTCGGGCCGCAGCCGGCTGGGCGCCGGGCTGGTCAACGTGCCGGAGGTGCCGCGTCCGAATCCTTCGACCGCGGTCCTGGAGAACCCGGAGGTGCCGGAGCGCAAGCGGTTCTGCTCGCGCTCGGACTGCGGGGCCCCGGTGGGCCGCTCCCGGGGCGACCGTCCGGGCCGGACGGAAGGGTTCTGCACCAAGTGCGGGCACCCGTACTCCTTCGTGCCCAAGCTGCGCTCCGGTGATGTGGTGCGCGGCCAGTACGAGGTGCTGGGCTGCCTCGCGCACGGCGGCCTCGGCTGGGTGTACCTGGCGGTGGACCGGGCGGTCGCGGACCGGTGGGTGGTCCTCAAGGGCCTGCTGGACACCGGGGACCAGGACGCGATGGAGGCCGCGATCTCGGAGCGGCGCTTCCTCGCGGAGATCGAGCACTCCAACATCGTGCGGATCTACAACTTCGTGGAGCACCTGGACCAGCGGACCGGTTCGCTGGACGGGTACATCGTCATGGAGTACGTCGGCGGCAAATCGCTGAAGGAGATCGCGAACGAGCGGCGCCGGCCGGACGGACGGCGCGACCCGCTGCCGGTGGAGCAGGCGTGCGCCTACGGCATCGAGGCGCTGGAGGCGCTCGGCCACCTGCACAGCAGGAACCTCCTGTACTGCGACTTCAAGGTCGACAACGCGATCCAGCAGCAGGACCAGCTGAAGCTGATCGACATGGGCGCGGTACGGCGGATGGACGACGCCGAGTCGGCCATCTACGGCACGGTGGGCTACCAGGCCCCCGAGGTCGCGGAGCTGGGCCCCTCGGTCGCCTCCGACCTCTACACGGTGGCGCGGACGCTGGCCGTGCTGACCTTCGACTTCCAGGGCTACACCAATGTGTTCGTGGATTCGCTGCCGGATCCGGAGCACATCGAGGTGTTCCGGCGGTACGAGTCCTTCTACCGGCTGCTGGTCCGGGCCACCGATCCGGACCCGGGGCGGCGGTTCTCGTCCGCGCAGGAGATGGCGGACCAGCTGACGGGCGTGCTGCGGGAGGTGGTCGCCCTGCAGACGGGTCGGCCGCGGCCGCAGCTGTCGACCCTCTTCGGCCCGGAGCTGCGGGTTCCGGACACCGAACTGTTCGCCGACGCGGCCGACACCGCCGTCTCCCGGCTGGGCTACCGGCCGATCGCCTCCCGGCGCGGTGGCCGGCTGTTCGGGCTCGCCGGCCGCGGCCGGGCCGCGGCCGGAGCGCACGCGCCGGGCGGCACCGCCGTGGCCGGGGCGACGGCCGCCGGTGGGACCCCGCCCGGTGGCACGCCCGTGCCCGGGGCGGCCGGCGGCGGCGCGGCGGGTCCGTGGGGACCCGCGACCGGCGGACCGGCACCGTCGGCCGGGGCGGGCGCGGTTGGGGCGGGCGTGGTTGGGGCGGGCGTGGCCGGCCTCGGAACCACCGCCACGCATGTGACCGGTGCGCCGGTGCCGGGTCCGCGACCCGCGCCGCCGGCTGCGGTCCAGGGCGCGGGGGCCGGAGCTTGGGCGGGAACCGGGGCCGCACCCGCACCCGTACTCCTGCCCTTGGAGCCGGCTTCGGCGAGAGCGACGCCGCTCGACGCGCGCGACACCGCGCTGGCCCTGCCCGTACCGCTGGTGGACGCGGCCGACCCGAACGCCGGTTTCCTGACGGGTCTGCTGGCCTCCGCGCCGGGCGACCTGTTGGGCGCCCTGAGCGCGGCGCCGGCCGACTCGGCCGAGTTGCGGCTGCGGGAGCTGCGGGCCCGCCTGGAGCTGGGCGAACTGCCCGAGGCCGGGCACACCCTGGCGGAGCTGGAGGCCCGGCATCCGGACGACTGGCGGGTGGTGTGGGCCCGTGGCATCGCCTCGCTGGCCACCGGTGACGACGAGATAGCGGCCCTGTCCTTCGACGCGATCTACGACGCCTTCCCGGGCGAGCCCGCCCCGAAGCTGGCCCTCGGGCTGTGCGCGGAGGTGCTGGGCCAACTGGACAACGCCGCCGAGTACTACCGCCTCGTGTGGATCACCGACCCGGGATTCGTGAGCGCGGCCTTCGGGCTGGCCCGCGTCCAACTGGCCGCCGGGGACCGGGACGCAGCCGTGCGCACACTGGAATCCGTACCGGAAGCGTCCATCCACTACACCGCCGCGCGGGTGGCTGCCGTACGGGCACGTCTGCGCGACCGGTCCCCGCAGGAGCCGCTGTTGGCCGACCTGGCGGCCGCAGCGGACCAGGTGGAGGCCCTGCGGCGGTTCGGACTGGACCCGGAACGGCAAGAGCGGCTCGCGACGGAGGTTCTGGGCTCGGCCCTGGACTGGGTACTGTCGGGTAGCCGGGGTTCCGACCCCGGCCGGACCTCGCTGCTCGGCAGTCAACTGGACGAGCGGGGCCTGCGCTTCGGACTGGAGCGCTCGTACCGCGTCCTCGCACGGCTGGCGCGGCGTGGCGAGGAGAGGATCGAACTGGTGGAGCGGGCAAACCGTTTCCGTCCCCGGACGTGGGTGTGAGTGATGTCGATGCATCGGCTGTCGGGCTGCCCCAGCTGCGCGGAACCCCTGGAGGAGGGTGACCGTTTCTGCGGCGTCTGCGGCTACGCCGTGAGCGCTCCTCCCCCGGCCGCCGTGGACCATCCGACCATCCCCATCCCACCGGCACCCCCGGCGCCACCGGTACCACCGGCCCGGCCGGCCGCCGCGAGCGCCGCGGCGGGCGGTTACGGCAGCCCGGCTCCCGGCGTTGCGCACGCCGCGGCCGAGCCCGCCCCCGGCTGGGGCAGCGTGGCCGCGGCCGCGCCGACGTTGGTCGGCGACCCGGCCGCCTGGACCGCCACCCCGGCTGAACCGGAGCCCGAACCGGAGCCTCGGCAGGGCCCGACGGGGGTCACCTATGCGACCTCCGGCCACGGGAACCCGTACGGCACCGGCACCCCGCCGGACGGCACCCCGTGGGGCGCGGCGGAGCACCCGTACGGCGCCGCGGACGGCCCCGAGACCCGCCACGACCGGCCCGACGCCACGCCTCCGGAGGGGATGCCCTGGGGCGCGGGCGAAGCCCCGTACGAGAATCCGCTCCAGCCCGGCGGGCCGGCCGGCGGGAAGACCTGCGTCGCCTGCCGCGCCGGGCACGTCGACACCGACGGGTACTGCGAGCACTGCGGGCACGCGCAGCCCCGCGAGCGCGACCACATCGAGGAGGAGCTCGGGAGCGTCGCCGCCGTCACCGACCGGGGTCTGCGCCACCACCGCAACGAGGACTCGTTCGCCGTGTCGGCCACCGCCCTGCCCGACGGTTCCGCCGCCACCGTCGCCATCGTCTGCGACGGCGTCTCCTCCGCCAGCCGCCCCGACGAGGCGTCGGCCGCCGCGGCCGTCGCCGCCAACGAGGCGCTGCTCGAAGCGCTGCCGCGCGGCGCCCATCCCCAGGAGGCCATGCACGAGGCGATCCTGGCGGCCGCCCGAGCGGTGAACGCCCTGGCCCCGGAGACCCCCGGCGCGCAGAACGCCCCCGCCTGCACCCTGGTCGGCGCCGTCGTCGGCGGCGGCCTGCTGACCATCGGCTGGGTGGGCGACAGCCGTGCCTACTGGGTTCCCGACGACCGCGCCGCCCTGCCCCGCCGCCTCACCGAGGACGACTCCTGGGCCGCCCAGATGGTCGCCGCCGGTCTGATGGGCGAGGCCGAGGCCTACGCGGACGTCCGCGCGCACGCCATCACCGGCTGGCTGGGGGCCGACGCGTACGACCTCGACCCGCACACCGCGACCTTCAAGCCCGACCACCCCGGTGTGGTGGTGGTCTGCACCGACGGACTGTGGAACTACGCGGAATCCGCGCGGGAAATGGCCCAGGTGGTACCCGCCGACGCCGCGACCCGCCCGCTGCACAGCGCCCAGGTACTGGTGGGGTACGCACTCGACGGCGGCGGCCACGACAACGTCACCGTGGCGGTCGTGCCGTTCGCCACGCACCCCGAGCAGGAACCGGGACCGGATGCGGAGCCGGGCCCGGCGGCAGGACCGGAATAGGAAGTGGAAGCGCGCCCGCAGGTCTGACCCGCCTGCCCGAGCCCCCTAGGAGTCCAACCGATGGCGAATTTCGCCAAGCCGAGTGCCCCACGGTTCAGCGTGGAGGTGTACCAGAACGAGTTCCTCCCCGAGGGCGGACGGGACGTCCACGCCATCGTCACGGTCACCGCCTCCGGCGGTGCCACCGCCACGCGCGCGCCGGTCTCGGACGGCACGGCGGCCGTGGTGCTCATGGTCGACTGCTCGGGGTCCATGGAGTACCCGCCCGAGAAGATGCGCGGCGCCCGTGAAGCCACGGCCGCCGCCATCGACACCCTGCGCGACGGCACCGCCTTCGCCGTGATCGCCGGTACGCACGTGGCCAAGGAGGTCTACCCCGGCCAGGGCCGCCTCGCGATCGCGGACGCGAGCACCCGCGCCCAGGCCAAGGAGGCCCTGCGCGGGCTGAGCTCCGGCGGCGGCACCGCCATCGGCACCTGGCTGCGCCTCGCCGACGGCCTGCTGCGCGGCTCCACCGCTGCCATCCGGCACGGCATCCTGCTCACCGACGGCCGCAACGAGCACGAGGAGCCGGCCGTGCTCCGCGCCACCCTCGACGCGTGCGCGGGCCGCTTCACCTGCGACGCCCGCGGGGTGGGCACCGACTGGGACGTCAAGGAGGTCACCGGGATCGCGCACGCGCTGCTCGGCTCCGCCGACATCGTGGCCGACCCGGCCCACCTCGCCGAGGACTTCACGCGCATGATGGAGAACGTCATGGGCAAGGAGGTCGCGGACGTCGCGCTGCGCCTGTGGACCCCGGTCGGCGTGGAGATCCAGTACGTCAAGCAGGTGGCTCCCGTCCTCCAGGACCTGACCGACCGCCGCACCGAGGCGGGCCCGCGCGCCGGCGACTACCCGACGGGGTCGTGGGGCGACGAGTCCCGCGAGTACCACGTGTGCGTCCGCGTCCCTACGGCCACGGTGGGCCAGGAGATGCTCGCCGCCCGCGCCACGCTCGTGCTGCCGGCCGCGGCGGGCGGGCCGGCCGAGAAGCCGACCGTCCTGGCCCAGGGCCTGGTGCGCGCGGTGTGGACGAACGATCTGGCGGCGTCCACCGCCATCAACGCGCAGGTCGCCCACTACACCGGACAGGCGGAGCTGGCAGAGGCTATCCAGCAAGGTTTGGAAGCCCGCAAAATGGGCGATGTGGGTGGTGCCACGGCCAAGCTGGGGCGTGCGGTACAACTGGCGAGTTCGTCCGGGAACGCCGACACAGCACGACTCCTGGCGAAGGTGGTGGATGTGGTGGACGCAGTGGCGGGTACTGTGCGGCTGAAAGCGAAGGTCGCCGATGCCGACGAGATGACTCTTGACACGCGTTCGACGCAGACCGTCCGAGTGAAGAAGACCTGAGAAGACCTGACGTGATGACGCAGGGAGAAGAAGGGGGAAGCGCCGCCATGCCGACCTGCCCGAACGGGCACCAGTCCGCGTCCGACGACTGGTGCGAGGTCTGCGGCCACCGCATGTCCGCCTCGGAGGGACCGCCGCCGGTGCCCTCCTACGGCTACGGCTTCCCCCCGACCGCCGGTGAACCGACCGCCCAGGCCGAGCTCTGCCCGCAGTGCCGGACCCCGCGCGAGGCCATGGCCCCGTTCTGCGAGGAATGCCGCTACAACTTCCTCACCCGTACTCCGACTTCGTACGCGCCGCCGGCCCCGGAACCGGGACCCCAGGCGACGGGGGCCGGCGTCGGTGGCGGTGCCGGAGGCCGCGGTACGCCTCCGCCGCCCGTGCCCGCTCCCGGGACCTACTCCCAGGACCACTTCGAGTACCAGGGCTCGCGGCCGTCCCGGGTCAACCGGCCGGCCGAGCCGCTCCAGCGCGAGGACGACTGGCTGCTGCCGCCGCCCGCGCACGAGGCGCCGCTGGAGTACCAGCAGGCCCCGCAGCCCCAGTACCAGCAGCAGCCCCCGCCGCAGCAGCAGCGGGAGTACCAGCAGGAGTACCAGCAGCCGGGACCGCCGCCCCAGCAGCAGTACCAGCAGCAGCCTCCGCCGCAGCACCAGCCCTTCCCGCCCCAGGGCGGGGGCGCCTGGAGCGCGACGGTCGGCCCCGACCGCTCGTACTTCATGGCGATGATGCAGCGCAGCGGCCCCGAGGCCGCCGGGCTCAACCTGCCCGCCTACTCCCCGGAGCAGCACCTTCCGCTGTCCGGCAGCCAGATCACCATCGGCCGCCGCCGCGCCTCCACGGGCGAGTCCCCCGACATCGACCTGTCGGTGCCGCCGGAGGACCCGGGCGTCTCCCACCAGCACGCGGTGCTCGTCCAGCAGCCCGACCTCAGCTGGGCGGTGGTGGACCAGAACTCCACCAACGGCACCACCATCAACGGCGGCGAAGAGCCGATCCAGCCCTACGTCCCGATCCCCCTCACCGACGGCGACCGCGTCCACGTGGGCGCCTGGACAACGATCACGATCCGCCGCGGCTGATCCCGCTCCTGCGATCCACGACCGCCGGGCCTCCACCGGGGCCCGGCGGTCCCCGCCGGGCGAACGGCCCGGATGCGCGTACTAGTCTGCGCGGGTGCAGCGCCTCGCCCTCTTCGACCTCGACGACACGCTCATCGACCGCCGTCGCGCGCTCGAGGCGACGCTGACGCGATTCGCCTCCCGTCATGGCCTCACGGCGGATGAGCGGGACGCGCTCCTCGTCCGGCTGGACGAGCGTGCCGGCGCCGCAGACTTCTCGGTGATCCGCGAGCTCCACGACCTGTCCTCCTCGGCCCGAACGTTGTGGCAGGAGTACCTGGCGGACATGGCGGCCTTCTCCGTGTGCCCGGACGAGGTGCTGGACGGTCTGGACGACCTGAAGGGGCACGGCTGGCGGATCGGCATCGCAACGAACGGCTCCGCCGACATCCAGCGGGCCAAGCTGGAGGCCACCGGCATCGCGCAGCGGGTCGACGCCGTGTGCATCTCGGCGGATCTAGGGCTCCGCAAACCCGATCCCCGGCTGTTCGCCACCGCTGTGGAGCTCTGCGGCGCGACCCTGCACGACGGTGGCTGGATGGTGGGCAACGACCCCGTCAAGGACATCGCGGGCGGGCGTTCCGCCGGGCTCGCCACCTTGTGGATCGGCACCCCCGACCGCTGGCAGGGGGATCTGCACGTCCCCGACCTGACGGCCCCCACGGCGCTGTCGGCCATCCGCCTGCTCCTGGAACACACTGCCTGAAGGGGATACACGATGACAGGAACAGCCGTTACGGTCGGACTGCTGCACCCGGGCAGCATGGGGGCCGCTTTCGGCGCACAACTGCGCGCACGGGGGGTCACCGTCCTGTGGTGCCCCAACGGCCGGAGTATCGCGACGCGAAGGCGTGCCGAGCAGGCTGGCCTGGAGCCTGCGGACTTCTCTGGCCTCTTGGACCGAGCGGACGTGGTCCTGTCCCTCTGCCCTCCGGCCGCCGCCGAAGAGCTCGCCGCACAGGTCGCCGCACACGGCTTCGCAGGGCGCACGTACGTGGAAGCGAACGCGATCTCCCCGGGCCGCACGGGGCGCATCGCCGCCCTCCTGCCGCGCGCGGAGACGATCGACGCCGCCGTGGTCGGCTCCCCGCCCGTCGGTGGCAAGAGTCCGACGCTCTACCTCGCCGGGGAACGTGGTCGTACGAGCGAGGTCGAGCGGCTCTTCGCCGGTACCGACATCCGTACGCACGACCTGGGCACCGAGGTGGGAGCGGCGTCCGCCCTCAAACTCTCCTACTCCAGCTACCAGAAGGCGTCACGTGTCCTGGCCGCCTTGGCCTACGGCGCCGCGCAGGCGCACGGTGTCGGCGATGAGCTCCTGGCCATCGCGGCGAAGCGGACGGGCAGCTACCTGACCGAGACGAGCTACATCCCCAAGACTGCGGCCCGTGCGTGGCGTTGGGGCCCCGAGCTCGCAGACGCGGCCGCGCTGCTCACCGATGCGGGCCTCCCCGACGAGCTGATGCTGGCGGCCGCCTCGACGCTCGACCATTGGGACGGCGCGCGCGACGCCACCCTCACCGTTGAGGAAGCCCTGGAGCTGCTGCGCGGCGATCCGGGCCGTAGCTGACGCTCGCGCTCCCCTGAGGAGGGCGGGCGTCAGCGCACCAGTTTGCGGATCACGATGCCCACGGTCAGGGTCGTGAAGAGCAGGCCACCGCCGGTACAGCCAACGGCGAGCGCCGTCCAGGCGTGCGTCTTCAGCTCGGACGGGGCGCCCACGCCGACGTTCAGCCACAGGGCGCAGGCCAGGACGAGCGCCCTCCCCGCGGCCACCAGGTCGAGGAGGCCGCCACCCTGTGGGTCCCGTGCCGCACCGGAGAGATGCAGGGCAACAGCCGTGGACAGCATGGCGGCGCCCAGGGTTCGCGCCGGATTCCGCGCTCTCACACCCCACCCGAGGACGCCACCGAGCAGGGCACGGCCCGCGAGACGCCGGAGCAGGGGCCCCTCGGCCGCCTCCCGCTGCCGGGTGAAGTAGTACAACTGGTCGCCCTCCGACATGCGGCGACGCCCGGTCAGCGTGGACCGCACCGCCTCCAGGGCCCCGGGGCTCACCCGGGTGAACACCCGGTCGAGGAAACCGGTGACGTGCTCGTCGTTCCGGAAGACCACATCGCCGAGGTCCACCTCCTGAACGCTGCTCGTCCCCGCCAGCCGGTACCGGGCCGGCCCCACGGGCACTGCGAGCGCCCGGACCGAGGTGTCCGCGAGTTCCACCACCACTGGAGACGATTCGTCGGCGCTGGCGGCGAGGCTGGAGATGCTGGACGACCGGAAGACCAGTTCCGCGGCGGCGCCGGTGGTGGGTGCGGTGTCCGGCGCCGACTGCCGCCGCTGCGCGGGCACGGTCTCCGCATGGCGCAAGCCCCGGACCACCACCGGACCCCGGACCTCGCTGTCGAGCAGCGCGCTGGCCTCGGCGGGCACCACCATGCCGTTGATGCGCAGACCGTCCCGGCAACGCACCCCGGTACCGCGGAAGGGTGCGTCCACGCGGACCCGTCGCAGCAGCAGGGCGGCGACGTCGACCTCGTCGAGGGTGAGGGAGGCCAACCACAGGTCGTCGAGGGTGATGGTTTCGGTGACGTGCACGTTCTCCAGGGACACCTGAGGCCGGCGCTGCCGCCCCACGGCAGCTTGGCTGCGCAGGGCCAGCGTGGCCGCCCGCAATCGTTTGAGCTGGACCGGCCCGCGCATCGCCGAGATCTGCACCGAGTCGGTCACGCGCACGCCCTCGAAGCGCGTCGGCCCGCAGGAGTGGACGTCTAAAGCCTCGAGGGCCGTCTCGCTCACATCGACCTCGGTGTTGCGGGGGGTGTTGCGAACGACAAGCCGGCCGATCCGAGAGTTGCTCACCAGTAGGGCATCGGCGGTGCAGTGGTCGACGACCAGCTCCTCGATGACGCACGAGCGCAGGGTGACCGCCCCCGCCACGTTCACTCGGTGGAGGGCCAGCCTGCCGGCGGTGAGCGAATCCAGTACCAGGGGGTCGTCGATGTCCCTCTGCCGGATCGTCAGGTCCCTCTCCCGACCTGTCGACGCGTCCGGGTCCGCCGCACGTGCCAGCGCATCGAGCGTGCTGATCGTCGCCATGTGTGCTCCCTCCCCACCGTGATGTACGAGCCGCCGCGCAACGTCGCACCCGCGACCTCACCGTTCGGCGGTCGCGGCCGCTCCGAGGAAGGCGGCCAGGCTCGCGTCCCCGTATCGCTCCCCGCGATGGTGCGCGTGGGCCCGGGCGATGCTCTCGGCGGCCCCGGCCGGGTCGGTGTGGTCGGTGCGCATCAGGAGATCGAAAGGCTCCTCGCCGTCGGGCACCGTGCCCAGATCGGCCAGCGCTTCGTCCCATGCGGCGAGCCGGTCCCCGGTGTCCCGGTCGCCCCTGCCTCGGGACCGCTGCTTGCACACGTCGCGGGGCACCCACAGGAGCACGTGCAGCCACGGCTGTCGAACGGCGCCGGTGAAGCTCCGCAGGTGCCCCATGCTGCCGATGTGCACGAGCGGAATGCGACCGGCCCTGGTCATCGTGTCCAGGTCGTCACGGTCGATGGCGTACGTGTTGCCGTACCTCCGGGTCTCCAGCACCACACGACCTGCGGCGCGCAGGGCGGCCAGCTCCTCGCTGTCGGCCATGCGATAGCCGGTGGTGCGCCCGGAGCCCACCTTGATCTTGGTCAGCTGGCCGTATCGCGCGTCCAGGTCGGTCAGCGCGGCACTGACCGTGTCCTTGCCCGCCGTAGGAGGGCCGAAAAGGACGACCCCTCCCAGGCTCCCTTCACCCTGCGCGTTCGCCCCCGTGTTCGCGTTCACGCCAGCGCCTCGCCGTATCGACGGGAAAGGACCATGGCCACCGATTCCACCTGCTCGGCGAGCGGTGTCATCGCGGTGATCCGGTTGTCGACGAAGTGGAACTCCCCGACCGGGCGCCGCTCCAGGGAGATCGAGGCGAGATACTGCCGCCAGTTCGCGAGCTTCCACGTGTCCCGTGCCGCGTTGCGCGAAGTGAGCCTCTCACGCATCGACGACGCGTCGCTGTCCACCCACACCACCTCCAAGCCGGCACCCAAACGCGAACAGTGGCGACGTGTCCGGGCGTACCACTGGTCGTCGACGACCTCGGCGAGGAAAGGCGCCACGGCGACCACCGGCACCCCGCACTCGAGGTTCTCCCAGCACGCCTTCATCAGGGACTCATATTCCAACGGGCGCACGTTCTCGGCGTAGACGCTGCTCTGCCGGTCATCGGGGTCACCGTTGAGATGGGACAACAAAGACTCCGTGAGCGGCCTCGTCAATGTGTCCTTGTCCAACAGCGGCCAACCGGTCGCCTGCGACATCATCTTCCCCGCCTCGGATTTGCCGGATCCGGCATATCCAGCGACGAGGACGAGCGCGAGTCCGTGCTCGTCGGGCTCCGAACCGATACTCAACGATGCTCCCCCGGGGCGTGACGCGAGCGTTCCATCTTCGGAACTCTAGCGCCAACTGATCAACATCACCCCGGAGTTCATTATCCGTGGCCAAACGTGACCGACACCGGGCATCGTCCGCTCCCCGGCTGATTCATCCCTCCCCCAGGGGCCACACGTACGGCCCCTGGGGATCGTCCAGCCATGACCATTGGCCCTCGGTGCTGACCGAGACTCCGAAGCGTTCCCGGGCCGGGCGGCCCTCGCGGCGCCACAGGTCCAGGGCCTCGCGGGGGTGCAGTGCGCCCGCGGTCAGCACGAGCATGAACTGGAAGCGCTCGTTCTCCACCAGCTCGTACGGAAGCCCGTACTCCGTGCCGGCCAGGTCGGGCGGCCGGGCGGCCGTGGACCCGCGCAGCGGGACGAAGTACGCCGACGTGTGCAGGAAGTTGCCCTCGGCGAAACCGGCGTCCCGGACGGTCAGCGCGATCAGACCGGTCGACAGCGGCGCCAGGATGCGCGCCCCCGGCCGGCACTGGCCGAGCCAGGCGTGCGGGACCAGCGGCAGCGTGCAGGTCACCATGATCCGGTCGAAGGGGGCACGGGCGGGGCAGCCGCGCGCCCCGTCCCCGGTGACCACCACCGGGTGGTAGCCGAGCTCGGCCAGGTGCGTCCGCGCGGACTCGGTGATCTCCTCGTCCAGGTCCACGGTGGTGACGTGCTCCTCGCCGAGCCGGTGGCAGAGCAGGGCCGCGTTGTAGCCGGTGCCCGCGCCGATCTCCAGGACGTCGTCGCCGTCGCGCACGTCCAGGGCGGCCAGCATCTTCGCCATCAGGGACGGCTGACTGCTGGAGGAGACCTGCAGGCCGTCGCGCATCCGCGTCGCCAGCGGGGTGTCGACGTAGACCCCGCGGAGCCAGCGGGCCCGGCGTTCGGGGTCGGGGTCCTCGGCCCACAGCCGCTCGTGACCGGCGCCGCGGCCGGTCCAGAAGTACGGGACGAACACGTGCCGGGGCACGGCGGCGAAGGCCGCCCGCCAGCGCGGATCCTCCAGCACCCCGGCGGCGGTCAGCTCCCGCACCTGGGCGGCGTGCGCGGTCTCCCGCAGGTCCCGGGTCTCGGTGTGCGCGGTGTGTGCGGCCATGCCTCCACTGTCCTGCGCCGGGCCGCCGCGTGCGAGCGCGCGCGGGCCCGGGGGACGGTCCTAGGACCTCGGTCCTGGATCCGGGCGTCTGAGACGATGGTCGGGTGAATGAGATTCCGCGGGGCACGCTTCAGGAGCAGACCTTCTACGAGCAGGTGGGCGGCGAGGACACCTTCCGCCGCCTCGTCCGGCGCTTCTACGAGGGGGTCGCGGAGGACCCGCTGCTGCGCCCGATGTACCCGGAGGAGGACCTGGGCCCCGCCGAGGAGCGGTTCGCGCTGTTCTTGATGCAGTACTGGGGTGGTCCGACCACCTACAGCCAGCACCGCGGCCACCCGCGCCTGCGGATGCGGCACGCGCCGTTCCAGGTCGACGCGGCGGCTCACGACGCGTGGCTGCGGCACATGCGGGTCGCGCTGGACGAGCTGGGCCTGGCGCCGGAGCACGAGGCGCAGCTGTGGAAGTACCTGACGTACGCCGCCGCCTCGATGATCAACACGGCGGGCTAGCGGACCAGCGGACTTTCCGGGGGCAGACCGGTAGGCAGGCCGGACCGATCAGACGGGCCGGACCTGGAGGGCGCCCAGGCCGCCGGTCACGCCGGGGCGGCGCATGGCGACGGATCCGTACGGGGTGCGCAGCCGCAGCCAGGTCCCGGCGGCGAGGAGCGCCACGGGGGCGGGGGCGTCGGGACGGGGGGCGGGGGCGGGCACGACGGCCCGTACCGGCCGCAGGAAGCCCAGGGACTGCGCGGCGTGCACGGCGCGCAGCGGGAGCTCGGTGTCACCCAGGGTGCGGGACCAGATCTCGCGGCCTATGCGGTCGCGCTCGGACCGGGTGCGGTGCTGCACGGGCAGGGCCTCGTCCCGGGCCCGGAACTCGGCGACGGCGGCGGCCACGGCCGCTCCCATCGCCTCGGGGCCGGGCAGCCCCGGAACCTGTCGCCAGCCGCCGCGGGGCGGGAGCACGCCGGCCCAGGGCGGTCCGGTGACCGGCCCGGGCACGGTGGCCTCGGCCGAGGCTTCGTCCACGGACTCCAGCAGCTCACCGGCGGACACCGTCAAGTCCAGCGGCACGGCGACGGGTGCGGCGAGCCGCACCGTACGGATGGCCAGGACGTCGAAGGACGGCGGCCGTCCGAAGACGGCGAGCGCGCCGCCGCCGGCCTGGAGGCGTACGGCGGCGGCGCGGTCGTAGTGCACCAGCCGGCCCAGGAAGGCGGCGAGGTCCGCCGCCTCCCCGGAATCGGCGAAGCGCAACTGGTCGCTCATGCCGCGAGGGGCCCTTCCCGGCCGGTGCCGGTCTCGGACCCGGTCTCGGACCCGGCCGTGGTCGCGGACCCGGTCGCGGGCTCGTCGAGGTACTCCTCGAGGAAGTGCCTCTCCTCGGCCGTGATGCGGCGGGGCCGCCCCGCGGCGAGGTTGTAGGGCACGACCACCGTCTCGGCCCGCACGTAGACCGTCTCGGGCGCGTCCTCGGTCGCCTCGTCCTTGACCTCGTAGCGGATGGTCAGGGACGCGGCGCCTATCCGGGTCACCCAGGACTCGATGAGGACGGGCTCGTGGCGGTGCACGAGGGGCAGCTTGTAGTCGATCTCGTGACGGGCCACGACGGACCCGCCCGTGAAGGACTCACTGCCCTCCCCCGGCGCGAGGCGGAACATGAAGTCGATCCGCGCCTCCTCCAGATAGCGGAGGAAGACGACGTTGTTGACGTGCCCGAAGGCATCCATGTCCGCCCAGCGCAAGGGGCACCGGTAGTGGTGTCTGGCCATGACGGCGACCTCAGCCTCGGGTGAGCTTCTTGTAGGTGGCACGGTGCGGACGAGCCGCGTCCGGGCCCAGCCGCTCGATCTTGTTCTTCTCGTACGACTCGAAGTTGCCCTCGAACCAGTACCACTTGGACTCGCCCTCGTACGCCAGGATGTGCGTGGCGACCCGGTCCAGGAACCAACGGTCGTGGGAGATGACCACGGCCGCACCGGGGAACTCCAGGAGCGCGTTCTCGAGCGAGGACAGGGTCTCGACGTCGAGGTCGTTGGTGGGCTCGTCGAGGAGCAGCAGGTTGCCGCCCTCCTTGAGCGTCAGCGCCAGGTTGAGGCGGTTGCGCTCACCACCGGACAGGACGCCGGCCGGCTTCTGCTGGTCCGGGCCCTTGAAGCCGAAGGCGCTGACGTACGCGCGGGACGGCATCTCGACCTGGCCCACGTTGATGTAGTCCAGCTCGTCCGACACGACCGCCCAGAGGGTCTTCTTGGGGTCGATGTTGGCGCGGGACTGGTCGACGTAGCTGATCTTGACGGTCTCGCCGACCTTGATGGCACCGGAGTCCGGCGTCTCCAGGCCCTGGAACATCTTGAAGAGCGTGGTCTTGCCGGCGCCGTTCGGGCCGATGATGCCGACGATGCCGTTGCGCGGCAGCGTGAAGGACAGGTCGTCGATGAGGACCTTGTCGCCGAACGCCTTGGTGAGGTTGTTGACCTCGACCACGATCGAGCCCAGACGCGGGCCCGGCGGGATCTGGATCTCCTCGAAGTCCAGCTTCCGCATCTTGTCCGCCTCGGCTGCCATCTCCTCGTAGCGGGCGAGGCGGGCCTTGGACTTGGTCTGGCGGCCCTTGGCGTTGGAGCGGACCCACTCCAGCTCTTCCTTGAGGCGCTTCTGGCGCTTCTCGTCCTTGCGGCCCTCGACCTTGAGGCGGGTGGCCTTCTTCTCCAGGTAGGTGGAGTAGTTGCCCTCGTACGGGTGGGCGCGGCCGCGGTCGAGCTCGAGGATCCACTCGGCGACGTTGTTCAGGAAGTACCGGTCGTGGGTGACGGCCACGACGGCGCCCTTGTACTGGGCCAGGTGCTGCTCCAGCCAGTTCACGGACTCGGCGTCGAGGTGGTTGGTGGGCTCGTCGAGGAGCAGCAGGTCGGGGGCCTCCAGCAGCAGCTTGCAGAGGGCCACGCGGCGCTTCTCACCACCGGAGAGGGTGGTGACCGGCCAGTCGCCGGGCGGGCAGCCCAGGGCGTCCATGGCCTGCTCCAGCTGGGCGTCCAGGTCCCACGCGTTGGCGTGGTCCAGGTCGTCCTGGAGCTTGCCCATCTCCTCCATCAGCTCGTCGGTGTAGTTCGTCGCCATTTCCTCGGCGATCGCGTTGAACCGGTTGAGCTTGGTCTTGATCTCGCCGACGCCGTCCTCGACGTTCTCGAGCACGGTCTTGGACTCGTCGAGCTTGGGCTCCTGCATGAGGATGCCGACGGAGTAGCCGGGAGAGAGGAAGGCGTCACCGTTCGACGGCTGCTCCAGACCCGCCATGATCTTGAGAACGGTGGACTTACCGGCGCCGTTCGGGCCGACCACACCGATCTTCGCGCCGGGCAGGAAGTTCAGGAAGACGTCGTCAAGAATCACCTTGTCGCCGTGCGCCTTGCGCGTCTTGCGCATGGTGTAGATGAACTCAGCCAAGAGAAACCGTCCGGCAGATCGATGGTGGGCAGATACACCCCATCTTGCCGTACGTCCATACCCGCGGGCGAATGGGTAGGCCAGGCGCCCTTGGCCTGGGGCGCGATCGGAGGCTGAACCTCGGCCCGCGGTCACTGTCGGTCATCGCCTTCGGGGAGATCGGCGGTCGTGCCCGAGGAAGACCCGCGGCGGGAGCCGGTCGTGCGTTTCCGTTCAGGTGGGTCGTCCCTCACCGTCCCGTACGAGGTCGGACTGCGCCGGGAGTACCCCGCCGTCATCGAGACCGCCTTCCGGTGCCGGCCCGACGGCACCTCTGCCCCCGGGGCGGCCGCCCGGGGGCATGAGGCGCCCTCACGACCTCCGCGCAGCCCCGGGGCCGGTGCCGGGCCGGGCAGGATGGTGGGGAGTGCGGGGGCGCGGCCTCCGTCGGCCGTACGGAGGTACATGTGAACAACGCGCTGCTGGCGCTCGCCGGCGCGATCGTCGCCGTGACCGGCACCCTGCTCGCGCCGATCCTCTCGCAGCGCGTGCTCGCACGCGTACAGACGGAGCAGTTCGAACGGCAGCAGCGGGCGGCCGACGCCCAGTGGCTGCGCGAGCAGCGCGTGGCGGAGGTGGAGAAGCGGCGGGCGTGCTACGTCACGGCGAACTCCGGCTACCGCCGCCACCGGATCGAGCTCATGAAGTACCTGTGGCTCGTCCACAAGGGAGAGGTCACCGCGCAGGCGCGGGCCGATCTGGAGGAGACGCGGCACGCCATGCACACCGCCTTCGCGGAGGCCCAGATGGTCGCTTCGGACGCGGTGCTGCGGGAGCTGGACGCGATGACGGTGACCCTGGCCGGCGCGTACAGCCGCACCCTGCTCCTGGAGGACGGCGACCCGCACCCCGGCTGGTCGTTCGAGGAGATACAGGCCGAGCTGCTTCAGCTGGGGGACCGCTGGAAGGACATGCGCGGCATCATGCGGGCCGACCTGGGCGTGGATCCGGGGCCGGCCGGCTCGTGACCGGGGCGCGGCGGCCGGACCCGGTCAGCGGGGCGGTGGACGGTCAGCGGGGGCGGTAGACGGTCAGGGCGTCGGGGAGCTGGTCGAGGACGAGGGCGGTGGGGGCCTCGGCGTACTCGCCGTCGTAGGCGAGCGGGGTGCCCGCGGGGATGTCCCCGATGCGCAGGCTGCGCAGGCGGGTGGCCACGTGGACGGGCGAGCGGCTCAGCGGGCCCGTGAAGGCGGCGGCCAGGAGCCGGGGGCCGGGGCGGCCGCCGCCGTGGACGAGCCGCAGGTCCAGCAGGCCCTCGCCGAGACTGTCGCGGCGGCGGGGGGTGGGGCCGGTGCCGTGGTAGGTGCCGTTGCCCGCGAAGAGCAGCCATACGCTCCGGGGCCGCCCGGCCAGCCTCAGCCGCACGGGCCGCTGGGAGCGCAGGACCCGCCAGGCCGCCAGCAGCGCGGCCGGGCCGCCGCCGATGCGCGGGGCCCAGCGCAGTCGGTGGCCCAGCAGTTCCGGATAGGCGCCGATGCTGAAGTTGTTCAGGAAGTAGCCGCTCTCGCCGCCGGGCCCCGGGGAGAAGCGGCCCACGCCGACGCGGACGGCCTGGCCCTGCGCCACGGCCTCGCACGTCGCCTCGGCTCCGGCGAGGCCGAGGTCCAGCGCGAAGTGGTTGAGGGTGCCGCCGGGGAACACGGCCAGCGGCACCCCGGCTCCCAGTGCGGCGGTGGCGGCCGCGTTGACCGTGCCGTCGCCACCGCAGACCCCGAGCACGGTGGCCCGCGAGGCCGCCTTCGCGAGCGTGGCGGGCAGTTCCGGGCCCTCGCACTCGATCACCTCGGCCGCGGGCAGGCGGGTGCGCAGCGCGTCGAGGCCCTCTGCGGCCGTCCCGGACCCGGTGTTGACCACCACGGTGAGCCCGGCCCCGTCGGGCAGCGCGGGGGCCCCGGCGGCCGTCCGCTCATCGCCCGGCACGACCCGGGCCTCCTGCGCGTCGCGCGCGAGGCGGCGCACGACGAACCCGGCGGCCACCCCCAGTGACGCGCCCACCAGTACGTCGGAGGGGTAGTGCACCCCGGTGTAGACGCGGGAGAACGCCACGGACGCGGCGACCGGGGCCATGACGGCTCCCCAGCCCGGGGAGGCCAGCGCCACCCCGGTGGCGAAGGCGAAGGCCGACGCGGAGTGCCCGGACGGGAAGGATGTGGTCTGCGGCTGCGTGGCCAGCTGCCGGTTCAGGGGCACGCCTTGCAGCAGCGGCCGCGGCCGGCGTACGGACCACTTGCCGACGGTGTTGATGGTCGCGGAGGCCAGTGCCAGCGAGGCGACCCCGCGCACGGCGGCCTTGCGGGCGCCGGCCGACCCGAAGACCGCGATCGCCGCGGCGGCCCCGCCCCACAGCACCCCGTGGTTCGCGGCCCGGCCGAGCCGCGGCAGCACCCGGTCGGCCCCGGGCCAGTGCCGCCGGGCCACCGCGTCGAACACCCGGCGGTCCCACCGGGCGAAGGTGCCGGACCAGGTCAGTTCTTGATCAGCCATCTTCTGCCCCTACCCCGGGCGGCGGATCCGAACCGGTCCGCGCGCCCACCCGGCCCATCGGACCCGTTCCCTCGGTCCCTCAGGGCGTGTCGTCGTGCCCTCGTTTCCTCGCGCCCTCGTGCCCTCGTCTCCTCCGGTGCCTCAGGGCGTGTCCTCTTCGTCCTGCGGGCGCTTGCGGAGCAGCAGCACCACCAGGCCGCCCAGGACCACCAGGCCCACCGCCAGGGAGGCGATGACCGGAGTGGCCGCCGAGCTGCCGCTGGTCGCCAGCCGCTCCTCGTCCGGGGAGGTCGTCGCAACGGCTGCGGACCGCTCGCCCAGTACCTCGGCCGCCGAGCCGGAACCGGCCCCCGGGGCATCGCCCGGGGTGGCTTCCACCGCCGTCGCCGGGGGCTGCGGCCAGACCGCCGTGGCCGTGGCGGTGGCCGCGGACTCGCTGGATCCGGCCACGATCTGGGCGTGGGCCAGCAGCTCGCCGGTGAAGACCCGCCCGACCGGCACCTTGGTCGTGCCCTGGACGGTGACCGAGGCCGTCCCGTCGGGGGTGCCCGCGGGCACCTCGAAGTACAGCCGGCTCCCGTTGGCGGCGGTGGTCAGCGGCTGCCCCTCGGCGTCCACCACCCGCACCCCCATCGCGACGGCCGCCGCGTCCGGGATGACCGACACGCTCGGCGCCCCGGTCCGCACGGTCACCGGGCCGAGCCGGGTGCCCACCGCTCCCGACACGTCGCCGGGGTCCAGCCCGAGCGAGGCCGGCGGCTCCGGCAGCTGCCCGGCGGCCCGCTGTAGGTAGTCGGCCAGTTTCTCGGCCGCCGGGTCCGCGGCCTCGACCTGCGCTCCGTCCGCCAGCCGCCAGATCGCCACCTGGGTCCCGGCGGCCGCGCTCTGCGCCGTGAGGGCCCCGGCCCCGGCCGCCTTGGCGAGCCCGGCCAGATCGTTGTGCTGCGGGTAGGAGTGTTCCAGGACCCAGCGGATCCGGCCCGCCTCCCGGTTGCCGGCGAGCGGGCTGACGCTCCAGGCGCTCTCGGTGTACCGGGCCTGGGGCTGGGCGTTGCCCGTCACGCCGACCCCGTACGTCTGGAGCATCCCGCCGCCGTCGACCCGCATCTCGAACAGCCCGGCCGGGATCTGCCGGACCGAGCCGTCACCGGACCGCAGGACCGCCAGCCCGAACGTCTTCAGCCCGTCCAGCACGGCGCTCGCACCCTCGGCTGACCTGGGGGCCACCGGGCCGGAGTCGGCGGCCGCCCGCGCCGCGGGAGCGGTGGCGAGGGCCGCCGCCAGCAGGGCCACCGCCAGCGGCCGGCGCGCGGAGCCCCGTACCGCGGCGGGAGGTTCGAGAGGAACCGGGGCCGGAGCTGGAGCCGGAACGGGCTCAAGCCCAGACGCAGGAGTGGAATCGGGAGCGGAGGATGCGGGAACGGCAATCGACACAGTCTTCCCCTTCGGGCCAATGACCCAGGTGCCCGTGAGTACCGGGGAATCCTATCCGCCTCGAACACTCATACCACCGCCGCCTTCTGAGTGCCCATCAGCGGCGTGTCCGTCCGCACCACCCGCCGGAAGGCGGCGGTCCCGCGGTTCAGGTCGTGACCGATGGCCGTCGCGTCGATCTCCGCGGAGAACCACCGGTTGCCCTCTCCGTCGGGCGGGTCGTCCCGCACCCGCAGCCGCCCGTGCACCACCAACGGCTCGCCGACGGATACGGAACCGGCGAGGTTCACGGCGAGCGCCCGCCGCGCCCACACCGTGTAGAAGCTGGTGGTCCCGTCCGTCCAAGCGTCCTTGCGCCGGTCGAAGTACCTCGGCGTCACCGCGAAGCGGAACCGCGCCGCCGGCCCGTTCACCGTCTCCTTGTAGTCGATCTGCGTCGCCACATAACCCACCAGCGTCACCTGGGTGTCGTACATCCCGGCCGCCCTCCCCCATGGTCGCGGTCCGTGCGGATCCGCACGGACCAGCCGTACGGGCCATCCGTACGCGGTACGAACCATGCTGGGGCAGGCCGCCGATCCCCGCTCCGGCCTGTGGATTACTGCCGGGTTGTGGACAACCTGCTCCCCCCTGCGGCCACCGTGGCGTACTGCTCCCGCACCTCCCGGTAGCGCAGCAGCTCCGCCGCGACCGGCTCCAACACCCGGGCCCTGCCGCACCCGGCCGCCGCCTGCCGCAGTCGGCGCTCCGCGTCCTGCCCGTACCTGCGCGCCGGACCCCGGGCCGCGATCGAGCAGGACCACTCCACGAGCGGCCCGCCGATGATGCCCGCCACCATCAGCAGCACCGGCGGCATCAGCCGCGGCTCCAGGACCCCGACGATCTGCCCGACCAACCACAGCCCGCCGAAGATCTGCAGCAGGGTCATCGCCGCCTGCCCCAGCACGGCCGCCGGCCACCACGTGGGCCGCGGCGGTTTGACGCTCGGTACCGCCACCGCCGCCCCGAGGGTCACCGCGATCTCGTCCAGCGCCTCCGGCAGCCCGTCGGCGCCGCGCACCGCGGTCTCCCGGACCGCCTGCGCCCACGGCTCGGGCAGCCCGGACACCGCCTCGTCGGCGACCGCCCGCACGGCCTGCTCCACCCGCTGACGTGCGGTCACCTCCTGCTCGACCGGGGCCTCGGCGATGACCTGGCCGCGCCCGCCGATCACCGCGAGGGCGGCCAAGCCCGCCAGGGTGCGCGGCGCGCGGCGGCCCTCGTACCAGCGCCACAGCCGCAGCCACGGCGTCCCGCACGCCTTTCCGGCATTGCGCCGCCACGCACGTTCGGCGGCGAGCCCGGCCGCGTACGCCCCGACCGCCTCGGCGAGCCGGTCCTCGAACTCGGCGCGCGCCGCCTCCCCGATCTCCGGCCCGGTGTGCCCGTCCGCCACGTACAGCGGTCGCAGCCGCCCGGCCGCGCGGTCGACGTCGGCGGAGATCCGCCGGGTGGCCGCACCCTTCTCCTGGGTGAACTGTCCGAGGAGCTCTCGCAGTTCCCCCACGCCCTCCCCGGTGAGTGCGGACAGCCCGAGGACGGTGGCACCGGGCTCGCCGTGCTCGCCGAGGGCGATGCCGTCCTCGTCGAGGAGCCGGCGCAGGTCGTCCAGTACGAGGTCGGCGGCCTCCCCGGGCAGCCGGTCCACCTGGTTGAGGACGACGAAGGTCACCTCCGCGTGCCCGGCGAGCGGTCTCAGGTACCGCTCGTGCAGCACGGCGTCCGCGTACTTCTCCGGATCCACCACCCACACCACGGCGTCGACCAGTGCCAGCACCCGGTCCACGTGGTCCCGGTGCGCGCCGACCGCCGAGTCCAGGTCGGGCAGGTCGACGAGGACCATCCCGCGCAGCGCCTCCGCCTCCGAGGTCTCGCGGGGCCGGCGCCGCAGCCGCCCAGGGATCTCCAACCGGTCCAGCAGGCCGGCGGCTCCGTCCGACCAGCTGCACGCGATGGGCGCGGCGGTGGTCGGGCGGCGCAGCCCCATCTCGGAGATCTGCACACCGGCGAGTGAATTGAAGAGAGTGGACTTGCCGCTTCCAGTGGCTCCGGCGATCGCGACGACCGTGTGCTGGGGTGACAGCCCGCGGCGCGCGGCCGCCTCGTCCAGGACCCGACCGGCCTCGGCGAGGGTCTTTCCGTCGAGCCTGGTCCGGGAGAGCCCGACCAACTGGCGCAGTGCGTCGAGGCGCAGCCTCAGGGCCTGTCCCTCGGGGCTGAGCGGGGGCGCGGTCGACTTGCCGCCGTCGCTGCCGGCGCCGGAGACGGCCCGCACGAGGGCCTCGTCGCGCTCATCGCCCTCGTACCCCTCCTCGTCCTGGTCGCCGTCGAGGGCCCGGGGGCGCGAGCGCGCGATGAGTCCGTCGTCCCAGCGGTCGTCGGTACGGTCGGTCAGGGCGGTCACCGCGTCACCTCTCCTTCTGCAGTACGGACAGCGCGGCAATCAGCTCGGCCTGTGGTTCCGGGGTCACTTCGAGCGCCTCCAGCGGGGCGAGCCGGCGGTCGCGTTCGGCACGCAGCACCTGGTCGAGGTGGTCGCCGACCAGCTCCCCGCCCCGGTCGCGCAGCCGCAGGGCGGCCTGAGCGCCGATCCGTTCGGCGAGCTTCTCCCCCGCGGGCCGGGCCCGTTTGCCGCCGAGCAGGGCGGCGACGAGCAGGGCGGCCACGCCGTCGGGTTCGGGTGCGGGCTGCCTGTCGCTCTTGGCCACCTCCTCTTCGGCGAGTTCCTCCAGGACCCGCCGCCAGCGGCGTACGGCCATGCCGATGCGCTCGCCCGCCTCCCGGTCGGGCGCGGGCAGCGAGAGCGCGCCGGCGGCCGGCTCGCGCCGCCAGGCCTCGGCGATGCGCTCGTCGGCGGCGGCGACGGCGCACTGGAGGAGCGCGGCGAGGGATTCGGAGAGCGACTCCAGCAGTTCGTCGGCGCTCGTGTCGAGCGGGTAGCCGCGCCACCGGGTCAGGGCGTCCCCGGCCAGTACGGCGCCGTGGTCGAGGCGACCCCGGACCCGCTTGCCCTCCCGTTTGTACGCGTCCTCGACGGCCGAGGTCAGCCGTACGGCGGCGGCGTGCTGGGCGGCGACGGCGGAGGCGAGCTCCGGCATCCGGCGCTTCAGCGAGTCCAGCGCGCCGAGCGCGGTGCGCCCGACGGCGTACTGCCGGGCGGCCGGGTCCTGCGCGTGGTGGGCGAGCCAGGCGAACAGCGGGGCGACGGCGCTGGCCGGCAGCAGCCCGCCCCCGCCGGTGGACTCGGGCAGCTCCGGGACGGTGAACCGCGGTACGTCGCCCAGCCCGGCCTTGGTGAGCAGGGCCCCGTACTGCCGCGAGACCTCGGCGAGCACCTGGTGCGGGACCCGGTCGAGGACGGTGATGAGGGTGGCCCTGTACTGCTTGGCGGTGCGCAGCAGGTGCCAGGGGACGGCGTCGGCGTACCGCGAGGCGGTGGTGACCATCACCCAGACGTCGGCGGCGCAGATGAGTTGGGCGGCGAGGGTCCGGTTCTCGACCACGAGGGAGTCGATGTCGGGGGCGTCGAGGATGGCGAGCCCGCGCGGCAGGCTGGAAACCGTCTCGATCCGCATCTCGCGGGTCGCGTGGCTGTCGGCCGGTCCGCGGTCGCGGGCCCGGGATCTGGCGGCGGGAGTCACCTCTTCTTCCCCGTGCGGCACCCAGACCCGCATCAGGTCGGGCAGTACGCGCATGCCGGCGAACCAGTGGTGGTCGTCCGGATGACAGACGAGCACCGGTGTACGCGTGGTCGGGCGCAGCACCCCGGCTTCGCTGACCTGTCGGCCGACGAGGGAGTTGACGAGGGTGGACTTACCGGCCCCGGTGGATCCGCCGACGACGGCGAGCATCGGCGCCTCGGGCGCCTTCAGCCGGGGTACGAGGTAGTCGTCGAGCTGCGCGAGCAGCTCGGCTCTGGTTTGGCGGGCGCGTGGAGCGCCGGGCAGGGGCAGCGGCAGACGCACGGACGCGACCCGGTCGCGCAGGGCGGACAGGGCATCGAGCAGCTGAGGCCGAACATCCAAGGTCACCACATGCGAAGAATGCCCAATTTAGGACCATTTTTGAAGCTTATACGTCCTCTGCGCGCCGACGGCGACTCCAGTGAGACATTCTGGGCACGACGGACGAGTGGGGCGCAGGCATAACGAGTGCACAACACCAGGGGCGTCGCGGCGCAAAAGCGATGCGAGAATCGCACCTGCCTGCGATTATCGGGACCGCTTCACCGAACCTCCACATCGTGGCTCGCGAGTGAAGCAACCGGGACAAGGCAACCGGAGCCCTATCCTTGATCCGGCATGGACCGCAGCCCCACCCCCACCGGGGGCTCCAGGCCCACCAAGGCCGCCTTCCGGCCCCCGTAGCTCAGTGGATAGAGCAGGTGCCTTCTAAGCACTTGGCCGCAGGTTCGAGTCCTGCCGGGGGCACCACTTCCGCACCACTCGAAGCCCTCCCTCCGCGGAGGGCTTTCGTGTAGGTCGGAGCAGCCTAGGGAGCGCTTCGTAGCGCTGCGGTAAGGACTGACCGCAGCGGGCTACCAGGATGCCGGTCCGCTCCGAGGGCGTGGGCGTGCGCCGGTTCGACGCGGAGCTCCGACTGGGCGGTCACACCGACGTGTTGGCCGCCGCGGCCGGCCGGAGGCGCTGACGGTCCACGAGCCGCTGCGGCGCGGGGCGGGCGCCGCAAATCGGCGTCGACCCTCACCCCCAGGTGCCGGGAAGCGCCCATGTCACGCCGTTCCGCGATGAGTTCGACCACGGTCCGGCCGCCCGCACCGGGGCGGCGGCTTCCGGTCGTCGAACGGAGTTGGGAGCTGCTGGGCGAGGCCGGGCGCGCCCTCGCCCGCGGGGCGTCGGTGTTCCCCGGCACGGCGGCCCGCGGCACCGTGGAGCGGGACCCGGAGCCGGTCGCGTACGACCGGGCGCGGGAGCGCGAGGTCGCCGGCCGCCATCGGCCTCCTGTCCGGGACCGGCGACCGGCGACCGGCGACCGGCGACCGGTACGGAGGGCACGGTCGTGGGCGTCGGCCTCGCGGGCCGGTTCTCCGGCCGAGCTCTTCGGGCGGGGTCTTCGGGCGGGGTCTTCGGGCGGGCTTCCGTCACGCCCCGACCGACTTGCGGGAAGGCCTGGGATGCGGTTGCGTCGAAGGAGATGGGTACGTGGTTTCCGTCTCCCCTGGGTTGGGGGTGAGCCGTCGTGCTGTTCACCCATCGCGCGGAGGCCGGCGAGCGGCTCGCCGAAGCGCTCCAGTACCTGAAGGGGGAGGATCCCGTCGTACTGGGCCTGCCCCGCGGCGGGGTCCCGGTCGCCTACCGGGTGGCCCGCGCGCTCGGCGCCCCGCTCGATGTGATCGTGGTGCGCAAGCTCGGCGTCCCCTACCACCGCGAGCTGGGCTTCGGCGCCATCGGCGAGGGCGGCGTACGCGTCCTCAGCGAGGACATCGTCCGCGGCAGCCGCCTGGGACCGCAGGACATCGAGGCGGTCGAGCGCGCCGAGGCGGCGGAGCTCGCCCGGCAGGCCACCAGGTTCCGCGGGGACCGGCCGCGGGTGCCCGTCAAGGGTCGGACCGTGATCGTCGTGGACGACGGGATCGCGACCGGGGCCACGGCCGTCGCCGCGTGCGAGGTCGCACGGGCGCAGGGCGCGGCGCGCGTGGTGCTGGCCGTTCCGGTGGCCCCGCCGGACGCGGTCGCACGGCTGGGCTCCGCGGCCGACGAGGTGGTGTGCCTGGCCACGCCGCAGGCCTTCCGGGCCGTCGGCGAGTGGTACCAGGACTTCTCCCAGACCCAGGACGAGGAGGTCGTCTTCCTGCTGGCGCGGGCGGCAGCCGACCCCGTCAACCGCCCGCCCGTCCGGGCCGTCGAGGTCGAGGTGGAAGCCGGCGGCCTCGTCCTGGCCGGGGACCTCGCCCTGCCGGAGGGCGTCGGGGCGGTCGTGGTGTTCGCGCACGGCTCCGGAAGCAGCCGCCACAGCCCGCGCAACCGGTCGGTGGCTGCCGACCTCAACCGGGCGGGCCTCGCCACCCTGCTCCTCGACCTGCTCACGCCCGACGAGGAGGCCGACCGGGCCAACGTCTTCGACATAGAGACCCTGGCCGGGCGGCTCGCGGCCGCCACCGCCTGGCTGCGCCGCCGCGAGCTCCTCCCGACGGGCTGGTTCGGGGCGAGCACCGGGGCCGCGGCGGCGCTGTGGGCGGCCGGGGAGCCGGGCGCCGAGATCGGCGCCGTGGTGTCCCGCGGTGGTCGCCCGGACCTGGCCGGTGCGCGGCTCGCCGCCGTACGGGCCCCCACGCTGCTGATCGTGGGGGGCCGGGACTCGACGGTGCTCGACCTCAACCGGCGGGCCCAGCGCGAGCTGCGCTGCGAGAACCGGCTGGAGGTCGTCCCGGGGGCCACCCACCTCTTCGAGGAGCCGGGAGCCCTGGACGAGGTGGCCGGCCTGGCCCGCGACTGGTTCACCCGTCACCTGTTGCCGCCGTAGAAGAGCCCGGCCGGCCGGGCTCTTCTACGGCGGCAACAGGTGACGGCAGCGGTGGCGCGGCAGCCGCGGCACGCGCGACGATGAGGAGATGGAGCAGGCGTCGGTGCAGGATGTCAGCACCCCGGGCCGGATCGCGTCGCCCGGTGAGGGCATCGGCCCGGAGGAGCTGGCGCTCGCGGCCCGCAACCACGGGCTTCCGCTGGAGGCCCTGCGCTACGAGGTCACACCGCCCGGACTGCACTACGTCCTGGTCCACTACGACATACCCGCCGCCGACCCGGCCGGCTGGACCCTCACCGTCGGCGGCCGGGTCCGCACCCCGCTGGCCCTGGACCTCGCCGCCCTGCGCGCGTTCCCCGCGGTCACCCACCGCGTCACCATGGAGTGCGCGGGCAACGGCCGGGCCCGCCTCACGCCCCGGCCGGTCAGCCAGCCGTGGCTGGTCGAGGCGGTGGGCACCGCCGACTGGACGGGCGTACCGCTGCGTCTGGTGCTCGCCGGGGCAGGGGTGCGGGCGGACGCCGTCGAGGCCGTGTTCACCGGCGCCGACCACGGGGTCGAACGCGGCGTCGAGCAGGACTACCGGCGCAGCCTGCCGGTGGCCGCGGCCACCGGGGACGACCCCGAGGTGCTGATCGCCTACGCCATGAACGGCCTGCCCCTGCCCCCGCAGCACGGATGTCCGCTGCGGTTGGTCGTCCCCGGCTGGTACGGCATGGCGCACGTCAAGTGGCTGCGCGAGATCACCCTCGTCGACGCGCCGTTCACCGGGTTCCAGCAGGCCGTTGCCTACCGCTACCGGCGGGCCGCCGACGATCCGGACGACCCCGGCGAGCCGGTCACCCGGATCGCGCCGCGCGCCCTGATGGTCCCGCCCGGATTCCCCGACTTCATGTCCCGCACCCGTGTCGTGCACCCCGGCCCCGTACCGCTGGAGGGGCGGGCCTGGTCCGGCCACGGGGCCGTCGACCGGGTGGAGGTGAGCGCCGACGGGGGCGGCTCCTGGATACGGGCCGAGGTCGCACCGCCGGGGCCGCACCGGTGGGCGTGGCAGGCCTGGTCCTGTGTCTGGGCGGCGGCGCCGGGCCGCCACACGCTCACCGTCCGCGCCACGGACTCCGAGGGCGGCACGCAGCCCCTCGAACAGCCCTGGAACCGGGGCGGTTTCGGCAACAATCTGGTCCAGCACGTCCCGGTCCTGTGCTGCTGAGCGGAGCGGATGGCACCCCGTGGGGTGGCGCCGGGGGCGAAGGCTCCCTCGCGTTCGCCCGGCGGGGCCCGGGCGAGACCTCGCAGATCACCGAGCCGGCGATGGGCGTGCCCCTCAGCGCCGCGCCACGACCATGCCGGCGGTGAAGGTGGAGGAGGTGTGGAAGGTGTTCGGGCCCGTCGTGGTCGCGGTGGTCACGGCAGGCCTCCCCCGCGGACGGCCAGCCCCGGCGCATCGCCCGCGCCGGGGCTGGCGCGGGCCGCGCAGCCGCCGGGTGCAGGTGACGCCGGAGGCGAGCTGCGCCCCGAATGCGTGGTCGTTGGCGCCGGCGAGGCGCCAGGTCACCGCCTCGGGACAGCCGCCGGTACCCCCTGGTCCGCGGCGCGCCCGGGCCCCTGGCGTCGTGCGACGTCCACCCACGACACGAACGGGAACCACAACCCGCGCGTGGTCTGAAACCGGCCGTCCGTCCATGGCCGCGGGCACGACGATCCACGGGCGCGCGCTGTTCGGCACGCGGACGGGTGAAGCAGTGACGAACGTGCGAACGGGAGGAGGGGTGTGCGCCCTGTGATCCCTAGGAGATACCGAGGAGCCGCACGGCTTGGTAGTAGGTCCAGGCGGTGCCCTCGCACGAGTTCCTGCGGGGGCCCGAGTACTGCGCGCAGACCCGCTTCAGGTCCGCGTGGAACGCCAGGTCCAGCCGTGCTTTGGCGGCCGGGAACAGCCCTGCCGCACGGTGGTTGCGGTAACCGAAGTCGTGGCGCGCGCAGGCGTCCGCGAAGGGGAAGCCGAGGGGATTGTCGGGGGACGAGGTGCAGTGGTCCGTCGACCAGTCGAAGCCGTACGCTGCCCAGGCCGCCCGGTGCTCGCGGGCGTCGGCCCATGCCTGGTAGCTGGCGGCGCTGGTCTGCGTCCAACGGCTCAGCACCTGCGGCTTGTCGGCCGGGACCTGCGGTGCGGACCAGGCCGCCGGGGCGAGGGCGAGCACCGCGGTGACGGCGGCGGTGGCGAGGGCGGGGACGAGGCGGTGACGGCGCATGGGGGTTCCTCGGAGCCTGGGCGGACGGGTCACCTCCGGCCAACTCCCGCGGGCACGCCTCGGTTACTGCGCGTCGATGCAACCGGACCCGACACCCTCCCAGGTATGAGTCCGTATGGGACCTGCGGCGCAGTCCCGGTTCGTCCTGAGGAGGGACGCGCGGCGGGGGCCGCCCGCCGACACTGGAAGCATGAACCGCCGCCCGCTCGTCGTCGCAGCAGCCACCGTGGGAGTCCTCGCCACTGCCGCCTTCGCGCTGCCCAATCTGCCGCCCAACCCCGTGACCGACACGATCGACAGCAAGGTGTACAAGGAGAAGGGCAAGCGCTTCGCGAGCGCCGCCGATGCCCCCACCCGCGAGAAGGCGCCGTTCGCCCTGCCCTCTTGGATACCCAAGGACGCCACCGACGTCCGCATACGGGTGCGCACGAGCGGCGAGGCCAGGCTGATCCGGTTCACCCTCGGCGCGACCCCGCTGGACGGCCCCGAGTGCGGCACGGGCACGCCGAAGCCGGTGGGCACCCCGGATCTGCACGCCAGGTGGTGGCCGGGCAGCCTGCGGGACGGTGTGCGGTCCGAGTGTCGGGGTCCCCACCAGTACCAGGTCGCGGTGCGCGGCAAGCGGGTCTATGCCTGGACGGACGGCACCCCGTCCCCGGGCTCCATGGGGCCCCGGGACGGCGCTGCCGCCTCCACGACCCGGCCCCACGGCTGACCCACGCTGTACGCCCGGCAGCCATCGCAGGCACGGCAGGCACGGCAGGCAGGTCCGGTAGATCAGGCCCCGCGGCCGGATCAGGCCGGCCCCGGACCGCTCAGTCGCGGGCCAGCGCCGCCGCGGTGGCCCGGGCGAAGCCGTCCGGGTTGTCGAGCATGATGTTGTGCCCGCAGTCGGGGACGGACACGACGGCCACGCCCGAGGCCCGGAGGGCTTCTGCGCCCGGGAGCGGGCCGTCCGCCTCGGGCAGCAGGTAGGTGCGCGGGATCTTCGACTCCTGCAACAGCTCGCGCATGGTGGGCGTGGTGCCGGCGGCCAGGTGGACGGCCGTGCGGTAGAGGGCGGTTCGGCCGGCCAGCCGCATCGTGGACCACCAGTGCGCGCCGACCCTGTCCCGTACCTCGGCCCAGCCCCCGGCCAGGAACTCCTCTTCGGTGTAGGAGGCGATCCCGCTGCTGCCGGGCGCGGCGGGAACGGGCTGCTGCGGATCCAGGTTGGCGTCGACGAGCACCAGCCGGGACACCAGGCGGGGGTGCCGGTCCGCGAGCACGATGGCCACGGCCCCGCCCATGCTGTGGGCGATCAGCTCGGCGCCCTCCACACCGGCCTCGTTGAGGGCGGCCGCCAGCGCGTCGGCATGCGCTTCGAGGGTGTAGTCGAACCCCTCGGGCCGGTCGCTGTGCCCGTGGCCCAGCAGATCGACCAGCAGCGAACGCCGCCCGGCCAGGAGCGGATGGGTGGCGCTCGCCGTGAAGTAGGCGGGCGAGGTGGCCCCGAGCCCGTGCACGTACACCCGGGCCGGCTCCTCCCCCGCCAGTTCGACCCAGCGGATCCGGTCGCCCTCGGGCGTGACCACGGCGTTCTTCACGATGTTCCCCCTCAAGTCTTCGACAGGCGCAACAGGCTAGGGGGTGTCGTGTCGATCGGGCCGGATCAGGGGGCGCCGAGGCCGCCACGCCGTGCTGCGCATCGGCTGACCATCCGTCATGCGCGCACTATCGTGGCCGGCATGGACATTCGCCGGGCCCTCACCCCCGCCGAGCTCGCAGCCGCCGAATCCCTCTTCGACGGGCCTGCCCGCAAGGAGTGGTCCGAGCGCTTCCTCGCCGCCCCGGGACACCTGATGCTCATCGCCTACGTCGACGGCGTCCCCGCCGGAATGGTCTCCGGCATCGAGATGAGCCACCCCGACAAGGGCACCGAGATGTGCCTGTACGAGCTCTCCGTGGACGAGGGGTACCGCCGTCGGGGCATCGGACGGGACCTGACCCTGGCCCTCGCCGAGGAGGCGAAGGCGCGCGGCTGCTACGGCATGTGGGTGGGGGTCGACACCGACAACGAGGCCGCCCTGGCCACCTACGAAGCTGCCGGCGCCCGCGACGAGGGCGTCTTCGCGATGCGCGGCTGGCCCCTCGCCCCGTAGCCGGGGCAGCCCGCCCGCACCCCGCCCGCACGTCGACCCACCCGGCCGCACGTCGCCCCACCCGGCCGCTCGGCTCGGCCGCTCGGCCCGGCCGCCCCTCGCGCCGCCTCCCCGGCAACCTCCGGCCGCTGCGCGGCGCTTAGGGTGTTCGCTGGTCGGCCCGTCGGTTGACCAGGGGATCGGGGGAGGCCGATGAACAGCGCGACCGAGGTGTTCGAACCGCTGCGGGCGGACGATCCGTCCACCGTGGCCGGATACCGCATCGCGGCCCGGCTCGGCGCGGGCGGCATGGGCCGGGTCTACCTGTCGCACACCCAGGGCGGACGACCGGTGGCGATCAAGGTCGTACGTCCGGAACTGGCCGAGGACCCGGCGTTCCGGCGGCGGTTCCGCCGCGAGGTGGAGGCCGCCCGGCGGGTCCGGGGCGCGTACACCGCCGAGCTGATCGACGCCGACGCGGACGGGACACCCCCCTGGCTGGCCACCCTCTACGTGCCCGGGCCCTCGCTGTCGCAGGCCGTGGCCCGCCGCGGACCGCTGCCCCTGCCCGCCGTGCTGTGGCTGCTCGCGGGCGTGGCCGAGGCCCTGCAGGCCATCCACGACGCGGGCATCGTGCACCGCGACTTGAAGCCGTCGAACGTGCTCCTCGCCGCCGACGGGCCCCGTGTCATCGACTTCGGCATCTCGCTGGCGTCCGACACCACCGCGCACACCGCCACGGGCGCCGCCATCGGCACGCCCCAGTACATGTCCCCCGAGCAGGCGTCGGCGGGTGAGGTCACGGCAGCCGCCGACGTCTTCGCGCTGGGCCAGACGGCGGCGTACGCCGCGCTGGGCGAGCCCCTCTACGGCACCGGCCCCTCCGCGACCGTGCTGTACCGGATCGTGCACTCCGCGCCCGACCTGTCCCGACTGCCGCAGGAGCTGCGTCCGCTGATCGCCCGGTGCCTGGCCGCCGATCCGCAGGACCGGGCCACCCCCGCGGAGATCGTGGCGTGGTGCCGGACGGAGCTGGGCGAGGACGCCGACGCGGACGGCGGCCCGGCGCTCTGGCGCGAGGTGACCGGACCGGAGCTGACGGTCCCGGAGCCCGTACCCGAGCCCGTACCCGAGTCGGCGCCGGCACCGGGACCGGGACCGGCACCGGGATCCACTGCGTCGCACGCCCCGGCTCCCGGCTCCCCGCACACGATGCGCCAGGTGTGGCAGCCGCCGCAGCCCGCGCATCCGGAGGCTCCCGAAGGACCGGAGCAGCGGCGGCGGCGCCGGCGGCGCAACGCGCTGGTCACCGCCGCGTCGGTGGCGGCGTCCGCAATGCTGCTGGGCACGCTGTGGGTGGTCATCGACCAGGCGGCCGACGGTCTGCGCGACCGGGCGAAGTCCCCGACGGCCGAGAGGACACCGACGGCCAAGGGGACACCGGCGGGCGGGACCCGCTCGGCGAGCGGCGACCCGACCCGCCCGGCCGCCGAATCCGCTCCGAATCCGAGCCCGAGCCCGTCCGTGAGCGCACCCCCGAAGGCCGTTCCCTACCCCTCGTTGACGCTGGACGAAGAGAACTCGATCAGCATCAAGGAACCGGTCAAGCGCGCCACTCGTGGCGGGGACCTGCGCCTCAACTGCGAACAGGTGGGCTGCACGCTGGAGAGCGACACGAGTGCGATCACCCTCCTGTCGGGCGGACCGAACGGCTCCCTCGACACCTGCCGGACCGCCCTCGAGAAGGGGGCCAAGAGAACCCAGAGCTTGGGACAGGCGGCAGCCGGCAGCGAGTTCTGCATCAAGCACCCGTCGGGGGACATCGCACTGCTCGTGCTCACGCTCAAGTCGACTCCGTGGTTGGGGGACCTACCGAGCTCCCTGAACGCGGACATGACGGTCTGGCGCGCGGCCTGACGCAGCGGTCGCCCGCGCCGGCCCGGCCTGCGACAGCGAGGGCCGGGCCCGGCCCGGATCCGCCCGTGCGGCGGCGTGTCGTGCGCCCACCCGGCGCACCCTCCGCGCGCCCGCGCCGCCGCTCGCCGAGCATCGGCCGCATGACCGCATTCGCCGCGCTCCTCCCCGCCGCCGCCCTCCTCGCGGTGGCCACCACGGCCACGACGGCCGCCACGGCCACCGTCCCCGTCACGGGGGCCCCTCCGGCTCCCCGCTCCGCCACCGCCCCCTACGTCGTCGTCCTCAAGGACACCGCCTCCCGCACCCCGACCCGCGCCCTGGCCGCCGAGGCCGTGCACGCCGGCGACGACGTCGGACCCGTCTACGAGGCCGCCCTGAACGGCTTCGCCGTCCGCACCACGGCCGCCCGGGCCGCCGCCCTGGCCGCCGACCCGCGGGTGGCCTCGGTCGAGCCGGACGCGGAGTTCCACACCACCGACACCCCGGACGCCGTCGCCGCACCCGAACAGCAGCGGGGCCCGCAGGCTCCCGCGCCCTGGCCCCTGGACCGCATCGACCAGCGCGAACTCCCGCTCGACGGCTCGTACACGTACCCCAGCAGGGCCGAGGGCGTCACCGTCTACGTCATCGACTCCGGCATCAACACCAGCCACGTGGAGTTCGGCGGCCGCGCCCGCACCGGCTACAACGCGCTGTTCCTCAGCAGCTCCCGCGACTGCAGCGGCCACGGCACGCACGTTGCGGCGACCGTGGGCGGGGAGACGTACGGGGTGGCCAAGGGGGTCTCGCTCGTCGGGGTGAAGGTGGCCGACTGCCGTGGTGCCGCGAGCCTGTCGGCGATCCTCAAGGGTCTCGACTGGGTGGTGAAGGACGCCGCCAAGGCCCCCGCCACCCCGGCCGTGGCCAACATGAGCATCGGCGGCAGCCGAAGCCACGCCCTCGAAACGGCCGTGGTCCGGGCCGTGGCCTCCGGGATCACCGTCACCGCGGCCGCCGGCAACGACGGCAAGGACGCCTGCGGCGGATCCCCGGCCTCCGTCCCCCAGGCCATCACGGTCGGCGCGACCGACTCCGAGGACCGGCGGGCGCGGTTCTCCAACTACGGTCCCTGCGTGGACCTCTCGGCTCCGGGCGTGGGCATCACCTCGGCCTGGAAGGACTCCACCACCGCCACGGCCCGCGCCTCCGGCACCTCGATGGCCGCCCCGCACGTGGCCGGGGTCGCCGCCCTCATCCTGGCGCGCGGTACGGCGCGCACCCCGGCGCAGGTGTCGGAGGAACTGCTGCACAGCGCCGTGTCCGACCGGATCACCGGGCTCCCGACCGGCACCCCGAACCTGCTGCTCCACACGCCCACCCGGCGCTAGGTCCCCGCCCACCCCGACCGGTCGGAATCCGATGGCCCATCAGACCTCCTCTGATGGGCCATCAATTTCTGTGTGCTTCGGGGCAAAGCAAGTCATTGACTTCTCATCACGGTGACGCGTCAATATCGGCCACCGCACCGGCTCGGCCTCCCCCACACAGCGGGTGGGGGGAGGGGTTCGTCATGACGAAGGAGTCGCGACCCAGTGAGTACGAGAACGCATCGACGAAGAGTGCTGGCCGGGACGGCTGCCCTGTCCCTGGCCCTGACGGGCACGGTGGTGGGTCTGGCGGGCTCCGCGCAGGCCGCGACCAAGACCACGGCCGTCTTCGAGAACTGCGACGCCCCGGCGCCGCAGCCCGACGGCTCGGGCAACCAGAACTGGACGGTCACCCTGCCCGACGGTGCCAAGGCCGGTGACGTCGTTCCGATCACGATCGACCCGGGCGCGAGCCCGCTGATCCCCGGGTTCTCCGTCACCACGGTGAACACCTCCAAGATCACCCTCAAGGTCGGCTCCACCACCCAGGTGGTCACCAGCCCGCCGGAGACCGTCTCGGTCATCGCCGGACAGCCGCTCGACCCCAAGGCGTTCTCCGGAACGATCAAGATCCCGGACGGCAGCGAGGGCACCACGGTCCAGGTGGCCCTGGACCTCGCGGTGACCGACGCGGACCTTTCCGGTTCGGTCTTCACCACCACCTGCACCCCGGCGCCGCGCCCGAGCGCCTCGCTCGGCTCGGTCGCGGTCGAAGCCCTCCCCAAGGACCCGATCACCACGAAGCTGACGCCCAACAGCGGCCCGGCGGGCACCGCCGTCACCGTGACCGGCGCCAACTTCCCGGCGGGCGCCGTCACCTGCTCCGCCCTGCTCGCAGGCGCGGTGACCGGTGACACCGGTGCGGGCACGGCCGACGCGTCAGGCGCTGCCACCTGCAACATCACGGTCACCAAGAAGGCCGACGCGATCAGGATCGACGGTTCGATCACCCCGTACAAGGCCTTCGTGTTCCTGGAGGAGCAGGCCGGCGTGAAGAACCCGGTCGACGTCGAGGTCCTGCCCGGCCCGCTGGGCCTCGGTCCGAAGGACGGCCAGCCGGCCGTCAGCTTCGGCGCGGTCACCATCAACGGAAAGGCCCAGTCGGTGGTCGGCGTCTTCAACGCCGCGACCGTCCAGGACTTCCGCGGCGGTTCGCTCGGCTGGGACGTGACGGCGACGCGCACGCCGTTCCTGAACCAGGCCACCGGCCACTCGATGGCGAAGGCGCAGATCGGCATCCAGCCGTCCTGCACCGTCACCAACCCGGACAGCCCGAGCACCTGCACCGCGGGCACGCCCGGCGCGATCTCCGACGTCCCGATGAAGGTGGCCTCCCAGGCCGCCGGCGGGGACGAGCTGACCGGCGGTGAGTTCGCCGTCGGCGGCGCCGGGATGATCCAGCTCCCGCCCTTCATGTTCGCGGACACCTACCAGACGGTCGTGACCTTCTCGATCAGCTGACCCGTCCGGCCGTTCGACCCAGGGTGGTGCGGCGCTCCGGCGCCGCACCACCCCTTTCCCCTTTTCCGCGCCCACTGGAGACCGCCCATGCGCACCCGCACCCGCAGCCTCAGCCGCACCCGTGGCCGCACCCGCACCCTCCTGCACGGCCTGCTCCTCGGTCTGCTGCTCGGCGGCGCGGGCCTGCTGCCGGCCACCGCTGCGCGCGCCGCGGACAACGGCACGTGGGGGGTGTTCCCGACGCCCGCGGCCGGTGCGGCGATGACCGACCGCGCGTACTTCTTCCACCAGGGCGCGGCCGGGAGCACGCTGAGCGACAGCGTGACGATCGTGAACTCCTCCGACAAGGAGCTGACGTTCCAGGTCTTCGCCACCGACGCCGTGAACACCCCGGAGGGCGGCGCCTTCGCGCTGCTGCCGGTGGAGACGAAGCCGAAGGACGTCGGCGCGTGGGTCGCACTGGCACCGGAGACCGCGAGCACCGTCACCGTGCCCGCCAAGGGCCGCAAGGACATCCCGTTCACCGTGAAGGTCCCGGCGGACGCGACGCCCGGTGATCACGTCGGCGGGATCGTCGCCCTGGGCACCGCCGTGGAGGGCGTGCAGCAGGAGGGCAAGGTCCAGGTCGGGGTGAAGCGCTCGGTGGGCGCCCGGCTGTACTTCCGGGTGCCGGGGCCGGTCACGGCGGGGCTGAGCGTGGAGGACGTACGGGTCAGCCGCTCGGCGCCGCTGCTGCCCTGGGTGCGCAACGCCCGCGCCACGGTCTCGTACGCGCTGGTCAACCGGGGCAACGTGGTCGTGGAGCCCAAGGTGGCGGTGTCCGCCGAGGGCCTGTTCGGGCGCGAGGTGCTGGACCGGCCCGCCCGCGAGCTGAAGCTGTCCCTGCTGCCCGGGCAGCGGATCGAGCTGACCGAACCGTGGCCGGACGCCCCCCAGTCGGACTGGGTGACCGTCAAGGTCACGGCGGGCGCGGCGGCCCACCCCGATCTGGTCTCGGAGGCCGGGACCGACTTCATCGCCGTGCCCTGGCCGGCCGTGAGCCTGCTCCTGGTGCTGGCGGGCGCGGGCGCCGCGGTGTGGGTGCTGCGCCGACGTCGCCGCGCGGCGGGCGAGCAGCCGCACCCCGTACCGGACCTGGCCCGGACGCCCTGACCGGTACGGATGCCCTGACCGGACGGATGCCCTGACCGGTACGGATGCCCGCGGACGACGACGACGGCCGGTCACGGCACCCGTAGCTCCTGCACCACGGTGTCGCGCAGCTCCCGCACCTGCTCCCGGCTCAGGCGCCGGACGTCCCGGACGAGGCCGGCCACCTCGACGGCGGCCAGGGGCGGCGGACGGTGTCCGTCGGGCAGGCCGATGCCGGTCAGTACGGCGAGATCGTCGGCGCGGATGCCGAGCACGGTCGCGTAGTCGGCCTGGAGATCGGGGCTCAGCTCCTTCAGGCCACGGCCCACCTGCCCGTACGTGGCCGGGGACCAGTACCGGCCGGTCAGGGACAGGAACACCCTCGCTCCGGCCGACCACCCCAGGTTCCGGTTGGCGAGCAGGCGCATGAGCAGTCCGCCGGGGCCCGGCGGGTACTGCAGGTACGGGCGCGGTTCCGGGGCCGGACGGGTGCGGTCCTGCTGCGGCAGGGCCGCCGCGATCCGGCGCAACCGCTCCAGATCCTGCCGCGGCAGGCCGATGGCGTCCCGGGCGAGAACGGCCGCTTCTCCCCCGGCGTCCGGATCGAGGGGCGTCATCTCCGGCGGCAGGGCCACGGAGGCGATGACGAACAGGTCTTCGGCGTGCAGCTGGAGGACGGGGGCGAGCCGTCGCAGCAGCGACGGCTCCGGCGCCGCGCCGTCGCACACGGCCCGCAGCTCGGGCTCCGGGACGGCGGACAGGCGGGCCAGGCCGTCGACGCCCAGCCCGCGGTGCTCCGCCAGCCTGGTCAACAGCACGTCGAAGTGCGGGAGTTCGGTCATGCGGATGAGCGTAGACGGCAGGGCGCGGCAGCAGCCCCCGGCCGGAGGAAGGTGGCCGGGGGCTGCTGGGGGTGCCGGGTGCGGGGCGGTGGGACGGGTGTCAGTGGTTGCGGGGGAAGCCCAGGTCCACGCCGATGTGGCCCTCGGAGGGGTCCGGCCAGCGGGTCGTGACGACCTTGCCGCGGGTGTAGAAGTGGATGCCGTCGTTGCCGTAGATGTGGTGGTCGCCGAAGAGCGAGTCCTTCCAGCCACCGAAGGAGTGGTAGCCCACCGGCACCGGGATCGGGACGTTGACGCCGACCATGCCGGCCTCGATCTCCAGCTGGAAGCGGCGGGCGGCGCCGCCGTCGCGGGTGAAGATCGCGGTGCCGTTGCCGAACGGCGAGGCGTTGATGAGGGCCACGCCCTCCTCGTAGGTCTCGGCGCGCAGCACGCACAGGACCGGGCCGAAGATCTCGTCGCGGTAGGCGTCGGAGTCGGTCTTCACGCGGTCCAGCAGGGACAGGCCGATCCAGTGGCCGTTCTCGTTGCCCTCAACGGTGAAGCCGGTGCCGTCGAGGACGACCTCCGCGCCCTGGTCGGCCGCGCCCTTGACGTACGAGGCGACCTTGTCGCGGTGGGCGGCGGTGATCAGCGGGCCCATCTCGGAGGTCGGGTCGTTGCCGGGGCCGATCTTGATCTTCTCGGCGCGCTCGCGGATCTTCTCGACGAGCTCGTCGCCGATCGCGCCGACGGCCACGACGGCGGAGATCGCCATGCAGCGCTCACCGGCCGAGCCGTAGGCGGCCGACACGGCCGCGTCGGCGGCGGCGTCCAGGTCGGCGTCCGGCAGCACCAGCATGTGGTTCTTGGCGCCGCCCAGGGCCTGGACGCGCTTGCCGTTGGCCGAGGCGGTGGTGTGGATGTGGCGGGCGATCGGGGTCGAGCCGACGAAGGAGACGGCCGCGATGCCGGGGTGGGCGAGCAGCGCGTCGACGGCCACCTTGTCGCCGTGGACCACGTTCAGCACGCCGGCCGGGAGACCGGCCTCGGTCGCCAGCTCGGCGAGCTTGTTGGCGGCCGACGGGTCCTTCTCGCTCGGCTTGAGGATGAAGGTGTTTCCGCAGGCCACGGCCAGCGGGAACATCCACATCGGGACCATCGCCGGGAAGTTGAACGGGGTGATGCCCGCGACGACGCCCAGCGGCTGGCGGATCGAGGAGACGTCCACCCGGCTGGAGACGGAGGTGGACAGCTCGCCCTTGAGCTGCGTGGTGATGCCGCAGGCCAGCTCGACGATCTCCAGGCCACGGGCGACCTCACCCAGCGCGTCCGAGTGGACCTTGCCGTGCTCGGCGGTGATCAGCGCGGCGATCTCGTCGCGGTTGGCGTCGAGCAGGGCGCGGTAGGCGAACAGCACCTTGGTGCGGGCGGCCAGCGAGGACTGGCCCCAGCTGAGGTAGGCCTCCCGGGCGACCTGTACGGCCGCGTCGACCTCGTCGGCCGAGGCGAGCGCGACCTGCGTGGTGACCTCGCCGGTGGCCGGGTCGGTGACCGGGCCGTAGTTGCCCGACGCGCCCTCGACGGTCTTGCCACCGATCCAGTGGTTGACGGTCTTCATTGCCTTGCTCCTTCACAGATGGCGACGTCGCTGCGCGGCTTGCCGGTCGTACTCTTCACGGGCCGTGGCAGCGGCCTTGCGGGTCGCGGTCTCGGCCACAGGAACATCCCACCACGCCTGTGCCGGGGGCGGGCCCGACACAGTGTCGGGCGTTCGGGTCTGTACGTAGACACATGTGGGGCGGGTCGCGATGCGGGCCTCGGCGAGGGCTTCGCGCAGGTCACGCGTGGTGCGGGCGCGGATCACGGCCATCCCGAGGGAGCCCGCGTTGGCCGCGAGGTCCACCGGAAGGGGGTCCCCCGTGTACCCGGAGTCGGGCGCCCGGAAGCGGTACGCGGTGCCGAAGCCCTCGCCGCCCACCGCCCCCGACAGGCCTCCGATGGAGGCGTAGCCGTGGTTGTCGAGGATGACCACCTTGATCGGGAGGCCCTCCTGGACGGCCGTGACGATCTCGGTCGGATTCATCAGGTACGTCCCGTCGCCGACCAGCGCCCACACCGGCCGGCCGGGCGCGGCCAGCGCCACGCCGATGGCCGCGGGGATCTCGTAGCCCATGCAGGAGTACCCGTACTCCACGTGGTACTGGTCCTGCGACCGGGCCCGCCACAGCTTGTGCAGGTCGCCGGGGAGGGAGCCGGCCGCGTTGATCAGGATGTCGGTGCCGTCGACCAGGGCGTCGAGCAGCCCGAGCACCTGGGCCTGGGTGGGCGGGGCGTCCTCGTCCGCCTCCGGGACGGCGTAGGCCCGCTCGACGCGGCTCTCCCAGCGCGCCCGCTCCGCCGCGTACCCCGCCCCGTACGCCGGGTCCGCCCGGTGGCCGGCGAGGGCGACCCGCAGCTCGTCGAGTCCCTCGCGGGCGTCGGTGACCAGGGGCAGGGCGGCGAGTTTGTGGGCGTCGTACGGGTCCAGGTTGAGGCCGACGAACCGGACGGCGGGGTGCTGGAAGAGGGTTGCGGAGGCGGTGGTGAAGTCGGTCAGCCGGGTCCCGGCGGCGATGACGAGGTCGGCCTCCCGGGCGAGCGCGGCGGCGGTGGAGGTGCCGGTATAGCCGATCCCGCCCACGTCGGCGGGGTGCCCGTACGGCAGGACGCCCTTGCCCGCCTGGGTGACGGCGACCGGGATCCCCGTGGCCTCGGCGAAGGCGGCCAGGGCCGCGCCGGCCTCGCTGTGCCGGATCCCGCCGCCGGCGACGATCAGCGGGCGCGCGGAGCCCCGTACGGCCTCGGCGGCGCGGGCCAGCTCGTGCCGGTCGGGACGGGGCCGGCGCACGCCCCACACGCGCTCGGCGAAGAACTCCTCCGGCCAGTCGTACGCCTGCGCCTGCACGTCCTGCGGGAGCGCGAGGGTGACGGCGCCGGTCTGCACGGGGTCGGTGAGCACCCGCACGGCCTGGAGGGCGGCCGGGATCAGGGCCTCGGGGCGGGTGATCCGGTCGAAGTGGCGGGAGACGGGGCGCAGGGTGTCGTTGACGGAGACGTCCCCGGCGTGGGGGACCTCCAGCTGCTGGAGCACGGGATCGGCGGGCCGGGTGGCGAACGTGTCGCCGGGCAGCAGGAGCACCGGGATCCGGTTGATGGTGGCGAGGGCGGCGCCGGTGACGAGGTTGGTGGCGCCGGGCCCGATGGAGGTGGTGACGGCGTGCGCGGAGAGGCGGCCGCTCTGGCGGGCGTATCCGACGGCGGCGTGGACCATGGCCTGCTCGTTGCGGCCCTGGAGGAAGGGCATGGCGTCGGGCCCGGTCTCCAGGAGGGCCTGGCCGATGCCGGCGACGTTCCCGTGCCCGAAGATCCCCCAGGTGGCGGCGATCAGCCGGCGGCGGTGTCCGTCGCGCTCGGTGTACTGGCGGGACAGGAAACGGACGAGCGCCTGCGCGACGGTGAGCCTCACCGGTGGTCCTCCGTTCGGGAGAAGGGCAGCCGGGGGTCGATGTCCTGGCCGTCCCAGCTGCCGCGGATCCAGCCGTGGTCGGGATGGTCCCGGATCAGCCACTCCCGGGTCGGGCCCGGTCCGGCCATCACGTTCAGGTAGTACATGTCGTGCCCGGGGGCGGCCACGGACGGCCCGTGCCAGCCGTCGGGGATCAGCACCGCGTCCCCGGTCCGCACCTCGGTGAGGATGTCGGTCTTCCCGGCCGGGGAGGGGGTGACGCGCTGGTAGCCGAGCCCGGGGGTGTCGCCGTGCGGGGCGATCTCGAAGTAGTACATCTCCTCCAGGCGGGACTCCTCGCCGGGGTGGTGCTCGTCGTGCTTGTGGGGCGGGTACGAGGACCAGTTCCCGCCGGGGGTGAGCACCTCGACGGCGATGAGGCGGTCGCAGTCGAAGCCGTCCGGGCCGGCGGTGGCGAAGTTGTTGATCTGCCGCGAGCACTGGCCGGCGCCGCGGAGCTCTACGGGGACCTTGCCGGCGGGCCCGTACCGGGCGGGGAGCCGCGTCTCGCACCGGGCCCCGGCGAGGGCGAACCGGCCGCCGGCAGCCGACCGGATCTCCGCGTCCGCGTCCCGCGGCAGGTACGCGAAGTCGGTGACGCCGCTGAACACCCCCGTCCGCCCGTGCAGTTGGAACACCTCCGGTCCGTTCCCGGGGCTCTGCCCCGGACCCCGCGCCTCAAACGCCGGCGAGGCCGGGTTCGGCAGGGCGCGGCAGCGGACCTCGCAGGCGCCCGACAGTGGGAGCACGATCCACTCGCACTCCCCGCACGCGTGCGCGTACGCCTCCCCCGGGGCCAGGTCGAGGACCAACAGCCTCGTCCACTCCATCCCCCACTCAGACACCACCGGCACGTCCCAGCACCTCCTCCACCTCGTGCGAGAACGGCATCGCGCTCGAACACGCCAGCCGCGAGGCGACGATCGCCCCGGCCGCGTTCGCGTACCGCACCACTCGCTCCAGTTCCCATCCCGCCAGCAGTCCGTGGCACAGCGCCCCGCCGAACGCGTCTCCCGCGCCCAGTCCGTTGACCACCTCCACCGGCACCGGCGCGACCTCCGCCACCGTGCCGTCGCGGTGGACCGCTAGCACGCCCTCCGGGCCGCGCTTGACCACCGCCAGTTCCACACCCGCCGCGAGCAGCGCCCGCGCCGCCGCGTGCGGATCCGAGGCGCCCGTGGCGATCTCGCACTCCTCCGCGTTCCCCACGGCCACCGTCGCCGACCGCAGCGCCCGCTCGTAGTACGGCCCCGGCTTCTCCCGCCACAGCATCGGCCGCCAGTCCAGGTCGAAGACCGTCGTCCCGGTCCGCGCGCGGGCCTCCAGCGCCGCCAGCGTCGCCGCCCGTGAGGGCTCCTCGCTCAGGCCCGTACCCGTCATCCAGAACACGCGGGCCGCCCGTACCGCCGCCAGGTCCACCTCGTCCGCCGCGATCTCCAGGTCCGGGGCCTTCGGCAGCCGGTAGAAGTAGAGCGGGAAGTGGTCCGGCGGGAAGATCTCGCAGAAGGTGACGGGGGTCGGCAGCCCGGCGACCTCGGCGACCCACCGGTCGTCCACCCCGAACCCCCGCAGTTCGGAGCGCAGGTAGCCGCCGAAGGGGTCCGCGCCGGTACGGGTGATCACCGCCACCCGGCGTCCCAGCCGGGCCGCCGCGACGGCCACGTTGGTCGGGGAGCCGCCCAGGAACTTGCCGAACGTCTCCGCCTCGGCCAGTGGTACGCCCGTCGTCAACGGGTAGAGATCCACCCCGATCCGGCCCATCGTGATCAGGTCGAACGCGAACGGATCGCCGGTGCCGGTCACAGTCAGTCCTCCCATTGGTCCTCCACCCTAAGGTGGCCGTTATGACGTCCTCCCCGCCCGCGTTGACCCGTATCCGCATCGGTTCGGCTCCGGACTCCTGGGGTGTCTGGTTTCCCGACGACCCCCGACAGACGCCCTGGGAACGTTTCCTCGACGAGGTCGCCGACGCCGGGTACGAGTGGATCGAACTCGGCCCGTACGGCTATCTGCCCACCGATCCCGCCCGCCTCGCCGAGGAAACGGCCAAGCGCGGGCTGCGCGTCTCGGCCGGAACCGTCTTCACCGGACTCCATCACGGGCCCGCCGTGTGGGAGGACACCTGGACGCACGTGTCGCAAATCGCGGCGCTGACCCGGGCCATGGGCGCGGCCCATCTCGTCGTCATCCCCTCCTTCTGGCGGGACGACAAGACCGGGGAGGTGCTGGAGGACCGCATCCTGTCCCCCGCCCAGTGGCGCGAACTGACCTCGCAGACCGAGCGCCTCGGCCGGGAGGTCCAGGACCGGTACGGGCTGCGGATCGTCGTCCATCCGCACGCCGACACCCACATCGACACCCCGGAGAACGTGGCCCGCTTCCTGGACGCCACCGACCCCGGGCTCGTCTCCCTCTGCCTGGACACGGGGCACTACGCGTACTGCGGCGGGGACAGCGTGCAGGCCGTGGAGACCTTCGGCGAGCGGATCGGCTACCTCCACCTCAAGCAGGTGGATCCGCGGATCCTGGCCGAAGTCGTCGCCGAGGGGCTGCCCTTCGGGCCGGCCGTGGGCCGTGGGGTGATGTGCGAACCGCCCTCGGGGGTGCCCGCGCTGGAACCGGTGCTCGCGGCGGCCCAGCGGCTGGACGTGGACCTGTTCGCCATCGTGGAGCAGGACATGTACCCGTGTTCGCCCGACCGGCCGCTGCCGATCGCCCGGCGCACCCGCGCCTACCTCCGCTCCTGCGGCGCCCGCTGACCCTTCGGAAGGAAGAGGAGTACGACATGAGCACGCTCGGCATCGCCGTCATCGGCACCGGGAAGATGGGCGCCGACCACGTCCGCCGGATCGGGCGGACGGTGGGCGGGGCCCGTGTGGTGGCCCTGGCCGACCCGGACGGGGACCGGGTCAAGGAGGTCGCGGGCACTCTGGACGGGGCGACGGCGCACACCGACCCGGCGGCCGCGATAGCCGCGCCCGGGGTCCAGGCCGTGCTGATCGCCTCGCCCGGACCCGCCCACGAGGAGGCGATCCTGCACGCGCTGGAGCGGGAGCTGCCGGTGCTGTGCGAGAAGCCGCTGACCCCGGACCCGGCGGGGGCCTTGCGCATCATGGAGGCCGAACAGCGGCTGGGGCGACGCCTGGTGCAGGTGGGGTTCATGCGGCGGTACGACGCCGAGTACGCCCGGCTGAAGGAGCTACTGGACGCGGGCGGGATCGGGCGCCCGCTCTTCCTGCACTGCCGGCACCGCAATGCCTCCTCGCCGTCGTTCTTCACCAGCGACATGCTGATCAGCGACTCGGTGGTGCACGAGGTGGACGCGGCCCGCTGGCTGCTGGGTCAGGAGATCACCGCCGTCAGCGTGCTCTCGCCGCGACCCACGGCAGCCGCTCCCGAGGGGCTGAGCGATCCCCGGCTGGTGCTGCTCGAGACCTCCGGCGGGGCCGTCGTCGACGTGGAGATCTTCGTCAACTGCGGTTTCGGCTACCAGGTCCAGTGCGAGGCGGTCGGCGAGGCGGGCAGTGCCCGGATCGGCGACGGACACGCGATGGTGGTGCAGTCGGCGGGCCGCTGGGGCGGCGCCATCGACCAGGACTTCACGGTGCGCTTCGCCGATGCCTACGACCGCCAGCTGCGGAGCTGGGTGGCCGCGGCCGCGCAGGGCCGGGTGGCGGGGCCCGACGCGTGGGACGGCTACGCGGCGGCCGCCGTCTCCGAGGCGGGCCTCGCGGCGGCGCACAGCGGTGTACGGGCCGTCGTGGAGCTGGCGGAACGCCCTGCCCTGTACCGCTGACGCCCCGCCAGCTCCCCACCCGACCCCTGTGGCCCTCTTGTCACAGGGGTCCCCCTTCTGTCACACATGTCCGCATTACGCGGGTCTTCCGTCACAGGAAGTCAACAGCCCCTCCCCTATCGTCACTCAGCGTCGTTCCCCGGGCACAACCCGAGTGATCGTCAGCGTCCACGCGTCGGCTCCCCCGACGGCCTCCCGGCCGACCCCGCGGCGTGGACAAGGAGGTGTCCAGCATGAGTGACCGACAGCTGTGGTCATACAAGGAGATCGCTGCCCACATCCGGGTCCAGCCTGACACCGTGCGCTCCTATCGCAAACACGGGCTGCTGCCCACACCCGACCATGTGGAGGGGGGCAAGCCCTACTGGTACGCCGAAACCGTGCGCGCCTGGGTGGCCCGCCGGCCCGGGAACCGGGGCCGCCGCGAGGACTGAATCCGGCGGGGCGGGTGAGGGGACCCGCCGGGTCCCCTCACCCGCCCCCGCGCCCCTCACCCGGGATCGAGGTGCACCCCCGGCTAGGCGCCGGCCCCCACGGGTATCCGGTCCGGCTCCGGCTCCGGCGCCGGGGGCGCGGACTCGCCTTCGCTCAGGCCGAACCTCTCGTGCAGGCGGCGCAGCGGGGCGGGGGCCCACCAGGTGGCCCGTCCGGTCAGCTTCATCACCGCCGGGACCAGGAGGCTGCGGACGACCATGGCGTCCATGAGGACCGCCAGCGCGATCCCGAGCCCCAGCATCTTGGTGTTGGTCACCCGGGACGTGCCGATGGCCACCATCACCACCGCCAGGATCACGGCCGCCGCGGTGATCAGCCCGCCGGTGCGGGCCAGCCCCGTCCGGACGGCACTCTCGTGGTCCCCGGTCCGGTCGTACTCCTCCTTGATGCGGGATATGAGGAACACCCCGTAGTCCATGGAGAGCCCGAAGGCGATGCAGAACATCAGCACCGGCAGGGTGGTCTCGATGTCGCCGGTGGCGGTGAAGGAGAGGAGCCCGGAAAGGTTGCCGTCCTGGAACACCCACACCACCGCCCCGAACATCGCGGTCAGGCTGAGGGCATTGAGCAGTACCGCCTGCAGCGGTATCAGCAGGCTCCCGGTGAGCAGGAACACCAGCAGGAGCGTAGCGAGGACCACCAGGGCCGCCGCCGCGGGCAGCGCGCCTGCGATGGCCTTCTGTGCGTCGACGAGGACGGCCGCCTGTCCGGTCACCGAGGTCTTGAAGCCGGCGTCCACGGCGCGGACCTCGTCGACCAGGTCCCGAGCCGTCTGCCCCACGGCCTCACCCTCGACGGACACGGAGAAGGTGGTGAACTCGCTTCCCGTCGCGGAGCCGATCGGCCCGTCGACCCGGGTCACCCCGGGCAGGGCGGCCAGCCGGTCCCGGTAGGCCGCGAGGCGCTCGGGGCCGGGGGCTCCCTCGGCGAGCACGGTGATACCGCCGCCGGGGCTGTTCGGGAAGCCGTCGCGGATCTGCTCCTGCACCACGTGGGAGGGGGCGTCCTTCGGGAGCTGCCGGTCGTCGACCGTGCCGAACTTGACCCCCGCGAAGGGCAGACCGAGCAGCAGCAGGCCCACGGTGGTGACCACGGCGAAGACGGGGGCGCGCCGCATCACGAGGGCGGCCGCCCGTCCCCAGCCCCGGCCCGTCTCCACGGGCCCGGCCTCGGCGCCCTCCGCCCGGCGGCGGCGCCACAGCCGGCGCAGGTCCAGGGCGTTGACCCGATCGCCGAGGAGCACCAGGGCGGCCGGCAGCAGGATCAGCGCGGCCGCCGCCGCGAGCAGCACGACCGCGACCCCGGCGTAGGCGAAGGAGCGCAGGAAGTACATGGGGAAGAAGAGCATCGCCGAGAGCGAGACCGCGACGGTGAGCGCCGAGAAGAGCACGGTGCGCCCGGCGGTGCGCAGGGTGGCCCCGACCGCGGCGACCGGATCCCGCCCGGCGGCGAGTTCCTCGCGGAACCGGCGGACGATGAACAGGGCGTAGTCGATGGCGAGGCCGAGGCCGAGCGCGGTGGTCAGGTTCTGGGCGAAGACGGAGACGTCCGTGACCTCGGTGAGTCCGCGCAGTACGGCATTGGTGCCGAGGATGGCCACGATGCCGACGCCGAGGGGGAGCAGGGCGGCGACCGCGCTGCCGAAGACGAGGACGAGCAGGACGAGGGTGACCGGCAGGGCGATGAGCTCGGCGCGCAGCAGGTCTTCCTGAATGGTCCGGGTGACCTCGCGCTGGACCGCCGCGGGACCGCCGAGGGACACCCGCACCGGGCCGTGCTCGCCCTCGAAGCGCGGGGCCATGCGTTCCAGTGCCGCGGTGGCCGCCTTCTCGTCGCCCTGGACGCGGCCGACGATGAGTGCCTGCCGACCGTTCTCGGAGCGCAGCGTGGGCAGCTGGGTGCGCCAGTACGAGCCGACGCCGACGACCCCCCGTTCGGCGGCGAGTGCGGTCGCGAGCCGTTCGGCTTCGGCGGCCACGGCGGGGTCGTCGACCCCGGTGGTGCCCGGCGCGGCATCGACGAGCAGGAGCAGATTGGGCTCGGAGTGCGGGAACTCCCGCTCCAGGGCCCGCGCTGCGTAGGTGGACTGGGCGCCCGGGTCCTCCCAGCCGCCACTTCCCAGCCGGTCGGCGACGCCGCCGCCCGCGACCACGGCCAGGGCCGTGACCAGCAGGGCGAGCAGCAGCGTGAGCCGCGGCCGGGCCGTGACGAACCGGGTCCACCCCGCCTCCGCCCCGGAGGACGGCGGTTTCTTGACTTCGGACATGACTCGGTGTCCCCTTCACCGTGATTGCCAGGCCACATAGACTGGCAAACACGAGCAGTCGCTCGCATTCTCCAAGAATGCGAGCGATCACTCGCGTTTGTCAATCGCCCACGGGAAGCAGGGGATTGGACATGCCGGGGACACGCATGGACAAAAACACCGAAAAGGGGATCAAGGGATCCGCCGTCGACGCCGCTGACACGACCGACAGCGCCGCCGCTGCGACAACCAGCACCGACGCGGGCACCACTGCCGCCACCCCGCGCCGCCGCCAGGCCCGCGGCGAACGCCGGATCTCCCAGCTGCTGGCCGCCGCCGCCGGGGTGTTCTGCCGTACCGGCTACGCCTCGGCCAGCACCAACGCCATCGCCCGCGAGGCGGGCGTGTCGCCGGGCACCCTCTACCAGTACTTCCCCAACAAGGAAGCCATCGCGGTCGAGCTCGGCGGCCAACTGCTCCAGCGCGCGCACGAAATGCACGGACAGGCCTTCCGCCCCGAGAACCTCCAGCGCCCCCTGCCCGAGCTGCTCGACGCCGTCCTCGACCCGGTCATCGCCTTCAACTGCGAGAACCCGGCCTTCTGGGCGCTCATGCACGGCACCGGCGTCCCCGGCATCGCCCAGGAGCACGAGGAACTGCACGCCGGCCTGCTCGCCCGCATCGAGGCCGTGCTGCGCGACTTCTGCCCCGAGGCCCCGGCCCACGAGCTCGCCCACATCTCGAACATGATCCTGGGCATCTTCAAGTCGTCCCTCGACCTGATCCTGGCCCACGAGGGCGACGAGCGCGCCGCGTACACCGCCGAGCTCAAGACCGTCCTGCTGCGCTACCTGGAGCCGATGATCACCGAGGCCCCCACCCACTGACCCGCCCGGCCGGCCCGGCCCGGCCCGCACCGCCTCGGCGCCCTCCGGGCCCCGCGTGCGGGCCGGGAGTCGACCCTTCGCCCCGCCCCGAACTCACCCACCGCGCCCACCGCGCCCACCGCGCCCACCGCCATCGTCACGGACCCGAACCGGCCCTGAAGGTCCCCGGTATCCCTGCGGTCGGGCAGGTGGCGCCCAGCTCCGTCGCGGCCCGGTCGAGCACGTCCGGTCCGATCCAGACGCCGATCAGGGTGCCGCGCGGGATTTCGATGGTCACCAGAGGGCCCGGGATCCACGGCGCCACTCCGCGCGCGAGCAGGGATCAGCGCCGCGGCGGCCGGGATCAGGACGAGGCTTCCCGAGTGATCCATATCAGCCATTTACATACAGTTCGCCTATACCGGCCAGTTTTCCCACGAGGATCGAAAAACTGGGAGCCGATACTCGCTTTGATACCCCCCAGGGGTATAGTCTCGAACTGTCGGGAGCACGGTGGAGCCATCGGCCGCCCTCCCGGTGACCGGCACACGCCCCTGAAGAGGAGAACGACATGACCGCCGAGACGGACACCCAGACCACCACCGTCTACCGGGTGACCGGCATGACCTGCGGACACTGCGAGGGCGCGGTGACCACCGAGATCTCCGCCCTGCCGGGCGTCAGCACGGTCAAGGCCGTCGCCGCGACCGGTGAGGTCACCGTGGTCTCCGCCGCCCCGCTCGCGGACGAGGACGTCCGCGCCGCCGTGGACGAGGCCGGCTACGAATTCGCCGGACAGGTCTGAGCGGCCGCAAGACCCGCACGGCACCCGCGGCAGCCCCGCGGCACCCTGCCGGGCCGTGCCGGCCAGCTCATACTGGTCCCGTACGGCCCGGCCATCCCCCTGGAGCCGGAACATGAGCAGCAGCACAGTGCACGACGGACCGATAACGGCGGTCGAACTCTCGATCGGCGGGATGACCTGCGCCTCCTGCGCCGCCCGCATCGAGAAGAAGCTCAACCGGATGGACGGCGTCGAGGCCACGGTGAACTACGCCACCGAGAAGGCCCGCGTCTCCTACACCGGTGACGTGCAGGTCGCCGATCTGATCGCGACCGTCGTCAAGACCGGCTACACCGCCGAGGAGCCCCCGCCGCCGCCCGCCCCGGAACCCGCCGCCGCCACCGAAGGGGCTCTGCCCGGGGCTCCCGGGGCGACCGAGGTCCCCGACCCGGCTCTCGCCGCACTGCGGCAGCGCCTGCTGGTCTCCGTCGCGCTCGCCCTGCCCGTCGTCCTGCTCGCGATGGTCCCCGCCCTCCAGTTCGACAACTGGCAGTGGCTCTCGCTGACCCTGGCGGCCCCCGTCGTCGTCTGGGGCGGGTACCCCTTCCACAAGGCCGCCTGGACCAACGCCCGGCACGGCGCCGCCACCATGGACACCCTCGTCTCGGTCGGCACGCTGGCCGCCTTCACGTGGTCGCTGTGGGCCCTGTTCTTCGGCCACGCCGGCATGCCGGGCATGCGGCACGGATTCGACTTCTCGATCTCCCGCACCGACGGCTCCTCCGCCATCTACCTGGAGGTCGCGGCCGGCGTCGTCTCCTTCATCCTCCTGGGCCGCTACCTGGAGGCCCGCTCCAAGCGGAAGGCGGGCGCGGCCCTCAAGGCCCTGCTGGAGCTGGGCGCCAAGGACGTCGTCGTCCTGCGCGCGGGCCAGGAGGTCCGGATCCCGGTGGGCGCGCTCGCGGTCGGCGACCGGTTCGTCGTCCGCCCCGGCGAGAAGATCGCCACCGACGGCACCGTCGTCGAGGGCAGCTCCGCCGTGGACGCCTCCATGCTGACCGGCGAGTCCGTCCCGGTCGACGTCGCCGTGGGCGACTCCGTCACCGGAGCCACCGTGAACACCTCCGGACGCCTCGTCGTCGAGGCCACCCGGATCGGCGCCGACACCCAACTCGCCCGGATGGCGAAGATGGTGGAGGACGCGCAGAACGGCAAGGCCGAGGTGCAGCGCCTCGCCGACCAGATCTCCGGGATCTTCGTCCCCGTCGTCCTGGTGCTCGCCATCGGCACCTGGATCACCTGGCTGCTGATCACCGACGACCCCACCGCCGCCTTCACCGCCGCCGTGGCCGTCCTGATCATCGCCTGCCCGTGCGCCCTGGGCCTGGCCACCCCGACCGCGCTGATGGTCGGCACCGGACGGGGCGCGCAGCTCGGCATCCTGATCAAGGGCCCCGAGGTCTTGGAGTCCACCCGCCGCGTGGACACCGTCGTCCTGGACAAGACCGGCACCGTCACCACCGGCCGGATGACCCTCGACGGCGTCTTCACCGCCGCCGGCGTCGACGAGCGCGAACTCCTGCGCCTCGCCGGGTCCCTGGAGCACGCCTCGGAGCACCCGATCGCCCGTGCCGTCGCCGCCGGGGCGGCGGAGCGGGCCGGCTCCCTGCCCGTTCCGGAGTCCTTCGAGAACGTCGCGGGGCTCGGCGTCCAGGGCGTGGTCGACGGACACGCCGTCCTGGTGGGCCGCGAGCAGCTGCTGGCCGACTGGTCGATCGAGCTGCCGGCCGGACTGGCCGGGGCCAAGGCGGCCGCCGAGGCCGCGGGCAGCACCGCCGTCCTGGTGGCCTGGGACGGCGCGGCGCGCGGGGTCCTGACCGTGGCGGACGCGGTCAAGGAGACCAGCGCCGAGGCGGTCTCCCGGCTGCGGGCGCTGGGCCTCACCCCGGTCCTGCTGACGGGAGACAACAAGGCCGTCGCCGCGACGGTGGCCCGCGAGGTGGGCATCGACGAGGTGATCGCCGAGGTCCTCCCGCAGGACAAGGTGGACGTCGTACGTCGCCTGCAGGCGCAGGGCCGTACGGTCGCCATGGTCGGCGACGGGGTCAACGACGCGGCCGCACTGGCCCAGGCGGACCTGGGGCTGGCCATGGGCACCGGCACGGACGCGGCCATCGAGGCGGGAGACCTGACCCTCGTACGGGGTGACCTGCGGGTCGCGGCGGACGCGATCCGGCTCTCGCGCCGGACCTTGGCCACGATCAAGGGCAACCTGTTCTGGGCCTTCGGGTACAACGTGGCGGCCCTGCCCCTGGCGGCCGCCGGCCTGCTCAATCCGATGATCGCGGGGGCCGCCATGGCCTTCTCCTCGGTCTTCGTGGTGACCAACAGCCTCCGGTTGCGGTCCTTCCGCTAGTGCCCCTCCTCCTCACGGTCCCCACACTTCCTTCACGGGAGACGCAGATCACAGTGATCGCAACGTAACCATCCGGGGTCGTCATGGGTCTAATGGGGCGATGCCAAGAACGTCTTGGGGGACGTTTCTCGGAAACCTGGGGAGGTTTCCGTGGGCATCAGCCGGCCGGGACACGTACCCGCGGGAGGCTTTGAGCGGCCCTCCCGGACGAACGGGTCCCGGCACACCGACGCCCCGACTCGGGTCCCGTGGGGGGAATCCGTTTCGGGGAAAAGGGAAGCGCCCCGACCGTCGACCCGTGGGGGGATCGACGGCGGGGCGCTTCTCGCATGCTCAGGGTTGCCTGTGGTGCGCTCCGCGCGGCCGCACGCCGCACGGAGTGAAGCCTCGGGTCAGCGGGCTTCTACGGGGACGAAGTCGCGCAGGACCTCGCCGGTGTAGATCTGGCGCGGGCGACCGATGCGGGAACCCGGCTCCTTGATCATTTCCTGCCACTGGGCGATCCAGCCCGGGAGGCGGCCGAGCGCGAAGAGCACGGTGAACATCTCGGTGGGGAAGCCCATCGCCCGGTAGATCAGACCGGTGTAGAAGTCCACGTTCGGGTAGAGGTTGCGCTCGACGAAGTACGAGTCGGCCAGCGCGTGCTCTTCCAGCTTGAGCGCGATGTCCAGCAGCTCGTCGCTCTTGCCGAGCGCCGAGAGGACGTCGTGCGCCGCCGCCTTGATGATCTTCGCCCGGGGGTCGAAGCTCTTGTAGACACGGTGTCCGAAGCCCATGAGGCGGACGCCGTCCTCCTTGTTCTTCACCTTGCGGATGAAGGCGTCGACGTCGCCGCCGTCGTTCTTGATGCCTTCCAGCATCTCGAGGACGGACTGGTTGGCGCCACCGTGCAGCGGACCCCACAGGGCCGAGATGCCGGCGGAGATCGAGGCGAACATGTTCGCCTGCGAGGAGCCGACCAGGCGCACGGTGGAGGTGGAGCAGTTCTGCTCGTGGTCCGCGTGCAGGATCAGCAGCTTGTCGAGCGCGGAGACCACGACCGGGTCCAGGTCGTACTCCTGGGCCGGCACGGAGAAGGTCATGCGCAGGAAGTTCTCGACGTAGCCGAGGTCGTTGCGCGGGTAGACCACCGGGTGGCCGACCGACTTCTTGTACGCGTAGGCCGCGATCGTCGGGAGCTTGGCCAGCAGGCGGATCGTCGAGAGGTGGCGCTGCTTCTCGTCGAACGGGTTGTGGCTGTCCTGGTAGAACGTCGACAGCGCGCTGACCACGGAGGACAGCATCGCCATCGGGTGCGCGTCCCGCGGGAAGCCGTCGTAGAAGCGCTTCACGTCCTCGTGGAGCAGCGTGTGCTGGGTGATCTCGTTGCGGAACGACGCGAGCTGGTCGACGGTCGGCAGCTCCCCGTTGATCAGCAGGTACGCAACCTCGATGAACGACGAGCGCTCGGCCAGCTGCTCGATCGGGTAACCGCGGTAGCGCAGGATGCCCTGCTCACCGTCGAGGTAGGTGATCGCGGACTTGTAGGCCGCGGTGTTGCCGTAGCCGCTGTCCAAGGTGACGAGCCCGGTCTGGGCCCGCAGCTTCGAGATGTCGAAGCCCTGGTCACCGACGGTGCTTTCGACCACCGGGTAGGTGTATTCACCGTCCGCGTACCGGAGTACTACAGAGTTGTCGCTCACGTCATCCCTCACCGACGTAGTGCCTCTTCTTCGAGGTGCCCTGACTTCCTCTACCTTCCCCCATTTGGCGCAGGAGAGTGCACTCGGGGTCGGCCTTTGGTGCTTTTGACGGCACTGAGTGCCGCCAACCTGCTCATCCTGCCCCCCCGAGCCGGTTGCCGGAACCCCAAATGATCGATCATCTAGGTGATGTTTCCCACCGGTATCCGGCCGGACAGCCTGGCAGCGACCGCCGTGTACCTCCTGCCTGCGGAAACGGTACGCACCGCCTGGCCGAGGGCCTTGCGGGACCCGACGAGGACGACCAGTTTCTTCGCCCTGGTCACCGCCGTGTAGAGCAAGTTGCGCTGGAGCATCATCCAGGCCCCGGTGGTGACGGGGATCACCACCGCCGGATATTCACTCCCCTGTGAACGGTGAATGGTGACGGCGTACGCGTGGGCCAGCTCGTCGAGCTCACCGAACTCGTACACGATCTCCTCATCCTCCTCCGTCCGCACCGTCAGGCGCTGTTCGTCCACGTCGAGGCCGGTGACCACGCCGACCGTGCCGTTGAAGACGCCGTTGGCGCCCTTCTCGTAGTTGTTCCGGATCTGGGTCACCTTGTCGCCCACCCGGAAGACCCGGCCGCCGAACCTCTTCTCCGGCAGGTTCGGCCGGGCCGGTGTCATCGCTTGCTGGAGCAGTCCGTTGAGGTTCCCGGCGCCGGCCGGGCCGCGGTGCATCGGCGCGAGCACCTGGACGTCCCGGCGCGGGTCGAGCCCGAATCTGGCCGGAATCCTGCGGGCGGCCACGTCCACGGCCAGCACCCCGGCCGCTTCGGTGTCCTCCTCCGGGAACAGGAAGAAGTCCGGCAGCCCGTCCGTGATCGGCGGCAAGCCGGTGTTGATCCGGTGGGCGTTGGTGACCACGCCGGACTGCTGGGCCTGCCGGAAGATCCGGGTCAGCCGCACCGCGGGCACCGGGCCGCCCTCGGCCAGCAGGTCCCGCAGCACCTCCCCGGCACCGACCGACGGCAGCTGGTCCACATCCCCGACCAGCAGCAGGTGCGCCCCCGGTGCCACCGCCTTGACCAGCTTGTTGGCCAGCAGCAGGTCCAGCATCGAGGCCTCGTCGACGACGACCAGGTCCGCGTCCAGCGGCCGCTCCCGGTCGTACGCCGCGTCCCCGCCCGGTTTGAGCTCCAGCAGCCGGTGCACCGTGGAGGCCTCGGCCCCGGTGAGCTCGGCCAGCCGCTTCGCCGCGCGGCCGGTGGGCGCGGCCAGCACCACCTTGGCCTTCTTCGCCCGGGCCAGTTCGACGATCGAGCGCACGGTGAAGGACTTCCCGCAGCCGGGCCCGCCCGTGAGGACGGCGACCCGGCGGGTCAGCGCCAGTTTCACGGCGTCCCGCTGCTCGGGGGCGAGCGTGGCCCCCGTCCGCCCGGCGAGCCAGCCCAGTGCCTTCTCCCAGTCCACGTCCCGGAAGCCGGGCATCCGGTCGTCCTCGGCGTGCAGCAGTCGGCGAACCTGCCCCACCAACGACAGCTCGGCCCGGTGGAAGGGCACCAGGTACACGGCGGTCAGCGGGTCCGGCCCGCCCTGCGGATCCGGTACGGGCTCCCGTACGACCCCTTCCGGGTCGGCGGCGAGCTCGGCCAGGCAGTCGATCACCAGCCCCGTGTCCACCTGGAGCAGCTTGACCCCGTCGGCGATGAGCCGGTCCTCGGGCAGGAAGCAGTGTCCCTGGTCGGTGGATTGGGACAGGGCGTACTGGAGGCCGGCCTTGACCCGCTCGGGGCTGTCGTGCGGGATGCCGACGGCCTGGGCGATGCGGTCGGCGGTGAGGAAGCCGATGCCCCACACGTCGGCGGCGAGCCGGTAGGGCTGGTTCTTCACCACGGAGATGGAGGCGTCGGCGTACTTCTTGTAGATGCGCACGGCGATGGAGGTGGAGACGCCGACGCCCTGGAGGAAGACCATGACCTCCTTGATGGCCTTCTGCTCTTCCCAGGCCGCGCCGATCAGCTTCGTCCGCTTGGGGCCGAGCCCGGGTACCTCGATCAGCCGCTTCGGCTCGTCCTCGATGACGTCGAGGGTGTCGGTGCCGAAGTGCTCCACGATCCGGTCGGCGATCTTCGGGCCGATGCCCTTGATCAGGCCGGAGCCGAGGTAGCGGCGGATGCCCTGGATGGTCGCCGGGAGCACGGTCCGGTAGTTCTCCACGGTGAACTGCTTGCCGTACTGCGGGTGGGAGCCCCAGCGGCCCTCCATGCGCAGGGACTCGCCGGGCTGGGCGCCCAGCAGCGAGCCGACCACCGTCAGCAGATCGCCGCTGCCCCGGCCGGTGTCCACGCGGGCGACCGTGTACCCGCTCTCCTCGTTGGCGTAGGTGATGCGTTCGAGCACGCCGTCGACCACCGCCAGTTGGACCGCCCGCGGCGCCCCGTCTGTTGCTGCCATGCCCCGAAACTACCGGGCGGCGCCGACAGCGCGTCAGGCCTGTGGACAACGACGAAGGGGCGGTGCGAGGGAGCGGTGCGAGGGAGCGGTGCGACGGGGCAACGCAAAGGGGGTCCCGCCTCGCGGCCGGACCCCCTCACGGTTACCCCTCCCGTGTCGGACTTCCCGATCCCCCCAGATCCCTCCCCGGAAGCACCGACGCAACATACGACCCGCGGTGCGCCCGCAGGGTTGCATCCGGAACCACAGCTTTACGTTTCCGTTACCCGGCGCCTACTCAAGGTGCCGGCAAAACGACACAGAAGTAGCGTTTCAGGAATGAGCGAATCCTCATTCCAGGACGACGTGCTGGGCGAACTCGGCGACGACAAGCTGACCGAGATCGCCGGCTTGCTCGGCACGGACGACTCCGGCGCCCGGGAGGCCGTCACGGAGACCGTCGGCGCCATGACCGGCGGCCTCCAGCAGAAGGCCGATGCCGACGACGCCGACGGCGTGGCGGTGCGCCAGGCCATCGCCGAGGTCGCCGAGGCCGAACCGCCGCTGGAGGGCGTGGCCACGCTCGGCGGCCTCGGCGGTCTGCTCAGCGGCGGAATGATGGCCGCGGTGCTCGCCAAGGTGGGCAAGCCCGTGGCCGCCGCCGTCTCGAAGCGGACCGGCATCCCCGCCGCCACCATCAGCCGGGTCATCGAGATGCTGATCCCGGTCGTCCTGGCGGTCCTCGCCAAGCGCGCCTCCGGCCGGGCGGCGGGCACGGGGGCGGCGGGCACCGGGGCGGCCGCCGCGGCCCCCGGCGGTCCCCCCGCAACGAGCGCAGGAGCGGGCGCAGGAGCGGGCGCAGGAACGGCCGGCGGCCTCGGAGACCTGCTCGGCGAGATCCTCGGCGGTGGCAAGAAGTAGGCGGCAAGAAATGGCCCCTTCAGGGCCCCACCGGCGCACCCTCCCCCTAGAGTTGCCCCATGGCTGAAGGCGTACGGCTCCGCGACCCGGAACCGGGGGACCTGGGGTGGATCGTGCAGCGCCACGGCGCGCTGTACGCCGCCGAGTACGGCTGGAACAGCGACTTCGAGGGCCTGGTCGCCCGGATCGTCGCGGACTTCGCCCAGGACCACGACCCCCACCTGGAACGGGTGTGGATCGCGGAGCTGGACGGCCGGCCCGTCGGCTCGGTGATGTGCGTACGGGAGGAGGGCGCGCCCGGCACCGCCCGGCTGCGGCTGCTCCTGGTCGACCCGCAGGGCCGCGGCCGCGGCATCGGCACCCTGCTCGTCGACGCCGTCGTGGCCTTCGCCCGCTCGGTCGGCTACCGCGAACTGGTGCTGTGGACCAACGACGTGCTGACCGACGCCCGCGAGCTCTACCTGAAGGCCGGGTTCACCCTGATCGCGGAGCGGCCGCACCGCTCGTACGGAGCGAGCCTGACGGGACAGGACTGGCGGCTGCCGCTCCAGGAGGGCTCCCCGCGCTGACGCCCGAACCGACCCCCGTACGGTTCACGGCGCGCCCCGGGGCCAGCGAGGTCAGCGCCACCCCGCCCACCAGCAGTACGGCCGCCAGCCAGCGCAGCCCCGAGACGGACTCCCCGAGGACCAGGGCCGCGGAGGACATCCCGAAGACCGGGACCAGCAGCGAGAACGGGGCCACCGCGGAGGCCGGGTAGCGCCGCAGCAGGTAGCTCCAGGCGGCGAACCCGAAGACGGTGGACACCCAGGCGACGTATCCGATGACGGCCGCCCCGGACCAGTCCAGGGCCCGCAGCGCGGCCAGGTCCCGCTCGGGGCCCTCCAGCAGGAGCGAGAGCGCGAGCAGCGGCAGGACCGGGACCGTGCACACCCACACCATGAAGTTCAGGGCGTCGGGCGGGGCGGCCTTGCGGGTCAGGACGTTGGACACGCCCCAGCAGGCGGCGGCCGCCACGACCAGCGTGAAGCCGAGCACCGGCCCGGAGGTCCCGCCGTCCACGGCGGCGACCGCGATCCCGGCGAGCGCCACGGCCATCCCGAGCATGCGGACCCGACCCGGCCGCTCGCGCAGCACGAAGGCGGCGAGGACGGCGGTGAAGACGGACTGGACCTGCAGTACGAGCGAGGACAGCCCGGCCGGCATGCCGGCGTCCATGCCGGTGAAGAGCAGGCCGAACTTGGCCACGCCGAGGGCGATCCCGACGCCGACGATCCACTTCCAGGCGGCCTTGGGCCGCCCGACGAAGAACACGGCGGGCAGGGCGGCGACGAGGAAGCGCAGGGCGGACAGGAGCAGGGGCGGGAAGTGGTCGAGGCCGATCTGGATGACCACGAAGTTGAAGCCCCAGACGGCGGCGACGAGCACGGCGAGGGCGGTGTGTACGGGACGCATGCTTCGAGCATCGACTGCCCGACCATGTAGCACCAGCGCGGATGTCTTCCGGGATGGATGAAGCGTTGCTTACGTATGTCCGCGGTGCCACGATGGAGACATGCTCGATCTCGCCCGGCTGCGCGCCCTGCACGCCGTCTCCGTCCACGGCTCGGTCGCCGGCGCGGCGGCCGCCCTCGGCTACACCCCCTCGGCGGTCTCCCAACAGATCTCCAAGCTGGAACGGGAGACCCGCACCACCCTGCTGGAGCGGCGCGGGCGCGGGGTCGCCCTCACCGAGGAGGCCCGCCATCTGGCCGACGCCGCCCAGGAGTTGCTGGCGATCGTGGAGCGCACCGAGACCACGCTGGAGGAGCGGCGCGGCCAGCCCGGCGGGCTGCTGACGGTGGCCGCGTTCGCCTCGGCGGCGCGCGGGCTGCTGCCGCAGGTGCTGGCCGATCTGGCCCGCCGGCATCCGGCGCTGGACGTCCGGCTCACCGAGGTGGACCCGCACCTGTCCGTGGAACTGGTGGCCCGCGGGGTCACCGACCTGGCGGTGGCCCACGACTGGGACATCGCCCCGCTGCCCGCGCCGGAGGGGATCGAGCAGGCGGTGATCGGGGACGACCTCTGCGACCTGGTCGTACCGGCCGGGCATCCCTTCACCACGCGCCGGATCATCCGGCGCTCCGACCTCGGCGGCGAGCGCTGGGTCTGCCAGCCGCCCGGCCGGGTCTGCCACGACTGGCTGGTACGGACCCTGCGCACCGCCGGGTTCGAGCCCGACATCGCGCACGTCGCGGAGGAGAACCACACCATCGTCGCCCTGGTCGCGGCCGGGCTCGGGGTGGCCGTCGTACCCCGGCTGGGCACCGGCGCGCTGCCGCCGGGGGCCGTGGCCGTACCGCTGGAGCCGGGCCCCGTACGCCGGTTGTACGCCCTGTGGCGGACCGGGGCCGCCCGGCGTCCCGCGATCACCGAGGCCGTGCGGAGCCTTCAGGAGCACTGGGCGGACCGGCAGGAGGCGTAGCCGGTGTCGGCCCGGGGGTTCGTCCGGGGGACCTTGCGAGTGTCCGTCGCTCCCCGGGCGTACCGCGGCAGTAGGGTCCGGCGCGTGCCGTACCACGCCTCGCGCCGGAACCTGCTCGCCGCAGCCGCCATGGTCGCCGTCACGGCCGCCGGGGCGGCCTCCGCCGCGGTGGGCCCCCCTCACGCCCCCGACGACGCGCGGCCCCCGGGCCGCCGCCCCGGCCGGGCGCGACTGCGCGCCCTCGTGGACCGGATGAGCCTCGACGAGAAGGTCGGGCAGCTCTTCGTCTCGCGGGCCTACGGGCATTCGGCGACCGACCCCGATCCGGCGGACGCCGAGCAGAACCTGGCGGCGTTCGGGGTGGGCACCGCCGCCGAGTTGGTCTCCCGCTACCACCTCGGCGGGATCATCTACTTCGCCTGGGCCCACAACACCCGCGGCCCGCAGCAGATCGCCGCTCTCTCGGTCGGCCTCCAGCAGGCCGCCCTCACCACCGGTCCCCGGATCCCCCTGCTGCTCTCCACCGACCAGGAGCACGGCGCCGTCGCCCGGATCGGCAAGCCCGCGACCCTGCTCCCGGGGGCCATGGCGCTCGGTGCGGCCGGCTCCACCGCCCACGCCCTGCGGGCCGCGCGCATCGCGGGTTCCGAGCTGGCCGCCATGGGCATCCGCCAGGACTACGCGCCGGTGGCCGACGTGAACGTCAACCCGGCCAATCCGGTGATCGGCGTCCGGTCCTTCGGCTCCGACCCGCACGCCGTGGCGGCCCTGGTGGCCGCCCAGGTCCGCGGCTACCAGGGGGCCGGGGTCGCCGCCACCGCCAAGCACTTCCCGGGCCACGGGGACACCGAGACCGACAGCCACGTCGGGCTGCCGGTGATGCGGCACACCCGGGCCGCCTGGGAGGAGTTGGACGAGCCGCCCTTCCGGGCCGCGGTGGAGGCGGGCGTGGACGCCATCATGACGGCGCACATCGTCTTTCCCGCGCTCGATCCCTCGGGGGACCCGGCGACCCTCTCCCGGCCGATCGTCACCGGTCTGCTGCGCGAACGCCTCGGCTTCGAGGGGGTGGTGGTCACCGACGCCCTGGACATGGCCGGGGTCCGCCAGAAGTACGGGGACGACCGCGTCCCGGTCCTGGCCCTGCTGGCGGGCTGCGACCAGCTGCTGAACCCGCCGGACCTGGGCCTCGCGCACCGCAGCGTGCGGGCGGCCGTCGAGTCGGGCGAGCTGACGCAGGCGCGCATCGAGGAGTCGGTGCTGCGGATCCTGGAACTGAAGGCCCGCCGGGGACTGTTGGACGAGGCGTACACCACGGCTCGGGAGGTGGGGGCCGTCGTGGGCGTCCAGGAGCATCTCGACGCCGCCGACGCGATCGCGGCCGCCACGACGACCCTGCTGGCCAATCCCCGCGGGCTGGTGCCCTTCGATGCGACGGCCGGACCACGCCTGCTGGTCACCGGGGCCGACCCGGTCTCCCCCACGGGTACGACCGGACCCCCTACGGCCGTACTGGCCCGGGAGCTGACCGCCCTGGGCTGCCGGGCCACGGCGGTGCCGCCCGCCCGCGCCGTGGCCGCCGCGGCCGGTCACGCGGCGGTGCTGGTGTGCACGTACAACGTCCCGGAGGGGATGAGTCCGCAGCGCACGCTGGTGGCGGACCTGGTCGCCTCCGGCGTGCCGGTCGTCTCGCTGGCGGTCCGCAACCCGTACGACCCGGCCCGGCTGCCGGAATGCGCGGCGGAGCTGGCGACGTACTCCTGGACGGACGTGGAGATGCGGGCGGCGGCCCGGGTGCTCACGGGGGCGCTGCGGCCCGCCGGCCGCCTCCCCGTCCCGGTCCCGGGCCGCTACCCACTGGGCCACGGGCTGACGCGCTGATCCCTCAGGCGCCGCCCCGCGGCCCGCGACCCGCGACCCGCAGTCCGCGGGCCGCGCGTCCCTCCCGGTTACGGCCGCAGCTGCGGCTCGCGCTCCAGGTCGCGCTGGTCGAGCTGCGCGTCCGGCACCGCCAGCGGCGCCGCCTTCCCCGCGTCGGCGAGCGCGGCGGCCGGGGCCACCCCGGCCCACTGCAGGATCTTCGAGGTGGCGAGGGCCTTCTCGCCGTCCATCAGCTTGGCGACGTTCGCCCCGTGGTTGGCGCCCGGCGCGATCATCACGTAGCTGTCGCGCACCCCGTAGCCGAGGCGGAACGGCTCGGCGCCCCACGGGTCGTTCTGCCCGTACACGAAGAGCATCTGGTGGGCGTTGTCGCGCACCCACTTGTCCACGTCCGCCATCGCCCCCGGCTGGAAGGTCATGGGGATGTCGCGGGGCACGAAGTTGCGCGGCGGCTGGTAGCCGTAGCGGCTCAGGCCCTTCAGGTGCGGCTGCTTGATGTCCGGGGAGCCGAGCTGCGTACCGGCCTGGTAGTAGTACGGCGTGTACGTCTCCAGTCCCTGGTCGGCGTAGGCCGAGAAGCCGGAGATCGTGTCGATCGTGTCCCAGATCTGCTGGTCGCTCGCGGTGGCGGCAGCCGGGACGGAGGCGCAGTCGGCGAGCAGGCTGTACTGCCAGAAGGCCCACGCGTAGTCGAGCACGACGGCCTCGTAGGCCTTGTCGAGGTTGCCGATGGTGGTGAAGGTCCAGCCGTTCTCGGCGGCGGCGACCGCGTACTTGGCCTCCAACGGCTCGCGGCGCACGAGCGCCTCGCGCTGGACGGCGTTCAGCTTGTCGCGGCACTCCTTGGTGCCGACCTTGGCGAAGAACCGGTCGTAGGCCGAGTCCTCTTGGTTGACGACGTCGTTGGGCGCGACGTACGCGACGACACCGTCCATGTCGCGCGGGTAGAAGCGCTCGTAGTACGTCGCCGTCATGCCGCCCTTGCTGGCGCCCGTGGCCAACCAGTTCTTCTTGTAGATCTTCTTCAGGGCGGTGAAGATGCGGTGCTGGTCACTGGCGGCCTGCCAGATGTCCAGGTGGGACCAGTTGGCGGGGTCGGGCCGGGAAGGAGTGAAGAATCGATACTCCATGGACACCTGGTTGCCGTCGATGATGGTCGTCGGCTCACTGCGGCGCGGGTTGGTGTTGACGTTGTAGCCGGAGGTGAAGAACACCGACGGCCGCGAGACGTCCTTGTGCAACAGGGTCAGGCGCTGCTTGAAGGTGCCCTTCCACGGCTGCCGGTGGTCCACCGGCTGCTCGTAGTTCAGTACGAAGAAGCGGTAGCCGGGGTACGGCTTCTCCTCGATCAGGCTCATCCCGGGAATGCCGAGGATCTGGTCCTTGATGTCCGTGGCGGCCGCGGGCTGTGCGGCGGTGGCCGCTTGCGCCGTGGAGCCGGCCGCACCAGCAGTGCCGATGAGCACCACGAGCGACAGCAGCCATCCGAGCGTCTTGCGCATTCACCCTCCCCTTGAGTTCACTTCGGTCGCCGTGAACCTAGTCGGGTCAACGCTCCACTGACCAGACCTAGTTGGGCCTGTCCGTCAGCACAGGATCCAGCCGGAATCCGCAGATCCGGCCCCCACGCTCCCCTTTACATACACGCAGCGGTTGATCGCACCCACGGTGACGGGCCCGGCATATCGGGTGAATCGCCCAACCTCACGCACCGGGGCACCGCCGCGCGGCTGAATGCTCACCGCCATCCGGCGCCGCTCGCCGAAGACCCGCGCCACGGTCATCGCGCAGGCCTGGTTGCGGCTCTTGTAGACCCGCACCTCGCCCGTCTCGAACACCACCGTCCGGGCCAGTCGGCCCCCGCAGCCCTCGGTCGCGGCCTGCGCCGCCGGTGGCGCACCCAGCCCGCCCGCGCAGAGCCACAGCGCCACGGCGAACACCCCCAGGGACGCGACCCGGCGGCCCCGCCTCCTCCACCCCTGCAACACCCTGTCCCCCGATCGGTCGTACGTACGGTGCACGCACGCACGTACGACGCCCGAACCCCCCGGATGGTTGCCGCGCGCAAGGGCCCGACCCATCAACACCGGCCACCCTCCCCCGTACGGGTGCATCCACCATCCCCCGGCGGGACAGCGGGAGTTCGCACCCGAGGGGGCGATTACGCTAGGTGACCCGCACCCCGCTCGCCGTGAGCACACCGGTGGCGGCAGCCGTGAAAGGCCATGAGATGACGAACGACCTGCTCGACCGCAAGCTGGCGCGCGCCTTCACGCACCTGGACGCCGACAGGAGCGGCGCGATCGACGCCGACGACATCATCGCGCTCGGCTCCCGGCTGCTGACGGCCCTCGCGGAGCCGGCCGACTCGCCCAAGGCGGAGCGGGTGATGGGCGGCCTGGCGGACTTCTGGCAGGACCTGTTCACCGAGCTGGACATCGACCGGGACGGCAAGGTCACGCCCGAGGAGTACAAGCAGGGCATGACCCGCCTGTACGCGCAGGGCGGGCCCGCCTACGACCGCTCGTTCCGCCCGATGATGAGCGCGATCCTGACGATCGTCGACACCGACGGCGACGGGCTCATCAGCCCGCAGGAGTTCCACCGGGCGCAGGAGGCCTTCGACACGCGGCTGAGCCCCGCCGACACCGAGTCGCTCTTCCGCCGCATCGACGCGAACGGGGACGGCCGCCTCACCGTCGACGAACTGCTCGCCGCGGTACGCGAGTACTACACCGGCACCGACGAGGACGCCCCGGGGAACCTGCTCTTCGGCGAGTTCTGACCCCCGGGGCCCGCCCGCTCAGGCCGCGGCGCGCTCGTCCTCGCCGACGAAGGTGCGCCACAGCTCGGCGTACCGGCCGCCGCGCGCCAGGAGTTCGGTGTGGGTGCCGTCCTCCACCACCCGGCCGCGGTCCATGACCACGACCCGGTCGGCGCGCGCCGCGGTGGTCAGCCGGTGCGCGACCACCAGGGTGGTGCGCTTGCCCGCGAGCCGGTCCGTCGCCTGGTTGACCTGGGCCTCGGTGGCCAGGTCGAGGGCGGCGGTGGCCTCGTCGAGCAGCAGCACGTCCGGGTCGACCAGCTCGGCCCGGGCCAGTGCGATCAGCTGGCGCTGGCCCGCGGAGAGGTTGCGGCCGCGCTCGGCGACGGTGTGCAGGTAGCCGCCGTCGAGGGTGGCGATCATGTCGTGTGCGCCGACCGCGCGGGCGGCGGCCTCCACCTCGGCGTCGCTCGCCGCGGGGCTCCCGTAGGCGATGGCGTCACGGACGGTCCCCGGGAAGAGGTAGGCCTCCTGGGGGACGACACCCAGCCGGTGGCGGTACGCCGTCAGGTCCAGCTCCCTTATGTCCGTGCCGTCGGCGGTGACCCGGCCTGAGGTCGGATCGTAGAACCGGGCCACCATCTTGACCAGGGTGGACTTCCCGGCTCCGGTCTCGCCGACGAAGGCGACGGTCTGCCCGGCGGGTATCCGCAGGTTGATGCCGGCCAGGGCCTCGCCCTTCTCGCCCCGCTCCTCGGCCGTCCCGTACTGGAAGCGGACGTCCTCGAAGGCGATCTCCCCGCCCAGTGATTCCAGTGCGCGCGGCCGCTCGGGCAGCGGGGTGGTGGTGGGCTCGCGCAGCAGCCCCTGGATGCGGCCGAGGGCGACCGTGGCCTGCTGGTAGCCGTCGAAGACCTGGGAGAGCTGCTGGACGGGCGCGAAGAACAGGTCGATGTAGAGCAGGTACGCGACCAGCGCGCCGGTGGTGAGCGTCCCGGCCTCCACCCGGCCCGCCCCGACGATCAGCACGGCGGCCGCGGCGCCCGAGGAGAGCAGCTGCACGAAGGGGAAGTAGACGGATATCAGCCACTGGCCGCGGACCCGGGCCTCACGGTAGGAGTGGCTGCGCTCGGCGAAGCGCTTGGCGCCCGAGCCCTCGCGGCGGAAGGCCTGGACGATGCGCAGGCCCGAGACGGACTCCTGGAGGTCGGCGTTGACCAGGCTGACCCGGTCGCGGGCGAGCTCGTAGGCGGCGACGGACCTGCGCCGGAACACGATCGTGCCGACGACCAGGACGGGCAGGGTCGCGAAGACGATCAGGGCGAGCTCGACGTCCAGGACGAGCAGGGCGATCAGGATGCCGAAGAAGGTGAAGACGGAGACCACGGCGGTGACGAGCCCGGTCTGCAGGAAGGAGCTCAGCGAGTCCACGTCGGTGGTCATCCGGGTCATGATCTTGCCGGTCAGCTCGCGCTCGTAGTAGTCGAGGCCGAGTCGCTGGAGCTGGGCGAAGATCTTGACGCGCAGGGCGTACAGCACGCGCTCGCCGGTACGGCCCGTCATGCGGGTCTCGGCGAACTGCGCGGCCCACTGCGCGACGACGACGGCGAGGGCGAGCCCGGCGGCCGCCCAGACGGCGCCGAGCACGGCCTGCTCGACGCCCTGGTCGATGCCGTGCCGGATCAGGATCGGCAGCAGGAGTCCGGCCCCCGCGTCCGCGGCGACGAGGCCGAGGCTGATGGCCAGCGGCGCCCAGAACCCGCGGAGCAGGCGGCGCAGGCCGTAGCTCTCCTCGGCGGCCGCGGCGCGGGTCTCGTCCACCTCGGGCAGGTCGTCGGCGGGCGGCAGCGCGGCCACCTGCGCGAGCAGTTCGGGGGTGGCGGGCATGCCGGAGACGGACCCGGCCATGGAATGTCCGGCTCCGGGCGCGCCACCGGCGGGAGCGGGCGCGAGGGCGGCGCCGGGGGCGGCGCCGGAGGTCGTGTCGGGCTCGTCCTGGCGGCGCCAGAGCTCGGGGGTGACCCCGCCGGCGACCCGGCGCTTGGCGTTGACGGGCTCCGAGTCGATCTCGGCCTCGAGCTCGATGCCGCGTTCGAGGTCCCGGTCGAGCTCGCGCTCGAACTCGGTCATCACCCGGGCGTCCGGGGTCCGCGGCGAGGCGGCGCCGAGCGCGTCCGGGTCGGTGAGCAGCCGGCGGTAGAGCGCGGACCGGTTCTCCAGCTGCTCGTGCGTGCCGATGTCGGCGAGCCGCCCCCGGTCGAGTACGGCGATCCGGTCGGCCAGCGCGAGCGTGGAGCGGCGGTGGGCGATCAGCAGGGTGGTCCGGCCCGCCATCACGGAGCGCAGGGCCTCGTGGATCTCGTGCTCGACGCGGGCGTCGACGGCGGAGGTGGCGTCGTCGAGGAGCAGCAGCCGGGGGTCGGTGAGGATGGCGCGGGCGAGGGCGATGCGCTGGCGCTGGCCGCCGGAGAGGGTGAGCCCCTGCTCGCCGACCTTGGTGTCGTACCCGGCGGGCAGCGCCCGGATGAACCCCTCGGCCTGGGCGGCGCGGGCGGCGGCCTCGATCTGTTCCTCGGTGGCGCCGGGGTGCCCGTAGGCGATGTTGGCGCGGATGGTGTCGGAGAAGAGGAAGGAGTCCTCGGGGACCAGGCCTATCGCGCCGCGCAGGGAGTCGTACGTCAGCTCGCGGACGTCGTGGCCGCCGACGCGGACGGCGCCGCCGTCGGCGTCGTAGAACCGGGGCAGCAGGAGCGCGACGGTGGACTTGCCGCTGCCCGAGGACCCGACGACGGCGACGGTCTCGCCCTGCGCCACGGAGAGCGAGAACCCGTCGAGGACGGGCCGCTCGGGGTCGTAGCCGAAGCGGACGTCGTCGAACTCGACGGTGGCGGGCGCGTCGGCGGGCAGCTCGTGGGTGCCCTCTTGGATCTCGGGCTCGGTGTCGATGAGCTCGAACACGCGCTCCACGCCGGCCCGGGCCTGCTGTCCGACGGTGAGGACCATGGCGAGCATGCGGACGGGTCCGACGAGCTGGGCGAGGTAGGTGGAGAAGGCGACGAAGGTGCCGAGGGTGACCTGGCCGTTGGTGGCCATCCAGCCACCGAGGGCCAGCATGGCGACCTGGGCGAGGGCGGGGACGGCCTGGAGGGCGGGGGTGTAGCGCGAGTTGAGCCGGATGGTCCGCATCCGCCCGGCGAACAGCCGGCGGCCGGCTTCGCGCAGCTTGCCGGTCTCCTGCTCCTCCTGGCCGAAGCCCTTGACGACGCGGACGCCGGTCACGGCCCCGTCGACGACGGTCGCCACGGCCGCGGCCTGGCCCTGGGCCCACCAGGTGGCGGGGAAGAGCTTCTTGCGGCTGCGCTTGGCGATGAACCACAGGGCGGGGGCCATGAGCAGGGCGACGAGGGTCAGCAGCGGCGAGAGCCAGAGCATGATCCCGAGGGACATCCCGAAGAGCAGGAAGTTCCCGATCGTCATGGGCAGCATGAAGAGCAGGCCCTGGATCAGCTGGAGGTCACTGGTGGCGCGGCCGACGACCTGGCCGGTGTTCAGCTCGTCCTGCCGCCGCCCGTCGAGGCGGGCGATGGTGCCGTACATGTCGGTGCGCAGGTCGTGCTGCACGTCGAGGGCGAGCCGCCCGCCGTAGTACCTGCGTATGTAGGTCAGTACGTACACCAGCAGGGCCGCGGCTATGAGCATGCCGGCCCAGGGCGCCATGGGCTTGGTCTCGTCCCCGATGACGTCATCGATGATCACCTTGGTGACCAGCGGGACGACCGCCATGACGGCCATGCCGGCCAGCGAGGAGCCGAGCGCGAGCAGCACATTGGTCTTGTACCGCCAGGTGTAGGCCGCCAGCCGCCTGCCCCAGCCCTGTTTCTCCCCAGCCGCTGTCTCTGCCGCCGCCACGTGAGGCCTCCCCGTTCGTCCTGTCCTGCCGGAAGCGCCAACGCTCCGACCGGCGGATTTCATCCCGCCGCAACAATCGCACTGCCGTACGGCGGGGGCGCGCGGACCGCGTCCGACCGGGTCGGGGACGGGGCGGGAGGCGGCGGGAAGGCGAGGCGGTGGCGGGGCAGTGACGGGGAGGGGGAGGCGCCGGGACCTGTCAAGTCCCGACTTTCCGGGTCTGGGCCCCCCGGGCCGTGCTCCCGATGCTGGAAGCACAGCCGACGCCGACCGCCGACCACCGACCGGGGCGGCGGGACCGAAGGGACCAGGGCCATGACCACTCACGAGCAGCCGGGCGATCACACCTTCGTGCAGCGGACCGCCCGTGCCGTCGTCCCCTTCGTCACCGCCTTCCTCGTCGCGCTGTTCGCGGCGAAGATCGTGAGCCTGGTGACCGACAACGGGTGGACGCGGCTGGCGACGGCGGTCGGGGTGGCCGTGATCAGCCTCTTGTTCCACCCCTACGAGAACGACGACGAGCAGCCCGGGCCGTGACGGGCGAGCAGCGTGGAGTTGGACCCGCTCGTGACACCGCTTGCGCCGTTCAGTTCGTCCTAAAGGTGAGTCGGGGCGAACATCTTGAGGTTGGCCGAAAGCAGTAGCACCGAAGGCCCAGGGGTGCCGAGGGAGTTCTTCAGGTCGTCCTTCAAGGACTCCGGGGTGGTGGTGGAGGCCGGGACGCCGAAGGACTCGGCCAGCGCCACGAAGTCGGGGCCGGCCAGCTGGGTACCGGTGTCGCAGCCGTACTCGCGCAGGATGCCGTAGCCGCCGTCGTCCACGATCAGCCAGGTGACGTCGAGGTCGTGCTGCTTCGCCGTGGCCAGGTCCGCGACGGAGTACATCGCGCCGCCGTCGCCGGACACCGCCAGTACCGGGGTGTCCGGTTCCGCGACGCACGCGCCGAGGGCCGCCGGGAAGGCGTAGCCGAGGCCGCCCGCGCCCTGGGCCGAGTGCATGGTGTTGGGGTGCTTGGGATCGAAGGCGGACCAGGCCCAGTAGGACAGGATCGTCATGTCCCAGAAGGACGGTGAGCGGGCCGGGAGCGCGGCCCGGATCGAGCGGAGGAGGTCCTGTTCGAGGGCCACGTCCTGGGTGGCGAGGCGGGCCGCGATGTCCGCGAGGACCAGGCGCACGCGCTCCGGGGCGGACGGGTCCGCGCGCTCGGACACCGTCTCGAGGAGGGCCTGGAGCGCCAGTCGGGCGTCCGCGTGGATGCCGAGGGCGGCGTGGTTGGACTCCAGCTTGCCGAGGTCCGCCTCGATCTGGATGACCCGGCCCGTCGGGAAGAAGGTGTGGTAGTTCGACGAGAGCTCACCGAGGCCCGAGCCGACGACCAGCAGGACGTCCGCGTCCTCCAGGAAGTCCGTCGTGTGGCGGTCCTCCAGCCAGGACTGGAGGGAGAGCGGATGGGTCCACGGGAAGGCGCCCTTGCCGCCGAAGGTGGTGACGACGGGCGCGTTCAGGCGCTCGGCGAGCTGCTTCAGCTTGCCCGCCGCGTCCGAGCGGACGACCCCGCCGCCCGCGATGATCACCGGGCGGGTGGCGTTCTCCAGCCAGTGGGCGGCGAGCGCCGTGAGCTCGGGGCGCGGCGCGAGCTCGTGCGGGGTCGCGTCCACGCCCGTGACCTGCGGGATGACGGTCTCGGCCCGCAGCACGTCCTCGGGGATCTCGACGAACACCGGGCCGTGCGGGGCGGTGAGCGCCGACTCCCAGGCCTCGGCGATCACGGAGGGGATCTGGGAGGGGGTGCGGACCGTGTGGACGGACTTCACCACGTCCCGGAAGGACGCCGACTGGTCCCGCAGCTCGTGCAGGTGGCCGCGCCGCCCGCCGCCCAGGCCCGCCACCGGGACCTGGGAGGAGATCGCGAGGACCGGGGCGGAGGCGGCCGCCGCCTCCGCCAGGGCGGGCAGCGCCATCAGCGCGCCCGGGCCGGTGGAGAGCAGCAGCGGCACCGCCTCGCCCGTGATGCGGCCGTACGCGTCGGCCGCGAAGCCCGCATTGTTCTCCGTGCGCAGCCCCACGAAGCGCAGGTCGGAGCGGCCGACCGCGTCGAAGAGGGCGAGCGCGTGCTGGCCGGGCAGGCCGAAGACGGTGTTCGCGCCGAGCGAGCGCAGCGTTTCCACGACCAGGTCCCCGCCCGTCCGGCCCGGCGGCGGCGCGAGCGCGGCCGCCTTCTGGGCTTCGGTGGGACGGAGTACCAGGTCGTGGTCGTGCGTCACTTCGCTTACTTGCCCTTCGCCTGCGCGATCTGTCGCGACATGATCGTGGTCAGCTCGTACGCGGTGTGCGAGGCCGCGACCGAGGTGATCTCGGCGTGATCGTACGCCGGGGCGACCTCGACGACGTCGGCGGAAACGAGGTTGCAGGAGGACAGGCCGCGGATGATCTCCAGCAGCTCGCGGGAGGTCATGCCGCCCGCCTCCGGGGTGCCGGTGCCGGGCGCGTGCGCCGGGTCGAGCACGTCGATGTCGATGGAGATGTACAGCGGGCGGTCGCCGATGCGCTGGCGCAGCTGGTCCGCGACCTCGTCGGCGCCGCGGCGGTAGACGTCGGCCGAGGTGACGATGCCGAAGCCCATCTTGGCGTCGTCGTCCAGGTCCTGCTTGCCGTACAGCGGGCCGCGCGTACCGACGTGGGAGAGCGCCTCGGTGTCGAGGATGCCCTCCTCGACGGCACGGCGGAACGGGGTGCCGTGGGTGTACTCGGCGCCGAAGTAGGTGTCCCAGGTGTCCAGGTGCGCGTCGAAGTGGAGCAGCGCGACCGGGCCGTGCTTCTTCGCGACGGAGCGGAGCAGCGGCAGGGCGATGGTGTGGTCGCCGCCCAGGGTCATCAGGCGGGAGCCGGCGCCGAGGAGCTCGTCGGCGGCGGCCTCGACCGTCTCGACGGCCTCGTTGATGTTGAAGGGGTTCACCGCGATGTCACCGGCGTCGGCGACCTGCGCGAGCGCGAACGGGGAGGCGTCCTGCGCCGGGTTGTACGGGCGCAGCAGGCGCGAGGCCTCGCGGATGGCGTTGCCGCCGAAGCGGGCACCGGGGCGGTAGGACACGCCGGAGTCGAAGGGCACGCCGACGACGGCGACGTCGGCGGAGCCGACCTCGTCGAGGCGGGGCAGACGGGCGAAGGTCGCCGGGCCCGCGTAGCGCGGGATGCGGGAGGAGTCGACGGGGCCGCGCGGCTGCGTGCTCATGGCTGTGCCTCTTTCTCTGGCCTGACGTGTGCGGTACTTCGAGCGTAAGCGGGCCACCTGGGGGTGGGGAGTGTACGTTTCATCCATCTGGCAGAGCCGAAATATACGGAGTATCCATGCCCGGCCCTCCCCGTGATCAGGAGTACGGCAACGGCCCCGCCGGGGAGCCGCTCACCCCGCCGGTGCCCCTCGCCGCACTGCTCGGCGACCGGGAGCTCGGCCTGCGCCACCTCGCCGGGCCGGCCACCGCCGGGGTGCACGGGGTGCACGCCTCCGAGATGCCCGACCCCTCCCCGTACCTGCTCGGCGGCGAGCTGCTGCTGACCGCCGGGGCGGGTCCCGCCGACGACCCCGACGGGTACGTGGCCCGGCTGGCCGGGGCGGGCGCGGCGGCCCTCGGCTTCGGCGTGGCCCCGGTGCACGAGGAGGTCCCGGCCGCACTGGCCGAGGCCTGTGCGCGGCACGGGCTGCCGCTGTTGGAGGTCCCGCCGCGGACCCCCTTCTCGGCGGTCGCCCGCGCGGTGGGGCGGCTGATGGCGGAGGCCCGGACCCGGGAGCTGCGCCGGGTCACCGAGGCCCAGCAGGCGCTGGCGGCGGCTGCGGCCCGCCCCGACCCGGTCCCGGCGGTGCTGGCCCGGCTCGCGGCGAGCCTGGGCGGGTCGGTGGCCCTGTGGCCGGGCGGCCGGGCGGCGGGCCCGGAGCTGCCGGCCCCGGCGTGGGAGGCCCTGTCCGCGCTGCTGGCCCGGGTCGGCCGCGAGGGCGGGCCCGCCACCGCCACCGACCGGGCGGGCGGCCACCACCTGGCCGCCTACGCCCTGGCCGGGCGGGCGGCACTGGGCACGGCGACCCCGGCCCGCGCGCCCGGCGACCACACCGTGGCATCGGTGGCCGCCGTCCTCCTGACCCTGCTCACCGCCGAGCGGCCCGCCGGGGCGGAGGCGGCGGCCCTGACCCGGCTGCTCCTCGACGGGAATCCGGCCGCGGCCCTGGCGGCCGGGCCCTGGTACGCCGTCCACGCCCGCGGGTCCGGGGATCCGCAGGCCCTCGCGGCCGCGCTGGGCACCGTACTGCTGGACCCGACCGGGGACGGCGTACGGCTGCTCACGGACCGGGAGCCCGCCGCGCAGTCCGGCTGGCGGCTCGGGGTGAGCGCACCGGCCGCGCCCGCCTCCCTGGCCACGGCCGACGCCCAGGCCGCGCGGGCCCTGCGGCGGGCGGAGGCGGCCCGTACCCCGCTGGCCCACCACACCGACCCCGGCTTCGCGGGCCTGGTCGGTGAGGCCGAGGCGCGCGCCCATGCCGAGGCCCTGCTGGGACCGCTCTCCCCCGCCCTGCGCCAGACCCTGCGGGGCTGGCTGGCCCACCACGGCAACTGGGACCGCACGGCCGCGGCCCTCGGTGTCCACCGCAACACCGTCCGCCAGCGCGTCGGCCGCGCCGCAGAGCTGCTGGACCGGGACCTGGACGACCCGGACGTGCGGATGGAGCTGTGGTTCGCGCTGCGGACCACCGACCCCGGTACCGCTCAGCCGGGGTAGTCGTCCGGCGGGCGGAAGGAGGCGAGCATCTCCAGGAAGCGGGCGGAGCCGGTGATCACCCCGGGCTGCTTGGTGCGGGGCGGAGCGGGCTCGACCCCGATCGACTCGATCCCGTCCTCCCCGATCCACAGCAGGCGCGAGCTCAGTCGGTACTCCTCCGGGGCGTCCTCCCACATCTGCCGTACGAGCGGGCCGTAGGCGATCACGCAGGTGTGCAGTTCCGGCCCTTCCACGGCCCACAGCATCAGGTGACCGTGGAAGGGGACCATCGCGAGGATGCCGAGCGGCGCCGGGCGGTCGATCAGGTCGGCGGCCCGCAGCAGGTGGGTGGAGGTCCATCCGCCGTCGGCCTCGACGTTCACCAGCGGGTTCTCGTCGTCGTTGTACTGGAGCGAGACCGGCGCGGCGTCGAGGTTGGCCATGGCCGCGGCCCAGACCTCGGAGGCGTCCACCTGCCAGGAGTCGAACTGCTCCGGCGGGACGGGTGCGGAGAGGGAGCCGCCCACCTGGATCACCACGACGGCCGCGAGCTCCTCGGTGAGGGCGACCGCCAGCGCGTGGCGCTCGGTCACCGCGTCGACGGTCACCAGCCGCGGCATGAGCCGGTTGCGGACCTCGGCGAAGCCCGCGCGCTCCAGTTCGCGCCGGCGCTCGGCGAGCCGCTGCTTCTGGTTCAGGAAGGAGACGGTGGCCGACCGCCAGTTCGCGTGCGGCAGCGCGCGGACCAGCTCGGCTATCTCCGCGAGGTCCAGCGGTGCGCCGCTCTGGCCCTCGGCGGCGAGCGAGAGGTGGCGGTGTTCCCCGAAGCGCATGGGCGGCCCGCTCGTGTTCCCGTCCAGGAAGACGTCGTTGAGGAGCGCCTCAAAGGCGTGCCAGTCGGCGGGGCTGAACCACGCGCACCAGGCCGGTACCGGGGACGACTCCGCCCCGCCCGGCCCCCGACCAGCGCCCCCGCCCCCACCCACACCCGCGCCGGCCTTTTTCGCTCTCCGGAAAAGTGGCATGCCGGGCAGATTAGGGCAGCGCGAATCGGTACGTGAGACCACGAACAAGGCATTCTTGAGCACATTCCGGCCACCGCGGCGCGGACGAATCCCCTCCACCGGGGTCGCCGACGGAGGGCCGGGGGTGAGCCACCCCACCCTTTCTCCGGCGCCTCCGCTCTGGACAGCAAGTTTGACTGGCCGGTAACTTAGCCTGAGCAAGCGCTTAGGCATGGCGGCGGACCGCCGCAACCGAAGGGAGCCGGCTGTGCGCCGTACCGTTTTCAACGAGGACCACGAGGCATTCCGCGAGACCATCCGCGCCTTCGTCGAGGCCGAGGTCGTCCCGGTCTACGACGAGTGGTTCGCAGCCGGTCAGGCGCCGCGCGACTTCTACTACAAGCTCGGCGAGCTGGGCGTCTTTGGCATCAACGTGCCCGAGGAGTTCGGCGGCGCGGGCCTGGACACCCACAAGTTCGAGGCCGTCCTCTACGAAGAGACCTCGCGCGCGGGCGTCAACTTCGGCGGCTCCGGCGTGCACGTGCTGCTCGCCCTGCCCTACATCAAGATGCTGGCCGACATCGAGCAGAAGAAGCGCTTCCTGCCGAAGTTCGTCTCCGGCGAGGAGATGTGGGCGCTGGCGATGACCGAGCCGGGCACCGGCTCCGACGTCGCGGGCATGAAGACCACCGCCAAGCTCTCCGAGGACGGCACCCACTACGTCCTCAACGGCTCCAAGACCTTCATCACCGGTGGCGTCCACGCCGACCGCGTGATCGTCTGCGCCCGCACCTCCGCCCCGAGCGAGGACGACCGCCGCTTCGGCATCTCCCTCTTCGCCGTGGACACCAAGTCCGAGGGCTACTCCATCGGCCGCAAGCTCGACAAGCTGGGCCTGAAGACCTCCGACACCGCCGAGCTGGCGTTCGTCGACGTGAAGGTCCCGGTCGAGGACCTGCTCGGCGAGGAGGGCAAGGGCTTCTACTACCTCGGCCACAACCTGGCCTCCGAGCGCTGGGGCATCGCCTTCGGCGCGTACGCCCAGGCCGCCGCGGCCGTCCGGTTCGCCCAGCAGTACGTCACGGAGCGCACCGTCTTCGGCAAGCCCGTCGCGCACTTCCAGAACACCAAGTTCGAGCTGGCCGCCTGCCAGGCCGAGGTGGACGCCGCGCAGGCCGTCGCCGACCGCGCCCTGGAGGCCCTGGACGCCGGCGAGCTGACCCCGGCCGAGGCCGCCTCCGCCAAGCTGTTCTGCACCGAGGTCGCGCACCGCGTCATCGACCGCTGCCTCCAGCTGCACGGCGGCTACGGCTACATGAACGAGTACCCGATCGCCCGCCTGTACGCCGACAACCGCGTCAACCGCATCTACGGCGGCACCAGCGAGATCATGAAGTCCATCATCGCCAAGTCCATGGGCCTGTAAGGATTTCGGGCACCTACCCTTCCCCCATGAACGACGCACTGACGACGCTCCTCGATCTGCTCGACCTCGAGCAGATCGAGGAGAACATCTTCCGCGGTACCAGCCGGCCTTCGCTGGTACCGCGCGTCTTCGGCGGCCAGGTCGCGGCCCAGGCCCTGGTCGCGGCCGGCCGGACCGTCCCCGCGGACCGCACCGCGCACTCGCTGCACTCCTACTTCCTGCGCACCGGGGACACCTCCGCGCCCATCGTCTACTCGGTGGACCGGATCCGCGACGGGCGCTCCTTCACCACGCGCCGGGTCGTCGCCGTCCAGCACGGCCAGCCGATCTTCCACCTCTCCGCGTCCTTCCAGAAGTACGAGGACGGCCTCGACCACCAGGTCGCCATGCCGTCCGCCCCGGACCCGGAGTCCCTGCCCACCGCGGCCGAGTCGCTGCCCGCGTACCGCGAGATCTTCCGCGACCCCGGCACGGTCGAGCGGCTGATCGAGACGCGGGAGGCGGTGGACCTGCGCTACGCCACGACCCCGCCCTGGGGCAGCATCGGCGAGCCGGTGGAACCGCGCTCGCAGGTGTGGTTCCGTACGGCCGGCAAGCTGGACAGCGACGATCCGCTGCTGCACACCTGCCTGGCCACCTACGTCTCCGACATGACCCTGCTGGACTCGGTGCTGCTCGCGCACGGGCGGGGCGGCTGGGCGGTGGGCGACGTGGTCGGCGCCTCGCTGGACCACGCGATGTGGTTCCACCGGCCCTTCCGCGCGGACGAGTGGCTGCTGTACGACCAGGAGTCGCCCTCGGCGGCCGCGGGCCGGGGCCTCGGCCAGGCCCGCATCTGGACGCAGGACGGCCGGCTGGCCGTGACGGTCATCCAGGAGGGCGTCGTACGCGTCCCGCGTGCGTGACGTCCGCTCAGTCCCACCAGAATCCCCAGTGGTTGCTGCCGGTGACCGCCTCGTCGGCGTAGGCGCGGATGCTGCCGGAGCCCTGCCAGACGTTGTCGGGCGAGAAGGCGAAGTGCTCCGCCGCGACGGGGAGCGCGTGGGCGATCGTACGCGGCGGGGCCGCCACGGACACGTGGAGCTCGTCGAAGCCGAGGGCGACGACGCGGGCACCGAAGCGGTCCTCCCAGGAGCGCAGGACCGTGCTGATGAGGGCGGTGTCGGTCTCGTGGTTGGTCGGACCGCACCAACCCATCGCGGTCGGTACGTCGGCCCCTCGGGCCGCGGGGACCAGGGCGAGCCGCGGGCTCGGCAGGACGCCGCTCGCGATCAGCCCGTCCGCGAGCCCACAGGCCACGGCGTCCGGACCGCCCGGACCGTCCGAAGCCGTCCCGCCCTCCGCGAGCCCGGGCCAGTCCCGGCCGAAGGGGGCGATGAGCTCCTCCCCCTCCGCCCCCTCCTCGGGGTCGGGCACCACCGCGCTCCAGAACTCGCGCAGCACCGGCTCGACGTGGTGGTCGTCGGGGTCGGACATCCGCTCCGGCGAGAACTCCCTTTCCTGCCACCACCGTTCCAGCCCGCGCCGCCCCTGGAACAGCACCGCCTGCAGCCCGGCGGCGGCGAGCGCGGGAGTCCGGTGCGCGGCGAGCGCACCGCTCCCCACGGCCTCGTCGGACACCCACAGCAACGGATCGGGGGCCTTCCACCACCCCCGCCGACCGGGCCTCTCGATGAGCGCACCGGGCGGCAACTCGAGCCCCAGGGAACGCCCTTGAGGATCGTCGGCCAGGACGGACAGCGGATTGCGCGCCTTCGGAGACTTCGACATGCAGCGACCGTAACCACCACCACTGACAACCGGCGGCCCTCACCGCTCGGCCCGGGTCGGCCGCCGCCAGCCTCGTACGAAGGTCCTTCCCCCTGTCCACTCCACTGAATTGCACGCGGCACGAGCAGTACCGAATCGAAAGAGTTCCGATGCGCACCCGAAACCGCCGGATCTTGGCCGTCGCGATCCTTTCGACCGGGCCGTTCCTCACAGTCGGATGCGTGCTGGACCTCGATCAGGACACGCGCTGCACCGCCACCGACCTCTCACCGTCGATCCGCGACAAATACTCCCTCCCCGAGCTGTCAAAGGCCGACGACATTCAGTTCTGCGAAGGGTCCGACGCAGATGGGGACTGGGCCCGCCTGACCTTTCGGAGCAGCCCGGGAGACTCTCAGGAGTACCTGGAACGCCTCGAAATACACCCCGAAGGGTTCATGCCCGTCGAATCAAGCGCTGTAGACCGGTTGGCAAGCCCAGAACGTGAAGGGTGGAAGCTCACCAAGGGGCTGGACTACAAGGAGAACGGGAAGTCGCGAGAGCACAACGGGCACTGTCTCGTGGACTACAAGGCATTCATCCAAGACTCTCCCGATTGGGACGGGCGCGTATACCTGGGGATGTACTGCGCGACCTGAGTCCCCGTGGAGCAGACAAGAGAAGGGATTGCTCAGTGAGGAGACGCCTGTTACTGGCCGTCTGGTGGTTCGTGGGCGCGGCAGCGCTCTTCGTTGCGGTGCTGGCCGCCCTCCGGGCGGACCTCGGCGGTGACCACGAGGTCGAGCTCGCGGTCACCGACGTGGAGGGGGTCTGGCAGGGCGCGGACGGCGGTCGCCTGACGGTTCGGGCGGACGGCTCGGCGGACCTTGAACGGGTCACGCAGCCCGGGCCGGACTGCGGGAAGTCCGTCTGGGCGGACGGCCGTACGTACACCGGGGCGGCACGGTGGGTCTTCGCCACCTACCCCGACGAAACGCCGGGGATCAGGTTCGACTACCAGGGGCCCGCCACCGGCGAGGCGTGCAAGGTCTACCTCGTGGTCGTCCCTCACGAGGACGGCTCGCAGAGGGGCTTCCTCCCCCACGTCCACGGGCAGTACGTGCGCTCGGCCGGGCCGCAGGGCTGATCGGCACGGGGCCTGCGGGGCACGACCGCGGACGTGGAGGAGCACCGGCCGGGCTCCTCCACGTCCGTCCACGTCCGTCGCGCTACGCGTCCCGCAGGCCCGCCGCGTCCAGCAGGTACGCCACCATCGGGTCGTAGTAGCGCGGGTCGCGGACGTGGTCGTCCAGGGGGACCGTCACCTGGAGGGTGCCTTCCGCCTCTCCGATGAACAGGGCCGGGTCGTTGCAGTCCGCGTAGCCCACCGCGTCCAAGCCGCGCTGCGCCGCGCAGCCCGCCCAGCCGTGGTCGGCGACGACCAGGTCCGGCAGCGGGCGGTTCTCGGCGGTCAGGCCGTCCAGGATCGCGGCCATCGGCGCCGGCGAGTGGGTGTGCCACAGCGTCGCCCCGCGCTCCAGCACCGCGACGTCGGCGAACTGCCACACCGAGCCCTCGTCCGCCACCAGCCCCCGCGGGATGACGACGATCTCGCAGCCCGCCGCCCGCAGGGCCGCCGCCGTGGCGCGGTGGACGTCCAGGAGGCCGCCCGGGTGGCCGGTGGCGAAGAGCACGCTCTGCCGGTCGGCCGCCGCCTTGCGCAGCCGCGCCGCCAGGCGGTCCAGGCCGGCCACGGTCAGTTCGGGGTCGATGGTGTCCTGGCCGAAGCGGAACTCGGGGTCGTCCACGACGCCGCAGCGCTCCGCCATCACCGCGAGCACGTCCTGCTCGTCCGTCCAGCGGTCGCCCAGTTCCAGGCCGAGCCAGTAGTGCCGGTCACCGTTGGCGAGCTTGCGGTAGTGACTGAGGTTGTTGTCGCGCGGCGTGGCGACCTGCCCCGCGATCCGCGTGCGGACCAGGTGGTCGATGAGTTCGGCGCGGGTAGGTACGGACGTCTCTATCGGCTTCGGCATACGGGCCATTCTGCCGCCGCCGGGGCGGAGGCGGCGCGTCCATTCCGGTCGGCGGACGCCCCGGCTCACGCCGACAGCGCCCCGAACGCGCCGTGTGCGAGGCGCCGCAGGAGCGATTCCACCGCCTCGCGCCCCAGGGCCGCCAGGTGCGGGGTGGAGTTGAGCAGGCCGAAGACCGCGTGCACGGCGACCCGTACCTCCGCCTCGCCGACCTCCGGGTGCAGTTCCCGTACGACCTCCACCCACAGCTCCACGTACTGGCGCTGGAGCTGCCGTACGAGCTTGCGGTCGGCCTCCCGCAGCCGGTCGAGCTCCCGGTCGTGCAGGGTGATCAGCGCCCGGTCGTCGAGCGCGAAGTCGATGTGGCCGTCGATGAGGGAGGACAGCACCCGGGCCGGGTCGCCCGCCGCCTCCGCCACGCGGTGCCGGCCGCCGGTCAGCAGCCGCTCGCTGATGCCGACGAGCAGCTCGGCGAGCATGGCGTCCTTGCCCGCGAAGTGCCGGTACAGGCCGGGTCCGCTGATGCCCACGGCGGCCCCTATCTCGTCGACGCCCACGCCGTGGAATCCACGCGCGGCGAAGAGACGAGCGGCCTCACTGAGGATCTGCTCGCGACGGGTGGGTGCGGCCGCTCTGGTGCTCATGGGAAACCATTCTAGACAGGGCCGTTAGCGGTCGTTAACCTAAGCCCCATACACGTTAACGCTCACTAACAGCGTGCACCGAGCAAGTGGAACGAGCAAGGGAGCTCGACCGATGCAGCAGGCACCAGTGCTGACGAGCGCCGCGGACCCGGCGTCCGAGGCCTGGCGGACCAACGAGGCCGCCCACCGCGAGCTGACCGAGGGCCTGCGCGCCCGGCTCGACGCGGCCCGGCTCGGCGGCGGCGAGAAGGCCCGCGCCCGCCACACCGCCCGCGGGAAACTCCTCCCGCGCGACCGCGTGGACGCCCTCCTCGACCCGGGATCGCCCTTCCTGGAGCTGGCCCCGCTGGCTGCCGAGGGCATGTACGGGGGCGCCGCCCCCGCCGCCGGGGTCATCGCGGGCATCGGCCGGGTCAGTGGCCGCGAGTGCGTGATCGTCGCGAACGACGCCACCGTCAAGGGCGGCACGTACTACCCGATGACCGTCAAGAAGCACCTGCGCGCCCAGGAGGTGGCCCTGGAGAACCGTCTCCCCTGCCTCTACCTGGTCGACTCCGGCGGTGCCTTCCTGCCGATGCAGGACGAGGTCTTCCCCGACCGGGAGCACTTCGGCCGCATCTTCTACAACCAGGCCCGCATGTCGGGCGCCGGCATCCCGCAGATCGCCGCCGTCCTCGGCTCCTGCACCGCGGGCGGCGCGTACGTACCGGCCATGAGCGACGAGGCCGTCATCGTCCGCAACCAGGGCACGATCTTCCTGGGCGGCCCGCCGCTGGTGAAGGCCGCCACCGGTGAGGTGGTCACGGCCGAGGAGCTCGGCGGCGGCGAGGTCCACTCCCGGACCTCCGGCGTGACCGACCACCTCGCGGAGGACGACGCGCACGCGCTGCGGATCGTACGGAACATCGTGGCGACCCTGCCCGAGCGCGGGGCCCTGCCCTGGTCGGTCGAGGCGCCGGAAGAGCCCAAGGTGGACCCGTACGGGCTGTACGGTGCGGTCCCCGTCGACTCGCGCACCCCGTACGACGCCCGCGAGATCATCGCGCGCATCGTGGACGGCTCCCGCTTCCAGGAGTTCAAGTCCGAGTTCGGCCAGACGCTGGTCACCGGCTTCGCCCGGATCCACGGACACCCGGTCGGGATCATCGCCAACAACGGCATCCTGTTCGCCGAGTCCGCGCAGAAGGGCGCGCACTTCATCGAGCTGTGCGACCAGCGCGGCATCCCGCTCCTCTTCCTCCAGAACATCTCCGGCTTCATGGTCGGCAAGGACTACGAGGCCGGCGGCATCGCCAAGCACGGCGCCAAGATGGTGACGGCCGTGGCCTGCACCCGGGTGCCGAAGCTGACGGTCGTGGTCGGCGGCTCGTACGGCGCCGGCAACTACTCGATGTGCGGTCGGGCGTACTCGCCCCGCTTCCTGTGGATGTGGCCCAACGCCAAGATCTCCGTGATGGGCGGGGAGCAGGCGGCCTCGGTGCTCGCGACGGTCAAGCGCGACCAGATCGAGGGCGCGGGCCAGGAGTGGCCCGCCGAGGACGAGGAGGCCTTCAAGGCCCCGGTCCGCGCGCAGTACGAGGAACAGGGCAACGCCTACTACGCCACGGCGCGGCTGTGGGACGACGGGGTCATCGACCCGATGGAAACCCGGCAGGTGCTGGGACTGGCCCTGACCGCGTGCGCGAACGCCCCGCTGGGCGACTCGGGCTTCGGCATCTTCCGTATGTGACGTGAGGACCTCACTGATGTTCAGCACTGTTCTGGTGGCGAACCGGGGCGAGATCGCGGTCCGGGTCATCCGCACCCTGCGGCAGCTCGGCATCCGCTCCGTGGCCGTCTTCAGCGACGCCGACGCGGACGCCCGCCACGTACGGGAGGCCGACACGGCCGTCCGGATCGGCCCGGCCGCGGCCGCCGAGAGCTACCTGTCGGTGGAGCGGCTGCTGGATGCCGCCCGGCGCACCGGCGCCGAGGCCGTCCACCCCGGCTACGGCTTCCTCGCCGAGAACGCGGCCTTCGCGCAGGCCTGCGCCGACGCGGGGCTCGCCTTCATCGGGCCCCCGGCGAGCGCCATCAACCTGATGGGCGACAAGATCCGGGCCAAGGAGACCGTGAAGGCGGCGGGCGTGCCCGTGGTCCCGGGTTCCTCGGGCAGCGGCCTGACCGACGCCGAACTGGCCGCGGCGGCCGCGGAGATCGGCATGCCGGTGCTGCTGAAGCCCTCGGCGGGCGGCGGCGGCAAGGGCATGCGGCTGGTGCGCGACGAGGCGGTGCTGGCCGAGGAGATCGCGGCGGCCCGCCGCGAGGCGCGGTCCTCCTTCGGCGACGACACGCTGCTGGTCGAGCGGTGGGTGGACCGGCCGCGGCACATCGAGATCCAGGTGCTGGCGGACGCCCACGGGAACGTGGTGCACCTGGGCGAGCGCGAGTGCTCGCTCCAGCGCCGGCACCAGAAGGTGATCGAGGAGGCCCCGTCGGTCCTGCTCGACGAGAAGACCCGGGCGGCGATGGGCGCCGCGGCCGTCGACGCGGCCCGCTCCTGCGGGTACGTCGGCGCGGGCACGGTGGAGTTCATCGTGCCGGGCGGCGACCCCTCCTCCTACTACTTCATGGAGATGAACACCCGCCTCCAGGTCGAGCACCCGGTGACGGAGCTGATCACCGGGCTGGACCTGGTGGAACAGCAGCTGCGGGTCGCGGCGGGCACCCCCCTCGACTTCACGCAGTCCGAGGTGACGCTGACCGGGCACGCCATCGAGGCCCGCGTCTGCGCGGAGGACCCGGCGCGCGGGTTCCTGCCGTCCGGCGGCACGGTGCTGGCCCTGTCCGAGCCCTCGGGCGGTGCGGTGCGCACCGACTCCGGGCTGACGGCGGGCGTGCCGGTGGGCTCGACGTACGACCCGATGCTGTCGAAGGTCATCGTCCACGGCCCGGACCGCGCCACTGCCCTGCGCATGCTGCGCGGGGCCCTGGCCGACACGGTGATCCTGGGCGTGCAGACCAACACCGGTTTCCTGCGTCGCCTGCTGGCGCACCCGGACGTGGTGTCGGGCGACCTGGACACCGGCCTGGTCGAGCGCGACCTTTCCGGGCTGCTGCCGGAGGGGGTGCCGCCGGAGGTGTACGCGGCGGCTGCGCTGCTGGACGTCCCCCGACCCGCCCCTTCCCGAAACCGGGGCTCCGCCCCGGACCCCGGTCCTCAAACGCCGGACGGGCTGGGTAAGTGGATCGACCCCTTCGACGCAGCCGACGGCTGGCGCCTCGGCGGCACACCCGCCTGGACGGTGCACCACTTCCGCCTTCCCGGCCAGGACCCGGTCGAGGTCCGCACCCGCCTCCGCGGAACGAACTGCGAGCTGCTCGTATCCGACCCGGCCGCGCCAATCTCAGCCTCGCCAGGGGGTACCCCCGGACGGAGTCCGGGGGAGCTCGAGGCGCGGGGTCCGGGGCAGAGCCCCGGCGCACCGGCCCGCGGCCGGATCGTCACCCGCACCCCCGACACCGTCACCATCGAACTCGACGGCGTCACGCACCGGTTCAGCCACGCCGCCTCCCCGGAGGGGACCTGGCTCGGGCGCGACGGCGACAGCTGGCACGTCCAGACGTACGACCCCGTCGTGGCCAACCTCAGCGGAGCCGGACGCGGCGGCGCCGACACCCTCGCCGCCCCCATGCCCGGCACCGTCACCATGGTGAAGGTGGCCGTCGGTGACACGGTCGCGGCCGGGCAGAGCCTCCTCGTCGTCGAGGCGATGAAGATGGAGCACGTCATCTCCGCCCCGCACGCCGGCACCGTCACCGAGCTGGACGTGACCCCCGGCACCACGGTCGCCATGGACCAGATCCTGGCCGTCGTCACCCCGGACGAGGACGCGAACGAGGACAAGGAGGGAGCCGCGTGATCGGGCTGCCCATGAACGTCCCGGCCCCCGGCCTGCCGGCCCGGGTCCGCATCCACGAGGTCGGCGCCCGCGACGGCCTGCAGAACGAGAAGTCGGCCGTACCCACGAAGGTCAAGGCGGAGTTCATCCGCCGCCTCGCCGCCGCCGGACTGACGACCATCGAGGCGACCAGCTTCGTGCACCCCAAGTGGGTGCCCCAACTGGCCGACGCGGAGGAGCTGTTCCCGCAGCTCGCCGACATCGACGCGCACCTGCCCGTCCTCGTCCCCAACGAGCGCGGCCTCGACCGCGCGCTCGCCCTCGGGGCCACCCGCATCGCGGTCTTCGGCTCGGCCACCGAGACCTTCGCCTCCCGCAACCTCAACCGCACCGTCGCCGAGTCCCTCGCCATGTTCGAGCCCGTCGTGGCCCGGGCCAAGGAGGGTGGCGCGCACGTGCGCGGCTACCTCTCGATGTGCTTCGGCGACCCCTGGGAGGGCGCCGTCCCGGTCCACCAGGTCGTCTCCGTCGCCAAGGCCCTGCTGGACCTCGGCTGTGACGAGCTGAGCCTCGGCGACACGATCGGCGTGGCGACGCCGGGCCACGTCCAGGCCCTGCTCTCCGCGTTGAACGAGGCCGGCGTCACCACCGACCGCATCGGCGTGCACTTCCACGACACCTACGGCCAGGCCCTGTCCAACACCCTCGCCGCGCTCCAGCACGGCGTGAGCACCGTCGACGCCTCCGCGGGCGGCCTCGGCGGCTGCCCGTACGCGAAGAGCGCCACCGGCAACCTCGCGACCGAGGACCTGGTGTGGATGCTCGACGGCCTCGGCATCGAAACCGGGGTCGACCTGTCCGCCCTCACCGCCACGAGCGTGTGGATGGCCGAACGGCTGGGACGTCCCAGCCCCTCCCGTACCGTCCGCGCCCTCTCCCACAAGGAGTAGTCACACCATGTCCCTCGACCACCGGCTCACCCCTGAGCACGAGGAACTCCGCCGCACCGTGGAGGCGTTCGCGCACGACGTCGTCGCCCCGAAGATCGGTGACCTGTACGAGCGGCACGAGTTCCCCTACGAGATCGTCGCCGAGATGGGCCGCATGGGCCTGTTCGGCCTGCCCTTCCCGGAGGAGTACGGCGGCATGGGCGGGGACTACCTCGCCCTCGGCATCGCCCTGGAGGAGCTGGCCCGCGTCGACTCCTCGGTCGCCATCACCCTGGAGGCCGGGGTCTCCCTCGGCGCCATGCCGATCTACCTCTTCGGCTCCGAGGAGCAGAAGCAGCAGTGGCTGCCGAAGATGTGCTCCGGCGAGATCCTCGGCGCCTTCGGCCTGACGGAGCCGGGTGCCGGCTCCGACGCGGGCGGCACCCGCACCACCGCCGTCAAGGACGGCGACGAGTGGGTCATCAACGGCTCCAAGTGCTTCATCACCAACTCCGGTACGGACATCACCGGTCTGGTCACCGTGACCGCCGTGACGGGCCGCAAGGCGGACGGCCGCCCGGAGATCTCCTCGATCATCGTCCCGTCCGGCACCCCGGGCTTCACGGTGGCGGCGCCGTACTCCAAGGTGGGCTGGAACTCCTCGGACACCCGTGAGCTGTCCTTCGACGGCGTACGGGTCCCGCTGGCCAACCTGGTGGGCCAGGAGGGCCGCGGCTACGCGCAGTTCCTGCGGATCCTCGACGAGGGCCGGATCGCCATCTCCGCGCTCGCGACCGGTCTCGCGCAGGGCTGTGTGGACGAGTCGGTGAAGTACGCCAAGGAGCGGCACGCCTTCGGCAAGGCGATCGGCGACAACCAGGCCATCCAGTTCAAGCTGGCCGACATGGAGATGCGCGCCCACATGGCCCGCATCGGCTGGCGCGACGCGGCGTCGCGGCTGGTGTCCGGGGAGCCGTTCAAGAAGGAGGCGGCGATCGCGAAGCTGTACTCCTCGACGGTCGCCGTCGACAACGCGCGCGAGGCGACCCAGATCCACGGCGGCTACGGCTTCATGAACGAGTACCCGGTGGCCCGGATGTGGCGGGACTCCAAGATCCTGGAGATCGGCGAGGGCACGAGCGAGGTCCAGCGCATGCTGATCGCGCGCGAGCTGGGTTTCGCCGGCTGAGGCACCCGATGACGACGTCCGGCGTGGGCCCCGTGCCCGCGCCGGACTTCGGCATGTCGGCGGGCGGTCAGGAGAAGACCACGAGCGTGGCCGTGGGAGCCAGGGTCACCAGGGCGCACACCGGCCAGTAGACCCGGGCGGCCGCCGTGTTCCACCGTCGTACGAAGTGGTTGACGAGCCACCACAGCAGTGCGAACGCGGTCACGATCGGTACCACGATCACCAGCCAGAGCAGCATGCCGTCGTTCTCCGTGGGTTCCCGCTGGGTCCAACCGAGTTCGGAGAGCGGCCCGTTGACGGTGATGTACCAAAGGAGCCAGACCGGCACGACGCCAGGGACCCCCATCACGAGGTTCGCTCCTGTGGCCATCCACCATTTGTTTCGCATCGGCTCAGTATTCACACCCGTGATCGAAATCGGTGGACGGCGGGGCGCGGCCCGGTCGCACCCTCGGGCGGACGGAGCCCGACCCTGGCCGGTCCCCCTCACCCGTTCGCAAAGTCCCCCAACTCGGGCCCTCACCGCGGGCGATACGGGTGCCGGCCCGTCGGGCCGGATTCCAGGATGGTGATCCACCTCACGACCGGATCTTGGTTGACCCCTGGACAAACCCTTAGGTTAGGCTAACCTTCTCACCGAACGGCCCAGCGGCCACCCTGCACGCACGAAAGCGGACATCGACATGCCCAAGTCCCGAACCTCCTCCTTCACCCGTCGCGGCTTCGTCGCGGCAGGTGGCGCCCTCGGCCTGGTAGCGGTCCTCGCCGCGTGCGGCGGCACCGACTCGGCGAAGGGTGACGGCGGCAAGGACAACGGCGCCGCGGCGTCCGCCGCCTGGACCTTCAAGGACGACCTCGGCAAGGACGTCACCACGAAGGCCAAGCCGAAGAACATCGTCGCCTTCACCGGCACCGCCGCCGCGCTCTACGACTACGGCGTCCCGGTCAAGGGCGTGTTCGGCCCGACCAAGACCGCCGACGGCAAGGCCGACGTCCAGGCCGGCTCGCTGGACATCTCCAAGGTCGAGATCCTCGGCAACGTCTACGACGAGTTCAACGTCGAGAAGTACGCGGCCCTCCAGCCCGACCTGCTGGTCACCAACAGCTGGGACGGCACCTACTGGTACCTGCCCGAGGCCTCGAAGGACAAGATCCTCTCGCTCGCCCCGGCCGCCGCGATCAAGGTGGGCGGCGACGTCACCCTCGACAAGGCGCTGGAGCGCACCGCGGACCTCGCCAAGTCCCTCGGCGCGGACCTGAACTCGAAGAAGACCGTGGACTCCAAGGCCCGCTTCGAGGCCGCCACCGCGAAGCTGCGCGAGACCACCAAGGCCAACCCGGGCGTCAAGGTGCTCGTGGGCTCCGGCGCGGACGCCCTGTTCTACGCGTCCTCCCCGGACACCGCTGCCGACCTGAAGTACTTCAAGCAGCTCGGCGTCGAGTTCGTCACCCCCGAGAAGCTGGAAGAGGGCGGCTTCTTCGAGAGCCTCAGCTGGGAGAACGCCGGCAAGTACAAGGCCGACGTCATCCTGCTCGACAACCGCACCGGCACCCTGCAGCCCGAGCAGCTGAAGGCCAAGCCGACCTGGAACGAGCTGCCCGCCGTCAAGGCCGGTCAGGTCGTCTCGCGCGTGACCGAGCCGATCTTCTCGTACGACAAGTGCGCGCAGATCCTGGAAGACCTCGCGAAGTCCATCCAGAACGCCAAGAAGGTCAGCTGACCCTCGGCGCCCGGTGACCCCGGCCGCCAGGCAAGCCGTACCGACTCCCAGGGGGGACCTCTCCGCATGACCGCCACCGCATCCGACGCCCCGGCCGTCGCACACTTCCGGTTCTTCGAGCTCGAAGTGCTCCGCACGCGCCGCCTGGGCCACTCGTTCCTGCGGGTCACGTTCGGCGGGGAGTCCCTCGCGGGCTTCCGTTCGGGCGGCTTCGACCAGAGCCTGTCGCTCTTCCTGCCCGCGCCCGACCAGGAGCACACGGTGCTCCCGTCCACGGACGAGGACACCTGGTTCGCCGCCTGGCGCGCGATGCCGGACGAGGAGCGGCCGGTGATGCGCTCCTACACGGTGCGCGAGCAGCGCCGTACGCCCGAGGGCGCGGACGAGGTCGACATCGACTTCGTCCTCCACGGGGACTCCAGCCCCGCGTCCCGCTGGGCGGGGCGGGCGGTGACCGGCCGTCGGATCATGGCGATCGGACCGGCCGTCGCGGAGAACAAGTCCGTACGCTTCCAGCCGCCGGCCGACACCGACGAGATCTGGATGTACGCGGACGAGACCGCGCTGCCGGCCGCGGGCGCGATCCTGGACCGGCTCCCCGCCGGGACCCGGGTCAAGGCCTGGTTCGAGGTCCCGCACGAGGACGACCGGCTCGACCTCCGGGCGCCCGCCGACGCGGACATCACCTGGATCGTGCGCGAGAGCAGCGGCCGGGAGCGGACCGAGCAGGTGCTGGGCGCGCTGCGGGCAGCCGCCCCCACCACTGCCGTCGCCCCGTACGCCTGGCTGGCGGGCGAGGCGGGCACGATCCGCGCGGTCCGCCGGCACGTCGTGCAGGAACGATCCGTCGACCGCCGCGCCGTGCGCTTCACCGGCTACTGGCGGCTCGGCGCGAGCGAGGAGCAGCTCCTCGCCGAGGCGTACGCGGGCAAGGCTCCGAGCGAGGACCCCGCGTCCGAGCTGTAGTCAGCTTCCTTACCCCGTAGAGCACTTGAGATGGGCCCTGGCTTTTCAGCCAGGGCCCATCTGCGTTTGGCGAAATACTAAGGTTAGGCTAACCTAATCCTCGCACGCCACACCCCACACCCCTCTCCATCCCCTGCCCGGAGGAAAGTTGATGCGCTCGCATCTGCTGAACGAGACGACCGCGGACCTCTACCGGCGCTCCGTCACCGAGGGCGTCGACCGCGTCGCCGCCAAACTCGCGACCACGCAGCGGCCCCACACCGGTATATCCGTCGACGAACTCGCCCCGGTCATCAACGGGATCGACCTGGACAAGCCGCTCGCCGACGCGACCGCCGTCCTGGACGAGCTGGAGGACGTCTACCTGCGCGACGCGGTGTACTTCCACCACCCGCGCTACCTGGGCCACCTCAACTGCCCGGTCGTCATCCCCGCCGTGCTCGGCGAGGCGATCCTCTCGGCCGTCAACTCCTCGCTCGACACCTGGGACCAGTCCATCGGCGGCACGCTCATCGAGCGCCGCCTGATCGACTGGACCACCGAGCGCATCGGCCTGGGCCCCGCCGCGGACGGCATCTTCACCTCCGGCGGCAGCCAGTCCAACTTCCACGCGCTGCTCCTCGCCCGTGACGAGGCCTGCCGCCTGGTCATGAAGAAGGCGCTCGACGAGGGCCGCGAGCTCACCAAGGCCGAACTCCTGCCGAAGCTACGCATCTTCACCTCCGAGGCCAGCCACTTCAGCGTGCAGAAGTCGGCCGCCATGCTCGGACTCGGCTACGAGGCCGTCATCTCCGTCCCGGTCGACCGCAACCGCCGGATGGACACCGCGGTACTCGCCCTGGAACTGGAGGAGTGCGCCTCCGAGGGCCTCTTCCCGATGGCCGTCGTCGCCACCGCCGGCACCACCGACTTCGGGTCCATCGACCCGCTCCCCGAGATCGCCCGCCTGGCCGACGAGCACTCCGCGTGGATGCACGTGGACGCCGCCTACGGCTGCGGACTGCTGGCCTCCCCGACCCGCCGCCACCTCCTCGACGGCATCGAGCGCGCCGACTCGGTCACGGTCGACTACCACAAGTCGTTCTTCCAGCCGGTCAGCTCCAGCGCCATGCTGGTGCGCGACCGCGACACCCTCAAGCACGCCACATACCACGCGGACTACCTCAACCCGCGCCGCATGGCCGAAGAGCGCATCCCCAACCAGGTCGACAAGTCCATCCAGACCACGCGCCGGTTCGACGCGCTCAAGCTCTGGGTGACCCTGCGCGTCATGGGCGCCGACGGTGTCGGCTCGCTCTTCGACGAGGTCATCGACCTGGCCGCGGCCGGCTGGGACGTCATCGACGCCGACCCGCGCTTCGAGGTCGTCGTCAAGCCGCAGATCTCCACCCTCGTCTTCCGCTACGTACCGCAGGGCGAGGACGTCCGCGGCGACCTGGTCGACGAGGCCAACCTGCACGCCCGCAAGGCCCTGTTCGCCTCCGGCGAGGCCGTCGTCGCCGGCACCAAGGTGGACGGGAAGCAGTACCTGAAGTTCACCCTCCTCAACCCGCAGACCACGACGGCCGACATCGCTGCCGTCCTCGACCTTCTCGCCGCACATGCCGAGCAGTTCCTGGGAGAATCCCTTGCCCTCCACCGCTAAGACCCACGACTTCATCGGCATCGGCGTCGGTCCGTTCAACCTCGGACTCGCCTGCCTGACCGCCCCGCTCGACGAGATCGACGGTCTCTTCATCGAGTCGAAGCCGCACTTCGAGTGGCACGCCGGCATGTTCCTGGACGGCGCCCACCTGCAGACGCCCTTCATGTCGGACCTGGTCACGCTCGCCGACCCGACCTCGCCCTTCTCCTTCCTGAACTACCTGAAGGACAAGGACCGGCTGTACTCCTTCTACATCCGGGAGAACTTCTACCCGCTGCGGGCCGAGTACAACGACTACTGCCGTTGGGCCGCCGACCGCCTCGACAACGTCCAGTGGTCCACCTCGGTCACCGAGGTCACCTACGACGAGCAGGCCGGCCTGTACGAGGTCCACACGGACAAGGGCGAGACCCACCGGACCCCCCGCCTGGTCCTGGGCACCGGCACCCCGCCGCACGTCCCGCAGTCCTGCGAGGGCCTGGGCGGCGACTTCCTGCACAACTCCGCCTACATGCAGAACAAGGCGGAGCTGCAGAAGAAGAAGTCGATCACCCTCATCGGCTCCGGCCAGAGCGCGGCCGAGATCTACTACGACCTCCTCGCCGAGATCGACGTCCACGGCTACCAGCTCAACTGGGTCACCCGCTCGCCGCGGTTCTTCCCGCTGGAGTACACGAAGCTGACCCTGGAGATGACCTCCCCCGAGTACGTGGACTACTTCCACGCGCTCCCCGAGGACACCCGGTACCGGCTGGAGACCCAGCAGAAGAACCTCTTCAAGGGCATCGACGGCGACCTGATCAACGCCATCTTCGACCTGCTCTACCAGAAGAAGATCAGCATGCCGGGCCAGGTCCCGACCACCCTGCTGACCAACACCTCCCTGAACAGCACCGCGTACGACACCACCACGGGCACGTACACGCTGGGGCTGCGCCAGGAGGAGCAGGAGCGGGACTTCTCCCTCGCCTCCGAGGGCCTGGTGCTGGCCACCGGCTACAAGTACACGTTCCCGGAGTTCCTGAACCCGGTGCGCGACCGCCTGAACTTCGACGGGCACGGCCGTCTCGACGCCGCCCGCAACTACAGCATCGACACCACGGGCCGCGGGGTCTACCTGCAGAACGGCACCACCCACAACCACTCCCTCACCTCGCCCGACCTGGGCATGGCGGCGTACCGGAACGCGTACATCGTCGGTGAGCTCCTCGGCCGCGAGCACTACAAGGTCGAGAAGTCCATCGCGTTCCAGCAGTTCGCCGCCCCGGAAGGCACCCTGTGATGAGCACCACCGAACTCCTCTTCTCCCGCACCGACAAAGAACTCGGTTCCTTCGCCGTGCGCCCCCTGGACCCCTTCGCCGACGCGGAGCTGCTCCACGGCTGGGTCACCCACCCGAAGGCCTCGTTCTGGATGATGCAGGACGCGTCCCTGCCGGACGTCGAGCGCGAGTACATGAGGATCGCCGCCCACGAGCACCACCAGGCCTTCATCGGCCTGCACGAGGGTCGTCCCGCCTTCCTGATGGAGACCTACGACCCGTCCGAGCTGGAGCTGGTCGGCCTCTACGACGCCCAGCCCGGCGACGTCGGCATGCACTTCCTCGTCGCACCGAGCGACACCCCGCTGCACGGCTTCACCCGCGCCGTGATCACCACCGTGATGGCCGCGATCTTCGCCGACCCGGCCGCCGAGCGCGTGGTCGTCGAGCCGGACGTCGCCAACACCGCCGTGCACGCCCTGAACGAGGCCGTCGGCTTCGTGCCGGAGCGCCAGGTCACCAAGCCGGAGAAGGAAGCCCTGCTGAGCTTCTGCACCCGCGCCCAGTTCGAGGCCGCCACGGCCGCCCAGGGGGTCTCCATATGAGCCTCGCCGACGCCGTCGCCCACCTCTCCCCCGAGCTGTGGGCCCGCGCCAACCGCGCCCTGGTCCGCAAGGGCCTCGCGGAGTTCTCCCACGAGCGCCTGCTGACCCCGAAGCCGCTGGGCGAGGGCTTCTACTCGGTCCTCAGCGACGACTCCACCGTGGAGTACCGCTTCAAGGCCGTCCTGCACGCCCTCGACCACTGGTCGGTCGACGAGGACGCCATCACCCGCCACCGGGGCGGAGCCGAGCTGGAGCTGGACGCCCTCGACTTCCACATCGAGCTGCGCGGGGCCCTGGGCCTGAGCCCCGAGGTGCTGCCCGTCTACCTGGAGGAGATCTCCTCCACCCTGGCCGGCACCGGCTACAAGTACACGAAGCCGCAGGTCTCCTCCGACGTCCTCGCGAAGTCCTCCTTCCAGGACATCGAAACGGGCATGACCGAGGGCCACCCCTGCTTCGTCGCGAACAACGGCCGGCTCGGCTTCGGCGTGCACGAGTACCTCTCCTACGCCCCGGAGACCGCCAGCACCGTCCACCTGGTGTGGGTCGCCGCCCGCAAGGACGTCTCCACCTTCACGGCGGGCGCGGGCCTGGACCACGACTCCTTCATGCGCGAGGAGCTCGGCGACGAGACCATCGGCGTCTTCGCCGAGCGGATGACCGCGCTGGGCCTGGACCTGGCCGACTTCCACCTCTTCCCCGTGCACCCCTGGCAGTGGTGGAACAAGACCACGGTCACCTTCGCGGCCGAGATCGCGAACCGCCGCCTGGTGCTGCTGGGCGAGGGCCCGGACGCGTACCTCGCGCAGCAGTCGATCCGCACGTTCTTCAACCAGAGCGCGCCGCGCAAGCACTACGTCAAGACCGCCATCTCGGTCCTGAACATGGGCTTCATGCGGGGCCTGTCGGCCGCGTACATGGAGGCCACCCCGGCCATCAACGACTGGCTGCACCAGCTGATCGAGGGCGACGAGGTCCTCAAGTCGGTCGACTTCTCGATCATCCGCGAGCGCGCGGCGATCGGCTACCACCACCGCCAGTACGAGCGCGCCACCGACCGGTACTCCCCGTACCGCAAGATGCTGGCCGCGCTGTGGCGCGAGTCCCCGGTCAACTCGATCGAGGGCGACGAGCGCCTCGCCACGATGGCCTCGCTCCTGCACGTGGACGCCGAGGGCAAGTCCTTCGTCGGCGCGCTGATCGCGGAATCGGGCCTGACCCCGGCCGAGTGGCTGCGCCACTACCTGCGCGCCTACCTGGTGCCGCTGCTGCACTGCTTCTACCAGTACGACCTCGCGTACATGCCGCACGGCGAGAACACCATCCTCGTCATCGAGGGCGGCCTGGTGAAGCGGGCGATCTTCAAGGACATCGCCGAGGAGATCGTCATCATGGACGCGGACGCGGTGCTGCCGCCCGCGGTCGAGCGGGTCCGGGCGGACATCCCGGAGGACATGAAGCTCCTGTCGATCTTCACCGACGTCTTCGACTGCTTCTTCCGCTTCCTCGGCGCGATCCTGGCGGACGAGGGCATCTGCGACGAGGACACCTTCTGGCGGGCGGTCGCGGACTGCGGCCACGAGTACCAGGAGTCGATGCCGCAGCTCGCGGAGCGCTTCCAGCGGTACGACCTCTTCGCGCAGGAGTTCCAGCTGTCCTGCCTGAACCGCCTCCAGCTGCGCAACAACAAGCAGATGGTCGACCTCGCCGACCCGGCGGCGGCCCTCCAGCTGATCGGCAACCTCAAGAACCCCGTCGCGGCCTTCGCCCGGCGGTGACACACGGGGGCGGGGGAGGCATCGATACGGTCCCTCGATGCCTCCCTCTCCCCACCCCCGAAGACCCGACGGCGTGACCGCGAAGCACAATGGCCCTCTTCGCGGTCACGCCTTCGCGTGTCCGCTCCCGTGGCCGGAGCGCGCGGCCCGCATGCCTCTGGGAGCCCCCATGCCGTTCCGGATCCGCCCCGGCCGCACGGCCGCCCTGCTCCTGTCGGCCGTGTTCGTGGCCGGGGGGCTGTCCGGCTGTTCCTTCCTGTCCCCGTTCAAGACCTGCGAGGGGACCGGGGCCCGGATGAAGGAACTGGAGTCGCTTCCCCTGCTCTCCTCGCCGCCGCCCGGCGCGAGCGCCCCCCGCAGCTTCGACGGCGTCTCCTCCGAGTGCGCGGACGACAGCGGCGACGCCTGGCTGTCCGCAGGGCGCACCTACGTGTATCCCGGCACCCGCCAGGAGGTCCTCGACCACTACCGCAAGGCTGCCGAGGCCGACGGCTGGCGGTTCGAGCCCGAACCGGTGCGCGGTCAGGAAACGTGGGGATCGTGCTTCACGAAGGGCGAGGACGGGCAGGCCAAGGTGCTCGCCCTCTCCTTCCCGCCCGCCCGCTTCCTCACCGAGTTCTACGGTCCCGAGGCAGCCGCGGAGTTCGCCACGGGGGCCGGATTCGAGATAACGGTGGGCTCGGAGGCCGACGGGGCCAAGACCTCCTGCTCGCCCTGACCCCCTCCCCCACCGGTCACTGCCAGGGGACGTCCGGCGCCCGGAAGAAGGCGATGCCCTGCGCCTCCAGCCGGGGCGCCTGCGCGGCCAGGCGGCGGCTGTAGGAGGTCCAGTCGAGCGCGACCGCCGGCGACCAGCCCAGCTCGGCCAGGCCCAACACCCGCGGGAAGGCCATCAGTTCCCAGTCGCCGCGCGTCGCGACGGTCTCCGTCCACAGCGGGGCCTCCACCCCCAGCACCGCCGACTCGGGCACCCCGGCCAGGTACGCCCCCGGGTCCCAGGAGTAGGCGCGCCGCACCGGGACGTACCCCGCCCAGGCCAGGCCCGGCTTCGTCGCCGGGTCGTACTTCATGTCCAGGTACAGCCGGTCCGCCGGGGACAGGATCAGCGGGTGTCCCGCCTTCGCCGCCGCCACCACGGCCGCCTTGTCCGCGGCCGCGGTCTTGTCGTGGCCCCAGTACTGGAGCACCGCGCCCCGGGCCGGGCGGGCCGCCGCCAGCTGGTGCCAGGCCACCACCGTCTTGCCGTACCGCCCCACCACCGCCTGCGCCCGGTCCATGAAGGCCGCGTAGTCCGCCGCGGGCGTCGCGTGCGCTTCGTCGCCGCCGATGTGCAGGTAGCGGCCCGGGGTGAGCTCCGCCAGCTCGCCGAGGACCTCGTCGATGAACTCGTACGTCCGCTCCTTGGCCACGCACAGGGAGCTGAAGCCCACCTTGACGCCGGTGTACCGCTCCGGGGCCTTGCCGTCGCAGTTCAGCTCGGCGTAGGAGGCGAGCGCCGCGTTCACGTGCCCCGGCATGTCGATCTCGGGGACCACGTCCACGTACCGCTGCCCCGCGTAGGCCACCAGCTCCCGGTACTCGGCCTTCGTCCAGTGGCCGCCGGGCCCGCCGCCGACCTCGCTCGCGCCCCCGTACTCCGCCAGTCGCGGCCAGGAGTCGATCGCCAGGCGCCACCCCTGGTCGTCGGTCAGGTGCAGGTGCAGGGTGTTGACCTTGTACTGGGCGAGCTGGTCCACGTACCGCTTCACCTGGTCCACCGAGAAGTGGTGGCGCGCGATGTCGACCATGGCCCCCCGGTACGCGAAGCGCGGCCGGTCGGTGACCGTCCCGCCCGGCACCGTCCCGGGACCCGCCACCGGCACCAGCTGGCGCAGCGTCTGCCCCCCGTGGAAGAGCCCGGCCGGGGTCCGCGCGGTGAGGGTGACCCCGGTCGGGCCGGACTCCAGCCGGTACCCCTCCTCGCCCACCCCCTGCGCCCCCTCGTCGATCCTGAGCCGGATCCCGTCCCCCTGCGCCCCGTCGACCACCGGCAGCGGCAGCCCGCTCGGGCCGCGCAACTGCTCGGCGAGGAGCTCGCCCACCCGGCGGACCTCCTCGCCCGGGCCCCGGCCGGTACGGATGACCGTGCCCGCGCCGAAGGAGTACCCGGGGCCTTCGGCGTGCGCGGAAAGGGGCACGGGGAGCAGCCGTTCGAAGGGGGCGAGGGCCACCGGCGGGTCGTCCCCGGGTCTGGCGTCGTCACCGTGGGCGGAGGTGCAGGCCGTGACCAGGGCCGGGGCCGCGGCGAAGGCGAGGAGGGTGCCGAGCGTGCGTCGCAGGACTCTCATGCGCACAGGTATAGGCCACGGGGGCCGTCCCGTCCGGTGGGCGAATCCGGGGCGGGCGGAAATCATCCGAAGGAGGGCACATCGAGCGCCTCACTGGTCCAGACCAGAGAGATCCTGCCCGAAATCGGGCAGGATCTTTGCGTTCGTCGCTGTTAGCCGCCAATATCTACGAGTGCTCGATCGCCGCCCGTCGCATGACGACCTCGTCGACCACCTGGTGCGCAGCACCGCGCTCCAGCGCGGCGAGGCGGCCCGGGTGGTACTGGACGTGCTCGCCTACTTCGACGAGACGACCGAGGAGTTCGTCCGCCGCCGCCACCGGGAACTGCAGTCCGGCGGAGCGGTGAACGCGGAGATCTTCGAGCGGATCGCGGCCGAGCTGCCGCACCGCGCCGTGGCGCCGCCGGAGCTCTCGCTCCGGCAGTTGCGCCGCATCGTCTACGGCTGAGCCGGCCGCCGCCACCCGCGGCTCCGGACGAGTACAGAACCGAACTTCAGGAGGGGCAGAACCGTATGTGTGGAATCGTCGGTTACATCGGCAAGCGTGACGTGGCACCGCTGCTGCTGGAGGGCCTGGCACGGCTGGAGTACCGCGGGTACGACTCCGCGGGCATCGTGGTCAACACCCCGAAGGCACCGGCCCTGAAGGTCGTCAAGGCCAAGGGCCGCGTCCGCGAGCTGGAGTCCCGCGTTCCCAAGCGCTTCGCCGGCACCACCGGCATCGCCCACACCCGCTGGGCCACGCACGGCGCCCCGAGCGACATCAACTCCCACCCGCACCTGGACCCGGAGAACAAGGTCGCCGTCGTCCACAACGGCATCGTCGACAACTGCTCCGAGCTGCGCGCCAAGCTCGAGGCCGAGGGCGTCGTCTTCATCTCGGAGACCGACACCGAGGTCATCGTCCACCTGATCGCCCGCTCCGAGGCCGACTCCCTGGAGGAGAAGGTCCGCGAGGCGCTGAAGGTCATCGACGGCACCTACGGCATCGCCGTCATGCACGCCGACTTCGCCGACCGCATCGTCGTCGCCCGCAACGGCTCCCCCGTGGTCCTCGGCATCGGCGAGAAGGAGATGTTCGTCGCCTCGGACGTCGCCGCGCTGGTCGCGCACACCCGCCAGGTCGTCACCCTCGGCGACGGCGAGATGGCCACCATCAAGGCGGACGACTTCCGCACCTACACGACCTCCGGCACGACGACCAACGCCACCCCGGAGACCGTGGAGTGGGAGGCCGCCTCGTACGACATGGGCGGTCACGACACCTACATGCACAAGGAGATCTCCGAGCAGCCCGACGCGGTCGACCGCGTGCTGCGCGGCCGGATCGACGACCGCTTCAACACCGTGCACCTGGGCGGCCTGAACCTGGACCCGCGCGAGGCGCGCGGCATCCGCCGGGTCAAGATCCTGGGCTGCGGCACCTCGTACCACGCGGGCCTCATCGGCGCCGGCCTCATCGAGGGCATGGCCCGCATCCCCGCGGACGCCGAGCCGGCCTCCGAGTTCCGCTACCGCAACCCGGTAGTGGACCCCGACACCCTCTACATCGCGGTCTCCCAGTCCGGTGAGACGTACGACGTCCTCGCGGCCGTGCAGGAGCTCAAGCGCAAGGGCGCCCGCGTCCTCGGCGTGGTCAACGTGGTCGGTTCCGCGATCGCCCGCGAGGCCGACGGCGGCGTGTACGTGCACGCCGGCCCCGAGGTCTGCGTCGTCTCCACCAAGTGCTTCACCAACACGGTCGTGGCCTTCGCGCTGCTCGCCGTGCACCTCGGCCGCATCCGCGACCTCTCGGTCACCGACGGCAAGCGGATCATCGAGGGCCTGCGCAAGCTGCCCGCGCAGATCCAGGAGATCCTCGAGGGCGAAGAGGACATCAAGAAGCTGGCGGCCGAGTTCGCCGAGGCCAAGTCGATGATGTTCATCGGCCGGGTGCGCGGTTACCCGGTGGCCCTGGAGGCCTCCCTCAAGCTGAAGGAGATCTCCTACATCCACGCCGAGGCCTACCCGGCCTCCGAGCTCAAGCACGGTCCGCTGGCGCTGATCGAGCCCTCGCTGCCGACGGTCGCGATCGTCCCGGACGACGACCTGCTGGAGAAGAACCGCGCGGCGCTGGAGGAGATCAAGGCCCGCAGCGGCCGGATCCTGGCGGTCGCCCACCGCGAGCAGGAGAAGGCGGACCACACCATCGTGGTGCCGAAGAACGAGGACGAGCTGGACCCGATCCTGATGGGCATCCCGCTCCAGCTGCTGGCGTACCACACGGCCCTGGCCATGGGCCGGGACATCGACAAGCCGCGCAACCTGGCGAAGTCGGTCACGGTCGAGTAGTCGCACCCTCACCGCACGCGGACGCCCCCGGGACCATTGGTCCCGGGGGCGTCCGCGTTCAGTCGACGACGGCGGTGGCTTCGACCTCGACCAGGTGCTCGGGGACGTCCAGCGCCGCGACGCCGATGAGGGTGGCCGGCGGAGCCGGGGTGGTCCCCAGCTGCGCGGCGGCGCGGGCGACGCCCCGCATCAGCAGCGGCATCTTGTCGGGGGTCCAGTCGACGACGTACACGGTCAGTTTCGCCACGTCGTCGAACGAGGCTCCGGCCGCGGCCAGCGCGGCGGAGACGTTGAGGTAGCACCGCTCGACCTGAGCGGCGAGGTCGCGCTCGCCGACGGTGGCCCCATCGGCGTCCCAGGCGACCTGTCCGGCGACGAAGACCAGCTTCGACCCGGTGGCGATCGACACCTGTCGGTAGGCGTCGACCGTCGGCAAGCCGGTCGGGTTCACGAGGGTGATGGCCATGTTCCTGCCTCCGGTGCTCTCTTGTGGTTACTCAGGCACCGTAGGAGAGTGTGCTCTGACATGGAAGAACGCACTTTTTGGTGACGGAGGAACCTGATGGTGACCAAGCAGTTCACGGGTTCGCCCGACGAGGCCGATCTAAGGCGCGCCGACTCCTTGGCGCGGGAGATCTTCTCGGACGTCGCCAACAAATGGGCGCTGCTGATCATCGAGACCCTGGGCGACGAGACCCTGCGCTTCGGCGAGGTGCGTGACGCGATCGAGGGCATCAGCCACAAGATGCTCACCCAGAACCTGCGCATGCTGGAACGCAACGGCCTGGTGGAGCGGACGGTGCACCCCGTCGTCCCGCCACGGGTCGAGTACACCCTCACCGAGCCGGGCCGGGTGCTGCGCGTGACGATCGGGGGACTGTGCGACTGGACCCACCGGTTCCTCGGCGACATCGAGGCCTCCCGGCGCCGCTTCGACGCCTGACGGGCCGGCGCCGCCCGCCGGCACGCGCGTACGGCCCCCCGGATCGTCCGGGGGGCCGCAGGTGGGGTGGCCGTCAGCTCGCGGCGACCGCGCCGCCGCTACGGGCCTTGCCGAAGGCCATCGGCCAGTGCGCCAGCGCCGCGGTGGCGCCGTACCAGGCCAGCAGCCCGGAGACGGCGGCGACCCAGCCGCCCGCCTTCGCGAGCGTGCCGTTGTCCACGAACGCGCCTATGGCCAGCAGGAGCAGCGACAGGGTCAGCAGGGCGTAGACGCCCTGGCTGAACAGACCGCTCGCGGCGGCGACCGTGAGGGTCAGCGCGAGCATCGCGAAGAGGACAAGAAACGTTCCGGCGGCTTCGTCGGAGACCGAACCGCCCGCGCCCTTGGCCCACGTGAACCAGAAGATGCCGAGGCCCGCGAACGCGGTGCCGTTGAACCCGTTGCCGCCGCGGTACTCCAGGAGACCGAGGAGGAACAGGGCCGCGCCGCCGACGTACATGGCGAGCGACACGGAGTTGGCAGCGGACACGCCGTCGATGACACCGGTGTGGCCGATACCGAATGCGAGAAGGGTGAGACCCAGGGCGATGTTCCCGAGGGTCGAAGTCGAGGCCGTGCTTCCCGCAGAGACACCATTGTCCACGGCGGGCTCCCTTCGATCTGCAGTTGTTTGCTGCGTCCCAGCAGCACTTATCTACCCTTTACACGGGGGCACAACCGCACAAGCGACTTAACAAACGGTCACGGAACGACAACGGTGGGCGACCGGATCGATCGCCCACCCGAGGGAGGGGAGCACTCAAGGAATGACGACGACCGGTCGCTGTGCGCGCTTGGCCAGTCGGCCGGCGACCGAACCGAAGATGCGGCCCACGATGCCGTGCGTGGATCCGACGACGATGGCGTCGGCCGAATACTCCCGGCCGACTTCCTCCAGCTCGTGGCAGATGTCACCACCGCGCTCGACCAGGATCCACGGCACTTCGGCCAGATAGTCCGCGCAGGCGAGCTCCAGCCCGAGCACCTCGGTGCGGTGGTCCGGCACGTCGACGAAGACGGGGGGCTCGCAGCCGGCCCACACGGTGGTGGGCAGCCGGTTGGCGACATGGACGATGATCAGACCGGATCCGGAGCGGCGGGCCATGCCGATCGCATAGGCGAGTGCGCGCTCACTGGACGTGGATCCGTCGAATCCCACAACGACCCCGTGCCGGAAGGCCGGATCGCAGTGCACACGTGTCTGTTCCACCGCGCGCAGATCGGCGGCCGACTCGGGGTCGACGACGCGTTTGCGCTTGCGGTCCGCGGGTTCGGAGAATTCGTGACCGGCCATGGGTGTCTCGGCGAAGAGGTCCTTGGAGGAAGCAACAGGGGCGAAATCGGCGACGCAGTGTGACGGAGCTCTGTCCGGGAAGCATCTTCCCAAGCCCATACCCACCAGGGTACGGCGACACTCCTGTCCTGCACAGGGCATGCCGCCCTTGGAGAGCGTCCCAGGGAGCATGCCGGAGCGAGCGCGCCTTGGCAATGTCCGCTGTCCCCTACAGCCAGTGACGAGACGCGCCACCGCCACCCGTTGGCACAGTGACCGAGCCCGCCGCCGGGCGTTGGGACATGCGTCCGACCTTCAGGTAAGAGCCCGCAGGGAGCACGCCGTGCCCGGTCATCCGGTTCACCCCGTCCAGCCAGCTCAGCCGACGCAGTCCGCCCGGTCCCGCCAGAACGCCGACCCCGCCCCGCAGTTCACCCCGTCGCCCCGCTCGGCCCTTCACCCGTCCGTGCGTTCCGCCGGACACCCCCACGACGACCCCGCGGGTGACGTCGTGCGCTGGGCCGCCTTCAGCTGCCTGCTCGTCCCCGTGGTCCTCGTCGTCTACGGAACCTCCTTCGGCGGGGCCGCCGTCGCCACCCTCGGCCTGCTCGCCGTCACGGCCGCCTGCCGGGTCCTGCTGCGCCACTCGGAGAAGAACCGGCGGGCCGCGGCCCGGGTGTCCATGGAGAAGTCCCTTCCGCCCGCCCACCGCGGCCGGCACTCGCGCGCCGGCGGCGGGATGCACCGCGGATGCCGGGGTGCCGGCCCGGTCTCCCCGCACGACTGACTCATTCGCACACCCACACACGCATGTTTTCAGCCAACTTCCCGGCAGGGTGCCCTCCTTGCCGGAATGTCCCCCCGTCCCCCTCATCACCAGCGACGACGGGCCTCGGGGGGCGTTCCGGCCCTACAGGTACTGGCCATGGCCGGGCGGCACGCTTCCCGTTCGGGTAGCGGAGTGGAACGCTTACTGATCGAATGCTTTTCGCCAAGTTGAGAAGTCGACATAGCGCTGCGTGCTGAACTTGTCACGCCGACACCACGGGACGCAGTAGATTCGATCATGTATTTACGGCGGGGGATCCACGTGCAAGGCCGAGGGGAAACGTGCAGGTGCGACCAGACCAAGGAGTCGCGACACCCAAGGGGGGCTTAGCGCCATGAGCCAGGATTCCACCGCCGTCGTCACAGCAGACGCCGGCCGGAAGCTCGCGGGGCGTCGCCGCAGGGAGATCGTCGCGGTGCTGCTCTTCAGCGGCGGACCGATCTTCGAGAGCTCCATTCCACTTTCCGTGTTCGGCATTGACCGGCAGGACGCGGGAGTTCCACGCTACCGATTGCTCGTGTGCGCCGGTGAGGACGGTCCGCTCAGGACCACCGGCGGGCTCGAACTGACCGCGCCGTACGGGTTGGAGGCGATCGCCCGGGCAGGAACGGTCGTCGTTCCCGCCTGGCGCTCCATCACTTCACCGCCGCCGCCGGAGGCGCTCGACGCACTGCGTCTGGCGCACGAGGAGGGGGCCCGGATCGTCGGACTGTGCACGGGAGCCTTCGTGCTCGCCGCCGCCGGTCTGCTGGACGGCCGGCCCGCGACGACGCACTGGATGTACGCGCCGACGCTGGCCAAGCGGTACCCGTCCGTCCACGTCGATCCGCGCGAACTCTTCGTCGACGACGGCGACGTGCTCACGTCCGCCGGCACGGCGGCCGGAATCGACCTGTGCCTGCACATCGTGCGCACGGACCACGGCAGCGAGGCGGCCGGGGCCCTGGCCCGCAGGCTCGTCGTACCGCCGCGCCGCACCGGCGGCCAGGAGCGCTATCTCGACCGGTCGCTGCCGGAGGAGATCGGCGCCGACCCGCTGGCCGAGGTCGTCGCCTGGGCACTGGAACACCTCCACGAGCAGTTCGACGTGGAGACGCTGGCCGCCCGCGCCTACATGAGCAGGCGCACCTTCGACCGGCGGTTCCGCTCGCTCACCGGCAGCGCTCCGCTCCAGTGGCTGATCACCCAGCGGGTGCTCCAGGCACAGCGGCTGCTCGAGACCTCCGACTACTCGGTCGACGAGGTCGCCGGACGCTGCGGGTTCCGCTCGCCGGTCGCCCTGCGGGGTCACTTCCGCCGGCAGCTGGGGTCCTCCCCGGCCGCCTACCGCTCCGCCTACCGGGCACGCCGGCCGCAGGCCGACGTGGCGCAGGTGGCCGAGATCAACGCGGGTCCGGTTCCGCACCAGCGCACTCCGCAGCCCCACCGGGCGGCGGCGGCCCTGGCCGCGTCGGGTCCCACGGTGACGGAGCTGTACGCCCCGGGCCGGGTCCTGCGGGAACACGCGTGACCGCGAGCTGAGTACGACGCACGAGGGTCCTCCATCGGTCACCGCCGATGGGGGACCTTCCGCATATGCGGTCCGCGCCGTGGGGGACCGCATAAGGTGGGACACATGAACGATCGCATGGTGTGGATCGACTGCGAGATGACCGGGCTCTCGTTGACGGACGACGCACTTATCGAGGTGGCCGCACTGGTCACCGACTCGGAGCTCAATGTGCTCGGCGAAGGCGTGGACATCGTGATCCGCCCGCCGGACGCCGCGCTGGAGACCATGCCCGACGTGGTGCGCGAGATGCACACCGCCTCCGGCCTGCTCGACGAGCTGGCCGGCGGGACCACCCTCGCGGATGCCGAGGCGCAGGTCCTGGCCTACGTGCGGGAGCACGTGAAGGAGCCCCGCAAGGCGCCGCTCTGCGGAAACTCGGTCGGCACCGACCGCGGCTTCCTGCTGCGCGACATGGCCGCGCTGGAGAGCTACCTGCACTACCGGATCGTGGACGTGTCCTCGGTCAAGGAGCTGGCGCGCCGCTGGTACCCGCGGGCGTACTTCAACAGCCCGCCGAAGAACGGCAACCACCGGGCGCTGGCGGACATCAAGGACTCCATCACCGAGCTGCGCTACTACCGGGAGGCGGTCTTCGTACCGCAGCCCGGGCCCGACTCGGACACGGCCCGCAGCATCGCCGCCAAGCACGTCGTGCCGGGCGCGTAGCTCCGGCCGGGCCCCTCCGGAGGGAGGCGCGGGGAAAGGGGGGAGCGAGCACCCTCCCGGACCCTGTACCCTTTTCTTCGGCCGGTCGGTTTTCCGACCGGACATGGTGGGTGTAGCTCAGTTGGTAGAGCACCTGGTTGTGGTCCAGGTGGCCGCGGGTTCAAGTCCCGTCACTCACCCTGCGGGAAGGCCCCGGTTCGCGGAAGCGGACCGGGGCCTTCTGCATGACCGGGGACCCCTTGGCGGGGCCGTCAGGACGACTCCCGGACCACCAGCCGGTTCGGCAGCACGGCGGCCGCCTCGCCCCCCTCCCCCGCGATCCGGTCCAGCAGCATCCGCGTCATGGTCCGGCCCATCTCCTCGATCGGCTGCCGGACGCTGGTCAGCGGCGGGTCCATGTGCCGGGCCACCACCGAGTCGTCGAAGCCGACCAGCGCCACGTCCCGCGGGATCCGCCGGCCGGCCGCGCGCAGCTCCCGCCGGGCGCCCGCCGCCATCACGTCCGAGGCGGCGAAGACCGCGTCGAGCCCGGGGTGGCGCTCCAGCAGTGCGCGCATGGCCCGCCGGCCGCCCTCCTCGGTGAAGTCACCGACCGCGATCATCCGCTCGTCGACGGGGCGTCCGGCGGCGGCCAGGGCCTTCCGGTAACCGTCGAGGCGGCACTGGGCCCCGTACACGTCCAGCGGGCCGGTGATCGTGGCGATCGCGCGGCGGCCCCGGTCGAGGAGGTGGCTCACGGCCTCGGCCGCGCCCGCCAGGTTGTCGGAGTCCACGCTGGGCAGGGTCTCGGCGGCCGAGCGGCGGCCGCTGATCACCGTCGGGATGCCGAGTTCGGCCAGCAGCTCCGGCAGCGGGTCCCCGGCGTGGACGGAGACGAGCAGCACCCCGTCGACGCGGTGCCCGGACAGGTACTGCGCGAGCCGGCGGCGCTCGCGGTCGCTGCCCGCCAGGGTGAGGACGAGCTGGACCTCGGTGTCGGCGAGCTCGGCGCCGACACCGCGGACCACTTCGGAGAAGTAGGGCTCGGCGAAGAAGCGGGCCTCGGGCTCGGGGATCACGAGGGCTATGGCGTCGGTGCGGTTGGCCGCGAGGGCGCGCGCGGCACGGTTCGGTACGTACCCCAGCTCGGCCACGGCCGCCTCGACGGCGACCCTGGTGTGCTCGCTGACCTTGGAGGATCCGTTGATCACCCGGGAGACCGTGCCGCGCCCGACTCCGGCGCGCGCCGCGACCTCCTCCAGGGTCGGTCGTCCCCCACTGCGCCCGTGCCCGTTCATGACTTCCTCCCGGTTGTGAATCTACCTCTTGACGGCTGTGGGAGCGCTCCCACACTGTGTCACACGACACCTGGCACGTTTCGTCCTTCTGGGAGGAAGCACATGCGCGTCCGAGCCCGAGCCCGAGTCCGAAGAACCCTCGTCACGACCGTCGCCGCGGTCGCAACCGCGGCCCTGCTGCTCGCGGGGTGCGCGCAGGACCCCGACGAGGGCCCCGACCAGGGCTCCCCCTCCACCGGCACCTCCGGCGGCGGCGCACAGACCACCCTCACCGTCGGGGTCTTCGGGGCCTTCGGACTCCAGGAGGCCGGACTCTACGACGCGTACATGGCGCAGAATCCCGGGATCCGCATCGAGCAGACCTCCATCGAGCGGAACGAGAACTACTACCCCCAGCTCCTCACCCACCTGGGCACGGGCAGCGGGCTCGCCGACGTCCAGGCCGTCGAGGTCAACAACATCGCCGAGATCACCGCCACCCAGGCCGACAAGCTGGTGGACCTGGCCAAGGCCCCCGGCGTGGACAAGGCCGCGTACCTGCCCTGGAAGTGGGCCCAGGGCACGGCGCCCGCGGCCAAGGGCGGGGCCACGGTCGGCCTCGGCACGGACATCGGCCCGCAGGGCATCTGCTACCGCAAGGACCTCTTCGAGGCGGCCGGGCTGCCCACCGACCGGACGGCGGTCGGGGCGCTGTGGGCGGGCGACTGGAACAAGTACCTGGAGACGGGCCGCACCTACGAGGCGAAGGCCGGCGAGGGGAAGTCCTTCGTGGACTCGGCGTCGGGCGTGATGGCGGCGGTGACCGGGAGCAGCGCCCAGCGCTTCTACGACGACCAGGGCAAGGTCGTCTACAAGACCAACCCGGCGGTGCGCGGCGCCTTCGACCTGGCGGCCTCCTTCGCCACCGACGGGCTGAGCGCCAAGCTGCAGCAGTTCACCCCGGCCTGGGACCAGGGCTTCTCCAACGGCTCCTTCGCCACGGTCTCCTGCCCGGCCTGGATGCTCGGCTACATCCAGGACAAGGCCGGCCCGGCGGGCAAGGACAAGTGGGACGTGGCGCAGGCGCCGAAGCCCAGCAACTGGGGCGGCTCCTTCCTGGTGGTGCCGAAGGCGGGCAAGCACGCCGAGGAGGCCGCGAAGCTGGCGGCCTGGCTGACGGCTCCGGCGCAGCAGGCGAAGCTCTTCGAGAAGCGCGGCAGTTTCCCGAGCGCGAGCGCCGCGTACAAACTGCCGACGGTGTCGGGCGCGCAGCACGCGTACTTCGGCGGCGCCCCGATCGGCGAGATCTTCGCGAAGGCCGCCGAGGGCGTGCCGGTGGCGGCGGTCGGCCCGAAGGACCTGGTGATCGCGCAGAACCTGGCGGACATCGGGATGCTGCAGGTCGACCAGAAGGGCCGCAGCCCGCAGGAGGGCTGGGAGGCCGCGGTGAAGGCGATCGACAACGCCCTGGACCAGTGAGGCACCGGTGACGGACGAGACGGCACTCCTGTCCCCCTCCGCCGTCGGCCCCGAGCGGCCGGCGGCGGAGGGGGGCGGCCGGAGCCGGCCGGGCCAGGCGTGGCGCTCGCGCCGCTACCGCTGGGACCTGCGCTGGAGCCCGTACGCCTTCGTGGCGCCCTTCTTCCTCTTCTTCGCCGCCTTCGGGCTGTTCCCGCTGCTCTACACGGGCTGGGCGGCACTGCACCAGGTGGAGCTGACCGATCCCGACAGCATGACGTGGGTGGGGCTGCGGAACTTCACCCGGCTGTGGGACGACGAGTTCTTCTGGAACGCGCTGCGCAACACGGTGACCATCGGGCTGCTGTCCACGGTGCCGCAGTTGGCGATCGCGCTGGGGCTGGCCCATCTGCTCAACTACCGGCTGCGGGGCTCCGCCTTCTTCCGGGTCGCGGTGCTCACCCCGTACGCGACCTCGGTCGCGGCGGCCACGCTCGTCTTCGTCCTGCTCTTCGGCCGGGACTACGGGATGGTCAACTGGGCGCTGTCGGCGGTCGGTTTCGAGGCGGTCGACTGGCAGAACGGCACGTTCGCCTCCCAACTCGCCGTCTCCACCATCGTGATCTGGCGGTGGACCGGCTACAACGCGCTGATCTACCTGGCGGCCATGCAGGCCGTACCGGGCGAGCTGTACGAGTCCGCCGCGCTGGACGGGGCCTCGCGCTTCCAGCAGTTCCTGCACGTCACGGTGCCCTCGCTGCGGCCGACGATCTTCTTCACCTGTGTGGTGTCGACGATCGGGGCGACCCAGCTGTTCGGCGAACCGCTGCTGTTCAACGGCGGGGCGGGCGCGACGGGCGGCTCGGACCACCAGTTCCAGACGCTCGGGCTGTACCTGTACGAGCAGGGCTGGGTGAACCTGCACCTCGGGCGGGCCTCGGCGATCGCGTGGGCGATGTTCCTGATCCTGCTGCTGATCGCCGGGGCGGCGCGGCTGCTGCGCGGACGGAAGGACTCCCGATGAGGTCACTGCGCGCGGGCCGGTTCACGTACGTGGTGCTGGCCCTGTTCACGGCCGGCTCGCTCTTCCCGCTCGTGTGGACGGCGATCGCGGCGTCCCGGAGCAACACGCGCCTGGCCCAGACCCCGCCGCCGTTCTGGTTCGGCGGGAACCTGGGGCGCAACCTCCAGCTCGCGTGGACCGACGCCAACATGGGCACCGCCCTGCTGAACACGGTGATCGTGGCGGGCACGGTCGCCGCCGGCACCGTGTTCTTCTCCACGCTCGCCGGCTTCGCCTTCGCCAAGCTCCGCTTCCGCGGGAGCCGGCCGCTGCTGGCGCTGGTGATCGGGACGATGCTGATCCCGCCGCAGCTGAGCGTGGTGCCGCTCTACATGCTGATCGCGAAGCTGTCGTGGACCGACCGGCTGCAGGCGGTGATCCTGCCGACCCTGGTGGGCGCCTTCGGGGTGTTCTTCATGCGCCAGTACCTGGTGCACGCGCTGCCGATGGAGCTGGTGGAGGCGGCCCGCACGGACGGGGCGAGTTCGCTGCGGGTGCTGTGGCACGTGGTGTTCCCCGCCGCCCGGCCCGCGATGGCGGTGCTGGGGATGCTGACCTTCGTCATGGCCTGGAACGACTTCTTCTGGCCGATCGTCGCGCTGACCCAGAACGGCAGCCCGACGGTGCAGGTGGCCCTGACCGGGCTGGGCCGGGGCTACATCCCCGACCAGTCGGTGATCATGGCGGGCGCGCTGCTGGGCACGCTCCCGCTGCTGCTGGTGTTCCTCCTCTTCGGCCGGCAGATCGTCGGCGGCATCATGCAAGGAGCGGTGAAGGGATGACCCAACTCCCGACCAACACGCACACGGACACGCACACGAACGCGGAAGCGAAAGCGGACACGGGCACGGCCGCGCACACGGCTGCGGACACCGGCGGGCGGGAACTGCGCTTCCCCGACGGGTTCCTGTGGGGAACGGCCACGGCGGCCTTCCAGATCGAGGGCGCCCGGGCCCTGCGCGGGCCGTCCATCTGGGACACCTTCTGCCGTACGCCGGGCAAGGTGCACGGCGGCGACACGGGCGACGTGGCCGTCGACCACCACCGGCTGTGGCGGGAGGACGTGCGGCTGATGGCCTCGCTCGGGCTCGGCGCCTACCGGTTCTCCGTGTCCTGGCCGCGGGTCCTCGCCGGCGGGATCGGCTTCTACGACGCGCTCGTCGACGAGCTGCTCTCGTACGGCATCCGGCCTTGCGTGACCCTGTACCACTGGGACCTGCCGCAGGAGTTGGAGAGCGCGGGCGGCTGGCCCGAGCGCGAGACGGCCTACGCCTTCGCCCGGTACGCCGAGCAGGTCACGGCGGCGCTCGCCGACCGGGTGGAGCTCTGGACCACCCTCAACGAGCCCTGGTGCAGCGCCTTCCTCGGCTACGCCTCGGGGGTCCACGCCCCCGGCCGCACCTCCCCCGCCGACTCGCTGCGCGCCGCCCACCACCTCAACCTGGCCCACGGGCTGGCCGCGGCGGCCCTGCCGGCCGGGGCCCGGGCCGGTATCGCGCTCAACCCCAGCGCGGTACGGCCGCTGACCGGTTCGGCGGCCGACCTGGACGCGGCCCGCCGGATCGACGCCCTGGCCAACCGGGTCTTCACCGGCCCGCTGCTGCACGGGGCCTACCCGCAGGACCTGCTCGCGGACACCGCCGCGGTGACCGACTGGTCCTTCGTCCGCCACGGCGACGAGGCGCTGATCCACCAGCCGCTGGACTACCTCGGGGTGAACTACTACACGCCGGCGGTGGTCTCGGCCGCCCCCGTCGGGAACGGCCCGCGCGCCGATGGGCACGGGGCGGCGGTGCACTCCCCCTGGCCCGCGGCGGAGTCGGTCGCCTTCCACCAACCCCCGGGCGAGCGGACCGACATGGGCTGGTCGATCGACCCCACCGGCCTGTACGACCTGCTGATGCGCTTCACCCGCGAGGCGCCCGGGCTGCCGCTGCTGGTCACCGAGAACGGCGCGGCGTACGCCCCGGACCTGCACGACCCGCAGCGCATCGGCTACCTGGAGGCGCACCTCGCCGCCGTCCACCGCGCCCTGGCGGACGGCGCCCCGGTGGAGGGCTACTTCCTCTGGTCGCTGATGGACAACTTCGAGTGGTCCTACGGGTACAGCAAGCGCTTCGGGATCGTGCAGGTCGACTACGAGACCCAGGCCCGCACTCCCCGCTCCAGCGCCCACTGGTACGCCCGCCTGGCCCGGAAGGGGAGCTTCTACGCCTACGGGGACGAGGCCTAGCGGAAGGCCGGGGCCGTGCGGGCCGCCCAGTCCGCGAACGGGCGGGGAGCCCGACCGAGGACCTCCCGCACGGCGGGGCTCGGCTCCCGTTCGGCGGGCAGGGGTTCGCCGAGGATCCCGAGGGTGCCCTCCACGACCGGCTCGGGCATGAAGGTCAGCATCTGGGCGCGGGCCTCCTCCCGGGTCTGCTCGACGAAGCGGACGGGCTCGCCCAGGGCCGCGCCGATCGCCCCGGCCCGTTCCCTCGGGGTGACCGGGGCGGGCCCGGTGAGCTCGTAGGTCCGGCCCGCGTGGCCCGGCTCGCGCAGGACCGCGGCCGCGACCTCGGCGACGTCCGCCGGGTCGACGGTCGGGAGCCCGACGTCACCGAAGGGCGCTGCGACCGTGCGCCGGGTGCGGATGCCCTCGGCCCAGGCGTAGGCGTTGGAGTTGAGGCCGCCGGAGCGCAGGACCGTCCACTCCAGGCCGCTGCTGCGGACGGCGTCCTCGAACCGCGCGGGGTGGGCGTACACCTCGGGGCGGGTTCCGACGCCCTGGGACGAGAGCAGGACGACCCGGCGGATCCCGGCGGCCGCGGCCCGCTCCAGGATGCCGTGCGGGTCCTCGCCGGCGACGAGCAGGAACAGCGCCTCGGCCCCTTCGAGCGCGGGGCCGAGGCCCTGCGGTTCGGCGAGGTCGCCCCGGTGGTGGCGGACGCCTTCGGGCAGCTCCGCCGGCCGCCGGGAGACGGCGGTCACGCGCACGCCGGCGTCGGCGAGGATCCGTACGAGTTCCTGCCCCACGTTCCCGGTCGCACCCGTCACTACGATCATGATGATCCCCCTGTGAGTTAGTCGACTGACTTAGTTGCGACCATAGCCCCTCACCCGATCGCTCGTCTAGAGTGAGTCAGGTGACTGACTCAAAGAAGGCCCGGCGGACGTCCGGCAAGCGGGAACGGCTGGCGGCCGCCGCGGCACAGGTCCTGCACGCGCAGGGCGTCGCCCCGACCACGCTCGCGGACATCGCCCGGGCGGCCGAGGTCCCGGTGGGCAACGTCTACTACTACTTCAAGACCAAGGACGAGCTCGTCGAGGCCGCGATCGACGCGCACGCCCAGACCCTCCGGGGCCTGATCGCCGCCCTCGACGAACTCCCCACCCCCGAGGAGCGGTTGAAGGCCCTGCTGGCCGGCTGGGCCCAACAGCGCGAGCTCACCGCCCAGTACGGCTGCCCCACCGGCACCCTCGCCTCGGAGCTCGACAAGCGCACCGACGGCCTCGACCGCTCGATCGCCGCCGTCATGCAGGTCCTGCTCGACTGGGCCGAGCGGCAGTTCGCGCAGATGGACCGGGCCGACGCCCGCGAACTCGCCGTCGCCCTGATCGCCGCCTACCAGGGCATCTCACTGCTCACCAACACCTTCCGCGACCCGGAGCTGATGGCCACCGAGGTCCGCCGCCTGGAACGCTGGATCGACTCCCTCCGCTGAGGGCCCCGCCGCCGGGAGGTGCCCGAGGGGCTTCCGCCGCCCGCATCGCGCTCGCCGAATCCTGTGGGGGGGGGCGCCTCCGCGGTGCTGGCCGCGGCGGCGTACGGAAGCGGAGGTGAGCCCTCAGGAGTGACTCAGGAGCGGCTCAGAGGCGGCTCAGGGGCGGCTCAGGAGGCCTTCATCGCCGCCAGGCCCCTCGCCAGCTCCTCGGCGTTCATCACGGGAGCGACGTCGACCTCGGCGTGGAACTGCAGGAACAGGTCCTCCATCAGCGGCGGCATCTGCGCGCTGTCCTGCAGGTCGAAGACCATCCAACAGGAGCGCACGCCCTCGTGCAGGCCGAAGTAGGCCGCCTCCGGCTTCACCTTCTCCATCAGGGTCTTGATCGCCTGGGGCAGCGCGCCGGTCTTGATGCCCTCGTTGGTGGCGGCCGTGTCCATGTGCGCCCTGAGCATGACTCTCATGCGTGGCTCCTTCCGTCACGCCCACCCTCGGCCGGGGCCGGGGGCGCAGCAACATGTGCGCCCCCGTCCGGGTCGGGCTCCTGGCTAGGCGCCCTGGACGTGGAAGTTGAAGTCCGCGTGGCCGAGCGCACCCATCAGGCGGAGCCAGATGGGCAGCAGCATCTCGGTGCCCCGGGCCGTCTCGATGCCCCCGAGGTCGAGGACGCTCGCCTCCGGCCACCCGAAGGCGTACAGCAGTTCGCGCACGGACTTCTTGGCGTCCGCGTCCTCGCCCGAGAGGAAGACGTGGTGCTCGCCGGCGACCCGCCCCGGGTCCACCATGATCTGGCAGTTCATCGTGTTCAGCGTCTTGACCACCCGCAGCCGCGGGAAGGTGCGCTGGATCAGCTCGGCCAGGCTGTCGACGTTGACCGGGTCCAGGACCGGCGGGAAGCCCCCCGAGAAGTCCAGCGGGTTCGCGATGTCGATGAGGACCTTGCCGTCGAGGTGGGCGGCGTCCGCCTCCGTCAGCGCGGCGATGCTGGCCTGCCCGCCGGTGGCGTTGACCAGGGTCTCGCCGTCCCGCGCCGCCCGCGCGAACGTGGCCAGCCCGATCGTGGGGTGGGCCTCCTGCCACTGCGCGTACTCGGAGCGGCCGAGGGTGGCTGCCGGTTCCCTGGTGCCGATGACCACCTGGTGGCCCAGGCCGTCGAGCCGGGCGGCCACCGTACGGCCGACGATCCCGGTGCCGAGGACTGCGTAGCGCATTGCGGAGATCCATTCGTCGAACGGAGGCCGGGCCGCCCCGGCCCACCCCGGGCCCGGTCAGCCCAAGATCCGGACATCGTAGAAGAACCGGTACCGGTTCGGGCCGTCCGGCAGGAACCAGTGGAAGCCCTCCTGGAGGAAGACCGCCAGCATGCTCACGGCGATGACCATGCCCAGGAACCACAGCGCGCACATGCCCGCCGTGCGCAGCGGCCCCGGACGGACCGCCAGGACGGCGCGGTCGGCCGTCATGTGGGCGAAGGCCAGGACGACGCCGATGGCGACCACCGAGAGCTGGAAGAGGATCCACGCCCAGTGGTACAGGTGCAGGCCGAGCACCTCGCCGCCCTCCTTGTTCCCCGGCAGGACGTACAGCATGGTCTGCCGCCAGGACGTGAAGGAGCCCCCGATCGCCGCTACCAGGGACATCCCCCAACCCGTCATGTAGACGCGGGCCGGCACGGTGCCGCTGAGCAGCGCCGCGCGGATGACGTACGCCGCGCCCAGGGCGGCCAGCAGCATGAACATCCGCTGGACGACGCACAGCGGGCACGGGATCTCCCCGCGACCGAACTGGTGGTACAGGCCGGCGCAGACCACCGCCGCCCAGCCGAGGACGAAGAAGCAGGCGAACCAGTACTGGACCCGGCCCAGCAGGCCGCTCTCCGGCGGGGCGTCGGGCACGAGGCTGTGCATGGTGGCGGTCACGGTCAGTAGCTCAGCTTCAGGGCGAGGCCGCTGGTGATGTGGTGCGCCGTCAGCAGGGTGACGGCGATCAGCACCGCCCACCACGCGCCGAGCACGACCGTCCGGGACGCGCCCCGGTACAGGGCGATCAGCGTGGCGAGGAGCCCGCCGAAGATCAGGGTGTCCATGCCGCGGACCGTACCGAGACGGCGACATCACGCCTGCGAGGCGCGCCCCCGGTTACGTCGGTTGCCGCGTCGGCCGCGCCCGGCCCGCCCCGCGCCGGGGCCGCCGAGGCTCCGCCCGTCCAGGCCGATCCAGACCCGGACCTCGGTCCCGCCGAGCACCGAGCGGCCCAGCCGCACGTCGCCGCCGGTCGACTCCGCGACCCGGCGCACGATGTCCAGGCCGAGGCCCGTCGACCCGTCGCGGCCGCCGTCGTTGCCGCGCCGCAGGGCCGCGTCCGGGTCCTCGATGCCGGGACCCGCGTCCGAGACCAGCACGATGACGGCGTCGCCCGCGTCGTGGACGTCCACCGCGAAGGGAGTGCCCTCGGGGGTGTGCCGGAAGACGTTGCCGAGCATGGCGTCGAGGGCGGCCGCGAGTTCGGGCCGCGCCACGGGGATCCGTACGGTACGGTCCACGCCCGCGAGCCGCACCTCGCGGCCCTCGTCCTCCGCGAGCGCCGACCAGAAGGCCATCCGGTCGCGGATCACCTCGGAGGCGTCGCAGCCCGCGCCCGCCCCGGCTCCCGGGCCGGTGGCCGGGCGCTGCTCCCGGGCGGTACGGATGATCGTGTCGACCTCGCGCTCCAGCTGCTCCACGGCGGCGCGGGTCTGTTCGGCGGCGGGGCCGTCGCCGAGCGAGGCCGTGTTGAGCCGCAGCACCGTCAGCGGGGTGCGCAGCCGGTGCGAGAGGTCTGCCGCCAGTTCCCGTTCGTTGGCGAGGAGTTCGACGACCTGGTCCGCCATCGCGTTGAACGCGGAGGCGGCCGATCGGAGTTCCTTCGGCCCGTCCTCGGGCACCCGGGCGCCGAGCCGGCCCTCACCGAGCTGGTGCGCCGCGTCCGCGAGCCGTTCGGCGGGCCGGACCAGCCGGGCGCCGAGCCGGTCGGCGACCCCGACCGAGCCGACGATCAGGGCCAGCCCGACGCCCGCGAGCACCAGCCAGGCGGTCGCGACACCATTGCTGACCTCGCTCTCCGGTACGAAGATCTCCACGACGGCGATGTCCCCGGAGCCGAGCGCGGTCGGCTGGAGCAGCGCCGAGCCGCCGCCCGGCACCGATGCCGTCGTGCCCCGGCCCATCCGCCGGGTCTCCGCGACGGCGCGCTCCCCGGCCCGCCCCCGGCCGATGTCCACCGGCGGGCTGTCGCCGATCGCGGGCACGTGGACGGCCATCCGCCGGGCGGCGCCCATCTGAGTGGACTCCACCGCCTTGCGCAGCTGCACGGGGTCGGTGGTGATGGACAGCGTCGGCCCGATGCTGGCGGCCTGCCGTTCGGCGTTGGAGAAGGCCCGGTCGCTGGCCATCTCCTGGACGACGAGGCCCAGCGGTACGGCGAAGGCCACGACCACCATGGCCGTGACCGCGAGGCACACCTTGACGAGCGCCCATCTCATCGCGCGCTCACCGCGGCGGCTCCAGCTTGACCCCGACCCCCCGCAGCGTGTGCAGGTAGCGCGGCCGGGCGGCGGTCTCGCCGAGTTTGCGGCGCAGCCAGGACAGGTGGACATCGATGGTCTGGTCGTCCCCGTACGACTGCTGCCAGACCTCGGCGAGCAGTTCGCGCCGGGCCACGACCACCCCGGGGCGGCCGGCGAGGAAGGCCAGCAGGTCGAACTCCCGGCGGGTGAGGTCCAGTACCGCCCCGTCCAGCTCGGCCTGACGGCGCAGCGGGTCGATGGCGAGCCCGCCGACGCGCAGGACGCGCGAGGGCGGTTCGGCCCCGGCGGCGGCCCGGGCGCGGCGCAGGACGGCGGACATCCGGGCGGAGAGGTGCTCCACGGAGAAAGGTTTGGTCAGGTAATCGTCGGCGCCGTCGTTGAGCAGCCGGACGATCTCCGCCTCGTCGTCGCGCGCGGTGGCGATGATCACGGGTACGTCGGTGATGCCGCGCAGCATCTTGAGCGCCTCGGACCCGTCCAGGTCGGGCAGTCCGAGGTCGAGGATGACCACGTCGAAGCGGTGGTGCGCGACCTCGCGCAGCGCCTCAAGGGCCGTGCCGACGCTCCGCACGGTGTGCGAGGCCTCGGTCAGGTGCCGGATGAGGGCGGAACGTACGAACTGGTCGTCCTCGACCACGAGCACACTTGCCATGGCCCGCACCGTAGTCCATCCGGGCGACTCGGCGGGGTGTCGGGCCACTCTTGTGGCGGGTGGTGCAGTATGTGCCCTGATGCGACGAGGACTTCTTCATGCGATGGCCTGGATGCTGGCGACCGGCGCGGCGGTGACGCTGTCGTGGTGGGGCGTGCACACCGTCATGTCGGGAACGGCCTACGATCCGCCGCTCGCGGTACCCCTGACCAACCGTCCGCTGTCCTCGTCGACGCACGGCGCGCAGGCGTCCCCGTCCCCCTCCCCGACCGGGTCCCCGACCGCGTCCGCGTCGCCCTCCGCGTCGCCCACCCCGGACGCGTCGGCGAGCGCCGGGGCCTCCCCGGAGAACTCCCCGAAGCCGTCGACCGCCCCCGGCCCGAACCAGCGGACGGGCCAGGACGCGGGGAAGGTGCAGGCCTATCCGGTCTCCGGCGGCCGGGTCGTCTTCTCCCTGGGCGCCTCCTCGGCCGAGCTGGTCTCGGCGACGCCGGCGACCGATTGGCGGATGCAGGTGTGGAAGACGGACTTCTGGATCCGGGTCACCTTCACCCGGGACGGCCGTGAGGTGTCGGTGTTCTGCACGTGGCACGACCACCCGCCGCTGGTCGAGATCGTCGACCCCTGAGGCGCCGGACGACCCTTTGGTAGACGGTCCTCTAGCGGAAGACCGAGGGCGGCGGCTGCGGAGAGGCCACCGCCGAGGCGTCCACGACCGGCGTCGCGCCGCCCGCGAAGTCGGCCAGGGCCCGGCCGTGCTCGACCCGGCCCGGGTGCGGGTCGCTCGCGACCCGGCGGGTGAACTCCGCGACGGGCAGCTCACGGTCGGCGGCCACCAGGACGGCGTTGCCGAACCGTTTCCCCCGCCACACCACCGGATCGGCGGCCAGCGCCAGCTCCGTGAAGCGGGACGCGGCCGTCGCGATCTGGCCCCGCAGATGGGTCAGCGGCGGACCGTCCGCCAGATTGGCCACGTACCACCCGGTGGGCGCGAGGACGCGGCGTACGTCGTCCAGGAACTCGGTGCTCGTCAGGTGCGCCGGGGTGCGCGCGCCGCTGAACACATCCGCGATCACCAGGTCGGCCCAGCCGTCCGGGACCTTGGCCAGGCCCGCCCGCGCGTCCACCGCCCGGACCCGGACCCGCGCCTGCGGGTCCAGCGGCAGGTGTTCCCGTACGAAGGCCACCAGGGCGGCGTCGATCTCCACGACCTGCTGGGTGGAGCGGGGACGGGAGGCGGCGGTGTAGCGGGCGAGGGTGAAGGCGCCGCCGCCCAGGTGCACCACGTTCAGGGGCTGCCGGGCGGGCGCGACGAGGTCGATCAGGTGACCGATCCGCCGCTGGTACGCGAAGTCCAAGTACCCGGGATCGTCCAGGTCCACGTGCGACTGCGGGGCCCCGTCGATCAGCAGGGTCCAGGCCCCGGACCGCTCCCGGTCCGGCTCCAGCTCCGCCCGGCCGCCGTCCACCTGCCCGACGACCGCCTCGGCGCTGCCGCGGCCGCGCTGCTTGCCCTTGTTCCTGTCCTTGCCTGCCACCACCCCATTGTGACGGGCGGCGGCGCAGGACCCGGCCCGGACGCTTCAGCGGCAGTTGTCCGCGGCCTCGATCAGCCGGGCCGCCTCGCCGAGCGCCGCCCGCAACACGTCCGGGTCGGTGACCGGCCCGACGGCCTCCGGCGGGAGCAGCCAGCCGGTGACGTCCGCGACGTCCGCAGTGGGCGAGGCGGCGTCGCCGAAGCGCATGCCGCGCCCGTTGGTCTGCGTACACGCGCTGCCCGGCAGGTCCCACGCATCGGCAGTGCCGGGCGGCACGAGGAAGCCGAGGGTGTCGCCGGATCCGTCGTGCAGGACGGGTCCGACCCCGCCGGCCTGGCTGGCGGCGCGACGGATGATGTCCACCGCCTCCAGCCCCTGCCGCGTGGGAACGGTCACCAGGTCCAGGTCCACGTCCGGGGCCGCGCCGGACTCGGACGCGGTATTCGTTCCAGTGCTCTCCATGCCGCCCTCCACCAAGGGAACCCCTCCTCGATCCGGATCCGCATGGGTTCAACGCACGGGAACGTCAACGGGTGCGGCGGCAAGACGCCACAAAGGATGGCAGTTCATGGCGGATCGCGGGTGAGATATCCCTTTTGTAGCCAAACATTGCATGAACACCCCCTCGCTGGCGGTACTTTCGTGCGCGCCGGACCCCCGTCACACCACCGGTGCTGCGTTCCTTGCCAGAGAGGTCACGTCCATGGCGGCGTCCCCCCACTCACCCAACTCCACGTTCCGGCAGCTGCGCGGGCAGCACTCCCCGGCCGAGTTCGCGGCCCTGGTACGCCGGGCGGCGAAGGAGATCGGAGAAACGGTTTCCTGCGACGCGCGCTACATCGGCCGGGTCGAGTCCGGCGAGATCCGCTGCCCCAACTACGCCTACGAGCGGGTCTTCCTCCACATGTTCCCCGGCCGCACCCTGGCCGATCTGGGCTTCTCCCCCCGCGAGAGCGTCCGGGGCCGCTCGGCCCAGCGCGATCCCCTCTCCGCCTCCGTCCCCGTCCCCCGTTCCCCTTCCAGTGCCAAGGAGAGCGACGTGCTGCGTCGCGCGTTCATGGCTGGCGGCTCCGCGACCGTGGCGGCCGCGACGCTCAGCCTCACCCTGCTCGGCGACGCCCGCCGGCTCCCCACCCGCGCCGGCGAGTCCGAGGCCGCCGCCGTCGAGGACGCGGTACGCCAGATCCGCCTCCTGGACGACCGGCACGGCGCCGACTCCCTGTACCGGCGGGCCGCCGAACCCCTGCGCACCGCCTACGCGCTGCTCGACGCGGGAGCCACCCGGCAGTCCACCGAGGACCGGTTGCACTCGGGCGCCGGTGAACTGGCCGTCTCCGTCGGCTGGCTGGCCCACGACTCGGGCCGCTTCGACGACGCCCGCTCGCACTACGCGGAGGCCCTGGCGACGGCCCGGGTCGCGCGGGACGCGGGCCTGGAGGCGCACGCCTTCAGCAACATGGCCTTCCTGGCCCGGGACTGCGGCCGCTCCCGGGAGGCGGTACGGGCCGCCCAGGCGGGCCGCCGCGCCGCCCGCTCCCTCGGTTCCCCGCGGCTGCTGTCCCTGCTCGCGCTGCGGGAGGCGGGCGGCTGGGCGGGGCTGGCCGACCGCAGGGCCTGCGAGGAGGCGCTGACCCGGGCGCACACGGAATTCGCCCGGGGCGCGTCGGACGCCGACCCCGAATGGATGTCCTTCTTCGGGCAGGCGGAGCTGGAGTCCCTGGAGGCGCGCTGCTGGTCGGCGCTGGGCGAGCACGCCCGCGCGGCCCGGCACGCGCGGCGGGCGGCGGACCTCCAGGACCCGCACTTCGCGCGGAACGTGGCCCTCTACACGGCCGAGCTGGCCGGCGACCTGGCCCGCGCGGGCGCCCCGGACGAAGCCGCGTGGGCGGGCGGCCGCGTACTGGACCTGCTGACCGAGGTCCAGTCCACCCGGGTCCGGTCCATGCTCACGCAAACGGCCGAAGCCCTGATCCCCCACCAACGCTCGCCCCGCGTGGCCGCGTTCCTGACGCGGCGGTAGCCCTGCGGGGTGCCCTGCGGGCGGCTCGGCGGTGTGCGGCTCGGTGGCGCGTTCCCTCGAGCCGAGGTGGTTCGCCTCAATCGCCGGCCGGGTCCCCTGCGGGGGGCTCGGTGGTGTGCGGCTCGGTGGCGCGGATCCTTCTGCCGTGGTGGTTCGCCTCAATCGCCGGCGGGGCTTCAAAGGGTGGGGCGGTGCCCCGCACGAGGATCTCCTCGGCTCGCGCCAGACGGCCGCGGTCCTGCCAGACGACCTGGGTTGCGCGCTCGTCCTGCGGGGACCCTCCCACGTGTCCCCACCCCACGGCAGCGCTCCGACACCCCAACCCATCCACCTACAGCTCTCCCCAAGCCCGCACTCTCAGCCCCACCAACGATCGAGACACGGACCCGCCCGTTCAGCCCCACCGACATTCGAGGCACGGGCCCGCCCGTTCAGCCTCGCCGGCGATTGAGGCGCGGGTCCGGGCGGAGCCCGGCACGGATCCCGCCCCGCCGCACACCACCGAGCCACCCCGCCCCGCCGCCCACTGAGGCACGAACCCGCCCTTTCAGCCTCGCCGGCGTTTGAGGCGCGGGTCCGGGCGGAGCCCGGTACGGATCCGGCCCCCGCCGCACACCACCGAGCAGCACCCACCTTCCAGCCCCGCCGGCGATTGAGGCGCGGGGCCGGACCCGCCAGACACGCCGAGCGAGCCCGCAGGGCAGACGGCTAGGCGTCCAGGTGACCCGTGTCGTTCCAGCGTTCCAGCGCCGGCGCGCCATAGGCCCAGCCCAGGACCGACAGCGAGGTCGGCTCCAGCCGGATGCGGGCGCCGAAGGACGCCTCGAAGCCCAGCCAGCGCGCGGCCAGCGTGCGCAGGATGTGCCCGTGCGCGAAGACCAGGACGTCGCGCTCCGCCGCACGGGCCCAGGCGACCACCTCGTCCGCGCGGGCCGCGACGTCCGCCACGGACTCGCCGCCCGGAACGCCGTCGCGCCAGATCAGCCAGCCCGGCCGGACGGCCTGGATCTCGGCCGGGGTCATGCCCTCGTAGTCGCCGTAGTCCCACTCCATCAGCGCGTCCCACGGCTCGGCCCGGGCCCCGAAGCCCGCCAGGTCGCAGCTCTCGCTCGCCCGGACCAGCGGGCTGGTGCGGACCTCCACGCCCGGCAGCCCCCGCCACGGGTCACGCGCCAGCCGCTCGCCGAGCAGCTTCGCGCCCAGCTTGCCCTCCTCCAGCATCGGCACGTCCGTGCGTCCGGTGTGCTTGCCGAGCTGGGACCACGCCGTCTGGCCGTGGCGGGCCAGCAGGATGCGGGGGGCCATGTGAATTCTCCCGGTTCGTTCGAGGTCCGTCCATCATCCATCACCCGCCCCCACCACCGGTTTCCGCACTAGCTCCACGATTGTCAGTGGCGGATGGGACACTTCCGCGGGTGAGCTCTTACCCGCCCAGCAGCCCCGCGCAGCCGACGACCCTGCGGCAGCGGCTCGCCGGTCTGCGCGGCCCCGCCGTGCCGCCCCGTCCGCTCGACGCCCGGGCACTGGCGGCCCTCGCCGCCAATCCCGGCTGCGGCAGACGCGCCCTGCTCGACGGCGCCGGCGTGGACAAGACCGCCCTGGCCACGGCGCTCGGCTCCCCCGCCTCCTTCGGGCAGTCGCAGTTCGCCATAGTCCGCGGGAACTCCTTCGAGGCCAAGGTCAAGGGCGACGGCGGAGCCGAGCTGCTGCGGCTGGTCCACGCGCACCTCGCGCCCACCGCCGAGCCGCCCGGGTCCCCCGGGGCCGCCGCCCGCGTCCCCGACCTGACCGCCGCCGGCCCCGAGGGCCGTGCTGCCCGGACCGCGCTCGCCCTGCGCGAGGCGACCGCCGCCGGCCGGGACAGCGGGGCCTGGACGCTGCTGGACCACCCGATGCTCGCCCTGGAGGTGGCCGGCTCCCCCGCCTACCTGGAGCCCGACGCCGTCGTCGTCCACCCCGACGGCCGGTGGACCGTCGTGGAGATCAAGTCGTTCCCGATGGTCGACGGCGCGGCCGACGCCGCGAAGGTGGGCGCCGCCGCCCGGCAGGCCGCCGTGTACGTCCTGGCCCTGGAGAAGACCGCCGGGAAACTGCCCGGCGCCGAGGTCGGGCACACCGTGCTGCTGGTCTGCCCCAAGGACTTCTCCAACCTGCCCACCGCCGCCCCCGTCGACATCCGCCGCGAGCGCTCCGTGACCCGCCGCCAGCTGGACCGGCTGACCCGCGTCGAGGAGCTGGCCGCCGCCCTGCCCGAGGGCCTCAGCTTCGACCCGGCGACGCGGACCCCCGAGGAGCTGATCGAGGCGGTCTCCGCGGTCGACGCCGCCTACGCCCCCGAGTGCCTGGCCGCCTGCGAGCTCGCCTTCCACTGCCGCGACCGGGCCCGCGCAGCCGACCAGGTCACCGCGCTCGGCCGGTCGGTACGGGGCGAACTGGGCGCGCTGACCACCGTCGAGGCCGCCCTCGCGGCGGCCGCCGGGGCCGGCTGCGCCGAGGATCCGACCGCCGCCGCGCTGCACCGCGCCGCGCGGCTGCGCACCGAGGCCCTGGAACGGGCCGCCGCCCGTCCGCCGCACCACGCCCCGGAGACCCCCGCATGTCCCTGCTGAGCACCCTGGCCCGGCTGGAGGCCGTACGCGCGGGCCGCGCCCAGCCGCTCGTGACCGTGCGGCACCGCCACCTGAGCGAGCGCCCGATGGTCTTCGTGCCGCTGACCACGGCCGGTGAGGCGGGCGCCCCGCTCGGCGCCATGATCGGCACCGACCGGCACGATCCGCGGGTGTTCGTGATACCTCAGCCGCGCGACCGCGACCGGCGCTGGGCCTTCCTCGCGGAGCTGGCCGTGCAGGTGCTGGCCCACATCGACGCGTACGCGGACGTCGTGGAGCCGGCCGAGCGCAGCGAGACCGACCCGGAGACGGGCAAGCGGGTCAAGGTCGAGACCGAGCTGTGCGTGGACGCGCCGCAGCTGATCGTGCCGAGCCGGGCGGGCATCGAGTACGTGCGCCTGCTGGGGCGCTCGATGCGGTTCCGGCGCACCGCCGAGGAGGACCCGGACAATCCGTATCCGGCGCCCTCCCAGGTGCCGATGCTCGGTCGCTGGTTCACCCACCTCGCCGAGCGTTCGCGGGTGCCCGGCTCCTCGATGCTGCTGTCGGCCACCGACCTGCTGTCCCGGCACTGGGCCACCGGCCAGAGCAACCTGGAGGACCAGCACCTGGGCGCGCTCCTGGGCTGGATCGCCCCGCCCGAGGGCCGGTCGGGCGCCGAGGAGGCCCACCGGGCCGAGCTGGGCCGCGACAAGGACGGCCAGCTGCTGTGCCCGCCCGCCGGTCCGGCCACCGACCCGGCCTTCGACAACAAGCTGCTGGCGCCCGCCGTCGCCCGCTACGACGCCGCGCGCACGGCCCTGGCGGCCGGCCCCGGCGACGACGACCGGCACGTCCGGGCGGCCGAGCAGGAGGTGCACCGGCTGGTCGAGTCCCAGATGTCGGGCACCTGGCGGAAGACCTGGGAGGCGATCGACCTGCTGCGCTCCCTGCCGCCGGGCGAGCGCGCGGAGGAACGCTGGACGCGCGACCGCTGGTCCTACACCGGCCACCGGGACCGCGTACGGGCGGGCGAGCCGCCGCAGCCGCGCCGCGACGACGCAGTGACGGCCGCCCAGAAGCTGGCCACGCGGGAGACCGAACAGGTGCGGCTCGACGCCCAGGAGGCGCTGGACGACCCCCTGGTGATGGCGGGCCGGCGGCTCGCGGGCGAGGCCTTCGCCGGTGAGGTCACCGAGGTGGTGATGGAGTGGACGGAGTCGAAGCGGCCGAGCCCGCGCCCGCTGGTGACCGTGGTGACGGAGGACCGCCCGCAGCTCGCCGACGAGGGCGGCGGGAAGGTGTTCCGCTCGCTGGACGGGCGCCCGCAGAGCGCACAGTTCGTCCGCTTCGAGGAGGACGGGCGGCTGGTGCTGCGGCTCCTCGACAAGATGGGCCGCGGCCGGGACCCCGAGCCGGGGACGGTCCCGGAGAAGGGCGACCAGCTCTGCTGGACGCTCTTCGAGCACGATGCGCGCGGCGGCCCGAAGCTCCCGGAGCCCGAGCAGACCCCGTGGACGCACGGCGGCCCGCCGGGATCGGCGGGCGCCCTTCCCCTGCCCGACTCCGTGACCGACGAGGACCTGCTGTGACCACGACCGCCCCCTTCGACCCGGGCGCGGCGGCCGCCCGGGCGACCGCCGCGATCCTGGCCGACACCCTGCACGGGACCGAGCGGGGCGTGGTCGTCGACTCCCCGCCCGGAGCCGGCAAGTCCACGCTCGTGGTACGCGCGGCGCGGGAGCTGGCCGCGGCCGGACGCCGCCTGATGGTGGTGGCGCAGACCAACGCGCAGGTCGACGACCTGGTGCTGCGCCTCGCCGACAAGGACCCGGAGCTGAAGGTGGGCCGGCTGCACAGCAGTGACGCGGACGCCTACGACCCGGCGCTGCGCGAGCTGCCCTCGGTCACCCTGTCGGCCAAGCCGAAGGACCTCGCGGAGCTGCCGATCACCATCTCCACGGCGGCCAAGTGGGCCTTCGTCAAGGACGTCGAGCCCTGGCAGCACGCCATCGTCGACGAGGCGTACCAGATGCGCTCGGACGCGCTGCTGGCCGTGGCCGGACTGTTCGAGCGGGCGCTGTTCGTGGGCGACCCGGGGCAGTTGGACCCGTTCAGCGTGGTCGGCGCGGAGCAGTGGGCGGGCCTGTCCTACGACCCCTCCGCCTCGGCGGTGAGCACCCTGCTCGCGCACAACCCGCAACTGCCGCAGCACCGGCTGCCGGTGTCCTGGCGGCTCCCGGCGTCGGCGGCGCCGCTGGTCTCCCGCGCCTTCTACCCGTACACGCAGTTCCGCAGCGGTACGGGCCCGGGCGAGCGGCGGCTGTCGTACGGGGTGCCCTCGGACGGGTCGGGCCCGGACCGGGTGCTGGACGAGGCGGCCGAGGCGGGCTGGGGGTTGCTGGAGCTGCCCGCGCGGCACACCCCGCGCACGGACCCGGAGGCGGTGCGGGCGGTGGCCCTGGTGGTCCGCCGGGCCCTGGACCGCGGGGCGGTGACCTCGGACGAGCAGTCCCCGGAGCCGGCCCCGCTGACGGCGGACCGGATCGCGGTCGGCACGGCCCACCGGGACCAGGCGGCCGCGGTCCGCGCGGCGCTGGCCTCGCTCGGGGTCACGGGGGTAACCGTGGACACCGCGAACCGGCTCCAGGGCCGCGAGTACGACCTCACGGTGGTCCTCCACCCGCTGTCGGGCCGCCCGGACGCGACGGCCTTCCACCTGGAGACGGGCCGCCTGTGCGTGCTGGCCTCTCGGCACCGGCACGCGTGCGTGGTGGTGGCCCGGGCGGGCATAGCGGAACTGCTGGACGACCATCCCTCGACGGAACCGGTCCAGCTGGGCGTGACGGTCAAATTCCCAGATGGTTGGGAAGCGAACCATTCGGTACTCGCCCACCTGGCCGAGCACCGCGTTCCGTGGCGGCCTTGAAGATCGACATGTAGGGAACCGGGGACCCCCCCGAACGCATCCTTGAACATGTTCAAGTGAATGTGACCAGGGGGTTCTCAAATGACGTCCGTACGACGCAAGCGCATCACGATATGGCTTGCGATCACCGCCACGACAGCCGTACTGGCCTTCGGAGGCTGGTACGCGTACCAGGTGTCGGCGGCCTTCGTCGGCACCTTGGGCGTGCCGTGCGACGAGGCGGCCAAGTTCGTCCGCGCCGCCGAGCTGCCCGCGGGGACGCACGACCGGCGGTGTACGACGGGTCAGTGGATGAGCATCTCGTACGAGCTGGACTTCCGCGCCCCCCGGGAGGAGACGGAGGCATGGCTGCGGGCCTCCTATCCCGACACGGAGATCTCCCGCAAGTACTGCTCGGGCGCCGACGCGTGCGCGGAACCCCGGCCGAAGCGGGTGCCCAAGAGCAACAAGGACGGCCACCGGCTCGCGGACGCGGTCCGCGTCGAGCTCGACGACGAGGACGGGGGCGTCACACACGTACGGATCTCCGGCTGGACCGGCTGAGGCCACCGGCTCACGGCCGCCGGGTCAGGGCTTGCGCCGGGCGCCGAGCCGTTCGCGGAGCACCTCGCCGACCTCGGCCAGCGTGCGCAGCTGTTCCGGGGTCAGGACGTCGATCAGGTGGCGGCGTACGGACTCCACGTGGAGCGGAGCGGCGTCCGTGATCATGGTGACGCCGACGTCGGTGAGGACCACCTCCGCACCCCGGCCGTCGGTGGCCACCTCCTCGCGGCGGACGGCGCCGCGCTGCTCCATGCGGGTGAGCTGGTGGGACAGCCTGCTGCGGGACCAGCGCATCAGCTCGGCCAGCGCGCTGATGCGCATCCGGTGGCCGTCCGTGGAGCCGAGTACCGACAGGACGTCGTAGTCGGCCTCGGAGAGTCCGCTGTCCTGGGTGAGGTCGCGCGCGATCTCCGCATTGACCAGCGGGAACATCCGCCGCCACGCATACCAGGCGTCCTGTTCGGACTCAGTGAGCCAGCGGGGCCCGGGCTCCGGTGCGGGGGTCATGTCCGCCACTCTAGCCAGGTCGGTGACACATCACCTATCTAGTTGACATGTCATTCAGATCCTGGGTTTGATCAGGTGACACGTCAATGATCACCCCGACCGGGAGTCCTCACCATGACCCGCCTGCACGTCATCTCCGCCGCCACCCGCCCCACCTCCGCGGGCCGCCCCCTCGCCCGCTGGGTCACCGAGCAGGCCCGCGAGCGCGGCGGCTTCGACGTCACCTCCGTCGACCTCGCCGAGATCGCCCTGCCCTTCCTCGACGAGCCCGAGTACGCCTCCACCGGCAACTACGCGCACCAGCACACCCGCGACTGGAGCGCCCTGGTCGACTCGGCCGACGCCTTCCTCTTCGTCCTGCCGATGTACAACGGCGGCTTCACCGCCCCCTTCAAGAACGCCATCGACTTCCTCTACAACGAGTGGAAGGGCAAGCCGGTCGGCATCGTCAGCTACAGCGCCGGCCCCACCGGCGGCGCCCCGGCCGCCGAGATGCTGCTGCCGATCCTCACCCGTCTCGGCATGCTGCCCGCCGAGCGCTCCGTCGCGATCCCGGGCATCCCCAAGCTGCTCGGCCCCGAGGGCTTCCAGGCCCCGGAGGCGCTCGCCGGCGAGCTCGCCGGGGTCCTGGACGACGTGGCCGAACTGGCGGCCGGGCGCGCCGCCGAGGCCGTCACGGTGTGAGCCGGGTCCCCACCGGGTGCTCGTACGCGGCGTGCGCGCGCACCCGTACGCCGTAGCCGAGGGCGCCGCCCACCGGCCGCCAGGGCAAGGAGGCGCGAGCGACTGACGGCCGGTCAGCGCGATGCGGGCGGGGCGGGACGGGGCACGACGAAGCAGGACGCGCCCCGATCGCCTGTGCGACTCCCTCGCCACTGGGCCCGTCGACCTGCTCGTGCGCCTCACCGGCCATACGGGTGTTCTAGCCCGTCGCGCAGGGGTCTTGCGCGGCGTTGGACAATGGACGGTGGCCCGGAATCACGTCGCACGCGCAGCAGGAGGACACGCATGGCAGAGCACGAGCGGACCGAGCGGCGGCTGCGGCCGGCGCCTCTGCTCTTCGAGCCCTCGGAGGCCGTGGCGGACCCTGAGCACTTCTTCGACCTGGAGTCGATCGAGGACCCTCGGGAGCTGCTGGTCCGTGCGACCGAGCTGACGCTGGCCTTCCGGGCCGCGCAGGAGCGGGCGGTGGAGTTCCAGGCCCTGGCGGCGGCCCAGCTGGCGGATCCCCGCCGGTTCGACCGGCTCTCACCGGCGCTGATCGCCGAACAGGCCGAGTGGACCGAGGACTACGCCCGCAAGATGATCGAATTCGGCGAGACCCTCCAGCGCGGCACGGGCACGCCGTAACGCCTCGATCGACCGTCGGAGGAGCCGGACGCCCGGCTCCTCCGGCGGTTCGAGGGGCGCACCATACTCCGATGGCCGCCCCGCCGTCCCGGTTTTTCGTAACTCGCGGATACTGGTCCGCTACGGCGGGTAGACAATGGCATATGACGACGCTGACGACGGCTCCCGGCTGCACCGCCCTCCATGCGCACGACGAGCGCACCCGCACCGCGCCCGCCACCCACGTCACCCACCAGGGCGCCGCCTGGCTCACCTCAGGAGCCGCCCACCCCCGGCGCACCCTCGCGGTGTGGGAGGCCCGGCCCGGACTGCCCGCCACGCTGCCCTGCGGCGACCCCTTCGACGTCGTCAACGTCCCGCTCGTCCTCGGGCGCCGCATCCTCGACCTGCTCTGGGCCGAGGGCCCCGGCTCCGGGCCGGTCGCCGTGCACCGCGGCCGGATGCTGCTCTTCGCCGCCCCCGGCACCGCGCACCGGCTGCCGGCCCTCCTGGCGTGGGAGGAGTGGGGAGGCTCCCGCACCGCACCGGCGCCGCTGTGTCACGGCCGGGGCGACGCCGTCACCGTGCCGCCGCTGGCCGCCACGCCCGGGCAGTCCCGGTGGCTCGTGGCCCCCGATGCGCGCGAGCCCTGGCTTCCCGGGCCCGAGGCCCTGCTCTGGGCCTTCGTACGGGCGGCCCGCACCCCCGCACCGACCGGACCTGGGGATATCGATTTTTCGTTCCGCCGATCCTCCTGCTAATGTCTTCCTCGTCAGCAAGCGCCGCTAGCTCAGTTGGTTAGAGCAGCTGACTCTTAATCAGCGGGTCCGGGGTTCGAGTCCCTGGCGGCGCACAGACGGAAGAAGGCCCCCACGCGAGTGGGGGCCTTCTTCGTTGTCCGGCGGGGCGCGCCGCGGTCCGCCCCGCGGCACGCCCGGCGGTCAGGTCGTGATCTTCACCGTGTACGCGCCGGACCGGGTGCGGTCCGCGACCTCGATGGTGATCCGCTCCCCCGGCACGGTGTAGGTCTCGCCCACCTCCAGCGGCGCGTCCGCCAGCGGCGGGTACACCGAGCGGTCCCAGCACGCCTCCGTCGACGGGTGCGCGTCCAGCACCTCGATCGGGCCGCCGCCCGACGACGCCTCGTTGCGCACCCGGTAGACGAGGACGCCCTCCGTGCACGTGTCCCCGTCGTTGCCGGCGGAGCCCCGCGCCTCGACGGCGATCGCGCTGCCGGGGCCCGTACGGATCACCGCGAGCCGGGTGCCGCCCGTTCCGCCGCTCAGCGGGGCCTGGGCCAGGGGCTGCAGGGTGTGCAGCGAGGAGCCCGTTTGCACGCAGTCCACCTGGGAGGCGTCCAGCCAGCCCAGCTTCCACTTGTGCCAGGCGAAGAGGTCGGGGGCCATGCCGAACTGGCTGCCCATGACGTCCCAGTCCCCGACGTAGGTGTCCCAGTCGCCCTTGCCGTCCGTGGGCCGGTGGTAGAGGTCGGGCAGGTCGAAGACGTGCCCGGTCTCGTGGGCCAGCACGTTCCGGTCCGGCGGGTGGCGCTCGAAGACGGTGACGATCCGCCGCAGTTCCGTGCCGTCCGCGACGATCGGGTGCTCGAAGTTGACGACCTTCGTGGCGTCGGAGTCCACGCCGGGCGCGTCCGGGTCGGCGACGAAGTAGACGACGTCGTACTTGCGGAAGTCCACCTGGGCGTCGGCGGTGGCGACCGCGTCCCGCAGGTAGGAGGCCCGGTCCCCGGGAGCCCAGTCCCGCTTTATCCCGTACGCGGTGGACGGCTTGGGCATCTGGATCCACTGCTTCTGCGGGTGCGGGACCAGCCGGAACCGCCCGTACGAGGCCTGCTGGAAGAAGTCGCTGGTGGCGGGGAAGTAGTCGCCGACGATCTGGTCGGTGGTCAGGGCGCTGCGGTGGTCGGGGAAGGAGAGGAAGACCATGACGGCGTTGAGCGTGCGCACGGGCTTGGGGTAGGCGCCGTTCCAGGTGTCCAGGCCGAGGGAGTGGTGCGCCGAGGTGCGGGTCAGCGCGCAGGGTCCGGCTCCCGAGTCGGCCACTGCGGGACCGGCGACGAGCGACATGGCGGCGAGCGCCGTCAGGGAGGTGAGCGCCGCGGCGGTACTTCGGATGCGGGAGCGTTCCACTCCCCCGGGTGTCTGCTGTCGCGCCACATCGACCTCCGGTGGTGGATTCGTACCTGTTCATCCACCTTGAGGCGATTGTCTTACTAATGCCCTGTTCCGCTGCCCCACACGAGTGAGTAGTACGGCAAGTCGGTGACCCTCGAACTTCACGCCACTACCTACAGACAGTCACGACCGATCACCTGAGATCAGCAGGGGCCTCGGCATGCTCAGAGCCGCGCAGAAACGATCGCCCGGTCTTCCGTCGTCGATCCGTCATCACACCGAACCGAACCGTCTCAACCCGTGGCGCCGCTGGATAGGGCCTCCCCGCAGCCTCTATGATCGGCACACTTTCCTGCGCGGACACTCACGAACACTGCGGGAGCCAACGGTGAGCGGAACCTCAGAAGGAACCGGTTCGGCGGCCGACAGCATCCGATCGGCCATTACGGAGCGTCACCCGGCAGTGCCGGCAGTGCCATCGGTATCGGCCACTCAGGCCGCCCAGGCGGCGCCGGCCCCGCCGTACCGCGCCGTCGACTCGGACCTGCGCGACTACCGGGCCGCCTTCAACGCGGCCCACCTCGCCATGGCCGTCGTCGACCGCGAGGGCTACGTGGTCGCCGCCAACCAGGCCTTCGCCGGGCTGCTCGGCAGCGAACCGCACGCGCTCGTCCACCGGTCCGCCGCCGACCTGGTCGACCTGGCCGCGGAGGCCCGCACCTGGGCCGCGTACCAGGAGGTGCTCCGCGGCCGGCAGGCCCGACTGCGCTGCACCCGCCGCCTCAAACACCCCGACGGGCACTCGCTCTGGACCGAAGTCACCCTCGGACCCGTCCCCGACACCGGGGACGTCCTGCTGTCGGTGGCCGACATCAGCGACCGCCGCGACCTCCAGGCCCGCCTGCGCCACCTCCAGATGCACGACCCGGTCACCCGCCTGCCGAACCGCGCCCTGTTCTTCGAGCGGCTCTCCGCCGCGCTGGAGGCCGCCTCGTACGAACACGGCGGCGGCACCGGCCGGATCGGGCTGTGCTACCTGGACCTCGACGGGTTCAAGGCCGTCAACGACACCCTCGGCCACCGGGTCGGCGACCGGCTGCTCACCGCCGTCGCCGCCCGGCTCACCCAGTGCGCCGACCAGTCGGGCTACGGGCGCACCGGCGGGCACCTGGTCGCACGCCTCGGCGGCGACGAGTTCGCCCTGCTGGTCGAGGACTCCACCGGCACCGAACAGCTCGCGGACCTGGCGCGGAGCGTGCTGGCCGCCGTACAGGAACCCTTCGACCTGGCCGGGCAGCGGCTGTCCGTCTCCGCCTCGATCGGGGTCGTGGAGCGCGCGGCGACCGGCACCTCGGCGACCGGCCTGATGCAGGCCGCCGACACGACCCTGTACTGGGCCAAGGCGGACGGCAAGGCCCGCTGGACGCTGTTCGACCCGGAGCGCAACGCGCACCGCATGACCCGCCAGGCGCTCTCCTCCACGCTCCGACCGGCCGTGGAACGAGAGGAATTCGAGCTGGAGTACCAGCCGCTGGTGGACCTGGAGAGCGGCGCGGTCCGCGGGGTCGAGGCCCTGGTGCGCTGGAACCACCCGCAATTCGGCACGCTCACGCCGAATCGGTTCATCGGGATCGCCGAAGAGGACGGGTCCATCGTCCAGTTGGGACAGTGGGTCCTGCGGACCGCCTGCCGGCAGGCCCGCCGCTGGCAGATCGAACAGCCCAGCGACTCCCCGGTCTTCGTGTCCGTCAACGTCGCCGTCCGGCAGGTCTGGGACTCGGACCTCGTGGGCGACGTCGCGGAGATCCTGGCCGAGACGGGCCTCGCCCCGCAGCTGCTGCAACTGGAGCTGACCGAGTCCGCGGTGATGGGCTCGGCCGGGCGCCCCCTCCAGGCCCTCCAGGCGCTCAGCGACATGGGCGTGCGGATCGCGATCGACGATTTCGGCACCGGCTACTCGAACCTCGCCTACCTCAGCAGACTTCCTGTATCAGTTCTGAAACTGGACGGTTCGTTCGTGCGCGGATTCCGCTACGAGGAGGGCGCGCACCCGAACCCGGCCGACGAGACCATCGTCGAAGCCCTGGTCCAGCTCGCCCACCGGCTCGGCCTGACCGTCACCGCGGAATGCGTGGAGACCGCCGGACAGGCGGCACGGCTGCGGCGCGTCGGCTGCGACACCGGCCAGGGCTGGCTCTACTCGCGGGCCGTGGCCCCGGAGCGGATCGCCGAGATGATCGGCACCAGACCGGGCGCGGAACACCCCCGCTAGCCGTTCCACTTCGCCGCTTTCGGGCCGTCTAGGGGCCCTATCAGCGTTGGACAAGCCATATCCCCCTTGTGACGATCTTCGGGCCAAAGGTTCTTGACCAAGTTCCTTGATCCGTGGGGGAAAGCACCATGAAACTCACCCGTACCGCACTCGCCCTGACCGTCGGCGCCCTGGCCCCGGCCCTGCTCCTCGCCACGCCGGCCCTGGCCGCCGGCTCGGCCGCCGCCGCCCCTGCCAAGGTCGCCGCGGTCACCGCCGGGGAGTCGCCGTACGACACCATGTCGGACCACGACCTGCGCGTCGCCGTCGGCCGGATCCTGGCCGCCAAGCCGGGCAAGGCCGTCATCCGGGAGGCCAACAAGGCCCTCGACGGGACCATCGAGGACGTACGCACCTTCCTGAAGACGGGCCTGGCGATCGCCCAGGACGAGGACAACCGCGTCGCCATCGCCAAGATCTACGGCGACCCGGCCTCGGGCAAGGGCGTCAAGCGCGAAGCCATCAAGGCCTTCAACGGCACCGCCGCAGACCGCGCCGCGTTCCTGAAGACCGGTCTGGCGATCGCCCAGGACGAGGACAACCGGGTCGCCATCGGCAGGATCGTGTTCGCCAACCCGGCCACCGGCAAGGCCGTCAAGCGCGAGGCCAGCAAGGCCATGGACGGCACCCCGGCCGACCGGACCGCGTTCCTGAAGACCGGCCTGCGTCTGGCCCAGGCCGAAGACGACCGCGTCGCCGTGGGCGTGATCCTGGCCCGCCCGGGCATCAGCGAAGCCCTGTACGCGGCGGCCCAGAAGGTCGTGGACGGCACCCCGGAGGAGCTCCGCTACTTCATCACGGTCGGCCAGTTCCAGGTCTGACCCCTGAGACCGCGGTCCGCCCCCGGCCACTGCCCGGCCGGCGGCGGACCGCCCACGGCAGCCCCCGCCGAGGGGGCTGCCGCTCCGGCGTACGGTCAGAGGCTCCGGACGAACGCGGTGAACGCGGCTGCCGTGACCGTGAAGACCGGCCCGCCGGGGTTCTTGGAGTCGCGGACGGCGACCGCGCAGGGCTGTGCGGCCACCTCGACGCATTCGCCGCCGTTGGTGCCGCTGTACGAGGCCTTGCGCCAGGCCGTAGGGCCGAGGGGGGCACACTCGACACATTCGCCGCCGGTGTTCCCGCTATAACTCGACTTACGCCACCGCGCGTTGGTCAGGTTCTGGTTGATGCCCATAACGTTCCTCCATTACGCGGACAATCAATGCCGCCGAAGCCTCAACGGAGAGAGCAGCGGCCTGCACGTGAGCGTAACGAAGCGCGGCTTCCTTGACCGTGTCAGGGTTGGCCGTCATGTGTCCGGAGATGAGGTCCTCCGAATAGACCATGTCCGGGTCATCTTCGAACCTCATGGCGGTGAACGAGCCAATGAGGCTGGCGTGTTCACCAGCTGCAAAGGGCAGCACCTGGATCCGCACCCAGCGCTTCTCGCGAAAGCTCAGTAGGTGGGCCAGCTGGTCCCGCATGACCTCCAGGCCACCGATCGGTCGGTACAACGCGGCCTCGTCGAGCACCACCCACACCATGGGCGGGTGCTCCCGGTTCAAGATTCGCTGGCGTTCCAGTCGCGCGGCCAGCATGTCGTCCAACTCATCTGGCAGCCCGCTAGCCAGCACAGCGCGCGCATAGTCAGGCGTCTGCAACAGCCCGTACACCAGCTGCGCCTGATACGTGGAGATGTACGTCGCCCGAGCCTCCATTTCGGCGTATGGCTGGAACCACGTCGGCAGCACGCTCCGCAGGACCAGCCCCACCAGGCGGGAGAACACACCACCCGTGCCCAGCGCCGCGTCCACCCGTTCCGAGAAGTCGCGGGTCGGGACCCGCTTGCCGTTCTCGATCATGCCGATCAGCGACCCGGTGCAGAAGATGATCGCGCCCAGCTGGGCCTGCTTCAGGCCCGCCTCTTCTCTCAGCCTGCGCAGCTCGTAGCTGTAGTAGTCCAGCGGTGAGGCACTGGGATCGATGTCACGGACGACGGCCATGGGACGGCACCCCCAAGCGGAGAACGGGCTTGTGGCCGAGCGTAGCGATACCGACACGGAGCGATGTCCGGAATCCCGCAACCATGTGACACACCTCCGCCCCGCCCACGGGAGAGTGAGGACGGGGCGGAGGCGTCGCTCGGCGCGGGGTGGGGGGAGATCAGCAGGCGCCGAGGTCCTTCCAGACGCCCCACTCACCCGTGGTGCCCGGGGTCTCGTTCTGCGTCCACCACTGGGCCTTGTACTTGCGGCCGTTGTGCGCGACCTCGTTGCCGGCCGTGTAGACCGTGCCCGCGACGTACGCCGGGGTCGAGCCGCAGCCCGTCGGCGGGGTGGTCGGGGGCGTGGTCGGCGGGGTCGTGGGCGGAGTGGTCGGAGGCGTCGTCGGCGGGGTGGTCGGCGGGACCGTGGTGCCGCCGAGGGCGTCCGAGATCTGGTTGAGCAGGGTGGTGTTGTTGTCCAGGCCGAGCAGGGAGTACATCATCGCGCCGGCCAGGCCGCGCTGCTTGCCGTAGTCGACCCGGGCCTGGATGGACTTCTGGTTGAGGCCGGTGAAGAACTCGCCGTCCTTGTAGAAGTACGAGGCCTTGGCCTGGTCGTCCCAGAAGGTGGTCGCCGGGTTGTCGACGAGGCCGCCGAGCTCCTTGTAGTTGGCGATGCCGGCCTGCTGGCTGGTGGGGCGGGCGCCCGAGGCGCCGGTCGCGGACTGGGCGAGGCCGTTGTTCGCCCCGGCGGGGACGCCCTTCCAGCCGCGGTAGTAGAACTCGTAGCCCAGCGTCAGCTTGTTGGCGGGGAAGCCGCCGGTGATGCCGTAGGCCGGGTTGCCGTCGATCCAGGAGTCGATCGCGTTGTCGATGCTGTACTTCTGGGTGCCCGGCGCGATCGGGTCGGTCGGGTCGCCCGCCCCGGAGTAGAGCGGGGACTGGTGGTACGTGGGGCCGTCGCCGTCCCAGGCGCCGTGCATGTCGTACGTCATGATGTTCGCGTAGTCGAGGTACGCGCCGATCTTGTCGGTCTCGATGTACTTGATCTTGTCCTGGCCGGCCGGGAGGGCCGAGGTCAGCAGGTACTTCTTGCCGCCGTTGGCCTGGCCGTAGGCGTCGAGCTGCTCGCGGAACTCCTTGAGCAGGAGCGTGAAGTTCTGCTTGTCCTCGGGGGCGTAGTGGTTGCCGAGGTGGCCGCCGGACGAGCCCGGGTACTCCCAGTCGATGTCGATGCCGTCGAAGATGCCGGCCGCGACGCCCTGACCGCCGTAGCCGCCCTCGACCGGGAGGTTGCCCTTGATGTACTGGTCGATGCAGGAGGAGACCAGCTTCTTGCGGGAGGCGTCGGTCTTGGCCGCGTCGCTGAAGTACTTGGAGTAGGTCCAGCCGCCCAGCGAGATGTTGATCTTCAGGTGGGGGTATTTGGCCTTCAGCTGCTTGAACTGGTTGAAGACGCCGACGATCGGCTGGTCCCACTTGTCGGCGACCCCGCTGACGCTGTCCGCGGCACTGAAGGACTTCTGGTAGTCGGCGTACGAGTCGCCCGCGCCGTCACCGGCGTTGGGGTTGTTGTCGTCGCCCGCCGCCTTGTTCGCCTCGAAACAGGTGAGGTTGGTGGGGTGGATGTTGCCGAACGAGTAGTTGATGACGTCCAACTTGCCCGCTATGCCGCGGGTGTCGAGGTGCTTGGGGTAGAAGGCGTTGCCGTACACGCTCCACTGGTCGTAGTAGGCGATGCGGACGCCTCCCGCCGCCGCCGCGGCGCCGGCCGGGGCGCCGGCGGCCTGGGCGGTGCCGAGTCCCGCGAAGGAGGCCAGCGCTCCGGCGGCCAACGCGGCCGTGGCGGCGGCAGCGATGAGTGGTTTACGGATGTGCATGAGCTGTCTCCGTGGGGGTGGGAGGGGAGTTCAAGCGGTTCGGGTGAGAGAAGTGATAGCGATCACTCCACCCCCACGTCAATGGTTCGGACCAAAGAAGGACTAGACCACTCACGCGCTATTTCCCCAAGTCAGAGACCTGAGCGCACATCAGGAACCGCCCGCCACCCCGGGTGACGAGCGGTTTAAGGCTGCCTTCAGGTAGCTCTGCGCAAGGTTTCGGCAACAAACCAGCCAAACGCCGTTCGCACGGCGTCAATCGGCGGCGGGCGCCTCCACCGGCAAGCCGTACGCATCTGCGATGAGCTCGTACGAGCGCAACCGGGCCGCCCCGCTGTGGGCGTTGGAGGTCAGCATCAGCTCGTCCGCGCCCGTGCGCTTCGCCAGGTCGTCGAGGCCGGTGCGGACCTCGTCGGGGGTGCCGTGAACGACGTTCGCGAGCCAGCTGTCGACGAACTCCCGCTCCAGCGGGGAGAACGCGTACGCCGCCGCCTCTTCGGGCGTCGGGATCAGGCCGGGCCGTCCGGTGCGCAGGCGCAGCATCGACAGCGCGCCCGTGAGCACCTGGGCGCGGGCCGCCCCGTCGGTGTCGGCGGCGAGCGCGGAGACGCCGATGACGGAGTAGGGGGCGTCGAGGACGGCCGAGGGGCGGAAGCTCTGGCGGTAGAGGTCGAGCGCGGGCAGGGTGCCGGCCGCCGAGAAGTGGTGGGCGTAGGCGAAGGGCAGGCCGAGCTCGCCGGCGAGGCGGGCACTGAAGCCGGAGGAGCCGAGCAGCCACAGCGACGGCCGGCCGGCGGGGCCCTGGACCGGGCCCGGTACGGCGTGCACGCGGGCGTACGGGTGCCCGTCGGGGAAGTCGTCGTCGAGGAAGCGGGTGAGCTCCGCGAGCTGCCGGGGGAACTCGTCGGCGGCCTCGTCGAGGCGACCCGGTCCGCGCAGCGCGAGGGCGGTGCGGCCGTCGGTGCCCGGGGCGCGGCCGAGCCCGAGGTCGATCCGGCCCGGGGCGAGCGCCTCCAGGGTGCCGAACTGCTCGGCGACGGCGAGCGGGGCGTGGTTGGGCAGCATGACCCCGCCGGAACCGAGCCGGATGCGGGAGGTGTGCGCGGCGAGGTGGGCCAGGATCACGGCGGGCGAGGAGCTGGCGACGCCGGGCATGGAGTGGTGCTCGGCGACCCAGTGGCGGTGGTAGCCGCGGGATTCGGCGAGGCGGGCGATCTCGACGCTCGTGCGGAGGGAGGCGTGGGCGGTGCTGCCGGCGCCGACGGTGACGAGGTCCAGGACGGAGAGCGGTACGGTCGCCCGGCCGTGGGCGGTGCCGCGGATCCCGCTCGCGTTCCGGTTCTCCGCCGCACCCGTCCTCACGTGGGCCCGTGCGTCGTCCCCTGCGTCACTCATGGTCGCTCCCGTTTCGCTCTACCGTACGTGCGGCATCAGTGCGACACCGTACGAAGAACTCGAACCGTGGGCGGTCGCCGGGCATTCCCGGAGGGAGCGAGGGATGATCATGCCGCTGGCATATGCCAGTGGAGTAGGTCCAGGCAGACAGACATAATTGAGCCAGCAATCTCCCCAACCGGCGCTCCACATGGGCCTCTTGATGGCTATCGTGGTAGGGCAAGCGGTAACAACCTGCTAGGGGGAAACCGTGGCGCTGAAGCCCGAGCCGACCGCGCCGTTCCACTCGGTGCAGTACGCACTACGCGTACTCGAAACGATCGCACGTCACACCGGCGGTGTGACGGACGTGCAGATCGCGCGTGAGACCGGCCTGCCCGCAGCCCATCTCGCTCCGATGCTGCTCATGCTGCGCCGGGAGGGATACGTCCTGCAGGTGTCCGACGGTGCTTACGCCATAGGGGATTCCCTCGTCCTGCTCGGCTCCGGCATCGACCGGCAGCAGGCGCTCACCGACAAGCTCCAGGAGACCCTGGACCGGCTGCGCGACTCGGTCGGCGCCGCCGTCTACATCAGCCGGTACGTGGACGGCGAGGTCAGGATCACGCAGTTCGCGGACAGTCCCCGCACCCCGAAGGTGCACGAGTGGGTCGACTTCCGCTCCGCCGCGCACGCCAGCGCGGTCGGCAAGTGTCTGCTGACGCAGCTCGACCTGAACGGGCGGCGCGACCACCTGTCCCGGCACAAGATCGCGCGGCTCACGTCGAAGACGATCGTGAACGAGCGGATCCTGTTCTCCAAGCTGGATGCCCAGCCCGCCACCGTGCCCATGCTGGACCTGCAGGAATACGCCGTGGGCACGGTCTGCGCGGCGGTCCCGATCACGGCCGGGGCCTCGGTGGGCTGCCTGGCCCTGTCGATGCCGGTCGAGCACGCGCACCGGCTGCGGGCCGCGGCGGACACCTTGAACCGGAAGGCCGCACCGTTGCTGCTGTCGCTCACGCTCTAGCGCCGGCAACCGGGACGACGGCGGGGCGGCACTAGGCCCGACGGGCTCGGAAAACACTTCGGGCGGTTCCCGGTGAGACCGGAAACCGCCCGAAGGACAGGTGCGCCGCCAGGGACTCGAACCCCGGACCCGCTGATTAAGAGTCAGCTGCTCTAACCAACTGAGCTAGCGGCGCCTGCTGACAGAGAAAATACTACCTGGTCCTCAGGGGTGCTCAAAACCATTAGCCGCGGAGGTAGGCGAGGACCGCCAGGACACGGCGGTGGGTGTCCTCGGCGGGCGGCAGGTCGAGCTTTCCCAGGATGTTCCCGATGTGCTTGCCGACGGCCGCCTCGGACACCACCAGCTCCCGGGCCACGGCCCCGTTCGACTTCCCCTCCGCCACCAGGCCCAGTACCTCCCGTTCCCGCGGGGTCAGCGCCGCCAGCGGGTCGCGCCGCCGGCGCAGGAGCTGGCGTACGACCTCCGGGTCCACCACCGTGCCGCCGGCGGCCACCGTGACCACCGCGTCGAGGAACTGCTCCACCTGCCCGACCCGGTCCTTCAGCAGGTAGCCGACGCCGCCGCCGTCCCCGGAATCCAGCAGGTCGGCGGCGTACGAGCGCTGCACGTACTGGCTGAGCACCAGCACCGGCAGGTCCGGGCGCGCGGCCCGGAGCTCCACGGCGGCGCGCAGTCCGTCGTCGGCCAGGCCCGGGGGCATCCGTACGTCGGTCACGACGATGTCCGGGTCGTGGACGGCCACGGCGCGACGGAGCTCGTCCGCGTCCCCGACGGCGGCCACCACCCGGTGTCCGAAACGCGTCAGCAGGCCGACGAGCCCTTCGCGCAGCAGGACCCCGTCCTCGGCGAGGACGATCTTCAAGGACTCACCGGACAAGGGATCTCCAGGCTCAGAACGGTCGGGCCGCCGGGCGGGCTGGTGATCGTCAGTGTCCCATCGAGGACCGCGATCCGGTCGGCCAGTCCGGTCAGCCCGGACCCGGCGGCCGGGTCCGCGCCGCCGCGGCCGTCGTCGGTGACGTCTATGAGCAGCGCGGCACCGGTGTGCCGGGCGGTGACGGCGGCGCGGGCGGCGCCGCTGTGCTTGCCGATGTTGGCGAGGGCCTCGCAGACCCCGAAGTAGGCGGCGGCCTCGACGGACTCCGGCAGGCGCGGCAGGCCGGTGCTCAGATCGGCGTCCACGGGGACGGCGGACCGCTCGGCGACGTCGGCGAGGGCGCCGGTGAGGCCGTAGTCGGTGAGCACCTGCGGGTGGATGCCGTGGATCAGCTCGCGCAGTTCCGCGAGGACCTTGCCGGCCTCGTCGTGGGCCGTCGCGAGCCGGTCGGCGAGCGGGCCCGGGGGTGCGTCGAGGCGGGCGAGGCCGAGGGTCATGGTGAGGGCGACGAGCCGCTGCTGGGCGCCGTCGTGGAGGTCGCGCTCGATCCGGCGGCGCTCGGCCTCGAAGGCGTCGACGAGCCGGGCCCGGGAGCGGGTGACCTCGGCGAGCAGGCCCTGGAGCTCGCGCCCGCGGGGAGCGAGCAGGGCGCGGGTGAGGGCGGCGCGGGCCCCGGCGAGGGCACCGAGCGGATAGAGGAGGGCGGGGAGCAGCACGGCCCCGGCGGCGGCGACCGCGAAGGCGGGCGGGTAGGAGGTGACCAGCCAGAGCTTGACCACCTTGACCTCGCCGTCGGCGGCGAGGACGAGCTGGAGCGGGGTGGTGAGCAGGAGCAGCGGCAGACCGAGCAGGGCCGCGACGACGGCGAGGTCGACCCACCAGAGCAGGAGGCCGTGCAGGACGGCGTAGGCGAGCTCGCGCCAGGTGGCCTGCTCGCGGTAGCGCAGCCGGGCCCAGGCCAGGAGGCCGGGTTCGGCCGGTGTGCGGTGGGGGGTGCCGGCGGGGCCGCGGTCGACGAGGCGCAGCCGGCGGCGCTCGACGGCGCCGGCCGGTACGCCGACGAGCCCGAGCAGGGCGAGCAGCGGCAGGCCGACGAGGACGAGGCTGAGCGTGGCGCCGACCCCGGCGAGGAGCACGAGGACGAGGAGCACGGGGATCCCGGTGAGGACGCTCCCGCCGAGGTACCCGGCGGCCCGCCAGGGCCAGGCGGAACGCAGGTACCGGCCGCGGGCCAGGGCCTGCCAGGGGGTGCGGGGGTGATCGTCCATGCGGGCACGCTAGCCGCGTACCGCCCGCCCGGACCATGGACCCAGTGGGCGTCCGCCGGGTATGCCCAGCCCCACCCCCGGGCCCCGCCCGGCCCCGCGCCTCAAACGCCGGCGGGGCTGGACTTCGCGGCGCGGCATGGTCTCACCAGGGAATCGGCCCGTCCTCGGCCAGAAAGGCGCCCGTCGGGCCGTCCTCGCCCACGGTCGCCAGGTCAACCGCCACGGCCGCGCCCTCCTCCACCGTGCGCATCCCGGTGTGGCGGTTGAGGTCGGTCGCGCAGTAGCCGGGGCTCACCGCGTTGACCAGGATCCCCTCGGCGCGCAGTTCATTGGCGTAGAGCACGGTGATCGCGTTCAGCGCGCTCTTCGAGGTGCAGTAAGGGAGGAGGATCGAGTAGTAGGCGGACCACGGGCTGCCCGCGTCGGCCAGGTGGGTCAGGGAGCCGAGTTCGCTGGACATGTTGACGATGCGTGCGGCGGCGGAGCGGCGGAGCAGGGGAAGCATGGCGTGGGTCACCGCGATGACGCCGAACACGTTGGTCTCGTAGACCTGCCGGAAGGTAGCGGCTGAGGCTTCACTCGGCTTTTGCGGTGCAGCGGCGATCGCGGCGTTGTTGACGAGGATGTCGAGGCGGCCGAACGTGGCGTCGATGTGCTTGGCGGCGGCCTGGACCGAGTCCTCGTCGGTGACGTCCAGCGGAACGAACCGTACGTCGGCGCCGCCCGCGCGAAGCTCCTCGGCCGCCGCCTCGCCACGCCCGGCGTTGCGGGCGCCGATCAGCACGGTGATGCCGAGGGCTGCGAGCCTGCGCGCCGTTTCCTTGCCGATGCCCTTGTTCGCGCCGGTGATCAGAGCAGTCTTCTGCGAAGTCGTCATGGCACCCAGCCTCCCCTCACCCACGGGCGGTAGGGAAAGACCAGAAGGCTCTCGATCTATAGTCCACAGATATGAGTGAGCTAGAGGTGCGGGAGCTGAGGTACTTCATCGCGGTCGCCGAGGAACTGAACTTCAGCCGGGCCGCGCAACGCCTGGGGATGGCGCAGCCCCCGCTGTCGAAGACGATCGCTCAGATGGAGTCCCGGCTCGGGGTACGCCTGCTGGAGCGCACCACCCGGCAGGTGAGGCTGACCAACGCCGGTCAGGTGCTGCTCGACCAGGCCCGGATCGCGGTCGACGCGGTGCACGCGGCGGCCCGGCGAGCACGCCGGGCCGGTCAGCCGACACCCCAGCTCGTCGTGGCGGTCAAACCGGGAGGCGATGCCGGGCTGCTGGGGGAGATCCTCGCCGCCTACCGGGGAACGGGTTCGCATCTGCCGCCGCCTGAAGTCGTCGTCGGCGGCAGCGGAGAGCCGATCGCCATGCTGCGGGACGGCCGCGCCGACGTAGCGCTGCTGCGCAGCCCGTTCGACGGTCAAGGGCTGGATTCCCAGACGCTCGTGGTCGAGCCGCGACTGGCCGTCCTCCCCGCCGCGCACCGCCTGGCCGAACGCCGGCGACTGCGGCTGACCGACCTCAAGGGCGAACCGATCCCGCGCTGGAAGGGGGCAGCCCCCTCCAACACCGCCTACTACAACGGGTACGACGGCGCAGAAGCGGGCGAGGGCCACACGGGCTCGGCGCCGGCTGACACTCCTGAGGGGCCGCTCGTGGCCAGCGTCGAGCAACTCCTGGAGGTGGTCGCGCTGGGGCAGGCGGTGGCGTTCCTGTCACGTTCCACCACCGAGCGGCACCAGCGCCCGGACATCGCGTACCGGCCGGTCACCGGCCTCAGCCCCAGCGCGGTCATGGTCGCCTGGCCGGAGAGCTCGCGATCCGCAGCCGTCGCCGCCTTCGTCCAAGCCGCCCACGACGTCGCCACCCACCACCCTGACCACGTGACCGCACTGGCCTGACCGGCGTACTCAACCCCTGGCGGTCGCAGCCGTTGGCGGGAGGCGTGCCCCGGGGCGTACGAGGTGGCGCATCGTCACGTCCCACTCGTTCGGGTCCCGGGCGCTGAGCTGCTCGAAGAGACGTCGGTCGCCGTCGAGCGCCACCTCGTCCGGCAGCGGCTGCGGGTCACCTTCGGTGATCTGGGCGTCGTACGTGTGCACCGCCAGGCGGCTCCCGTGGACGGTGCCGGAACCCCGACAAGGGCGGGCCGGCGTCAGTGGGCCAGCAGGTCGGACCGGCCGTGCGACTCGTACTCCGCCACAAGCGCGGTCAGGGCGGCCGCGTCCAGGCGGCGGTAGCCCCCGGCCGGGGATCGGTGCCAGACGGGGTCTTCGCAGCGGAAGCCCTCGTGGCGGAGGGAGACGCGGTGGATCTTGTTCGTCGCCGTGGTCGGCATGGTCGCGACGGTGCGGACGTAGCGCGGGGCCATCTTCGTGCCCAGGTCCGGCTGGCCGGAGAGGAAGGTCTCGAAGGCGGACGGGTCGAAGGCCGCGCCCTCCCGGAGGGCGAGGGCCGCCATGACCTGGTCCCCCGCCACCTCGTCGGGGACGGCGTAGACGGCGACCGCCGCCGCGTCCGTCCAGCGGGCCAGGATGTTCTCGATCACCGCCGCGGCGAGGTTCTCGCTGTCGACGCGGAGCCGGTCGTCGGTGCGGCCCGCGAAGTAGAGGAAGCCCGCTCCGTCGCGGAAGAAGAGGTCGCCCGTCCAGTACCAGCCGTCGCGGGTGCGGTCGGCCTCCGCGTCCGGGTTGCGCCAGTAGCCCTCGAAGAGGCTGCGGCCGCGGTTGACCAGTTCGCCGATCGCCGCCGAGCCGTTCAGCAGGCGGCCGTCCGCGTCGAGGACCGCGGGCGGGCATTCGGCGCCCGTCTCCGGGTCGATCACCGCCAGGTCGTCGCCCGCGCCCGCCCGTCCCAGGGCGCCCGGCGGGGTGTCCGGGGTCCGCGGACGGAGGCGCCGCCCTCGGTGGCTCCGTAGCCCTCCACCAGGCGGACCCCGAACCGTTCGGCGAAGCGGGCCGCGTCCACCGCCCCGGCCTCGGTGCCGAAGCCGAGGCGCAGGGCGTGGGCACGGTCGTCGGGGCGGGGTTCGGTGGCCAGGAGGTACTGGATCGCCCTCCCGACGTAGGTGAAGTACGTGGCCCCGTAAACCCGTACGTCGTCCAGGAACGCGGAGGCCGAGAAGCGGCGGCGCAGCGCCACCGGGGCCCCGCCGACGAGCGCCGGCAGCCAGTCGGCGATGACGGCGTTGCCGTGGAAGAGCGGCATGCAGACGTAGTGGACGTCGTCCGGGGTGACGGTGAACTGGCGGGCCAGCGCGGCTCCGGCGGCCGCGAGCCGACCCTGGCTGCAGATGGCGGCCTTGGGGGCGCCGGTGGAGCCGGAGGTGAAGTAGAGGAGGAGGCGGGAATCGGGGCCGGGGGGCCGCAGCGCGGCTTCGCCGGGCTTGGCGGCGGCGTAGGGGGCGAGGAGGGCCTCGTACTCTTCGGTGCCGGTGACCAGGACGCGCACGCCCGGCAGGTCGAGGCCGCGCAGCAGCGGCAGGTGGGCGCGCTCGGTGATCAGGATCCGGCAGTCGGTGTGCAGGATGTCGCGGGCCAGCTCGGGGCCGCGCCGGGTGGGGTTGATCCCGGCGACGGCGGCCCCGGCGAGGGCCGCCGCGCCGAGCCAGAACGGGAACTCGGGGGTGTTGTCGAGCAGGACCCCGAGGTGCGGCTCGGCCCCCGGAGGCATGAGGTCGACGAGGAGCGCGGCGCGCGCGGCGGCCTCCTGGGCGGTCCGGTGGTGGGTGAGGACACCGTCCTCGTGCTTCAGCCCGGGCCGGTGGTCGCCCCATTGGCGCGCTATGAGCTCCGCGACGGTTTCGGGTGCAGTCGTCGTCCGCATGCCGCCGGAGGGTAGCTGACGTTACGTCAGAACTGAACGTCGGAGCAGGCGTAGAAGGCCATCGGGGTGTCGTTGACGGTCCAGACGGCCAGGATCAGGTGCCGGCCCGTCTTGCCGCTCGGCATGGCGCCCTGGTGGACGGTGGTCATGGCCGGGCGGGCGCCGTTGTAGGCGACCGTGAGGAAGGGCTGGGGTTCGAGGTCGGCGCGGGTGAGGGCCTTGGTGCCGGTCCAGCCGTTCTTGGTGACGTAGTACTTGAAGTCGGTGGTGGAGTGGTTGGCGGTGAACTGCCACCGGAAGGCGTAGCTCTGCCCGCTGGTCACCTTGGTGGTGGGCCAGGCGCCGCCGCGCGGGTCGTCGAGCTCGGAGAACTGGGAGAGTCCGCCGGAACATATCTTGCCGTCGGCGGGACCGGCGGCCGGGAACCCCTTGAAGCCCTCGACGCTCTGCGGCTCCCACTGGATCGCACCGCAGTTGGAGACGGTGCGGTTGGCGCAGAGCTTCTGGCGGCTGATCGGGGTGTCGGTGTAGCCGTGACTGCTGGCGGCGGGGGCGCTGACGAGGGTGATTCCGGCGACGAGGCCGAGGCCGAGCGCGGCGACGCCGGCCCGTTTGGGCATGCGGATGGGACGCATGATGCTCCTTGAACGTGGGGGGAGTTCGGTGAGAGCGCGCGCACGTGGGGATTAGGTCTAGACCAAGTCCCAGATTATTGACGAGAGTTGGCCATGTCCAGACCAATGGGAAAACGGGTGGTCCGTTACCTTCCGGCCACCCGTTCCCGTACCGCTGGACGTCCGCCCCCTACTCGGAGCGGCCCGTGTAGAAGGCGACCGTGAGGTCCTTCACCAGCGCCTTGCGCTCGTAGTCGTCGAGCTCGACCAACCCACGCGAGGTCAGCCGGTGGACGGTGTCGTCGACGGCGTCCACGACCGAGCTCAGCACCGTGTCCCGGTGCTTGGCGTCGATCGCCGCGACCCGGCGGCGACGCATGGCCTCGGCCACCTCGGCCGCGTACTCGATCCGGGTCGGCTGGGCCGAAAACACCTCGATCCCGACGGCCTCGGTCTCGGCCGCGAGCATCCGGGTCAGCGCGTCACCGACGGCCTCGGCGTCGCGCAGGGTCGGGGCGTCCTCGTGGAAGGCGTCGGCGGGCAGCTGCGACAGCACGCGCGCCATCGCCGATTCGACCTGCTCGGCGAGGTACTCCGTGTGGTCCTCGACGGCGAGCGTGGCGCGGGCGGTGTCCTTGACCTGCCAGACGACCTGGACGACGACCTGGAGGGCGAGGCCGCCCGCGTCCACGGCGGGCATCGGGTCGCTGCGCCAGTGGCGCAGGCGTACGTCGACCCGGCGGCGCAGGAGCAGGGGGCTCACCCAGGTCAGACCGGTACGCCGGACCGTGCCGCGGTAGCGGCCGAAGAGGGTGAGCACCCAGGCGTGGCCGGCCCGGGCCCGACCGAGTCCGCCGAGCGACACGAGGGCGACGATCCCGAGGAAGGCGAGCGGCGGCCAGTGGGTGGCGCGCAGGCCGTGGTAGGCGCGGGGGGCCGCGCCGAAGGCGGCCACGAGGGCGGCGGGGACGACCCCGGCCCGCCAGAGCACGGCCGCGCAACCGGCGAGGGCCGTCCCGCCGACGACCACGCCGACCCAGCCGGGCAGCACCGGGCCGCGGTGCTCCCGGAGCCGGTCGTCACCACGCGGGACCCGGCGGCCGGGGGCGGGGCGCGGGGCGCGGGTGGCGGGCGTGGGAGCGGGTGCGGGTGCGGGTGCGGGTACGTGTACTGCTGGGAGCTGCTGCGTGTCGCGGAACGGGAGGTGCACCGGCACCTCGGTGACCGAGGTGCCCCGGCGGGCTCCGGGGCCCGGGAGGCCCGGCGCGGCACCGGCCTCGTCCAGGCCGCGGGCCACCGCCTGGGCGACGATCTCGACCGGTCCGGGTCCGGGGATGCCGGAGTGCGGCGGTGGCGCCGCGTCCACGGGTCCGGGAGCAGCGGCGGTCTCCGGCCCGGGCTCCGGCTCGGGCTTGGGCTCGGCCTTGGGCTCGGCCTTGGGCTCGGCCTTGGGCTCGGCCTTGGGCTCGGCCTTGGGCTCGGCCTTGGGCTCGGCCTTGGGCTCGGCCCCGAAATAGAAGTCGAACTCGAAGTCGGGCTCGGGCTCGGGCGCTGGCTCGGGCGCTGGCGCGAACTCGGCTAGCGGTTCGGGCACGGCTTCGAGCGTGGCCTCGGGCTCGGCCTCGGGCTCGGCTACCGGTTCGGGCACGGCTTCGGGGCGGGCCTCGGGTTCGGCCTCGGCCGTCCGCAGGCGCAGGGTGGCCGGCCCGGCGGGGGCCTCCGCGTCCTGCGGGTGCGGGATGTCCAGGCCCGCCGTGGCCGCCGGGGCCCCGACGCCCTGGTCCCCCTCCTCGTACGGGTGGGTCCGGGCCGCCGGCACCTCCCACCCGTGCGGCAGCTCGGGCGCCGGGCGGGCGGCCCGCGCCGCGGCCCAGCCGAACGAGGTCTCGGCGGCGACGGCGTGCTCCGGCGGGGCGGGGCTGCCCACCAGGGCGGGCACCGGTTCAGGCACGGGCGTCGTCGGCTCCGCGGCCCACACCGGGTGAGCTGCCGCCGGGACTGCGGGCTCGGGCACGGAGGCGAGGGCGGGAACGGGGGCGGGCAGGGGCTCGGGCACGGGGGCGGGATCCGCCGCACGGACCGCTACCGGGGCGCCCAGCGGCGGCACTCGGAAGGTGCCCGTCGTCGAAGTGGTGCGCGTGGGGAACATCGTTACCTCCGTCATGCGAACAGCCGGCGCCAGGTTTCCGGGCCCGGGTAGCCGTTGGCCGATGCGCCGGTCCAGCCCTGCGCACGCTGGAAGGCCTCGACGTTGCGGCGGTCGGCCTCGCTCCAGCGCAGGTCCGGACCGGATGTGTAGTACTTGCCGAAGCCCTTCTTCACCAGCTGGCGACCGAGCGCCCTGATGGCCTCGTTCGACTGGCCAGGGCGGAACACCAAGGCGCCCGGATAGGCCCGTACGCCGCCCGGCCCCGGCGCGGCCCCCACCGTCGGCGGGATGTTCTTGCCCTGCTTGTCGACCAGCAGCTTCCAGGTGTGCGTGCCCGGAATGCCGTCGGCGTCCGCACCCGTCCACCCCTGTGCGCGCTGGAAGGCGGCGGTGGCGAGCTTGTCGTGGTCGCTCCACGTCCGGTCGGCCACCCCCTTGGGGTAGAAGCGGTACGCGCCGCGCTCGATCAGCATCCGGCCGAGCTGGGCGACGTAGTCGTTCGTGCTCCCGGGGCCGAACTTGTCCGCACCCGGGAAGACCGTCGCGTCCCCCGGCTTGGAGCCCGCCGGCGGCGGCTGGACACCCGGTGCGCCCGGTGCCTCCGGGACGCCCGGGACCTCCGGCGGGATCCCGGCCGGCACCCCGTTGAAGCGGTACGGGACGTACTTCGTCGCGTTGCTCCAGTACCCGTAGGGCGTGGCCAGCTTCCGCGTGTTGGGGCGCGTCTGCTCGTAGGCGACGTAGTGCGTGCGCGTCGAGTCGACCCAGCCGCCGAAAATGACCACGTGCGAGCCGTTGTTGGGGTCCGCCGGGTTGTGGAAGAGGAGCATGTCCCCCGGCAGCAGCTCATCCTTTTCGATCTTGGTGGCGAACTTGTCGAGACTGCCGGTCCACTCGTTCGACCCGAGGTTCCAGACCATGGAGACGTAGCCCGAGCAGTCCTGCCGGTACCCGTCCGTCCAGTACTCGGACATGCTGTACGGGACCTCCGCGTCCAGCCACAGCTTCGCCCGGTTGATGATCGTCGCCCGGTCGATCCGCCGCACCGCGCCGGGCCTGGCCGGGGCGCCGGGCTTGCCCACCGGCCCGCCCTTGGGGCCGTGCAGCGGGGTCCGGGCGCCCTGCGGGGAACCCGGGTCGTCCAGGGCCGCCGGCCCCGGGGTCGGGGTAGGGGTCGGGGGCGGGGTGGTCAAGGCCACCGCGGCCGTACTGCCGCCGCTCAGGACCACTCCCGCGGCGGTGGCCAGCACCAGCGCCCGGCGGGCGCCGCGTGCGGCCGGGTGCCCCCCGTCCCGGAGCGGTATGGCCCGCGCGCGGACGAGGGCGCGGCGGCGCTGCGCGCAGCCCCGGCACGCGCAGTCGCCCGCGGGCTCGTACTCCTCGAAACCGGGCATAGGCATCTGCACATGCGTCGGAGGCTGCATCGTCATGCGGTTCCGTCCACTCCCCTGCTCGTCCACTCGTCACCGGTCGGCCGGAGCCGCACCTGATGTGGCATCAGGTGCGGCACGCGCAGACATATGGTGCACGATAAACCCCTCAAACATGGGTTAATCGGACAAGGCGGGCGTGGCTGGTCACGGGCACCCCTGGAGGTGGGGTAGAGTTTTCCCTGTCAGCAAGCGCCGCTAGCTCAGTTGGTTAGAGCAGCTGACTCTTAATCAGCGGGTCCGGGGTTCGAGTCCCTGGCGGCGCACAGACGGAAGAAACCCCCGCAGCGAAAGCTGCGGGGGTTTCTTCGTTTCCCGTCGGCGGCGCGGCCGGCTCAGGCCGCGGTTCCCGGTGCGCCCGGGCGGGCTCCCACGCCCGTCAGATAGGCGGAGACCACCACGTTCGCCGTGTACTCCTTGGCCACCTTGTCGTACGAGCCCCCGCAGGTCACCAGCCTCAGCTCCGCACGGCCCCGGACCCGCTGGCCGTAGGCCTTGTGCGCGTCGAAGGCCGCGCGCTCGTAGACCCGTACGTCCTCGATCGTGAACTCGGCGACCGAACCGTCCGTCCGCACCACGCGCACCTTGTCGCCCGGCTGCGCGGTGCTCAGGCCGTAGAACACCGCCGGCTTGGACCGGGTGTCCACGTGCCCCACCATCAGCGCCGTCCCGGCCGTCCCCGGCTGGGTGCCCCGGCCCCACCAGCCCACCGTGCCGGGCTGGTCGTACGGGGGCGGCTCGATCGCCCCGTCCTTGTCCAGGTCCCGGCTGATCACCGGGGCCTGGATGCCTATGGAGGGCACGTCGACGCGCTGGGGCGGGGCCGCGGCGAGCGGGGCGTGCGCGGCCGGCAGCCCCGGACCGACCGTCCCGCCGGCCTGACCGGCGGGCGGGGCCGGCGCGACGGTGAGCTGGCGGCCCCACAGCCACAGGCCGAGCACCAGTACCGCCCAGGCGGCGAAGGTCAGCAGCCGGCCGCCGGCGGAGGCCTTGTCCTCGTTGCGCCCGTCGTACTCGTTCACCGGTACTCACCCGGACCCACCGACACCGGCCTCACTCGCCGCTGCGGCGGCGGCGCAGGGCCAGCGCCCGGCCCGCGACGGCCAGGGTGGCGACCGCGGCGAGGACCGCGCCGATCACCGTGTGCGGCAGCCCCGGTCCGTCGGCGCCGTGGGCCTTCTTGGACGACTCCGCCGCGAGCTCGGCGGACATGCCGCCGCCGCCCGCGTGCACCGGCCAGACGGGCGAGGCGTGGTGGGACGGGCGGTACTCGGAGATCTGGACGGAGCCGCTGACCTTGTCGTGGCCGTCGCACGTCACCCGGACGGAGTGCCAGCCGGGCGAGACGTGCGAGCGGATCATCGCGTCGCCGTAGAGCGGGCTGCGGCCGCCGTCGCGGCCGTAGAGGTCGACGTCCGATACGAAGGCGGCGGACTTGGCCGCTCCGCGGGTACCGTCACAGCCCTGGACGCGCAGCTTGACCTGCGCTCCGGGGTGAGCCGGATTCGGGTCGACCGTGACGCTGCCGCGGTCGCCGCGGTCACCGCGGTCCTCCTCGCCCGCGAGGGCGATCGGCGCGGTCACCGCCGAGAATGCCGCCAGGGCGACGGCCATCGCGGTGGCGCGGACAGCGATCGGAACACTGCGCATGGTGAACCTCCTCGACAAGGAGATTCACGCGCGGCGCGCCGCCGCGCATCCGGAGCGGCGCCGTACGTGTCGGCCGTACGCCCCAAACGCGGCACACCCGTTCGGCCGTGCGCCGTACGCGGGTACCGCGGTGTGCGGGTGCCCGCGGCGCGTGGTGCGCGTCAGACCAGGTCGACCAGGTCCGCGATCGAGGCGACCGTCTTGGTCGGGCGGAACGGGAACTTCTCGGTGTCCTGCTCGGTCGTCAGGCCGGTGAGGACGAGGAAGGTCTGCATGCCCGCCTCCAGGCCGGCCAGCACGTCGGTGTCCATCCGGTCGCCGATCATCGCGCTGGTCTCCGAGTGCGCGCCGATGGCGTTCAGGCCGGTGCGCATCATCAGCGGGTTCGGCTTGCCGGCGAAGTACGGCTTCTTGCCCGTCGCCTTGGTGATCAGCGCGGCGACGGCGCCGGTGGCCGGGAGCGGGCCCTCGGTGGAGGGGCCGGTCTCGTCGGGGTTGGTGCAGATGAAGCGCGCGCCCGCGTTGATCAGGCGGACCGCCTTCGTCATCGCCTCGAAGCTGTACGTCCGGGTCTCGCCGAGGACCACGTAGTCGGGCTCGTGGTCGGTCAGGATGTAGCCGATGTCGTGGAGGGCGGTGGTCAGGCCGGCCTCGCCGATGACGTACGCCGTACCGCCCGGACGCTGGTCGTCGAGGAACTTCGCGGTGGCCAGCGCCGAGGTCCAGATGTTCTCGACGGGGACCTGCAGCCCCATGCGGCTCAGCCGGGCCTGGAGGTCGCGCGGGGTGTAGATCGAGTTGTTGGTCAGCACCAGGAAGGGCTTGCCGGACTCGCGCAGCCGCTTGATGAAGGCATCGGCGCCGGGGATCGGGGTGCCCTCGTGGATGAGGACCCCGTCCATGTCGGTGAGCCAGGATTCGATCGGCTTGCGCTCTGCCACTGGACTGTTCTCCGCTCTCGGTGACCTGCTACCTCTGGTCTCCACCACCCTATCCGGGCCGGGCCGCGGACGTCCGTGCCGTCCACGGCCCGGAACCGGAACCGGGGAGCGATCAGCCCAGGCGGACGTTGTCGACGGTCCAGAACCAGTTGTTGGTGCCGCTGTAGCGGAAGCGGACCTGCACGTCGGTGGCGCCGGCCGGGACCTGGAGGGCGAGGGACTCGGACTTGGCGACGGCGTCGGCGGTGTATGTCTTCACCACGGTCGGGGCACCGCCGTTGTAAGAGACCAGGACCTGGGCGGTCTGGCCGGCCTCGTGGCGGTAGTGCGTCTGGAAGGTCAGATTCCGCGTGCTGCCGCCGCTGACCGCCCACTTGGGGGTGACGAGGGTGGAGTCGAAGGTGCCGGTGTGGCTCTTGTCGTCCCACTCGTCGGAGTCGGCGACGGCGAAGACGTCACGGGAGCGGACGTTCAGCTCGCGCCACTGGTCGCGCTGCGACTGGCTCCAGAACTCGTCGGTCGCGAAGGCCCAGCCGGCCCACTCGGCGACGCCGCCCGTACCCATCTTGGTGTTGTCGACGGACCAGCCGGCGGACGGGGTGTGCGTGAAGCCCTTCACGCCGGCCGGGATGCCCGTCTCGTCCACCCGGGCCTGGAGGTTCGGGCGCAGGGTGTCGAAGGGGTCGTCGTCCGGGGCGTTCAGCGGGACGCCGTCGAGGCCGGAGCCGCTGACGCCGACCTGGGCGAGCGCGGTGGCGGCGACGTCGGCCAACCGCACGTCGGCGCGTACGGAGCCGGCCGGGATGCCGGCGCCCTTGGCGATGACGAAGGTGCCGCGCTCCTGGACGGTCGAGCCGCCGTGCCCGCCGGAGTCGGTGTGGCCGTGGTCGGTGGTGACCAGGATCTTCCAGTTCTCCTGGGCGTAGGTCGGGCGGTTCTTGACGGCGGTGAGGAGCTGGCCGACCAGGGTGTCGACGCGGGCGACGGTGTCGAGGTACTGCTGGCTGGCCGCGCCGTAGGAGTGGCCGGCCGCGTCGATCTCGCCGAGGTAGACGAAGGCGGCGTCCGGGTTCTGGTCGCGCAGTTCGGCGGCTGCGGCCGCGGCGATCTTCGGGTCCTCGGTGCGGTAGCCGTCGCGGTCGCCCTTGAGGGAAAGGCGCTTGTCGACCTTCGCGGAGAAGATCGGCCCGTTCTGGTCGGTGGAGGTGACGGGCTCCCAGTCGGCCGCCGCGTACGTGTTGAGCGCCGGCTTGGCGTTTTCGATGCGGGTCAGGAAGTCCGGGTGGGCGGCGTAGTTCTTGCCGGTGAAGGAGTTGTCCTTCACGCCGTGCTTGTCGGGCCAGACCCCGGTGGCGATGGTGGACCAGCCGGGGCCGGAGGACGTGGCGGCCATCGGGCTCGCGTAGAGGGTGCTGCGGGCGGTCAGCCCCTGGGCCATCAGGCCGTTCAGGTGGGGTGCGTTGGCGACCTTGACGCGGTCCAGGACCGCGCCGTCGATGCCGATGACGAGCACCTTGTCGGTGTTGGCCGGCGCGGCGGCGCCGGCGGGGGTGGCCAGGGCGGCGGCGGCGATCAGGGCGGAGGTGACGGCGGTCGCGGCGACGGCACGACGTCCGGGCAGGGCAGGGGACACGTACTCCTCCTGGGAGCAGGTGAGCGGCGAAAGGAGCGGGGGAGTTTCGACGTTCAGGTGTTCCGGTGATGCGGCGTTGCGGCGTTCCGGCGGGTGTTCCGGTGTGCGCCGGGTCCGGACCGAAGGTGCGGTCTTCGGTCCAGACCCATCCCCCAGACTTCGTCCGGGGGGACCCCCAGGCAAAGGTCACTCTGCCGGGCAGGGTTGGCCAGGAAGTAACCGGTCAGCTTCCGGTTGCCGACTTCCACGCGTCGACGTAGCCGGTGAGGTTCTTGTCGATGTCGGCCCAGTTCGGCTCGAAGATCTCCACGCCCGTCATGAGCTTGGTGAGTTCGATGGCGTTGGCGTCGGTCGGCTTGACGTCGGTGCGCGCCGGGAAGCCGCCGCCGACCCCGCTGACCAGCTTCTGGGCCTCCTCGCTGAGCATGAAGTCGAGGAGCTTCTTGCCGTTCTCGGTGTGCGGGGCCTTGTCCACGAGGCCGGCCGCGTACGGCAGGGCGAAGCTGGTGGGCTTGCCGCCCTCCTTCGCCGGGAACCAGATGCCCAGGTTCGGCATGGACTTGGACTGCGCGAAGTTCATCTGGACGTCGCCGTTGGCCACGAGCAGCTCGCCCTTGTCGGTCTTGGGCGCCAGCTTGCTGGTGGAGGAGGACGGGCCGACGTTGTTGGCCTGGAGCTTCTTCAGGTACTCCATCGCCGGCTCCTTGCCGCCGAAGTCGTGCATCGACTTGATGAGCACGGCGGTGCCGTCGCCCGCGACGCCCGGGGTGGAGTACTGCAGCTTGCCCTTGTACCGGGCGTCCAGCAGCTCCTCCCAGGTCTTGGGGGCCTCGGCGAGCTCCTTCTTGTTGTAGACGAAGCCGAAGTAGTTGTTGACGACCGAGGTCCACTTGCCGTCGGCAGCCTTGTCCGCGCCGTTGACCTTCTCGGAACCCTGCGGCTTGTAGGACTGGAGCAGGCCCTTGCCGTCGGCCTGCTGGATGAAGGGCGGCAGGGTGATCAGTACGTCGGCCTGGGTGTTGGTCTTCTCGCGGACGGCGCGCTGCACCATCTCGCCGGAGCCGCCCTCGACGTACTTGACCTCTATGCCGGTCTTCTTGGTGAAGTCGGCGAAGACCTTGTCGTACCAGCCGTCGCCCTTCTCGCTCTTGAGGCCGTCGGCGCTGTAGACGGTGACGACCTTCTCGCCGCCGTCGGAGTCGGCGGCCGAGGAGCCGCCGCCGCAGGCGGTGAGGGAGGAGGCGAGGGCGAGACCGCCCGTGACGACGGTGGCGATGCGCAGGAGTCTCTTGCCGGTCATGGAACTTCCTTACGGGGAAAGGGAGTCGGAAGTGGAGGACGGTTCAGCGCTGGTTCAGGGCCGGTTCGGCGCCAGTTCAGCGGTAGGAGGCCCTGGTGCGGACGCGGGAGACGGCCAGGAGGACCAGCAGGGTGGTGGCCATCAGGACCACGGCGACGGCGGAGCCGCCGTAGAGCGAACCGCGGTCGGTGGCGGTGAAGATGCGGACCGGGAGGGGCATCCAGTCCGGCGGGTAGAGCATCATCGTGGCGCTCAGCTCGCCCATGGACAGGGCGAAGCAGAGGCCGGCCGCTGCGGTGAGGGACGGCAGCAGGAGGGGGAGTTTGACCCGCCACAGGACGTACGCGGGCCGGGCGCCCAGGGAGGCGGCAGCCTGCTCGTACGCGGGGTCGAGCCGTACGATCGCCGCCGAAACCGACTGGTGGGCGAACGCCGTGACGAGGATCGTGTGCGCCAGGACGACGATCGTGCTGGTGCCGTTGAGCAGGACCGGGGGTCGGCTGAAGGCGACGAGCACGGCGAGGCCCACGACCACGGACGGCACGGCGACGGGCAGCATGAACAGCGCGTCCAGGAACCGCTTCCCGCGCTTGTTCAGCGTGGCCGCGGCGAGCGCGGCCCAGGTGCCGACGGTGAGCGCGAGGAGGCTGGCGGCGAGGGCGGTGACCAGGCTGGTGGTCAGGGCCCGGAGGGATTCGCCGCGCACGGCGGCCGCGTAGTTCTCGGTGGTCGGCCCGGAGGGGAAGGCCCCGGACCAGTGGGTGGCGAAGGAGGCCGCGACCACGACGAGCAGGGGCAGGGCGAACAGCGGCAGGAAGAGCAGGCCGAAGAGGCCCCAGGCGGCCCAGCGGCCGCTCTTGCTATGCACCAGCACGCTTGCCCACCACCCGGTAGAGGCCGAACAGGCCGACGGATATAGCGATGTTGACGACGGCGACCACGCAGGCGGCCGCGTAGTCGGATTCGAGGATGGCCTTGCCGTAGATGAGCATCGGGAGGGTCGTGACGTCCTTGGCGCCGGTGAACAGGACGATCCCGAACTCGTTCAGGCACATGACCAGGACGAGGCTGCCGCCCGCGGCGAGGGCCGGGAGGGCCTCGGGCAGGATCACCTGCCGGACGATCCGGGCGGGCCGGGCGCCGAGGCCGGCGGCGACCTCCAGCTGGGCGGTGTCCAGCTGGGAGAAGGCGGCGAGCAGCGGGCGCATCACGAAGGGCGTGAAGTACGTGATCTCCGCGAGCAGGACGCCCCAGGGGGTGGTGAGGAAGTGGAAGGGCCCCTCGGCGACGCCGGTGAGATCGGTGACGAGGCCGTTGGCCATGCCGACCGTGCCGTAGACGAAGAGGAGGGCGAGGGTGATGAGGAAGGAGGGGAAGGAGAGGAAGACATCGATGAACTTGGCGACGGCGCGGGCCCCGGGGAAGGGCACGAAGGCGATGATCAGCGCGAGCACGAAGCCGAGTACGAGGCAGCCGGCGGTCGCGCCGACGGCCAGCCAGACGGTGGTCCCGAGGGCCTCGCGGAAGCCCTGCGAGGCGAAGACGGAGGCGTACGCGTCGAAGGCGCCGCCGCCGTTCTCGGGGCTGAAGGACTGCTGGACGACCAGCGCGAGCGGGTACAGGAACACCAGCGCGAGCACGACCACGGGCGGCAGGACCCACACGCCACGCGGCACCCTCACCCCCGCGCCATCCACCCCCGCCGGCGCACCATCCAGCCCCGCCAGCGCACCATCCAGCCCCGCCGGCGTTCGAGGCGCGGGGTCCGGGGCGGAGCCCCGGTTCTCGGCCGGGACGGGCACCGCGCGCCGCGTGGCCTCAGCCATCCGACACCCCCGCGCCCGCGCCCGCTGCCAACAGCACCGCGTCCCGCGGCTCGAAGTGCAGCGTGACCCGGTCCCCCAGCGCGGGCGTCACCCGCAGCTCCGGGAGGTCCGCCTTCACGCGGTGCCCGCCGACGTCCACGTACAGCCGGTGCGTCGAACCGCGCCACTGCACCTCGATGATCGTCCCGCTCAGCGCGTTGGTGCCGGTGCCGAGGCCGAGCAGGTGCGGCCGTACGCACAGGGTGGCCGTCGATCCCGGTGCCGCGCGCCCGCGGTCCAGCTCCAGCAGGTGCCCGGCGAACAACGCGCCCCCCTCGGCCACGGTGACCGGCAGCAGGTTCGCGTTGCCGACGAACGAGGCGGTGAACTCGGTGCGCGGGGCCCGGTACAGCTCCTGGGGGGTCCCGCAGTCCTGCAGCCGGGCCTTGTCCATGACGGCGATCCGGTCGGCCAGGGTGAGCGCCTCCACCTGGTCGTGGGTGACGTACAGAATCGATACGTCGGGCAGTTCGCGGTGCAACCGGGCCAACTCGGTGAGCATCCCGGAGCGCAGCTGCGCGTCGAGGGCGGACAGCGGCTCGTCGAGCAGGAGCACCCCGGGGCGGATGGCGAGGGCGCGGGCGATGGCCACGCGCTGCTGCTGGCCGCCGGAGAGCTCGCGCGGGTAGCGCCGCGCGTAGGCGGCCATGCCGGTGAGTTCGAGGGCCTCGGCGACCCGGCCGGGGATCTCGGCCCTGGGGGCCTTCTGGGCCCTGAGGCCGAAGGCGACGTTGGCCTCGACCCGCATGTGCGGGAAGAGCGCGTACTGCTGGACGACCATGCCGATGCCGCGCTGGTGGGGCGGGAGCGCGGTGACGTCCCGGCCGCCGATCAGCACCCGCCCCGCGACGGGTCGTACGAAGCCGGCGACGGCGCGCAGGGCCGTGGTCTTGCCGGAGCCGGAGGGGCCGAGCAGGGCCATCACCTCGCCCGGCTCGACGGTCAGGTCGAGGGAGTCCAGGACGGTGTTGCCGCCGTAGGCGACGCTGACCCCGTCGAAACGGATCCCGCTCACGGCGACTCCCGCAGCAGTGCGGGGAGTTCGGCGACGGAGGCCAGGACGTGGGTCGCGCCGTGTTCCGTCAGCGCCGCGCGGTCGTGGGCGCCCGTGAGGACGCCCGCCACCGTCCCGGCTCCGGCGCGGCGGCCGCTGAGCATGTCGTAGGCGGTGTCGCCCGCGACCACGACGTCGCGCACGTCGGCCACTGCCCCGGTGCGCAGGAACGCGGTCAGCACCATGTCCGGGTACGGGCGGCCGCGGCCGCCCGCGTCGGCGGGGCAGAGGGTGAGGTCGGCGAGGTCCTGCCAGCCGAGGGCGTCGAGGATGGCGTCCTGGGTGACCCGGGCGAAGCCGGTGGTCAGGACGACGGTGCGGCCGTCGGCGCGGAGCTGCTCGATCGCGGCGCGGGCGCCGGGGAGCGGGGTGACGAGACCGCCGTCGACGAGGGCGCCGTATGCCTCCTCGAAGGCGGAGTTGGCGCGGTGGGCGAGCTCCTCCGTACCGAAGAGGTGGCGGAAGACCGAGATCTTGGACTCGCCCATGGTGTCGAGGACGTACTGGAGCTTCTCGGCGTGGTCGGGGGTCCCCGGCCGGACGCCGAGCCGCTCGGCGGCCTGCTCGAAGGCGCGCTCGACGAGGCCGCCGTCGGCGACGGTGGTGCCGGCCATGTCGAGGACGACCAGCTTGCGGCGGGTGGGGTCGGTTCCGTGCGTGGTGTAGCTGTCGTTGTCGCTGTCGCTCATCTGACTTACCAGCCCAGTTCGTTCGCGGTGGTCTCGGCTAGGGCGGGCGAGCAGGTCATGCCGCGCCCGCCGGGTCCGGTCACCAGCCAGACGCCGTCGGCCACCTGCTGGCGGTGGACGACGCGGGTGGTGTCCGTGCACTGCGCGTACACGCCCGCCCAGCGGTGGCGGATCCTCGGGAGCGGGCGGCCGAGGAAGGATCCGGCCACGGCGGCGACGTGCTCGTAGGGGTCTTCGAGGGTGTCGAAGGCGAAGGGGTGCTCGTACTCGTGGGTGTCGCCGATGGTCAGTCCGCCGTCCCGGCGCTGGACCATCAGCAGCTGCATCTTGTGCTCGGCGGCGATCGGCGCCTGCTCCTGCCCGGCGTTGAGGGCGTCGAGGGCGGGGGACTCGTAGGCGGGGTAGTAGCGGAAGCTGTCGGCGTCCGCGACCGAGGTGGTCAGCGGCTCGCCGAGCGGGTCGGTCTGCATCATCTGGAGGCGGACGCGGCGCACGGGCAGGTCGGGGACCAGTTCGCGGACCAGGCCGGACAGCCAGGCACCGGTGGCCAGGACCACCGCGTCGGCGCGGTGGACGTCGCCGTGGTCGTCGCGGACGGCTGCGGGGCCGACCACGTCGCGGACCTCGCGACCGGCGAGGAAGGTGTAGCGGCCGGCGGCGCGGGTGCGCAGGGCCTCCCGGAGGTGGAGCTGCGCGGTGCGCGGCTCGACGGCCGCGTCCCGCCCGCACCACAGGGCCGCCTCGAACGCGCCGCGCAGGGCCGGGTTGATCTTCCGCGCCTCGGCCGCGGTGAGCAGCTCGTAGCCGCGGGCGGCGGCGTCCGGGCGGGCCAGGGCCGCCTCGGCGACGGCGAGTTCGCGGGGGGTGCGGACGGGGGTGAGGGAGCCGTTGGCACGGAATCCCAGTCCGGGCACCTGCGCGCCGATGCGCTCCCAGAGCTCGCGGGCCCGCAGGGCGGTGTCCAGCTCCTCTCCCCCGGCCCGTCCGCTGACCCAGATCTGGCCGAAATTGCGCAGGGACGCGCCTCGGGCCTCCGCTTCCCGCTCGATCTGGACGACCTCGTGGCCGCGTTCGACTGCTTGCCAGGCGTGCATGGTGCCGACCACGCCGCCTCCGACGACTATGACTCTCACGCCGCCAACGGTGGGTCGGGGCCGTGACCCGGGAGGATCCGTCCGGCGACGGCCCGGTGAACAGCCCTCGACGTTTGGACTAGACCCGTTATCTTCCTGTGACATTAATGCGTCCCTTTCTGTCTGGTACGGAACGATAGGTCCTCGACTATTCGGCGCGCAGTCGGGTCGTGAAGCTGAACCGGTCCCCACGGTAGAGCGAACGCACCCGTTCCAGCGGCCGGCCGTCCTGGTCCCGCGAGAAGCGGTGGATGAGCAGCATGGGGAGAGCGGGCGGGGTGCCGATCAGCAGGGCTTCGCGCGGGGTCGCCAGGACCGTCTCGAGCTTCTCGTCGGCCTCGCCGAAGGAGATGCCGAGGCTGTCGCGGAGGTACCCGTAGAAGGAGGAGTCCGGCGGGAAGTCGCGGTCCAGGCGAGGGGCCCGGGCCACCCGGATGTACGTGCTCTCCAGGCCGACGCGCTCGTCGTCGGCGAGCAGGACCCGCTCCAGGTGCCAGACGGGCTCGCCGGGCTCGGCCCCGATGCCGGGCGCGAGGTCGGGCGGGCAGGGGAACTGCTCCAGGCCGATGAGGTGACGGCCCGGGCGGCGGCCCTGGCGGCGCACGCCCTCGGTGTAGCTGGCGAGGGCGAGCGGCTGCTCCAACTTGGGGCCGGCGACGACGGTCCCGCGGCCGGAACGGCGCAGCCGGCCCTCCAGCAGCAGCTCGCGCAGGGCCTGGCGGACGGTCTCGCGGGACACCTCGTACCGCTCGGCGAGATCGCGCTCGGTGGGCAGCGTGCCGCCCTCGCCGAGCTCGTCGAGGAGCTCGGCGATCCGGGCCTTGACGGCGTAGTACTTGGGGATGCGGCCGTGCTCGGGAATGCCGGAACGCACGGGTGAGCCGGGGCGGTGCCGCTGGGTCTGTTCTTCCACGATGGGACTCTATGCGGGGCGGTCGCCGCCGCGGGGCGACGGGGGCACGGGCGATGCGCGGACGGCTTCACGGGCGCTCGACGGACGGCCGGCGGAGGTTCAGCGTGCGGAACGGCGCAGTCGGCGGGCCCCCAGCAGGAGGCCGCCACCGGTGGCGAGCGCGGCCACGGCGCCCGTGCCGTACGCCCACTCGCGCGGGCCGGTGTGGGCGAGGGAGCCCGCCTCGACGGGATCCTCGGGCCCCTCGACCGAGAACCGGTAGCCGCCCGCCTCGCCGATCCAGTCGCCGTCGTCGCCCTTGCGCTGGACGAGGGCGGCGTCGGCGACGACCTCGCCGACGGGCGCGTCGGGGGCGAAGGAGAGGCCCACCTTGACGGTGAGGGATCCGCCGGGGCCCACGGTGTAGCCGGGGAAGGCGTCGCCGCCGTCGAAAACGGCGATGATCTCGTCGCGGTCGCTGCTCTCGAGACTGACGGGGAAGGTGCCGCCCGGCGCGTCGAACTCCATGCGCAGGTGCGCGGGACGCAGGGTGCGGGCCTTGTCCGTGAAGACGACGATCGGGTGGATGGCCGTGCACTCGGAGTTGGTGGTGTTGGTCAGGTCCAGGTACCAGGTCTGCGGTCCGGCACCGGTGCGGTACACGGCCGGACCGCCGCGGATCCGCGCCCCGATGGGGAAGGCGCTGCTCTTCCCGTCGCCGCAGGTGGCCTGCGTGCGCGAGGGCAGTGCGGGTGCGGGGCGGCCGCCGCCCGCACCGATGTCGGCTCCGGCGACGGGCGCGGTGGTGGCGACCAGGGCGGCGGAGAGGGCGGCGGTGAGGGCAAGGGCTTTGCGCAGTCGCATGGAAGACCTTCGCTGCTCGCCTGACGGGACGATGATCGGACGAGGTGACAATCACCCCGACCCTGCCCGCACCCTGCCACTCCCGCGCGATCCCTCATCGGGAGCCGCGCCTGGGTTGTTCCGGTTTACGCCCGTATGGCGGACGAGGTCAAGTGCCCCACCGCCCTTCGAGGTACGGGGTCGGGGCGGAGCCCCGCCGTGTCAGCCCGCGCGCCCGAACAACGGCGCCAGTGCCAGCTCCGCCGCGCCCTCCGCCACACCGGCTCCCGCCAGGGCGACCACCGGCCGGGCCGGATCCAGCGCGCGGGCCGCGAGCACGGCCCCGACCCCGGCCACGAAGACCTCCGGCGCCGCAGCCACCACCCGCCCGCCGAGCAGCACCCGGTCCACGTCCAGCAGCGCGACCAGATTGGCGGCACCCTCGCCCAGGATCCGTGCCGCCTCGGAGAGATCGCCCCGGGCCACTGCCTCCAGGCACAGCACCTCCATGCAGCCCCGCGCCCCGCACCGGCACGGCGGGCCGTCCAGCAGGAGCACCTGGTGGCCGAACTCCCCCGCCGCTGAGCGGGCACCCCGGTAGACCCCGCCACCCAGCCACAGACCCGCGCCGATCCCGGTCCCGACGTGCACGTATACACAGGTGGGGGATCCGCCGCCGGCATGCGCATCCGCCTCCGCATCCGGCCCGACGCCCGCCCCGCGCCCGACGCCCGCATGCGCACCCACGCCCACACCCATGTTCGCGCCCACTCCTACGTTCGCGCCCGGGGCCGCGTCCGCGTCCGGCCAGGCGGCCCGGAGCCACGCCCCGGCGGCCGCGGCCGCACCGGCGTTCGTGTCCTTGTCCAGCAGCACCGGCAGGCCCAGCAGCCCCTCCAGCACCCCCCGCAGCGGGAAGCCCTTCCAGCTCGGGAACCCCGTCACCCGCCCCATCGCCCCGGCCCGGTGGTCGAGCGGCCCCGGTGCGGCCACCCCGACGCCCACGAGCGGAAGCCCGGCCGGGTCCGAGACCCTCCTGACCGCCCGTACGACCGCCTCCACCGCCGCCTCCGGGCCGGCCCCGAAGTCCAGCGGGCCACTGCTCTCGGCGACGACGCGGCCCGCCAGGTCCACCCGGACCGCCCGGAGCTCGTCGCGGTCCAGGTGCACGCCCACGGCGTGGCGTGCGTCCGGCACCAGCCGGAGCAGGGTGCGCGGCTTGCCGCCGGTGGACGCGGCGCGCCCGGCCTCCGCGATCAACCCGTCCGCCCAGAGCCGGGCCGTGATCTTGCTGACGGCCTGCGGGGTGAGCCCCGTACGGGCCGCGAGTTCGGCGCGCCCCAGGCCCGCCGGGCCGGCGCCGCGCAGCAGATCCAGCAGCAGCGCCTCGTTGTACCCGCGCAGCGCAGGCAGGTTCACCCCGCCACGGCTCTCCCCGCTACCCCTGTTCACCCGCCCATTGTCCACCCTCCTTGCACTTTGACAACACTGTCGCCAAAGTGGTCCCCATGAGCACCTCCGCCCCCACCACCCCCCTCCGCGTCGGCCTCATCGGCTACGGACTCGCCGGCTCCGTCTTCCACGCCCCCCTCGTGGCCGCCACGGACGGGCTCGCCCTCGACACCGTCGTCACCTCCGACCCGGCCCGACAGGCCCAGGCCCGCGCGGAGTTCCCCGACGTGCGCATCGCCGCGACCACCGCCGAGTTGTGGGACCGGGACCTCGACCTGGTCGTGATCGCCTCCCCCAACCGGACGCACGTCCCGCTCGCCACCACCGCCCTCGAAGCCGGCATCCCCGTGGTCGTGGACAAGCCGCTCGCCGCAACCGCCGCCGAGGCCCGCGCGCTCGCCGCCCTCGCGGACCGCAACGGAACCTTCCTCTCCGTCTTCCAGAACCGCCGCTGGGACAACGACTTCCTCACCGTGCGCAGCCTCATCGACGGCGGCGAGCTCGGCGAGGTGCAGCGCTTCGAATCCCGCTTCGAGCGCTGGCGCCCGCAGCTGAAGGGCGGCTGGCGCGAGTCGGGCGCCCCCGAGGAGATCGGCGGCCTGCTGTACGACCTCGGCAGTCACGTCGTGGACCAGGCGCTGGTGCTGTTCGGCCCGGCCGTACGGGTCTACGCGGAGGCCGACCTGCGCCGCCCGGGCGCCGAGACCGACGACGACACCTTCATCGCGGTCACGCACGCGAACGGGGTCCGCTCCCACCTCTACGTCAGCGCGACCACCGCCCAGCTCGGACCGCGGTTCCGCGTCCTGGGTTCGCGGGCCGGCTACGTGAAGTACGGCCTCGACCCGCAGGAGGGCGCCCTGCGCGAGGGGTTGCGGCCGGACGGGGACCTGCCCTGGGGCGAGGAGCCCCCGCACCTGTGGGGGCTCCTCGGTTCCGGCGAGTCCCCGCTGACCGGCGGCGGGATCCCGGTCCCGACCGAGCAGGGCGACTACCCGGCGTACTACGCGGCGGTCGCGGCCGCGCTGCGCACGGGCGGGCCCGCGCCCGTGACGGCGATCGAGGCCGCCCACTGCCTCGACGTGCTGGAGGCGGCCCGCCGGTCGTCCGAGGAGGGCGTGACCGTGGAGCTTCCCGCCGCGGCGTCCGATTCCGCCTGAAGGCCGAAGCCCCGGAGACGAGGAGCAGGTGACGGCACGCGGAAGGGGCGGGGCCGCCGATGGCAGCCCCGCCCCTCGCCCGTGCCCGACTACGCGCCCTTGAACTCCTGGCGCTGACGGCCGAGACCCGTGATCTCCACCTCCACCACGTCACCGGCCCGCAGGTAGGGCTTCGGCTCCGGCTGGCCCATGGCCACGCCGCCCGGCGTACCGGTGACGATGACGTCGCCCGGGTACAGGGTCATGAAGTGGCTCAGGTACCGGACGACCTCGCCGACCGGGAAGATCTGGTCCGAGGTGTTGCCGTCCTGCTTGAGCTCGCCGTTGACCCACAGCTTCACGTCCAGGACCTGCGGGTTCGGAACCTCGTCGGCGGTGAGCAGCCAGGGGCCGAGCGGGGTGAAGGTCTCGCAGTTCTTGCCCTTGTCCCAGGTGCCGCCGCGCTCGATCTGGAACTCGCGCTCCGAAACGTCGTTGACCAGCACGTACCCGCCGACGTGCGCGAGCCCCTGCACGGCGGAGTCCAGGTAGCGGGCGGTGCTGCCGATGACGACGCCGAGCTCGGCCTCCCAGTCGGTCTTCACGCTGCCGCGCGGGATCAGCACGGTGTCGTCGGGGCCGACCACGGTGTCCGGGGCCTTCAGGAACAGGATCGGCTCGGCCGGCGGCTCCGCGCCGATCTCGGCGGCGTGCCCGAAGTAGTTCAGGCCGATGCCCACGACCTTGCCGATGCGGCCGACCGGGGCACCGATGCGCAGGCCTTCGCCGCTCAGGACCGGAAGCTCACCGGACTCGGCCGCGTCCCGTACCCGGGTCAGGACCGAGTCGTCGGCGAGCAGACCGCCGTCCACATCCGTGATCAGGCCGGACAGGTCACGCAGGGTCCCGTCCCGGTCGAGCAGCGCGGGGCGCTCCGACCCTACGGGTCCGACACGCAGCAGCTTCATGGGCATTCTCCCGTGGTCGTGGGTGGTCGACCCTGGGGCGTGCCCAGGGCCGGCCGATGGGTTGCGGCCATCGGAGGATTTGGTCGATCCTCCAAGATGACCACCCAATCCGCAAGACCCTGTTCACAGACTGGAACGCTCGCCTCCATCCGTCAGCCGCTCCGCCCGCTCCTTGCGGTACTGGAGCCAGGCCCGCTCCGCCACCGACCACGCGGTGGTGGTCAGCAGGTACAGCCCCGCGGCCAGTGGCACCACGGCGGCCGTGATCAGCGTCCCGAAGGACAGCAGGGGCAGTACGCCGCCCAGCTTGCGCATGACCTCCTGCTGCTCGGCGCTCACCTCGGCCATGACCCCGACCCCGGCCCCCGCCGTGGCCCCCGCCTTCGTTCCGGCCTTCGTTCCAACCTTCGCCCCGGCCTTCGCCCCGCCCTTGGGGGCGACCCGACCGGCCGGCTTCTTCGGGTCAGCGGCAGCGGCAGCCGCGACCGAGGCAGCCGTCCGGCGCCCCCGCACCGCACTCCAGGCGGCCACCACTGCGATCGCCCCGAACAGCCCGAGGAACACCAGCCCCTGCGCCCCGAACGGGCCGCCCTCGCCCAGCGCCTCTGTCCACCGGGCCCCCAGCGGCGCGGCGAAGAGCCGGTGCCCGAGCAGCTCGTTCGCCTTCCCGCCCACCTCGGCGGAGGAGAACGCCTGGTACATCACGAAGAACACCGGCAACTGCAGCAGGATCGGCAGGCACCCCGCCGCAGGAGTCGCTCCCCGGAAGGCGGCCCGACTCAGCGGGTGCAGCGCGAGCCGTACGAGCACGGTGAACAGCACGATCGCGGCAGCGGTCGCGGACTGCGCCAGCACCGGCTCCAAAAGCCGGCCCAGCTCAGCAACAAGGTGGGTGAAAACGGACACGCGGGCCCTCCGGAGGGTCTCGTCGAACGTCGAAAGAGATGCATTTCGGCGTGACGACCCGCGAGGGGCGACAACAGTGATCAGTCAGCAGAAGGCGAGAAGTACTGCGCGCCCCTACGCGGCCGTCGGGACGAGACGGCCGGGCGCCCTGGGCCTCGACCGGCCCGAGGCATCGGGATCGCGCTGCGGCAGGAAGGCCGTGCGCTGCTCGCGATCACGGATCGCGGTGCGTATTCGGTGCGGCGGCACGGGCCGCACGAGCCGCGCGGCAGCGGCGAGGGCCGCGGTGCCCACGGCGACGGTGGCCGCGAGGGCGACCACCACGGCGCCCAGCCCGCCCTCCCCGGCGAACAGCCCGAGGAGTCCCCCGAGCAGCACGAGCGGGAGCAGCAGGGCGAGGGCCCGCGAGGTCCGCGCGAACAGGGCGTAGGACAGCAGGCGGCCGTCGTCGTGTCGTTGCCGAGCCATACGGACCTCCCCCTCTCCACTCCCGCGCACGAACTCTCGTACGACATCGATGGTAACCGCGCCCACCGGCAGATCCATCGGCCGGAAGTATCGAGGTCAGGAAGACTTGAGTAGGGTCCCCCAGACCACCAGCCGGTACTTCGAGCTGTACTCGGGCGTGCAGGTGGTGAGCGTGATGTACGCCCCGGGCTCGCTGTACCCCTGGTCCGGTTTCACCACGCTGCGCGGCACGGGCGCGATCACCCCGGTGTCCCGCTCGGTGGTCTCGCCCAGGACCTTCCCGACCACGTACGTGAACCGGCGCCCGCGCACGTCGACGATCAGCTCGTCGCCCGCCCGCAGCCGGTTCACGTACCGGAACGGCTCGCCGTGCGTGTTCCGGTGCCCGGCCAGCGCGAAGTTCCCCTGCGCCCCCGGCCCGGCGGTCCCCGGGTACTGCCCGGCGTAGCCCTTGTCCAGGACGGCCCGCTTGTCCACGCCCTGCGCGACGGGCACGACGAGCCCGAGGCGCGGGATGCGCAGCACGGCGTACGCCCGGTCCCGCTCGGAAGGCCCGCCGGGCCCGCCGGCCCCGGCGGCGGGCCGGGCGGCCCGGGTCGCCGCGGGCGCCGCCCCGGAATCCGCCGCCCCGGAATCCGCCGGCCCGCTCGGCTCCGACCCCGCCGCCGGAACGCCAACGCCACCGACCCCCGCCCCGGCCCCGCCACCGGCCCCCGCCCCGGAACCACGGTCGGGACCATCACCCCAGGACCGCTCCAGCGCCCGGACCTGCTCCTGCGCACCGGCCGCGGCCTGCCGATTGGTCCACCACACCTGATGCACCACCAGCAACAGGACCACCACCCCCACGGTGACGATCAGCTCGGCGCCCGCCCACAACACCCCCGCGAGACCGGCCCGGCGCCCCCGCCGGCCGCTCCCCTGCACCACCACGGGTACGCGATCTCGCACGGGCGGCACCCTAAGTCCTCCCCCGCCAACTGACCAGCAGCAGTACGGTGTGAACCATGCGCCCCGACACGCCTGCCGAGCACATCGCCGAAGCCGAGCGCCTCATCCGCACGGCGACCCGCTACCCCGAGGACCAGGAGCCCTTGCTCCTCCAGGCCGCGGCCCACCTCGAACTGGCCGACGCACGCGACCGGGCGAGTGCCCTGTACGACCAACTCCTCTCCTCCTCGCCCGCCGACCCCCACCTGATCAAGGCCCTCCAGGCGGCGAACCTCTGGGAGTACGGCCACGAGGCGGAGGCGCGCGCCCTCATCACGGGCATCCGCGCCGCCTCGCCCAAGGACCCGGCGCCGTGGGAGGTCATCGCAGAAGCCCTGGAGGCCCACGACGAGTTGGAGGCCTCGCACGACTGCTTCACCGAGGCGGCCACCCTCCTCATCGCGGAGGACGATCCGCTGACCCCGGCCACCACCGCCCTCCTCACGGGCCGCCACCGCGTACGCCGCCTCCTCGGGCTCCCGCACGACGACTGGGACATGGTCGCGGACACCCGCCACATCGGCCCGATCCCCCTCGACGAGCTCCACGACCCGAAACGCATCTGGGCCCTGGGCTCCGACGACCCCGCCGAACTGCGCGCCGAGATCGCCCGCCTGCGCGCCGAACTGGGCGACCGCCGCGCGGCCCTCTCCCGCCCCTTCCCGGTGGCGATCCTGCACTGGCCGCAGCGCGAACTGTCAGAGCTGCTGACCAGCTACCCGACCCTCGCCTCCGAATACCCTTCGCACGAGGCCCACCTGCGGGAGATCGAAACCTCCCTGCGCGCCCTGGCCGCCTCGGGCACCACGAACCTGGGCATCGTCACGGCGAGCGTCCCCTCCTACGAGGCCTTCGCCGCATCGGAGAAGACCTCCCCGGCCTCCCCGTCCCTCCTGGCCGAATACGCCACGACCCTGGCGGCCCGCGGCAAGGCCACCCCGTGGCCCCCGACCCCCACGGCCTCCTGCTGGTGCGCGTCGGGCAAGCCGTACTCGGAGTGCCACGGGGGCTGAGAACGCAGTGCTCCTCAGCGGTCCGCCGCCGCGTAGGAGGCCGTGGCCACCGCGGCGGCGGCCGTGAAGACCGCCGGCCAGGCGCCGATCTTCTTCGCCAAGGGGTGCGATCCCGCGAACGCGGCGACGTAGGCCGCGCCGAGGAGGGCCGTCGTCGTCGGGGTCGTGCGGCGGTGCCATTCGCGGACCGCGACGGTGCCGGCGGCCGCGAGGACCACGCCGCCGAGCGGGCGTACGCCGGTCCAGCGGGCCGTGGCGTAGCCGCCGACCAGGCCGGCCGCCGCTAGTGCCGAGGTGGGAATCTGCGCCATCGTGGAGTCCTCCAGCCGTTCGAACGTCTCCGGACGAGGCTAACGCGCGCGCCGCACGAAGCGGCGCGCGGTCGTCACGCCCAGGACCACGACGGCTCCACCGAGGACGCCGGGCGGGACGGTGTCCTGGACGGCGCGGGGCAGGACGGCGATGACGCCCAGGGTGATGAAGAACGCCACGGCGCACGCGGCGAGGCCGACCAGGGCTTTGCGCAGGAGAGAGCTGGACACACGGGTTCAACGCCGGGCCCGGGGGCGGCGATACGGGCGGGCCGGGCCACCGTACGGAAGTCGGATTTGTCGCACACCCTCCGGATCCGCGCAGGCGCCCTCCGTGGAACCTCCCCGGCGTAGATTCACTCTCCTACACGGGCGATACGACCCAACCCGCCCAAGCCGGCCCAAGGAGCTGCAAACGTGATCTGTTACGGACCGGCCGTGCTGGACCTCTCGGACGAACTGGCCGACGCCTACAGCGAAGTGTTCTCCGCGCCCCCTTGGAACGAGGACGAAGAAACCATTCGCCAGTTCTCCCTACGGCTCCAGGCCGACAGCCGCCGCGCCGGTTTCCGTACCGCGTTCGCGCAGTCACCCGCGGGCATCGACGGCTTCGCCACCGGCTGGCTGACCCCCAAGACCTTCCCCCGCGACCGCGGCTACGGGCAGGTCTCCGCGCAGCTCGGCCGGCAGCGCGTCCGGGAACTCCTCATCGGCGCCCTGGAGATCGACGAGCTCGCCGTACGCCCGCACGCCCGTGGGACCGGCACCGGACGCGCCCTCCTCGCCGAGATCACCGCCGACGCCCCCGACGAGCGCGCCTGGCTGCTGACCGCCCGGATGGCCACCGACACCGTCGCCACCTACCGGCGCCTCGGCTGGCACGAGGTCACCCCCCTGCCCGGCACGCAGAACGGCGTCGTCGTCTTCCTCGCCCCGAACCACCCCTCGGCCTGAGCATCGGGCACGCCCCACCGGGCATACCCGGGGCATGATCACTCACGGCACTTCCCTCGCCCGCCTGGCCCAGCGGCAGCTCAACATGGCCACCTACCACCAGCTCACGCAGGCCGGGATCCCGGCCGCCACCATCAGCGGCCGCAGCCGTAGCGGAGGCCCCTGGCAGCGGCTCCTGCCACGGGTGTACCTCCTACAGACCGGCCCGCCCGACGCCAAACAGCAGGCGCTCTCCGCCGTCCTGTACGCCGCCCACCCCGCGGCCGATCCGCTCTCCGGGTCCACCGCCGCACTCACCGGCGGCGCCGCGCTCGCCCTCCTGGGCATCCGCGACGCCCCGCCCGAACCGCTGGACGTCCTCGTCCGCGCCCCGCGCTCGCCGGCCGCCACCGGCCGGGTCCGGCCCTGCTCCACCTCGCGCTGGCCCGCCACCCTCCACGTCCGCGGCGTCCCCAGCGCCCGCCCGATCCGGGCCGCCGCCGACTTCGCGGCCCGCACGGACGATGCCGACGCCGACCTGGTGCGCTCCGTACTGGCCAACGTCGTCCAGGGCGGCTGGTGCCACCCGCGCGACCTGCACGCCGAACTGCGCGCGGCCCGCGTCCGCGGCCGCCCCGCCGTACGGGCCGCGGCCGCGGAGCTGGTCGCCGGCGTCCGCTCGATCGCCGAGGGCCGCGCACGCGACGCCCTGGCGGCGACCGACCTCCCGGCCCCGCTCTGGAACGCCCGCCTCCACGACCCGGACGGGGCCTTCCTCGCCAGCCCGGACGCGTACTGGCCCGAGGAGGGCGTGGCCCTGGAGATCGACTCCGCGGAGTACCACTACACGCGCGACGCCTGGCAGGCCACCCTGCACCGGCGGCTGCGCCTGGAGTCCCGGGGCGTCCTGGTGGCCAGCACGACCCCCGGGATCCTGCGCGACAGACCGGCGGACGTGATCGCCGCCCTGCGCGCCCTCCTGGTACTGGGCGCCGCCCGCCCCGCGCCCCCGCAGGTCACCACCCGCGGACACGCCCAGCTGGAACTGCCGCTCCCGCCGCCCTACGCCCCGAAGGCACGGGACACCGTATAGATCAGCAGGCCCGCCAGGGCGCCGACCACCGTGCCGTTGATTCGGATGAACTGCAGGTCACGGCCGATGTGGGCCTCGATCTTGCGGGAGGTGTGCTCGGCGTCCCAGCCCGCCACCGTGTCCGTGATCAGCGAGGTGATCTCGGTCCGGTAGGTGGTGACGACGTAGACGACCGCGCCCTCGATCCATCCCTCGACCTTCGCCTGCAGGCGGCCGTCGGTGGCCAGCCGCGCACCGAAGGAGATCAGCGAGGCGCGGACCCGCAGGCGCAGCTCGCTCTGCTCGTCCTCCGCCGCCGAGATGATCATCGACCGGATCGCCGACCAGGCGGAGGCGATGACGTCCTGGACCTCGTCGCGCGCCAGGATCTCGGACTTGAGCCGCTCCACCTTCGCGCGGGTCTCCGTGTCCGACTGGAGATCGGCCGCGAAGTCCGTCAGGAAGCGGTCCACCGCCCCGCGCGCCGGATGCTCGGGCATGTCCCGCATCTCCGTGACGAAGCGCAGCAGCTCCTTGTAGACGCGCTCGCCCACCTTGCGGTCCACGAACCGCGGGGTCCAGCCCGGAGCGCCGCCCTGGACCGCGTCCGTGATCGAGGCCCCGTGCGTGACGAGCCAGTCGTGGGCCTTGGCGCAGATGAGGTCGACGGCGCGGCGGTGGCCGCCGTCCTCGACCACCCGCCCCAGGGTCTTGCCGATGCCCGGCGCGATCTCGGCGGTCTCGGCGCGCCGGGTGATGGCCTCGCCCACGACGGCCTGCACGTCGGAGTCGCGCAGCACGGTGAGCGCGCCGCGCAGGGCGGCCGCAAGCTCGGCCGTGACCCGGTCGGCGTGCTCGGGCTCGGCGAGCCAGGAACCGAGCCGGCCGCCGATGCCGAGGGCGTGGAGCCGGGCCCGGACCACGTCGGCGGAGAGGAAGTTCTCCCCGACGAACTCGCCCAGGGTGACGCCGAGCTGGTCCTTCTTGGTCGGGATGATCGCGGTGTGCGGGATGGGCAGGCCGAGCGGGCGCCGGAAGAGGGCGGTCACGGCGAACCAGTCCGCGAGCGCGCCGACCATGCCGGCCTCGGCCGCGGCGGCGACGTACGCGGCCCAGCCGCCCGCGCCCCAGGCGTGCTGGGCGTACTTGGCCAGTACGTAGACCAGCGCGACCAGGATCAGCAGCCCGGTCGCGGTGGCCTTCATCCGGCGGACCCCGCGGCGGCGCTCCTCGTCGGCGGCGCTGAACACGAACGCGCCGCGGGTGGGTGGCGGTGGTGCGGTACCTCCGGTGGTGCTGCGGTTCTCCACGTGCTCCTGCCTTCCCCCGGGGGCGCCGGTTTTGTCTGCATAGCATCCGACTCCTGGGCGGGACGAGGAGTTCCCGCCACGCCAGTCCGCTCCCGCGGGGGCGACGATGACAACCCGGGGCGCGGCCCCGGGTACCCCTGCCCTACGGGCCGGTCCGCTCCCGCGGGTGGTCAGTGATAGCCCGGGGTACGCGCCCGGGCGGGTCCGGGTCGTGCTGTGGGCCGGGATCCGGGCGTGGTGCGGGCCGGTGCGCGGGGCCGGACAGGGGTATCTCCTCGGCTCGGCGCGTGCGGGTATGTCTCGGCAGTACCCAGCGGTCGCGCGCTCGTCCTGCGGGGACACCCCTCACCGTCCCCGCTCCCCACGCGTCGGGGCGGCTTCGGGGCCACTGTCGGAGCCTTGCCGTGGGGTGGGGACACGGTGGAGTGTCCCCGCAGGACGAGCGCGCACCACCGAGCACCACCGCGACGTGCCGCACCGCGCGAGCCGAGGAGACATTCCGGCGGGGCACCGCCCCACACCACCCAGCCCCGCCGGCGCTTGAGGCGCGGGGTCCGGGGCAGAGCCCCGGCACCACCGACCGGCCGGAGCCGAACCGCAACCCCGGCGGGAGCCGAACCGCGGAACCCCTACAGCTCCTTGCGGAGCGACGGGCCGCCCAAGGGACGCTTGCGCTTCTTGACCTTGATCTCCACGCCGCCCCAGAAGGCGAATCCCGTCACGACCACCCGCGGCGCACCCGGCTCCCACGGGCCCGGGGTGTCGCGCTGGTCGAAGGCGCCCATGAAGCCGAAGCCCCGGACGTCCACTTCCACCCCCGGCGGCACCGTGATCTCGATGCCGCCCATGATCGCGACGCAGTTGATCACCACCTCGCGCTGCGCGAAGTCCGCCTCGCGAAGGTCCAGTTCCCCGCCGCCCCAGAACGCCACCGCGTCGAACCGCGCCGGCACCGTCCACCGGCCCTTGCGCTGGAAGCCCGACATGACCGCGACGGCCATCGCCGAGCTGCCCCCGCCGCCGATCCGGCCCGTCCAGGGCTCGGCCGCCGCCGTCGGCGGAGCCACCGGCCCGCCCAGCGGCCCGCCCGCCGGCGCCGGCAGGTCCCGCGTCAGCGGCTCCAGTTCCGCGTACGTCCGCGACTTGTACGCCGCGTCGAGCCGCTCCTCGAACTCGTCCATGTCGAGCCGGCCCTCGGCGACGGCGTCCCGTAGACGCTCCACCACCCGGTCCCGGTCGGCGTCCGACGCCCTCAGCTCCGGCAACGGCTTCTCCGGCCGCTCGTCACTCATGCGGACCAGACTATGCAGGGTTGTCGGGGAGTTGTATGGCTGAGCCCCTGAGATCGCCCCCGGATTCTCCCCGGCTTTCCCCTGATGCGAAGGGGCGGGGGCCGCGGGGACCTCGGGGAAACGTCAGCCGCGGCCCGCGTACATCCGCGCGATCACGTCCTCGATGTCCGGCTCCCGCACCGACAGGTCCACCAGCGGGTAGTCCGCCGCCACCGCCGCCACCAGCGGCGCCGCCGACGCCCCCGCCGGGAACGCCAGCCACTGCCGCGGCCCCTCCACCTTCACCACCCGCGCCCCCGCCACACTGATCGGCGCGAGCTCCCGCTCCAGGTCCACCACCAGCGTGCGCTCGCTCTCACCCGCCGCCCCCGCCGCGTGCAGCCCGCCCAACGGCCCGTCGTACATCAACCGCCCGTGGTCGATCACCATCACCCGCTCGCACAGCTGCTCGATGTCCTGGAGGTCGTGCGTGGTGAGCAGCACGGTCGTACCGAGTTCCTCGTTCAACTGCCGCAGGAAGCCCCGTACCTTCGCCTTGCTCACCACGTCGAGCCCGATCGTCGGCTCGTCCAGGTACAGCACCTCCGGATCGTGCAGCAGCGCCGCCGCGATGTCCCCGCGCATCCGCTGCCCCAGCGACAACTGCCGTACCGGTACGTCGAGCAGCTCGGCCAGGTCGAGCCGTTCCACGCAGCGCTCCAGGTTCTCCTCGAACCGCGCCCTCGGCACCCGGTACAGCCGCCGCATCAGCCCGTACGAGTCCTTCAGCGGGAGGTCCCACCACAGCGTCGTGCGCTGTCCGAACACCACCCCGATCCGGTGCGCGAGCCGCATCCGCTCCCGCGCCGGGTCGATGCCCGCGACCCGCAGCCGGCCGCCGCTCGGGGTCAGGATGCCGGTCAGCATCTTGATCGTGGTCGACTTCCCGGCGCCGTTGGGCCCGATGTAGCCGACCACCTCGCCCCGGGCGACCTCGAAGCTGATCCCGTCCACCGCCCTGACCTGGCGTTTCTCCCGGCGCATCAGGCTCACACGGCGCCGTACGTCAAAGACCTTCTCGACCCCGTCCAGCGAGATCAGCGCATCCGCCACAGCTCTAGCTCCCCGTGCTTCGGTACGAACGACCTCCCGCGCGCCACGCCAGCGACGCGGGCAGGAACACCACGAAGGCCACCAGCGGGCTCAGGTACGCGACCCACCCGGGCAGGCCCAGCGGATCGGGCCGCCCCAACACGTACAGCGCCGGCAGCCAGTTGACGAAGGCCAGCGGGACGATGAAGGTCACCCCGCGCAGCAGGTCCTTCGCGAAGACCGTCGGCGGGTACTGCAGCATCGTGCAGCCGCCGTAGGTGAAGGAGTTCTGCACCTCGGCCGCGTCCCCGGACACGAACTGGAAGGCCGCCCCGGCCACCATCACGGCCCCGAAGATGGCCGCCCCGGCGAGCACCATCACGGGCACCAGCAGCACCTTCCCGACCGTCCAGTCCACGTCCAGGGTCCAGACCGCCCAGCCCATCACCCCGACGCCCTGCCCGATCCGGCCCAGCCGGCGCAGCGCGAACCGGTCCGCCGCGACCTGCGCCAGCACCGGGACCGGCCGCACCAGCATCGTGTCGAGCGAACCGTCTCGGATCCGGGCGCCGATCCGGTCGGTGTTCCCCAGCAGCAGGTCCGCCAGGCCCAGGGAGGCCGAGCAGGACCCGTACAGCAGGGCGATCTCGGGCAGCACGAAACCGCCGAGGGCGTCCACGTGGGAGAACATGATGTAGATCGCGACGAAGTCCAGGAGCGTGATCGCCGCCTGCCCGAAGGTCGTCAGGACGAAGGACGTCCGGTACGTCATCGTGGAGCGGATCCACATGCCCACGATCAGCCGGTAGCCGCGCAGCCCCTCCAGCATCGGGCCGCGCCGCCCCGTCCCGGCCGCCGCGGCATCGCGCGCCCCCTCCCGGCCCGGCTCCCGCTCCCGCGCCCGTGCCCGGTCGGGCGCGCGCGCCGGTACCGCCTCCAGCTCGGCCTCGGCCTCAGCCACCCTGGACCACCACCTTCCGCGTCGCGGCCGACTGCAACAGCCGCCCCGTGCCCAGCAGTACGAGCGCCCACCCGGCCTGGAAGCCCAGCGCCGCGGCCGCGCCCCCGGCCCCCGCGTGCTCGCCCAGCAGGACGTCCATCGGCACCTGCAGCATCGCCGCCCACGGCAGGATCCGCACCAACTCGCCGAACCCTCCCGGGAAGACGGTCAGCGGCAGCAGCATCCCGGAGAAGAAGATCGAGGCGACGGTGGCCATGACGTTGATCCCCGCCCCGTCCATCAGCCAGAAGGCCACCAAACCCACCATGTAGCGCAGCGCGAAGCTCACCACCAGTGCCAGCAGGACGGACACCAGGAACAGCAGCCACCGCACCGGATCGACGGGCAGCGCTAGCGGGAACGCGAGCGCCCCCGCCACCAGCGGCAGCACCCCGCGGCCCAGCAACTGGAAGCCCGCCCGGCCCAGATCGGCCGCGAGCCACCACAGCTGGAGGTCGGCGGGCCGGTAGAGGTCGACCGCGACGTCGCCCGTCCGGATCCGCTCCTGGAGCTCCTCCTGGAAGCCGCCGCCGATCAGGGCGGCTGCGGCGAGCAGCGATTGGCTCACCCAGACGAAGGTCAGCGCCTGCGCCTGGTCGTAGCCGCCGAGTCCGGGCCGCTCGTCCCACAGCGCGATGTACGTGTACGCGACGATGAACCCGAACACGGTGTTGGTGAACACCCCGGCTGCGGTCGCCGTCCCGTAGGTGGCGTAGCGCCTGAATCCGCCCGCCGCGACCGCCGGGTAGAGACCCGCCGCCCGAAGCGCTCCGTTCTGCACTCTCCGGCGCACCGTATCCCTCCGTTTCCCACGTCGTTCCTACGTCGGCCAAAGCGCGCGAGCTTAGTACGGAGGGGCGAGCCACGCGACCGATTTATGCCCGTCCGGGGCGGAATCAGTGGCCATCGGGTAGACAGCATGAGGTACAGAAGTGGATGTTTTGAACGGCGTCGAGGAGTCCTGGAGATGAGCGACCAGTCACCACCCCCGGGCTGGACCCCTCGTGACCCCGACACCCCGCCCGAGGTACCGCAGCCGCGGGCAGAACCGCCGACCCCGCAGCAGGCGCAGCAGGCACGGCAGGCACAGCAGCCTCCGCACCAGGGCGGCGGACCGGGGAAGAAGGCCCGGCGCAGGAGAACCGGCTGGCGCCGCTTCCTGCCCACCTGGCGCATGGTCCTCGGCGGCATCCTGTTCATCGCCCTGTTGATCGGCGGCGCCCTCGTGGCCGGCTACCTGCTGGTCGACATCCCGCCGGCCAACGCCGCCGCCACGGCGCAGTCCAACGTCTACCTCTACTCCGACGGCTCCCAGATCGCCCGCGACGGCGAGGTCAACCGCGTCAACGTGCCGCTGTCGCAGATCCCCCGGACCGTGCAGGAGGCCGTACTGGCCGCCGAGGACCGGGACTTCTACTCCGAACGGGCGGTCGACCCCAAGGCGATGCTCCGCGCCGCCTGGAACACCGCGACCGGCAAGGGCACCCAGTCCGGTTCGACCATCACCCAGCAGTACGTCAAGAACTACTACTTGGGCCAGGAACAGACGATCAAACGAAAGGTCAAAGAGTTCTTCATTGCGATCAAACTCGGTCGCGAGAAGTCGAAGAACTACATCCTCGAGGGCTACCTGAACACCAGCTACTTCGGCCGCAACGCCTACGGCATCCAGGCCGCCGCCCAGGCCTACTACGGCAAGGACGTGGGCAAACTCACCACCGCCGAGGGCGCCTACCTCGCCACCCTCCTCAACTCCCCCAGCGCCTTCGACGTCGTCTCCCACCCCCAGAGCCGCCCCCGCGCCCTCGCCCGCTGGAACTACGTACTCGACGGCATGGTCAAGAAGGGATGGCTGACCCCCGCCGAACGCGCGGCGACGCAGTTCCCCGAACCGGGCAAGGTCCGCGCGGCCGCCGGGCTCTCCGGCCAGCGCGGCTACCTCGTCGAAGCGATCAAGGACTACATCGTCGACAACGAGATCCTCGACGACAAGACCCTCGCCGAAGGCGGCTACCGCATCACCACCACCCTCGACAAACGCCGCCAGAGCGCCCTCGTCGGCGCCGTCAACGACCAGATGGTCAGCAAGCTCGAACCCGACAAGCGCAAGGCCGACCGGCTGGTCCGGGCCGGCGGGGTCTCCATCGACCCGGCCACCGGCAAGGTCCTCGCCATGTACGGCGGCATCGACTACACCAAGCAGTACGTGAACAACGCGACCCGCCACGACTACCAGGTCGCCTCCACCTTCAAGCCCTTCGTCTTCGCCGCCGCCGTCGAGAACGACTCCCGCACCCAGGACGGCCGCCGGATCACCCCGAACACGATCTACAACGGCGACAACAAACGCCCGGTCGTCGGCGGCCGCATCCGCTTCGCCCCCGAGAACGAGGGCCAGGTCTCCTACGGGAACATCAGCGTCAACACCGCCACCGACCTCTCCGTCAACGCCGTGTACGCACAGATGGCGGTCGACGTCGGCACCGCCAAGGTCAAGAAGACCGCCATCGACCTCGGGATCCCCGAGAACACCCCCAACTTCGTACCCGGCCCGGCCATGGCCCTCGGCACCCTGCAGGCCAGCGTCCTGGACATGACCCAGGCCTACGCCACCCTCGCCGACCACGGCCGACGCACCCCCTACACCTTCCTGGAAAGGATCACCAAAGGCGGCGCCACCATCGGCCTCCCCCAGCGCGCCCCCACCCAGGCCATCAGCCGCGAAGCCGCCGACACCACCACGTCCATGCTGGTCAGCGTCGTGGACAACGGCACCGGCACGGCCGCCCTCGCCGCCGGCCACCCGGCCGCGGGCAAGACCGGCACCGGCGAACTCGACCGCTCGGCCTGGTTCGCGGCCTACACCCCGGACCTGGTCACCGTGATCTCCATGATGGGCCAGGACCCGGACACCGGAACCCTGGAATCCCTCTACGGCGCCCTCGGCGAGGCCCGCATCGGCGGCGGCGGCTACCCCGCCCGGATCTGGGCCGCGTACACCAAGACCGCCCTGGAAGGCACCGACCCCGTCGACTTCGACCTGGAACTCCAGCCCGGCGCCGCCCCGCCCCCGCCGCCACCCAGCCCGGAATCCAACCCGCCGCAGGAGACCCCCGGCGAACCCTCGCCCAGCGCCCCCGAGCGCCCCACCCGACCCTCGCCGTCGAACCCGACGGGCGGCCGCAACCAGGGCGGCCAGAACAACGGGGGCCAGAACCAGGGCGGCCAGGACAACGGCGGCCCGGCGAACGGAGGCCAGGACAACGGCGGCCAAGACAACGGCGGCACCACCCAGGGCGGCGGCGACCAGGGCGGCACCACCCAGGGCACGCAAGGCAGCACCCAGGGCAGTGCGCAGGGCAGCGACGGAGGCCCCGCAGAAGGCCTGCGCCCGCCGTCGGCGTTCCTGGAATAGGAGGGAGGTCCAGCGGAGGGGGGGCGGTCAGTGACCGGAGGTCGCCTTCAGCCCCACCACGGCGACCAGCAGCAGACAGATGAAGAAGATCCGGGCGGCGGTCACGGGCTCACCCAGCACCGCCATGCCGAGCACGGCCGCGCCGGCGGCGCCGATGCCCACCCACACCCCGTACGCCGTACCGATGGGCAGGGTCTTCGCGGCGTACGACAGCAGCACCATGCTCGCGACGATCCCGGCACCCGTGAACACACTCGGCCACAGCCGGGTGAAACCTTCGGTGAACTTCATGCCGATCGACCAGCCGACTTCGAGCAGACCGGCGACGAGAAGCAGAACCCATGCCATGACGGCACCTCCGAGACGACGAACGGTACGGGGTGCGTCGTCTTGTCGTACCCGGTACGGCGCGTCTCGTCGGGGTTCTCCCCCACCGTAGCAAAAGGCCGCGAAAAGGGCCGGTGACCTGGGCCACCAGCCCTCGTTCAGCGCCTCAGAGGTACAGCCCCGTGGAGTCGTCCGACCCCTCCAGCCGCTCCGCGGCCACGGCGTGCAGGTCCCGCTCGCGCATCAGCACGTACGTCGCACCGCGCACCTCGACCTCGGCACGGTCCTCGGGGTCGTACAGCACCCGGTCACCGGGCTCGACCGTCCGGACGTTCTGCCCGACCGCGACCACCTCGGCCCAGGCCAGCCGCTTGCCCACCGCGGCCGTCGCAGGAATCAGGATGCCGCCGCCCGAGCGCCGCTCGCCCTCCGGCAGATCGGACTTCACGAGCACGCGGTCGTGCAGCATGCGAATGGGCAGCTTGTCGTGGGTGGTGTTCTCGCTCACGCCCCGAACCTACCTGCCCGCGCCCGTCCCGTACCGCTCAGGGTCATCCGCGCTTGCGGCGCGCCGACACCACGAACAGACCGACCAGGCTCACCGCGACCAGCGCGACGGGCACGATCCGGTCGACGCGCGGAGCCCCGTCGTCGTGGCGCAGACCGTCCCGCAGATCCGTCACGAGCCGGTTCACCGCGGCGAAGGCCCGCCCGGCGGTCTGGTCGACGGACGAGGCGACCCGTGCCTTCGCGTCCCCGATGATCGTCTTCGGGTGCATGCGCACGCCGATCTCGTCGAGCGTCTCGGCGAGCTGCTCACGGCGGCGGACGATATCCGCCTCGATCTGTGCGGGGGTCCTGGCTTCCGGCACCGCGCTGCCTCCGTCGTCGTGGTCGTGTGGGGCGTAGTCCGCCATGAACAGTCTGTCAGCTTAGTCTCATGGCATACCGATCCCCTCCCGAGGAGAGTGTCACGATGAGCGAGCGACTCCAGCCGGGCGACACCGCCCCCGCCTTCACCCTGCCCGATGCGGACGGCAACGAGGTCTCGCTCGCCGACCACAAGGGCCGCAAGGTGATCGTCTACTTCTACCCGTCCGCGCTGACCCCGGGCTGCACGAAGCAGGCCTGCGACTTCACGGACAACCTGGCCTTCCTGACGGGACACGGCTACGACGTCATCGGCGTGTCCCCGGACAAGCCGGAGAAGCTGGCGAAGTTCCGCGAGAAGGAGGACCTGAAGGTCACCCTGGTCAGCGACCCGGAGAAGGAGACGCTGACGGCGTACGGCGCGTACGGCGAGAAGAAGCTGTACGGCAAGACGGTCACCGGGGTCATCCGCTCCACGGTGGTCGTCGACGAGGAGGGCAAGGTCGAGCACGCCTTCTACAACGTCAAGGCCACGGGCCACGTAGCCAAGATCATCAAAGACCTGGGCCTCTGACCCCCGCCCCGACTTCCGAACGGGCCCGCACCACCCGGTGCGGGCCGTTCCGTTTATCGGACGTAACCCCCCGCATTCCGGTCCGTTAATCCGTACGAGGCCACGAACGCGCGGCCGGAACGGAGGGGGCCGGGATGCCGATCAGCCCGTACACGAAGGAACGCCTGGCGGAGGCGGCGCGCACGTCGCGCACGCTGTCCGAGGCACTGGAGAAGCTGGGGGTCGACCCGAAGGGCGGCTCGCGGCGCTATCTGCACGACCGCATGCGGAAGCTGGGCGTGGACACGTCACACTTCGAGCGGCCGGCCGCCGTCAAGTGGACGAAGGAAATCCTGGCGGCGGCGGTCGCGGACTCGACGAACATGTGCCAGGTTCTGCGGCATCTCGGCCTGGAGGTCGTGGGTGGCCACCACACGCACATCAGCAGGAGGGTCAAGGCGTTCGACATAGACACCTCCCATTTCCAGCTGCCCTCTCCTGCCGGACGTCCCAAGACCCGGCGCAGCCCGGAGAGCCTTCTGGTCAAGCAGCACGGACCGGACGCCCGGCGCATGCAGAGCGAGCACCTGAAACGGGCACTGGCCGCGCTGGGAGTGCCTGAGGCGTGCCGGATGTGCGGCACGCCGCCGACCTGGCGGGGCCATCCGCTACCGCTGGAAGTGGACCACGTGGACGGCGACTGGCGGAACAACCTGCCCGAGAACCTGCGGCTGCTCTGCCCCAACTGCCACTCGACCACAGATACCTACCGCGGTCGCGCGAAGGGGCGCCGCCGATGAGCAGCGGAGAAGAACGCCGCACGCGCGAACGCCGGTACCACGGGCGCCGCGACACGCCGGACGGAGAGGCGCTACGTGAGGCGGTCTCGGCGTCGCACTCGCTGGCGGAGGTCCTCCGGCGCCTGGGCCACGCCCGGTCCGGGACCCATCGCAAGGCGTTGAAGCAGCGGATAGCCGAGGAGGGCCTATCCACATCCCACTTCCTCGGGCAAGCACATCAGCGTGGCAAACCGGGGACCGTGCCGATGAAGCCCGCGTCGGACATCCTGATCAAGCATGACGGCAAGCGGCGGACACGCACACACCTGCTGCGGCGGGCGCTTCGCGAGGTGGGGGTTCCGGAGCTCTGCGACACGTGCGGAACGCCGCCCGAGTGGGGCGGGCGATCCATGACGTTGGAGATCGACCACGTGAACGGCGACTGGAGCGACGACCGCCAGGAGAATCTGCGCCTGCTGTGCCCCAACTGCCACGCGATCACCAACACCTGGTGCCGGGGAGGTGTGCGCGGCCACTGAATCCGCTCCCGTACATGGCCTGACGCGCAGTACAGTGTGTCTGGCGCGCGCCCGTACGCCAACGGCTGAGCGGTGGCCTTTAGGTGGCCATGTATGTCGGTTCGAATCCGACCGGGCGTACCCAGTGCAACGAGGCCTGGCCTCCCGAGTCCCGGGAAGCCAGGCCTCGTTGCGTCAGCCCAGGAGGGCGCGGACGAAGGGGACCAGGGCGCGGAAGGCCTGGCCGCGGTGGGAGATGGCGTTCTTCTCCGCCGGGGTCAGTTCCGCGCACGTGCGGGTGTCGCCCTGCGGCTGGAGGATCGGGTCGTAGCCGAAGCCGCCGGTGCCGGACGGGGTGTGGCGGAGGGTGCCGAGGAGGCGGCCCTCGACGACGCGTTCCGTGCCGTCCGGGAGGGCCAGGGCCGCCGCGCACGCGAAGTGGGCCCCGCGGTTCTCGTCGGCGATGTCGCCGAGCTGGGCCAGCAGCAGGTCCAGGTTGGCCTTGTCGTCGCCGTGGGTGCCGGCCCAGCGGGCCGAGAAGATGCCGGGGGCGCCGTGCAGGACGTCCACGCAGAGGCCGGAGTCGTCGGCGACCGCCGGCAGGCCGGTGGCGCGGGCCAGGGCGTGGGCCTTGAGGAGGGCGTTCTCGGCGAAGGTGACGCCGGTTTCCTTGACGTCCGGGATCTCGGGGTACGCGTCCGCGCCGACCAGCTCGTGCGGCAGGCCGGCGTCGGACAGGATCGCGCGGAGTTCGGAGACTTTGCCCGCGTTGCGGGTGGCCAGGATGAGGCGGCTGGGCGTCGAGGTCATGCCCCCATTATCCGGGCTATCCGGGGGTGCAGACCTTGGAGAGCTCGCTCGCGGCGTCCGCGATCGGCTTGATGTCCGGGGCGGTGTTGCCGCTCTCGATCGAGGCGCGGACGTTCTTGACGGCCGTGTTCATCGAGTCGATGGCCTTGCCCAGGTCGGCGTTGTCCGTCTGGTCGCCGATCTTCTTCAGGTTCGACTCGATCTGGTTGAGCGCGTTCTGGGCGTCCTGGGGGCTGTTGCCCGCCTGGGAGACGGCTTGCTGGAGGTCGTTCGCGCCGTCCGTGATGGCCACGGCCGTGTTCGCACAGTCCATCGCCGTGGAGATCGCGTCGCAGGCGGACAGGGCCGGGACGGTGAGTACGGCGGCCACGGCTACGGCCGCTATGCGGAGCTTCATGCGGTTCTCCCCCTGAGGGCTTGGACGCTACGAGGACGGGCGCACGGCTTCGAGACCGTGCGCCCGTATCTTCCTGGACGCCGGGACGGGCCCGGCGGTTGCCGCTTACAGCTCGAGCGCGCCCCGCTGGATGGCTTCCAGGTCCGCGCAGCCGCCGGCGGCGAGGTCGAGGAGGGCGTTCAGTTCCTTGCGGTCGAAGGGCTCGCCCTCGGCGGTGCCCTGGACCTCGACGAAGCGGCCGTCGCCGGTGCAGACCACGTTCATGTCGGTCTCGGCGCGCACGTCCTCCTCGTAGCAGAGGTCGAGGAGCGGGACGCCGTCGACGATGCCGACGCTGACGGCGGCGACGGTGCCGGTGAGCGGCTTGCGGCCGGCCTTGATGAACTTCTTCTTCTGGCCCCAGGCGACGGCGTCGGCCAGGGCGACGTAGGCGCCGGTGATGGCGGCGGTGCGGGTGCCGCCGTCGGCCTGGAGGACGTCGCAGTCCAGGACGATGGTGTTCTCGCCGAGGGCCTTGTAGTCGATGACGGCGCGCAGGGAGCGGCCGATCAGGCGGGAGATCTCGTGGGTGCGGCCGCCGATCTTGCCGCGGACGGATTCGCGGTCGCCGCGGGTGTTGGTGGAGCGGGGCAGCATCGAGTACTCGGAGGTGACCCAGCCTTCGCCGCTGCCCTTGCGCCAGCGCGGGACGCCTTCGGTGAAGGAGGCGGTGCAGAAGACCTTGGTGTCTCCGAAGGAGACGAGGACGGAGCCCTCGGCGTGCTTGCTCCATCCGCGTTCGATGGTGACCGGGCGGAGCTGTTCGGGCGTACGGCCGTCAATGCGAGACATGGCTCCGAGCCTAGTCCCTGCCCGCCCGGGCCCGTGCCGCTGTGCGAAGACCCCGTCCGGGGCTTCCGGGACGGGGTCTGCTGGGACCTGGCTAGTGGGTCCGGATCACATCATGTCTTCGATGTCGGCGGCGATCGGGTCGGCGTCGGTGCCGATGACGACCTGGATCGCGGTGCCCATCTTGACGACGCCGTGGGCGCCGGCGGCCTTGAGCGCGGCTTCGTCGACCAGGTCCGGGTTGATGACCTCGGTGCGCAGGCGGGTGATGCAGCCCTCGACCTCTTCGATGTTCTCGATGCCGCCGAGCCCGGCGACGATCTTCTCAGCCTTGGTGGCCATGTGTTTCTCCCTGAGTGTTTCGAAGAACGAGTCTCGGCGGCCAGTACGTGGCTACCCACCTGCACGGTCCGCTTCGTCACGGTAACGCACGGTTGGCCCATCTATGCAGGCACATGACCGGCCTCTGCCGAATGATGACGATCAGCAGCAACCTGCCCACAACTGGTCTACACCAGTGTGCCGCAAGTGTTGCGGCAGCCAAAACGGGCCGGTCAGGGAGGACGCCGATGAGCGTGAGCAGCTCCAAAGCAGCGCCACAACCGAGTTGGCGGAACAAGCTGTTCCAGGGGCTGCAGAAGATGGGGCGGAGCCTTCAGCTCCCCATCGCCGTACTGCCCGCGGCGGGCATCCTGTTGCGACTGGGTCAGCCGGACGTCTTCGGCGCGGACGGCCTGCAGTGGACGGACGTCGCCAAGGTGATGGCGGGCGCGGGCGGGGCGCTGCTCGACCCCGACCTCGGCCTGCCGCTCCTCTTCTGCATCGGCGTCGCCATCGGCATGGCGAAGAAGGCGGACGGCTCGACCGCCCTCGCGGCCACGGCGGGGTTCCTCGTCTACCGGGGGGTGCTGCACGCGTTCCAGAAGGCCTGCCCGGTGGGGACCAAGGACATCGGGGGCGGCTGCCTGGGGCCGAACGACACCTTCGTGGCGTACACGTACCAGAATCCCGGGGTCTTCGGCGGCATCATCATGGGGCTGCTGGCGGCCTACTTCTGGCAGCGGTACCACCGGGTGAAGTTGGTGGACTGGCTCGGCTTCTTCAACGGCCGGCGGCTGGTCCCGATCATCATGTCCTTCGTCGCGATCGCCTTCGCCGCGCTCTGCCTGTGGGTCTGGCCGCCGGTCGGGGACGCGCTGGAGAGCTTCTCCGACTGGCTGCGCGGGCTCGGCGCCTGGGGCGGCGGCATCTTCGGCGTCGCGAACCGCGCGCTGCTGGTGATCGGTCTGCACCAGTTCCTGAACGTGCCGGTCTGGTTCCAGTTCGGGTCGTACACGGCGCCGGACGGGAAGACGTACCACGGCGACATCAACATGTTCCTGCACGGCGACCCGACGGCGGGCCTGTTCCTGACCGGCTTCTTCCCGATCATGATGTTCGCGCTGCCGGCGGCGGCGCTGGCGATCACGCACTGCGCGAAGCCGCAGCGGCGCAAGGAGGTCGGCGGTCTGATGCTGTCGGTGGCGCTGACCTCGTTCGTCACCGGGATCACCGAGCCGCTGGAGTACTCCTTCCTCTTCGTCGCGCCCGCCCTGTACGCGGTGCACGCGGTGCTGACGGGTGCGTCCATGGCGGTGTCGTGGGGGTTGGGCGTCAAGGACGGCTTCAGCTTCTCGGCGGGCTTGATCGACTACGTCATCAACTGGAACCTGGCGACGAAGCCCTGGCTGATCGTTCCGATCGGCCTGTGCTTCGCGCTCGTCTACTACGTGGTGTTCCGCTTCGCGATCACGAAGTTCGACCTCGCGACGCCCGGCCGGGAGTCGGACGAGGAGATCGCGGCGATGGAGTCGGAGACCACCAAGGCCTGAGACCGGCCCCGGCAGGGTTACCGAACGGTCCGTCAAGGGCCCCCGGATCACGATCCGGGGGCCCTTCGATATACCCCCGGGAGTGTGATCCAGGCCACAGGAAATCGAAGGTTCCTTATCTATCCCTCACCGTGTTACAACTGGTCTACACCACAATTGGTGTAGACCACGAGGGCCTGTCCGAGCCCGCGTACCCCCGTATCTGAGACGTCGCCGTCCCCCGTTTCCCTCTGGCGTCGCCTTGCCCACTGGAGGAAGTTGTGTCCACGGCTACCGCCCCCTCGGCGGAAAAGAAGAAGGGCGCTGGCGTGATGGCCGTCATGCAGCGCATCGGCCGGAGCCTGATGCTCCCCGTTGCCGTGCTGCCTGCCGGCGCGCTCCTGCTCCGCCTGGGCGCGGGTGACATGCTCGGCGACGCCGACGTCTTCCCCACGTTCGTCACCAAGATCGCCGGCTATATGGCCGCGGGTGGTGGCGCCATCCTCGAGAACATGGCGCTGCTGTTCGCCGTGGGCATCGCCATCGGCTTCGCCAAGAAGTCGGACGGCTCCACCGCGCTGGCCGCCGTGACCGGTTACCTGGTCTTCAAGAAGGTCCTCGCCACCTTCACCGACGGCAACCTGCCGCAGGTCGAGAAGGTCATCGACCACAAGGTCGCCCTGGTGGACGCCACGGTCGACGCGGGTGTCCTCGGCGGTGTCGTGATGGGCATCATCACGGCCCTGCTCTACCAGAAGTTCTACCGGACCAAGCTGCCGGACTGGGCGGGCTTCTTCGGTGGTCGCCGCCTCGTCCCGATCCTGTCCGCCCTCGCCGGTCTGCTCGCCGGCATCGTCTTCGGTCTCATCTGGCCGGTCCTCGGTACGGGTCTGCACAACTTCGGTGAGTGGCTCGTCGGTTCCGGTTCCGTCGGCGCGGGCATCTTCGGTGTCGCCAACCGTGCGCTCATCCCGATCGGCATGCACCACCTGCTGAACTCCTTCCCGTGGTTCCAGGCCGGCTCCTTCGACACCCCGACCGGCGCCGTCCACGGTGACATCGGCCGCTTCCTCGCCGGTGACCCGACCGCCGGACAGTTCATGACCGGCTTCTTCCCGATCATGATGTTCGCCCTCCCGGCGGCCTGCCTCGCGATCGTCCACTGCGCCCGCCCCGAGCGCCGCAAGGTCGTCGGCGGCATGATGCTCTCCCTCGCGCTCACCTCCTTCGTCACCGGTGTGACCGAGCCGATCGAGTTCACCTTCATGTTCATCGCCCCGGTGCTGTACGCGATCCACGCGGTGCTGACCGGTATCTCCCTGGCCCTGACCTGGGCCCTGGGCATGCGCGACGGCTTCGGCTTCTCGGCCGGCCTCGTCGACTTCCTGCTGAACCTGGGCATCGCGGAGAAGCCCTGGATGCTGGCGGGCGTCGGTCTCTGCTTCGCAGTGGTCTACTACGTCGTCTTCCGCTTCGCGATCGTCAAGTTCAACCTCCCCACCCCGGGCCGCGAGTCCGACGAGGAGCTCGCGGAGCTGCTGAAGGCCGAGGCCAAGTAAGCGGTTCCGTACGGACGAAGGAGCCCCCGCTCTCCCGGAAGGGAGGGCGGGGGCTCCTCGTCGTCGTGGCGCCGTCAGACCTCGTAGACCGCACCCGAGTACGCCAGGTCGACCGGGCCGTCGTAGACCGCGCGGGCGTCGGCGAGGTTCTGGTCGGGGTCGGTCCACGGCGGGATGTGGGTGAGGACGAGCCGGCCCACTCTGCCGCCCGCCGCGTACTCGCCGGCCTCGCGGCCGTTCAGGTGGAGGCCCGGGATGTCCTCCTTGCCGTGCGTGAAGGAGGACTCGCACAGGAAGAGGTCGGTGCTGTCGGCGAGCAGGCCCAGCTCGGGGCAGGTGCCGGTGTCCCCGGAGTACGTGAGCGAGCGGCCGCCGTGCTCGATGCGGATGCCGTACGCCTCGACCGGGTGGGAGACCCGCTCGGTGCGGACCTGGAACGGGCCGATCTCGAAGGTCCCGGACTTCAGGGTGCGGAAGTCGAAGACCTCGCTCATCGAGCGCTCGTCGGGGACGTCGTCGTAGGCGGTGGTCAGGCGGCGCTCGGTGCCCTCGGGCCCGTAGACGGGGATGGTGCCGCAGCGGCCGCCCTCGTGCCGGTAGTAGCGGGCGACGAAGTACGCGCACATGTCGATGCAGTGGTCGGCGTGCAGGTGGCTCAGGAAGATCGCGTCGAGGTCGTAGAGGCCGATGTGTCGCTGGAGCTCGCCGAGGGCGCCGTTGCCCATGTCGAGGAGCAGCCGGAAGCCGTCGGCCTCGACGAGGTAGCTCGAACAGGCCGATTCCGCAGACGGGAACGACCCCGAGCAGCCGACGACGGTGAGCTTCATGGAGCGTGAACCTCCGAGGACGGTCCGTGGGCGGAATGCGGGCCGTGCGTGCGTCGAGCGTAAGGCGCGAAACGTCCGGTCGCTCCTCCGCGGCAGGCCGTTGTGGGGGGAATCACCTGCGCTGTCACCCGGGGGAGCGACGGTGGGCACGGGCGTTGCCATGCCGGGGCGTTCCCGCGCGGCTACGGTCGAAGCATGGACACGTCCTGGTGGCCCGCGGTGGCCGCGGTGGTGGCCGTAGCACTGCTGGTGCTGGTCGCCGGGGGCCGCTCCGGGCTGCCGCGCCGGACCCCGCCGGCGCACGGGACCGGTCCGCCGCCGCACCCGAAGGCGGGTGAGCTGTGGTCCCTGGCGGACGGCCGTACGTGCCTGGTCCTCGCGGTGGGTTCGGTACGGGGCCACCGGGCGCGGGTCGCGTGGATCACCGGGAAGTACGACGACCGGCGGGCCGGGGTGATCCCGCTGCCCCCGGGGACGGTCGGGGCGCAGGGCCGGGCGAGCTTCCTGGAGGCGGACCGGCCGGCGGAGGTGTCGTTGTGGGAGTTCCGCACCCGGATGGGGATGCTGGACCCTGCGGTGTGGGACGAGATCAAGGGTCTGGGAGGCGCGCGGTGACGCGGAAACCGGTGATCCGCCTGCGGCGGGTGTACGACCCGCCGGAGCCGGCGGTGGACGGGGTGCGGGTCCTCGTGGACCGGCTCTGGCCGCGCGGTCTGGCGAAGGCGGTGGCCGGGGTGGACGAGTGGCCGAAGGCGGTGACGCCGTCGACGGAGCTGCGGAAGTGGTTCCACGACGGCGGTTCGGCGGAGGAGTTCCGGCAGCGGTACGAGGCGGAGCTGGCGGAGCCGGGGGCGGTGGCGGAGCTCGGCCGCCTGCGGGGCCTGGCGGCGGCTGGGCCGATCACGCTGCTGACCTCGGTCAAGGACCCGTCTGCCAGCCACGCGGCCGTGCTCGCGGAACTGCTGGCCGAGTAAGCGGTGCGGCGCCGCTGCACGGGGCTCCGCCCCGGACCCCGCGCCTCAAACTCCCCCAGCTACCGCTGGGAGGTGCCCCCGGGCGGGGCTGACTTTCAGCCTCGCCGGCGTTTGAGGCGCGGGGATTCGGGGGCGGCGCCCCCGCAGCGGCGCCGCAGGGCTATGCCCAGAGTTGGCCCTGGAGGACCTCGATGGCTTCCTCGGTGGTCGCGGCCGTGTAGACGCCCGTCGACAGGTACTTCCAGCCGCCGTCGGCCACGACGAAGACGATGTCCGCCGATTCGCCCGCGGCCACCGCCTTGCGGCCGACGCCGATCGCCGCGTGCAGGGCGGCTCCCGTGGAGACGCCGGCGAAGATCCCCTCCAGCTGGAGGAGCTCCCGGGTGCGGGTCACGGCGTCCGCTGAGCCCACCGAGAAGCGGGTGGTGAGCACGGAGGCGTCGTAGAGCTCCGGGACGAAGCCCTCGTCCAGGTTGCGCAGCCCGTAGACGAGGTCGTCGTAGCGCGGCTCGGCCGCGACGATCTTGATGCCCGGCACGTTCTCGCGCAGGTAGCGGCCGACGCCCATGAGGGTGCCGGTGGTGCCCAGGCCCGCCACGAAGTGGGTGATGGAGGGGAGGTCCGTGAGGATCTCCGGGCCCGTGGTGGCGTAGTGGGCGCCGGCGTTGTCCGGGTTGCCGTACTGGTAGAGCATCACCCAGTCGGGATGCTCGGCGGCCAGTTCCTTGGCCACCCGGACCGCGGTGTTCGAGCCGCCGGCGGCCGGCGACGAGATGATCTCGGCTCCCCACATGGCCAGCAGGTCACGCCGCTCCTGGCTGGTGTTCTCCGGCATGACGCACACGATGCGGTAGCCCTTGAGCTTGGCCGCCATCGCCAGCGAGATCCCGGTGTTGCCCGAGGTGGGCTCCAGGATGGTGCAGCCGGGGTACAGCCGGCCGTCCTTCTCGGCCTGCTCGACCATGTGGAGCGCGGGGCGGTCCTTGATCGAGCCGGTCGGGTTGCGGTCCTCCAGCTTCGCCCAGATGCGGACGTCGTCCGAGGGCGACAGCCGGGGCAGCCGGACGAGCGGCGTGTTGCCGACCGCGGCCAGCGGGGAGTCGTAGCGCATTACTTCGATCCGCCGGCCACGGCCGGGAGGATGGTGACGCTGTCGCCGTCCTTGAGGGCGGTGGAGATGCCGTCGAGGAAGCGGACGTCCTCGTCGTTGAGGTAGACGTTGACGAAGCGGCGCAGCTGGCCGCCGTCGACGATGCGCTCCTCAATGCCCTTGTGACGGGTCTCCAGGTCGGCAAAGAGGTCGGCGAGGGTCGCGCCCTCACCGGAGACGGCCTTCTCGCCTTCGGTGTAGGTGCGGAGGATGGTGGGGATGCGGACCTCGATGGCCATGGCTGTCTCCAGTCGTCTGGGAGTGCGTGAGAAGCGTGGGAAGGTGCGGCGCGCGGTTCGTCGGCCCCCCGCGCGGAGGGGCTCTGGTGCTCAGAGCGCAGGACAGATGGCGCTGGCGAGGCGGCACAGGTCGACGTGCAGCCGCGCCACGAGCAGCAGCCTGCCGGGCGTCTCGATGCTCACGTCGTGGGAAACCATGCGGTCATGTTAACGATTCCCGGTCCCCCGTTTGGAGTGTGATCCCGCATCGTGGACGCCAACTGCTCGCATACTGGTCAGTAGGAGTCGACGACCTGCACTTCTTCCTCGGTGATCACTCCGTCGACGATCCGGTACGAGCGGAACTGGAACTCTCCGAGGCCGTCCTCGTCCGCCGTCGAGACGAGCACGTAGTGCGCGCCGGGCTCGTTCGCGTACGTGACGTCGGTGCGCGAGGGGTAGGCCTCGGTCGCGGTGTGCGAGTGGTAGACGATCACCGGCTCCTCGTCGCGGTCGTCCAGATCGCGGTAGAGCTTCAGCAGGTCCTTCGAGTCGAACTCGTAGAACGTGGGCGAGCGGGCCGCGTTGAGCATGGGGACGAACCGCTCGGGGCGGTCGGTGCCCGCCGGGCCGGCCACGACACCGCACGCCTCGTCGGGGTGGTCCTTGCGGGCGTGCTCGACGATCTGGTCGTACAGGGCCTGGGTGAGGGTCAGCATGAGCGACAGGATAAGCAGACGGGCCCCCGCGTACCGAGGTGCGGTACGCGGGGGCCCGGATGCTGGACAGGGAGTCCGTGGCGTCAGACGTCCACGCTCAGCGAGACCTTCACGGAGGTGTCGCCGCCCTGGCCGCGGTTCTTGGAGACCAGGTAGGAGACGCCCAGGATCAGGCCCCACAGCGGGGCGCAGTACAGCGACACGCGGGAGTCCTTGTCGGCGCCCATCATCACGATGACCATGCCGATGAAGAGCAGCGCGAACCAGCTCGTGTACGGGGCGCCGGGGGCGCGGAACGCGGACTGCGGCAGCTCGCCGCGGTCGGCCTTGGCCCGGTAGCGGATCTGGCAGACCAGGATCATGATCCAGGCCCACATGCCGGAGATGGTGGCGAAGGAGACGACGTAGTCGAAGGCCTTGCCCGGGGCGACGTAGTTGATCCAGACGCCCACCAGCATCAGCGCGGCGGAGAAGGTGGTGCCCACCAGCGGGGTGCCGCTCTTGGTGAGCTTGGTGAAGACCTTCGGGCCCTGGCCGTTGATCGCGAGGTCGCGCAGCATGCGGCCGGTGGAGTACATGCCCGAGTTGCAGGAGGACAGGGCGGCGGTCAGCACGACGAAGTTGACGATCGCGGCGCCGATGCCCAGGCCCATGCGCTCGAAGGCGGCGACGAAGGGCGAGACGCCCGGCTGGAAGTGCGTCCACGGGACGACCGACAGGATCATGATGAGCGCGCCGACGTAGAAGACGGCGATGCGCCACGGCACGGTGTTGATGGCCTTGGGCAGGGTCTTCTCGGGGTCCTTGGACTCGCCGGCGGTGACGCCGACGAGCTCGACCGCGAGGAAGGCGAACATCACGATCTGCAGGGTCATCAGCGTGCCGCCGATGCCCTTGGGGAAGAAGCCGCCGTCGTTCCACAGGTTGGAGACGGTGGCGGTGTCCGCCGCGTCGGAGAAGCCGATGGTGAGGATGCCGGCGCAGATCAGGATCATGCCGACGATGGCGGTGACCTTGACCATGGAGAACCAGAACTCCAGCTCACCGAAGAGCTTCACGGAGATCAGGTTGGCGGCGTAGAGGATGACCGTGAAGATCAGCGCGTAGGCCCACTGCGGGAAGCTGTCGTGGGTCCAGTACGACATGTACTGCGCGGCCGCGGTGACCTCGGTGATGCCGGTGACCACCCAGAACAGCCAGTAGGTCCAGCCGGTGACGTATCCCCAGAACGGGCCCAGGAACTCGCGGGCGTAGTCCGAGAAGGAACCGGAGACGGGCCGGTACATGAGCAGCTCGCCCAGGGCCCGCATGATGAAGAAGATGACCAGGCCGGCGATGGCGTACGCCAGGATCAGGCTCGGGCCCGCCTTGGAGATCGCCTTGCCCGCGCCCAGGAACAGGCCGGTGCCGATGGCCCCGCCGATCGCGATCATCTGGATCTGACGGGCGCCGAGCGTGCGGTGGTAACCCTCGCCGCCCTCACCCTGTCCGCCCTCGCCGGGCGTCTTGTCGTGCTGCTCGACCTGCACTGAGGTCATGTCTGGTGCGCCTTTCTCCACGCCGACCCGCGCCTTCGTTGGCTGCGGATCGGGTCCTCGATCCCCCCGGATACGGATGGAGTTGCACGCCGGCGGTCAGCCGGTCCAAGCGAGCCGGGAGACATGGGTGGCGTCCCGTCGGCGATCGTGAAGATCTATCACGTGCTTACGGCTGCCCGAGGGGGAGAAATGTGGCGGAGGGCATCAAAAAATCACCCCAAAGCCCCGGAAATGGATCAGATCACCGCATGGCGGTGATCTGATCGTTATCCGGATTTGAGCGTCCGCTGAGCGAGCGGCGCACTGAAACAGGACCTGGGCGGCGGGCCGCGACGCCGTGAGAGCTCGCCCCCGGGTTAGCGATCGCAGGCAAGTGGCGTACGAATGTCGAGCATAGATTCGATCCCTCCTCGGATCGGGTAGTTCCCCATCGAAGTAGCGCCTGCTGATTGCACCGCCGGTAGCGTCCGGTCCCGTGAAGCTCGTGGTGCAGGTGAAGCTGTTGCCGACGCCGATGCAGGCGGAGGCACTCAAGGCGACTTTGCGCGCATGCAACGAGGCCGCCACCTGGGTGAGTCGGATTGCCTTCGAAGAGGGCGCCTACCGGAACTTCGCCCTGCGCAGGCACACCTACGAGTCGGTCAAGCAACGGTGGGGGCTGGGGGCGCAAGCGGCTCAGCACGTCATCAAGAAGACCTGCGACGCTTACGCCACCTTGAGGGCGAATCTGCGGGCCGGGAGGTACGGCAGGCCGGGCTCGAAGCATTACCGGCGGGCGGCCGGGAAGCCGCTGACCTTCCGGAGCGAGGGTGGACAGCCGTATGACGACCGGATGCTGTCCTGGCGGGTCGAGCAGAGCACGGTGTCGATCTGGACGGTGGCCGGGCGGGTCAAGGGCCTGGCATTCACTGGCGCGGTGGAGCAGTTGGTGACCCTTGCCCAGTACCGCCAAGGTGAGTCGGACCTGCTCCATCGGGACGGCATGTGGTTCCTCAATGTCACCTGCGAGGTCCCAGAAGTCGAGCCAAACGCCGATCCGGTGGAAGAACACCGCCTCCGCCAAACGCCGGCTGAAGAAGCGGCGCCGCAAAGAGGCACGGCGGGCGAAGGACATCAACCACAAGATCGCGAAGAGTGTGGTGGCCGAGGCAGAACGCACCGGTCGCGGAATCGCCCTGGAGGACCTCACGGGCATCCGCGAACGGGTACGGCTTCGCAAGCCCCAACGGGCCACCCTTCACTCCTGGAGTTTCCACCAGCTCGGGGAGTTCATCGCGTACAAGGCCCGCAGGGTCGGGGTGCCGGTGGTGCACGTAAATCCGGCGTACACCTCCCGCACCTGCGCCGAATGCGGCCACGTCAACAAGGCGAACCGGGTCTCACAATCACGGTTCGCATGCCGGTCCTGCGGATTCGTTGATCACGCAGACCGAAACGGCTCCCGCAACATCCGGGCCAGAGGCATGGAGTTGTGGCGACGCGGGGCCCAGTCAACGGCCCCTGCCGTACCCCGGCCACGGGGTACGACTGGACGCAAACGTGGCATCACCGCCAGTGATGCCACGTTGTGCAAGCCCGGGGCGCTAATCCCGGGTAGTTGACAGGGTTTCGATCAAGGTTTCCTGGAGGCCGCCGAGCCAGAGGTAGGCCATCACCATCGGCTTGCGCGGGTCCTCGTCCGGCAGCCGGAACAGCACCGCGCTCTCGTCGTCCTCGGTGATCTCGAGGCGGGCCGCGATGGTCAGGCGCAGGTCGTTGAGCGCGCCGAGCCAGCGCAGCGGCAGCTCGCCGGACAGCTCCAACACCGCCGCACCGTCGCCGGCCGGGGTGAGCCCGTCCAGGCTGCGCACGACCGCCAGCGCGTCCTCGCGCTTGCGGGCGCGCAGGTCGTTCTCGGTGAAGCGGCGGAACTCCGCGGAACGGGCCGTGAGCTCCTCGGGGTCCACGCCCTTGTCGCCGGCCCCGTCGGGGGCCCCGTACGCGTCGGGGAAGAGCCGGGCCAGCGCCGGGTCGGACGGGGGCTCGGAGGGGCCCTCGGCGAACAGTGCGGCGAGCGGGTCGGCGTCCTCGGCGGGCTCCGGCGCACCGGGGCCGATCAGTTCCAGCAGCTGGACGGCCAGCGAGCGCAGGATCGAGATTTCGATCTCGTCGAGCGCGATGGCGGCGCCGCCGCCCTCCAGGGACTCGAAGGTGCCGCCCATCAGTTGCGGTCCTGCGAAAGGGTCGCCCACAGGCCGTAGCCGTGCATGGCCTGCACGTCGCGCTCCATTTCCTCGCGGGTGCCGCTCGAAACGACCGCCCGCCCCTTGTGATGGACGTCGAGCATCAGCTTGTGCGCCACGTCCTTCGAGTAGCCGAAGTACGCCTGGAACACGTACGCCACGTAGCTCATGAGGTTGACCGGGTCGTTGTGCACCAGGGTCACCCAGGGGACGTCGGGTTCGGGGACCGCAAAGGTCTCTTCGGCGGATTCGGTGCGTTCGATCTCAACAGGAGCAACACTCACTCGTCCCATGCTGCCACCTCGACCGCACCGCCGCCCAAACAGGGGCCGAACGGCCCGGTCGAGCAATCGCCACCCACATCTCGTCACTTTGACGAAATGTGCGCTAGCATCCCAGCCATGAACCCTGCGGACCTGGGCCTGCCGGTGGACGTGCCGTCGACAGCGCTCTTCACGGACCATTACGAGCTCACGATGCTGCAGGCCGCGCTGGCCAACGGCACCGCCGACCGACGCTCGGTCTTCGAGGTGTTCACCCGGCGGCTGCCCGAGGGGCGCCGCTACGGGGTGGTCGCCGGAACCGGGCGGGTGCTGGACGCGGTGGAGAACTTCCGCTTCGACGGCGCGGTGCTGGAGTTCCTGCGCGAGCGGGCCGTCGTCGACATGCGGACGCTGGACTGGCTGGCCTCGTACCGCTTCTCCGGCGACATCTGGGGCTACCCGGAGGGGGAGGTCTACTTCCCCGGTTCCCCCGTCCTGCGGGTGGAGGGCAGCTTCGCCGAGTGCGTGCTGCTGGAGACCGTGATCCTGTCGATCCTGAACCACGACTCGGCGATCGCCGCGGCCGCCTCCCGGATGTCCTCGGCGGCGGGCGGACGCCCGCTGATCGAGATGGGCGCCCGGCGCACGCACGAACTGGCGGCCGTCGCCGCGTCGCGGGCCGCGTACGTCGGCGGCTTCACCTCGACCTCGGACCTGGCGGCCGGATTCCGGTACGGCATCCCGACGGTCGGCACGAGCGCGCACGCCTTCACCCTGGTCCACGACAGCGAGCGGGACGCCTTCACGGCCCAGGTGGACTCGCTGGGACGGGGCACCACCCTGCTGGTGGACACGTACGACGTGGCCGAGGCCGTCCGAACCGCCGTCGAGGTGGCGGGCACCGACCTCGGCGCGGTCCGGATCGACTCCGGAGACCTGCTGCTGGTGGCGCACCGGGTGCGGCAGCAGCTCGACGAGCTGGGCGCGACCTCGACGAAGATCGTGGTCACCTCGGACCTCGACGAGTACGCCATCGCCTCCCTGGCGGCGGCTCCCGTGGACACGTACGGCGTGGGCACCCAGCTGGTGACCGGCAGCGGGCACCCGACGTGCTCGATGGTCTACAAGCTGGTGGCGCGGGCCACCTCGGCGGACCCGAAGGCGGTACTGGCCCCGGTGGCCAAGAAGTCCACGGGAGGCAAGACCTCCATCGGCGGCCGCAAGTGGGCGGCCCGCCGCCGGGACGCCGACGGCGTCGCGGAGGCGGAGGTGATCGGCGTGGGCCCGGTGCCGGCGGCCCTGGCCGACCACCAGCTCCTGACCCAGCTGGTCAAGGCCGGCGAGGTGGTCGCCCGCGAGCCGCTGGAGGCCGCGCGGGACCGCCACCGCGCTGCCCGCGCGGGGCTCCCGCTCTCGGCGACGCAGCTCTCGCGCGGCGATGCCGTGATCCCGACGGAGTACGTCTAGCCCTGCGGGCCGGCTCTACGGGCCCTGCGCGGGACCTGCCCCTGCGGCGCCGCTGCGGGGGCTCCGCCCCCGAACCGGAGCGCCGTAGGGGGTCTGGGGCGGAGCCCCAGTTTCGGGAAGGGGCGGGGTGGGGGAAGAGCCCCCGCAGGGCCCCGCCGCCGCACAGAGACATCGAGCCGAAGGACAACGTCATGCACCGCGCACTGATCGTCGTTGACGTACAGAACGACTTCTGCGAGGGCGGCAGCCTCGCGGTCACCGGCGGAGCCGACGTCGCCGCCGCCGTCACCGAGTACATCGGCCAGGCCACGCCCGCCTACCGGCACGTCGTCGCCACCCGCGACCACCACGTCGACCCGGGGTCGCACTTCGCGCACCCGCCGGCCGAGCCGGACTACGAGACCTCCTGGCCCGTCCACTGCGTCGCCGGGACCGAGGGCGTGGGCTTCCACCCGAACTTCGCCCCCGCCGTGGCCTCGGGAGCCGTCTCCGCCGTCTTCGACAAGGGCGCGTACGAGGCCGCGTACAGCGGTTTCGAGGGCGCCGACGAGAACGGGACGACGCTCGGCCAGTGGCTGCGGGACCGCCACGTCACCGAGGTCGACGTGGTCGGGATCGCCACCGACCACTGCGTGAAGGCCACCGCCCTCGACGCCTCCCGCGCCGGCTTCACCGCCCGCGTCCTGCTGGACCTGACCGCCGCCGTGGCCCCGCACACGACCGCACGGGCCCTGGACGAGCTCCGTGCGGCCGGTGTGACCCTGGTGGGCGGTCAGGCCGATCAGGGCACGGCCTAGCCGGCTCCTAGCCGGCTTGGGTGCCCAGCAGGGCCCGGATGGGGTGCCAGAGCTCCTGTGCCCGGTCCGGGGCGCCGCGCCACAGCAGGCCGTCCGGATGGTGCAGGACGGCCGTGACCTCGTCCGGGGTCGGCGGGTGCGCGTTGCCCCGCAGGTACACCGCCCGCATTCCGAGGTTCCGCAGCCTGGTCAGGGCGCGGGCCCGGTTCGCGGCGTGCACCAGCACGCGGACATTTCCACCTTCTCCGGACGGCCTCGGCAGCATGAGCGCAACCACCACACTGCCGCCCGGCAATCTCACGAAACCTCCGCCTGGCATGGCTGTCATCTCCCCCGTCAATAAGACACTCGTACCGGGCATCTAAACGCGATCGGCCGCCGCCCGCTAGAGGGCGACGGCCGATCATGCTTTGACCTGCGGTTTTACCGAGTTACTTCGAGGAGGGGCCGACCTCGATGGTCATGACCTCACCGTCGTAGGTCTCCTTCAGGATCTTGATCTTGGTGTTGGTGTCAGTGACCTTCACCGATCCGGTCGGGTTCTCGTCGTAGTAGTACTTGCCCTTGTGGTCGTCGAAGACCAGGTTCGCGGGCTTCGGCTTGAGGAAGAGCTCCTCGCCGTTCTTGTGCAGGGTGATCGCATCCGTCGAGTACGCGCTGAAGGTGGCGTCGTACGGCTGGATCTTGTTGCGGAGCAGGGTGCCGTCCGCCCACTTCATGGGCTTGGCGTTGGCGTCGATCGGCAGGATCAGGCCCTGGCCCGGGTGGACGCTGGTGTTGTTGTCCTTCTGGCTGGTGTCCCACTGCCAGATGAGCAGACCGTCCTGGTACGGGTAGTGCTCGACCCAGTCCGGCTTGGTGTTGCCGAAGCCGAAGTTGTACGGGCCCACCTTGAGGGTGGAGTCGTACGAGACGTAGCGGCGGTTCTCGGCGATGTAGCGCTGCGCGTACTCCTTGGAGAAGTCGGCGCCGATGCGCGAGAAGCCCTTGCCGGTCCAGCCGTTGTCGCCGTTCTCGGCGCCGTCGGTGAACAGCGCGGAGCCGTCAGCGGTCAGGGAGATGGCGTCGGCCGTGAAGCCCTTGCCGCCCGCGCCGCCGTCCGTCTGGTAGCGGAAGCGGAGGTCGACCTTCTTGCCCGCGTAAGCGTCGAGCGGGAAGTTCAGGTTCTTCCAGGCACCCGAGACGCCGGTGAGCGACGGGCTGCCGGAGGCGTCGGCCGGGAGGGCCGTGCCGTCGGCGGTGCCGGCGAGCGCGGTCCAGGTGGCGCCGCCGTCCGTGGACACCTCGGTGTAGAGGTAGTCGTAGTCGGCCTCGATGTCCCACCAGCCCTTGAGGGACAGGGCGGCGGACTTCTTGCCCGTCAGGTCGACCGAGCGGGTCAGGGTGTTCTTGAGGTCGTCACCCATGTTGCTCCACCACTGGGTGGAGCCCTCGGCCGGCTTGACGACCTCGGTCTTGACCTGCTTCTTCGGCAGCTCGACGACCAGCGCCTGCTTGTCCTTGGTGTTGAACGCCGACACGCCCAGCTTGTGGGTGGACTTCGTCGCGGCCTTGGCCGTGTCGTAGTTCAGCCAGCCCAGCTGGAGCTTGTCCCAGGCGGTCATGTCGCCCGGGGTGTCGCCGATGGAGTCCTTGCCCTTGCCGAGCCAGGAACCGGCCGACATCAGGGACCAGAAACCGACGCTGTTGTCGCCGCCACCGGTGGTGTCGTAGAGGTCCGGCAGACCGAGGTCGTGACCGTACTCGTGCGCGAAGACGCCGAGGCCGCCGTTCTCGGGCTGCATCGTGTAGTCGCCGACCCAGATGCCGGTGTTGCCGATCTGGGTGCCGCCGGCCTTGTTGTTGTCCGGGCCGGTCTTGCCCGCCGCGGTGCCGTAGGCGTACCAACGGTGCGCCCACAGCGCGGTCGTGCCCTGAACGCCGCCACCGGCCGACTCGTCCTCGCCCGCGTGGACGATCTGGAAGTGGTCGATGTAGCCGTCGGGCTCGTTGAAGTTGCCGTCGTTGTCGAAGTCGTAGCGGTCCCACTGGTCGTACTGGGACAGCTGCGCCTTGATCTGCGCGTCGGTCTTGCCGGCCTTCTTCTGGGCCTCCGACCATGCGGTGACGCCGTCCTTGACGGTGTCCCACACGTTGGAGCAGTTGGTCTGGCCGCAGTAGTTGGAGCCGTAACGGCCCTCGTTGTACGGGACCTTGACCCAGTCGGCGACCTCGCCCTCGACCGAGTAACGACCCGAGGAGGTCTTCTCGTAGTAGGTCTTCAGCGAGTCCTTGCCCTGACCCGTGGCGAAGTACAGGTCCTGGAAGTACTGACGGCTGAAGTCCTTGCGCCAGGCCGTGCTGTTGTCCTTGGCGCGGTCCGGCTGGGCGATCTGGTTGTGCAGCGGACCGGGGGTACCGCCGTACTTGGGGACCTCGGGCTTGGGGCCCGGGCCGTCCGGGTCGAACATGGTGGTGCTGTCGACCTGGTCGCCGAACTCGACGAGGATCGTGAAGATCTTGTCGGTCTTCTCGCGGCCGAGCTCGACGTACTTCTTGTCGTCCAGCTTGACGACCTTGGAGGCGCCGCGCTGCTCGACGCCCTTCTTGCCGGTCAGGACCTGGTCCAGGGCGGCCGCGCGCTGCTTGGCCTGCTGGTCGCTGAAGGGGCCCTTGAGGTCGTGCTCGACGACCTTGGAAGGCGACGTCGGGTCCTGCCGGTCGGCCGCCGGGGCGGCCGGAGCCTTGCCCTCGGCCTGAGCCGCGGTGACGGTGAAGAAGGTGGCGCTTGTCGCACAAGCGGCCATGGTCACGGTGACGGCGGCAGCGCGTATCGCACGCCGTCTGGCGGAATTGCTGGTCACTTGATGTGTTCCCCTCCCGCGGCCGCAACGTTGGTCGGAACTTCTCCATAGGAGCGGGGGGTTCCGCGCGGCGCGCGTCTCAAGTGACGACATTTGACCGGAGGGAAGCAAGAAAAGACAGACCTTGACTTGACCCTTACAACTGCACTATGCGGTCAGGGAGTTCCGCTATCCGGACGTTCCGCAGCCATACGGGGCGAAGGGCCCTTCCCGCCCCTGCGAGTGGTCCGTCCCGTCCCCCTTTCTCCCCTCCTACATCCCCCCGTCGTCGCCCGAAAAATGATCCCGTGCGCCCCCCGTGCTCCGGCACCGTGTGTTAGGTCACGCTTACCGGCGGTCCGACTCGGGCATCTCCCGTCATAGAGTCACTTGACGCGCGAACAGGTTGAGCCGACTCCCCCTCCCCTCACCGAGGACGGATATCGCCATGCCGCGTCCGACTGCCGCACAGCTCGCGTACGGGTCCGCCACGGTCGTCGTGTCGACGATCGCCATGCTGCTGCTCTCGCAGACGAGCACCGGGCTCGGCGTCGCGGTCATCTCCGCCGCCGCGCTCGCCCTGGGTCTGCTCGTCGCACTCACCGTGCCCATCCCGCGGCGCCGTGGCCGCCACGCGGCCCGTACGGGGTCCGCCGCGACCGCTGGGGCCCCCGCGACCCCGGAGGGCGCGACAGGGGCCGTCCGGGCGTCCGAGCCCCGGCCGGCGACGACCGAACACCCCGTACACCACTGACGGTTGACGCCCCACGCGGCGCGGGCGGCCACCCCCGGAGGGACGGCCGCCCGCGTCGCGATGCGTCATGCCTAGCTGGTGGCCTGGACCACCACGGTCTTGGCGACCTTGTCGTGCAGGCCCTGCTTGTACGGCTTGTCGACCAGGATCGAGACGACGAGCGCGATGGGCCACAGGCAGGCGCAGCAGATCAGGGTCGGCAGCCAGAGCACCGCGGCGCGCGTCAGGGAGGCGTTGGAGTTCGGCACGCTGCCGTCATTGAGCATCGCGACGCGCAGGCCCATCGCCTTCTTGCCGACCGTCTGGCCGTTCTTCTTGGTGAACCACCAGTCGTAGCCGACGTACGCGATGATCGAGATCAGGGTCATGATCAGGCCGCTGCCGCTGTAGGACTTGCTGAAGACATCGCCGATGTCCTCGCCGCGGTCGGTGTCGTACCGGTAGCGGTTCGCGCCGAACGCCCACTGGATGAGGGCCAGCGGGATGGCGACGATCACGACGTCGATGATGCGCGCGAGGAGCCGCTTGCCGAAGTCGGCGAGCGGGGGCATCCCGGCGAGCGGATCGGGCATGCCGTAGCCGCCGCTCCCGCCGTACGGGTCTCCGCCGCCACCTCCGTACGGGGGCGGCGGGGGCGGGTATCCCCCGCCGCCGCCCGGGCCTCCGGGCGGGCCTCCGGGCGGGGGCGGCGGACCGCCGCTTCCGGGGGGCGGCGAGCCGTACGGCGAACCGCCCGCCGGAGGCGTCGGTTCCTGGGGCTTCTTGAGGAACGGGTCGTCCTCGGGCGGCTGGCCCGGCGGCTGGTCGGTACTCATGGCCCGAGTCGAACCCGGCTCCGACACCCCCGCAACGGGACCGCGTCCGTTCGGGGGGAGGGGCGGCGCCCGACCCGGTCCCGGACGCCCTCCCGCGCCCTCCCCCCGCGCGCTCAGCGGGCCACGTACGTCCTGGCCGCCTTGTCGTGCCAGGCCTGGCGGCGGGGGCGGTCCACGAGGCACCAGAGGCTGCCCGGGAGGCCGAGGACGGCGTACACCAGCCAGCGGCGCAGGGCCGCGCCGAAGGTGGGCGGGCGCAGGGTGGCGGTGGCCAGGACCCGGATGCCCAGCAGCTTCTTGCCCGGGGTGCGGCCCCAACGGGCGGTGGGCAGCACCTCGTAGAGGATCCCGAAGAGGAGGACGGCGCCGAGGACCAGGCCCAGGAGGCTGACGATGGTCCCGTCGAGGAGCCAGACGGTGGTGGTGCGGCCGCTCGCCCGGGCGGCGTTCACCTTGGCCTCGACGTGGACGGTGGCCTCGGGGAGGAGGGGCCGGGCCACGGCCACCGCGACGGCGGCGTACACGAGGGAGTCGAGCGCGCGGGCCACGGCCCGGCGCGGCAGCCCGGCCGGGCGCACGGCCCGCTCGGCCATCCGCTCGAACACCTCCCGCGGCGTACGGGCCGCCGTAGGGCGGGAGCCGGAGCCGGAGCCGCCGGGGCGGTCCGTTTCGGGCCCGTGCGGGTCCCGGCTCTGCGGCTGCGGCTGCGGCTGGAGTTGGACCTGGACCTGCACCTGCACCTGTGCCTGCGCCTGGGCTTCCGCCGGGGCGGGCGCCTCGGGCCGCGCCGTGATCTTCGGGCGCACTCCGGCGGGGCGCGGCGCCCACACCTCGGGCCGGTCGACGGCCGGGGCGGCGGGCGCGGCAGGGGTGGCGGGCGCGGCAGGGGTGGCGGGCGCGGCAGGGGTGGCGGAGCGCGGCCGAGGGGGTGCGGGAGCCGGGGCGGGCGCGGGAGCGGGTGCCGGTGCATCGGCGACCGCCTCGGGCCAGCAGGAGGTGAGCCCGGACCCGCCTGCTCCGCCGGCCCCCGGGGCTTCGGGCCACTCCGGAGCCGGCGCCGTGGCCAAAGCCGGAGCCGGATCGGGGGCGGCCGGGGAACGCGCCGACAGGATCCCCGCGGCGGCCTGCTCGGCGGGTCTCGCGGGCGCCGTTCGGGCCAGGGAGATGCCCGCCGACCGCGGGGACGGTTCCGGTTCCGGTTCGGGTTCCGGTTCGGGCTGCGGAGCAGGCTGTGGAACGGACTTCGCAGCCGGCTCCGGATCCGACGCGCTGCCCCACGACACCCGGTGGTCGCGGGGCCCGCCGAAGCCGGCCTGGTGCACGGGATCGGCCTGCCACACCACGGGCTCGGGAGCGAGGGCGTGCACGGGGGCGGGGGCCGGCTCCGGCAGCGCCTCGGTCATGGAGGTCTCGTCGAGGAAGACCGGTCCCGTCTCGTCCGCGCGCAGGGGGTGCCCGCCGCGGACGGCGGGTGCGACGGGGGCGGCGGGCGTGGCGGCGGGGGCGGGCGTGGCGGCGGGGGCGGCCTGCGCGACAGGTGCCGGCTGCGGGGCAGGGCGGCTCGTACCGGGAACCCAGGCCGCTCCGTTCCAGTAGCGGATGTACCCCGGGATGGACGGATCCGGGTAGTAGCCCTCGCGGGCCGCGTGCTCGCCGTCACCAGGGGAGGCCGTCATGTCCCCAACTCCGATCGTGGCTTGAGGCTTGTGCAAGGGAGGACCATAGCCAAGAACCGCCCCCCGACAGGTCCGGTAACGGGAGAATCCAAGCAAACGAGCGAACGTCACCCTGCACGACGGTTTTCAGTCAGTCGAACGAAACCGGCCAATCTCCGGTTCGCTGCCCGAAGTCGCGTCATACCCGGGCACACTGCCGCTCTCTCCGGGTGCGGGGCACCGTCCGGCCCCGCGCACCGAACCGAAGTGAGGCCGTCATGCACCACCCCGTCATCGAGCGCGAGCTGGAACTGAAGCTGGTCCTGTCCCCCGAGCGCAGCATCCCCGTCCCGGCACGGCTCATCTACCTGACGCACGACCCGTACGCCGTCCACATCACCTTCCACACCGGCTCGAACACCCCCGTCAACTGGACGTTCGCCCGCGAGCTGCTCGTCGAGGGGGTCTTCCGCCCCTGCGGCCACGGCGACGTCCGGATCTGGCCCACGAAGGTCGACAACAAGGCCGTGCTCTGCATGGCGCTCACCTCCCCCGACGGCGACGCCCTCCTGGAGGCCCCGGCGGGCTCCGTGTCGGCCTGGCTGGAGCGCACGCTGCGCGTCGTTCCGCCCGGCACCGAGACCGAGCGACTGGGCCTGGACGACGCGCTGGTCGAGTTGCTCGCCCCGACCCCGGCCGACGACCTGTGGCTGCGCGACCCGTGGCCGTCGGACGAGTCGGCGGACGGGGACCTGTGATGCCGGGCGACCGCACGCCCACCGGGCCCGGCCACCCCTCCCGCCTCCACCCCGGCCGCACGCGGCGGACGGCGTCAGAAGAGCTTGCCGGGGTTGAGCAGCCCGAGGGGGTCGAAGGCCTGTTTGACGGCCCGCTGCATCTCCAGCCCCACGGGGCCGAGTTCCTGGGCCAGCCACTCCTTCTTCAGCACGCCGACCCCGTGTTCGCCGGTGATGGTCCCGCCCAGCGAGAGGCCGAGCGCCATGATCTCGCCGAAGGACTCGCGGGCCCGCCGCGTCTCGTCCTCGTCCGCGGGATCGAAGCAGACGATCGGGTGGGTGTTGCCGTCCCCGGCGTGCGCGCAGACCCCGATGAGCAGGTCCTGGGCGCGGGCGATGGCGGCCGTACCGTCCAGCATCTCGCCGAGCCGCGAGCGCGGTACGCACACGTCGTCGATCATCGTCGCCGGCCGCAGCGCCTCCAGCGCGGGGAAGGACATCCGGCGGGCCTGGAGCAGCAATTCGGACTCCGCCTCGTCCTCGGCGGGGACGACGGCGGTGGCCCCGGCGGCCGTGCACAGCTCTCCCACGGCCGCGAGGTCCTCGGGGGCGTGCGGGGTGTCGAAGGCGGCCAGCAGCAGGGCCTCCGTGGCCTCGGGCAGCCCCATCTTCCCGAGGGCGTTGACGGCGCGGACGGTCGTGCGGTCCATCAGCTCCAGCAGCGAGGGGGTCAGGCCCGCCTCCATGACGGCGCAGACGGCCTCGCAGGCGGCCGCGACGGAGGGGAACTCGGCGGCGAGCGCCAGCTGTCGGGGCGGCGCCGGCCGCAGGGCGAGGACGGCCTGGACGACCACGCCCAGGCTGCCTTCGGAGCCCACGAAGAGCCGGGTGAGGTCGTAGCCGGCCACGCCCTTGGCGGTACGCCGGCCCGTGCGCAGCAGCCGCCCGTCGGCCAGGACCACGTCGAGGCCGAGCACGTACTCGGCGGTGACCCCGTACTTGACGCAGCACAGGCCGCCCGAGGCGGTGCCGATGTTGCCGCCGATGGTGCACTGCTCCCAGCTGGAGGGGTCGGGCGGGTAGTACAGGCCCCGTTCGGCGACGGCACGTGAGAGGACGGCGTTGACCACGCCCGGCTCGACCACGGCGATCCGGTCGACGGCGCTGATCTCCAGGATCCGGTCCATCTTGACGAGCGAGAGCAGGATGCAGCCGTCGGAGGCGTTGGCGCCGCCCGACAGGCCCGTTCGGGCGCCCTGCGGGACCACGGGGATCCGTAGGGCCGTGGCGGTGCGCAGGACGTGCTGGACCTGTTCCACGGTCCGCGGCAGGACGACGGCGGCCGGGGTGCCGGCGGCGCAGAAGCTGGCCATGTCGGTGGCGTAGGAGGTGGTCACCTGGGGATCGGTGAGCAGGGCTTCGGCGGGGAGCCCTTCGAGCAGGCGGGCCCGCAGACGTGCGAAGAGATCGTCATCCATGGGTCCAGCGTGGCAGCCGGGGCCATCGGTGTGAACACGACCGCGCCCCCCTTCGGACACCTCGGCGAGCTCTTCATATTGACGCACAGTGACCCCATGGACCGTATCGACGAGGAATCGCAGACGCCGGCGCCGCCCGTGACCTTCACCGGCCGCAAGACGCTCGTGGCGGCCGCGGTCGCCGTGGTCCTGATCGCCGGGGCCCTGCTGATCCGGCCTGCCAGGACCGCTGACGACGCCCGTCCGCCGGAGCCGAGCGAGCGTGCCGCGTCGGCGGTGGGCATGGGCGCGCCCGCGTCGGCGGTGGACCTGACGGCGCTGGTGGCGGACCGGGAGAAGTGGCTCGCGGCGCATCCGGACGATGACGCCTCGTGGGCCGTGCTCGGCTCCGCGTACCTCGAACAGGCGCGGCGGACGGCCGATTCCGGCTGGTTCCCGAAGGCGGAGAAGGCCCTGAAGCGCTCGTTGGAGGGCCGTCCGGCCGAGAAGGGCAACTTCGACGCGATGACGGGCATGGGCGCGCTGGCCAATGCCCGGCGGGACTTCGGGACGGCCCGCAAGTGGGGTGAGCTCGTACGGGCGCAGGCGCCCAAGCGGTGGACGGCGTACCCGGTGCTGGTGGACGCGTACACCGGGCTCGGCGACTACAAGGCCGCGCAGAAGGCGATGGAGCTGCTGCTGGACATGCGGCCGGGCCTGGCCGCGTACGTCAGGGCCTCGCAGGTCTACCGGGACCGCGGCTGGCGCGAGGACGCGGTGGTGGCGATGGAGCACGCGGCGGGTGCGGCGAGGACCCCGGCGGAGAAGGCGTACGCGCTGCTGCGCCTCGGGGAGCTGTCGTGGGAGCGGGGCGACCCGGCCGAGGCGTTGCGGCAGTACGAGGGCGCGCTGCGGACGGATCCGGCGCAGGCGGAGGCCCTCGGTGGCCGGGCCCGTGCGCTGGCCGCCCTGGGGCGCGGTGGCGAGGCGGTACGGGACTACCGGCTGGCGCTGGGCCGGTCGGCGGTGCCGCAGCTGGCGCGGGAGCTCGGCGAGCTGCTGGACTCGCTGGGGCGGGGACCGGAGGCGCGCGCCCAGTACGGGGCGCTGACCACGATGGTGGCCCGGGACAGCAGGAACGGGGTCGACGACGTCGTGCTCCTCGGGCTGTACGAGGCGGACCACGGGGATGCGACGGCGGCGGTGCGGCGCCTGTCGGAGGAGTGGTCGCGGCACAAGAGCGTGCAGGTCGCGGACGCGCTGGGGTGGGCGCTGCACCAGGCCGGCGAGGACGCGGCGGCGCTCGAGTACGCGAAGAAGGCCATGGAGCCGGGGCTGCGCAGCGCCGACTTCGCCTTCCACCGGGCGATGATCGAACGCGGCCTCGGTGACGAGGAGGCGGCCCGCCGCCACTTCCAGGAGGCGATGCGGACGAACCCGCACTTCTCGCCGCTGCGCGCGCCGGTGGCGAAAGAGGCCCTGGCGTCGATCGCGCAGCCGCCGCCGGGGGGTCCGGAGAACGTCCGGCCGACCGCTCCGTGGGTGGAGCCGGAGCTCCCGAAGGCGGAGAAGCCGACGCCGACGCCGACGCCGTCCCCGAAGCCGTCCCCCAAGCCGACGGGGCGCTGACGGCGGTACGGGGCGGGACTCCGGAAAGCACGACGGCGCCGCACCCGGGAACGGGTGCGGCGCCGGGCCCCCCTCGGGCCGTGTCGTGCAGACCCGCTGCGCGGTGCACCGGAGCGGTGCACCGCGCAGCGCGTCGAAAGCTGCGGGTCGAGCCGGAGGCTAGAGGTTGCCGCGCTTGTCCTGCTCGCGCTCGATCGCCTCGAACAGGGCCTTGAAGTTGCCCTTGCCGAAGCCCATCGAGCCGTGCCGCTCGATGATCTCGAAGAAGACGGTCGGGCGGTCCTGCACCGGCTTGGTGAAGATCTGCAGCAGGTAGCCGTCCTCGTCGCGGTCGGCCAGGATCTTCAGCTCGCGCAGCTCGTCGATCGGCACGCGGGTGTCGCCGACCCACTCGCCGAGGGTGTCGTAGTACGTGTCCGGGACGGACAGGAACTGGACGCCCGCCGCGCGCATCGAGCGGACCGTGGAGACGATGTCGTTCGAGGCCAGCGCGATGTGCTGGACACCGGGGCCGTTGTAGAACTCCAGGTACTCGTCGATCTGCGACTTCTTCTTCGCGATCGCCGGCTCGTTGATCGGGAACTTGACCTTCTTGGTGCCGTCCGCGACCACCTTGGACATCAGCGCCGAGTACTCGGTCGCGATGTCGTCGCCCACGAACTCCTTCATGTTCGTGAAGCCCATGACCTTGTTGTAGAACGCGACCCACTCGTTCATCCGGCCGAGCTCGACGTTGCCGACGCAGTGGTCGATGGCCTGGAAGGTGCGCTTGGCCGGGGGCTCGACCATCGGGTCGACGGCCACGTAGCCCGGCAGGTACGGGCCGGTGTAGTCGCCGCGCTCGACCAGCGTGTGGCGGGTCTGGCCGTAGGTCGCGATCGCGGCCAGCACGACCGTGCCGTTCTCGTCCTTGACCTCGTACGGCTCGTCCAGCCCGCGGGCGCCCTGCTCGACGGCGTAGGCGTACGCCGCGCGGACGTCCGGGACCTCGATGGCGAGGTCGATCACGCCGTCGCCGTGCTCGGTGACGTGCTCGGCGAGGAAGCGGCCGTGGTCGGTCGTCGCCTTGATGACCGAGGTCAGCACGAAGCGCGCGGAGCCGTTGGTCAGGACGTAGCTGGCCGTCTCGCGCGAGCCGGTCTCCGGTCCGGAGTAGGCCACGAGCTTCATGCCGAAGGCGGTCGAGTAGTAGTGCGCGGCCTGCTTGGCGTTGCCGACGGCGAAGACGACCGCGTCCATGCCCTTCACGGGGAAGGGGTCGGCCTCACGCGCGGTGTGCGGGGTGGTTTCGAGGTTCGCCAGGGACTCAGTCATGAGCGCAGAGTCCCGCCGATCCACAAGCTGCGCAATAGTTTCCAGTTTGACTGTACAAACTGCCCAGGATGACCACACGCTGGTTGAAACATCTGTGCACTATGACCACCCACGGGCACGCGTGGGCACCCGGAGGCATCCATGGGCATCGACGAACTCGACGGCCGGCTCATCGTCCTGCTCGCCCGCGAGCCGCGGATCGGGGTCCTGGAGGCCTCGCGGCGGCTCAAAGTGGCCCGCGGGACCGTGCAGGCGCGGCTGGACCGGCTCCAGTCGAACGGGGTCATCCGCGGGTTCGGCCCGCAGGTCGACCCGACGGCCCTCGGGTATCCGGTGACCGCGTTCGCGACGCTGGAGATCAAGCAGGGGCAGGGGGCCGACGTACGGGCGCACCTGAACGGGGTGCCGGAGGTGTTGGAGCTGCACACCACCACCGGGCACGGGGACATGCTGTGCCGGCTGGTGGCCCGGTCCAATGCCGACCTCCAGCGGGTGATCGACCGCGTCGTCGGCTTCGAGGGGATCGTGCGGGCCTCGACGGCGATCGTGATGGAGAACCCCGTACCGCTGCGGATCATCCCGCTGGTGGAGCAGGCCGCGGAGGACGACACCCGGGACTGACGCCCCGGCCGAGGATCCGAAGAAGGGGTTACAAAGAAGAGGTTGCAAAGAAACCCTTGCACAGAATTCTTTGCAACCCTATCGTCGAGCCATGCCCGAGAAGCCGGTAGAACCCGTAGGCCCCGTAGAGCCCAACGTCCGCACGCTCGACGCCCGTTCACTGCGCGGCCTCGCCCACCCGCTGCGCATCCGCCTGCTGGGCGCGCTGCGCCACGACGGCCCCGCGACCGCCTCCCAACTGGCGGACCGGCTCGGGGAGTCGAGCGGCGCCACCAGCTACCACCTGCGCCAGCTCGCGGCCCACGGGTTCGTCGAGGACGCGCCCGAGCACGGCAAGGGCCGCGAACGCTGGTGGCGGGCCGTGTACGACGGCACGGCGTTCGACGAGACGCTGACGCTCGACGAGGACCCGGCCGTGCGCGGTGCGGCGGACCTCTTCCTGCACGAGATCGCGACGATCCACACGCAGGAGCTGAGCACCTGGCTCGGCAACGCCCACGACTGGCCCACGGAGTGGCGGCGCGGCGCGGACATGAGCGACTTCACCCTGCACCTGACCCCCGCGCAGAGCCACGAGCTGATCCACAAGATGCACGACCTGATCAACAGCTATCGCGACCTGCCGGCCTCCGAGAAGACGAAGGCGGTCCGCTTCCACACGCACGCCTTCCCGCGCGGGACGTCGGACTAGGTCCTGTCGTCAAAGTGGCGTCGGCCGAGCCCGCGGCGTCCGGTGCCGTGCATGGCAAGGCGGAGGGGCGCCCGTGTACTGGACGTACTCGGGTGCCCCGACAACGCGGCCAGGTGCGGTGCCGGGCGTCGCGGGCCCGACGGGACTTTGACGACAGGGCCTAGCGCGGACGGGCCCGCCCCCGCCGGGGCGCCCGGGCAGGGCAGAGCCGCACACCACCGAACACACCATGCGAGGAGTCCACCGTGCACGCCTTACATCCCGACGAGCCGACCCGCGCGGAGCGCCGTACGGACCGGCGCCCCCTGGTCGGCGTACTGGCCGCCAACACCATTTCCATAGCCGGCAGTTCACTCACCCTCATCGGCGTCCCGATCTTCGTGCTCCAGACCACGGACAGCGCCGGCCGGGCCGGGGTCGTCGCCTTCTGCGCCACCCTGCCCGTCATCGTGGCCGCCCTCGTCGGCGGACCGGTCATCGACCGGATCGGCCGCCGCCGGGTCTCCGTCGCCTCCGACCTGATCAGCGGCCTGTCGGTCGGCGCGATCCCACTGCTGCACCACACGGGCGTGCTGGAGTTCTGGATGCTGTGCGCACTGATGGCCGTCGGCGGCCTGGTGCACACCCCGGGCCTGACCGCCCGCGCCGTCCTGCTGCCCAATCTCGCCGAGCACGCCGGCACCACCATCGCCCGGGCCGCCGGCCTCTACGACGCGGTCTCGCGCGGCGCCCGGATGATCGGGGCCGCGGTGGCCGGCCTGCTCATCGCGGTGTGCGGCGCCGAGACCGTCCTGCTGCTGGACGCGGCGACCTTCGGGGCGTCGGCGCTGCTGGTCGCCGTCTTCCTGCGCGGGGTGCCGGCCGCCGAACCGCTGCGCACGACCGGGAAGGTGTCCTTCACGGCCTACCGCGCCGAACTCGCCGAGGGCTGGGCCTTCATGACCCGTACCCGGCTGCTGCTGGGCGTCACGGTGATGGTCATGATGACCAACGGACTGGACCAGGGCTGGTCCTCGGTCCTGCTGCCGGTGCACGGCCGGGAGGACCTCGGCGGCCCGGCCGCGATCGGCTTGATGATCTCCCTCTTCGGAGGCTCCGCCCTGCTGGGCGCCCTGCTCTACGGGATGTGGGGCGAGCGCTTCCCGCGCCGCGCGGTGTTCACGGCGGCCTTCCTGCTCTCCGGGGCGACCCGGTACGTGGTGGCCGCCCTCACCGACACGACCCTGCCGCTCGCGGTGACGATGGCCCTGGCCGGCCTGGGCGCGGGCATGCTCAATCCGATCCTGACCACGGTGATGTACGAGCAGGTGCCGGAGGCGCTGCGCAGCCGCGTCTCGGGCGTGGCCACGGCGGGCTGCGAGTTGACCATGCCGCTGGGCGGACTCGCCGCCGGCCTGCTGGTCGACGGGTTCGGGGTCACCACCGCGCTGCTGCTGTTCGGCGGCACGTACCTGCTGACGACGCTCGCCCCGATGGTCTTCCCGGCCTGGCGCGGACTGGACCCGGCGCCGGCGGTCAGCAGGACGGAGCCGGCTCTCCCCGGTTCAGCGCGCGAAGAGAGTTCACCGCATCCGTCAGCGAGGTGACGGGGACCAACCTCAGCCCCTCGGGGAGTTCCGACAGGGCGTCCGCGCACTCGGCCTTCGGTACGAGGAACACGCTCGCCCCGTCGCGCCGCGCGGCCTGGGTCTTCAGGGCCACCCCGCCGACCGCGCCGACCGTGCCGTCGGCGGTGATGGTGCCCGTACCGGCGATGCTGCGACCGCCGGTGAGATCGCCTCCGCTGCCGTCGCCGTCGAGCTTGTCGACGATGCCGAGGGAGAAGAGGAGCCCGGCGCTCGGGCCGCCGACGTCGGCGAGGTTGAGGTCGACCTTCACGTCCTTGGGGTCCTTGTGGAGGAAGCCGAGGGCCGCGTCGGTGGCGGCCGACTGCGACTTGGTCATCTCCTCCAGGTTGTGCTTCTCGATCTCCTCGTCGCTTCCGCCCGAGGAGTAGACGGCCTCCCGGGGCATGACCGCCTGATCGGTCTTGAACCAGTGGCCGATGAGCTCGTGCAGCTTCATGGTCGAGGACGGACCGGTGGCCCGGATGGTGGTCATCCGCAGCTCGCCCTTGGTGTCCCGGACCGGGGCGCCGGTCACGGTGATGACCGGTTTGCCCTGGTCGGAGCCGAGGACGTCGGCCGTGAGCCCGGGAATGGCGACCACGAAGGGCAGCGGCGCGAAGGCCGCGGCGGCGAACAGCCCGAGCACGGGCACGGCGCAGACGGCCAGGGCGGCGGGACGCGGCAGACGTGTGAGGCGTGAGAGCACCCGCCCAATCTATCCGTCCACCCCACCGGCCCTGCCGGGCCACCCCGCCGACCGATCCAGCCCCGCCGGCGTTTGAGGCGCTCTTTCAGCCCCGCCGGCGTTTGAGGCGCGGGGGTCCGGGGGCAGCGCCCCCGGCCACAGCGCCGCACCCGGCACGGATCCGCCGAGCCCGCGGCCTAGCGAAGGGCGTCGGCCACTTCCCGCGCCGCGTCGACCACCCGCGGCCCGACCCGCTCCGGCACCGCGTCCGCCAGCATGACGACGCCGACGCTGCCTTCCAGCCCGGTGATGCCCACGAGCGGCGCGGCGGCGCCACTGGCGCCCGCTTCCAGCTCTCCGTGGGTCAGCGTGTACCCCGGCTCGATCAGGGAGCCCTGACGGGCGGCCAGGATGGCCCGCCCGGCTGCCCCGCGGTCCAGCGGGTGGCGGAAGCCGGCCCGGTAGGCAACGTGGTAGTCCGTCCAGGTCGGCTCCACGACGGCGACGGCGAGCGCCTCGGTGCCGTCGACGAGGGTCAGGTGCGCGGTGGCACCTATGTCCTCGGCGAGGGACCGCAGCGCGGGCAGGGCCGCCTCGCGTACGAGCGGGTGGACCTGTCGGCCCAGCCGCAGCACTCCGAGGCCGACCCGGGCCCGGCCGCCGAGGTCGCGGCGGACCAGGGCGTGCTGTTCGAGGGTGGCGAGGAGCCGGTAGACCACGGTGCGGTTCACACCGAGGCGGTTGGAGAGCTCGGTGACGGTCAGACCGTGGTCGGTGTCGGCGAGCAGTTTGAGGACTCTGAGCCCTCTGTCGAGAGTCTGGGAGGTTTCCGCGGTCACGACGCCTCTCCCTCTTTCGGTGAGCGGCGGTGACTCTCGGGGTGGCACGTCGCCGGTCCCGCGGCGACGCACGGAGAGGCCGCCGGTAGCGGCCATTGCACCGGCTGCGCTCCCGCGGCGGCGCTGCCACGGTGCGTTTGATGCGGGGACATTAGCGAGCAGGTCCGCTCAGCGGAAGGGCTCGTCCAGAATCCGGGCGCGCGCTACCTGTTTGTGCCGTTTCCTGATCGGCGTCGGTGTCAATTCGTGACCTCGATTGCCACAGGACGCCTTTACCCGCCCATTGCTCCGAGCATGTTCAAACGACTGTGCTCGGCTCCGGCCCGGCTCCGACCCGGCTCCGGGGGGGGGATGCGCCCACGCGCGGACGGGGTCCGTGCGAACCTCCGCACGGACCCCGTCCCCCGCTTCGTAGGAGCTCACCGCATGCGGGTGGCCCACTCCTGCACCTTCTTGATCCGCTCGCGCAGCTGCCCCGCGGTCGCCTCGGCGCTCGGCGGACCGCCGCACACCCGGCGCAGCTCCGTGTGGATCACCCCGTGCGGCTTCCCGCTCTGGTGGACGTAGGCGCCCACCATCGTGTTCAGCGACTTGCGCAGCTCCAGCAGCTCCTTGTGCGAGACCACGGGCCGCCGGTCCGCCGGCAGCTCCAGCAGGTCCGCGTCCGCGTCCGGCTTGCGGCGGCTGTGCGCGATCTGCCGCGACTGCCGCTTCTGCAACAGCATCTGCACCTGGTCCGGCTCCAGCAGCCCGGGGATGCCGAGGTAGTCCTGCTCCTCCTCGCTGCCGGGGTGCGCCTGCATGCCGAATTCGGCGCCGTCGTAGAGGACCCGGTCGAAGACCGCGTCGGACTCCAGCGCCTCGAAGGACATCTGCTCGTCCTCGCCGGTGTCCTCGTCCTCCTGCTTGTTCGCCTCGTCCATCTCCTTCTCGGACTCGGCGTACGGATCCTCCTCGCCCTGCTTCTTCGGCTTGTCGAGGACGTGGTCGCGCTCGACCTCCATCTCGTTGGCGAAGCCGAGGAGGTAGGGAATGGTCGGCAGGAACACCGACGCGGTCTCGCCGCGCCTGCGCGAACGCACGAACCGGCCGACGGCCTGCGCGAAGAACAGCGGCGTCGAGATGGTGGTGGCGTAGACGCCCACCGCGAGGCGCGGTACGTCGACGCCCTCGGACACCATCCGGACCGCGACCATCCAGCGGCTGCCGTCCTCACTGAACTCGTCGATCCGCTTCGACGCGCCCGTGTCGTCGGAGAGCACCACGGTCGCCTTGCTGCCGGTGATCTCGCGGAGCAGCTTGGCGTAGGCGCGCGCCGAGTCCTGGTCGGAGGCGATGACGAGGCCGCCGGCGTCCGGGATGCCCTTCCTGACCTCCGTCAGCCGCTGGTCGGCGGCGCGCAGCACGTTCGGCATCCAGTCGCCGCGCGGGTCCAGCGCCGTGCGCCAGGCCTGGGAGATGGCGTCCTTGGTCATCGGCTCGCCGAGCCGGGCGGCGATCTCGTCGCCGGCCTTGGTCCGCCAGCGCATGTTGCCGCTGTAGGAGAGGAAGATGACCGGCCGGACGACGCCGTCGCCGAGCGCGTTCCCGTAGCCGTAGGTGTAGTCGGCGGAGGACCGTCGGATCCCGTCGTTCCCCTCCTCGTACGTGACGAAGGGGATCGGGTTCGTGTCGGACCGGAAGGGCGTTCCGGTCAGGGCCAGGCGCCGGGTCGCCGGGTCGAAGGCCTCCAGGCAGGCCTCGCCCCAGGACTTCGAGTCACCGGCGTGGTGGATCTCGTCGAGGATGACGAGGGTCTTGCGCTGCTCACAGCGGTTGCGGTGCAGCATCGGCCGTACGCCGACACCGGCATAGGTGACGGCGACGCCGTGGTAGTCCTTGCTGAGCGGTCCGGCGGAGTACTCGGGGTCGAGCCGGATGCCTATCCGGGCCGCCGCCTCCGCCCACTGCTTCTTCAGGTGCTCGGTCGGCGCGACGACGGTCACCTGCTGGACGACGTGGTGGTGCAGCAGCCAGGAGGCGAGGGTGAGCGCGAAGGTGGTCTTGCCGGCGCCGGGCGTGGCGACCGCGAGGAAGTCCCGCGGCTGGTTCTGGATGTAGCGGTCGAGCGCCCCCTGCTGCCAGGCGCGCAGCTTGTTGGCGGTACCCCAAGGGGCACGGCCGGGGAAGGCGGGTGAGAGATGGTGGGAGGCGGTAGTAGTCACGGTCTCCGGTTCGTGCTCTCGGCGTATCTGGTACGGGTGGCAGGCAGTCGTACGTAGGACAACCGGGCCACCCTACCGGCCCGGGCCCGCCCCTCGCGGAGGGACAGGCCCGTGACCTCGGCGGGTGCGGCGAGCGTCACATCGGCGGGGCGAGCAGTGCCCGCAGCCGGGCCGCGATCCGCGCGACGTCGCTCTCGTGCCCGGCGGCCACGTCGATGACCAGCGCGTAAGCGGCCTCCTGGTCCACGTCGCCCGGATCGGCGCCGTTCACGGCGAGGAAGGTCGCCGCGGCGAGCCAGGCGGTGCGCTTGTTCCCGTCGACCAGGGGGTGGTTGGTCGCGATGCCGTGGAGCAGCGCGGCGGCCTGCTCGTACGGGTCCTCGTAGGCGGGGGTCCCGAACATGCGGGCGCGTGGCCGGTGCACCGCCGACTGCAGGAGCCCGGGGGCGCGCAGTTCGACGGGCTGGTCCTGGGCCAGGCAGGCGTGCCGTGCCAGGTCGAGGACCTCGGCGAGCGTGAGGTGGCGCACCGGGGCCGTGGGCGCGCTCATTCGCCGAGCCGCTTCAGCAGGGGCGCGTGCCGCTGCGCGAGGCGCAGCGCCTCGGACCCGACCCGGTCGCGCTCGGCCCGCAGCAGTGCCCGTACGGCGTCCAGCACGAGCTCCTCGGGCGACCGGCCCGTCGCGTCGGCGAGGTCGGCGCACTCCGCGCGCTCGGCGTCGGAGAGTCTGATGATCAGCTCGTTCATGGGCGGAACGGTAGTGCGGCAGCCGGTCGTGGCGCACCCGGATTCCCCGGCGCCCGCCGGGCCCGGGCGGTCACTCCCCGACGGGAACCTCGACGGGAACTTTGGCGGGAACCTTGGCGGGATCCAGTCGGGTCGCCACCCAAGCCCCCACCAGCGCCACGCAGGCCATCGGCAGGAACACCGCGGCGAACGCGGCCGGGTGCGAGGTCGAGGCGCCCTCCGTCAGGGCGTGCGAGGCACCGACGGCCCCACCGCCCAGCGCGGCGAACGCGGCGCCCCCGCCGGCCAGCAGCACGACGTTCGCCAGCGCGTCCGAAATCTGCAGCGAGGCGGAGTTGGAGCCCGCTTCCTCCGGCGCCGACAGCTGGAGCAGCAGCACGCTCGTGGAGCCGATCACCAGGCCCATGCCGAGGCAGCCGACCGCCCAGGCCAGCGCCAGCGTCCACACCGGCACGGACTCGATCAGCACGGCGGGCGCCGCGGCGATGGCCAGCGCCACCAGCACCATCCCGGTCACCATCAGCGGCTGCCGGTAGGGAGCCGTCCGCCCCTGTGACTGCACCCACGAGCCGCCCGCCCAGGTCACCCCGCCCAGCGCGAGCGAGAACCCGGCCATCGTCGGGCTCAGCCCCCGCTGGGTGACCAGCATCAGCGGTACGAAGGTTTCGGCGGCGATGAACGACCCGGCGGCGACCCCGCGCAGCAGCACCACGGACGGCAGCCCGCGCCGCGCCCGGTAGGTCCCGCGCGGCAGCAGCCCCAGTACGGCGGGCACGAGCAGGGCCGCGCCGGCGATGCCCGGCGCCAGCGACAGCCACCGCAGGTCCTGGGCGGCGTACTGGAGCAGCCCCGCCCCCACCGAGATGGCGAGGGCCAACCGGATCCGCCGCCGGTCGAAGGCCACGGGCGGGGCGTCGGGGTCCACGGGCCCGGACGCGGTCCGCCGTATCGCGGGCAGCGCCACCACCAGGGGGACCACGACCAGCGCCGGTATCCCGAGGAAGACCCACCGCCACCCGAGGTGCTCGGTGACCGTCCCGGAGGCCAGCGGCCCGACGATCGAGGGGACCACCCAGCTCGCGGCGAAGGCGGCCATGATCGCGGGCCGCAGCCGCTCTTCGTAGGCCCGGCTGACGACGACGTACAGGGCGACGATGACCAGCCCGCCCCCGAAGCCCTGCACGGCCCGGCCGAGCACGAACACCCACATGACCCCGGCGGTCCCGGAGATCACGAGCCCGGAGGCGAAGGCGGCGATCCCGACGGTCAGCGGCCGCAGCGGCCCCTGCCGGTCGGCCCACTGGCCGGCCAGGACCATGCCGAAGAGGCTGGTGGTGAAGTAGGCGGAGAAGGCGAAGGCGTAGAGCCCGATCCCTTCCAGCTCGCGGGCGGCGACGGGCATGGCCGTGCCGACGGCGGTGGCCTCGAAGGCGATGAGGAAGACGACGGAGATGATCCCGATGCTGAGCGCCCGGTACGCGGGCCCGAGGATCCCGCCCCGAGGTGGGGGCGGGATCGGTGCGGTTCTCTGCGGCACACGGGGTTCAAGGGCGCTCATCGCACCAGAGTAAGGGGCGTAGATGAGGATGGCCCCTGTCAATTCGACGGATCCCGCCCTCGTCCCTGAGACCTAGGTCCGCCGGACTGTGAACGCGGCGTGGCAGTCGCGTTGCACGGTCCGCAGATCCCTTCCCCGGCCCCGCGGGCCCCCGTAGCGTCATGCACGTCACCACCACACAGCCGTGTGCCCGAGTGGTTGAGGGACTCGCCTGCAAAGCGGGTTACGCCGGTTCGAATCCGGTCACGGCTTCGCGGCGGGCCGTCCAGGGGCAGGCGCACCCCTGGGCGGCCTTCGCCCTTTCCTGACAACCCCGCCTGTACGAACGGCGCGAGGTCAGCGGGTCCCCGAATTCCCCGGGAATAGCAGCGCGGTACGGGGAAACCGTTCCGGTTGCGGGCCTGGAGGCGCTGTAGGAATGTGGTGGGTAAGGGCTGGGGGCTGCCGAATCAGCTGGTCAACGCGCGGCAGCCGAACCCCGGCCCCGTTCACGGACGACCCCGCGAAACCTGGCGATATCCAATGCCACGCCTGTCGTGTCGGCGTCAGGGTCGGCCTCCACAGAACTACTCGTACGCCAAACGGGCAGGTGGTCCCATGTTTACGCGCACGTCCCGCATGTCCCGTACCTCCGGCAGGTCTCGCGCCCTCACGGCCGTGGCCCCGATCGTCGCCGCCGTGCTGGCCGGAGGTCTCCTGACGGCCGGTCAGGCCTCAGCGGCACCCCTCGTCGGAACGGTGAACTTCAGCGGAAAAGTAACCTGTAAGAACGCGTTCCCGGCCCCCAACAACTCCGTCCCCACGCGGGTAACACTGGACAGCGATGAGGACGACGGGTCGGGTCCCACCAACAACCCGGTCAACCGCAGGGCGACGTTCGGCCCCATCAGCCTCGACGCCCCGCTGGACTCGCCGTTCAACCTCACGGCCGATGTCACCTGTAAGGCGCCGGGCAAGCAGCCCCAAACGTTCTCCAGGACCATCGCGGTGGACAGCGTCAGCGAAGGCGACACGGTCCCGCTGAACATCAAGTAGGCGACCACGCCACGCACTGCGCACCGCCCCGCAAGGCCAACGGCCTGACGGGGCGGTCTGCTGCGGGCCGGAGTCGACCGGGTCAGCGGTTGCGTCGTACGACGACCACGGTCACCGCTCCACCGATCAGCACGCAGGCTGCCAGACCGAGCCCGATCCAGGGAAGCGCGCTGCCGCTCTTCTTCTCCTCGGCCTGTGCCGCGGGCTTGGACGCGGCCGCGTCGGGGGCCTTGGCGTCGGAGGACGCGGAGGGCTTCTTGCCCGCGTCCGCCGCCGCCGCGAGGTCGGGCAGCGGGTAGACATCGGCCGGGCCGGGGTCACCGGGGGTCTGCAGCGCGATGCGGGGGCGGACGATGCCGTAGCCGATGTAGTCGTTGCGCTCGACGCCGTCGGTGGGCTTGCCGGCGGTGTTCAGCAGGACGCGCAGAACCTGGTTGTTGGTCCAGTCGGGGTGGGCGGACCAGATGAGGGCGGCGGAGGCGGAGGCGAGGGCGGAGGCGTCACTGGTGCCATGGGTTTTGCACAGCCCCGACTTGCCTGCGCAGGCCGTGACCATTTCGTCGCCCGGGGCCGACAGGTCAATTTGCGGACCGTGCTGCGACTCCTTGGTCGCTGCTCCGTTGACGCCCGTCGCTCCAACGCCCACCACTCCGGGGGTTGCGGCCGGGTAGAGGACCGGATTGGTCGTATCACCGTCGTTGCCGGCGCCGGCAAAGATCAGCTTCCCCTTGGAGAGCGCGTACTTCACCGCTTCCCGACGGGCTTGGTCATCTTCGGGTGTGCCGTCCAGACCCAGAGAGATATTGATGATCTTGGCATCCGAGTCTGCCGCGTATCGAATGGCAGCCACCCATGATGGGGTCTTCCGGCTCTCTTCGTTCGGAACTCGAATGGGAAGGATTTTGGCGCCGTGCGCCAATCCGAACGATCCATCGCCGCTCGGATGCTTTCCCGAACCAGCGACCAGCGCAGCCATGGTCGTGCCATGGCTGTCGTAGTCGGAACGCTCGTCACCGCCGTACGACGTCGCGAAGTTCTTTCCCGGGAGAACCTGGCCGTCCAGTTCCGGAATCTTGGCCACGCCGGTGTCGATGATCGCAACGGTTACGCCCTTGCCCGTGCTGACCTTCCATATGTCATCAGCCTTCATGGCGTCGAGATGCCACTGCTGCGATCGAATGGTCTCCGCATGGGCCGGGGTCGCGGCGACCCCGGCCAGCAAGAGACCCACCAGGGCCGAGGTCGCCTTGCGCATGCGCATCCCGTGCATTGTCCGTTCTGCTCAGTCGATCACCGGCGGGACAACACGACGGCTGCCCTGCCAGGTCTCTTCGTCTTCAGCCAGGTAGTCGGGGCGTTCGCCCCCCTGGTCGTTCCGTCGCCTACCCGGGGTCTGCTGCGTGCCGGCGCCCGCGTGGCCCATGGAGCCCATGCCCGCGCCACTGGCGCCATTGCGCACGAGACCCGAACCGCCCTGGGTGAACGTCTGACCGCCCACGCCCGGGCGGCCGACCGCACCGGTCTGGCGCCCGCCCACGACACCTCCCGGCTCCGAGGCCAGTCGACGTCCGGCAGCGAGGCCTCCCTGGCTGCCAAGGGAACCACCGCCACCGTGGCCCATAGCCCCGCCGCCCATGGGGCGGCCCGCCTGGGCGCCTTCACCGATGACCGTGCCACGCGGGATACCCAAGCCGGGGCCGGTGGAAGTCACCTGGCGGCCGCCCATGATGCCGGGGTCACGCGGGGGCAGGCCCGGTGGCATGCCACCGACCTTACCGAGGGGGCCGGTCGTGCCCGGGGCGGGGACGCCGGGGCCGAAGACGCCGGGAAGGCCCGGTGTCTTCACTCCACTGATCGGCGGGACCGCCATGGGCGGCACGAAGGGGCCGGGGGGAGTACCGCCGGGGCCCGTCGGCAGCGGGCCACCAGGTGCCGTCGTCACCGGCGGAAGTGTCTGGTTCGGAGGCAGTGTGCCAACGGTGTCGAGGTCGACCTCCACGTCCCGGTCCGGGGTCACCGGCACGGGCGGAGTCGTCGTCGGCAGAGTGTTGTCCGGTTGCGGCTGGGCCCCCGGAGCCCGTCCCGGCTCGTTCAAAGAACCGGTCGCTCCACCGTGTGTCGGCGATGAGTGCGAGGGGCTTCCTGCGTAACTCTCCGTTCCAGAGCTGCTACCCGGCCGGGCCATGTCGGTTGAGAAGTCGTTCCTCTGCGGCAACAGCACCGCCGGCGGCGGCGGGAACGTCGGGATCGTCGCCTTGTTCATCTCGTCCGACGACACCTGGTACGACTGCGCCAGGTTGGTCATCAGCCGCACCGCCTCGCGGTGATCCGCGTCCAGCGTCGCCTGGGCCTCCGAGCGGGCCTTCGCCGAGTCCGGGTCGTTGTGGTACTTGAGGGCCGCCGCGAGGTTCTCGGTCGCGGTCGCGTCGACGGCGGTCATCTTCGTGGCCTCGGTCATCGTCTGGACGACCTTGCCCATCCATTCGCCGCCCTTGGCGCTGTACTCGCCCAGGCGCAGCGTCGCGTTGCCCGCGCGGCCCACCCACTCCTGGAAGGCGTCGGCTCCTTCGCCTTCCCAGCCGGACACGACGTGCTTCTTGAGCGCCTCGCCGATCTTCTTGATGTCCTCGGCGGCCTTCTTCAGCTGATCGGCCCGCGTCTGGACCGAGGTCGGGTCCAGCGAGGCGCTCATGTCCCGCATCTGCTGATGCGTGAAGCCTTCGAAATCCGTTGCCATCAGTAGTTACCTCCCGACGTGCTGGGCGACGGGGTCGGAGTCGTGGACGCCGGCGGCTGGTTGGACTCCTTCAGGCGGCGCTGTTCCTCCGGCCACGGGTCGCGTTCCAGCACGTACTCCTCCTTCGCCTGCTTGGCGATGGCCACCATGCGCCGCTTGGTCTCCTCGTCCACGCCGGCGTAGTTGTTGCCCGCCGACAAGACCGCGATGCCCAGGGCCTCGATCGTCTCCGCCAGCCCCTTCGAGAGCTTCTGCAGCTCCGTGACGACCGTGTCGTACGACTTGAACAGCGCGTCGACCTCCGCGAAGCCCTTACCGAGCTTGCTGGCCGGCAGTTTGTCGTCCGCCAGTTTCTTGTGGTCCGCGTCGGAGCCGGTGAGGTCGTCCAAGAGCGAGTCCACCATGCGCTTGTACTCGCTCAGCGAGTCGAACTCGAACCGCAGCGCCGCAGTGGCAGCGCCGTAGGCCGCCCCCGCGATTGCGCCCACCGGGCCCGCGATCCCCAGCGTGAGGGCCGTTGCTACTTGGCTCGCCCCGATGTCCTCTGCCACGTTGGCCTCCCCGTCTCCCCGCGGGCGCGGCGTTTCCGCCGCTCCCCGTCCCCGTTCGCACCCGTGTCCATGCGTACATGCACACTTGTGTCGATCACTCTAGCGACCGGCACGGACAGCCCCAAGTCCGGGGTTGCACGTGCAATGTGGCTCACACGGTCACGAGTTGGGCGTACCGACCGCCGCGGACGGCCTGATCGGCAGGCGGTTCACCGGGCGGCCCGTGGCCGCGCGAACCGCCGAGGCCACCGCCGCCGGGGTCGTCACCACGGGGACCGCGCTCGCCGCCTTCGCGCCGAACGGCGCGACCACGTCGCGTTCTTCGACCAGCTTGACGATGCGGACCGCCGGGGCGTCCAGCGCCGTCGGCAGGGCGTAGCCCGTCAGGTCCGGGTGGCGGATCAGGCCGGAGACCGTGCGGAGGTTCTCCGTCAGGGCCGCGCCCACGCCCTGGGTGACGCCCGCCTCGATACGGGCCTCCAGCTGACGGGGGTTCAGGATGCGGCCCACGTCCTGGGCCACCGCGAGTTCCACGATCCGGACGGCGCCCAGTTCGATGTCCACGTCCACCACCGCGCGGATCGCGCAGAAGGCGAGGCCCACGAAGGCGTCGCCCTGGCCGTCCGCATCGAGGGGTTCCGTGGGGTGGGGGCGGCACTGGGCCGTCGCCCAGAGTTCCTTGCCGGCCATCGCCTCCGCCACCGACATCGAGAACGCGCCGTCGTACGACGTGATGCGGCCGTCCTGGATCTGCAGGAGCTCCGTCGACATGCCCAGCTTGTGGGCCATCGGCTGCAGGAGCTGGGTGCGGACCATCTTGGCCGCCCGCTCCACCGCGCCGCCCGACACCCACGTGTGCCGGCCGTGCGCCGCCGGGCCGGCCGGCGGCTGGTCGGTGTCCACCGGGGCCATGGCGACCTCGTCGACGCCCAGGACCTCCTGGACGATCTGCCGGGCCAGCGTGGCGAAGCCCTGACCGGTGTCGACGGCCGCGCAGATGACCGTGGCCGCGCCGCCCACCACCTTCACCGTGGCCGTGGAGACCTCGTCCGTGCCCTCCGCGCCGAGCATGTGCACCATGCCGACGCCGTAGCCGACCCCGCGCCGTACCGCGCCCGGCTCCCCCGCGCCCTCCGGGCCGCCGGGCAGCAGCCACTCGTCCTCCGGGGCGTCCTTGGGCAGGGCGGGCAGTTCGAAGTCGCGGACCGCGCGCAGCAGTTCCGCAACCGGGGCCGGGCAGGTCACCGTCTGGCCGGTGGGGAGCAGGTCCCCCGTCGCCAGGACGTTGCGCATGCGCAGCTCGGCCCCGTCGATGCCGAGGGCGGCCGCGAGCTTGTCCATCTGGCCTTCGTACGCGGCGCACACCTGCATGGCGCCCTCGCCGCGGACGTGGCCCGACGGCGGGTTGTTGGTGCGGACCACCCAGCCCTCGACGAAGGCGTGCGGGACGACGTACGGGCCGCAGGCGAAGGCGACCGCCGCGGCCAGGGATTCGGAGGAGGAGTCGGCGTACGCGCCGCCGTCCATCAGGATCTGCGCCTCGACCTTGACGAGGCGGCCCTCCGCGTCAGCGTGGTGGCGGTAGCGCAGCAGGGTCGGGTGCCGGTGGGTGTGGCCGAGGAAGGACTCCTCGCGGGTGGCGACCAGTTTGACCGGGCAGCCCGTGCGCAGGGCGAGCAGGCCGAGCGGGAGCTGGAAGGCGGCGTCCTCGCGGTCGGCCGTCGCGCCCGGCACGCCGGTGACGACCACGCGCACGCGGTCCGGATCCAGTCCGAAGCAGGCGGCGGCCAGGTCGCGGTCGGTGTGCGGGTCGGTGGACGCGGTGTAGAGCTCCACGCCGCCGTCGGGGCGCGGCACGGCGAGTCCGGCCTCGGCGCCGATGGGGGCGGGGTCCTGGCGGCCGATCCGGTACAGGCCCTCGACGACCACGTCGCCGGTGGCCTCCGGGTCGCCGTAGCGGAGGGGGATGTGCCGGATCAGGTTGCCGTCGGGGTGCAGGGCGGGGGCGCCGAAGGACTGCTCGGGGTCGGTGACCGGGTCGAGGAGCTCGTACTCGACGGCGATCGCGGCGGCGGCGAGCCGTGCGGTGTCCGGGTGGTCGGCTGCGACGGCGGCGATGGGCTCGCCGTGGTGGCGTACGACGTCGTGCGCGAACACCGGCCGGTCGGCGATCCGACGGCCGTGCGTGGTGGTGCCGGGCACGTCGGCGTGGGTGACGACGGCACGGACGCCGGGCATCTCGGCGGCGGCCGTGGTGTCGATGGAGAGGATCCGGGCGTGGGCGTGCGGGGAGCGCAGCACGGCGGCCCACAGGAGGCCCTCGGCCCACAGGTCTGCGGCGTAGGGGAAGGTGCCCTCGGTCTTGGCGCGGGTGTCCGCGGCCGGGACGGAGGCTCCGATTCCGCGCGGGACCTGCTGTTCGGAGGCCTCGGTGCCCGGGGCGGCCATGGCCGTCACCGTGGTGTTGACCGTTGTCGTTGCCGTCGCCGCGTCCTGCCCGCTCACGCCGTGCCTCCGTGGTGGATGCCGCCCTCGCCGGGCGCTGCCTGGTGCGGGATGCGCGGCTCCGGTGCACCTGCGCCCGGGGCCGCGGGCTCCGCGGCCGCCGCCTCGCGCTCGGCCACTACCTCGCGCACGGCGTCGACGACCCCCGCGTAGCCGGAGCAGCGGCAGAGGTTGCCGCACAGGGCCTGACGGGTCTCCAGCTCGCTGGGGGCGTGATTGCCTTCCAGCAGGTCGTGGATGGTCATGGCCATGCCGGGTACGCAGAACCCGCACTGCACCGCACCCGACCTGCACAACGCTTGCTGGACGTCCGAGAGTTCCCCGTTCGTCGCGAGACCCTCGACGGTGCGGACCTCGCTGCCGGCGGCCGTGGCGGCCGGTACCAGGCAGGAGGCGACGAGCCGGCCGTCGACCTGCACGGCGCAGGCGCCGCATTCGCCCTGCGAGCAGCCGTCCTTGGCGCCCGCGAGGCCGAGCCGCTCGCGCAGCACGTACAGGAGGGACTCGCCGATCCAGGCGCCGGTGACGGGCCGGTCGGCGCCGTTGACGCGCAGGACGTAGGAGGCCGAAGGGTGCTCGTGATGGGCGACGGCCCCGGCGTCCGCTTCGTCCTCGTACGGCGCCGCCCCGGTCGGGAGGGCGTCCTCGCCGTCGGCGGTGTCCGCGTGCGGCGCGGGGTCGGCCGGGGGCTCCTGCGCGGTCGGCCGGTCCCCGTTCCCGGGGGCGGACTCCGCAGCGACCGGCTCCGCCCCGTGAGTCGCCTCGTGCTCCGCCCCGTACGCGGCTTCGTGCGCGGCCTGGGGGCCGGGCTCCGGCGCGTGGCCGAACGCCGTGAAGCCGTGGCCGTCGGTGCCGGCGGGCTGCGCGGGCTCGGCGGCCGGCGGCTGGACGCGCACCCCGCCGAAGAGGTCCAGCCCGGTGTCGGCCACCGCCCGCTGCTCGGCAGCGACGGAGGCGGAGGCGGCGGCCGGCTCGGCGTACCCGGCCTGCTGCTCCGCGTACCCGGCGTACCCGCCCCGCCCGGCGTACTCCTCCTGGACCGCGTGCCCCGCGTACTCGCCCTGGACCTCGTACTCGCCCTGTCCGTCGTACTCGCCCTGCCCCGCGTGGTCCGCGGCCCTGGCGCCCTCGGCCTGCTCCGCCGCCGGGCCGTGCGCGGCCTCGATGTCGTGCGGGGCCTGGTGCACCGGCTCGCCCTCGGGCAGGGGGGTTCCCACCCCGGGCCCGCCCAGCACGCGCGGCCCGCGGCCCGCGGCGCCCACTCCGGGCCCGCCGAGCAGCCGCCCGGCCGCCTGCCCGGTCGCGGCAGCGGCGGCCGAAGCGGCGGCGGCCTCGTCCGTACCGGGCAGCACACCGGCAGCGGCACCGGCGGCGTCCGCGTCGGGGGTCCCGGCGGGCTGCTGCGTCAGGTACGCCCACGGCGCCGGGGCGCCGCCCGGCAGCGTCGCCGGTGCCTGGCTCCAGTCGGCGTCCAGCCCGCCCGACCGGTAGTCGTTCGACTGCTCGGGGAATTCGGGGACGGCCCACTGTCCGGTCGCCGAACCGCCGACCTGCTCGGGCTCGTGCGCCGCTTCCGGGAACCGCCACTCGGCCGTCGCGCTCGGATCGCTCTCCGGCAGCTCCGGCTCCGGTTCCGGCTCGGCGAACGCCGCCGCGACCGACGCCGGGATCGGGATCGACGCCGGGATCGGGCCGCCCACGGACCCGGAGCCCGTGCCCTGGCCCGCACCGGCGCCACCCGTCGGATCGGCCTGTGCCGAGCCGCCCGCCTCCGGCCACTGCACCGGAAGCGTCCACGTCCCCGTGGCCGACGGATCCGTGCTCGCCGAGCCCAGCGGCACGATCATCGGCGGCGGCACGTAGCCGTGCCCGGGCGCCGCGAGCGGCTCCCCGGTGCCGAGCGCGTCCAGCATGTCCTGCGGCAGTTTCACGAAGGCCGTGGCGTCCGAGTCGTACTCGCCGCCCTGAGGGACCGGTTCCCAGCCCCAGCCCGCCGTGCCGTTCCCCTGGGTCACGTTCTCGTTCTCGTTCTCGCTCATGAGGTCAGCGCCCTCCCCAGGGCCCTGCGTGCCAGCACGGCCACCGTCCGCCGCAGATGCAGTACTCCGGGAGCCACCGGCTCGCCCTGGTCGGGCACGCACGCGGCCGCGACGTACTCGCCGAAGGCCTCGAGCGCTTCGGGGGCCAAGGTCCGCCCGCCGTCCCAGTCGATCAGCGAGGCCACCCACTGCTCGGCCTCCAGCGGCCGCAGCGGCATCGGAGCGACCGCACCGATGGCGCAGCGCACGCCCCGGCGCGCGGGATCCAGGACGAGCCCCACGGACGCCACGGCACGTCCCGGACCGGTACGGCCCGTGGCCTTCAGGAACACCTGCGGTGCGTGCAGCAGCGGAACCCGCACGAAGCCGATCAGCTCACCGGGCCGCAGCATCTCCCGCCCGGCCAGCAGGTGCGACACCGGGATCTCCCGCTGCCCGCCCGGGCCGACGATGACGAGTACGGCCTCCAGCGCGGCCAGCACGGGCAGCGCGTCACCCGTGGGCGCCGCGGTGGCGATGTTGCCGCCGAGGGTGCCCGCGTTGCGGATCTGCGGGGGGCCGGCGGCCCGGGCCGCGGCCGCCAGCGCGGGGATCAGAGCGGCGAAATCCGGCCGTCCCATCCGGGCGTGCGTGAGGCCCGCGCCGAGCAGCGCGTGGCCGTCCTGGTACTGCCAGCCGCGGATCTCGTTGATCCGGCCCAGGCCCACCAGTGCGGCGGGCCGCAGCAGCCCGGCGTTGACCGCGGCCATCAGGTCGGTGCCGCCCGCGACCGGCACAGCGGCGGGCATGGCGGCGAGCGCCGCCACGGCCTCGTCGAGCGAGGCCGGCAGCGTCACGGACTGCGCCGCCTGCGGGCCCTGCGGCCCCTGAGGTGAATCCAGTGCGTGCGGTGCGTGCGTGGTCAACCCAGCTGCCCCTTCCCGATGTCCCGGTTCCGGCGCTCACGCCTGTTCCGCCGTACGGTACGTGCTCACCGCCGGGACGTGGCAACTCTGGCACATCTTCCGGGCCGCCCGGCGCGAGGGTCCGCCCCCCTGCGCCCGACCCCGGGCGCGGTGCCCCGTACGGGCCGTACGGCCGTGTCGCACCGCCTTCGACGGCCCTCCTCCGCGATTGCCCGATTTTCCCTGTATCTGGGGAAATTGAGGCAGAGTTCCGCTCCCGTTCCCTTTGGGTTCCGGTCGCGGGCGTCATCCAGTTGTCACACGTTCGGGGGCGCGCCCTCGATCGGGCGCCCCAACACCCCGGGCCGCCGCTGCCGCGGCAACGGGCCGCCCGGCGGCCGGTAATCGACCCCCTGCGCGGCCAACCGCGCGTAGTGCGCGACCATCCGCTCCTCGAACCGCGCGAAGTCCCGCTCCTCGGGTTCCGGCTGCCGCGACCACACCACTTCGGCGAAGGCCGCCAGCCGCGGGAACACCTGGTAGTCGACCCGGCCCTGGTCCTCCATCACCTCGGTCCAGACGTTGGCCTGCGCGCCCAGCACGTGGGCGGCGGCCTCCGGCGACAGCTTCGGCGGCACCGGCTCGAAGCGGTACACGTCCTCCAGCGAGCGCACGTACCCGATGGGCACCGGCTCGTCCGCACCGCCCGCCTGCCGGTGGTCCAGGTACACCTGCTGCTCGGGGCACATGACCACGTCGTGCCCGGCCTCGGCCGCGGCGATCCCGCCCGCGTAGCCGCGCCACGAGGACACCGCGGCCCCCTCGGCGAGCCCGCCCTCCAGGATCTCGTCCCAGCCGATCAGCCGCCGCCCGCGCGCGGCGAGCCAGCCGTCGAAGTGCCGGACGAACCACGCCTGCAGCCCGTCCTCCCCGTCCACGCCCAGCTCGCGGATCCGCTCCTGGGCGACCGCGGAGGCCTTCCACTGCGCCTTGGGGCACTCGTCCCCGCCCACGTGCACGAAGGGTGAGACCTCGACCGGGAACAGCTCCAGCAGCTCCTCGAAGACCCCTTCGTAGAAGCGCAGCACGGCCTCGGTCGGCGCGAGCACGTTCTCGGTGATCCCCCAGTCGTCCCACACCCCGAGCGCCGCGGTGTCGACCACGTCGGTGTTGCCCAGCTCCGGGTACGCGGCGATCGCGGCCTGCGAATGCCCCGGTACGTCGATCTCCGGGACCACCCGGACGTGCCGCTCGGCGGCGTACGCGACGATCTCGCGGATGTCGTCCTGCGTGTAGTACCCGCCGTGCGGGGTCTCGTTCCACAGCGGCGAGGCCCGGTGGCCCCACCGGCTGCGCGGGCGCCACCCGCCGACCTCGGTCAGCCGCGGGTAGCGCTCGATCTCGATCCGCCAGCCCTGGTCGTCGGTCAGGTGCAGGTGCAGCACGTTGAGCTTGTGCGCGGCGAGCAGGTCGACGTAGCGCAGCACGCCGTCCTTGGGCATGAAGTGCCGGGCCACGTCCAACATCATCCCGCGCCAGCCGAACCGCGGGCCGTCCGCGACGGAGGCGTACGGCAGGCTCCACGTGCGGCCGGGCAACGGTGCCTTCCGGTACGCGTCGGGCCCCAGCAGCTGACGCAGCGTCTGGGCGCCCCAGAACAGTCCGGCGGCCGTCGCTCCCGTCAGCTCCGCCCCGTCCGGGCCGATCTCGATGCGGTACGCCTCCGGCCCCGGGTCCGCGGCGCCGTCCGGGTCGACGCGCAGCCGCAGCTCGGCGGTCGCGCCGGCCCGGGCGGCGGGCAGCTCCCAGCCGGTGGCCGCGCCCAGTTCGCGCCGCAGCCAGCGCGCGACCGTCTCGGCACCCGGCCCGGCGTCCAGGACCGGCTCGGAGCCGAACGCGAAGCGGCGCCCGCCCTCGTCGAGCAGTACGACCTGGGGTGCGGGGATCAGGTCCATGCGTCAGCCCTTCACGACTGCGTGCGCGTGTTGCGTCCTGCGCAACGCTCGTTCCGCAGGGCGCTCGTCGCGCCGACCCTAACGCGCCGCGCGGACACGGCAAAGACCCCCGGACGCGCTGGTGCGCACCGGGGGTCTCGGTCCTGCGACATCCCGTGAAGTCCCGCGAAGCCCCACGCAAGAGGGGCCGGGAGGGAGGACTAGTTGTCCTTGCCGCCCTTGTCCTTGTCCCCGCCGGGGCCCATGGACTCGTAGATCTCCTTGCACATGGGGCAGACCGGGTACTTCTTCGGGTCCCGGCCCGGTACCCAGACCTTGCCGCAGAGCGCGACGACGGGGGTCCCGTCGAGCGCGCTCGCCATGATCTTGTCCTTCTGGACGTAGTGGGCGAAGCGCTCGTGGTCGCCGTCACCGTGCGACACCTGCGGCGTCGGCTCTACGAGGGTCCCCGTGCCAGTCCCGCGCTCGGGCTCAAGAGTGCTCATGGAACCCAGGGTACTTAACCCCGTGCCCGTCAGTTCAGCGACGGGTCGTCCGGATAGGTGGCGACCATCGCGAGCTCGCTGCGCTGGCGGCGCAGCACCGCCCGCCACAGCCGCTCCGGATCCGGGAAGGACACGTCCCCGGGCTCCGATTCCACCACGTACCAGGCGCCCTCGCCGAGCTCCGCCTCCAGCTGGCCCGGGCCCCAGCCGGAGTAGCCCGCGAAGATCCGCAGGCCGCCCAGGGCCGCGGCCAGCAGCTCCGGGGGCGTCTCCAGGTCGACCAGTCCGATCGCCCCGTACACGCGGCGCCAGCCGAGCGGACCCTCCTCGCCCGGGATCACCGCCACGCCCAGGGCCGAGTCCATGGCCACCGGCCCGCCCTGGAAGACCACCCCGGGGTCGCCCGCCAGGGGCGCCCAGGGCAGCAGGACGTCGCCGACGCCCACGGGGGTCGGCCTGTTCAGGACCACGCCGAGGGAGCCCTGCTCGTCGTGATCGAGCAGCAGCACGACCGCGCGGTCGAAGTTCGGGTCCGCGAGGGCGGGGGTGGCCACGAGCAGCCGCCCTGTGAGGGAGGACACCTCGGTCATGCCGCCATGATCCCGCACATCGGCCGATTCCGGGGAGCGGGCGGGAAGATCGGATCGATCGCAGCTCAGGGCGCACGGCAGCAGCGAGGAGCGCGCACGGACGGAGCAGGCGGAACGCAACACTCCGCCATGTGGTGGATACGGAGGGTGTTGTGCCGAATTCATGACAGTCCTACGGCCACGTCGGCCTTACGAACAAGGGGGTGATGGCCCTTACCCTTTTCCCTGGCCCCCTGCCCACCCCTCTCCGGAACGCGAGATTCATGACCGGCATCAGTGACGATGTACTGCTTGTCCACGGCGGTACCCCGCTCGAGGGCGAGATCCGTGTCCGTGGTGCGAAGAACCTCGTGCCCAAGGCCATGGTCGCCGCTCTGCTCGGCAGCGAACCCAGCCGGCTGCGCAACGTTCCCGACATCCGTGACGTGCGCGTCGTCCGCGGGCTGCTCCAGCTGCACGGGGTGACGGTCCGTCCCGGCGAGGAGCCGGGCGAACTCGTCCTCGACCCCACCCACGTCGAGAGCGCGAACGTCGCCGACATCGACGCCCACGCGGGCTCCTCGCGCATCCCGATCCTCTTCTGCGGCCCGCTGCTGCACCGGCTCGGCCACGCCTTCATCCCGGGCCTGGGCGGCTGCGACATCGGCGGCCGGCCGATCGACTTCCACTTCGACGTGCTCCGCCAGTTCGGCGCGACCATCGAGAAGCGCGAGGGCGGCCAGTACCTGGAAGCCCCGCAGCGGCTGCGCGGCTGCAAGATCCGCCTCCCCTACCCGTCGGTCGGCTCGACCGAGCAGGTGCTGCTGACGGCCGTCCTGGCCGAGGGCGTCACCGAGCTCAGCAACGCCGCGGTGGAGCCGGAGATCGAGGACCTCATCTGCGTCCTGCAGAAGATGGGCGCGATCATCTCCGTCGACACCGACCGGACCATCCGGATCACGGGCGTCGACCGCCTCGGCGGCTACAACCACAAGGCCCTCCCGGACCGCCTGGAAGCCGCCTCCTGGGCTTCCGCGGCGCTCGCCACCGGCGGCAACATCTACGTGCGCGGTGCCCAGCAGCGCTCGATGATGACGTTCCTGAACACCTTCCGCCGCGTCGGCGGGGCGTTCGAGATCGACGACGACGGCATCCGCTTCTGGCACCCGGGCGGCCCGCTCAACGCCATCGCGCTGGAGACGGACGTCCACCCCGGTTTCCAGACCGACTGGCAGCAGCCGCTCGTCGTGGCCCTGACGCAGGCCTCCGGCCTGTCGATCGTCCACGAGACGGTCTACGAGTCCCGGCTCGGCTTCACCTCGGCGCTCAACCAGATGGGTGCTCACATCCAGCTGTACCGCGAGTGCCTGGGCGGCAGCGCCTGCCGCTTCGGCCAGCGCAACTTCCTGCACTCGGCGGTCGTCTCCGGCCCCACCAAGCTGCAGGGCGCCGACCTGGTCATCCCCGACCTGCGCGGCGGATTCTCGTACCTGATCGCGGCCCTGGCCGCCGAGGGCACCTCGCGGGTCCACGGCATCGACCTGATCAACCGCGGCTACGAGAACTTCATGGAGAAGCTCGTGGAACTCGGCGCGAAGGTCGAGCTCCCGGGCGGCGACCTCGTCTGAGCCGTACCCGAACACCCCGACGTACGCAGACGTACGCGGACGTACGCAGAAAGCCCCCCGGGCCCCGCACAGGGCCCGGGGGGCTTTTCCGTGCCCCGGGCGAGGCCCGGTCACGGACCTCGGCGCGAGGCCCGCCGGGACCCGCGAAGCCGCATGCGGAGCCGCACGGCGGCCCGGTGGGACGTGCCGGTGGCATACGTGGGCCCCGCCTGGCCCCTGACGGGCCCTCACAGGGCCTGCCAGGCCCCCCGGGCAGCCCGGGGGCGGCCCGGCGCCCGTCCGGGCCCACCGGCCCGCGTCCGGCCCCGGACAGACCGAAGGGCGGCCACCCCGCCCGGGGGTGACCGCCCATCGTCGTTCTGCGTACTTGCGTACTACTGCCGTTCCAAAGGCCTGTGCGGCCTTCGGCGCCGGGGCAGGACTTACTTGCCCTTGGCGGCTTCCTTGAGCTTGGAGCCCGCGGAGACCTTCACGCTGTAGCCGGCCGGGATCTGGATGGGGTCGCCGGTCTGCGGGTTGCGCGCGGTGCGAGCGGCACGGTGGGTGCGCTCGAAGGTCAGGAAGCCGGGGATGGTGACCTTCTCGTCGCCCTTGGCGACAATCTCGCCGACGGTCTCGGCGAGCGCGGCCAGAACGGCGTCGGCGTCCTTGCGGGTCACCTCGGCGCGCTCGGACAGAGCGGCCACCAGCTCACTGCGGTTCATGTTGTACTCCCGTGTTCAACTTGCCTTAGAGGCGTGAGATCGAAGCCGATGCTGCCAGGGCCCTAGGACAGTCCCCGGACCCGGGTCTGAACGTCAGACCCTCTCGCCCGGTTACGCATCCTGCCCCCACCAGCGGCGGGAAAGCCAATCCGGCACCCGTCGGGGTCACACGAAAAGCGCCACAGTCACGCCGCGGTGACGCTCCGTCCACGCCTTCGCTCACACGCCGTCGCGGACCGCGGACCTCGCGGGCATCCCCGCAAACCCTAGAGGCGGCCCGTCGGGCCCGCATCTCGCGACGCGCCGGGAACGGAGCGCCGTGAGGGCCGTCACAGCGGGGCTCAGGACCCCGAGGCCGCCTTGCGGACGGCGCCCGCGACCGCACCCGCGACCTTGTCGTTGAACACCGACGGGATGATGTAGTTCGCGTTCAGCTCGTCCTCGCCGACGACGTCCGCCAGCGCGCTCGCGGCGGCCAGCATCATCTCCGTGTTCACGGTGCGGGACTGAGCGTCCAGCAGGCCGCGGAAGACGCCCGGGAAGACCAGCACGTTGTTGATCTGGTTCGGGAAGTCGGAACGGCCGGTGGCCACGACGGCGGCGGTCTGGCGGGCGATGGCCGGGTCCACCTCCGGGTCCGGGTTCGCGAGCGCGAACACGATCGCGCCTTCCGCCATGGCGGCGACGTCCTCGCCGGACAGCACGTTCGGGGCCGAGACGCCGATGAACACGTCGGCGCCGACCACGGCTTCCTTCAGCGTGCCCGTGTAGCCCTCGGGGTTGGTGTTGTCGGCGATCCAGCGCAGCGGGGAGTCCGCGGCCGCGTCGACGAGGTCGGGGCGGTCCGCGTGCACGACGCCGTGGATGTCGGCGCTCACCGCGTTCTTGACGCCCGCCGCGAGGAGCAGCTTGAGGATGGCGGTACCGGCCGCGCCGGCGCCCGACATGACGACCTTGACGTCGCCAACTGCCTTGCCCACTACGCGCAGTGCGTTGGTGAGGGCCGCGAGCACGACGATCGCGGTGCCGTGCTGGTCGTCGTGGAAGACGGGGATGTCGAGGGCCTCGCGCAGCCGGGCCTCGATCTCGAAGCAGCGCGGCGCGGAGATGTCCTCCAGGTTGATGCCGGCGAAGCCCGGGGCGATGGCCTTGACGGCGGCCACGATCTCGTCGGGGTCCTGGGTGTCGAGGCAGATCGGCCAGGCGTCGATGTCGGCGAAGCGCTTGAACAGGGCCGCCTTGCCCTCCATGACCGGCATGGCGGCCATCGGGCCGATGTTGCCGAGACCCAGCACGGCGGAGCCGTCCGTCACGACTGCGACGGTGTTGCGCTTGATGGTGAGGCGGCGCGCGTCCTCGGGGTTCTCGGCGATCGCCATGCACACGCGGGCCACGCCCGGGGTGTAGATCATCGAGAGGTCGTCACGGTTGCGGATGGGGTGCTTGGACGCCATCTCGATCTTGCCGCCGAGGTGCATCAGGAAGGTGCGGTCGGAGACCTTGCCCAGGCTGACGCCCTCGATGCCGCGCAGCTTCTCGACGATCTCGTCGGCGTGCGCGGTGGAGGTCGCGGCGATGGTGACGTCGATCCGGAGCTTCTCGTGGCCGGATGCGGTCACGTCGAGGCCGGTGACCGATCCGCCGGAGGACTCCACGGCGGTGGTGAGCTGGGAGACCGCGGTTCCGCTCGCGGGCACTTCCAGCCGGACCGTCATCGAATACGAGACGCTGGGCGCCGTTGCCATGGCCGTGTTCCTCTTCTGTCCCTGGTTCGCTGTAACACACAGAGCCCCGCTGCACAGCAGGTGCGGCAGGACCTGTTGTCCGATCGTCCCACCTACCAGCCAGTACAAGGTAACCAGCTACAAAATTCGGAAAGACTCTTCCACCATACGAGATACCAGAAGGGTTCGGAATGGTGGGGTCATACGAAACAGGTCCGCGCCCCCCACAGGTGGGGGACGCGGACCTGGTGATTCGTACGTTTGATGACACCGACCCGCCATGCTCGCCTCGCGGCAAGTGGTCGCTCTGAGCGACGAAGGTTGGGCCCGGGGGCTTGGATCGAGTCGGTGCCGTACCCAGGCTAACAAAGGATCGCCGAAAGTGATCCCCCTGCTCGCGCCCGTATCCGAGCACCACGCTCCCGGCCGCGGACCATCCGGCCGTACGGGGCCCTGAGCGGGCCGGGACCCCGGCGGTGGACCGCCACCGCCGGGCCGATCCGCCCCTGCCCGGCCCGGCCCGGCCTACGGCAGCAGCAGCTCCGGCACCCCGTCCGCGTCCGGCTTGTCCCGCTCCGCCGAGACCACCGTCAGCTGCTGCGTCGCGCGCGTCAGCGCCACGTACAGCACCCGCAGGCCCGCCGGGGACTCGTCCGCGATCTCCGCCGGGGAGACCACCACCGTGGCGTCGTACTCCAGGCCCTTGGCCTCCAGGCTGCCCAGCGCCACCGCCCGCCCGCCGAGGTCCGCGAGCCAGCCCGCCGCCTCCGCGCGCCGGTCCATGGCCACGACCACGCCGACGGTGCCGTCCACCTGCTCCAGCAGCCTCCGGGTCTCCTCGCGGACCGCCGTGCCCAGATCGCCCCCGGCGGCCGTGAAGCGGGGCTCCAGGCCCGTGGAGCGCACCGCCGACGGCGGCTCCATGCCGGGCATCGCCAGGCGCAGCACCCGGGAGGCGACCTCGGCGACCTCGGCCGGGTTGCGGTAGTTCACCGTCAGGGTGAACCGGCGCCGCGGGCGGGACCCGAGGGCCTCGTCGCGGGCCGCGGCGGCCTCCTCCGGGTCCGTCCAGGAGGACTGCGCCGGGTCGCCGACCACGGTCCACGTGCCGTGCCGGCCCCGACGGCCCACCATCCGCCACTGCATCGGCGTCAGGTCCTGGGCCTCGTCCACGATGACGTGCGCGTACTCGGTGCGCTCCGCCGCGAGCCGCTCGGCCCGCTCCCACTGGGTCTCCTCGCGGGTCGGCATCAGCTCTTCCAGCCCGCTGAGCTGGTCGAGTGGATCCAGCTCCCGCTTGCGCTTCGGCCGCGCCGGGGCGCCCAGCAGCAGCTGGAGCTCGTCCAGCAGCGCCACGTCGTGCACCGACAGGGGGCCCTTGCCGTCCGGGCCCACCCGGCGCAGCGAGCGGGCCAGCTGGCGGGTCTCGCGCGGGTTGAGGTCCCGGCGCGACCAGCGGCCGAGGTGGCGCTCGTCGGCGAGCGCGGCGAGCACCGCCCGCGGGGTCAGCTCGGGCCACCAGGCGTTGAGGAAGCCGATGAAGGCGTCCTCGGTGGAGATGTCCTCGTCGAAGGCGGAGCGCAGTTCGGCGGCCAGCTCCGGGTCGCTGTGCCGGCCGGCGCCGCCGGACTTCGCGTAGAGGGCGTCGAGCAGCAGCTTGCGGGCGCGCGGGCGCAGCAGGTTGACCGGGGCGGTGCCGCCGAGCACGTTCTGCCGGATCCGGTTCAGCTCGTCGGCCTCCAGCTCCTGGCGGCGACCGAAGGCCACCACGCGCAGCCGGTCGGGGGCGCCGCCGAGCTCCAGTGCACCGCGTACGGCCTTGCGGAGCACCTTGAGCATCCGGGAGGAGCCCTTGATGCGGGCCACGGCCGGGGAGTCGTAGGTGGTGGCCTCCGCGCCGTCGACGAGCGAGCCCAGCGCCCGGATGGCCACCTGGCCCTCCTCGCCGAGCGAGGGCAGCACGCCCTCGGTGTACGCGACGAGCAGCGGGGTCGGCGAGACGATCAGGATGCCGCCGGAGTAGCGGCGCCGGTCCTGGTAGAGCAGGTAGGCGGCGCGGTGCAGGGCGACGGCGGTCTTGCCGGTGCCCGGGCCGCCGGCGACCTCGGCCACGGAGGCGGCGGGGGCCCGGATGACCAGGTCCTGCTCGGCCTGGATGGAGGAGACGATGTCGCGCATCGAGTGCGTGCGCGCCCGTCCGAGGGCTGCCATGAGGGCGCCGTCGCCGATGGCGGGGAGCTCCCGGCCGTCCAGGGAGGCGGTGACCTCGGGGCGCATCAGGTCGTCCTCGACGCCGAGCACCTTGCGGCCCTTGGAGCGGATGACGCGGCGGCGCACGACCCGGCCGGGCTCCTTGGGCGTGGAGCGGTAGAACGGCGCGGCCGCCGGCGCGCGCCAGTCGATGACCAGCGGCGTGTAGTCGGAGTCCAGGACCCCGATGCGGCCGATGTGCAGCGTCTCGGCGATGTCGGCGGTGAGGTCCTCGCGGATCGCGTCGTCGGCGGGCTCGACGGAGGTGTACGCGCCGTCGGCGCCGCGCTCCCCGTCCTTGCCGAGCACCAGGTCGATGCGGCCGAAGAGGAAGTCCTCGAACTCGTTGTTCAGCCGGTTCAGGTGGATACCCGCCCGGAAGACCTGCGCGTCGCGCTCGGCGAGCGCGCCGGGCGTACCCACCTGGCCGCGCTTGGCGGCGTCGTTCATGAGGAACTCGGCCTCGTGGATCTTCTCCTCAAGGCGTCGGTACACCTGGTCGAGATGCGTCTGCTCGACCGCGATCTCCCGATCGCGGACGGAATCCGCCGTGCTGTCGACAGCGGCATTCTGCGCGGCCACCAAGGCCCCCTTCTGACGTGCATGGGCGACCGTCAACCGTACGCGAATCGGCCCCCTGTCCGCACGCCCGTTCCGGAACCGGTCTCGCAGGGTGGTACGCCTCTCACCGGGACCCTTGCCCCGCCCCGGCCGCCAGGACCCGGCGGCGGTGCCGGGCCACGCGCTCCCGGTTCCCGCAGCGCTCGCTGGAGCACCAGCGGCGCCGGTGGCCCCGGGAGGTGTCCAGGTAGACGCGGGGGCAGCCGTCGCCCGCACAGGCCCGTAGCAGCGCCCGGTCGCCGGGGTCGGTCAGCAGCTCGACGGCGTCCCGGGCCACGGCCGCGAGCAGCGCACCGCATTCCACGCCGCCGCACAGCTCCCGTACGAGGTGTCCTTCCTGGTCCCGTACGGCGCACAGGCCGGGGGGTGGTCCGGCGGCCAACGCGTTGACCCGGGCGAGGGCGTTCTCGTCCGTGTCGGTGCCGAGCAACTCCGCCCGTACGAGCGTTTCCACGTCGGCGCGCAGGGACCGGAAGGCCGCGGCCCAGTCGGGCCCCACCCGGACGAGCGGCGTCCGGTCGGGGACCAGGCCGGCGCCGGCGAGCCACAGCCGCAGCTCGTCACCGTCCGGGATCCCCTCGTGGGGGGTGAAGGTGGCCACCAGGTCCAGACAGACCCGCCCGGAATCGAACCGCATGCCGTCAGCCTCCCGTCGTGGGGTGCCGTACCAGATTGCCGCCCGGCGGGTCACAGCGGAAGCCCCCGAACCGGTGGGTCCGCCCCTGGCTCGCGCGGAGCGTCAGCTACCCGCGCGCCCACCGGCTGCCGCCGGCCCATTGCAGCCTCGCTGGCGGAATCCGGCTGCGCAATCCAGCCTCGCCGGCGTTTGAGCAGGGGGCACCTCCCAGCGGTAGCTGGGGGAGGGTCCGGGCGGAGCCCGGTGCCCGGCCGAGCCGGGTTTCCTGGGGCTCCGCCCCAGACCCCGCTCCTCAAACGCCGGAGGGGCTGGATGTACCCGGCGGGTTGTCGTGGAGGAGGCGTTGGAAGAGGCGGTGGTCGCGCCAGGCGCCGTCGATGTGGAGGTAGCGCGGCGCGAGGCCGAACGGCTCGAAGCCCGCCTTCGCCAGCACCCGCTGCGAGGCCAGGTTGTCGACCAGGGTCCCCGCCTCCACCCGGTGCAGGCCCAGTTCGTCGCGGGCGACCCGGCAGACCTCCTCCACGGCCGCGGTGGCCAGCCCCTTGCCGTGCCAGGCCGGGTCGACCCAGTACCCGACGCCGCCGCTGCACAGCGGCCCGTACGCGATGGAGCCGAGGTTGATCGCGCCGACGGGCGCGCCCGTGGCCGTCTCGACGAACACGTACGGGACGATCCGCCCCGCGTCCCGCTCGGCGAGCACGCCCTCGATCCGCTCCCGCTGGCCGTCCTCCGTGTAGAAGGCGTCCGGCCGGACCGGCTCGAAGGGCGCCATGTAGGCCCGGTTCCGTGCGAACGCCTCGGCCAGCCCCGCCGCGTCGCCGAGCGCGACGCCCCTCATCTCAACCCCGTCAATGATCATCCCGGCACGCTAGCCGAGGACGCCCCTGGCCGTCACCGCGTCCACCGGGAGTTCCCCGTACTTGGCCTCCCCGCCCGCGTCCAGCGACAGCCGGTACCCGCGCTTGACCACGGTCTGGATCAGGTTCGGGGCCCCGAGGGCCACTCGGAGGCGGGCCATCGCCGTCTCCACGGCGTGCTCGTCCCGCCCCGCGCCCGGCAGCGCCCGCAGCAGTTCGGCGCGGGACACCACCCAGCCCGGCCGCCGGGCCAGCGCCCGCAGCAGGGCCATCCCGGCGGGCGGTACGGGCCGCAGCTGCGCGTCCACCAAGGCCGCGTGCCCCCGGATCTCCACCCGGTGCCCGGCCACCGGCAGCACCCGGGCCCGCCCGGGCAGCTCCTGGCAGAGCAACTGCACCAGCGGGCCCAGCCGGAACCGTTCCGGCTGCACCGTGTCCACCCCGTGCGCCTGCAGCGGCAGTGCGGTCACCGGCCCGACGCACGCGGACAGCAGCCTGCCGCGCAGCGCGTCCAGCACGGCCTCCCGCAACCCCCGCTCCTCGGCCCGGGACAGCAGCGAGGCCGCCGCCGGCGCCGAGGTGAAGCTGACGGCGTCCACCGCGCCGCCGATCATCGCGTCCAGCAGCCGGTCCAGCGGCGCCAGGTCCTCCGGCGCCATCCACCGGTACACCGGAACCACCACCACCTCGGCGCCGCCGGCCCGCAGCGCCTCGACGAAGCCGGGCAGCGGCTCCCCGTGCAGCTGGAGGGCGATCCGCCGGCCGTCCACCCCGTCCGCCAGCAGCCGTTCCAGTACCTCGGCGAGGGATTCCGAGTCCGGGGACCAGGTCTCCACCAGCCCGGCGGCCCGGATGGCGCCCTTCACCTTCGGCCCGCGCGCCAGCAGTTCGGCGGCCCGCAGTCGCTCCAGCAGCCCCTCGCCGACGCCCCACCCGTCGGCCGCCTCGATCCACCCCCGGAAGCCGATGGCGGTGGTGGCCACGACCACGTCCGGTGCGCAGCCGATCAGTTCCTTCGTCGCGGCCAGCAGCTCGCTGTCGTCGGCGAGCGGCACGATCCGCAGCGCCGGCGCGTGCAGCACGGCCGCCCCGCGGCGGCGCAGCAGCGCGATGAGCTCGTCCGCGCGCCGGGCGGCCGTGACCCCGACGGTGAAGCCCGCGAGCGGGCCGGTGTTCGTGTCGTCCATCGTGACCTGCCTAGTGACGCATGTGGGGGCGGTACGGGTGGACCGAGTCTGCCCACACGTCGTGTCGGACTCGGTTCACCCGTATTTCGCCCCGGTTACACCGACGTGAGCTGCGGTTTCGTCTCGACGCCGACCGTGTGGATCACCGGGGCCACCGGGCGGCGAAGGTATACCGCCCAGGTGACCGCGCAGCACAGGGCGTAGAAGCCGAGGAAGGTGACGAAGGCCGCCGTTCCGGAGCCGGAGGTGCGGAACGCCTCCCGGAAGACCAGGTTGATGCCGAGTCCGCCGAGCGCGCCGACCGCCCCGATGAGTCCCATCGAGGCGCCGGAGAGCCGGCGCCCGTACGCGGCCGCGCTCTCGCCGCTCATGCCGCGCGCCAGCGCCTTCGCCTGGAAGATGCCGGGGATCATCTTGTACGTCGATCCGTTGCCGAGCCCGCTCAGTACGAACAGGGCCACGAAGCCGACGAGGAAGACCGGCAGCGAGGACCGCTGCGAGGCGAACACCACCACTCCGGTGGCCGCGGCCATGGCCACGAACGTCCCCAGGGTGATCCGGGCCCCGCCGAACCGGTCCGCGAGCGCCCCGCCCACCGGCCGGATCAGCGATCCGAGCAGCGGCCCCATAAAGGTCAGCGAGGCGGCCTGGAGCGGGGTGCGGCCGAACTGGGTCTGCAGCACCAGGCCGAAGGCGAAGCTGTAGCCGATGAAGGACCCGAACGTGCCGACGTAGAGGAACGCCATGATCCAGGTGTGCGCGTCCTTCAGCGCCTCGCGGACCGCGCCGGTGTCGTTGCGCACGGGCGCCAGGTTGTCCATCCGTACGGCCGCCAGGACCGCCGCGGTCACGATCAGCGGGATGTAGGCGGCCAGCAGGTACCGGGGGTGGGCGGCCCCGGCGGTCGCGATGACCAGCAGCCCGGCCAGCTGCACCACGGGCACGCCGATGTTGCCGCCGCCGGCGTTCAGGCCGAGCGCCCAGCCCTTCTTGCGCAGCGGGAAGAAGGCGTTGATGTTGGTCATGGAGGAGGCGAAGTTGCCGCCGCCGACGCCGGTGAGGGCGGCGACGACCAGGAAGGTCCCGTAGGAGGTTCCGGGCTCCATCACCACGATCGCGGCGACCGTCGGCGCGAGCAGCAGCAGCGCGCTGACGACGGTCCAGTTGCGGCCGCCGAAGCGGGCCACGGCGAAGGTGTACGGCACCCGTACGATCGCGCCCACGCAGGTGGCGGTCGCGATCAGGAAGAACTTCCCGGCCGGGTCGATCCCGTACGCCGGTCCCATGAAGAGGACCATCACGGACCAGAGCGACCAGATGGAGAAGCCGATGTGCTCGGAGAACACGGAGTAGACGAGGTTGCGGCGGGCGGTCCGCTCCCCGGTCTCCTTCCAGAAGGTCTCGTCCTCGGGGTCCCACCGCTCGATCCAGCGGCCCCCCTTGCGCGGTGCGGTCGTACCGGTCATCACACGCCTCCACAGCTCTCGCGTCCGTGGCACGACCGTAGGAACGGCGCGTTTCGGCCCCGGTCACCGCCTGATGACCGCCGGGAAACCTTGCTCTCACCCGCCGCCGGGGGCACCTGTGAGCGCGGCGGGGCGCCAGCTCGCCGGGGGCACTTCCAGCCAGCCGCGCTCGCCGCCGAGCCCGGCCACGGCCCGGTGCAGCGCTTCGAGTCCGGGGTGGCTGAAGCCCTTGCGCCAGACCATGGACAGCGGGGAGAGCGGTACGGGGTCGACCAGCGGGCGCTTGACGGACCCGGGCATGTCGACGAAGTCGACGGTCACCAGCACCGGATGGCCGGTCTTGGCCATGACCCGGCTGAACTCGTCCTTGCCGATGGCCACCGGCGCGGGCGGCGCCATCAGGATCCCCCGCCCGGCGAACAGCTCGCGCGCGAGCCCCGTCCACTCCAGCGTGCGGGGGTTCCCCGCGCCCGCGTAGACGGTCTCCCCGGCCAGCGCGTCCAGCGGTACGGCCGCCAGCCCGGCCAGCGGGTGTCCTTCGGGCAGCAGCACGGCGAGCGGTTCGTAGCGCACGGGCCGGTGCGCGAGGCGCGAGCGCCACACCGGGTCCAGCCCGTCGGCGTACCCGAAGGAGACGTCGAGACGTCCGGCGGCGATCTCGGCGGCGGCGTGGGTCAGGCCGCTCTCCCAGCGGGCCATCAGCTCGCAGTCCGGGGCCAGCTCCCGGGCCCGGTCCAGCACGGTGCGCGCGGTGCTCGGCCCGTCGGTGTTCAGGTCGACGAGCAGGGCCCGGGGTGCGGCGAAGGCGGCGGCGAGCGCCTCGTGCGCGGCCAGCACCCGCCGGGCGAGCGGCAGCAGCCGCTCCCCGTCGGGGGTCGGTTCGACGGCGCGGGTCGTGCGGACGAACAGCGCGGTGCCGAGGGCCTCTTCGAGCCGCCGTACGTCGCGGCTCAGCGCCTGCTGGGCGACGTAGAGCCGGGCGGCGGCGCGGGTGAAGTGCAGTTCCTCGGCGACCGCGACGAACCCGCGCAGCAGCCGGGGATCCACGTCACGGGACATCATCCCCGGAGACTAACAACAGATCGGCGTGAATGGCCGCCGAACAGGTGTTGGACGATCCGCCCGGTCCGGGCCGAGGGTGGTGGTCATGCCCCTCATGGCCGTCACCGGCAGCACGCTCGTCCTCGCCGCCCCGCCCGCTTCGCCCGTCCCGCCGGTCCCCGCCCGCACTCCCCCGCGCCCGCCGCGCCCGTCGGGCCCGCTGGCCCCCTACCGGCGCCTGTTCGCGCTGCCCGGCACCCGCGGCTTCACCGCCGGGAACCTGCTCGCCCGCCTCCCCATGGGCATGTTCGGGATCAGCGCGGTCATGATGATCGCCGGCCAGCGCGGCTCGTACGCCCTCGCGGGCGCGGTCTCGGCGACCGGACTGGCCGCTACCGCGCTGGTCGGGCCGTGGACCGCCCGGCTGATCGACCGGCACGGCCAGGCCCGGATCGCCGTCCCGGCCACCTTGATCGCGGTCCTCGGCTCGCTGTCCCTGGTCGTGTGCGTCCGTACCGGCGCCCCCGCCTGGACCCTCTTCGCCTCGTACGCGGCGACCGCCACCACCCCCAACATCGGCGGCATGTCCCGCGCCCGCTGGACGCACCTGCTGCGCGGCTCCCGGGACGCGCACCACACGGCGATGTCCTTCGAACAGGCCGCCGACGAGCTCTGCTTCATGCTCGGCCCGGTGCTGGCGGCCTTCCTCTGCTCGGTCGTCCTCCCCGAGGCCGGCACCCTCACCGCGGCGGCCCTGCTGCTGACCGGCATGCTGGTCTTCACCTCCTGCCGCGCCACCCAGCCCCCGGTGACGGCGGGTCCGCGCCACGGCTCCCCGCTGCGCGCCCTCGGCCCGCTGATGCCCCTCTTCCTCGCCACGGGCGTGGTCTTCGGCTCGATGGAGATCGCCTCGATCGCCCACCTCGACGCCCTGGGCCTGGGCGCCGCCTCCGGCCCGGTACTGGCCCTCCAGGCGGCGGGCTCCTGCGCGGCCGGCCTGCTCTACGGCACGATGCGCCCGCGCGGCCTGCGCACCTGCCTGCTCGTCATGGCCGCCGCGATGGCCCTGCCCGGGCTCGCGGCGAGCACGGGCGCTCTCTTCCCGCTGGCCTGCGCGCTGCTGCTGGCGGGCATGGCCACGGCCCCCACGATGGTGACGGCCATGTCCCGCGTCCACGCGCTCACCCCGCAGGGCCGCCTCAACGAGGGCATGACCCTCGCGGTCACCGCCATCTTCGCGGGCATCTCCCTGGGCGCGGCCACGGCCGGCACCCTGGTCGACCACCTGGGCCCGGCGACCGCCTACGCCCTCCCGGCCGCGGCGGCCGTTCTCGCGCTCGCCTCCGTCCGGGCCGTCACTCGTACCAGGTGATGCTGCAGACGTAGACGCACTCGTGCCGGGGGACGGCCAGGAAGTTGATGAACCCGCGCCCACCGAGAATGTCGAATTCTCGGAGACCGCCGGTCCTTCCGGTGGGGCGACCGACGGCCTCGGCATCCCGGCCGAGCGCTGACAGTTCGGTGGCGATCCGCTCGACCTCCGCGACCACCCCGGGCGGCAGGCCGCCGGTGATGTGCGCGGAATCGTCAGCGTTGTAGTCCCATGTCCACTGGCTCACAGGCCGGTCTCGGCCTCTGCTTTGTCGAGGATCTGCTGGATCTCGGCCAAGGCCGGCCCGGGATCCTCAACCCCTTCCTGAACCAGCCGTTCCAGGGCGTGCAGACGCGCAGCCCTCCGGGGGTGGCGTTCGATCTCGACGAATACGGCCCAGGAGTGGATGAAAGCTCGCAGCGGGGCGAGCGACTGCGCCTGCTGGGCGCTCGTCGTCGCCTCGAAGAGGTGCTGCGTCAACCCGGGGACACGGCTGGGCGCGATCTTCGCAACGGCCTCGCGAAGGGCGGCAGGCGTGAGTTCCGGCATGGGGATCAGCGGCCCGCCCTCATCGGGGATCGGCGTACTCACATGTCCTCCTCGCTGGAACTCCGCTCCGGAGTGGGCTTCTCACCGTACCGCCACCAGCAGCGCAGCGCGGAGGCTTCCCGCATGACAAAGGCCCCGCAGCCGAGAGGCTGCGGGGCCTTTGCCCACATGGGATGAGTGGAGATGGCGGGAATCGAACCCGCGTCCAACGGTGCAGAAGCAGGGCTTCTCCGAGCGCAGTCCGCTGCGCTTTTCTCAGCCCCGGAGATCACACGGACGAGTCTCCGACGGGCTCAGTCACTGTTTGGTTTCCCTCCAACCCCCGTGACCGGGGCTAGAGGTTTAGATCCCTAATTGACGCCAGGATCCGGACCGGGACCACTTCCGGGCTGACGCTCCTCACAGAGGCTTCAGCTCACTGTTATTAGGCAGCGAGGGTGAAGCGGGAGTTATCGCTCTTGGAGTTGGCGATTATTTTTTGCGACATGTGGTTAGCGAGATCATTGCCGCTTCCTCGGCTCGCTTCCCCTGCATCGACATCCGCTGTCGAAACCGATCATCCCCATGTTGTTTTTTCAAGCTGCGCCGACCCCTGGGGGGCGGTGCTGACGCCATGGTACGCGAAGTGGACCACCGCGTGCCAGGTGATTAAACCGTGCCGCGCTGCTTGCGACGGATGGCCGAGATCGCCCGGTTCGTCTCGCGGGTGTCCTGCTTCTCCCGCAGCGTCTGCCGCTTGTCGTACTCCTTCTTGCCCTTCGCCAGCGCGATCTCGATCTTCGCCCTGCCGTCCTTGAAGTACAGCGAGAGGGGCACGATCGTGTGACCCGACTCGTCGGCCTTGCGCTCCAGCTTGTCGATCTCCTCGCGGTGCATGAGGAGCTTGCGCTTGCGCCGGGCGCTGTGGTTGGTCCAGGTGCCCTGGCTGTACTCCGGCACGTGCACGTTGTAGAGCCAGGCTTCCCCGCCCTCCACCGACACGAAGCCGTCCACCAGCGAGGCCCTGCCCTGGCGCATGGACTTGACCTCGGTGCCCGTGAGCACGAGACCGCACTCGTAGGTGTCGAGGATCGCGTAGTCGTGACGCGCCTTCTTGTTCTGGGCGATCATCTTCCGCCCTTTTTCCTTAGCCATAGTGCGGTCATTTTCGCACTACGGACCCACCCCGAGGCCACCCAATACCGTGACGGCCCGCTCCTCGACCGCCTCGCCCGCCGGCACGTCCGGGGTGATGCCGGCGCCGTCCAGGCTGCGGCCCGCCGGCGTGCGGTACGTGCCCACCGTCAGCTCGGCCACCGAGCCGTCCGGGAGCTCGGTCGGCATCTGCACCGATCCCTTGCCGAAGGTCCGGCTGCCCACGGCCACCGCCCGGCCCCGGTCCTGCAGGGCGCCCGTCACCAGTTCGGCCGCGCTCATCGTGCCGCCGTCGACCAGGGCCACCAGCGGCCGGGTGGTGTCCCCGCCCTCGGCCGCGTACAGGACCCGCTGGTCGCCCCGTACGTCGTACGTGGCCACGAGCCCGCCGTCGAGGAAGGCCGAGGCGGCGGTGACCGCTTCGGTGACCAGACCGCCCGGGTTGCCGCGCAGGTCGAGCACGATCCCCCGGCCGGACGGGGCCGCGCGGACGGCGGCCTTGACGCGATCGCCGGAACCACGGGTGAAGGAGGCGACCTTGATGACCGTGACCCCGTCCGGGCGCTGCCGTACGGTCACCGGCTCGGTGCGCATCTGCTCGCGGCGCACGGTCTCGGTGAGGTCGGCGCCGTCCCGGCTCAGGTTCAGCACCACGGGGGTGCCGGCATCGCCGCGCAGCAGGGCGACCACGTCGGGCACGGCGAGGCCCGTCACGGCGTGCCCGTCGACGCTCATCAGCCGGTCCCCGGCGCGTAGCCCGGCCCGGGCGGCGGGGCTGCCGGGCTGGACCCTGTCGACCTTGATCATGCCGTCGGGGGCCCGGCCGGCCCACACCCCGACGCCGGTCCAGCGGCCGTCGAGGCCCTCGGCGAAGGCGGCGTACTCACCCTGGTCGTAGACGGCGCCCCAACGGTCACCGCTGCGACTGACGACCTCCTGGGCCGCCTTCTTCCCGGACTTCCCCTCGGCGACCGCCTCGGCGACGGCGCGGGCGACGGCCTCCCGGTCGACGGTGCCCGCCTCGCGCGAGGGCTCGGCCGCGGGGGCGCCGGCCAGGGCCGCAGCGGTCCCGGCGCCGTCCTCGTGCTGCCAGCATCCGGTTAAGGCACCGGTGGCGACGGCCGCGAGGAAGGCCAACGTCAAAACGGCCCCGCGACGCAGGTCGCGGGGCCGGAGACAGAGAGCGGGCAGTCCCGGCATGGCGCCGAGTCTAGGACAAGCCCCGCTCCGGTACGGATGGTTGGCCGTACCGCTCACGGGGCGCTTGTCACACCTTCAGGTACTTGCGCAGGGCGATGAAGGCGGCCATGGAGGGCATCAGGAGGCCGATGAAGAGTACGTACGGGAGCTTGGCCAGCACCGATCCCCAGCCCATGAAGTCGATGAGCTGGATCTTGTCCCGCAGCCCGACGCCGTGGTCGATCACGAAGTACTGGCCGGAGACGAGCATGCCGCAGGCGAAGAGCGCGCCGATGAGGCCGGCGACGGCCGCCTCCATGATGAAGGGGACCTGGATGTAGAAGCTGGAGGCACCCACCAGCCGCATGATCCCCGTCTCACGCCGTCGGCTGAAGGCAGAAACGCGCACGGTGTTGACGATCAGCAGCAGCGCCACGACCAACATGATCAGCATGATGGCGAGCGCCGCGATGTTCAGGTAGTTGAGGATCCGGAAGAGGTCGTCGATGGCCTGGCGCTGGTCGTCGACGGTGTGGATGCCGTCGCGGCCGACGAAGGCGGAGGTGACGACCTTGTACTTCTCCGGGTCCTTCAACTTGACCCGGAAGGACTCCTGCATCTGGTCCGGGGTGATGGAGGAGGCGAGCGCCGTGTTCCCGAACCGCTCCTGGTAGTGCTTGTACGCCTCGTCCGCCGACTCGTAGGCGACGGACTTCACCAGGGACATCTTCTTGAGCTCGGACTCGATCTGCTTCTTCTGCTCGTCGGTCACCGCACCCTTGGCGCAGGTGGTGACGCCCGTGGAGGCCGCCGGCGAACCGTCGGCCTTCTTGGCTGCGGCCTCGCTCGCCTCCACGGCGTCCTGCTTGTTGCAGAGGTAGATCGAGACGTTGGCCTTGTCGTACCAGTAGCCCTTCATCTTGCTCACCTGCTCGCTCATGAGCATGGAGCCGCCGAACAGGGCCAGGGAGAGGCCCACCGAGATGATGACCGCGAAGGTCATGGTGAGATTGCGACGGAGACCGACGCCGATCTCCGACATGACGAACTGGGCGCGCATTGCGTCTCAGGGACCTTTCAGTGCTGGTAGCCGTAGACGCCGCGCGACTGGTCGCGCACGAGTCGGCCCTGTTCGAGTTCGATGACGCGCTTGCGCATCTGGTCGACGATCTGCTGGTCGTGGGTGGCCATGATCACGGTGGTGCCGGTCCGGTTGATCCGGTCCAGCAGCTTCATGATCCCGACCGAGGTCTGCGGGTCGAGGTTGCCGGTGGGCTCGTCCGCGATCAGCAGGGCGGGGCGGTTGACGAAGGCGCGGGCGATGGCCACGCGCTGCTGCTCACCGCCGGAGAGCTCGCCGGGCATCCGCTCCTCCTTCCCGCCCAGCCCCACGAGTTCGAGGACCTGCGGGACGGCCTTGCGGATCTCGCCCCGCGGCTTGCCGATGACTTCCTGCGCGAAGGCCACGTTCTCGGCCACCGTCTTGTTGGGGAGCAGGCGGAAGTCCTGGAAGACGGTCCCCAGCTGGCGCCGCATCTGCGGGACCTTCCAGTTGGAGAGCTTGGCGAGGTCCTTGCCCAGGACGTGCACCTGGCCGTGGCTCGCCCGCTCCTCGCGCAGGATGAGCCGCAGGAAGGTGGACTTGCCGGAGCCGGAGGAGCCGACCAGGAAGACGAACTCGCCCTTCGCGATGTCGAGGGAGACTTCTCTGAGTGCGGGACGGCTCTGCTTCGGGTAGGACTTGGAGACACTGTCGAATCGGATCACGGGTGCACCACGGTCGCCGGGAGTAGGTGTGCGTGACCATACGCGAACGGGCGCGAGGTGTGGACCCGGCCTCCGGACTTGCCCGATTTATCCCGGCGTGCGGGCGCTCAGGACCGTGATTGCCCGGACGGGCCGCGCCGAATGTCGGCGAAGCTGGCACAGTGGTAGGGGGAACGCTCCGGTTCCCCACGCCGTTATAGGCGACAGAAGACCGAGGGGACGAGAGGAGGAGCGCATGACATATGACCGGCTCGTGTGCGCGAACTGCGCCGCACCCGTCAGCCAGGGCCGCTGCCCGGTATGCCGGGCGAACCGGGAGCGCCTCCAGCAGGAGGGCCCCTTCTCCGGCCTGAACCCCGTGACGCTCATCGTGCTCATGGTGGTCCTCGTGACGGCTCTGGTCCTGGTGGCCCAGCACACCGCCTAGACCGCCCGGCCGTGGTGCCCGCGGTAGGCCCGTGCCACGTTCCGATCACACACGCGGAAGGGCCCGGACACCATGTGTCCGGGCCCTTCCGCTTGTACGCGAGGTACGCCGCGGCTACCGAGGGTTACGCGGTCTGCTCCTGCTGCTTGCGCCAGCGGATCCCGGCTTCCAGGAAGCCGTCGATCTCGCCGTCGAGCACCGCCTGCGGGTTGCCGACCTCGAACTCCGTCCGCAGGTCCTTGACCATCTGGTACGGGTGCAGGACGTAGGAGCGCATCTGGTTGCCCCAGGAGCTGCCGCCGTCCTTGAGGGCGTCCATCCTGTCCTTCTCCTCCTGGCGGCGCCGCTCCAGCAGCTTGGCCTGGAGGACGTTCATGGCGCTCGCCCTGTTCTGGATCTGCGAGCGCTCGTTCTGGCAGGAGACCACGATGCCGGTCGGGATGTGCGTGATGCGGACCGCCGAGTCGGTGGTGTTGACGCCCTGGCCGCCGGGGCCGGAGGCGCGGTACACGTCGACGCGCAGCTCGGCCTCGTCGATCTCGACGTGGTCGCTGGTCTCCACGACCGGGAGCACCTCGACGCCCGCGAAGGAGGTCTGGCGGCGGCCCTGGTTGTCGAAGGGCGAGATGCGCACGAGGCGGTGGGTGCCCTGCTCGACGGAGAGCGTTCCGTAGGCGTACGGGGCCTTGACCACGAAGGTGGTCGACTTGATGCCGGCCTCTTCCGCGTACGAGGTCTCGTAGATCTCGGTCGAGTAGCCGTGCCGCTCCGCCCAGCGCAGGTACATGCGCTGGAGGCGCTCGGCGAAGTCGGAGGCGTCGACGCCACCGGCCTCGGCGCGGATGTTGACCAGGGCCTCGCGCTCGGCGTACTCGCCGGAGAGCAGGGTCCGGACCTCCATCTCGTCCAGCGCCTTGCGGACGGAGACCAGCTCGGCCTCGGCCTCGGCCAGGGTGTCCGCGTCGTCCATTTCCTGGGCGAGGTCGAAGAGCACCGCGAGGTCGTCGATGCGCCCCCGCAGGGTCTCGGTCTTGCGGACCTCCGCCTGGAGGTGCGAAAGCTTGCTCGTGATCTTCTGGGCGGCCTCCGGGTCGTCCCACAGGGACGGCGCAGCGGCCTGCTCCTCGAGCACGGCGATATCTGCCCTCAGCTTGTCGAGGTCCAGGACGGCCTCGATCGACCCCATGGTCGAGGAGAGGGACTTCAGCTCTTCGGAAACATCGACGACTGCCACGGGTCCAGCGTAGCCGGTCCCCGGACAACGCAGTCCGGCCAGGCCGAATCACCCGTTCTGGTGATGGATCGTACGGGCGTACCCTCTGTCTATGACCGTTCACCTCGTCAAGCGCCGCCATGTCGACCACATGCGTGTCACGACGACGAGCTGTCCGCCGCCGGACCGAACCCAAGCCTGATCCACCACGATCCGACTTGGTCCTGTACGCGGCCCCGTGGTCCCGGCACCATCCCTGTCGGAGACCCGCCCCCCGCCCGCGGCCCCCACCACCTTTGGGGAACAGGACCCCGTGACATCCGAAACGGAGCCGTCATGCCGTCCGCGCACTCTCTCCCCGTCCTGGACCTCTCCCAGGCCGACGACCCGGCCCAGCGGGCCGATTTCCTGAAGAAGCTGCACGCAGCCGCCAGGGACACCGGTTTCCTGCACCTGACCGGGCACGGCGTCACTGCCGCCGAGAGCGCCCGCATCCTCGAGCTGACCAAGGCCTTCTTCGCCCTCCCCGAAGCCGACCGGCTCGCCGTCAGCAATCTGAACTCCCCCCACTTCCGCGGCTACACCCGGATCGGCCACGAGCTGACCGGCGGCGCCTCCGACTGGCGGGACCAGCTCGACGTCGGCGCGGAGCGCCCGGCGCCGGTCGTGGGGCCGGACGACCCGGCGTTCCTGTGGCTGGAGGGCCCGAACCAGTGGCCCGCCGCCCTCCCGGAGCTCCGTACGGTCGTCCTGGACTGGCAGACCCGGCTCGCGGCGGTCGCCCACCGCCTGCTCCAGGAGCTCCTCGTGGCGATCGGCGCCCCGGCGGACTTCTTCGACGAGGCCTTCGCGGACCGCCCGCACCTGCACACCAAGCTGATCCGCTACCCGGGATCGGCCCCCTCCGGCGCCGACCAGGGGGTCGGCGCGCACAAGGACTACGGCTTCCTGACCCTCCTGCTGCAGGACTCGGTGGGCGGCCTCCAGGTGGTCCGGGACGGCGGCTACGTGGACGTACCGCCGATGCCGGGCGCCTTCGTGGTGAACCTGGGCGAGCTGCTGGAGATCGCGACCGAGGGCTACCTGACGGCGACGGACCACCGCGTGGTCAGCCCGCCCGGCGCGGTGGAGCGGTACTCGGTGCCGTTCTTCTACAACCCGCGGCTGGACGCGGTGATCGAGACCGTCCCGGGCGACTACCTGCGTTCCGCGCCCGGTGTCGCGCACGACGAGTCGAACCCGCTGCACGCCCAGTACGGCCGCAACGAGCTGAAGGGCTGGGTCCGCGCCCACCCCGCCGTGGCGCGGCGCTGGCACCCGGAACTGGCCTCGGTGTAACAAACTCTGCCCGGACCCGGTCCTCAATCGCCGGACGGGCTGGAAAATCCAGCCCCGCCGGCGATTGAGGCGCGGGGGTTCGGGGGCGGAGCCCCCGACAGCGGCGCCGCACGGCGCTACGGGACCCGCGGAACCGACTGCTTGTGGTCCTGCCGGGGCGCCGGGTCGTCGCCCGAGACCGCCAGCCACGTGCCCAGACCGATCGCCGCGGCCAGGGCCAGGGCCGATGCCGACAGGACCAGGCGGCGCTTGCGGGCCGCCTCCGCCCGGTGGCGGGCGGAGCCGGGGCGGTGGCCGCCGGCCGGGCGCGGGACCCGGGCGGTGCCCAGCGCCCCGCCCGCCAGCTCGTCCGGCCCCGGCACCCGCATCGAGGTGTGGGTGTCCCGGTTGGAGTCGGTCGCCGAGCCCGGCACCAGCGGGACCACGCCCCGCCGCCGGACCGGGTCGGCCGCCGGTTCCTCCGAAGGCTCGGGGTCCGGATCCGCATCGTCCGGCTCGTCCACGTCCAGCGGCGGCATCCCGGCCAGCATCGGGAGCAGGTCCCGCAGCCGCACCGACAGCTCCGAGGCCCGCAGCCGCGAGGCCGGGGCCTTGGCCAGGCACTGGACCATGAGCTGCCACAGCTCGTCGGGGATCCCCGGCAGCGGGACCACCGTCTCCGTCACGTGCCGCCGCAGGACCGCGCCCGGGTGGCCCCCGCCGAAGGGGGTGAACCCGGCCAGCAGCTCGTACAGGACCGTGGCCAGGGCGTATATGTCCACCGCGGCACGCGGGGGCAGGCCCTCGACGATCTCCGGCGCCAGGTAGTCCGGGGTGCCGATGATCCGGGTCGTGGGGGCCGAGGCCCGGCCCGTGGAGGCCCGCCGCGGGGAGTCGATCAGCTTGGCCACGCCGAAGTCGGTCAGCAGCGCCGGGTGCGAGCCGCCGGGGCCGAGCCGGCCCTGCATGTCCAGCAGGACGTTCTCCGGCTTGACGTCCCGGTGGACGACCCCCGCCGCGTGCGCCGCGGCCAACGCGTCGGCCACGTCCGCGACGATCGCCACGGCCGCCTCGGGGGCGAGCCGCCGTTCGCGGTCCAGGCGCGTGCGCAGGTCCGTGCCGCGGACGAGGTCCATGACGAGGGCGAGGTCGTTGCCGTCCACGACGAGGTCGCGGACGGACACGACGTGCGGATGCTCCAGGCCGAGCAGCGCGCTGCGCTCCTGGACGAAGCGTCCGACGAGTTCCTGGTCGGACGCGAGGTCCTCGCGCAGCAGTTTGACGGCGACGGGCCCGTCAGGCCCCTCGCCCAGCCACACCGTGCCCGCGCTGCCGCGCCCCAGGATCTGGTGCGCGGTGTACCGGCTGCCGATCTTCCGTGCCACGACTGCTCCCTCAGCGGCTGGCGTACGCACCAAAGCTACGCGGCCGGGTGGGCATTAGAGGCCAGCAGGGGTCCGGATTCGCGGCGACCTTCACTTCTGCGAGCGAAATCGTGTCCCAGAAGTCGACAAATCCACGAAGTCGGAGCTACGAGGGTTCGTTTCAGGGCTTGGTGGAGCCCGAGGAGCCAGCGGAGTCCCCGATCGTGCTGACCCAGTCCACGGCGTCGCCGCCCCAGGTCCAGACCTGGTCCCACCAGCCCCGGCCGGTACCGATCCACTCCTGAAGCGGGGTCAGTTCCCAGACCAGCCAGCCGGCGACGAAGAACACCAGGATCAGCACCAGGCAGCCCTTGAGGCAGCCGAGGCCGGGGATCCGCACCGGGTTGGCGCTGCGGCGGCGCGGCTCGCGCGGCTCCCGGGGGGCCGGCCGCTGCTGCGGCGGGGGCTGCGGGGGCTGCTGCTGCGGCTGGCGGTACTGGGGCTGCTGCGGCGGAGGCTGCTGCTGGTACGGCTGGGGCTGGTGCTGCTGCGGCTGGTAGTGCTGCGGCGGCGGGGGCGGCGCGTACTGCTGCTGGGGCGGCGGCTGCGGCGGGCGGTACTGCGGCTGCTGGGGCTGCTGGTACTGCTGCTGCGGGGGCGGCGGGCCCTGCCGGTACTGCGGCGGCTGCTGGGGCTGCTGCGGCTGCTGGGGCCGGTGCTGCGGCGGCGGGGGCGCCTGCCGCTGCGGGCGGCGGCGCAGGGGGTCCTCGTTCGGGTCGAGGTACTGGATCTGGGTCTGCTCGTTGCGGTCGCGGGCGGCCTGCATCTGCGACTGCCACGGGTGCGGCGAGTCGGGCCGCTGCACCGGGGGCATCACCGAGGTCGGGTCGGCCCCGGGGCCCGCGGCCCCTCCCGGCCGGGGGGACCCCATGGGCAGCACCGAGGTGGCGTCGGCCGCGCCGACCGGCGGCATGACGCTCGTCATGGCGTTCGGGTCGTACGCGCCCGCGTCGGGGGTCTCGGGGACCGGAGCCGGCGAGGGGTCGGGCGCGAGCAGCGCACCCACGCCGAGCGCGGCCTCCACCTCGGCGGCCGAGGAGTGCACGCCGATGCCGGAGGCCACCACGCGCAGCCCGCGGGCCAGGCTCTCGGCGCTGGGGCGCTCGTTCGGCTCCTTGCGCAGGCAGCGCTCGATGACCGTCCACAGCGGCTCGGGCACGGTCGAGGGCCGCTGCGGGTCCTCGCTGAGGTGGCGGTGGAGCACTTCGAGCGCGGTGCCACCGGCGAACGGCGGGCGGCCGGTGAGCAGCTCGTACAGCAGGATGCCGGCGCCGTAGATGTCGACGGCGGAGGTCTGCGGGCGGCCCTCGGCGGACTCGGGCGCGACGTAGGCCGGGGTGCCGACGAACTCGTGGGTGCGGGTCAGGCCCGGGGAGTCGGCGAGGCGGGCGATGCCGAAGTCGGTGAGCATCGGCTTCATCTGTCCGCCGCGCTCGTCGAGCAGCACGTTGGCCGGCTTCAGGTCGCGGTGGACCACTCCGTCGGCGTGGCTGGCGGCGAGGGCGTCGGCGATCTGCGCGGTCAGCAGGCTCGCGGCGACGGGCGTGAAGGGGCCGTTCTCGCGCAGGTACCGGTGCAGGTCCGGGCCGTCGATCAGGTCCATGACCAGGGCCAGCAGATCGCCCTCGACGACGAGGTCGCGGGTGCGCACGATGTTGGGGTGGGTCAGGCGCAGCAGGACCGAGCGCTCCCGCAGGAAGCGCATGACGATGTCGGGATCCTGGGCCAGCTCCTCCTTGAGGACCTTGATGGCCACGGTCTCGCCGGGCTGTCCCGCGACGGCCGCCTCCGCGCCGGCGGCCTCCCTCTGGCGGGCACGCCAGACAGTGCCCGTGGCGCCGCGCCCGAGCGGCTCCTCGAGCAGGTACTTGCTGCCGACTGGCCGCACGTCTCGCGCTCCCCTGCTGTCGTCGGATGTGGTCGATCCGCTGATTGGTTTTCGGCCCACTCTAGGGGGTGTCCCCCTGGAAGACGCCGGTCCCCGGAGGTTGGTTGCCGCACATATGTACGGAGGGTGATGTTTGCGGGGTATGCCGGAGGCGATTTTCCCCGTCTTCTGCCGCCTTGCTGTCCGGATCCGATCGGGGTCCGACCCGGGTCCCGAAACATCAAGATCATTTATTGCCAGGTGCCGGGCGTGTTGTCCGTGACAGGTGCGAGGATGCACCTGTACGGACGGCACGGGACGGGAGCCCCGCCTTCCGGGCAGACCTGACCGGACGACGCGTCCGTGCCGGGTGGGGGGCGACCGGGCGGTCATGTCACGGGATTCCCCTGCCGGGCGCACACACCGCGCACCGCGCAGAAGGGACCGCTGACGGCGATGCAGATCCGGCTGACCGTCCTTGGGTCGCGCAGCGGCCACCAGACCGCGACCGCCCCCGCGAGCTGTGACGTACTCGTCACCGCCCCCGTCGGCACCGCGCTGGCCGCGGTCGCCTCCGGGCTCGCGGCGACCGTCGGCGGGCCCGACACCGGGGGCACGGTCGTGCTGTACGCCGGCTCCGAGCGCCTCGACCTCCAGCGGCGGGTGCTGGGCGAGCCGCCGCTCGTGGACGGCGCGGTACTGGCGCTGCACGGGCCCGTGCCGGACGTCCTGCCCGAGGACGGCCTCGGCGCGGCCCAGCTGCACGTCGTCGCCGGACCCGACGCGGGCGGGGTGCACCTGCTGCACAGCGGGCAGATCCGGGTGGGCCGCTCCGCCGACGCCGACGTCCCCCTCGACGACCCCGATGTCTCCCGGCTGCACTGCGCGGTCACGGTCATCCCCGACGGTCGGGTCGCGGTGGCCGACCTGAACTCGACGAACGGCACCACGCTGGACGGCGCCCCGGTGGGGGCGCAGCCCGTCGCCCTGCCCCCGGGCGCGCTGCTGCGGGTCGGCGAGTCCACCCTGCGGCTGGCCCCCGCGGGCGCTCCCGCGCTGTCGGTGACCCCGGACCTCCAGGGCCACCTGTCGGTCGCCGCCCGGCCCGTCACCGCCCTCCCGCTGCCCGGCCCGCTCCCCGGGGCGGATCCGGCCGCGCCCGGACCCGATCCGGACGCGCCCGAGGTCCCCGACGCCCCGGGCGTCCCGAGCATCCCCGGCACCTCCCGCGAAGCCGGGTCGCAGAGCGCAGCACCACCGAGCCCGAGCTCCGGCGCGGGCCCCGGGCGGCGCAAGGGCCTCGGCGCCTGGGCGCGCAAGTGGGTGCGCGGCGAGGAGCCCGCCGAGGCCCCGCAGGAGCCGGTGGCCGTCGCACCCCACCCCGACGATCCCGCCGCGGTGCTGCTGGCCGCGATGGGCCCCACCGAGCGCCTGTGGTCCCGTACGCCCGGGCATCCCGCCGTACTGGACGTGGGGCTCGGAGCCGGGAGCCGGGTGTCCCTGCCCGCCGTCGGCGCCCTCGGGCTGGCCGGCCCTCGGGCCCGACTGGCCGGGGCGGCCCGCTGGGTCGTCGCGCAACTGGCGGCACTGCACGCGCCGGGGCAGTTGGAGATCGTGCTCGTCTCCGCCGACCGGGCGCGCGGCCTCGCCGACCGGCGGCGCGACTGGGGCTGGCTCGGCTGGCTGCCCCACGTACGGCCCGCGCACGGCCAGGACTGCCGGCTCCTGCTCGCGTACGACCGCGACCAGGCCGCCGCCCGCACGGGTGAGCTGACCCGGCGCCTCGACGAGGGGCCGCTCGGCGTGCACTGGTCCGCCGCCGACGCCGGACAGGTCCGGCGGGCCGCCGCCGTGTACGAGGGCCCGCACACGCTCCTCGTCCTCGACGGCGATCCCGGAGCCGGGCCGCTGCGCGACGTCACCGGCCGGCTCGCCTCGCACGGGCCGGCCGCCGGGATCCACGTGCTCGTGCTCGCCGAGGCCCCGGCCGCCACCCCCGCCTCGCCGGTCGAAGAGACGTACGAGGCCGCCTGCGCGAACTCCCCCGCCTTCCGGGACTGCGGCGCGGTCGCCCTGCTCAGCGGCGACGTGGCCACGGCCGTACGCACCTTCACGATCAGCGGCGGCAGGCCGGTCCCGTCGGGGGGCACCGCCACCGCCGACTCCGTCTCCGCCGCCTGGGCCGAGCGCTTCGCCCGGGCCCTGGCCCCGCTGCGCACCGCAGAGGGGGGCGGCTCCGCCGAGCCCTACCGGGCGGCCGCGGCCGCCCTGCCCGCCACCGCGCGGCTGCTGGACGAGCTGGGACTGGCCCGGGCCACCCCGGCCTCCCTGATGGCGCGGTGGGCCGCCGCCACCGACCAGGGGCAGGGCATGGGCGGCCTGGCCGAGATCGTGCTGGGCAGCGGCCGCCGCGGCCCCGTCGGCACCGAACTCGTCCACGACGGCCCGCACCTGCTCGTCGAAGGGCCCGCCGGGAGCGGACGGACCGAGCTGCTGCGCTCGGTGGCCGCGTCGCTGTCCGCGGCCGCCCGGCCCGACCGGCTCGGGCTGCTCCTCCTCGACGGGGCCGGCGGCGAGCGCGGCGACGGGCTGCTGCCCTGCACCGAACTCCCGCACGTCTGCGCCCACCTGGTCGCCTCCGATCCGCTGCGCATGCGGGAGTTCGCGCAGGCGCTGGGCGCGGAGCTCAAGCGCCGCTCCGAACTGCTGGAGGACTTGTCCTTCGCCGAGTGGCACGCGCAGCGCGAAGTGTCCGACCGCATGGTCGCGCCGCGCCGGCCCGCCCCCGGCGAGCAGCGCGGCGACCTCGACCCCCAGCGCACCGGCACGCTGCGGCTGCGGGCCTCGACCACCCGTACCGATCCGCCCGGGCCCAGCCCGCTGCCCCGCCTGGTGGTGCTCGTGGACGACCTCGACGCGCTGGTCGCGCCGGGGCTGGGCAGTACGGGCCGCCCCGCCGCGGGCTCGGTGGTCCGGGCCCTGGAAGCGGTGGCCCGCGAGGGCGCCCGGCTCGGCGTGCACCTGGTGGCCGCCAGCGCCCACCCGGACCGTACGGCGGACACCGGGCCGGCCCGGCTGGTCACCCTGCGCGTGGAGCTCGACGCCCCCGACCAGCCGGGCCCGGGGCGCGGCCTACTCCGTTTCGGCGACGGCCGGACGGTCCCGTTCCAGGCGGGCCGGGTCACCGGCCGGATCCCCCGGACGGCGACCCAGCGGCCGACCGTGGTCCCGGTGGAGTGGGAGCGGATGGGCGATCCGCCGGCCCGCCGCCCGGTGCGTGAGCTGGGCAACGGGCCCACCGACCTCGCACTGCTGGCCAGCGCCCTGGACCGGGCCTCGCACCTGGTCTCGGCGATACCCGTGCTGTTCCCGCCCGCGCCCTGACACGCGGCCGCGCCCCCGCGAGGCGCTATTGCGGGGGCGCACGGCTCGGCGTAGACCTTGTGGTCCAGGACACATCACGGGCATCGGGGGCGAACCATGCGCAGGCACGGAACGAGCCGTACGACACTCACCTGGACGGCGCTCGCCGCGGCGGCCGCCCTCGTGCTCTCTGCATGCGGGGACGGCGGGACGGACGAACCGCAGGGTCCCGAGGGCAGCACGGCCGCACCCCGGGTGCAGTTACCGAAGCTGCCCGGCGAGAAGCTGGAGGTCGCCGCGGTCTGGACGGGCCCGGAGCAGGAGAACTTCACCAAGGTCCTGAAGGAGTTCGAGAAGCGGACGGGTGCCTCCGTCACCTTCGTCCCGGCCCAGGACCCGATCGTCACCTTCCTCGGCGCGAAGATCGCGGGTGGTGCGCCGCCGGACGTGGCGCTGCTCCCGCAGGTCGGGGCGCTGAAGGCGGCCGTGGAGAACAAGTGGGTGCAACCGCTGGGCCCGGAGGCCGCCGCCCAGCTGAACGCGAACTACTCGAAGGGCTGGCGGACGCTCGGCGCCGTCGGGGGCACCCAGTACGGCGTGTACTACAAGGCTGCCAACAAGTCGCTGATCTGGTACAACGCGAAGGCCTTCGAGGCGGCGGGGGTCAAGCCCCCGAAGACCTGGAAGGAACTGATCAGCGCGGCCGACACGCTGTCCGCGTCCGGCACCCCGGCCGTTTCGGTGGCGGGTGCGGACGGCTGGACCCTCACCGACTGGTTCGAGAACATCTACCTCTCCCAGGCCGGGCCGGAGAAGTACGACCAGCTGGCCAAGCACCAGATCAAGTGGACGGACGACAGCGTCAAGCAGGCGCTGACCACGCTCGGCGAGCTGTTCGGCCGCAAGGACTTCCTGGCCGGCGGGCCGAGCGGGGCGCTGTCCACGGAGTTCCCGAAGTCGGTGACGCAGACCTTCACCGGCGGCGACCGGCCGGCGGCCGCGATGGTCTTCGAGGGCGACTTCGTGGCGGTGAACATCGCGCAGACGCAGGCGAAGGTGGGCGAGGACGCCCTCGTCTTCCCCTTCCCGGCGGTCGGCGAGAAGGCTCCGGTGGTCTCGGGAGGCGACGTGGCGGTCGCCCTGAAGCCGTCGAAGGGGGCGCAGGCGCTGCTGACCTTCCTGGCGTCGCCGGACGCGGCGGAGATCCACGCCCGGCAGGGCGGCTTCGTCTCCCCGAACAAGGCGGTGGACCCGGGCGCCTATCCGAACGCCATCCAGCGGGACATCGCCAAGGCGCTGATCGCCGCGGGCGACGACTTCCGCTTCGACATGTCGGACCAGGCCCCGGCGGCCTTCGGCGGGACCCCGGGCGCGGGTGAGTGGAAGGCGCTCCAGGACTTCCTGGCGAACCCGTCGGACGTGGCGGGCACCCAGGCGAAACTGGAGGCGGACGCGGCCAAGGCCTACGGGAACTGATCCCGTGCCGGCCCCTGCCGCGAAGGGCGTCGCGTCCAAGGGCGTCGTCTCCGCGGAGGCCAGGCGCCGCCGGCTGATCGCGGCGGCGTTCCTCCTCCCGGCGCTCGTGCTGCTCGGTGCGCTCGTCGTGCACCCGATCGGCTACTCCCTCTACCGCAGCCTCTTCGACCGTTCCGGCGACACCTTCGTCGGCGGCGACAACTACCGGCAGATCCTGAGCGACGACACGATCCGCACCGCCCTGAAGAACACGGCGCTCTGGGTGGTGTTCGCCCCGGCCACGGCCACCGCCCTCGGCCTGATCTTCGCGGTCCTCACCGAACGGGTCCGCTGGGGAACGGCGTTCAAGCTGCTGGTGTTCATGCCGATGGCGATCTCGATGCTGGCCGCGGGCATCATCTTCCGGCTCGTCTACGACCACGATCCCGACCGCGGGGTCGCCAACGCGGTCTGGGTCGGGGTCCACGACACCTTCGCGGCGTCCTCGGCCTTCCCCAAGGCCCGCCCGGGCCGGGACTCGCCGCTCGCGGACGCCGGCGGGGGCGCCTTCATCACCCGCGACCCCGTCCGCGCGGGTACCCCGGTGCTGCTCCCGCTGGTCGGTGTGGCCCCGGAGGCGCTGCCGGAGGGGACCCGTACCGCAGGCAGGTCGGACGCCGTGCCGGGGAAGGTCACCGGCACCGTCTGGCAGGACTTCACCCGGGGCGGGGGCGGGTCGACGAACGCGGTCGACCCGACCGAGCAGGGCTACGCCGGGATGCGGATCGAGGCGGTCAAGGACGGCCGGGTGGTCGATACGGCGACGGCCGGCGCCGACGGCACCTTCACCCTGTCCGCGAAGGCCGACGGGGCCCTGCTGCGGCTGCCCGCGGCCAACTTCCGGGAGGCGTACGCGGGGGTGGAGTGGCTCGGCCCGGCGCTCGTCACCCCGGCGGTCATCGGGGCGTACGTATGGATGTGGGCCGGTTTCGCGATGGTGCTGATCGGGGCCGGGCTGGCCGCCGTACCGCGTGAGCTGCTGGAGGCGGCGCGCGTGGACGGGGCGAACGAGTGGCAGGTGTTCCGGCGGATCACCGTCCCGCTGCTGGCGCCCGTCCTGGTGGTCGTGCTCGTCACCCTCGTCATCAACGTCATGAAGATCTTCGACCTGGTCTTCGTGATCGCCCCGGGTGCGGTCCAGGACGACGCGAACGTGCTCGCGCTCCAGCTGTACCGGACCTCGTTCGGCACGGACGCCGATCCGGGGCTGGGCAGCGCGATCGCGGTGTTGCTGCTGGTGCTGGTGATCCCAGTGATGCTCGTGAACATCCGTCGGCTGCGCAAGGAGGGGTCCCGATGAGCCGTTCCGACGCGACGCCGGACCCGACGGCGGTGGAGCCGGCGGCCGCCGGACCCGCGTACGCCAGGCCCTCGCACTCCTCGCACTCCGCGCCCGCGCCCGCGCCCGCCAAGCCCTCGTACGCCGCCCTCGTCTCCACCAAGCTCGCCTCGGGCGCGCTGCGCGTCTTCCTGGTCGTGGCGGCGCTCTTCTGGCTGCTGCCCACGCTCGGGCTGCTGCTCTCCTCGTTCGTCTCCCCCACCGACCTCAACGGCGGCGGCTGGTGGCAGGTGTTCACCGCGCCCTCGCGGCTGACGGCCGACAACTACGAGCGGCTGCTGGCGAACGACACCATCACCGGCTCGCTCCTGAACACGTTCGCGATCGCCGTGCCGGCCACCCTGCTGGTCCTGGTCCTGGGCTCGCTCGCCGGATACGCCTTCGCCTGGCTGGAGTTCCCCGGCCGGGACTGGCTGTTCCTCCTCGTCGTCGGACTGCTCGTGGTCCCCGTCCAGGTGGCGCTGATCCCCGTCTCCGAACTCTTCGGCTCCATCGGGCTGTTCGAGACCACGGCGGGCGTGGTCCTCTTCCACACCGCCTTCGGGCTGCCCTTCGCCGTGTTCCTGCTGCGCAACTTCTTCGCGGAGATCCCGCGCGAGCTGCTGGAGGCGGCCCGTCTCGACGGGGCGGGTGAACTGCGGCTGTTCGCACGGGTGGTGCTGCCGCTCGGCGGTCCTGCGATCGCCTCGCTCGGCATCTTCCAGTTCCTGTGGGTGTGGAACGACATGCTGGTGGCGCTGGTGTTCGCGGACTCGGCCAACCCGCCGGTCACGGTCGCGCTCCAGCAGCAGGTACGGCAGTTCGGGAACAACATCGACGTGCTCGCGCCCGGCGCGTTCCTGTCGATGGCGGTCCCGCTCGTCGTCTTCTTCGCCTTCCAGCGGCAGTTCGTCTCGGGGGTGATGGCCGGAGCGATCAAGTAGCCCGTCCCCCGCACGGCGCCCGACGTGCTCCGTTGGCACTGCGCAACCCGAATGCCACACACCGCGTAACCCGATCGCCACACCAGGGGTTCCTGGGCCATATGCCCGAGCCGACCCCTGGATGTGCCGTGCCCCGGTTCAGCGTCATCGTGCCCGCGTACAAGGTCCAGGCCTACCTCCAGGAGGGTCTGGACTCGGTACTGACGCAGTCGCACTCGGACCTGGAACTGATCGCGGTCGACGACGCCTCCCCGGATGCCTGTGGTTCGATCATCGACGAGTACGCGGCCCGTGACCCCCGGGTGACGGCCGTCCACCTCGCGCACAACCTGGGCCCGGGGCCGGCCCGCAACGCGGGCCTGGCCCGGGCGAGCGGCGACTACCTGGTCTTCCTCGACGGCGACGACATCCTCGCCCCCGGCGCCCTGCAGGCCATCACCGACCGGCTGAAGGCCACCGGCTCCCCCGACGTCCTGGTCTACGACCACGCGCGCGCCCTGTGGTCGGGCCAACTCGTACCGGGCCGCCCCTCCCACCGGCCGTCCGAGGAGGGCCCGGCCAGCTTCCGGCTCGCCGACCGCCCGGCCCTCCTCGGCATGCCGATGGCGGTCTGGAACAGGGCCTACCGCCGCGAGTACGTGGAGCGCGAGGGCCTCGCGTTCCCGCCCGGCTTCTACGCGGACGTCCCCTGGACCTACCCGGCCCTGCTGGCCGCGGAGTCCCTCGCCGTCCTGGACCGGGTGTGCGTCCACCACCGGCAGCGGCGCGCCGGTTCGATCCTGACCACCACCAGCCGCCGCCACCTCGACGTCTTCGACCAGTACGACCGGGTCTTCGGCTACCTCGCCGGCCGCCCCGAGCTGGAGCGCTGGCGCCCCGCCCTGCACCGCCGGATGGCCGAGCACTTCTGCGCCGTGTACGCGGATCCGCGCCGCCTCCCGCGCGCCGCCCGGACCGAGTTCTTCGCCCGGGCCTGCGTCCTGCTGCGCCGCTACCACGTCCCCGGCGGCAGCGGCGCCCTGCCGCTGCCCCTCTCCCGGACCGACCGGGTCCGGCACGCCCTGATGCGGCTGGGCACCCGGCGCACGTACCGGCTGCTGTCGGTGCTGCGGTCGGCCGGACTGGCGCTGGGACGCGCGGTCTCGGTCCTGCGCCGGGGCCTGCGGGAGTCCTCGTTGCGGCTGCACTACCGGATCCAGCGGCTGCTTCCGCTGCGCCCGGAGCTCGCGGTCTTCTCCGCATACTGGCACGGCGGCTACGCCTGCAACCCGGCGGCGATCGAGGCCACGCTGCGGGAGCTCGCGCCGCAGATGCGCACGGCGTGGATCTGCGACCCGGAGCACGCCCCGACCCTGCCCCGCGAGACGACGGCGCTGCGCCCCGGCTCGGCGGCGTACTGGACCGCCCTGGCCCGGGCCGGATACCTGGTCACGAACGTCAACTTCGACCGGGCCCTGGTCAAGCGTCCGGGCCAGGTCCTCGTCCAGACCCAGCACGGCACCCCGCTCAAGCGGGTGGGCCTCGACCTCCAGGACCGCCCGGCGGCCACCCCGACGACGGACTTCGCGGGACTGCTGCGCGGCGCCGACCAGTGGGACTACCTGCTCTCCTCGAACCGGCACTCCACCTTGGTGTGGGAGAAGGCCGTCCCGGCCTCCTACACGACGCTGGAGTACGGCTACCCGCGCAACGACGCCTTCCACCGGGCGACTCCGGCCCAGGTGCTGGAGCTGCGCGAACGCCTCGGCATCCCGGCGGGCTCGACGGCCGTCCTGTACGCGCCCACGCACCGCGACTACCGGCGCAGTCGGCCGGACCACCTGGACTTCGAGCGGGTGCTGCAGGACCTGGGCCCGCGCTTCACGATCCTGGCCCGCACCCACCTCACGTACGCGGACGTCCCGCCCTCCCGGGGCACGCACCCGCGCCTGATCGACGTCTCCTCCCACCCCTCGGTGGAGGAGCTCTGCCTGGCCTCGGACGCGCTGGTGACGGACTACTCGTCCCTGATGTTCGACTACGCGGTGCTGGACCGGCCGATCGTGATCCACGCGGACGACTGGGAGGCGTACGAGGCGGCCCGGGGCACCTACTTCGACCTGCGCTCGTGCCCGCCCGGCGCGATCGCCCGGACCGAGGACCAGCTGGTGGACATCTTCAGCACGGGCCACTGGCAGGGCTCGCGCTCCGCGCAGTTGCGGGCGGCCTTCCGCGCGCGCTTCTGCTCGTACGACGACGGCCATGCGGCGGAGCGGGTGGTGCGCCGGGTCTTCCTCGGGCAGACGGCCCCGATCCCGGCGGTCGTCCCCCTGGCGGACCGCCGCCCCACTCCCGCGGCTCCCGCGGCTCCCGCGGCTCCCGCACCCGCGCCGGCCCTGGCTCCCGTCCGGCCCTAGGCGCCGCTATTCGCCGGCGCCGGAGCTCGCCTTCAGGCCCGCCACCACCTGGTGGGCCAGGACGTCGAGGTGGCCGCCCGCCACCGCTTCCCGGACCACCACCTGGCGCCAGTAGAGCGGGCCGATCAGCAGGTCGAGGGCGTGGGCCGGGTCGATGCCCGCCGGGAGCTCGCCGCGGGCGACCGCGTCCGAGACGATCCCCTCCGCCATCCGCCGCTGTCCGTCGAGCAGTGCGCCGCGCACCGCGTCCGCGATCTCCGGGTTCCGCGCCGCCTCCACGAGCAGGTCGGGGATCACCGCGGAGGCCACCGGGTGCCGCAGCACGTGGGACATGACCTCCAGCAGCGCCCGTACGTCCCCGTACAGCGAGCCGGTCGCGGGCACCGGCAGGCCGTCCACCGCGAAGGCCCCCACCAGGTCCAGCACCAGGTGCAGCTTCGACTTCCACCGCCGGTAGACCGCGGTCTTGCCGACCCCCGCCCGCCGGGCGATGCCCTCGATGGACATCTTCGAGAAGCCGACCGCGGCCAGCTCCTCCACCACCGCGTCACGGATCGCCTCGGTCACGTCCGCGCGCAGGACGGCGGCCCCGGCGGGAGCTCTACGGGCGGGGGCGGAAGCGGCGGCGGGGTCCGGGGTCATGCAGAGAGCATAACCGCGCCCCCGTCACGACGATACGGTTGCGTTCCGACGCAGCACGCCCTAACCTCGCCGTAGCGACGATACGGACCCGTCCCGACCTCGGCAGTGACGTACTGACCCCGTCGAAAGCGAACCCTGTGACCACCGCGACCGCCTCCAAGACCGAGCCCGCCCCCTCCGCGGAACTCGCGCGCCTCGCCGCCGCCCACGGCCTCACCCTCAGCGGCGCCCGCCCCACGCTCCCCCGCTACATCGCGGAACTCTGGGACCGCCGCCACTTCGTGACCGCGTACGCGACCGCCCGCATGCAGGCCACGTACAGCACCGCCAAGCTCGGCCAGGTCTGGCACCTGGTGACCCCGCTCCTCAACGCGGCCGTCTACTACTTCATCTTCGGCATCGTGATGCAGGCCAGCCACGGCGTGCCGGACTACATCCCCTTCCTGATCACCGGCATCTTCGTCTGGGACTTCATCGGCAGCTCCATCAACGCCGGCACCCGCGCCGTCCACAGCAACCGCGGCCTGGTCCGCGCCCTGCACTTCCCCCGCGCCAGCCTGCCCATCTCCACCGTCGTCCAGCTCTTCCAGCAGCTGCTCGTCACCATGGGCGCCCTGGTCATCCTGCTGCTGGCCTTCGGCCAGCGGCCCGCCTGGTCCTGGTTCCTGGCCGTCCCGGCCCTGCTGCTGATGGCCGTCTTCGCCGCCGGCTGCGCGATGATCATGGCGCGCATCGGCAGCAAGAGCCCGGACGTCAGCCAGCTGATGCCCTTCGTCCTGCGCACCTGGATGTACTCCTCGGGCGTCATGTGGTCCATCGACCAGATGATCAGGTCGGGCCACCTGCCGCACCACTGGGTGCTGGTGCTGCTCAAGCTCAACCCCGCCGCCGTCTACATCGACCTGATGCGCTTCGCGCTGATCGACAGCTTCCAGGCGCACTCGCTCCCGCCCCACGCGTGGCCGCTCGCCATCGGCTGGGCCCTGGTCGCCGGCGTCGGCGGCTTCATCTGGTTCTGGAAGGCAGAAGAGGAGTACGGACGTGGCTGACACCGCGACGCAGACCGACACCCGGGTACCGACCGTCATCGCCGACGGGGTCCACGTCATCTACAAGGTGCACGGCGCCGGCGCCCGCAAGGGTGGAGCCACCGCGGCGCTCAGCCGGGTCTTCTCCCGCAAGGCGCCCCCCGGCATCAAGGAGGTGCACGCCGTCAAGGGCGTCACCTTCACCGCGTACAAGGGCGAGGCCATCGGCCTCATCGGCTCCAACGGTTCGGGCAAGTCCACCCTGCTGGCCGCCATCGCCGGCCTCCAGCCGGTGGCCCGCGGCCGGATCTACTCGCACGGCCAGCCGTCCCTGCTCGGCGTGAACGCCGCCCTGATGAACGACCTGACCGGCGAACGCAACGTCGTCCTCGGCGGTCTCGCGATGGGCATGTCCAAGCAGCAGATCCGCGAGCGCTACCAGGGCATCGTCGACTTCTCCGGCATCAACGAGAAGGGCGACTTCATCTCCCTGCCCATGCGGACGTACTCCTCCGGCATGGGCGCCCGACTGCGGTTCTCCATCGCCGCAGCCAAGGACCACGACGTCCTGATGATCGACGAGGCCCTGGCCACCGGCGACGCGGCCTTCCAGCGGCGCAGCCAGGCCCGCATCGAGGAACTCCGCGAGCACGCCGGCACCGTCTTCCTCGTCAGCCACGGCATCAACACGGTGCGCGAGACCTGCGACCGCGCGATCTGGCTGGAGGCCGGCGTGCTCCGCATGGACGGCCCCTCCTCCGAAGTCTGCGACGCCTACGAGGCCTTCACAGCGGGCCGCTGACCAGCCCCGCTCAGACCTGCGCCTCAAACGCCGGCGGGGCTGGAAGATCCAGCCCCGCCGGCGTTTGAGGCGCGGGGGTCCGGGGGCAGCGCCCCGCAACGGCGCCGCACCCGGAAGCGCACACCGGAAGCGACAACGGGCCGGGCCCGGGACCATGAAGGTCCCGGGCCGGGCCCGTTCGGCAAAGCCGACCGATCAGCTGTGCACGCGCAGCAGCGACCGCATCGTCCGCATCGCCACCGACAGGTTCGCCAGGTCGAAGTCGTCCGACCCCTGGATCTCGTCCAGAGTCGTCCGCGCCCGCCCGATGATGGCCGTGTTCTTCTCCTCCCACGCCTTGAAGCGCTCCTCGGGAGTCGAAGTGCCGTTGCCCACCGACAGCACGTCCGCGGTCAGCGCCGCGTGCGCCGCGAACAGGTCCTCGCGGATGGAGGCGCGGGCCATCGACTGCCAGCGGTCGGACCGCGGCAGCTCGATGATCCGGTCCATCAGCTGGGTGATGGCCAGACGGTCGGCGAGGTCGTAGTACACCTCGGCGACCTCCAGCGGATCCACACCCGTGCGGTCCGCGATCGCGACGATGTCCAGCGCCGGGAAGGCGGAGGAGAAGCCGGCCACCTTGGCGGCCAGTTCCTCGGGGACGCCCTCGCCCGTCAGCTCGTCGAGGATCGACTGGTACCACTCCAGGTCGGCGCCGCGCACCAGCTTCGGCAGCTCGGCCCAGACCTGGCCCACGCGCTCCTGGAAGAAGCCGATGGTCTCGGTGATCTGGAGCGGCTGCGGGCGGTTGTTCAGCAGCCAGCGGGTACCGCGCTCGACCAGGCGCCGCGAGTGCAGCCGCACCCGGGTCTGGACGTCGGCGGCGACCTTGTTGTCCAGCGCCTCCACCGCGTCCCACACGTCGGCCAGGCCGAAGATCTCGCGGGCCGCGAGCTGCGCGCGCACGATCTCCTCCGTGGAGGCCCCGCTCTCCTCGCGCAGACGGTGCAGGAAGGTCGAACCACCCGTGTTGACGGTGTCGTTGACCAGGATGGTGGTGATGATCTCCCGGCGCAGCGCGTGCGTGTCGATCTGCTCGGTGAGCCGCTCGGCCAGGGCGGCCGGGAAGTACGCGAAGAGCAGACGGCGCAGGTACGGGTCGTCCGGCAGCTCGGTGGCGATGAGCTCGTCCGCCACCGTGATCTTGGTGTAGGCGAACAGCACGGCCAGCTCCGGCTGGGTCAGGCCCTTGCCGCCGCCCAGCAGCTCGCGGATCTGCCGGTCGGTGGGCAGGAACTCCAGCGCCCGGTCGAGCAGCCCGTCGCGCTCCAGCCGCCGCATGTAGCGCTGCTGGGCGTGGAGCAGGCTCGGGGCCTGGGCCGCACCGTTGGCGAGCGCGACGTTCTGCGCGTAGTTGTTGCGCAGCACCAGGTGGCCGACCTCGTCGGTCATCTGGGCGAGCAGCTTGTTGCGCTGCTTGACCGTCATGTCGCCGTCGGTGACGACCGCGTTGAGCAGGATCTTGATGTTCACCTCGTGGTCGGAGGTGTCCACGCCCGCGCTGTTGTCGATGGCGTCGGTGTTGACCTTGCCGCCCTCGCCGCCCGCACCGGTGCGGGCGAACTCGATCCGGCCCAGCTGGGTCAGACCCAGGTTGCCGCCCTCGCCGATGACCTTGGCCCGCACGTCGGAGCCGTTGACGCGGATGGCGTCGTTGGCCTTGTCGCCGACGTCCGCGTGCGTCTCGGCGGTGGCCTTGACGTACGTACCGATGCCGCCGTTCCACAGCAGGTCCACGGGGGACTGCAGGATGGCCTTCATCAGGTCGGCCGGGGTCATCTTGGTGACGCCCGCCTCGATGCCGAGGGCCTCGCGGACCTGCGCGGTGATCGGGACGGCCTTCGCGGTACGCGGGTGGATGCCACCGCCCGCCGAGATCAGCGAGGTGTCGTAGTCGGCCCACGAGGAGCGCGGCAGCTCGAACAGGCGCCGGCGCTCGGCGTAGGAGGTGGCCGCGTCCGGGTTCGGGTCGATGAAGATGTGCCGGTGGTCGAAGGCGGCGACCAGGCGGATGTGCTCGGAGAGCAGCATGCCGTTGCCGAACACGTCGCCGGACATGTCACCGACGCCGACGACGGTGAAGTCCTCGGTCTGGGTGTCGTGGCCCAGCTCGCGGAAGTGCCGCTTGACGGACTCCCACGCGCCGCGGGCCGTGATGCCCATGCCCTTGTGGTCGTAGCCGGCCGAGCCGCCCGATGCGAAGGCGTCGCCGAGCCAGAAGCCGTAGGACTCCGCCACGCCGTTGGCGATGTCGGAGAAGGTCGCGGTGCCCTTGTCGGCGGCGACGACGAGGTAGGTGTCGTCCTCGTCGTGGCGGACCACGCCCTTCGGGGGCAGGACCTCGCCGGCGACCATGTTGTCGGTGATGTCGAGGAGTGCCGAGATGAAGATCTTGTACGAGGCGATGCCCTCGGCGAGCCAGGCGTCGCGGTCCACCGACGGGTCGGGGAGGTTCTTGGCGACGAAGCCGCCCTTGGCACCGACCGGCACGATCACGGTGTTCTTGACCATCTGCGCCTTGACCAGGCCGAGGATCTCCGTACGGAAGTCCTCGCGGCGGTCGGACCAGCGGAGGCCGCCTCGGGCGACCTTGCCGAAGCGCAGGTGGACGCCCTCGACGCGCGGGGAGTACACCCAGATCTCGAAGGCCGGACGCGGGGCCGGCAGGTCCGGGATGGCCTGCGGGTCGAACTTCATCGACACGTACGAGTGCTGCTCGCCCACGCCGTTGAGCTGGAAGAAGTTCGTGCGCAGGGTGGCCTTGATGAGGGTGAGGAAGGCCCGCAGGATGCGGTCCTCGTCGAGCGAGGCGACCTGGTCCAGGGCCCCGTCGAGCTCCTCCAGCATGGCGTCCACGAGCTCGCTGCCGGCGGTCTGGCGCACGGGCGCCATCCGGGCCTCGAAGAGCGAGACCAGCAGTCGGGTGGTGTGGACGTTGTTGCGGAGGGTGTCCTCCATGTAGTCCTGGCTGAAGGTGGAGCCGGCCTGGCGCAGGTACTTGGCGTACGCGCGCAGGACGACGGCCTGTCGCCAGGTGAGCCCGGCGCTCAGCACCAGGGCGTTGAAGTTGTCGTTCTCCGCGTCGCCCTGCCAGACCGCGGCGAAGGCGTCCTGGAAGCGCTCGCGGGCGTCGTCGCCGAGGTAGTTGTCCCCGTTGCCGGAGACGGGCATCCGCAGACCGAAGTCGTAGATCCAGGCGCTGACCCGGTCGGAGCGGCGCAGCTCGTACGGGCGCTCGTCGGTGACCTCGACGCCCAGGCGCTGCAGCACCGGCAGGACCGCGGAGAGCGAGACCTGGTCGCCGGTACGGAAGATCTTGAAGCGGCGCTCGCCGGGGCCCGCGCCGACGGGCTCGTAGAGCGAGAGCGCGAACTGGCGGTCGCTGGCGGCGAGCCGCTCCAGGTGGATCAGGTCGGCGACGGCCGCGCGCGGCGAGTGGTCGGCCTTGTAGCCCTCGGCGAAGGAGGTGCCGTAGCGGCGCAGCAGCTCGGCGGCGCGCTCCTCGCCGCACTCGGCGATCAGCGCTTCCTGGAAGCCGTCGGCCCAGGAGCGGGCGGCCTCGACGAGACGGCCCTCGATGCGCTCGACGTCGGAGTCGGTCAGCGCGGGCAGCTCGGTGCCCTGCGGGACGCGGACGACGAAGTGGATGCGGGAGAGGATCGACTCGGTGTTCCAGGCGGTGAAGTCGACGCTGATGCCGCCGAGCTCCTCGCGCAGGATGTCCATCAGGCGCAGCCGCACACCGGTGGTGAACCGGTCGCGGGGCAGGTAAACGAGCGCCGAGTAGTAGCGGCCGTACTCGTCCTGGCGCAGGTACAGCCGCAGCCGGCGGCGTTCCTGGAGGTACAGGACGGAGGTGACGATGGCCTGGAGCTGGTCGACCGGGGTCTGGAACAGCTCGTCGCGCGGGTACGTCTCCAGGATCTGCGTCAGGTCGCGGCCGTCGTGGCTGCTCGGCGCGAAGCCGGCGCCGGCGAGGACCTCCGCGACCTTGCGGCGGATGACCGGGACGCGGCGCACGGACTCGGTGTACGCGGCGGAGGAGAACAGGCCGAGGAAGCGGCGCTCGCCGACGACGTTGCCGTCGGCGTCGAACTTCTTGACGCCCACGTAGTCGAGGTACGAGGGGCGGTGCACGGTGGAGCGGCTGTTGGCCTTGGTCAGCACCAGCAGGCGGTGCTCGCGGGCCTTGGCGCGCGCGTCGGCGGGCAGCCGGTTGAAGGACGGCGAGACCGGGTGGCCGTCCTCCTTGCCGCTGTGGTGCGGGTCGGAGCGCAGGATGCCGAGGCCGGTACCGGGCACGGCGGACAGGGAGTCGCCGTCGACGAGGTTGTACTCGCGGTAGCCGAGGAAGGTGAAGTGGTCGTCGGCGAGCCAGCGCAGCAGCTCACGGGCCTCTTCGAGCTCGTACTCGCGCAGGTCGGGGGCGGTGGGCTCGGCCGGGAGGCCCTCCGCGATCCGCAGCGCGGCCTCGCGCATCTTCTCCCAGTCCTCGACGGACTCGCGTACGTCGGACAGGACGCGCTGGAGATCGGCGGTGATCTGCTTGAGATCGGCCTTGTCGGTCTCGCGGTCCATCTCGACGTGGATCCAGGACTCGACGAGGGAGTCGTGGGGACGCGCGGTGGCGGGGCCGTGGGCGTCGCAGTCGGGGCCGAGGATCTCGATCAGCTTGCCGGTGATGTCGCGGCGGACGACGACCTGCGGGTGGATCACGACGTGGATGCCGCGGCCCTGGCGGGACAGCTCGTTCGTCACGGAGTCCACGAGGAAGGGCATGTCGTCGGTGACGACCTCGACGACGGAGTGGCTGGAGGTCCAGCCGTTCTCCTCCACCGTGGGCGTGTGCACGCGCACGTTCGCGGTGCCCTGCGGCCGGTTCTCGGCGAGCCGGTAGTGCGAGAGCGCGGCTCCGAACACATCGACCGGGTCCCGGTCCGCGAGGTCCTCGGGCGCCGTGTGCAGGTAGTAGCGCTGGAGGTAGGAGAGAACGGTGTCCTGGTCTGGACGCTCTCCCCGCTCGGACCCAGTCGGAAGTAGCCCCCCGGCCGGGCTGTGCTCAGCTACCCGGGCCGCCCGTGCTAGCAGCTCGGCCTTTGCTTCGTCCAGCTTGGTCTGCATGTCCTCTGGCTCCTGTCGCGCGCCATTGCGTGACGTAGGTGAAGGAAGGAATGACATAGCGCCGCGAGGCGGGGTGTCCGTTCGGGATCGACGCTATGCCGTCGAGAGAGCCGACCGGGAGGGAATGAGCCATGATCGGCCGACGGTCCCGGGGGCGGGGATCAGCGAAGGCCCGGGCACGGTCGTGCGCCGGGCGCAGGCCGGAGGCTCCAGTGCCCCCGATGACTATCGCGCTGATCACGGGTACAAGGCTATCCCGACCTACCCCCAGGACGTCATTCGCTGCATCTGTACAAATCTTGGGGTAGAACTTTGACACTCTGGCCAGCGACGTGGCCGGCCGTCCGTGCAGCGGCCCGTGCAGTCCTTATCCGGCCAGCTCCCGAGCTGTCCGAACGGCCTCGGCCAGGCTGTCCACGACCGGCACTCCGGCTGATTCCAGACTGCGGCGGCTGTGCGAGCCGCCCGTGTAGAGAACCGCCCGGGCACCCACGTGGGCGGCCGCGAGGGCGTCGTCCACGGCGTCTCCGATGAGGACCGTACGGTCCGCCGTCACACCCGTCCCGTCCAGGGCGGCCAGGTGGCGTACGAGATGTCCCGCCTTGGAGGTGTGGGAGGGGCCGATCCGGCCGTCGACGCGCAGGAAGTGCTGGTCGATGCCGTGGGCCCGGACCAGGGGGACGAGCTTGTCGTGGGGTGCGAGGGACAGCAGGGACGCGGTGAGCCCGTCCACCTGCCAGTCCCGGAGCAACTCCCGGGCCCCCTCGGCCAGCCCGGCGTCTTCGGCGGCGGCCCAGTAGTGGCGGTGGAAGGTGTCGTCCATGACCAGCCACTCCGCCTCGGTGGGCATCCGTCCCATGAGGCGCTCGTAGAACTTCGGCACCGGCACGACGTACAGGTCTCGGTAGGTCTCCAGGCTGATCGGCGCGAAGCCGAGCTCGGCGAAGGAGGCGTTGGTCGCGGCTATGACCGCGTCGATGTCGTGGAGGAGCGTCCCGTTCCAGTCCCAGACGATGTGGTTCGGGCGGGTGGTGGCGGTAGCGGCGGCGGTCGTCCCGGTCACTTCAGCAGCCCCGGAATCTCCTGCAGGCCGAACCACAGCAGGTCGTGGTCCTCGGCCGCGTCCACGGTGCGCTGCGCGTCGGCGTCCCCGCCGTCGGCGGCCTCCAGGGCCCGTACGGCGGCGGCCACGTCCTCTTCGGCGTCATCGGCGTCCACGTGCACGGCGGCGGCCACGGCGAGCCGTACGGCGGCGGCGAGGGCCACCCGGCCGAGAGCGGCCTCGTCGTCCCCGGGGGTGGCGTCGGCCGCCTTGTCGTCGACGTCGAGGGCGACCACGACGCGCCGGCGCGGGGCGTCCGCGTCCGCGGCGACCAGCCGCAGGGAGGCGAGCGCGGCCCGGTTCAAGGCCGCGTACTCCAGCTCCTCGATGTCGTCCGAGACGTACCACTCGCGCAGACCGGGGGTGACGGCGTACGCCAGCAGCGGGGCGGGGCCCAGCTCACCCGCCCGGTGCACCTCGGCGAGCCCGGGGAGGGTCAGGGGGACGTACACGCGCATGGCCGGCTGCTTTCGGTAGTCGGAAACGCCCTCAGGATACGACTCGGACGCGGCCGGGCGGGTGAGGGACCCCGTCCCCCTTCGGGGTGCCGGACCGGGGGCCGCGCCCGTCCACCCGGGTACGCGCACGGGCGCCGCCCGGGGCGGGGGACCGGCCGCCGCCCACCCTGATAGGTGAAGCGGGCCGGCGGCCGGGACGGCCGCGGGCGTGGTTGCGGAGCGTGTTCGGCGGCCGTAGAAGATCCCCATCAAGTTACTGCCCGGTACCGCTCCGGGCCCGGCCTGTTCGGGGGAAGCACGCGATGGACACCACGATGCGCGCCACGATGACCGCCAACGACGGCAGCCGCCGACGGCCCGCGGGCCGGACCCGCACCCGGCCCGCGGGCCGCCGGGACCAGCGGCGCCCGGCCAGTCCCCCGCGCACCCTGCAGCTCGGCCCGCACCACTGGTTCGCCGAACGCCTCCTCGCGGTGGTCAGCGGCCTGCGCCCGGTCCACTCGCTCCTCGGCCACACCATCGGCCCCGCCTACCAGCAGCTGATCGCCCTGGCCCCCGCGGACCCCCTCCGCGACCGCCTGCGCCCGGTCGTCCGCCAGTGCGGCCGCTTCACCCCGGGCCCGGGGGTCATCGAGGCCTTCGCCCGCATCGCCACGGGCGACCGCCTCACCGCCATGGCCTTCCGCCTCGAACAGGGCCCGGACCTCCGCTGGCGCTGCGCCGCAGTAGAAATCCAGGGCCCCCGCCCCTGACCTTCAGCCTCGCCAGGGGTTGAGGCGCGGGGGTCCGGGGGCAACGCCCCCGGCAACGGCGCCGCAGCCGCAGCCGCACACAACGCGGCCGGGGCCGGACACCCCAGGTGTCCGGCCCCGGCCGACGGCTCCAGCTCAACCCGGCGACGGCGGGTTACTTCTTCCGGCGACGCCCGCCCGCGGCCTTCTGCGCCTTGCGCCGCTCCGCCCGCGTCATTCCGTCACCCTCGGCGCCGAGGGAGTCGCTCTCGAAGTCGCCCTCGATGACACCGCCCTCCCCGTCCACCGTCGGGGCGGAGAAGTGCAGCCGGTCCGGCCGCTGCGGAGCGTCCAGCCCCTTCGCCCGGATCTCCGGACGCGCACCCGCCGGCTCCTTCGTCAGCGACGGCGCCACGTCCTGCACCGGAACCTCCTCGACCTGCTGCTCGACCTGGACCTCCAGGTTGAACAGGTAGCCGACGGACTCCTCCTTGATGCCTTCCTGCATGGCGTTGAACATGTCGAAGCCCTCGCGCTGGTACTCGACCAGCGGGTCCTTCTGGGCCATGGCCCGCAGGCCGATGCCCTCCTGCAGGTAGTCCATCTCGTACAGGTGCTCACGCCACTTGCGGTCGAGCACCGACAGGACCACACGCCGCTCCAGCTCACGCATGATCTCGGAGCCGAGCGTCTTCTCGCGGGTCTCGTACTGCTCGTGGATGTCGTCCTTGACGGACTCCGCGATGAACTCGGCGGTGATGCCCGCGCGGTCGCCCGCGGCCTCCTCCAGCTCCTCGATGGTGACCTTCACCGGGTAGAGCTGCCGGAAGGCGCCCCACAGGCGCTCCAGGTCCCACTCCTCGGCGAAGCCCTCGACCGTCTCGGCCGCGATGTACGCGTCGATGGTGTCGTCCATCATGTGGCGCACCTGCTCCTGCAGGTCCTCGCCCTCCAGGACGCGGCGGCGCTCGCCGTAGATGACCTCACGCTGGTTGTTGAGGACCTCGTCGTACTTCAGGACGTTCTTGCGCGTCTCGAAGTTCTGGGTCTCCACCTGCGACTGGGCCGACGCGATCGCGCGCGTCACCATCTTGTTCTCGATCGGCACGTCGTCCGGCACGTTCGCCATCGCCATGACGCGCTCGACCATCTGCGCCTTGAACAGGCGCATCAGGTCGTCGCCCAGCGACAGGTAGAAGCGGGACTCGCCCGGGTCGCCCTGTCGGCCGGAACGGCCGCGCAGCTGGTTGTCGATGCGGCGCGACTCGTGACGCTCGGTGCCCAGCACGTACAGCCCGCCGAGCTCCTTGACCTCCTCGAACTCCGCCTTCACCGCGGCCTCGGCCCGGGTGAGCGCTGCGGGAAGGGCGTGCGCCCACTCCTCGATGTGCTCCTCCGGGTCCAGGCCCTGCTGGCGCAGCTCGGCCTCGGCGAGGTCGTCCGGGTTGCCGCCGAGCTTGATGTCGGTACCGCGGCCGGCCATGTTCGTGGCGACCGTGACCGCGCCCCGGCGGCCGGCCTGGGCGACGATCGTCGCCTCGCGGTCGTGCTGCTTGGCGTTGAGCACCTCGTGCGGGATGCCGCGCTTGGAGAGCTGCTGGGAGAGGTACTCGGACTTCTCGACCGACGTCGTACCGACGAGGATCGGCTGGCCCTTCTCGTGCTTCTCCGCGATGTCGTCGACGACGGCGGCGAACTTCGCGACCTCGGTCCGGTAGATCAGGTCCGGCTGGTCCTTGCGGACCATGCCGCGGTTGGTCGGGATGGGGACGACACCGAGCTTGTAGATCTGGTGGAACTCGGCGGCCTCGGTCATGGCCGTACCGGTCATGCCGGACAGCTTCGAGTAGAGGCGGAAGAAGTTCTGCAGGGTGATCGTGGCGAGGGTCTGGTTCTCGTCCTTGATGTCCACCCCTTCCTTCGCCTCGATCGCCTGGTGCATGCCCTCGTTGTAGCGGCGACCGGCGAGGATGCGACCGGTGTGCTCGTCGACGATCATGACTTCGCCGTCGATGACGACGTAGTCCTTGTCGTTCTTGAAGAGCTCCTTGGCCTTGATCGCGTTGTTGAGGTAACCGACGAGCGGGGTGTTCACCGACTCGTAGAGGTTCTCGATGCCGAGCCAGTCCTCGACCTTGGCGACACCGGACTCGTGGATGGCGACGGTGCGCTTCTTCTCGTCGACCTCGTAGTCGCCGGTCTCCTCGATGCCCTTCAGCGGCTGGCCGGCCTCGCCCTTGGTCAGGCGGGTCACCAGCTTCGCGAAGTCGCCGTACCACTTCGTGGCCTGGTCGGCGGGGCCGGAGATGATCAGCGGGGTGCGGGCCTCGTCGACGAGGATCGAGTCGACCTCGTCGACCACGGCGAAGTTGTGGCCGCGCTGGACGAGCTCGTCCTGGGACCACGCCATGTTGTCGCGCAGGTAGTCGAAGCCGAACTCGTTGTTCGTGCCGTAGGTGATGTCGCAGGCGTACTGCTCGCGGCGCTGCGCGGGCGACATGTTCGCCAGGATGCAGCCGACCTCCAGGCCGAGGAACTTGTGCACCCGGCCCATCAGCTCGGAGTCGCGCTCGGCGAGGTAGTCGTTCACCGTGATCAGGTGGACGCCCTTGTCGGACAGCGCGTTCAGGTACGCGGGCAGCGTGCCGACGAGGGTCTTGCCCTCACCGGTCTTCATCTCGGCCACGTAGCCGAGGTGCAGCGCCGCACCACCCATGATCTGGACGTCGTAGTGCCGCTGGCCGAGGACGCGCTTGGCCGCCTCGCGTACGGTCGCGAAGGCCTCGGGCAGCAGGTCGTCCAGGCTCTCGCCGTCCTGGAAACGCTGCTTGTACTCGTCCGTGAGCGCTCGCAACTCGGCGTCGGAGAGGTTGACGAAGTCCTCTTCGATGGAGTTGACCTGGTCCGCGATGCGGTGCAGTTTGCGCAGGATCTTGCCTTCGCCTGCACGCATGAGCTTGTTGAAGACGGACACCGAGGTTTGTCTCCTTGCCGGTCGGGCCTGGGCACTGTACGTACACGGGCACGGCAGGTGGGCCCCACCGCAACGGCCATCGTAAGCGAGGACGCGGCCGCGCCGGGAGGTCCGCCGTTCCCGTGAGGGCACGGGTGCCCGGATTGAGAACGTACGGGGGACACCGAAGGTGCCGCACCACCCGGAGGGATCACCGAAATTTGTTCGCTGCGGACGTCGGCCCGGCAGCAGAATCGGTTCATGGAGCCCACGACACTGAGCACGGACCGATTGGTACTGCGGCCTTTCGTCCTCGCGGACGAGGCCGAGGTCTACGCCGCGGCACAGGACCCGGACATCCAGCGATGGACGCTGGTCCCCTCCCCCTACAAGAAGGAGAACGCGCACACCTGGGTGACCGAGACCGCGCCCGACGGCTGGCGCGCCGGCACGGCCTTCCCCTTCGCCGTACGCCTGGGAACCACGGGCCCGCTCGTCGCGTCCGTCGGCCTGCACGTCCACAGCGCGGAGAGCTACGAGATCGGCTACTGGGCGGTCAAGGAACACCGCGGCCGGGGCTACATGACCGAGGCGGTCCTGGCCGTCGCCCGCTGGGCCTTCACCGAGCTGGGCATCGGCCGGCTCGAATGGCGCGCCGAGGTGGGCAATACGGGCTCCCGCGCCGTGGCCGAGAAGGCCGGCTTCCAGGTCGAGGGCCTCCTGCGGGCCGGCATCATCCAGCGGAACACGTACCGCGACTGCTGGGTCGGCGCCCTGCTCCCCTCCGACCTGGGCCTGCCCTCGCGACTGCCCTACCTTCCGGCACCCGCGAAGTAGCCGGCCGGCACAATCCTGATCATGGAGCCGATCACGCTGACCACCGACCGCCTCGTCCTCGGCCCGCACGCCCCCGAGGACGCGGCCGAGGTGTACACCGCCTGCCAGGACCCCGACATCCAGCGCTGGATATCGGTGCCGGTCCCGTACGAGCCCGCCCACGCGCGGACGTACGTGACGGAAACCGTCCCGGCCGGGTGGCGCGAGGACACCGAGTACAACTTCGCGGTACGGCTCGGGGCCGACGGCCCGCTGGTCGCCACGCTCGCCGTGCACCGGACGGGGTCGCACACCCACGAGATCGGCTACTGGACCGTCGCCGGGCACCGGGGCCGCGGCTACATGGCCGAAGCCCTGCGGGCCGCCGTCCGCTGGGCGTTCACCGAAGCGGGCGTCGTACGGCTGGTCTGGCGGGCCGGGGTGGGCAACGACGGCTCCCGCGCCGTCGCCGAACGCGCGGGCTTCCTCGTCGAGGGCGTCCAGCGCGCCGGCATGGAGCACGGCGGCGCACTGCTGGACTGCTGGGTCGGCTCCTTGCTCCCGTCCGACCTGGGCCTGCCCTCGCGACTGCCGTACGAGCCCGCTGAAGCTCCTATTGGCTGTCAAGCAGTGGTGAGCCAGTCGCGGTAGGCGTTGGCGAGGTTGTCGTCGCGGCGGGTGCCGCGTTCGATGCATGAGATGACCGATGGCCAGACGCCGAAGTGGTGGGCGACGGCGGTGAGGGTGATGTTCTTGGCCTGGCGTGTGGGCCGCAGGTCCGCGACCTCGGGGACGGCGACCGTCGTGGTGAGGTAGCGGAACACTTCCCGGGCGATGGCCCGTTTGAGGAGGCGGATGATCTCCTTCTTGGTCCGGCCGGCCGCGGTCTGGCGGGCCACGTAGTCGCGGGTGCGCTGGTCGCTGGCCATGCGGACGAGGGCTATCCGGTAGAGGGCCGCGTTGGCGGCGCGATCGCCGCCTCGGGAGAGGCGGTGACGGTTGGTCTTCCCGCTGGAGGCAGGAACGGGGGCGACCCCGCACAGGGCCGCGAAGGAAGCTTCGGTGCGGAGACGGTCGGAGTTGCCGCCTGCGGTGATCAGGAGCTGGGCCGCGGTGTCGGGGCCGACGCCGTAGGCGCCCCGCAGGCCCGGATTGTGTTCGGTGACCACACTGTCGAGTGTTGCTGTGAGCTCGTCGTGTTCAGCGGTCAGGGCCTGGACGCGTCGGGCGAGGCTCTTCAAAGCGCTCAGCACGGCGGTGTGGACGGCGTCTGTCGTTGCCGTGAGCCGCAGTCGTGCCAGGGCATCCATGAGCGGCTTTCCCCGCAGGGCCCGATAGCGGGCGCGGATGGTTTCGGGGGCGCTGACGAGGATGTGCCCGATCTGGTTCATGGCGGCGGTGCGGGCTTTGACCGTGGACCGGGCGGCGTTGTGGAGGGCGCGTATGCCAGTGACGGTCTCGTCCTTGGGCGCGCTGGAGGCGCGTCCGGAGAGTGCGGCGCGGGCGGCGGCGTAGGCGTCGATGGGGTCGGACTTGCCGCTGCGGCGGCGTTCGGCGCGGTCGGGGCGGTTGACTTCGAGCACGCTCAGGCCATCGGCGACGGCGGCGCGGGTGAACCCGGTTCCGTAGGACGCGGTGCCTTCCACGCCGATCGCGATCACGTCCCCGTGGGCGCAGAGGAAGGCCAGGGCTGCCGTGTATCCGGCGGTGGTGGTGGGGAACTCTGCGTCGGCGAGGTGGCCGCCGTTGTCGGTGATGACCGCGACGTGGATGGTGTCGGCGTGCGAGTCCACACCGCCGAACACCCACTGGCCGCTCGTGCCCGCTGTGTCCGCTGCTGTCATGCTGGAGGCGCCTTCCTAGCCGGAGGTGACACCGGCCAGGTGGGACAGACAGGACATTGAGGGGGCTTCTGACCAAGCTCCTATCAGGTCATGTTCCACCTGGCCGGAGCCATGAAGAACGGGCCCGGCAGCCGGACGGTACAGCGGGAAGACAGCCCAGCAGGGCGTCAGTCAGTGGCAGAGCCACGACCACCGGAACCCGCTACGAGTATCAATGTCAGTGGTGCCGCCTAGGCTTCGGCGCATGAGCAACCCGCCGCCGCACGTGTCCCTGTCCGCCGACGAGGCCCGGCGCATCGCGCTGCGCGCGCAGGGCTTCATCGGCGCGCCCGACCGGCGCGGCGGGGTCCGCGGGGTCCTGCGCCACCTGGGCGCCGTGCAGCTGGACACCATCTCGGTCCTGGCCCGCTCGCACGAGCTGATCCCGTACGCGCGCCTGGGCGCGGTCGGCCGGGACGCCGTGGAGCAGGCGTACTGGTCGGACCGGCACGCCTTCGAGTACTGGTCGCACGCCGCCTGCATCCTGCCCATCGAGGAATGGCCGCATTTCGCCTTCCGCCGCCGGGCCAACCGGACCCGCGGCCACCGCTGGCACATCCTCGAGGACAAGCAGCACTCGACGCGGGCCGTCCTGGACCGGCTGCGGTCCGACGGCCCGCTGACCTCCACCGAGCTGGGCGGCGCCAAGAACGGCGGCGAGTGGTTCGAGTGGTCCGAGACCAAGATCGCGGTGGAGTGGCTGCTGGACACCGGCGAGGTGGTGTGCAGCGAGCGCCGCGGATGGAAGCGGGTCTACGACCTCCCCGAGCGGGCCGTTCCCGATGCGCTGCTCCACGACGACCTGGAGGACCGCGAGTGCCTGCGCCGCCTGGTCGCCCTGGCGGGCCGGTCCCTGGGCGTCGGCACCCGCGCCGACATCGCGGACTACCACCGCCTCAAGGGCGAGCAGTTCGACGCGGTGGTCGCGGACTCCGGGCTGGTACCGGTCGAGGTGCAGGGCTGGTCCAAGCCGGCCTGGGCGGACCCGGCGGCTCTCGCGCAGACCCCCGGGGGCCGCCACCGCACGACGCTGCTCTCGCCCTTCGACTCCCTGGTCTGGGACCGTCCCCGCACGGAGCGGATCTTCGGTTTCACGCACCGCCTGGAGGCGTACGTGCCCAAGCCGAAGCGGATACACGGGTACTTCGCGATGCCGCTGCTGGCGGGCGGCCGGCTCCAGGGCCGCGTCGACCCGGCCCGCGAGGGCCGCACGCTGGTCGCCCGGCAGCTCTCGCTGACCTCCCCGAAGGCCGCGGGCCCGATGGCGCGGGCCCTGCGGGAGGCGGCGGAGTGGGTCGGGTGCGAGGACGTACGCGTCGAGCGCGCGAGCTCGCCCGCGGAGGCGGCGGCCGTCACCGCGGAACTGGCTGCGCTCTAGGCCCGACGGGACTTCGACCACGGGGCCCGGGCCCCGTGTCGCCTCTTCCGGATCTCGCCTCAGCGGATTTCGAGGATCTTTTCCCGCATCGCGTAGACCACGGCTTCCATCCTGGAGTGCAGCTGCAGCTTCTCCAGGATGTTGCGGACGTGGTTCTTCACGGTGTTCTCGGAAATGAACAACTCCTTGGCGATATCACGGTTGTTCATACCGGTGGCCACCAGTTTCAGGACCTCCAGCTCCCGGTCCGTCAGCCGCGGCGCCGGCACCAGCCGGCGCTCGTCGGTCCGCTGGATCATCGACTTGAACTCGGTGAGCAGCTTCGACGCCATCGACGGGCTGATCTGCGACTGGCCGTCCGCCACCGCCCGGATCGCCGTGGCCACCTCGTCCGTCGAGATCTCCTTCAGGAGGTACCCGGTCGCACCCGCCTTGATCGCGTCGTAGAGGTCCGCCTCCTCGTCGCTGATCGTCAGCATGATGATCTTCGCCGAGGGGGCCACCTCCTTGATCGAGGTGCACGCCTCGATCCCGCCGCGCCGGGGCATCCGCACGTCCATCAGCACGATGTCCGGAAGCAGATCGGCCGCCTTGTCCACGGCCTCCGCCCCGTCCCCGGCCTCGCCGACGACCTGGATGTCCTCCTCCTGCGCGAGGACGATCTCCAGTCCCCGCCGGAAGAGCGCGTGGTCGTCGACCACGAGCACTCTGATGGGCTCCCGGGCGGGCTCCTGCGACGGGTCCGTCCCGTGGCAGTCCGCGACGCCGCTGTCCCCGCGCGCCGGCCCGAAGCTGTCCGCCATCGTTCCTCCCCCTGCATGTGCTCAGTTGCCGGGCCAACCGGACACACACCGCTGCCGGTTGACTGCACGCCATGATTCCATGCCCGCGCCACGGCCCGGGGGCCAAAAGTGAGCCACCTGGCGCATACCCGTCGCATACCGGTCATGCAGGCGCCCCCGCGCAGGCGCCGGAACGCCTGCGCGGGGGCGATGAACAGATGTGCCCGGCCTCAGCCGCCGAGCGCGCCACCGGCGCCGCCCCGCGGTTCCTCCGAGCTGGAGGCACCGTCGGGGTTCACGTGGATGACGCCGTAGTCATAGGCATGACGGCGGTAAACGACACTGGGCAACTTCGTCTCGGAGTCGACGAACAGATAGAAGTCGTGGCCGACCAGTTCCATCTCGTACAGGGCCTGGTCGAGCGACATGGGTGCGGCCGAGTGGGTCTTCTCGCGCACGATGAGCGGGCCTTCGCCCTGCACCTCGAGGGATCCGATCCGGGTGATCGGCACCCCGTCCGTCTTCTCCTCCGACACCGGCTGTCCGCTGCCGTTCAGCGATGCGACGCCCGGCACCACGTCGGCGACCTCCGCCGCCGAGAGCCGGCCGTTGCCACGGCGGGTGTAACGCTTGTCGTGCTGCTTGCGCAGCCGGGCCTCGAGCTTGTCCTGAGCCAGGTCCAGCGCCGCGTACGCGTCGGCGGCGGCGGCCTCGGCACGGATCACCGGGCCCCGCGAACGCAGGGTGATCTCCACGCGGTCGGAACGGTCGGCCTGGCGCGGGTTGTGCTCCTTGGACACCTCGACGTCCAAGCTGATCACCTTGGCGTCGAGCTTCTGGATCCGCTCCGGATTCAGCTTCTCGGCCACGTGCTTGCGGAACCGCTCGGGCACCTCGGTCTTGCGGCCCTTGACGACGATGTCCACGCAGAACTCCGTTCCCGGATAGCTCCGCCCGACGGGGCGAAGCGTCTCCCTTTCGCACCAGACTCCGGTGAAGGCCGGAGCCTCGGACTTGGCGACTTTCACCTCCTCCTCCCCCATCGGCAAGATCAACACCCCACCGACTTCGGAGTCGAGAGACAGTCTCCTGAGTTCCTTACAACCGAACATATCCCTCTATGGCGGTTGTCGGCACCCGCTACCGGAATGTACTTCCAGTCAGGTGACTGTTCCCTCTTACTACCTGCAACGATGGGCCTTCCCCGCCAGTTCCAAATCTATTCACAAGATTTTTGCTCTGTCCGAGGTGCGCAAAGACGTGGCGCGCGTTCGATCCGCCTGAAGGAGTCCGCCGGCGCGGCCACCACCGCCGCCCGCAGCACCGTCCCCGGGCCCGTCCCCGGGCCCGCCACCAGCCCCGCGGCGCGCACCGCCCGGGCCGCCTCCGCCAGCGTCGCCCCCGTCGTGATCAGGTCGTCCACGAGCACGATCCGGGCCGCACCGGCCATGAGCCGCCACCCGCCGCGGCGCACCGCCAGCGCCCCCGTGAGGTTCTCCCGGCGCTGCCGGGCCCCCAGCCCCGCCTGGTCCGCCACCGCCCGCCGCAGCCCCAGTACGGGCGCCACGCGCGCGGGAACGCCGGCCCGCCGCAGCCGCCCCGCGGCCGCCCGCGCGATCCTGAGCGCCGGATCGTGCCCGCGCGCCCGGACCTGCCGCCGCGCCGACGGGACCGGGACCAGCGCCACGTCCCCCGCACCGCCCGCACCACCGGCACCGCCGACACCGCCCGCCAGGACGGCCGCCGCCAGGCCTGCGCCGAGCACCCCGGCCAGCGGTAGCGCCCCGCGCTCCTTGTGCGCCAGCAGGAGGCTCCGTACGGCCCCCTCGTAGACGGCGGCGGCCAGCACCACCGGCAATCCCGCGGGCCGCGGAGACGGCCGCACCGGCCCCGCCCCGGCCCCGCTCAGCGCATCCCGGCACTCGGCGCACACCAGCACCCGGACCGCCCCGCAGCCGGCGCAGTCGACCGGCAGGACCAGCCCGGCGAGCTCCTGCCACCCATCCCGCATGGATCCACACTGACGGGCCCGGCCGCCGGGCGCGACCCCTGTGGACGACCCGCGCGAAGGCCGATCAGCCCGGGTACACCGGAGCCCGGCCGCCCGCGCCCGCCGCCACCGTGCGCCACTGCGCCCCCGGCGGAAGCCACACGATCCCGTCCTCCGAGAACGCGACCACCGGCTTCGGCTTCGCCTCGTCCTCCGTGGCCGCGACCGCCACCTCCGACAGACCGGTGGCCCCGGGCAGGCTCGCCGCGACCATCGAACCGTCGGCCAGCATGTAGCGGGCCTGCTGCACGCCGCCGTTCTCCCGGCCCACCACGAGCAGCCGCCCGCGGGGCGCCCAGCTCATCGCCGTCACGTCGACCATCTGCGGGGCCGCCGGACGCAGCTCGCGCACCGACACCGCCGAGGAGTCGCCCTTGCCGTCGGGCCGTTCGATCCGCCCGACGTAGAGGACCTTGCTGCCGCCGCCGGGCTGCTCCACCAGCAGGGCGATCCGCGCCCCGTCGGCGGACGCCTTCAGCGAAGCGATCTTCCGCCCGTCGAGCCCCGCCACCTGCACCTTCTCGGGCGTTCCGGCACCACCCGGCACCCGCCACAGCCCCGGGGACTGCAGATCCCGGTCCGCGACCCACAGATCACCCGAAGCGTCCCAGCTCGGCGCGGTCAGCAACGCCGCCTTGCCGCCCTTGCCGACCGGCAACGGCTGCGGCATCGCCCCGCTCCCGACCAGCGGCACGACGTACAGCGCGTGCTCGTCCTCGGAGACCACGGCCGCGCGCCGCTCGTCGTGCGAGACCGCCGCCGATCTGACCTTGAAACCGGGAGGGGTGGCCAGCGGCCCCGGCACCGGTTCGGGCCGGACCTGCTGGTCCTCGCTGCTCGTGTCCAGCTTCATGCGGACCAGACGCTTCTCGTTGTCCACGAAGTACTGGAACTCGGGGATCTTTGGCCGGCCCGCGATCGCGGCCGCGTTCACCTCGCTCACCGAACACAGCGAGGTCGACTTGCCGCCCGCCCGCACCAGTTCGACCTGGTCGAGCCGGGAACCCGTCAGGTCCTTGACCGTGTAGAGGAGTTGGGTGGCCATCTTCTTGCACTGCGGCTGCGCGACGTTCTCGGCCTTCTCGTTGAGCGGCACGCGCAGCGTGTTCTGCCCGTCGTACGAAAGGGACTTGGTGCCCGGGCTCAGTTCCGTACCGGTGGGGAAACTGGACTCCACGACCGGGGCGAGCCACCGCGACGGCCCCGCCAGCAGCGACTGCACGGTCTGGGTGGTCGGGTCCATCCGCGAGTCCGGGTCGGTGCGCTGACGCACGTAGACGGGGTCGGCGACGAGCGTGCCGCCCGCGAAGTAGTACTTGTTGACCGGCATGTAGATGCGCTGGAAGTCCGATTCGCTGAGCACGAGCCCGCTCGGCGGGGTCGAGATCCGCCATTGCTTGTCCTCGTTCTGGACGAGCTGGAGGAACTCCTCGTACTCCCTGGCCCCGGTCTGCGGCTGGTACGCGCTGTGCTCGTCGACGGTCGCGAGCTTCTTGCCGGTCACCTTCCAGCGGGGCCCGTCCGGGTCCTTCTCGCCGCGGTTCGGAACCCGGTTGAGCCCGGAGGAGAGCACGGTGACGGCCGAGCCGGGCTTCCAGCTCTTCGCAGCCGCCTCGGTGAGGTACTTGCGGGCCGTCTCCAGCTGCGGGTCGTCGCTGGTCATCGCCTCCAGGAAGCCGTCGACGATCTCCGCCGGGCTGGCCTTGTCCGCGGGCGGTACGCCGAACACCCGGACCTGCGAATCCACGCCCTGCGAGGCCTGCACCGGACGGATGTCGCCCCGGTCCGGCATGGAGGCACACCCCGCGAGCAGCAGCCCGGCCGCGCCGAAGGCGTACGCCCGTACGGTGCGCAGCCGCCGGCGCCGCACCCGCGCACGCCCCGCCCGCGCGTCCAAGGGCTCAGCGTCCATCGGCTCGGTCCTCCTGTTGTGCCTGTTCGGCCGGGCGGGCCACGACCCGTGCCCCGTTCCCCGGCAGGGCCGTCGGGTCTGCGGGCACCGGCATCGCTCCGGCGACGGGCGAGCGCGGCGGTATCGGCGAGCGGTCGCCCGCGTCGGCGGGCGTACGCTCCGCCGCACCGCCCGCGGCCTCGGCCGCGGCCCTGGCCCGGTTGGCGCGGTTGGCCCGGGAGTCCTCGGGCTCCAGCGGGATGGGCGAGCCCCGCAGCGGCTCGTCGGCCGTGCGCGGCAGGGTCAGCCGGAACTGCGAACCGCCGCCCGGCTCGCCCCAAGCCTGCAGCCAGCCCCCGTGCAGCCGGGCGTCCTCGACGGCGATCGACAGGCCCAGGCCGGTCCCGCCGGTCGTGCGCGCCCGCGCCGGGTCGGCCCGCCAGAAGCGGTTGAAGACACGGGTGGCCTCGCCGGGCTTCAGCCCGACCCCGTAGTCCCGTACGGCGACGGCGACGGCCCCGCCCGCGGACGCCAGCCGGACCACCACGTCGCGGCCCTCGCCGTGCTCCACGGCGTTGACCACCAGATTGCGCAGCACCCGCTCCACCCGCCGGGCATCGGCCTCGGCGATGACCGGCTGGGTGTCGCCCAGGACCCGGATCCGGGTGCCCTTGTGCTCGGCGAGCGGCTCGGCACCGTCGATGACCCGGCGCACGACGTCACGCAGGTCGATGGGCTCGGCCTCCAGGGCCGCGGCCCCGGCGTCGAAGCGGCTGATCTCCAGCAGGTCGGCGAGGAGCGACTCGAACCGGTCGAGCTGCCCGGCGAGCAGCTCGGCGGAGCGCGCGGTGATCGGGTCGAAGTCGACCCGGGCGTCGTGGATGACGTCGGCGGCCATCCGTACCGTCGTCAGCGGGGTGCGCAGCTCGTGCGAGACGTCCGAGACGAAGCGGCGCTGCATCCGGGACAGCTCCTCCAGCTGCTGGATCTTGTTCTGGAGGTTCTGCGCCATCTTGTTGAAGGCCTCGCCGAGGCGCGCGATGTCGTCCTCACCGGTGACCTTCATCCGCTCCTGGAGCCGCCCGGCCGAGAGCCGCTCGGCGATCCCGGCGGCCATCCGGACCGGTGTGACCACCTGGCGCACGACGAGCCAGGCGATGCCGCAGAGCAGGACGACGACGAACATGCCCGCGGTCACGATGGTGACCTTGATCAGGTTGAGGGACTCCTCCTCCTGCGTGAGCGGGAAGAGGTAGTACAGGTCGTACGGGTCGCCGTTGATGTCCGAGAGCCGCTTGCCGATGACCAGCGCCGGCTCGGGCTCCTTCGCCCCGTCCCCACTGGTGTAGCGGATCTCGGAGAAGGTCTTGAAGGCGCCGGTGGCCCGGTTGACGGCCCGGCGCAGCGGCAGCGGGACGCTGGCGGTCGGGTCCACGTTGCCGGAGGCCCGGGCGCCCTTGACGCCCTGCGTCCCGGGCAGCGCCTCGTCACCCGTGCCCGCACCCAGCGCGACGACCTCGAAAGCGGTCTGCCCACCACTGGCCAACTGCTTGACCAGGGAGTTCATCCACGTACTGGCGTCCCGGCCGACCTTGTTGTCGGTGGCGTCGGGCCCGTCCACCGTGGCCGGGGCGTTGGCCTTCTCCTGCGCCACCGCGAACCCGCCCGCGGCCTGGCTCTGTGCCGCCTCCTCCTTGGCCTCGAGGAGACCCCTGCTGACCTGGGCGATGACGACGAACCCCAGGGCGAGGACCACGGCGAGCGAGATCAACAGGGTGGCGGCGACCACCCGGAGCTGGATGTTGCGCCGCCACAGCCGGACGGCCGGAAGCAGCGGTCGGCGCGCCAGGCGCAGGAACAACCGCAGGACACGGCTGCTCGACGCCCGGTCCCGGAACAGCCGGCCGAAGCGCAGCCTCCACGGGTGGAAGCCGCCCGGGACCCTACCGGACACGCCGGACGTACCGGACTGCACGTCAGCTGGGTCCGGCCTTGTAGCCGACACCACGCACCGTCACGACGATCTCGGGGCGCTCCGGGTCCTTCTCGACCTTGGAGCGCAGACGCTGCACGTGCACGTTGACCAGGCGGGTGTCCGCCGCGTGCCGGTAGCCCCAAACCTGCTCCAGCAGCACCTCACGGGTGAAGACCTGCCAGGGCTTGCGCGCGAGGGCGACCAGCAGGTCGAACTCGAGCGGGGTCAGCGCGATGGAGGCGCCGTCCCGCTTGACCGAGTGCCCGGCCACGTCGATGACCAGGTCACCGATGGCCAGCTGCTCGGGCGCGGGCTCCTCCGACCGGCGCAGGCGGGCCCGGATACGGGCCACCAGCTCCTTCGGCTTGAACGGCTTCACGATGTAGTCGTCGGCCCCGGACTCCAGGCCCACGACGACATCGACCGTGTCGCTCTTGGCGGTGAGCATGACGATCGGCACGCCGGACTCCGCCCGGATCAGGCGGCAGACCTCTATGCCGTCCCTCCCGGGCAGCATGAGGTCCAGCAGCACCAGGTCCGGCTTCGCCTCCCGGAAGGCAGCAAGTGCCTTGTCACCGTCTGCTACGAACGACGGCTCAAAACCTTCTCCACGCAGCACAATGCCGAGCATCTCGGCCAGCGCGGTGTCGTCGTCGACGACAAGGACGCGTCCCTTCATGGTTGACATCATCCCATTAGCTAATCGTGACCCGGCGGTGAGCTGTCCCACAGCCAAAAGGGCTGGAAATCGACCCTCGGACCTGTGTGGAGATCAGCTCCACCAGTCTGCCCCCGAACGGGTCGACTATTGAAGGTACGGGCTGCGGAGAACCCCTCACTACCGCCCGGAACCGTCCGACCGGTCGGAATCCTCCCGGGCCGGCCCTCCCCGCCCCGCCACCGCACGCGATCCGCTGCCCACCCCCTACTCCGTTCGGGCCCCCCACGTGGCACGATGGCAGCGACCAGCGCCCTGCCGCGGCAGGCGCACATGAAGGAGTGACGATGAACGACTCTCCGGGCTGGGCTTCGCCCGGATCCTCTCCGTCTGACAGCGAGCGGCCGGGCACCGACGGCGGCGCGCAGCAGCCCGCACCGCCGGCCCAGCCCGCCCAGCCCGCCGGCGACCCGAAGTGGTCCGCCGAACAGCCGCCGCCCGGTCAGTGGTCGAACCCGGGCACCACGCCCGCGGCCCCGCAGCCGCAGCCGCAGCCCACCTCGGGCTGGGGGCAGCAGCCGGGTACCCCTCAGGCGGGCCAGTACGGCCCCCAGTACGGCTACCCGGGCGCCCCCGGCCAGTGGGGCCAGCCCCCCGCCGCCAAGCCCGGTGTGATCCCCCTGCGGCCCCTGGGCCTCGGCGAGATCCTCGACGGCGCGGTCGCCACCATGCGCACCCACTGGCGCGCGGTCCTGCCGATCACCCTGGTCGTGGCCACCGTCGTCCAGGTGATCAGCGTGATCGCCCAGAAGTTCATGCTGGACGACCTCGCCATCTCCGCCTCCCCGGACGCCGGCCCCGAGGAATTCATCGACGCGATCGGCAGCACCATCGGCGCGACCGCAGTGGTCCAGTTCATCCAGTTCCTCGGCACCATCGTGGTCACCGCGATGCTCACGATGGTCTTCAGCCGCGCCGTGCTCGGCCAGCACTCCTCGGTCTCCGACGCCTGGCGCGAGTCCCGCCCCCAGCTGCTGCGCCTGATAGGGCTCACGCTGCTGATGGCCCTCGGCGCCGTCCTGCTCGGCGCCGTACTGATCCTGCCGGGCCTCCTCGCCGAGACCCCCGCCCTCGCCGTCCTCGGCGGCCTCGTCTGGCTGCCGCTCCTGCTCTGGCTGGGCATCAAGTTCACACTGGCCTCGCCCGCCCTGATGCTCGAGAAGAGCACCGTGTTCAAGGCCTTCGCGCGCTCCTCGAAGCTCGTCAAGGGCACCTGGTGGCGCATCTTCGGCATCACGCTGCTCACCATCATCATCGCCGGCTTCATCTCGGCGATGATCGTCATGCCGTTCCAGCTCCTCAGCGTCTTCGCCTTCAGCGGCGGCCTCGACGCCCTCGCGGACGGCAGCCCCGCCAACATGAACAACTGGGGCGCACTGATCGCCCCCGCGATCGGCCTGATCATCGCGCAGACCATCGTCATGCCGTTCCAGTCCGGCGTCACCGTGCTCCTCTACGTCGACCAGCGCATCCGCCGCGAGGGACTCGACCTGGAGCTCGCCCGGGCCGCAGGCCTCGAGAACTACGGCACGACCGGAGGCTGACGCACAGATGATGAGTACGGGGGGCCTCATCACCCGCGCCACGGCGCTCCTGCCGAGCGCCGAAACACCACCGGTGACGACACCGCGCGAACCCGCCAGGGAAGCGGCCGAGCGCGAACTGTCCAAGCCGATGTACCACGAGAACGACCCGAGCCTGCTCGACCGCGCCCTGCGCAAGTTCTTCGACTGGCTCGACGACATGCTCGGCGCCGCCTCCGGGGCGACCCCCGGAGGCGGCTTCGGCCTCGTCGTGATCCTCGTACTCGTGGTCCTCGCCGTCGGCGCCCTCTGGTGGCGCCTCGGCACCCCCGGCCGGATCACCACCGGCACGGGCGTCCTCTTCGCCGACGGCACCCGCAGCGCCGCCGACCACCGCACCGCCGCCGACGCCCACGCCGCGGCCGGCCGCTGGACCGAAGCCGTCCAGGAACGCATGCGCGCCGTCGTCCGCTCCCTGGAGGAGCGCACCCTGCTCGACCCGCGCCCCGGACGCACCGCCGACGAGGCCGCCGCCGAAGCCGCGGTCTCCCTCCCCGACCACGCCGCGGAACTCCGCGCCGCCGCCCGTACCTTCGACGACGTCACCTACGGCGGCCGCACCGCCGACGCCGACACGTACGCCCGCCTGCGCGCCCTCGACCTCACCCTGGACCGCGCAAAGCCGCTGCTGACGGGACCCACCGCATGACCGGCCCGACCGACCCGGCCACGCCGACGGCCACTTCGGCGCCGTCGGCCCCGTCGGCGCCCGAGGCGCGGGAGCCCTCGGCCGGTACCCCCGGCCACGCACCCCCACCCGCCGACGGCGCCCCGCGCACCCGCCGCCTTCGCCGGATCCGCCGCGTCCTCACCGCCGTGGCCGTCCTCGCCGCCGGCGCCGTCGCCATGGCGGCCCTCGACTCCGGCACCCGCCACGGCGGCCTCGACCCCCGCAGCGCCGACCCCTTCGGCAGCCGCGCCGTCGCCGAGCTCTTGAAGGAACGCGGCGTCACCACCCGCGTCGTCACCACCGCCCGCGAGGCCGCCGCCGCCACCGGCCCCCGCACCACTCTCCTGGTCACCGACCCCGACCGGCTCGGCGCCACCCAGCGCGACGTCATCCGCTCGGCCATCGACCTCTCCGGCGGCCGCACCGTCCTCCTCGCACCCAGCAGCCACAGCCTCGGCGACCTCTCCCCCGGCGTGCGCACCTCCGGCGACGCCACCACGGACCGCCCCGACCCCGGCTGCACCCTGCCCGCCGCCACCTCGGCCGGCCGCGCCGACACCGGCGGCGGCCTCACCTACACCACCGCCCTGCCCCGGACCACCGCCTGCTACCCCAGCGGCGGCCACCCCACGCTCCTCGTCCTCCCCACCGGCCCCGCCGGCGGCGACACCGTCCTCCTCGGCTCCGAGACGATCCTCCTCAACGAGTCCCTCGCCGACGAAGGCAACGCCTCCCTCGCCCTCCAACTCCTCGGCTCCCGCCCGGACCTCGTCTGGTACCTGCCGTCCCTCGCGGACTCCGACCCCGACACCGCGCCCTCCGCCGAGGACAAGGGCCTCCTCGACCTCATCCCGGCCGGCTGGTCCTGGGCCCTGCTCCAGCTCTTCGTCGCCGCCGTCCTCGCCGCCCTCTGGCGCGCCCGGCGCCTGGGCCCCCTCGTCACCGAGAAGCTCCCCGTCGCCATCCGCGCCTCCGAGGCCACCGAGGGCCGCGCCCGCCTCTACCGCAAGACCGACGCCCGCGACCGCGCCGCCACCGTGCTGCGCACCGCCACCCGCGAACGCCTCGCCGCGCTGCTCGGCGTACCGCACACCCAGGCCCACGACCCCGCGGCCCTGGCCCCGGCCGTCTCCGCCCGCCTGACCGGCGAGCCCCGGGACGTGACCGCCCTCCTCTTCGGCACCACCCCCTCCGACGACGCGGCACTCGTCGCGCTCGCCGACCACCTCGACGCCCTCGAAAGAGAGGTCCGTACGTCATGACGTACCCGGCCACCGAGTCCACGGCAGTGACCGCGGACAGCGCCCGCGCTTCCCTCGAAGCGCTCCGCACCGAGATCGGCAAGGCCGTGGTCGGTCAGGACTCCGCCGTCACCGGGCTCGTCGTCGCGCTCCTGTGCCGCGGCCACGTCCTCCTCGAAGGCGTCCCCGGCGTCGCCAAGACCCTGCTGGTACGGGCGCTGGCCGCCTCCCTCGAACTCGACACCAAGCGCGTCCAGTTCACCCCGGACCTGATGCCGAGCGACGTCACCGGCTCGCTCGTCTACGACGCCCGCACCGCCGAGTTCTCCTTCCAGGACGGCCCGGTCTTCACCAACCTCCTCCTCGCGGACGAGATCAACCGCACCCCGCCCAAGACCCAGTCCTCGCTCCTCGAAGCGATGGAGGAGCGCCAGGTCACCGTCGACGGCACCCCGCGGAAGCTGCCCGACCCCTTCCTCGTCGCCGCCACCATGAACCCGGTCGAGTACGAGGGCACGTACCCCCTCCCGGAAGCCCAGCTCGACCGCTTCCTCCTCAAGCTCACCGTCCCCCTCCCCTCCCGCGAGGACGAGATCGGGGTCCTGACCCGCCACGCCGCCGGCTTCAACCCCCGCGACCTGCACGCCGCCGGCGTCCGCCCGGTCGCCGGCCCGGCCCAACTCGAAGCCGCCCGCCAGGCCGTCGCCCAGGTCTCCGTCTCCCCCGAGATCGCCGGCTACGTCGTCGACGTCTGCCGCGCCACTCGCGAATCGCCGTCCCTCACCCTCGGCGTCTCCCCCCGCGGCGCGACCGCCCTGCTGGCCACCGCCCGCGCCTGGGCCTGGCTCACCGGCCGCGACTACGTCACCCCCGACGACGTCAAGGCCCTCGCCCTGCCGACCCTGCGCCACCGCGTCCAGCTGCGCCCGGAAGCGGAGATGGAGGGAGTCACGGCCGACGCCGTCATCACGGCGATCCTCTCCCACGTCCCCGTCCCGCGCTGATGGCCCTCACCGGACGCGCCGCCCTGCTGGCGGCCCTCGGCAGCATCCCGGTCGGCCTCCTCGAACCGAGCTGGACCGGCATGCTCGCGGTCAACGGCCCGATCGCCCTGGCCTGCGCGCTCGACGGCGCCCTGGCGGCGCCCGTACGCGGCCTCGTACTGGCCCGCTCCGGAGACACCTCGGTCCGCCTGGGCGAGCCGGCGGAGGTCCACCTCACCGTCACCAACCCCAGCGGCCGCAAGCTCCGGGCCCGCGTCCGCGACGCCTGGCCCCCGAGCAGCTGGCTCCCGGGCACGGAGGCGGCGGCGTCCCGCCACGAGGTGGTCGTCCCCGCGGGCGAACGCCGCCGGCTGACCACCCGGCTGCTGCCCACCCGCCGCGGCGACCGCCGGGCCGACCGCGTCACGATCCGCTCCTACGGCCCCCTGGGCCTGTGGGCCCGCCAGGGCTCCCAGACGTCCCCCTGGACCGTCCGGGTCCTGCCGCCCTTCACCAGCCGCAAGCACCTCCCGTCCCGGCTGGCCCGCCTGCGCGAACTGGACGGCCGTACGAGCGTCCTGACCCGCGGCGAGGGCACCGAGTTCGACAGCCTCCGCGACTACGTCCCCGGCGACGACACCCGCTCCATCGACTGGCGCGCCACGGCCCGCCAGAACAAGGTGGCCGTCCGCACCTGGCGCCCCGAACGCGACCGGCACATCCTCATCTGCCTGGACACCGGCCGCACCTCGGCGGGCCGCGTCGGCGACGCCCCCCGCCTGGACTCCGCGATGGACGCGGCCCTGCTCCTCGCAGCCCTGGCCACCCGCGCCGGCGACCGCGTGGACCTCCTGGCCCACGACCGCCGCCCCCGCGCCCAGGTCCAGGGCCGCTCGGCGGCCGACACCCTCCCGTCCTTCGTCAACGCGATGGCCACCCTGGAGCCGGAACTGGTCGAGACGGACGCCCGGACCCTGGTCTCCACCATCCTGCGCAACGCCCCGCGCCGGTCCCTGGTGGTGCTCCTGACGAGCCTGGACGCGGCCCCGATCGAAGAGGGCCTGCTCCCGGTGCTGCCCCGCCTCACGCAGCGCCACACGGTCCTGCTGGCTTCGGTCGCCGACCCTCATGTCGCGGCCATGACAAGCTCACGGGGCTCGGTGGACGCCGTCTACGAGGCCGCCGCCGGTACCCAGACCCAGTCCCAGCGCCGCCGCACGGCCGACCAGCTCAGCCGCCACGGCGTCCACGTCGTCGACGCCACCCCGGACACCCTGGCGCCGTCCCTGGCGGACGCCTACCTGGCCCTGAAGGCCGCCGGCCGCCTCTGAGGAGCGAAGGCTCAGCGGTTCAGATCGAAGACGCCCACTCCCTGCCCCTCATAGGCCTTCGGCTCGACCGTGGCAACCAGTGCCTGCGAACCCCACTCGGGAAGGTGACGTGCGGCATGGACGGCGGCTGCGACACCGGCCGGCACTCCGTCGCGGCACATCTGTGCCACAGCCAGGACGGCCGGATAGTCGAGGTCGAGCATGTGGATCACGTCGAGCTGGCCGATGTGCTCGGCGATCCCCGCGAGAACCACGTCGGCCTCGAGGACCGACAGGACCGGCACCCACAACCGCGTCTCCGCATCGAGATGGGCATGGTGAATCAGCGCGGACACCTGCCGATTCCCGGACAGCGCAAGCAAGGACGGCGCGTCCAGGACGAGGTGGTGCTGGATCACGCGGCCGCGTCCTCCTGCCGCGCGAAGGCCTCACGGAGCTTTCGGCCCATGGCCGCACTCTCCTCATCGGTCACGTCCACCCCGAAGTGATCGGCCATATAAGCCCGGGCTCGCTCCGCCCGCTCCCGCCGCTCCTCTGCGGTCAGCGTCGTCTCGGCAAACTCCTGCACCAGAGACCGGATGGACGTCCCGCGGGACTCAGCGATGACGGCCAGGCGGTCTCTCACCTCGGCCGGCACACGGATCATGGCATCAGACATGCTCCGAGTATACGCCCACGTAAACATCACCGTGGGGTAAACGCAGAAAAGCCCCGCACCGAACCCGTAAGGGTTGGTGCGGGGCTTTCCCACAATGATTGTTCGGCGGCGTCCTACTCTCCCACAGGGTCCCCCCTGCAGTACCATCGGCGCTGAAAGGCTTAGCTTCCGGGTTCGGAATGTAACCGGGCGTTTCCCTAACGCTATGACCACCGAAACACTATGAAATTTGAACGCTGGTGTTGACACAGCTGTTCGTTATTTCAGAACTAACACAGTGGACGCGAGCAACTGAGGACAAGCCCTCGGCCTATTAGTACCAGTCAGCTTCACCCGTTACCGGGCTTCCACATCTGGCCTATCAACCCAGTCGTCTACTGGGAGCCTTACCCTCTCAAGGAGGTGGGAATACTCATCTTGAAGCAGGCTTCCCGCTTAGATGCTTTCAGCGGTTATCCCTCCCGAACGTAGCCAACCAGCCATGCCCTTGGCAGGACAACTGGCACACCAGAGGTTCGTCCGTCCCGGTCCTCTCGTACTAGGGACAGCCCTTCTCAATATTCCTACGCGCACAGCGGATAGGGACCGAACTGTCTCACGACGTTCTAAACCCAGCTCGCGTACCGCTTTAATGGGCGAACAGCCCAACCCTTGGGACCGACTCCAGCCCCAGGATGCGACGAGCCGACATCGAGGTGCCAAACCATCCCGTCGATATGGACTCTTGGGGAAGATCAGCCTGTTATCCCCGGGGTACCTTTTATCCGTTGAGCGACGGCGCTTCCACAAGCCACCGCCGGATCACTAGTCCCGACTTTCGTCCCTGCTCGACCCGTCGGTCTCACAGTCAAGCTCCCTTGTGCACTTACACTCAACACCTGATTGCCAACCAGGCTGAGGGAACCTTTGGGCGCCTCCGTTACCCTTTGGGAGGCAACCGCCCCAGTTAAACTACCCATCAGACACTGTCCCTGATCCGGATCACGGACCGAGGTTAGACATCCAGCACGACCAGAGTGGTATTTCAACGGCGACTCCACAACCACTGGCGTGGCTGCTTCAAAGTCTCCCACCTATCCTACACAAGCCGAACCGAACACCAATATCAAACTGTAGTAAAGGTCCCGGGGTCTTTCCGTCCTGCTGCGCGAAACGAGCATCTTTACTCGTAGTGCAATTTCACCGGGCCTATGGTTGAGACAGTCGAGAAGTCGTTACGCCATTCGTGCAGGTCGGAACTTACCCGACAAGGAATTTCGCTACCTTAGGATGGTTATAGTTACCACCGCCGTTTACTGGCGCTTAAGTTCTCAGCTTCGCAACCCCGAAAGGTCACTAACCGGTCCCCTTAACGTTCCAGCACCGGGCAGGCGTCAGTCCGTATACATCGCCTTACGGCTTCGCACGGACCTGTGTTTTTAGTAAACAGTCGCTTCTCGCTGGTCTCTGCGG